>NZ_VIQO01000040.1 GCF_007483665.1 Catellatospora sichuanensis
GCAGGTACCAGCGGCTGTGGCGCACGACGACCGCCCACGGGTCGACGTCCAGCTCGCGCTCATTGCCGGCCTCGGAGCGATACCGCAGGCGCACCCGCCGGCGGTCCGCGCAGGCGTGCACCAGTTCGGTGGTGGTCTGTGGGTCGGGCCGGGCGGCACCACGATCGGGCGCCGGGGCGGTGGCCCGGCGTACCGCCTCGGCCTGGGCGGCGACCGGCTCCGGCAGCGCCCGCACGATCTTGCCCAGCGCGCTGCCGACCGGGCCGGTCGGGTCGCCCGCGTCGTGGTGGCCGTCGAGGACCGCCATCACCAGGCCGAGCGCCTCCGTCGCGCTGAACACCAGCGGCGGCAGCCGCAGGCCGCGGCCCACCCGGTAGCCGCCGTACGGGCCGCGGACCGACTCGATCGGGATGCCCGCCTCGCGCAGGATGCCGACGTAGCGGCGGGCGGCGCGCTCGGACACGCCCAGCTTGTCGGCGATCCGGTCGGCGGTGATGCCAGGGCTGCCCTGGAGAAGTTCCAGTGCCATCAGGGCCCGTGCGGTGGGGCTCGCGTCAGGTGTCACGAGGTCGTCCTTCCTGTACGCGGCGCCTATTCCGCGACCGCTCGGCTGATTCCGGTCGTGAAACGTCCGGAACCGAATCTAGCGTGCTGATCATGACCGACACGACCCAGGAGGAAACCGATGGAGATCGGCATGCTGTCGGCACTGGTGGCTCCCGCCCTCGCCAAGGAGCTGGCGAACAGCGCCATGCCTCATGCGCCGACGCGGCTGCCGATCGCCTGGTGGCGGCTCGGACGCCGCCTGCGCCGGGCGATGCTTCCTCACCCGACGCCTGGCCGAGGTGGCGCCAGACCCAACCTCGACCAGCACAGAGATCACATGAGTCTGTCTAGAAATCGAATCACGCAATACCGAAGGAGCCCTCCGATGACACTGGTACGCGCCGCCCAGGCCGAAGTCCTCGACGCCGACCCGACAAGCGTGATCACCCTGATGTTCGACCACGAACACACCGACGGCGCACTCACCAGCAACCGCACGCTGCTCAAGGACGGCAACGCCGGTGCCCCGCCGCACCGGCACACCCGCTCCGGCGAGCTGTTCTTCATCCTCGACGGAGCCCTGGAGATGCTGGTCGGCGACGAGCTACGCATCCTGCGCGAGGGAGACGCTCTGTTCGTCCCGCCGAACACTACCCACGCCTTCGCCCCAGCGCCTGGGCACGATGCCGACTTCCTGGTCGTCATCACCCCGGGCAAGCCCCGGTTCGACTACTACCGCCTCCTCGACCAGGTGCACAACGGCGAGGCTACCTGGCCGGAGGTCAACCAGACTCAGGATCTCTACGACAACCACTACGCCGAAAGCGCTGTGTGGACATGCCGCACGACTGATTAGAGGTTTCCCAAGATCTGTCCCACACCCGGCCAGGACCTGGCGCTTGTCCTGGCCGGGTGTGGGGATGCGACGAAGTGTGACCCGGCAAATAGAGGGGCTACGATCCGATCATGAGCGAGACAGCACCACCTTTTTCTTCGACGGTCGGTTCGGCTGAGGCCGAGTCACTGCTTTCGGTTCTTGAGCGCAACCGGCGAACCTTCGCCT
This sequence comes from Catellatospora sichuanensis, assembly GCF_007483665.1. Lineage (GTDB taxonomy): Bacteria > Actinomycetota > Actinomycetes > Mycobacteriales > Micromonosporaceae > Catellatospora > Catellatospora sichuanensis. The sequence goes on from NZ_VIQO01000040.1 coordinate 1,610, forward strand.
GGAAGACGTGCGGGCTCGACGAGAAGGGCATGCGTGCAACCACCGCAGCCAGCTCCATGACCATCGGTGGTCTGGTCAAGCATGTGGCCCTGGTCGAGGCGGACTGGCTCGCCGTCAAACTCGCCGGCCAGGAATACGGGGCGCCCTGGGACGCCGTCGATTTCGACGCCGACCCGAACTGGGAATGGCGCACCGGCGCCGTTGACCCTCCAGGCGAGGTTTATGCAGTTTGGCGAGCCGCGGTTGCACGGTCTCGGGAGCTCGTGGCCGAGGTGATCAAGGAGCGCGGCCTTGACGGGCCCGCTTCGTTGACCTGGCCCGACGGCCGCACGCCCACGGTCCGCGTCATGCTCCTGGACATGATCGAGGAATACGCCCGCCACACCGGCCATGCGGACATTCTCCGGGAGGCGGTGGACGGTCGGGTGGGTGAAGGCGCCCCCAAGGACTTCACCTTCTGAAACCGCCTCGTCTGGCGGTGAAGGTCACAGTTGGTGTTGCCGGTTCCCGGCGGGTTGGCCCGATCCGTACCGTAACGGAATGAATACTCGATCGGCTACGGCCGCGGACCTCGACCGGGTGCTCGCGTGGACGGTGGAGGCCCCGGTGAGCTGGGTCGACGCGGACATGTATCGCTCGGAGGCCGCCGAGCGGCGGCACCGACCGGAGTGGACCTGGATCGCCGAGGACGACGCCGGCCGGGTGGTGGCACGCGCGGTCTGGTGGGGTCGCAACGACAGCGACCTCCCAGCCGTGCTCGACTGCCTGTCGGTCGCCGAGTCGGTGGCGGATCCCGTAGCGGTCGCCGCGGATTTGCTGGACACCGCGCACGCGGCGTTCGGCACACTGCCCATGTATCAGATCAAGCTCGCCACCAGGTGGGCCGACGATCCGCGCACGGCCGCGGCCGTGCTGTGGCGGCGGGAGGCGGCGTACGCGGCGGGTCTCACCCACGAGGTGCAGCGGTTGCAATACGAGTGGCGCCCAGCTGACGGCGTGCCCACGTCAAGCGGACGGCTCGTCTTCAGCCCTGAGCCCGACAACGCGGTGATGCTTGACGTTTTCCGACGTGTCGCAGCGGGCAGTCTCGACGCCGAGACCCGCAGGAACCTCGCGGCCGTCGGCGCCGAGTCGACCGCCCGCAAGGAACTGGCGTTCTATCTGGACGCGCCGGGTGATCGGAGTTGGTGGCGACTGGCATACACGCCGGACGGTCAGCTCGCCGGTCTGGCCATCCCGTCGGCCACCCCGTACGGGCCGAACGTCGGCTACCTCGGGGTGCTGCCGGAGTTGCGGGGCAACGGCTATGTCGGCGACATCCTCGCCGAGGTGACCCGGTCGCACGCCGAGCGCGGCGCCACCCGAATCACGGCCACCACCGACCTCGGCAACGCCCCGATGGCAGCGGCCTTCGGCCGTGCCGGGTACCGCAATACCGAGGCCCGAATCGTACTTTCGGTGCCCACGGTGCCCTACGCCGATCAGTAGATCGTCGGATTCTGCTCGCTGACGAGGTCGGGCCCGTAGCGCCACGGCGTCGCACCCAAAGCAGCGGCGATTAGCTCTCTGACCAGCGCGTCCGCGTCATGCCATCGATCAGGAACCGGTCTGACGGGCGCAACGCGGGTCGGACGGATTCGGCTGCCCCGCGGCGAGAGATTTCTCCAGGGCAGTGTCAGCCGGGCAGCTCATGATCGGGGTGCCGCCTGGCGGGACGCGATCGACGACCCGGCCGACCTGACGGGTGTTGCCCAATCTCAGCGTCTCGCCGTGGCGACAGCTCCGGGGACGTTATGGGCTGATGCGGGCGGCGAGACTGTGCAGGGTGTGCACCTCGTCGAGGGTCAGCGGCCCGGCGAGGTGGGCGCGGACGGCCGGAGCTAGCACCTTGGCGGCCCTGTCCAGGGCGGCTAGGCCGTCATCGGTGAGGACGGCCTCGGTGCTGCGCCGGTCCGAGCGTGACAGCTCCCGAGTGATGTAGCCGGCATCTTCGAGGCGGTTGGCCAGTCGGCTGATACCGCTTTCACTGAAGCCGACCGAGCAGGCCAGATCCGTCATCCGTTGCCGCCGTCCAGGTGCGGCGTTCAGGCGCAGCAACACCTCGAACCAGGTCAGCGGCATCCCCGCACTTTCCCGGGCCGTCTGTTCCAGGGCCCCGGTGACCTGTTGAAAGGCGCGGACCACCTCGCCCCAGGCCTGCATGTACGGGTCGCTGAACGGGTCGGCTGCCATACCGACCAGATTACCGCCCTCAGCAAGTATTTGCCAACGCACGAATCATGTGCGATGGTTGCCATCGCAGAAGCTTGCAGACGCACGCATCTTATAAGTCAAACGTTTGAAGAGAGTGGCTATGCCGACTAGCGCGCACACACGATCGTCTGACCGTATTGCCGCCACCAGCGAGGAGAGCTCCGTGAACCCGCTGCCCGCAGCCACCCGCACCTACGTCGTGCTCGGCGCCAACGGTGGCGTCGGCTCCCACCTGGTCGACGTGCTGACCGCCGCCAACCGCCGCGTCCGCGCCGTCAGCCGCGCGCCACTGCCGGCCCACCGCAACGTCGAACACATGTCGGCCGACCTGCGCGACGCCGACCAGCTGCGGGCCGCCATCGACGGCGCCGACATCGTCTTCCACGCAGCCCAACCGCCGTACACCCGCTGGCCACAGGAATTTCCCGCCCTCACCAACGACATCGCCTCGGCCACCGCATCCGCCGGCGCCCGGCTCGTCCTGGTCGACAACCTCTACATGTACGGACCCACCACCGCCCCGATGACCGAGGATCTGCCCTACGCCGCCACCGATCCCAAGGGCCGCACCCGCGCCGCCATGGCCACCTCCCTGCTCCAGCGTCACCACGCCGGTGAACTCGACGTCGTACTCGCCCGCGCCAGCGACTACTACGGCCCCCGGGGCGTCAACAGCGCCGCCGGCCAGACCCTGTTCGACGCCGCCCTCACCGGAACCAAGGCAAACCTCATCGGCTCACTGGACCAGCCACACAGCTGGTCTTACCTGCCCGACATCGCCGACGCCCTCGTCCGGCTCGCGGACGCCCCCCACTCCGGCGGCCGCGCGTGGCACCTGCCCGCCGCCGAACCACTCACCCAACGCCAACTCGTCACCCTGGTCTACCAAGCAGCCGGACACCGGCCCCGCATGGCCGCCCTGCCCGGCGCCATCCACCGCGCGATCGCCACCGTCCACCCGATGCTCCGCGAGCTGTACAGCACCCGCTGGCAGTTCACCCACCCCTTCACCACCGACTGGACCGATTACGCCACCGAGATCGCCGCATTCACCCCGACCCCACACACCCAGGCCGTCCGCGCCACCCTCACCTGGTACAGCGAGCGTGCCGGCGTCCCTGCCCGGCCTACCGAAGCTGGATGAGCACAAGACACCAACCAAACCCACGGTGCGGACCTAGATCAACTATGTCCGCACCGTGGTGTTACCGGCTCGTAGATCGGCTTCGCACCTCCTCCCCAGCGACTACTGCCAGCGGAAGAAGCGGACCGCGAGCGCGCAGGTGATCACGGCGTACACGGCCGTGACGGCGAGGTGCAAGGGCTGGGGCCAGTCGCCGGCCCACGCGGCCTGCATCGCCTGGGACGCGGCGCCCAGCGGCGTGAAGTCGGCGACCTGCCGCGCGCCCTCGGGCATCATCGGGCCGGGCGTCCACACCCCGGCGAAGAACAACATCGGGAAGTACACCAGGGTGCCGATGCCGGCCGAGGCGCGGGCGTTCGGGGCGACGGCGGCGATGAGCAACGCGACCCCGGTCATCGCGGCAGCGCCCAGCAGGTACGCGACCAGCAGCGCAGGCCAGTTCTCCGGGCCCCGGCTGCCGAACGCGACGGCGGCCGTGACCATCATCAGCGCCGAGCCGACCAGCAGCGCGGCCACGTTCACGCCGAGCTGTGCGCTGATCAGCGCCGACGGTTTGACGGGCGTCGTCGCCAGCCGGCGCAGCACGCCGCGCTCGCGGTACGCCGCGAGCACGCCGAGCAGCGTGGTCATGGTGACCGTGCCGATCGCCAGGGCCAGCACCACCGGCAGGTAGAGATTGATGGGCAGCTCGCCGTCGAAGTCGGCCGACGGTTCGCTGAACGCCGGGATGGCGTTGCCGAGCACCAGGATGAGGATGGTGGGGAAGGCCAGGGCGAAGAACGCGCCCACCGGATCACGCAGGAACAGGCGTGCCTCGGTACCGGTCATTTGGGAGAGGGCAGACATGTCGGGCTCCTGCTCAGCTGGTGTGGGAAGGGGTGGTGGCCAGGGCGAGGAACGCGTCCTCAAGGTTGGCGCGGTAGCCGTCGACGTCACCGACGCCGGCGATCAGCCCGGCCGGGGTGTCGAGCGCGGCCAGCTCGCCGTCGACGAGCACGGCCAGCCGGTCGCACAGCCGCTCGGCCTCGTCCATGAAGTGAGTGACCAGCAGCACGGTCACGCCCCGGTCGCGGATCGCGCGGATCAGCTTCCAGATCTCGCGCCGGGCGCGCGGGTCCAGCCCGGTGGTGAGCTCGTCGAGGATCGCCACGCGCGGATTGCCGACCAGGGCCAGCGCGATCGACAGCCGCTGCTTCTGCCCGCCGGACAGCTTCGCGTACGGCATGTTCACGTGCTCGGTGAGCCCGACCGAGGCCAGCAGCTCGCGCCAGTCGGCGGGGTCGGGGTAGAAAGAGGAGTACAGCGCCATCGCCTCGCCGACGCGCAGCCGGTCCTGCAGCTGGCTCTCCTGCAGCTGCACACCGACCAGGCCGCGCAGCTTCTCGTGATCGCGCCTGGCGTCCAGCCCGAGCACGGTGACGTCCCCCGCGTCGGGGGTACGCAGACCCGCGATGCACTCGACGGTGGTGGTCTTGCCGGCGCCGTTCTGGCCGAGAATGCCGAAGATCTCGCCCTCGGCGACGGTGAAGGAGATGCCGTTGACGACGGTACGGTCGCCGTACCGCTTGGTGAGTCCGTGGACTTCGATGACTGCCATGCCGAGAAAGTTATGGCCGCCGTCCTCGGCCCGGTATGACGCTGCATGCCGAGTGCAGGTGTGGTTACCCCCACCCCCGCCGGGTGCCTTTCATCAGTGCGCCGAGCGCCGCCCATCGGCGACGATGGCGGGCATGATCCGGTCGTACGCCCTCGCCCCGCTCCGCGGCCTGCTCCTCGCGCTGCTGGCGGTGGTCGGGCTCGCCACCTCGCTGCCGCTGATGATCTCCATCGCTGCGGTGGTCACCTACCCGGCAGTGCTGGGCACGGTCCGGGCCATGACCGGGCTGTCGCGGCGGCTGGCCGGCGACTGGGGCCGCACCGTCGTGGAGCCGCCCTACCGCACCGGGACCCCGCCGGTGCCGACGCAGCGCATGGACGGCTGGTACGAACACCAGGGCCAGCTGTACAAGACGCCGAACTACCCACGGTTCTTCCTGCGCATGGAGTGGCTGACCGAGGACCCCGCAACCGGCCGCGACTGGATGTGGCTGCTGCTGCTCGGACCGCTGGGCGCCCTGCTCGCGCTGGCCGGACCAGCGCTGCTCGTGGCGGGGGTGCTCGCCGTCGCAGGTGTCAACGCGGCCGGACGGGCGACCGCCGCGGCGGTGGGTCTGCCGGAAACGGCGCTGACCTGGTGGGGGCTGCTACCGGACGGGCCCGCCTGGCAGACGGCCGCGGTCGGGGCCGCAGCAGCCGTCACCGGGCTGCTGGCCGGTCCGGCGCTGCTGCGCATGCACGGCCGATGGACCCGGCACTGGCTCGGGCATGCGAGCCGGTCCTGGTGGCACACGTCCGGTTTCGGGGCCTGGCTCAGCCGCGGCGGGCACGACACCTGGAAGGCCATGCTGCTGCTCGGGCTGTCGCTGACCGGGTTCGGCGTGTTCCTGCTGACCCTGCTGCTGACGATGGTCAGCGGCGGGTTCGGCATCGCCTGGCTGGCGTACGCGACCCGCCCGATGGTCAACCACTACCGGCGGCTGTGCGCGACCTGGGGCGGCATCGAACTGCCCGACCCGTACCGGCCGCGCGAGCCGGTGGCGGGGCCGGACCCGGACGGGCGCTACCGGGCCGGGCGCACCCTGTACGCCACCCGCGACGGCGCCCACCGGGCCGGTTTCTTCCCCTGGATCCTCGGCGACCCGGCGACCTGGCGCGACCTGCTCTGGATGGCGACCGCGCCGCTCGTCGCGCTGGCCGCAGCGGTGCCCGGCGTGCTGCTCGGCATCGGCTACTTCGGACTGTTCTGGCAGGCGCTGTTCTGGCCGCTGTGGGCGGCTCCGCTCGGTCTCATCGCCGACGTGTGGATCAACCCCTGGTACATGTGGCAGCTGGTCACCCTGGGCATCCCCGCGGCGGCGGCCGTGCCCGGCTGGGTGTCGGTGCCGATCGGCCTGGCCGCCGGGCTGCTCGGCGTGCTGCTGGCCGGACCGGTGCTACGCCTGATCACCGGGTACGCGCGGCTGCTGCTGGCGCCGGGACGCTCGGCCCGGCTGGCACACCGGGTCGAGCACCTGGCGCAGACCCGCGCCGACGCGGTCGACGCGCAGAGCGCCGAACTGCGCCGCATCGAACGCGACCTGCACGACGGGGCACAGGCCCGCCTCGTCGCGGTCGGGCTCAGCCTCGGCGCGGTCGAGCAGCTGATGGACCGCGACCCCGAAGCCGCTCGGGCACTGCTGGCACAGGCCCGGCAGACCTCCGCCGCCGCCCTGTCCGACCTACGCGACCTGGTCCGCGGCATCCACCCGCCGGTGCTGGCCGAGCGCGGCCTGGCCGACGCCGTACGCGCGCTCGCCCTCGACGCGGCGCTGCCCGTGCAGGTGCACGCCGACCTGGCCGGGCACCCGCCCGCACCGATCGCCACCGCGGCGTACTTCGCAGTCGCCGAGGCGCTGGCCAACGCCGCCCGCCACGCCGGGGCCCGCCGCGTGGGCGTGGACATCCGGCACGCGGGCGGGCAACTGCGGGTCACCGTCACCGACGACGGCCGCGGTGGCGCCGACCCCGCCCGGGGCAGCGGCCTCACCGGCCTGCGCCGGCGGCTCGCCACCTTCGACGGAACGCTCGCCCTGCACAGTCCGCTGGGCGGCCCGACCGTGCTGACGTTGGAGATACCGTGCGCGTTGTCCTCGCCGGGGACCGCTACCTGCTGAGGGGCTGATCCGGCTGCAGGAGGCGAACGGGTGCACCGTCGCCGACGACGAAGCTCCCACCACACGCTGATCTTGGAAGATCTTGTGTGTAGTGGGAGCTTCGTTCATGTCACCGCCGCCACGTCGCAGCGTCGCCAACCGGTAGCCGGCGTGTCGGCTGTGCTTTCAGGTCGAAGCAGGTGTTGGTGTTGCTCACCTCTTCCAGTAAACCCCTCCACCCGGTCCATACAGGACCAGGTTTCCGTCGGATTGGAGCGAGAGGCGGTCGGCTGCCGTCCCAGGGGTGACGCTGTGCCAGACGGCCCGGCCGTCGGGTCGGTAGACGACGAGGTTGCCGTCGGTTTGCAGGACGAGGCGTGAGCCGGGGTTGTTGTCGGTTCCGCTGCTCCAGATGGGCGGGCCGTTGGTGATGTACAGGACGAGGTTTCCGTCCCATTGCATGTACATCTCGTAGGCGCCGTTGTTGGAGCGCAGCCGCTGGCCGGGTTCCAGGGTGTGTCCTCGGAGCAGCACCGGGGGCCGCCAGTAGATCTGCCCGTCCGGTCCTTTCACGAAGAGGTTTCCGTCGGACCGGAGCATGAGGCGGTCGGCTGGTGTCCCGTGGGTGATGCTGTGCCAGAGGACTTGACCGTCTGGGCGGAGGACGACGGGGTTGCCCTCGGCGTTCATGAGCAGGCGCGAGCCGGGATTGCCTCCGGTTCCGCTGTCCCACACGACCGGGCCGTTGGTGACGTACAGGACGAGGTTTCCGTCCCATTGCATGTACATCTCGTAGGCGCCGTTGTTGGAGCGCAGCCGCTGGCCGGGTTCCAGGGTGTGTCCTCGCAGCAGCACCGGGGGCCGCCAGTAGATCTGCCCGTCCGGTCCTTTCACGAAGAGGTTTCCGTCGGACTGGAGCATGAGGCGGTCGGCTGGTGTCCCGTGGGTGATGCTGTGCCAGAGGACGTGACCGTCGGGCCGGAGGACGACCGGGTTGCCCTCGCCGTTCACGATGAGGCGTGAGCCGGGATTGCCTCCGGTTCCGGTGCTCCAGAAGGGCTGGCCTGCCTGAGACAGGACGAGATCTCCGTCTGCTGCCATGCGCAACTCGTAGGCGCCGTTGTTGGAGCGCAGCCGCTGGCCGGGTGCCAGGGTGTGTCCGCGGAGCAGCACCGGAGGCCGCCAGTAGGTGTGCCCATCAGGTGCGTTCAAGATGAGGTTTCCGTCGGGCCGGAGATTGAGGCGGTCGGCTGGTGTCCCGTCGGTGCCGCTTTCCCAGAGGGGGTGACCGTCGGGTCGGAGGACGACGAGGTTGCCGTCGGTCTGCAGCAGCAGGCGTGAGCCGGGGTTGCCTGCTGTTTCGCTGTTCCAGACGGGCTGGCCCGCCCGGTTCAGGACGACGTTGCCGTCTGCTGTCATGTGCATCTCGTAGCCGCCGTCGTTGGAACGCATCCGCTGACCGGGCTTCAAGGTGTGTCCTCGCAGCAGCACGTCCGAGATCGCCTGCTGGTCCACCCACTGACCGAGATCGTCGACGCGGATTTCGACGGCTGTGCGGTCGGTCGAGGTCGTGCCAAGGCAGCCGCCCTGGGTGGACCGGCTGTGCACAGCGACGAGTTGGCTGCTGGTGTTGACGGCAGGGCCGCCGCCGTCGCCCTTGCACAGGAGCCCGGCGGTCACGTCGACGGCAAGCGTGGTTTCGGTGACTCCCGTCGTGGTCACGGTCGCCGCCTTCTGCGCGTCGGTGACCCACAGGCTGTCGGTGCGCCCGTATCCCAGGGCCTGCAGCGAGTCGCCGACGCTTTGCGCTGTCGTCGCCAGCGGGACCGGCGCGATGTCGGCGATGGCGACAGTGAGCCTGGCCAGGACCAGGTCACGATCGGTGCGCGGCGTCAAGTGGTCGATCGCGATCGGTGCATGGCCTGGGAAAGTGATCTGCGTCGGAGTGGCCGGTGCGCCTGCGGCGACAATCGGCTGGTCGGGGTTGTCGGCGAAGCAGCTGGCTGCGGTGAGGACCCATTGGGGTGCGATGAGGGTGGCGGTGCAGCTGTGCTGTCCGGTGGCGAGTTTGCCGACGGCGGCGTTGGTGCCGGTGACGGGGGCGGGGCCTGCGCCGGTGCGTAGCTGCAGCAGGATCGTGGGCGGGTTGTCGGGGTCGGCGCCGAGGCCGACCTGGGTGCTGCCGTCGGGGTCGACGTCGACGGTGATCTCGTCGCCGGTCTCGGTGGTGAGTTCGGCGGTGACGGCGTGTCCGGTGCCGGTGCGCTGGCCGTCGCCGCGGATCTCGTACACGCCGGGGACTTCGAGGTTGAGCCAGCCGGCGGCGGCGTTGACTTTGAAGCAGATCCGGCCGATGCCGTCGGCGCCGATGGTCTCGTCGGTGGTGTAGACCTTCAGTAGGCCGAAGTCGCCGGAGGGCGGCGTGGCGCAGTCGGCGATGACGATGTGCCCGTCGCCTGCGAGCAGTCGTACGTTCTGTGCGGCGAGGATCGCCGCCGCCCCCGGGTACGCGCCGTCCTCCACGAGCGATGGCAGAAGCGGATCGGCGTGGGCGGGGCTGGTCACCGCCATGGCGCTTATCGAAATTCCGAGAATGATGCCGCAGGCACCCGCGCGGCGATGCCGTGATCGCATGTTTTCCCCCGTGTGTTCGTCTGATCCAGAACGTTGGCGACGGGACGCTAACGGCTGGCTTCGGCGAGCGTCAATGAACGATGTGACGGTTGCACAGAAGTGCAAACAGACACATCGTCGATGTGATCAGGCGCGGGTGTGACCCGTCCGCAGCGACGTGCTGCGGTTGAAGTGCCTGGTGGAGCGCCTATGCTGAGGAGCCGTTCGGCGCGATCATCGAGGTGCCGTCGAGTCGATCAAGGCGACAGCCCGGTGAAGATGCATCGATGACAACGGCGGCTGCCGTCTAGCCAGACGGGATGCAGTCGCGTGCCGGACACTGAGGCTATTTCAACCTTATAGCCGTGGATGTCGCGGATTGATCAAAAGCAAGTAGTGTCCGGGCAGATTGGAGGCCGGCTGTCGCACCAGCGGGCGTGGTCTCCCGGGGCATTCCTGGTCGTCGGGCAGTGTTGCGCTGTCCGCGTGGCCGTTCTGTAGGTCTATTGGGATAGTCCAAATGCGATCGAAAAGCCCTGTATCGGACCAGGGCGGGCCCGATTAGGTTGCTGTGCTTGGGTTGTCAACGTTCGGTTGCCATGTGATGATCCCGTGGTGCTTGAGGCGATGATCTTGTCTCTCTAGTGCTTCCTTCTGAGAATGCTGAGCGGTTTCGGGGGCTGCGATGCGGCTAGATGTGCGTGCACACGTTTCTGCGATGGTTAGATCGCGGCGCCGGGGTGCGAAGCGCCTTTGGGTAATCGTCGCGGCGTTCATGGTGCTGATTTTGCTGGGCAACCTCATGCGGGTGACGCCGGCGAGCGCGGAGGATCCGGTAGCCGCTGATCGTTCCCAGGTGGTGGCGGCATGGCGCACCGGTGGGGCCAAAGTCCGTGCGGCCGCCGAGGTGGCGCTGCTTGGCTCGGACACCCTGGTGGGCGAGTTCCTGGCGACCGGATGGTCTGCCGCGCAACATCTGGATCGGCGCGACGCCCTCGTGCGGATGATCGCTGAGAGCGGACCGTCTATGCGCGCCGCAGCGCAGCGGGCGTTGGACGCCGATGCCGCCGGCGATCAGAATGCCATCGCAGAGTTCGTGAACATCGGGTGGCAGACGCCGTCGGACATCGACACCAGGCTCGCGGTCAACCAGTTGATGTCCGCCTCCGGCCAGCAGGTGCGCGAGGCCGGCCAGGCGGTGCTCGATGCCGAGGATCCGCAGGCGATGCGGCAGTTCCTCGATTCCGGGTGGCATGCTCAGTGGAACACCGACCAACGGCTGCGGGTCAATCAGGCCATGGCCAGCGGCGGTCCGCAGGTGAAGGATGCCGGGCAGCGGGCTCTTGACGCTGGCACGCCGGAGGCGCTGGAAGGGTTTCTTGTCTACGGGTGGGCGGTGGCCTCGGCCCGCGACGAGGAGACCGCGTCTCTGTCGGATCTGCTAGCCCAGGCACAGGCCGCAGGAGAGGTGGCCGCGCAGGAGACGAAGAACGCCACGACCCAGGCCGACCAGGCCAGAGACGCCGCTAACGCGGCTCGGCTAGCTGCGCAGGAGGCCGCGGCGGCGACGGAAGCGGCCAGGGACAACATGGCTGAGGCGGAGGCGCAGGCCAACCGCGCCGCTAATGCCGCGACGCTTGCGGTGCAGGCGTCACAGACTGCGGTGAAGGCGGCGGCCGCGGCCGCCCGAGCCGCCCGGAGCGCATCCACCGCGGCCGCACGCGCGGCGACGGCGGCGGCCAAGGCCGGAAACGCGGCCGCTGAAGCGTACAGATCGGCCACTCATGCGGTCACCAGCTCGTCTCAGGCGGACGCTGCCCGGCAGAAGGCCGAGCAGGCCATGGCCGCTGCGGCCCGCGCCCGAGACCTTGCCGCGGTCGCTGACCAAGCCCGCACAGCGATCATGGCGAACGTCGAGGCAGCAAGGACGGCCTTTCAGACCGCCGTTTACACGTTGCAGGCCGCTACGGCCAACGAAGACGCGGTCCGGTCCGTACAGCAGGCAGGCGGCGACGCCAAGGCTGCGATCGCGGCGGCCGCGCGGGCGCGGGCGGAGGCTGAGCGGGCGGTCCGGGCGACCAGAGCGGCCGAGGCTTACCTGAACGTGGCTCTTGACGCCACGGCCAAGTCCCGCGACGCGGCTCTACGCGCGGCAGCCAATGCCGAGGCGGCCGCGGCCGCGGCGATGGATGCCGCCGAACATGCCGGACAGGCCGGTGACGCCGCGCTGAAAGCCACCGCGCACGCCGACGCCGCCACGGTCGCCGCGCAGGATGCGGTAGACGCCGCGCTCCAAGCCGGTGCAATATTCGAGGCGGCCCGCACAGCCGATGCCGAACGACTGGCAGTGGAGCGTGACCAGGGTCTCGAGGAAGCGCGGATAGCCGCCACCGCTTACGAAGCGCAGCAACAGGAAGCCAACTGGGACATCGATGCCGCCGCCAAGCGCGACGCGCTGGCCAATCAGTTGATCGCAGAGGTGCTGAACCCGGCAACCGAGCCGACCGAAGCCGTGGCCTCCGCGCGCCAGGTGGCGCTGATTCTCGCGACAGGGCAGGGCGCGTGGACTCAGCAAGGTGCCCTGGCCGCGCTAGCCGGCTCAGATGCCCAAGTGCTGGCATTCGTGCGGACCGGCATCGCCGTGGCGGCCGCCGCCGACAACCGCATGGCCGTCATGGAGTTGACCATGACGGGCAACACCGCACTTACGACCGCTGCCAACAACGCCCTTGCCGGCAGCGACGCCGCCGTGGCCACGTTCCTTCGCACGCAGAACTACCCGGGTCGCTACACCGCGGATCGGATGAAGGTCAACCAGATCCTGAGCGCGGCTATCAACGCTGGCGACGTCGTGCTGGCCCAGATGGCGCAGCAAGCCCTGGACGCCGAAGACCTGCGCGCGCTCCGCGACTTTCTCGACACCGGGCAATACACAGCCGCGATGATCGGCGAGCGGGTCATGGTCAACCAGATCATGGCAAACCCCGCGACCGGCCCCGAGGTGAAGGCTGCCGCGCAGATCGCCTTGGACGGACCGGCACCGGCGCTGCGTCACTTCTTGAGCACCGGCCAGTACACGGCCGCTGAACGCGACAACGAAGCCACCATCCACCTGGCTACGGTTGGCGGGATCCTCGCCAGGATCAACGAGGCCGCACAGACCTCCATGCAGAACGCGCAACTAGCGCAGGAGCTCGCCGCGCGGGCCCGAAATGACGCCGACCAAGCCAACGCCTATGCGCAGCAGGCTCAGGAATCGGCGGTTCGGGCGTCGGGCTACGTGGCGCAAGCAGTCGGCTTCGCCAACCAGGCCGCCGCGTCCGTCGGCAAAGCCGCTGCCGCAGTACAGACCGCCCGCAACGCCGCCACTGCGGCCAACACGTCGGCCCGCTCCGCGATCCGGTCGGCGACGTGGGCGATCACTTCGTTCACGCTCGCTGTCGACGCCGCGAAGAACGCGCATGCCGAGGCGACCCGGGCGCTGAAGGCGGCAGAGGCTGCCGGTCTGGATGCCGAGGCCGCCCAAGCCGCGGCCGATCTGGCATTCGCCTCGTACAAGGCGGAGCGCAACGTCCAGATCGTTCAGTGTCAGCACGACGCCTCCAACAAGGCTCACGCTGCCTGGGAAGAGTACTTTGGCGATCCCGACAGCCCTTGGTACCAGAACTGCGTTGCGAACTTCATCGCCGACCCGAAGGAACTTGCCAACCGCGCTTACCGCAACGCGGGAATGTGCTTCTACCCTGCAGGTAGCCAGGCATTCCAGGACTGCCTGCACTCCGTGCTTGACCCGGGGTTCGTCAGCGGGCAGGTGCTGAACGTCGTCAACCAGATGCTCAAGCTGGCGACCGGCGTGGTGGCGTTTTCGGCGGTGGCTTTGGGTCTTGGCTGCCTCGTGTTCGCCCCTTGCGGCGCAGCGGCCAGTGCCCTGATCACGCTCGGCCAGGTCGGCTTCGAGGCCTACAAGCTCATCAACGGCGATCAGAGCATGTCTCAGACGCTGCTGAACCTCGGCACCATCGCGCTCGAAGCGATCGTTTTCGCCGGCATCGCCAAACTGGTCAGTTCTGGTTTCCGGGCTGCCAAGGCGGCCTATGCCGCATACAAGGCCGGAGAACAGGTCCGTGCCCAGCTGACGGTGCTCAACCTGTCCAGGCTGCACATGGAACTACTCAACCGCCTGAGGACGTGCGTCGGCGGTCACAGCTTCGATCCGAACACGCCGGTCGTGATGGGCGACGGAAGCAACCGGCGCATCAGCGAAGTCCGGGTCGGCGACCAGGTGCTGGCCACCGACCCCGCAACAGGCCGCACCACCATCGAACCCGTCACCCAGCTGTGGCGAAACCTGGACCGGCAACTGACCCGCGTCGAAGTGCGAGGCGATGACGGCGGTACGGGTACCATCCGCACCACCCCATCCCATCCCCTCTGGGACAGCACCACGGCATCGTGGGTCGACGCGGCCAAACTCAGCCCCGGACACCGGCTGTTCACGGCACCGGACCGCACGGCGACGGTCACCGCCGTTCGCACCGACCGCACAACGGCCGTCATGCACGACTTGACCGTGGCCAACACGCACACCTACTACGTGTTGGTCGACGGAATCCCCATCCTCGTGCACAACACCACGCCTTGCTTCAAGCTCGCCCTCGGGACGAGGGGGATCGACGAGGGCAACACTCACGAGTTCGCACGGGTTAAAGGACTACCCCACTACCTGGATCTTTCAGCGGACGAATGGGAGGGGCCCGTCATGCTAGCGGTGCAGGGGCCGCTCGGCGGCATAGCCACGGTCGAACTTCATGTCAATCTAAGAGGGTTCAAGGGCGATAACCCCATCGAACAGTTCCGGCTCGCGGTGATAGCCGGGAGTGTGAAAGCCACCGCCAAGGCGACGCAGCGTGAGATGGCATGGATCGCCATGGCCGTCATCGACGGCAGGCGCGAGTGGTCCTCGGTAAAATTCTATGACAAGAACTGGAACCTCCTCACTCCCGAGCAGATGCCAGAGCCAGACTGGAGATCGATGGGCCTGCCTCTCTACTGGTTCGACGACTAGAGGTGAACGACATGTCGAACGGATTGAACACCGACCTCTACCCGGACGTGACCGAGGCGGGAGACCTGGCACGGGCCATCGAGAAACTGGCGCTGCTCAACAAGATCGATCTAGGGGAGGTGACACTTCCCTACAGCTCCTATGCCCCGGCACGCATCAGCGCAGGCCGCGGCCGCATAGGCGTTGATCTGCGTCGCGATACGCGGCTGTACCAGATAGCGATTGCCGGGGATAGCCATAACTGGGCTTCGGGCGAGACCGATCAGCTCCTGGAGGTGGTCAAGGTCGCCGAAGCGTGGCGCCGCGGTGCAACGCTTCGCGAGCTGAACGCCCAGTTCCCCTTCATGACCTACACACCCATGGCCCAAGCATACGAGGACGGCACCCATGTCCCGTTTCAATGGGACAGGCTCCTCAATGATCCCGACCTCGACCGCATCCGGCCGCTGATGAGAGCAGCGCGTGCCCATCCCCAGCTTCGTGAACTGTTCCCGACAGTTAGCCACCTGACGCTTCTACGACTCGAAAGAGACCCCGCTGACCAATCCGCGGGACAGATACACATAGTCCTCACTCGCAACGGCGATTACAGGGTCGACTACAACGGCGAAGACGAACAAAACTTCCCAACCATCGACTCGGCAATCCAAGCGGCTGCCTCCATCGCTGGGCCCGTGACCTGAACGGCTCTTACAAGATTTCGTAGCTCATGATCGTGGCGGTGGGTGAACCGCCCCAGTGCTGGTGGAGACCTCTTTCTTGAGAGGATCACCCCTATGCCGAAGCAGTGAGGTCATTTCATCCTGATCGGTGTCGATGTCGCGCGGTGTAGGGCCAGGATGGCCTGCGCGATGGCGCCGGTCTTGCTGACGGTGCAGCGCACGCGGGTGAGGATCTGCCAGCACTTGAGCGTGGCGAAGCCACGTTCGCCCGGAGCTCGCACAGCGGCGTGGCGGCGGTTGTAGGCCGCGGCCGCCGGGATCAAGGGCGTGTCTTTGCCGGCCCGCTTGCGGTGCACCCACCAGCGCTTGTGCTCGCCGGTACAGCGGACCCGGAAGGTGGTGATGATCGTCCCGTCGAGGACGGTCACCTTCCCGTGCCGTCCGGCCAGGACCTCATCCAGCTGTTCAGTGATCCGAAGGCTTCCGTCACGTCTGATGGACAGGCGTTCATCTTCAATCGGTTGCGCCGTGCGAGTGACGATATCCGGATGAATTCACGGACACGCGGGACATGATCCATTGGTGTTTGGCGACCGGGCACCCCGCCATGCCGACCGACCCCGGTGATGAGTTGTCGCGCCCGCACCCGTCATACCTACGACAGGACACGACGAGGCGGAAGGATGACGAGATGAGTACGGACACTGGGCTGGAGGAGCTGGGCGTGAGCGGACTGGGCGAGGTCGACGAGCCGGCGTTCTCGGAGCTGACGGAGCGGCACCGGCGGGAGCTGCACGTGCACTGCTACCGGATGCTCGGTTCGTTCGAGGACGCCGAGGACACCGTGCAGGAGACGTTCCTGCGTGCCTGGCGACGGCGGGAGACCTACCAGGGGCGGTCGACGTTCCGGGCCTGGCTGTACCGGATCGCCACCAATGCCTGCCTGGACCTGCTCGCCAAGTGCCGCCCGGAGCCTGCGACCGGCGGCGAGGTGCTGTGGCTGCAGCCCTACCCGGACCGGCTGCTCGACGAACTGCCCACCGGCGACGCGGACGACCCGGAGACCGTCGCCGTCGCCCGGGAGACGATTGAGCTCGCGTACCTGGTCGCAGTCCAGCACCTCGCTCCGCGCCCACGGGCCGTGCTGATCATGCGGGACGTGGTCGGCTGGCCGGCGAAAGACGTCGCGGAGCTCCTCGGGGACTCCGTCAACTCCGTGAACAGCGCCCTGCAGCGGGCCCGCGCCGGCATGCGGGAGCATCTGCCCGCCGAGCGGCAGGACTGGACCGGCGGCGAGGAGGACGCCGGGACACGCGAGCTGGTGCGCCGCTACACCGACGCCAGCGTGGCCACCGACATCGACAGGCTCGCCGCCCTGCTGCGCGACGACGTCCGCTGCTCGATGCCGCCCACGCCGGGCCTGTACGTCGGCCGCGACACGGTGGTCAACGACTGGATCGAGAGCGGCTTCGTGGGTATGACGGGCCTGCGCACTGTCCTCACCTCCGTGAACCGGCAGCCCGCCGTCGCCTTCTACCTCTGGCAGGAGCAGGAGGGTGCGTACCTGCCGTTGACGATCGACGTCCTGCGTGTCACCGGCGGGGCGATCACCGAGATCCTCACGTTCCACGATGACCAGTTCCCGCGGCTCGGGCTGCCGGAGCGCCTGTCGGCGGACGACACGGAGTAGTCCCGGCGTGGACCCTCGCGCTGCGCTGTGGTCGTGGTGGAGTCGCGCGACGCGTTCGGCGTCGTCGCCCCCAGGGCCGGGACCGTCACCTGCCGGTCAACGCACCCCGTACACCAGTCATCGAACGATGGAGGAACGCCATGAACAGCATGAATGACACCGGGGTCGACGCGGGACCGGCAGCGAACCAGACCGGCCACCCCCGCCGACTCCGCGGGCTCGCCGGCATCGGCTTCATCGCCACGCTCGCAGCGATGGCGGCCACCACTCTCGCCGCTGCGCTCGCCCAGGCCTTTGGCGTCGACTTCGAGGTCCCCGATGGCGGCGAGACTATCCCGTTGGCCGGTTTCGCCGTGGTGACCGGCTTCTTCTCGGTCGTGGGCGTCGTCATTGCCGCCGCTCTACTGCGTTGGAGCGCTCGCCCCGCCGAGCGATTCGTGTGGACGGCAGTGTCGCTGACCGCGATCTCGTTGGTCCCGCCCCTCCTGTCCGGGGCAAACACCGCCACCACCACCGCCCTCCTCGCGCTACACCTCGTCCCCGCGACGGTGATGATCCCCACCCTGGCGCGGGGCCTCCGCACCCGGACCGCTTGACGATCCCGCTACGTGACAAAGCGCGGCACAGAGGCGTGCGCGAGCGCCCGAACGCGGGCTCCGGAGCTGCCAACCTCCATTCCAGGTCTCTTGCTTGGCCGATTCGGGAGTTGCGTCGGCCGCGGACGGCATCGGTGGATGCGGAGCCCGGATGCGCGGCCACTTCGGACGGTGGGCAAGCGTCGGTTCTGCGCGGCGTATACCGGCCTGGCTCGTTAGGTGCATTCTCGTTAGTCTGCTCCTGATTGCACGAAACAATGCAAAGGAGCCAAAAGTGTTCGTACGACGGTTGGTGCAGGCAGGTGTCGCGATCGGCATGCTCGCGGTCTCGGTGCTCGGGCTGAGCTCACCCGCGAACGCCGTCCCGACGAGCTTCGTGGCGAAGGCGGTCCACGCGGGCGGCGCAGGCAAGCTCGCCGTCCAGGCGACCGGTGGCCTGACCTGGTACAACCGGTCCGTCACCGTCACGTCGGTGAAGTTCTACGCCAGCCCCGGCGAATGCGGTTACGTCGCCATCTGGGCATACGTGGGCAACGCCGATGTGGATCACAAGTTCTACCCGTCCTCCGGTAGCTACTGCGGGGGCAGCACGGGCAAGTGGTTTACGGTCGGCAACGTCCCGCTCGACGGCAGCGCGTACTCGGGCGGGATCACCGAGGTGTACATCGTCGTCTTCGACGAGACCCACAGCGGCCAGGGCTGGGCCCTCTGCGCCCGGGCCAGCTTCGCCTGCTCCACCGCGCAGATGTGATCCTCAAAGTATTGTCCTGAGGACATCGAACGCCGCGGTCGGCGGACGAAACGTGGAGCCGACATTCCCGCCGGGAGGCGACGGCTGGCAGGCATGGGACGCCAGCAACGATCCACTTGGGCCGGCCTCCGCTTTGATCAAGCGGGGGCCCGGCTCGCAAGTGGGCCTGGCCCGAGTCCCGGTGGGGCTCCGCGGGATGATGATCCGCAGCGATTCGGCAATCGTCGACGTCCGGCCCGTCCATCCGGGCGACGGTCGACGATCATGACGGGCATCTGGCTCGACGTGCAGGTTCGGCCGAAGGCCGCCATACAGCTGCCCGTCGGGACGTCCGCCGCCGAACGCGGTGCGCCGTTGCCCGATTTGCTAGATAAGCGACGGTATGCTGACGGCTCGTGACTGCCGACCCCGTGAAGCATGGTTCCGCAGCCAGCGGCTTGCAGCCCAGGGCGCCGGTGCGCCACCGCGGACGCTGGGACGCCGCGGCCGCGGCGGTGATGTCGACGGGCGCACTGACCGTGACCTGGAACCTGAGCCGCGACGTGCCCGGCACGATGAACGTCAACTTCGCCGACCAGCACCAGTTCGAGTTCTTCCTCGCCCACGGCCTCGCCGTGGTGCGAGACGGCCAGCACCCGCTGCACACCACAGCGATGAACTTTCCCGACGGCGTCAACGCGATGGCCAACACCTCGGTGCTCGGACTGTCGTTGCTGCTGTCCCCGCTGACGATGACACTCGGCACCCACACGACGTTCCTGGTGCTGCTCGTGCTGGCCTTCGCGGTCACCGGCGCGACCTGGTACGCGCTGCTCTCCCGCCTCGTCGTCGCCTCGCCGGCGGCGGCACTGGTCGGGGCGGCCTGGTGCGCCTTCGCACCGGCCATGGTGTCGCACGGCAACGCCCATCCCAACATCGTCGGCCAGTTCCTCGTCCCCCTCATCGTGTGGCAGGTCCTGCGAGCCGCGAACCGCCGCCGCCCGTGGCGCGACGGGACGATCCTGGCCGTGCTCGTGATCTGGCAGTCCTTCATCAACGAGGAGATACTGCTGTTCACCGCGCTGGCACTCGGGCTGTTCACCGGGCTCGCCGCCGTGATGCGCCCCGACCTGCGTGCGTCGGCCCGGCCGCTGCTGGCGGCGCTGACGGTGACCGGCCTGATCGCAGGCACAGCGCTGGCCTACCCGCTGTGGTGGCAGTTCGCCGGCCCGCAGGCATACCACGGCCTCGGCGAGCACATCCCCACCTACGGCAACGACCTCGGCTCGCTGTTCACCTACTCGACGCAGTCACTGGCCAGTGCGGCACTGCCCGAGCAGCTCGCGACTCCCGCGCCGGCGCCGAACGAGACCGAGGAGACGACCTATTTCGGGTTGCCGCTGACGCTGCTGCTGCTCGGACTGGTGTGGCGGATGCGCCGCGAGCGCACCGTGCTGGTGCTCGCGGCCGTCGCGGGCTTGTTCCTGGTGCTGTCCTTCGGCATCGAGGTCAGCTGGTGGGGCCGGCCGCTGCTCGCCGGGCCGTGGCGGGCCGTGGCGGGGTTGCCGATCCTGGATTCGGTCGTGCCGGCGCGGCTGGCGCTGGTGACGGTCGCGGTGGTGGGTGTGCTGCTGGCGCTCGGCGCAGAGCGGGCTGCGTCCGCCGGTCTGCCGCGGCGGTCGGCCGTCGCCCTGCTGGCGGCTTATGCGGTGGCGCTGCTGCCGGCGGTGCCGACGCCGCTGGAGACGCTGCGCCGCCACCCCGCGCCTGCGGTGCTGAGCAGCGGCGTGCTCGACGCGTACGTCGGCGCCGGGCACGGGATCATGTTCGTCCCGCCGGCGCGGTATGCCGTGCCCGAGCCGATGGGCTGGCTGGCCGAGGGAGGGCTGCGCTACCGCATGGCCGGTGGTTACTTCCTCGGCCCCGGCGGTGTCGGCGGGCGTGGCATTCCGGCGGCGCCGGCCAGGTTCTTCGACACCTGGCTGTACGAGGTCCGCCGCACCGGCCGGGTGCCGCCGATCACCGCGGAGCAGCGGGCGCAGGCGGTGGCAGATCTGCGGCGCTGGCGCGTCGACGCCCTGGTATTGGGTCCGACCAAGCGGCCGGGTCGGTTGCGTGCTGCGGTGACGAGGCTGCTGGGGGTCACGCCGCAGTACACCGGCGGTACAAGCTGGGTGTGGGACGTGCGCCTGCTCGTCTGGGGCCGGGCCGGTGATGCGGCACCCGTGCTGCCGGGCAAGGTGCCCTGACGGCGGCCCGGCAGCGGGCCGCCGGCGCGCGGCACATCGCTCGAGGCGGTCGCGTCATGACACGTCCGTATGCGACCTGTCGTGGCGCTGTCTGCTGCGCCGGCAGTGGAAGGTCAGCGGATCGGCTGGCCGAGACCGATCAGGTTGCCTTCGCTGTCGTGGAACCACGCTGCGCGTTCGCCGGTGCCGGCGTGCGGGTAGTTGCCGTCGAGGTCGGCGATCCCGTCAACGGTACGCATGCCGGGCAGGTCGACATCCTCGAACACGACGCCACGCTCGCGCAGCGTGCGCACCGTAGCTTCGATGTCGTCGACCTCGAACGCGAGCTGGGTGTGCTCGCCCGACGGCACGCCGGCGGACTCGAACAGCGCGAACCGGCCGGCGGCGCATTCGTAGAGCAGGCCACCGGGGCGCTGCGCGACAGGTTCCAGGCCGAGCTTGTCGGCGTAGAACGCGCGCGCCCGCGCCATGTCCTGCGCGGGCAAACGGGCCGAGACGCGACTGCCACCGAGCATCCCGTCAGCGTAAGCCGTCCGGCGTGCGCGGAGCCCGCGAAACCCGGTATCCGGGCCGGTGGAGGTCCTCAAACTGGACGCGGCGGCGCCTGGTCGAGCACCGACCAGGCGTCCGTCGACCCCGCCCCGGCCGACCACATCGATAGTCGACGACATGGTCGGCGGGGCGGGTACCTGCTAGAACTGGCCGCCGGTGCCGGTCTGCCAGAACACCTGCCAGGTGGACCAGGACCGAAGGACCAGGTTCCCGTCGTTCTGCAGCACCAGCTCCGGGCTGGGGCCCGCCCCGACGGTGTTCGACGCCCACACCGCCGCGGCGCCGGGGGCGGAGCTGTTGTAGACGACCAGGTTTCCGTCTGTCTGCATCCGGGTTTCACGGATACTCATGCCGTAGACGTTGGTGTGGTACGTGCCGGCGGACCACAGCACGCTGTTGGCGGGCCCGTACAGGACCAGGTTGCCGTCCTGCTGCTGCATCAGGTGGTAGATCCCGTTGTACGAGGACAGGTAACGCAGTGTGGTGAGACGGTAGTTGGTCGGCATGCTGCCGACATAAGGGTTGTGGGTGTCCTGCTCGGACAGGCCCATCAGCATCCGGACTACTGAACCGTCCCAGCGTGCCAGGTAGAAGCGACCCTGGTTGGTGACCATCAGGTGGGTCGCGCCGGAGCCGCCGGTGTTCGATGCCCAGGCAACGCTTCCGTTGGGACGGTAGATGACCAGGTTGCCGTCGCTCTGCATGTCGACCACGTTGCCGGGCTGGCCGCCGGTGTTGCTGGCCCACCAGTCATACGGGCCCCGGCAGATGTTGGGCTGGGCCCATCCGCAGGGTGAGGGCCCGTAGGCGACCAGGTTTCCGTCTGTCTGCATCAGTAGGCCGAAGCGGCCGTCGGGTGACAGGATGTACTGACCGGCGGACAGGCTCATGTTCGCGTTGAGCTGGGTGCCGATTCTGGTCGCGCCGACGAACGCACCCGTCCGGACGGCACCGGCATGGGCGGCCGGGGCACTGACAGTGACAGAAATCCCGGTGGCGGCGACGATGCCGGCGACCGTCACGGCCAACCGGCGCTTCCACTTGAGTCGTTGCATCGTACTCCTCATCAGTGATGTGGATCGGTGAAGCTGCGGCGCGGTAACGGTTCTGATGGTCGCGGCCCGGCGGCCACCGCGCGTCGGCCCGGCGTGCTACTCCGGCGGTCCACCCCGGATGAGCGGTGGGCGGCCGCCGGATCCACCTGTGGGCGCAGTCCGGCGCCGACACACGCTCGCGGTCGTAGGACAACCCAGCCCCAGGGATGGCTCGGACCACCTGAAAGGGACGTAAAGCCGACCGTTCGCGAGATCGACGCGCATCCGACGGGCTACTACTCTGCGGATGCCTTCGATCAGGGGAGTACGAGATGTGTATGGGAACAACGGTTCATGCCGACATCCGGGTGTCCATCCAGGATCGCAACGCCCCCGACCGGGCCGCCGGTCACCTCGCCGCCGCCGTGCTGGTGGACGGGGACGCGGTGCTCGTGCCGAACCCGGGGCCCGAGCTGCTCGACCCGTCTGCCGAACTGGAGGTCCTGATCTTCTCGGCCGACCCGAAAGCGCACCTGCCGATCGAGGTCATCCCGGTGTGGAAATGGAGCCCGTTCCACCTGACCGGCGCGCAGGCGCCGCTGGCGGTCATCGGCAGGCTTCGTCACCACTCCGGCTACAGCGCGCAGATCGGCGCGGTGGACCCCCGCGAGCTGGCCGCCGCGACGGCAGAGCACGGCGGGGACCTGTGGGCGTCGCTCAACGGACTGGCCGCGGTGCCGGCCGGGATCGCCGACATCAGCGGCGAACTGCTGACCGAGATCTCACGCGTCGAGCGCGAGCAGCGCCGCCCGCGCAGATCAGAGCATGAATTCGACTCCTACGAGCAGTTGGTCGCCGGTTTCTGCATCTTCTTCTGCTTCTGCAACCCGCACGGCCCCAAGTAGCCGGTGATGGCGACCGTTGTTCCGGCCGTCACGCGGCGGACCGTGCTGCTCGACACGCTGCTGGCGCTCGGCGTCGGCGTACTGGACGTGGCGCTCTTCTCCACCGCCGGCGCCAACCTCGACGGCAGCGACCCACGTTCGCTGCCCCCGCTGCTCATCGGGGCGTACGGCCTGCTCGGCGCGGCGGCACTGATCGGGCGGCGACGGTACCCGGCTGTAGTGCTGGCGGCCGCCTGCCTGCACGCGCTCATCGGGACGGCGCTGGTGGCCGGTTACCAGCCGGTCATCGTGCTGCTGGTGGCGATGTACACCGTCGGCGCCTACCGGCCGCTGCGGTTCAGCTGGTTGATCGGTCCGGCGCTGCTGCCCTACGCGGTGATCGCCGGCAATGAGGCCTGGCGGGCGGAGCGTGCCGGAGCGGGCCGGTTCTGGCCGGTGCTGGCCGCGCTGCTCGCGATCTACGCGCTGTTCATCGCCGGGGTCTGGGCAGTCGGCTACTGGGCGGGGCTGAACCGGCGGCGGCTGGCCGCTGCGGAGAAGCGACGCGCCGAGGCGGCCGCCCGTGCGGTCAATGCCGAACGGCAGCGGATCTCCGGGGAGTTGCACGACATCGTCGCGCACGCGGTGACCGTGATGGTGCTGCAGGCCAGTGGCGCACAGCGGGTGCTGCGGCGGGACCCGGACCGGGCCTCGGCCGCGCTGGACCAGATCGCCGCGCAGGGCCAGCAGGCGATCAGCGAGTTGCGCCGGTTGCTCGCCCTGCTGCGTGACGACGAGCCTGTCGGCGGGCCGCAGCCCGGGTTGGCCGAGCTGCCGGCCCTGCTGGATTGGTTCCGCGACCTCGGGGTGACTGTGCACTGGGCAGAGTCCGGCACCGCCCGCGCTGTGGATCCGAGCGTCGGGCTGGCCGTCTACCGCACGGTGCAGGAGGCGCTCACCAACGTGGTCCGGCACGCCGGCCGTTCGGCGCAGGCCACCGTGCAGCTGGGCTGGCAGCCGGCGCGGCTGTCGGTCACCGTCACCGACGGCGGCCGCACCGGCGATGACCAAGCCGACGGTGACCAGCCGGCAGCCGAGTCGGCAGCCCACCCACCGGCCGCCGACCAGCAGCCGGCCGACCCCGGAAACGCCCACCCGCGAGAGTCGATCGCCGGTCTGTCCACCGGTAACGGGCTGGCCGGTCTGCGCGAACGGGTCCGGCTGATCGGCGGGCAGCTGGCGGTCGGACCCGCCGAGCCGGCCGGATTTCAGGTGGCCGCGACGCTGCCGGCGGTCACCCAGCCGGCCGTCCTGCAGCTGACCGGCGCGGGTGATCCGGCATGAGCATCCGGGTGCTGCTGGCCGACGATCAGCAGCTGGTACGGTCCGGGATCGCGATGCTGCTGGCCGGCGAGCCGGACATCGAGATCGTCGGCGAGTGCGCCGACGGCACGGCAGCCGTCGCCGCGGCCGGCGCGCAGCAGCCGGATGTCGTGCTGATGGACGTCCGGATGCCCGGCATGGACGGGGTGGCCGCCACCCGGGAGATCACCTCGGACGACTTCTCCGGCGACCCCGACCGGCCGATCCGGGTGATCATCCTGACGACCTATCACGTGGACGAGACGGTCTACGCGGCACTGCGGGCCGGCGCGTCCGGCTTCCTGCTCAAGGACGCCGCACCGACCGAACTGGCGCTCGCGGTGCGCGCGGTCGCCGGCGGTGAGGCCTGGCTCGACCCGGCGGTGGCCCGCACCATGATCGACGACTTCACAGCCCGTCCCGAGGCGGCGATCGGCGTGCCCGGCCGGCTGTCAACGCTGACCGGGCGGGAGCGGGATGTGCTGGTGCTGGTGGCTCACGGCTTGTCCAATGCGGAGATCGCCCGTCGGTTGCTGATCGGTGAGGCCACCGTCAAGACGCATCTGGGCCGGGTGCTGATGAAGCTGGGGCTGCGCGACCGGGCCCAGGCGGTCGCGCTGGCCTACCAGAGCGGGCTGGTGGTGCCCGGCGTTTCCCCGAACCTCACCTAGTGCTGCGAGCATCACTGCCGCGGGCTTTCCCCGGCGAGCGGTATCGGTGTTGCGCCGTGCAAGCGCAGCCGCACCCTGCGCGGCCCATCTCCGGTCCAGCGTGGCGGGTGTCTGCCATGACAAGAGTTTGCCAGCGTGCATCTCTGGTCCTGCGGCATCCGGTGACACATCATGTTGATCCACCGGCCGAGCAGCACCGTCCACGAGGTCGGTACAGCCACCGGAAGGTCGCCGCATGCGAAAGCCACCACGCCTGCTCGTCGCCACGATCGCCGTCCTCGCCGCGACGTCCGCGGTCGCCGTCGCCTCGCCCGGCAGCGCCGGCGCACTGGTCGCAGCGTTGCCGCCGCCGACGGGCACCACGGTGACGCTGGTCACCGGTGACCGCGTCACCATCTCCGGCACCGGCGCGAACCTGCAGGTCGACACGGTCACCCCGGCCCGGGGCCGGGAGAACATGGTCTTCGCGCGGGTGCGCCTGGAAGGCCACGAGTACGTCTATCCCGCCGATGCGGCCAGCCTGGTCCAGTCAGGACGCGTCGACCGCCGGCTGTTCGACGTGACCGGCCTCGTCAGCGCAGGCTACGACGACACACGCACCGGCCGGCTGCCAGTGCTCATCGACCGCGCCCCCGGTGCCGCGCGGACGGCCGCACCTGAGGGCGCGCGCACCACCAGGACGCTCGACCGGCTCGGCATGAACGCCCTCGATGTCGACAAAGCACAGGCCGCCGGTGTATGGCAGCACCTCACCGGTGCCCAGGGACCGGGCGGCGCCTTCGGCCGGACCACCCTGGCCAGGGGCATCGACCGGGTGACCCTCGACGGGCGGGTGCAGGCCAGCCTCGACGAGAGCGTGCCGCAGATCGGCGCCGACAAGGCACACCGCGCGGGCCTGACCGGCACGGGAGTCACCGTCGCCGTCCTGGACACCGGCTACGACGTCGAGCATCCCGACTTCGCCGGTGTCGTCACCGGCGGCATGGACTTCACCGAAGAGGGCACCGTCGACGACGGCAACGGACACGGCACCCACGTCGCATCCATCATCGCCGGCACCGGCGCCGCCTCCTCGGGCCGGTACGCCGGGGTGGCACCCGGCGCGAAGCTGCTGGTCGGCAAGGTCCTCAACCGCTGGGGCAACGGCAGCGAGAGCCAGGTGCTGGCAGGCATGGAATGGGCAGCCGCCTCCGGCGCCCGCGTGGTCAACATGAGCCTCGGCTCGTCGCTTGCCACCGACGGCACCGACCCGCTGTCGCTGGCACTCAACGAGCTGACCCGAACCACCGGCACCCTGTTCGTGGTCGCCGCCGGCAACTCCGGCGCCTACCAGACCATCGACTCGCCCGGAGCCGCCGACGAGGCCCTGACCGTCGGCTCGGTCACCAAGACCGGTGAGATGTCCGCGTTCTCCAGCCGCGGCCCCCGCTACGGTGACTACGGCATCAAGCCCGACGTGGTCGCACCGGGCAGCGACATCGTCGCCGCCCGCGCCGCCGGGGCGTTCCCGTCCCTGGCGGTCTCCGAACGCTATGCCCGCCTGTCCGGCACGTCGATGGCCACCCCGCACGTCGCCGGGGCCGCGGCGATCCTCGCCCAGGCCCACCCCGACTGGCGGGCCGCTCAGCTGAAGGCCGCGATCACCGGCACCGCCGTGCCGGTACGCGACGCCGACGTCTACGAGCAGGGCGCGGGACGCGTCGACGTGGCCGCCGCGGTCGCCAGCACCCTGTATGCGACCCCGGCGAACCTGGGCACCACCCACCTGACCTGGCCCTACACTTCGCAGCAGCCGCAGATCCGGACGTTGACCTACCGCAACTCCGGCACGTCGGCGGTGACGCTGCGCCTGGACCAGCAGCTTCGCGACTTCGGCGGCGAGCGTGCACCCCACGGCATGGTCCGGCTGTCCGAGTCGCGGGTGACCGTGCCCGCCGGCGGCGAAGCAAAGGTCGACATCACCGTCGACCCGGGCCGCAGCGCCGCAGGCAAGTTCGGCGGGTGGGTCATCGGTCACGGCCCGGGCGGGCAGGAGATCCGCACACCCCTTGCCGTCTACGCCGAGGCCGAAACGCACCTGCTCACCCTGTCCCGGGCGCCGATACCCGCCGGCAAGGACCGGTCCGGTGCGCTGACCTTCGTACAAGATGAGGCCACGGGGTCGTCGTGGTATGTCAGCGTCGGCGACGAGCCGGTGGAACTGCCGCTGCCCGCCGGCACCTACCGGATCTTCGGCCATCGCTACGAAGACACCTTCACCGGCAGCGCCCCGAAGATCGTGCACTTCGCACACCGGCTCGTCATGGACCGCGCCCGGGCGCTCACGCCCGACGCCGGAGCGTCCAAGCCGGTGCAGCGCACCCTCGACGTCGCCGACACCCGCATGGTCGACGGCACGACCGGGATCCTGTCGCAGCCCCCCGGCGTGAGCGGCAGCGGCCTGCTCGCCCCGCTGCTCTACGGCCGCCACCAGGTCGAAGCCATCCCCAGCACCACGCAGATGCGCGGTCTCACCTTCCTCAGCACCGCCGCATGGCAGCAGCCGCTGCTGTCGGCCGTCATGCTCGGCGGCGAGCAGCTGAATCTGGAACCGAGCCTGATCAGCCCGGATGAGTTTCGGGGCGAGGTCACCGGCGACGTCGTCGACGTCGGCTGGGGTGCACCGGAGGACGTGGCGGGCATGGACCTGGCAGGCCGGGTCGTGCTGTTCACCCCCGGCTGGGGGTTGCCGTTCGACCAGCACCAGGTGCGCCTGGATACGATCATGGCCAAGGGGCCCGCTGCCGTGCTGCTCAGCGACGGCTGGGCCTACGGCGGGCAGGCGCCCCTGCTGATGGTGCAGACCTGGGCGGTCCAGGCACTGCGAGAGCAGCTGTCCGCAGGGCCCGTACAGGTCAGGGTTCGTGGAATCCGGGCGTCGTCGGACGTCTACTACGTGGCGCACACGGTCGACGGTCGTGTGCCGGACGGAGCGAGCTGGCATGACCGCGCCGGCGACCTGGCGTCGGTAACGACGCGGGTGGCCACGCCGGGACTCAATGATCGGCTGCGCCGGATGGCAGCGATCGCTTACCAGGGCGGCCAGCCGCTGCCCGCGGCCGGCGCGACGATCCGCCTGCCGCAGGAGCTGACCGTGCACTACACCCCGGGCGTGGAATGGAGCACCTCGACCTACTACCTGCTGTTCGGGGAGGAGCAGGTGACCGCCGTGGCGCCGATGACCTCCGGCCCGGTCGCCTACCGCAAGGGCGCGGACCAGGCCGAGTCGTGGTTCGCGGCGCCGTTCGGGCCGTCGCTGACCGTCGCCGGCACGAACTGGGAGACCGGCGACGCGGTTCCTTACGCCTTCCGCCGCGGGGACAAGATCGAGATCGCGTTGCCGATGTTCTCCGACGCGCACGGCCACGCCACGTCACCGGCGTCGACGTTCGACACCGGCAGCACCGTGCTGCTGCGTGCCGACGGCACGGAGGTCGGCCGCGCAGACGTCCCCGCCCAGGGCGTGTTCGACGTGCCCGCCACACGGTCGCGATACCGGCTCACGGCATCGGCCAAGCGCGACGTCTACGGGTGGCCGCTGTCGGTGGAAGTCCGCAACGAGTGGACCTTCACCTCCGGGCATGTGCGCGGTGACGCGCTCGAGCCGCTGCCGCTGATGGACGTCCGCTACGACCTGCCGGTAGACGCATTGGGCACCGCCACAGCCGGACACGAGCTCGTGTTCACCGTCTCGGGGACCCACCAGCTCGGCTCGGCGGCGCAGAAGACACGCGTCGTCGGCGCACAGGTGTGGTGGTCGACCGACGACGGCACGACCTGGCAGATCGCCGCGTCCACCGCGGCGGCCGGCGGATGGCGTGTGGTCGTGCCGAACCCGGACACCGGCTTCGTCTCGCTGCGCACCCAGCTCACCGACGCTCACGGTGACACCGTGACCGAAACGATCATTCGGGCCTACCAGGTCGCCTGATTCGCATGCGGTTCGAAAGTCGATGGGGCACCGCCGTATCGGCGGTGCCCCATCACCTCGGCAACCGGATCCTGCCCAGACAACTCGGCACGGCGCTGACCGACCACCTCGACACCGTCGGACACAGGGTGTTCTCATCCAACGGCGAGATACTCGCCACCGCGGGCAGCGACGGCGACGTTGTGGTCTGGGACCTCAGACCGATATGCGAACTTCGCAAACACCTCGACGAAACAACCTGCCTCGTGACCGACGGAGGCCTGGACCGCGAGCAATGGACCCGTTACCCGTCCACGCTGGACTACCAGGACACGTGTGATCGCTGATGCCCAGCTGGCGGGTGGCAGGGGCCTGGCCGCAGACCAGGTAGTCAGCGGGCGGTCTTGCGGTGCCGGTTCTCGATGATGTCGTAAAGTTCCTGGGCGTCCCGCAGGTATTGGAGGCCGAACTCGGTCATCCGCCCGTCTCGCAGGTGCACCATGTACTGCACGTGGTGGATGGCACGAATGCCGCCTTGGACCACCATTTGTGAGCTGCTCGTGCGGGACACGTCTGTCCACCGCACCACCAGTTTGACCTTCCCGTTGACCCCGACCTGTGCGAACCCTCGCTCGTACAGGTAGAACCCGGTGTTGACGCGTGACAGCGTGGAGTACGTCAGGAAGGCTCCGCCGGGCAGCAGGAACAGTCCGATGACGATGTACCACGGCGCGCCCATGCACAGCAGGAACAGCCCGAACCCGGTGAGGGCCACGCCGAAGTAGCTGTGCAGCGGCACATGGCCGTGATAGCGCCGCTCGAAGCGGCCCAGGTCGAGTCGGGCGGCCTCTGCGGCGACCGCAGCCGGGATCCTCGCAGCCACAGCGCCTCCCCGTTCTCACCACCAGTGCTCGGTCCGTCCAGAATAGACGTACGTGCCTCGCGGCCGCTGGCTTCGACCCCTCCCACCTTTCAAGCGCCGCCGTGTTCGACGACGTAGCCTTGGCCCGGGCGGTCCCGCCCTGGTGGGTGCTTAGGCGGTAGGGATGCCTCGTTCCTGGCGGCTCTTGGCGACGCGGTGCTCTGCCACCTGGCGTGCTTTGTCGGCGTCGCCGATGACGGCGCCCAGGATGTCGGCGAGGCCGTTGACGCGGCCCGATGCGCCCCAGTGGCCTTCGGGGATCTCCAGCGGGAAGACCCAGACCCGGCTGTGGGCGTTCTCGTCGCCGGAACCCTCGGCGCGCACGATGGCTTCGGTGACCTCGGAGACGAGCTGCTGCTTCTTGGCTGCGCCGTTCAGCTGCCCCTCCGGCACCCCGGCGATGACCCGGTAGTGCGGCTTGTCCGGGGTGGCACCGCCGACGAAGACCTCAGGCCGGTGCAGGAAGACCCAGGAGATCTGGCGGACGAAGGCGTTGGACGGGTCGGCGCCCTCGGCGCGCAGCAGGATCGAGGTCAGCTCGTCCATCAGGGTGCGCTCGGTGTCCGGGTCGATGGCGCCGGCGGGAATGTAGACGTCGAGCATGGGCATGAGATCTCCTCAGGGTGGGATGTGAAACGGTCCGCCGCAGCGGTGATGGGTGTCTTGCGGAGGCGAGGCCGGGTCAGAGCAGCGCGGTCAGCTCGGCGACGACGTCGTCCAGCGGTGCGGTGCTGCGCTGTGCCCGGGCCAGGATCACCGCGCCCTCGACGGCGGCGACGGTGAGCGTGGCCAGCGTGGCGGCCCGCTGCGGCGGGACGCCGTGCGTGATCAGCAGGTCGCGGTACTGCTCCTGCCAGCCGGTGAACACCTCACGGGCGATCTCGGCGGCGGCCGGGATCTGGTCGCCGCCGACGGTCAGCGCGACGATCGGGCAGCCCGAGCGGTAGTCGCCCGCGATCAGCAACGAGCCGTAGAACTCGGCCAATGCCGCCAGTGCCTGTCGCGGGTGCACCAGTCCGTCGTCGTGCCGGAGGAACGCCGACATGCGCTCGCCGGCAGCCCGGGCCGCGGCGGTGATCAGCTCTTCCCGGCCGCCCGGGAAGTGGTGGTACACCGACCCTCGCGGCGCGCCACTGTCGGCGAGCACGCCGTCGATCGTGGTACCTGCCGCACCGCGGGTGGCCAACAGTTTCACCGCGCTGTTGATCATGCGTTCGCGACTGCTGCCCTTGTCCCGGACCATCGGCGCCTCCTTGCCTGCCGTTCTATGGAGTATGGCCTAGGCCATATTCGTTCGCAAGGTCTGATCCGGCGGGGTGTGCGGCCGAGCTGGGAACTCGACGGGCCCGTCCGATCCGCCGCTCACCCGGTGATGCGGCCCAGGGGGCGCCGCGCCTCGGGCCGGCCGCGACGCGAGGTCTTTTCTTCGGTTCCTGGCGTCGGGGGCTTGCCTCGGCCATCCGCGATAACAATACTCACGGTAACGTAATGGCTGTCTCGGAGATCACACCGGGAGAGCGCTGTCGTCACCGATCTTGATCCGCTCTCGAAGCGGAAGGCGGCGATGACGGCACACAGCCGGGCACGAGGCGCTTGTTCAACCGGACGGGTGCCGACCACGGTTTTGACCCTTTCGCGGAAGGTTCACCCCTCATGACCACCCTCGATTACGACGTGCTCGTCATCGGCTCCGGCTTCGGCGGGGCAGTCTCGGCCCTGCGGCTGACGGAGAAGAACTACCGGGTCGGTGTGCTCGAAGCCGGCCGGCGCTACGCCAGCGAGGAACTGCCCAAGACCTCCTGGGACGCGAGCAGGTTCGTCTGGGCACCCGCGCTGGGCCTGTACGGCATCCAGCGGATCCACCTGCTCAAAGACGTCGTCATCCTGGGTGGCGCGGGCGTCGGCGGGGGATCGCTGAACTACGCCAACACGCTGTACCAGCCGCCCGCGCCGTTCTTCGCAGACCCGCAGTGGGCCGCCATCACCGACTGGCGTGAAGAGCTCGAGCCGCACTACGACCAGGCCCGGCGCATGCTCGGCGTCACCATGAACCCCACCGTCACCGCAGCCGACAAGGTCCTGCGGTCGGTCGCCGACGACATGGGCGTCGGCCACACGTTCACGGCGACGCCGGTGGGCGTGGTCTTCGGCAGCGAGGGCCAGAAGCGCGGCACCGAGATCGACGACCCGTTCTTCGGCGGCGCCGGGCCCAGGCGCAACACCTGCATCGAGTGCGGCTCCTGCATGACGGGCTGCCGGTACAACGCCAAGAACACCCTGGACAAGAACTACCTGTACCTGGCGGAGCAGAGCGGCTGCGAGATCCACCCGATGACCACGGTCGTGGACGTGAAGCCGCTGCCGGGCGGCGGGTACACCGTGCACACCGTGACGACGGGCAAGTCGGCCTGGCGCCGGCGCAACCGGCGTGCCTTCACCGCGGCGCAGGTCGTGTTCTCGGCGGGCACCTACAACACCCAGAAGCTGCTGCACCGGCTGCGCGACAGCGGGTCGCTGCCTAACGTCTCCGGCCGGCTCGGCCAGCTGAGCCGCACCAACTCCGAGTCCATCCTCGGCGTCAAGGCGCGGGCGAAGAACATCGCGTACACCCAGGGCGTGGCGATCACCTCGTCGATCCACATCGACGAGCACACCCACATCGAGCCGGTGCGCTACGGCAAGGGCAGCAACCTGATGGGCCTGCTGCAGACGGCGCTGACCGACGGGGACCAGGGCCACCCGCGCTGGGTCACCTGGCTCAAGACGATGCTCACCCAGCCGCGGCACTGGGGCTGGTTCCCGCCGAAGGCCTGGTCCGAGAAGACGATCATCCTGCTGGTGATGCAGGCGCTGGACAACTCCATCACCGTCCGCGGGCGCAGGAGCCTGCTGGGCCGGTACAAGCTCACCTCCGGCCCCGGGCACGGCAAGCCGAACCCGACCTGGATCCCCGCGGCCAACGACGCCGCCCGCCGGGTCGCGGCCAAGATCGACGGTATCGCCGGCGGCACCATCGGCGAGATCGCCAACATCCCGATGACGGCCCACTTCATCGGCGGCTGCCCGATCGGCGACTCGCCCGCGACCGGCGTCGTCGACCCCTACCAGCGGCTGTTCGGGCACCCGGGCGTGCACGTCGCCGACGGCTCGACCGTGTCGGCGAACCTGGGTGTGAACCCGTCGCTGACCATCACCGCCCAGGCCGAGCGGGCCATGTCGTTCTGGCCCAACCGCGGCGAGCCCGACCCGCGGCCCGCGCTGGGTTCGGCGTACCGGCGCCTGGCCCCGGTCGCACCGGCCCGGCCTGCCGTTCCCGCCGACGCGCCTGCCGCACTGCGCCAGGCCGGCACCACGTCGTGATCCGCAGCTGGCCCGGCCTGGTGACCCGGGCGAGTCCGGCCGCGATCCACGACACCGCGGGCCGCAGGCACGACGTGCCCGCCCGCGACCAGGCCCCGGCAGGGGCGGGCACCGACAGACGGCGACGGCGCATTCCGGCCGATCCGATTCACAGGTCCGAGTCTTCTCGGACGCGCGCACGCGGAGGTACAGCATGAACGACACACTCGACTTCGGTGACCGGACCGATTTCGACAACGCCGACCGGGGCTTCGTGGCGGCGCTGACGCCCGGCGTCGTCACGGCCGCCGACGGGCGGGTCGTGTGGGACGCCGATGCATGGACCTCGCTGCTGTCCGGCGACTGCCCGGACACGGCGAATCCCAGCCTGTGGCGGCAGAGCCAGTTGTGCGCCCGCCAGGGCCTGTATGAGGTCACCGAGGGCGTCTACCAGGTGCGCGGCCTGGACATCTCGAACATGACGATCGTCGAGGGCGACACCGGGATCATCGTCATCGACCCGCTGCTCAGCGTCGAGACGGCGGCGGCGGCGCTGCGCCTGTACCGCGCACACCGCGGCGACCGCGCCGTGACCGCGCTGATCTACAGCCACTCCCACGCCGACCACTTCGGCGGTGCCGCCGGGGTCACCGACGGCAGCGTCCCGATCATCGCGCCGGTCGGTTTCATGGAGCACGCCGTGGCCGAGAACGTGTACGCCGGCACGGCGATGACCCGCCGGGCGACGTTCATGTACGGCGCCACCCTGCCGACCGGCCCGGCCGGGCAGATCGGGTTCGGGCTGGGCCTGGCCTCCTCCTCGGGTACCGTGTCGCTGTTCCCGCCCACGATCGACATCACGCACACCGGGCAGGAGGAGACCGTCGACGGCGTGCGGATCGTGTTCCAGCTGACGCCGGGCACCGAGGCGCCGTCGGAGATGAACTTCCTGTTCCCCGACCGCCGGGCCCTGTGCATGGCCGAGAACGCCACGCACAACATGCACAACGTGCTGACCCTGCGCGGTGCGCTGGTGCGCGACGCCCGGATCTGGTCGCGGTACATCACCGAGGCGATCACCATGTTCGACGGGCAGGCCGACGTCCTGTTCGCCTCGCACCACTGGCCGACCTGGGGCCGCGAGAACTGGGTGCGGTTCCTGTCCGAGCAGGGCGACCTGTACGCCTTCCTGCACGACCAGACGCTGCGGCTGGCCAACCAGGGCCACACCGGGTCGGAGATCGCCGAGATGATCCAGCTGCCGCCGGGGCTGGATTCGGCGTGGCATGCGCGCGGCTACTACGGGTCGGTGTCGCACAACGTCAAGGCCGTCTACCAGCGCTACCTCGGCTGGTTCGACGGCAACCCCGTCAACCTGTGGCAGCACCCGCCCGTCGAGACGGCCAAGCGTTACGTCGACTGCTTCGGCGGCCTCGATGCCCTGCTGGCCAAGGCACGTGACTTCGTCGCCGGCGGGGACCCGCGGTTCGCCGCGCAGCTGCTGCAGCACGCCGTGTTCGCCGACCCCGACCACGGCGGTGCGAAGGAGCTGCTGGCCCAGGTGTACGAGACGCTCGGCCACGGGGCCGAGAACGGCATCTGGCGCAACTTCTACCTGACCGGTGCGCAGGAGCTGCGGCACGGCCCGAACGTCACCCCGATCGATTTGGGCGCCGGCATGGCCGCGGTGCTGTCGATCGAGCAGATCTTCGACACCCTGGCGATCCGGGTCGACGCCCCCAAGGCCTGGCACGACACCATCGTCATCGACTGGACGTTCACCGACCTGGGCCAGTCGTATCGCACGACGCTGCGCAACGGCGTGATCCTGCAGCAGCAGAACCCGCCCGCCGGGCAGCCCGACCTGAGCCTGACCCTGACCAAGCGGGACCTGCTGGGCATGCTGGGCGGCAAGGGCCCGGGCGGCGCCGCCCACGACGGTGACCTGGGCGTCCTGGCGCGCCTGGTCGGCTACCTCGACGCGTCCGACCCGAAGTTCGCGATCGTCACGCCGTGACGGTGACGCCTCCGGCGGGCTGCCGCGCCCGCCGTCGACCCCTCCGGTCGGCGGCGGGCACGGCAGCCTGCCGGACGCTCCGTCGGCGAGCCGGGGCCGCCGCGCCGCTGCCGGGGCGTGTCGCGAGTCGTCTCCGGCCGCAACGGCTCTGCTCGCCCGGGGCAACCGACGGAGCCACCCGTAGGCTTCCGACATGACCGGTGTGCGGGTGAATCGGACGCAGCGGGGGCCGGGACGGCCCCGGGAGGAGCGCGTCACCGGTGCGGTCCTGTCGGCGGTGCTGGACCTGGTGGCCGAGCAGGGCGTCAGCGCGGTGACGATGGACGCGGTGGCCGCTCGTGCCGGGGTGAGCAAGCCTGCGATCTACCGGCGCTGGCCGGGCAAGCACGACCTGTTCATCGCGGCGGCCGAGACCCGCGTCGGGGTGCTGTCCGTGCCGGATCTGGGCGACTTCCGCGCCGAGTTGCGGGCGGTGCTGGACGCGCGTGTCGAGGTCTACCGGATGCCGGGCACGGCCCGTCTGCTGGCGGGGATGGTCGTCGCGGCCGAGGAGGGCGGGGAGGTACGCGAGGCGTACCTGCGCTATGCCGCCCGGATCATGAGCGAGACCCGGAAGATCCTGGAGCGCGGGATCGCCCGTGGCGACGTACGCGCCGACGTCGACGTGCAGGCTGCGGCCACCCTGGTCGCCGCTCCGCTGATCTTCCGGTTGATGATCGAGCAGGAGCTGCCCGACGACCGCTTCGCCGCGGATCTCGCCGACATGATCGCCCGAGCGGTCGGCGCTGCCTGAGGCTTGCTGTCCGAGTCGGCGCTCGGCTGTGGGCGCCTGTTCATTTTCTTTCCGCAGGCCCTTGCCTTGGCGACGAGTAATAACAATACTCCGAGTAACGAAAGTCGGAGTGTGGGAGGTCACAGGTGAGGGTCGTCGTCACCGGCCGGCCGTCCCTGCGCCGACGAGCCGACCGGGCGTGGCCGGCGGGTGCGGAAACCCACGGCACCTGCCGCGCCCGAGAGCGGAAAGCGGCTGACGAGAGTCTGCCCGCGCACCCGCGCGACGGCACGCAGAACACATACCCGGCCCGCTTTCTTGAACGCTGAAACCGTCCCCGAATCCTGCAGCCACCGCGGAGCAACCGTGACCGACACCGAAGTCGCACCCGCAACGCCCCCGAGTCCCTCCGGGAATGCGCCAAACAACCGCCGCCGCGCATGGATCGTCACCGCCATGCTCGTCGCCTTCATGATGATCAACTTTGCAGACAAGTCGATCCTGGGCCTGGCCGCCGACCCGATCCGAGAAGACCTGGGCCTGTCCGCGACCCAGTTCGGCACGGCCAACAGCGCCTTCTTCCTGCTGTTCTCCATCTTCGGCGCCGTCGGCGGCCTGCTGGCCGACCGGGTGCGCCCCCGGTGGCTGCTGCTGGGCATGGTCCTGCTCTGGTCGGTGTCCCAGGCCCCGCTGGCGCTCGGCGCGGGCGTGGCCATGCTGTTCGCCTCCCGGGTCATGCTCGGCGCTGCGGAAGGCCCCGCCTTCCCCATCGCCCAGCAGACCACCCTGTCCTGGTTCCCGAACAACAAGCGCAACCTGCCCAGCGCGCTGATCACCGCCGGCACCACCTTCGGCGTCGTCATCGCCGCACCCGGCCTGACCTGGGTGATCACCGAGCACGGCTGGCGCTCCGCGTTCGGGGTGGTGGCCGTCGCCGGCGTGCTGTGGGCCCTGGTATGGGCGTTCGTCGGCAAGGAGGGCCCGCACGCCGTCGCGACCGACCAGGACACCACCCCCGACACGGCGACCCCGGCCGACCCCGAACCGGCAGCGGGCAACGTCGGCTACCGCCGCATCCTCGCCACCCGCTCCTGGATCGGCGTCACCGCCGCCTACTTCGGCACCTACTGGATGGTCGCGCTGACCGTCGCCTGGCTGCCCTCGTACCTGCACGACGGGCTCGGCTACTCCAAGACCACCGCGGCCAACCTGGTCGCACTGCTGTGGGCCGTCAACGCCGTGGCGCTGCTCGGCCAGGCCGGGCTCACCGGATGGCTGCTGCGCCGCGGAGTCAGCAGCCGCTGGGCCCGCGCCCGGGTCGGCGGCATCACCCTGCTCGTCAGCGCAGCCGGCTGCCTGGCCCTGTCCGCCGGCCAGGGCGGCCCACTCACCGTCCTGCTGCTGATCGCCGCCTTCGGCATCTGCGGAGTGATGGCGACCATCGCGGTCACCACCGTCGCCGAGATCGCGCCCGCCGCCCGCCGCGGCGGAGCCCTGGGCATCATGAACGGCGTCGTGACCACCGCGGGCCTGATCGCACCCATCCTCGTCGGCCGCCTGGTCGACACCCAGGGCGCGGCCGGATACCAGCAAGCCGTGCTGATCTCCGCAGGCGTGCTCCTGCTCGGCGGCCTCGCCGCGGTCACCCTCGTCGACCCGGCCCGCGACAGGCAACGCCTGGCCCAGTGACCCGCCGCGCCACCCGGCCGCACGCCTCCACCCGAAGCAGGCAGCGGCCGGGTGCGCCGCGCACGACCGCCCCCCCGCCGCGATCAGCAGCGCGGCGACCGGTGCGGGCGGTCGCCCCGACCGCCCCGGCTGATCCCGGCAGCCGACGAACCGATCCACCCAGCTCGCATCCCATGGAGACCCGAACATGACCAACCTTGCCCACAACCTGGCTGCCTCAGCGACCGGCGACGGCGCCGCCCCCGCCATCCGGCTCGGCGACGCGGTGGTGTCCTACGCACAGCTCGACGCCGCCAGCGCCCGGGTCGCCGGACTGCTGCGCAACCGCGGCGTGCGGCCCGGTGACCGGGTCGGCATCATGCTGCCCAACGTGCCGCAGTTCGCCGCCGCCTACTACGGCATCCTGCGCGCCGGCGCCGTCGTGGTCCCGATGAACGTGCTGCTCAAGTCCCGCGAGGTGGCGTTCTACCTACGCGACTCGCAGGCCAAACTGGTACTGGCCTGGCACGGCTTCGCCGCCGACGCCGTAGCCGGCGCGGCCGCCGCCGGCACCGACTGCATGCTGGTCACGCCGGGCGAGTTCGAGGCACTGCTCGGCGCCACCACACCCCAGGACGAGATCGTCGAGCGCGAGGCGGGCGACACCGCCGTCATCCTGTACACCTCGGGCACCACCGGCACGCCCAAGGGCGCCGAGCTGACCCACGCCAACCTGGCCCGCAACGCGCAGGTCGCGATCGGCCTGCTCGCGCTGACCCCCGGCGACGTCGTGCTCGGCGCGCTGCCGCTGTTCCACTCGTTCGGGCAGACCTGCGGCCTCAACGCCGCGATCGCGGGCGGGGCGTGCCTGGCACTTGTGCCGCGCTTCGACCCGCAGGCCGTGCTCGCCACGATCCACCAGCACCGCGTCACGGTCTTCGAAGGCGTGCCGACCATGTACGTCGCGCTGCTGGCCCACCCGGAGCGGGCCACGTTCGACGTGGACAGCCTGCGGCTGTGCGTGTCCGGCGGCGCGGCGCTGCCGGTCGAGGTCATGCGCGGGTTCGAGGCGGCGTTCGGCTGCGTCATCCTCGAGGGCTACGGACTGTCGGAGACCTCGCCGATCGCGTCGTTCAACCACGCCGACCGCGAGCGCAAGGCCGGTTCGATCGGCACGCCGGTCGCCGGGGTGGAGATGGCGCTGCGTGACGTCGCCAACGGCGTCGGGGAGATCGTCATCCGGGGTCACAACATCATGAAGGGGTACTGGGGCCGTCCTGACGCGACCGCGGAGGCGATCGACGCCGACGGCTGGTTCCGTTCCGGTGACCTGGCCCGTGTCGACGACGAAGGTTTCTATTTCATCGTCGACCGCAAGAAGGACCTGATCATCCGCGGTGGGTACAACGTGTACCCGCGCGAGGTCGAGGAACTGCTGTACGAGCACCCGGCCGTACGCGAGGCCGCCGTCATCGGCATCGCGCACCCCGAGCTGGGCGAGGAGATCTGCGCGGTGGTCGCGCTGAAAGCCGGTGCCACGGTCACCGCCGAGGAGCTGCGCGAGCACGTCAAGGCACAGGCCGCGGCGTACAAGTACCCGCGGCACGTGTGGATCGTCACCGAGCTGCCGAAGTCCCCGACCGGCAAGATCCTCAAGCGGGAGATCGAGACGCCCGCAGGGCTGACCGCCTGACACCACGCCGCCTGCGGGCGGCCCCAGGACACCGCCGCCTGCCGTCGGTCAGGAACGGCAGGCGGCGGTTCCCCCGCCTCGAAGCAGGTCCCCGCTCCGATCCCGCACCGACGCACCTCCTATGCGGGCCGGCGGGAGCCGACCGCCCCATCGCCGAGAAGGACGTCACCGCCGATGAGCCTCAGTCCCACCGTCACCGCCCGACTCGACCAGATGATCGCCGAGCTGTCCGACGGCGAGCGCGCCTGGGCCCGAGAACCGCTGGCCTCCCGGCGTGCCCTGCTGATGCAGGTGCACGCCAACGTCGCCGCGCACGCCGACGAATGGGTCCGCATCGCGGGCAGCATCAAGCAGCTGCCCGCCGGTTCTGCGCTGCTCGGCGAGGAGTGGACCAGCGGCCCGTGGGCGGTCCTGGAGTACGCGCCCGCGCTGGCCGAGACGTTGACCCGCCTCGAGCAGGGCCGTGACCTGCTCGACGGGTGCCGGGTCGGGACCGCGCCCGGCGGCCGCGTCACCGTCGACGTGCTGCCGTACCACGTCTACGACCGCCTGCTGCTCAGCGGTTTCAACGCCCAGGTGTGGATGGAACCCGGCGTCACCGAGCAGGAGACCCGCCAACAGGCAGGGCTGGCGCAGCGGACGCCCGAACGCACCGCGGGCGTCGCCGTGGTCATGGGCGCGGGCAACATCTTCTCGATCGCGCCGCTGGACACGCTCTACCAGCTGTACGCGTACAACCGGGTGGTCCTGCTCAAACTCAACCCGGTCACCGACCCCCTGCTGCCGGTCCTGACCGCGGTGTTCGCCCCGCTCATCGACCGCGGCTACGTACGCATCGTCACCGGCGACGCCGCCGCGGGCGACCACCTGGTCAATCATGCCGACGTGGACGCCGTGCACATCACCGGCAGCGAAGCCACCCACGACGTGATCGTCTGGGGTGCCGGTGCCGCCGGGGCCGCCGGTAAAGCCGCGGGCACCCCACGCCTGACCAAACCGATCACCAGCGAACTCGGCGGAGTGTGCCCGACGATCGTGATGCCCGGCCGCTGGTCGAAGGCCGACCTCCGTTTCCAGGCCGAGCACATCGCCACCCAGCGACTGCACAACAGCGGCTTCAACTGCATCGCCGCCCAGGTCGTCATCGTCAGCGCGGACTGGCCGCAGAAGCAGGAGTTCTTCGCCGCACTGCGCACGGCATTCGCGGCCGCACCCGCCCGCCCCGCCTGGTATCCAGGCTGCGACCTGCGGGTGGCCGGCGCACGGCGGACGCACCCGAGCTACGAGACCGTCGGCGGCACCGCCGAACGCACTCTGCTGTGGAACCTCGACCTCGCCGACAACGCAGAGCCGGCGTTCAACACCGAATACTTCGGACCGGTCCTCGGCGTCGCCGAGCTGCCCGGCACCGGCCTGGACTTCCTCGACGCCGCGGTCGACGCCGCCAACGAGCGGCTGCACGGCACCCTGGGCGCCAACCTGGTGATCGACCCCCGCACCCGGCGACGGCTCGGCGCGCAACTGCGCGAGCGCATCGCCCGGCTGCGCTACGGCACGATCGGAGTCAACGCCTGGACCGCCGTGGGCTACCTGGCCGCCCGCGCCACCTGGGGCGCATACCCCGGGCACACCCTCGACGACGTCCAGAGCGGCCGCGGCGTGGTGCACAACGCGCTACTGCTGCACCGCCCCGAACGAACCGTCGTGTCCGGGCCGTTCCGGCCGCTGCCCCGCTCGATCATGACGGGAGAGTTCAGCATCATGCCCAAACCGCCATGGTTCGTCACCAACCGCACCGCGGCCACGACCGGACGGCGGCTCGCCGGGTTCGCCGCGCGGCCCCGCTGGGCCGCCCTGATCGGCATCTTCGCCTCCGCGCTACGCGGGTGAGGCGTGCCCCCGGGCCGCGCGGAGCAACCCGGGGGCACACCCATCGCAACCGCGTCAGCGGGGAGCCAATCGCGCCCCAACCTGGCAGGCCCGACCTTCACTGATCGATCGCCGGCAGGTCGATGCACTGACGCCGGGACCGGCGGGGCGTGTACTACGCTGCGGCCGTGCAAACAGCCGACGAGATCCTCGCTCAGCTCGACGAGGCTGCACGCGAATCCAGCTTCGCCGATCCCGGGCATCCGTACTTTCGCGACACTGCGGGCCAGCACATCCGGGTGCCGGTGTGTTCGCGTTGCGCACCGCGGATGCGCGTGCAACTCTCGTCCTTGCCTCCCCGCCGGGCCGAACCACGATCCGACCTCGGTTTCCAAGATCCTTGGAGAAGCGTATGAGTGATGAAGGCACTGTCACCGGCAAGGTGGTCGTGAACAGGGCGATGTCGCTGGACGGCTTCATCGCAGGTCCTGGCCACGCGATGGACTGGATCTTCGAGTACATGACTGCGGATACGGTCCCGGAGGTCATGACGGCCACGGGCGCCATGCTCATCGGCCGGGGCACTTACGAGGTCGGCAAGCGTATGGCCGACCAGGACGCCAGCTACGACGGGGGAGCGCAGTTCGTCCTCACCCACAATCCTCCCGCCGAGCCGGACCCTGCCGTCACATTCCTCACCTGTGGACTTGAGCAAGCCGTTGCCACGGCACGCAGCGCCGCGGGCGGCAAGAACCTGGAGATCCTCGGCGCCGATGTGGCCGCCCAGTGTCTGCAGCGCGGGCTCGTCGACGAGATCCTGGTGTATGTCCTACCGCTGCTGCTCGGCGACGGTGTCCGTTTCTCGCCTCCAGGCCTCGGCAGGATCGACCTGGAACCTTTCAGCAATACCCAGTCGGGCGCCGTCACCATGCTCCGCTTCCGCGTGCGGAAGTAGGCGCAGCCCTCCAACGGCTACAGCGCTGTCCCTGAACGTTTGCCGGGTGTGATCAGGGAGCTTGGGGTCGTGGGCGTCCCCAGCGTTGCTGGCGTTCGCTGCCGATGCGGTCGCGTTCGCGGCGTTGTGCGGCCGTCGGTGTGATGCCCGACAGGCCGTCCGCTGGCGTGCGGGTCGAGTCCGATCTGCCGCACTGCCGCTTGCTGTCGTGTCAGATCCGTCCCCGATTATTCCATCGCTGTGGGAATCCGTCCGCCGCCGGCTAGGAGCGCCTCTCCGAACCGGCGCAAGTTCTCGCGCCACTGGGCTTCGGGTTGTGGTGGCAAGATGTCGTCCCAGGTGGCCAGCCACGTGCCGCGTGCCTGCACGAACCCTTCGGGTCGTCCGTAGAACCACAAGTGCAGGTGGGCGCCGCCGTCGCCCCACCGGGCCATGTGGACGCGGGCGATGCCGCCGATCGCCGTGTACGCCCGCTCAACCCGGAAGATCATCGAGCCGAGTTCGGCCACCAATGGCGGTGTGAGGTCGCCGAGGTCGTGGTGTGCACGGGGATGCAGGAACACGATCGCGGGCAGGCCGGGCGGTTCGGCGGTCGTCGACACGCGCCAGTTGTCGTCAACCCATAGGTAGTCGGAGTCCGGTCGGTTGCACGACTGACACTCGGCCGGGCCCGCCGCACCGTGTCGTGGCGGCTCAGGGAGCTCGGGCTGCTCGAACGGTTTGATCACCAGCTCGCCACTGAACGGGAAGTTGTCCCAGTCGACGACCGGTGGCCGCCGACCAGTTTCGCCGACGACCATCTGGTCCAGATGTGGATGTCCGAGGTTGTGTGCAGGCATGAGCCGGATTCTGGCATAACGAAACGCCCGCTGTGATCCGCAGTCCCACGGCGCCGGGCTGCCGATCCCGGCGGGCGGACGTCCGCGATTGCTTCCAGACCGGGCCAATCGCCGGGGCGACGTCTTGGCGAGGGGAAGGATGTTCCTGGAGCTGGTCGCGTTGTCCAAGTCTCGGGTGCTACCTCGATCACCGTGGTCCTGGTGCGTGGCCCTTGACGGCGTTGATTGCGGATCACTGCCACCGCGCTCGACGACCAAGCGCCGGATGTGTAGAGGTGAGGCGGGTTCAGGCCGGCCGCTGCCCGGCAGTGATCCACAGACTGGTCCTAGCAGGACATCAACGATTCGTTTTTGCCTTTACACATGGCAATGTCCGTCCGTCCC
The DNA here is from genome assembly GCF_007483665.1 of Catellatospora sichuanensis. Lineage (GTDB taxonomy): Bacteria > Actinomycetota > Actinomycetes > Mycobacteriales > Micromonosporaceae > Catellatospora > Catellatospora sichuanensis. The sequence continues at coordinate 45,253 of NZ_VIQO01000040.1, forward strand.
ACCGGACCTGTGGTGGCACCGCCCATGCACACTCACCGACATGTCTAAGCGTCTGCCCAGGGTCACCGACCCGAGTTCCCGGATCGGGGTCACCCTGCTCACCGCCCTACTGCTGGTGCTCTTGGTTGCGCTGGCCGGGTGGGGGCGGGACCAGGCCCGGGGCGCAGACGTGGATGCCGAGGTGATCGCGGTGACGGTTGGCGAGCGCAGCGAGAGCTCCTACACCGTACGGTTCGAGACCCGGACCGGACAGGTCTGCGAGTCGGTCATGCGCCCGGAAAGCAAGTCCGCGCCACGCGAGGTCTACCCAGGTGACCGGGTGCCGATGCACTACCCGGAGCACGGGCCGTGCGAGAACGTGAAGCCTAGAGGGACCCTCGGCCCGTGGGGCCCGTTCTGGCTCGTATTCGCGTTCTTCCTGGTGTGCAGCGGCTGCGCCGCAGTCGCGTGGTGGTGGCCCGAAGCGTTCGGCCATGCCGTCCAGGACGACTGAACGGGTTGGATCCAAACCGCCGGCGGTCGAGCACTGCCCCTTCCAGGCCTTCGAGGTCCAGGTTTAGTACGGCAGCAGCATGTATTGCTTTCCTGCCGGTAGCAGCCGCCGCATGCGGCGGCGAAGTCCTCCCCGTCAGCCGGCCTGCTCGGTGGCGATCTCGCGCACGATCGGGCCCAGCTCGGCGGCGGTGGTCGCCTTGCGCAGCACGGCCGCGACCCGGCCCTGCCGGTCGATAATCAGCGTGGCAGGGATGGAGACGGGAGGTATGTCGGTGAAGCGCAGCGACAGCCGACCGCCCGGGTCGAAGATGCTCGGGTACGAGTTGCGGACGGCCACGAACGCCTTGGCAGTGTCCCGGCCGTCGCGGGTGTTGATGCCCAGGAAGATGACCCCGCTCGCAGCGGTGTCCTTGGCAACCTGCTCCAGGTCGGCGGCCTCCAGTCGGCAGGGCGGACACGAACTCGCCCAAAAGTTCACGACCACCACGCTGCCCCGCTCGGCCGCCATGTCGTACAAGCCGCCGTCGAGCAGCTCACCGGTGACCGCGGGGGCCGCCTTGCGCTCGGCGACAGGGAAGCGCAGCACGTCGCCCACGGCGGGCGGCTTCTCGCCGTCACCGCAGGCCGCCAGCGTGGTCGTGGCCAGCCCCGCCACGGCGAGCGCCAGCACGGAGCGGCGGCGGTGGGATCGTGAGCGTGACGTCACGGACCCATCATGCCCCCCGTCCAACTCCGCTCCCAGAGTGGGCCGCTGGCGTGCTATCTGCCGCCAGAGCCACAGCCGCCTGCATCCAAGCTGGACAGCTCGATCAGCGACCAGCCGGCCGCTGTACCGCATGACTCACCGCAGCGCCCTTCATGCCGCTGCCGTATTAGATCGTGCGGCCGCTGGTCGGTGAGGGGGCGCGCGGCTGGGCAATGGGCGTCGCGCCGTTTTCGCGGCGGCGGTGGGGGCCGGACGCGGCTCAGTAGAGCTGCATCGACCCGGTCCGCTGCGCCCGTGCTTCCCCGATCCGCAGCAGCGTCGCGGTACCTGCGACGAGCAGGAGGCAGAGTACGCCGAGTAGCCCCAGGGGCCCGGCCACGCCGCTGAGGGGTTCGGCGTCGAGCAGGGCACCGCGCAGCACGGCGAGGCTGCTGGTCAGGGGGAATGCCAGGCCGATTGCTTTGATGACGACCGGCATCGCGAACAGCGGCAGCCGCACGCCGGCGACGAACCACAGGGGGTCGTCCAGGAGCGTGTAGAGGAACGCCGAGTCGCGGGAGAAGAGCAGCAGGCTGTTGAGGAACGTCCCCCAGGCGAGGGCGGGTATCACCAGGGCGAGCGCGGCGACCGCGTACATGCCCGGGTGGGCGACGTGTAGGGAGCCGCTCGCCGTGGCGGCGGCGACCGCGAAGCAGCCGGCGAGCCATGTGTTCTGCACCAGAGCCCCGGTTCCGTTCGCCAGCACCAGCGCGAACCTGCTGGCGGGGGACAGGAAGAGCAGTTCCATGGTGCCGCTGATCCGCTCGAACGAGAAGTGCCAGGCTGACTGTACGAGCGAGAAGTAGAACATGTAGGCGAAGGCGCCCGTGGCGAGGAAGGCGAGCAGGCGCACCGGTTGGGCCGCCACCGGCCAGCGCTCGCCGATGCCGGGCGTTTCCAGCAGCGGCAGCATCGTGTAATAGGTGATCGCGAGCTGCAGTGCCGGCCAGATCAGCATGGAGAAGACGACGAGCGGGCCGCCGAACATGCGCCGGTGCTGCTTGAACGCCTCGGCGCCGATGACCCGTAGTGCGTGCCTCACGAAGCCACCGCCGACGGCTGGCGGGCGGCGTCGGCGAGGGCGATGATGGCGTCCTCCAGCGTGGGCGGGGTGACCTCGAGCCGGGCGATGGCGCCACCGGCGGTGACGATCGTGGTGGCGAGTTCCCCGGCCAGATCCGCGCTGTGGCGAAGCGTGTAGCGGGGCCGCAGATCGTCGTCGACACCGGTGGTGATCTGGGCGCCGGTGCGCATGGCGAGTGTCTCGACGGCGTGGTCGACGTCGTCGACGGCTGCGGCGAGGCTCACCTCGACGGTGTGCTGGCGCTCGGCCATCGTGGTGAGTTCGGCGGGTGTGCCCTGCGCGACGAGGCGTCCGGCGGCGATGACGTAGATGTCGGCGCACAGCTGTTCGACCTCGGCGAGGTAGTGGGAGGTGAGCAGTACGCCGACGCCGTCGCGGGCGAGGTCGGCCACGACGGCGCGCAGGTCGCGGGCGATCGGCGCGTCCAGGCCGAGGGTGGGTTCGTCGAGCAGCAGGTAGGCGGGCCGGTTGATCAGTCCGCGGGCGATCGACAGGCGCTGGCGCATTCCCTTGGAGTAGCGTTCGACCCGCTGGTCTGCCGCGTGCTCGAGGCCCACCAGGGCCAGCAGTTCGGCGATGCGTGCCTTGAGCTGCGCCTTGGGCACGTCGTAGAGCTGCCCGAAGTACCAGAGGTTCTCCCGGCCGGTCAGGCGCGTGTACACCATGCGTTCCCCGCCGGCGATCATGTTGATCCGGCGGCGTACCTCACGCGCGTCCTTCACGAGGTCCAGGTCGTCGACCGTGGCGCGGCCCGAGGTGGGGCGCAGCAGGGTCGCGAGCATCCGGATCGTGGTGGTCTTGCCCGCGCCGTTGAGCCCGAGCAAGCCGGTGACCTGCCCGGCCGGGATGCGCAGGCTGAGCCCGTCGACGGCGGGGGCGGCCCGGAGCGGCTTGCCCGGCTTCCACCATGGACGCTCCACCACTGGGTAGGTTTTGCGCAGGTCGTCGGTGGCGATGGCGCGCATCATGCGCTCGCTCCTCTCGTGATGGCACGCCGCTCGGCGTGGGGCAGGACCAGCAGGCCGACGGCGGCGTAGAGGCAGCCGAGGGCGAGGCAGATCAGCAGGTCGCCGGTGACCTGTTGGATGGGCGCGGCGTGCAGGGTGGCGGCGCGTAGGACCCGCATCGCGGCGGTGGCGGGCAGCAACTCGCCGAGGAAGGTCAGCGGCGCCGGGAGCAGTGCGGCCGGGAACGTGAAGCCGCACAGGAGCCCGACCACGCAGAACAGGGTGTTCTGGGTGATGTGGGCTTCGCCGGCTGAGATCATGATTGCGCTGATGGGAATGGACAGGCCGAAGACGGCGACGAACGCGGCGAGGATCGCGGCCGCGAAGCTCACCGGGTCGGGTACCGGCAGCCGCACGCCGAGCAGCAGTGCGGTCCCGAGCAGGCAGCACAGTTCCAGGATGGACGTGATGAAGGCCTGCGCGGCGACGCCGAGCAGGTAGGGCAGGCGCATGGCCGGCGTGAGCATCTGGCTTTCCAGCGTGCCTTCGCGCTGCTCGGTGATCTGGGCTTTCGCCACCCACAGGACCATCCGGGTGGTGAACATGAGCGCCGCCGCACCCACCGTGACGTAGCCGAGGTAGTCGGACGTGCCGGACGAGGCTCCGAACCAGGCTGAGACCCGCCCGCCCCCGATCGCCCGATACGACAGCAGTGCCACGACGACGGTGAAGATGCCCGGGCCGAGCGTGCCGATGAAGTAGGACCACGGGTAGGCCCGCCGCGTCACCAGCCAGTTGCGCTTCAGCGTCGCCCACGCCGTCACCATGCGCCCCGCCTCAGTTTCTTTTAGGAACTCACTGGGTTTCGATTGGGAACGTATCATGGGGCAGGTACGGAGGGAAACCCTGATGATCAAGCCACGCGACGACGAGACATGCGGCATCGCTCAGGCCGCCGCCGTCATCGGCGACTGGTGGAGCCTGCTGATCCTGCGTGAGATCGCCCGCGGCCACCGCCGATTCGACCAGCTCGCAGCCGAGCTGCCGATCTCCCGCAAAGTCCTCACCGAACGCCTCGGCCACCTCGTCGAGCACGACGTGGTGCAGCGGCAGCCCTACCAGAGCAACCCGGTGCGCCATGAGTACCTGCTCACCCCCGCCGGGCACGGGCTGCTGCCGGTGCTCGTCAGCATGCAGGACTGGGCCGACCGGTACGTGCTCGGCGACGGGACGCTGACGGCGACGGCCCCCGGCGGCGACGCCGACCGCGAGGCGGCCCGGGCCAGGGCCCTGCCGGGCAGCCGGGTACCGGCCGGGCTCACCCTGCCCAGCACGCGCGGCAACACCGGCGACGTGGTGGGCGACACGGACCTGACCGTGCTGTTCACCTATCCCGCCACCGGTGCCTCGGTGCCCCCCGGCTGGAGCCGGATTCCCGGCGCGCTCGGATGCACGCTGGAGAACCGGCTCTTTCGCGACGCGTGGGCCCATTTCATTCAGGCCGGCGCCACCGTCCACGGCGTCAGCACCCAGCGCCCGGACGAGCAGGCCGCCTTCGCCGACGCCGAGCAGATTCCGTTCCCGCTGCTGTCCGACGTGGACCTGGAGTTCGCCGCCGCCCTCAGGCTACCGACCTTCCGGGCCGCGCAGCAGATCCGGCACAAGCGGATCATCCTCGTCGTCGACCGCGACCGGGTCGTGCGGCACAGCATCTACCCCGTCACCGACATACCGAGCGCGGTCAGCGAGGTCCTGGAGCTGGCACGAGGCGCAGCGTGACCGCGGCTGTTCAAGCAGTGAGCAAGACCCGCCGGGACACGATCCGGAAAATGCCACAGAGGAGGCCCTGCCGCTGCACCATCGCAAAGTCGCCGAACCGGGACAGGCCTGTCCTCGGGAGTCCGGGCCGGATCCGTGCGGTGCAGGGCGGCGAAGGTGGCCGTGGGCTGCCAGACTCTCGGGCGTGCGCCGCTTCCATCTTCTTTTCGCCTCGGCCGTCATGCTGGACCTCGCCGGGCTGGTGCTGATCCTGTTGGCGTTCGCCGACGTCGCCGGCAGCTCCATACCGCCGCAGGACGCGACACCGGCCGTGTCCGCGGCCCACGAAGCCTCCATCGAGAAGGCCTCCGCGCACCTGGTCGAGGCCCTGATCCTCGCCGCGGTACTCGGCGCGATCTCCACAGTCCTGATCGTCCTGGGCGTGCGCGCCCGGCGACGTCACCGCCAGGCCGCCGCCCACACCGTGGGGCCGGTGGAGCGGCAATGATGCAGTCCAACGGGCAAGGGCCGCGCGTAAATGAAGTCGAAGTCCTTGCCCCGCGCTGATACAAACGTCGCCATGTCATCTCTGCTCACACGCCAGGCGGTACGCCTCCTGGCGGTTGTCACGTGTACGGGGCTCGTGGGAGCAGCGTCGCCGGCCGCTGCGGCACCGGCCGATCCACTGAGCATCAAATCCATCAACTTCTCGGTCGACCACGTCGACGCCCGCGGCGACTGGACCGTCGTCCCACTGGAATGGACGGTCCGCGACGCCGACCCCGCTGCCGAGCAGGTGCTCGGCCAGGTGAAACTGCACGCGCTGGACGGGGCCGGCAACCGCGTCGGCCAGGTCTACGAGATCGATTTCGAGTTCGGCGAGCAGTGGTACACCGAGGCGCAGTTCGTCTCGGGCACGCCGCAGGAGTCGACGTACCACTACGACTTCGTCGTGCCGCGATACGGCAAGACGAAGCAGGCGTTATGGGCGGTCACCGAGGTCACCCTCAAGGACGACCGGGGTGCCGAGGCGAGCGTGCGCGGCACCGCGCTGGGCGCGGCGACGCTGAAGGCGAGGACGCTGGTCGACTCCACGCCGCCGAGTGTCCAGTACTTCAACTGGGAGGCGATCCAGGCCGACAAGCCGTACGTGTACGTCAAGGACACGATCGGCTACCAGTCGTTCTACGCCCCAGTGTCCGACGGTGGCGCGGGCTTCTGGAAGGGGACGCTGCGGCTGGCCGGGCCGGGCGGGCGCACCCTGGACACCGACTTCGAACTCAAGTACTTCACCGACGACAAGAGCTGCGGGCGCTACACGGGCGGCGACCTCTACGGGCCCAGTTGCGGGATCCTCGTGCAGTTCCCGCCCGGCACCGCGTCCGGGCAGTGGCGGGTCGCGGAGCTGATCCTGGTCGACAACGTCGGCAACACGGCGTCGCTGACCGGACTGGCCCCGGACACCGTGATCACGGTGACGTCCAACGAGACGGTCAGCGCGAGCGGGTTCACCGCGACACCGAACCCGGTCGACAACTGGAACGCCGACGTGACCGCCCGGGTGGGCGCCACGATCACCGGCGCCCAGAACGGTGTCACGGAGATCGTCGTGGAGTTCGACGTCTTCGGCTGCCGGCAGACGTCCACCACGCCGACCGACGACGGCAACGGGAAGTACTCGGTGCCGGTGCGGGTGCCGAGGCAGGTCAAGCAGTGCAACGTGCTGGGCTTCACCGCCAAGGACGGTGCCGGCAACGTGGCCGCGTACGGCCCGGACTACGGCGCGCCCGCGGTCGGGCTGCGGATCGACCGGCTGGCCAACACCACACCGCCCACGGCGACCGGGGCCACGCTGACGCCGACCACGATCGCGCGCAGCCAGGCGGGCAACGTGGCGCCGAAGCTCACGGTGCAGGTCGTGGCGCCGATCGCGCCGGTGGGCAGCTACTCGCTCTACCTGTACGACGCCGAAGGCACGATCGTGGCCCAGCAGGGCGGCGGCACCTCCGTCGTCAACGGCGTGCTGACCGTCTACGGCTACCTGCCCTACGGCATCGAGGCCGGCGACTACACGTACGGGTTCGTCCTCCACGACGGCAGCGGGCTGAGCACGACGTACGGGCCGGAAGGGCTGCCGGTACCCGGCGGTCCGCTCCTGCTCACCGTCACCGACGCCTGACCTGACGTGCAGGGAGCCGGCCGGGCGACCTGGCCGGCTCCTTGCTCACCTCTGAGGAAACCCAGACGATGACCTCCTCCACTCCCGCCTACGCGGTGCCCGGCGTCCAGCCGGCCGGCGGCAGCAGCGATCTGACCAGCGTCGAGTACGCCGTCGAACAGCTCGCCGCCCAGCCCCTCGTCGCCGCCCACCGCGCGTACGCCCGCCACCGCGAGATCGACCTGCCGTACTGATCACGGGCACGCCACGACATCGGCCCTGTCACGGCGGGTTGACCACCAGCGGCGGTGACACAGGGGCCGCTACGTCACTGCCCGTAGACGTCGACTGCGGTGACGAACGACGGATCGACGCGCACGGCCGCCACCTCCGAGATGCGGACGGTCCGTGCAAGATACACCGTTCATCCTGCGGACCGAGGGGAGCTGCAGGTGCCGATGCAGCCAGCTCTCGATGTCGTCCATCGCGGCGCCGACCCGGAGCAGCGCGGACGACTCGATGCGCGCTCGCCGGTGCGAGGCCGGCACCAGGACCGCACCCGACTGAGAGGCGCGCCCGATCGGGTTGCCGGCGGCTCGCGGACAGAAGGCCACGAGCCGCCGGAGTTCTGCTAAGGCTGGGCTACCAGCCGGAACGACTGCGCCCCGGTGCCGTTGCAGGTGTACTGCACCAGCTGCACACTGTCGGCGGTGGAAGCGCCCGGGACGTCGAGGCACTTGCCGCTGTGCACGGACACGAAGTGGTAGTAGCCGCCGCCTTCGGCTACCGGTATCCACTGCTGGTTTCCGCCGCCGCCGTAGGCCCACAGGTGTACGACCGCATTGTCCGCGGCGGACACCCCGCTCACGTCGATGACCTGGGCGGAGTTGTTCCGGTTGTTGATGCGTACGTTGCTGCCGCCGGTGGGCTGGAACAGGTACTGCTGGGCGTTGGAGTTGTTGCAGGTGTACTGCTGGATCGCGGTGCCGTTGGCGGTGCCCGAGGCGCGAGCGTCGACGCATTTGCCGCTGGTCTTGTTGACGATGCTGTACCAGGTCGTGGAGGGGATCGGCCCGCCGCCGCCGCCGGGATCGGGGCAGGTGCCGCCTGTTCCGACGGTGTCCACGTGTGTGGTCCCCGAGCCGCGGTAGGCGTTGACCCGGTTGCGGGCGACGTCGCCCGAGATGACCTCGTTGCCGGCGAAGTAGAGCCAGTCGACCTGCTGGATGTAGGTGCTGCGGCCGCCGGTGTGGCCGGAGCTGTCGATGAACCACAGGTTGTAGTTGATCGACATCGGTGTCTCGGGGTAGTACTTGTCGCCGTGGTCGGCGACCAGCGTGCCGTCGATGAAGTATTTGACGCGGCCGCCGCTGACCTGTGCCACCAGGTCGTGCCAGCCGTTGTAGCTGCGCCGCTGGACGGAGTGGACGTTGTCGGCGATCCACGGGTCGGCCTGGTAGGTCTCCCAGGTGGTTTCGAAGAATGCCGAACCCGTCTCGCCCCATCCTCCGTTGGCCAGGTATTCGAAGTCGATCTCGCCGTAGCTGGGATCCATCGAGTAGGCCAGTGGGGTGATCGTGAAGAAGGTCTCCACGATGCGGTCGCCGTCGTTTCCGGCTACCGGTGCGTCGGTGAAGCGGACACGACTGGCGTAGGTGCCCTCGAAGAACTTGCGCTGGTGGTAGATCTCCGTCTGTGCCGTGCCGGCGCCGGTGCCGTCGGTGTAGGACGACAGCTGGAGGACTTTCTGCCCGTCCGCGACGGGGAACGTCACGTTGGAGGGCAGCCATGAGGCGCCGGGTATGCCCGGTCCGCCGCCTCCGCCGCGGACCGTCCAGTGGCGTGCTGACAGGTTCGGATCGGTTGACGAGCTGTACTGAAAGTCGTCGAACAGGACGCTGCAGCTGGCGGCAGCCGCGGGTCGGGGCTCGGCGACGCTGACCAGCCCGGCGGCGATCAGCAGGATCGCGGCGCTTGAGGCAGCGGGTTTTCGGAACACTAGGACCTCCCAGGGACGGCGGGAATTATGTTCACGATGACATCGAGATAGTGAAAATTATGACTGTGATACTCCACTAGTCAAGAGTTTTTAGATGAGCAAACGCTCTCCTGCATCGTGATCAGTGCAGGAGACCACTGTGGAAGCGCTCTCAGCACGCTCGGTGTCCACCGGGATCTGGGTGCACGCGTCCGAGATGGTTGGGGTCGCTCCCGCCGTAGAGGTGCCGAGGCCGGAACGCCGCCGGGGGTCCGCCACTAGATCAACTGATCGACACTGACCGCGTCGGGAGTTTCGGTTGTGTCGCCCTCGGACGCCAACCAAGACCGTCAAAAGAGAACTGTCCGGCACCGCAAATGCGGGGGACAGACAGGTCAACGACAAGCCGAGTGCCTGATTAACAACCCGCCTGCGGGTGCGGACGGCGGACGTCGAAGGCAGCTGGTGCGGCGGCGGCGGGACGTTAGGGGGCGTCGAGCCCTCAGGTGTTCCGCTTTCGTCGTTCAAGCAGCGCTATCGCCGCCAACGTCACGATCAGAGTCGCCAGGGGCAGGATCCAGCGCAGAGCACCGGCGTCGTCGCCCAAGGCCAATCGCCACAGTCCTCCGCGGCCCACCCCAAGCCCGATCTGGATGAGTGGGAACACGCCCAGTGTGATACCAACCACGAGGAGTAGTCCCTGCCAGCCCTCGATCACCTTGCGGGACATGTCGTCCCTCCCCTCTCCGTCAGCCGACGCAGCCGGAGCATACGTCGAACGGGTTCGACGGAGTTTCATAGTGCTCGTAGAAGGACCAGGTCACCAGGGTCGTGACCCGGCCGTCAGTCGGCGTCGTCGGTCAGCCGCCGCTGCTGCGACAGCAGCACGCTGACCAGCGCGATGGCCAGGCCGAGCCCGGCAGCCACGAGGAAGACCACGTCGTAGCCGGCGGCCAGGGCGGCGGCCGGGGAACTCCCGCCGGCTTCCATCGCGGTTCTGGCACTGGCGGCTGTGGCGAGAACCGCCAGGCCTACCGAACCGCCTACCTGGCTGGCGGTGTTGGCCAGGCCGCCGATGATCCCCGCGTCGCCCTCGGGAACGTCGGCGGTCGCCGCGGCCATGAGGGTGGGGAAGGTTAGCCCGATGCCGGCCGCGATGAGCAGGGTGGGTCCGAGCACGCCGGTGATGTAGCCGCTGTCGGCGTCGGCCTGGGCGAGCCAGCCGAAACCTGCCAGGAAGCAGGCGCAGCCTGCCAGCACGAGCGTACGCACACCGGTTCGTGGCAGCAGGGCGGCGGCCAATCGCGCGATGACCATGAACGTCACCGCCGCGGGTGTCTGCCCGAGTCCGGTTCGGAGCGCGCTGTAGCCGAGTACGTTCTGCAGGAACAGCGACGTGAAATACCACATCGCGATGGCGATGCCTCCGAACAGCAGCAGCATGACGTTGCTGACGGCCACGTTCCGGATTCTGAACAGCCGCAGGGGCATCATCGGCTGGGCGGTGAAACGCGCCTGCATCACGGTGAAGGTGACGAGCAGGATCAGGCCCGCGACGGCCGGCCCGACGACTTGCACGGACGTCCAGCCCTGGTCGGCGCTGTGCATGACCCCGTAGATCAGCGCGGCCAGCCCTGCCGACGCGGTGACCGCACCGATGAGGTCGAGCGATTCCCGCCGGCCGGTTCGCATGCCGGGCAGCGCCATGACGGCCATGGTGATCAGTGCCGCGCCGATCGGTACGTTGATCAGGAAGACCCACCGCCACGACAGGCCGGTGGTGATGGCACCGCCCGCGAGCGCGCCGGCCATCCCGCCTATACCGCCTGCGGCAGACCATGCACCGAACGCCTTGGCTCGCACGTTCGGCTCGGTGAAGTGGGTGTTGATCACGGCCAGTGTCGCCGGGGCCATCATGGCGGCTCCCATGCCCTGCGCGATGCGGGCCGCGACCAGGATCTCAGGAGCGGTTGCCAAGCCGCTTACCAGGCTTGAGGCGGAGCTCAGGACCATGACCGGCAACGTCGATACCAGGCGCGCCCGCCAACCACACGGCGACCGGGTCAGCGGGTAGAGCGGGTGCAGGTGTCACCGTGCCGCAGCCGGCGCGAACACGGCGGTCCGTGGTTCATCGCCGTCGGGGTCATCGCTCGGGGCGCCTACAGCTTGGTGGCCACGTTGAACCCGCGGGCACCTGTTGGAGCCGACGGCGGCGGTCGGCCGAGTGCGAAGTGCCGGGTCTGCAGGTGACAGACCCGGCACAACTGGGGTGCTCAGCTGCAGGCTGTGCCGTTGAGCGTGAATCCGCTCGGGGCGGCGCTGTTGCCGGTATGGGTGGCCTGGAAGCCGATGGTCGTCGTACCGCCCGGTGGAATGGTGGCGTTGTAGCTGACGTTGGTCGCGGTCACCTGGCCGCTGGCCGGAGCATATGTGGCGTTCCAGCCCGACGTGATGGCCTGCCCCGAGGCGAGGCTGAACCTCAGCGACCAGCCGTTGATGGCGGCCGAGCCGGTGTTGGTGATGGTGATGTTGTCCGTAAGGCCGGTGTTCCAGGCGCTGACGGAGTTGGTCACCCGGCAGGTTTGGCCGCCGCCGCCCTGCGAACCCGACGGGCTCGGGCCGGGGGAGCTCGGGCGCGGTGACGGGCTGGTGCCGCCGGGTCCCTCACTCACGGTGATGTTGGAGCTGCCGCTGCTCTGGTAGCCCTCGGTGGCGAGGATCTGGTAGTTGTGCGTGCCGAGGTTCAGGCCGAGGCCGGCCCACGCGTTGAAGTGATTGGCAGTGGTGATGGTGCCGCTGGTCCGGTGCTGCTGGCGGACGCTCCAGTACTGGTAGAAGGTCGCGGTGCCGATGATGGAGGGCTGGTTGACGCGCTGGGTGCGGTAGATGTCGTAGGTGCTGCCGTCGGTGGTGACAGAACCCAGCCGGGTCGCCCCCGAACTCGGGTTGTAACTGCCGAAGTCCTCGACGACGTAGTACTCGATGAGCGGGTTCGTCGTCCACCCGTACAGCGCCAGGTAGCCGTTGCCGCCCGGGTTGAACGTGCCCGAGTAGTTCACGGTGTGGCTGGATCCGGGATTCCATCCCTTGCCGACGACGGTGTTGTTGATGCCGCTCCACTGGACGCTGTACTGGCCGGCGGCACCCAAGGTCATGGTGACGTTGCCGTTGTCCTTCCAGTACGAGTAGAAGAAGCCGTTGTGGAAGCCGGTCGAGTTCGAGGTGATGGTCCGGTTGGCTTCCGCGTGGGCGACGCCGGCCAGGTTCATCGAGGCTGCTGCCAGTAATACGGCGCCGGCAGCGGCGAGGACCAGCTTCAGGCGGTTGCGTCCGCGGAGCTTCGGGTGGGAGCGGAGGTCGTTCACGGGTGTGCATCCTTTTCGTGAGGGCAGCCCGAGGGCCAGGCCGCGTGACACGACTCGATGCTGGCGTGCGGCGCATCGGCGCGGCCGCTGCCGCCAGCGTCGGACCACGCCCGGGATGGCCGTGGTCCGGCCGACGACCGGGAGATCAGGTCTCGGCCGCGACCCGGGCTCGGCAATCGTCGAAACTCATCGATGGCCAGTGTCGGGCGGCCTGCCGATGGTTGTCAACGACTTCCGGAAGTTATCGAAAGGATCGCCACGATGCAGGTCACCTGCAGGATGCGAATCTGTACGTATACGGCGTGGCTATGGACCTCACCGCTTCAATGCGATCGAGCCGCTCATCGGCGGGCCACCCCGCCCGACAGCGAGATCATCGTCGAGTTCGGCGAAAGTTTCGGACCCGATCCGACGCTCCGTATCGCCTTGCCGTCCGCTGGGGAAGGCCACGAGCGCGTATTCGCTCAGCGACCATTCGTGCTTGACGCGCCTGCCGCACCCGCGGGCAGGGGCGGTCGTCGACGGGCGAACGCTTCCTTGGCGTACGCCGCGTGACAGGACTGCCGCAGGAGGAGGCATGAAGCTCTTGGCTGCACGCGGGGAGTCCCGCTGTCGACGACAGCGGGACTCCCCGCGTGCAGACTCGGCCACCTCGTCCTGGTTCATACTCCCGGAACGCGGTGCGCGGTGTAGGACGAGCTGTTCAGGTAGCTGGTGGCGTCGCTGATCACCACGCCCGTCCAGGTGCCGTCAGGGTTCTGCCACTTAGGCGTCGCCTCGAGGACCGACGCCACCCCGTCGCCGTCGCCGTCGCCGAGGTAGACCGCGACGTGGCCGTACTTGGCGAGGAGGTCCCCGACCCGGATCTGGGACTTCGGGACGGACGGCACACCGTCCTTGACGGCGGTCGAACTGTGCCAGTTGAACGGAACGCCTGCGTTCTGGAACATCTTCACGATCAGGCCGGAGCAGTCGAATCCTTTGACGCCGGCCGGCTGCTTGTAGACGCGGGTCTGGCCGCACGTGCGGCCGTCGTGGTTGAGCGTGGTGGAGGGCACGGTCCCGTATCGGTACGTTCCGGCCGCGCAGCCCACGTAGATCGCGTCGAGCTGGGCCAGACCGTAGCTCAGGGCCTGGCGCACCTTTGTCGACGGTGACTCCGTGACCTTGCAGTGGGTCATGTAGTACGGGATGCCGTTGGCGGGGATGCCCACCGCCTGGCTGCCGTCGAGGTAGTAGCGGAAGTCGTCGTTCGAGTAGATGGAGACGCTCGCGACCGCGCCGACCTTCCACTCGCCCGGCGCTGCGACGTAGGTCTGGTCGGATTGGAAACCGACTCCTGGACGGTGGACCTGGACCCTTGCCGTGTGCGCTGTCGAGGTGCCGTTGAGCAGGAGGTTCTCGACTTGGTAGACACCGCCGTAGGCTGTGACCTTGGTCCAGCAGGCGCCGACGTGAGGGTCGGTGCGGTAGAAGGTCCAATCGGCGTGGGCGGCTGGGGTGAACAGGGTGGCGCCCAGGACAGCTGCTGCTGCCACGGCGCTGATGCGACGCAACACCGACATGACTCCATACCTTTCATAGACGGGCTTTCACCCCACGATCGGTCGTGTCCGGTGTGGGGACACTGCCGAAAGTGTCGCCGTTTCGGGTACTCCTCGAGGGCGTCGTGTGGAGCCATGGGAAGGATTGCCGGGATGGCGAACACCTCGCGCGACCGGGGTGGCCAGGGGACCGCTGGGGGATCGGTAACCACCAATGTTCGAAGAGAAGTTCAAAATTTTCAAGAGTCTTCGGAAACTTCTTTCATGAAGCCGCTGGACCTGTTGGCTGCGCGCCACCGTGGATCCGGGGATCATCGACGGGTTGGCCATGCGCGAGGCACGCCACCGCGGGCGGTATCCGACGTTCGCCGGCAGCGCAGCAGCAAGCGCATCGCGGGAAGGCGGCTGGGGTCCCGTCCGTCGGCGGTGAACGCGGCAGTGACCGCAAGGCAGCTCGGCCGGCGTCGATTACCCGTAGTTCGGTGTGTTCGATGTCGTAGTCTGATCCCTTGGCCGGCTGGAGGACCGCGGCGATCTTCTTGCCGTCAGGGGAGATGGACACGCCCGGCGAGCGACCTGCGGTCACCAGGGCCATCTCGCCTGACTGCAGATCCACCCGCAAGATGCCGTATTGCGACTTCCACAGCGTGGAGACGAGCAGGCTCCGGTCGTCCGGTGTCGCCGCCGCGGCCAGCGGGTCGCCCAGACCCTTCACCACGGAGGTCGGCTGGTCGACGCCAGGCGTCCACCGGTAGACGTTCCACGGCTGGCCCGTCCGGGCGGCACCCGACTTGCCGTTGCTAATTCCATAGTCAGGTATCAGCAATCCCGGCCTTTCGGGCGGGAAGGTTCTTGCCGTCACCGAAGCGTGGCCGCTTCGGCTTGGCGAAGATCTCTCGTTTCTGTCCGCTGGTGCGGGGTTGCGCCACCTGCCTGCCCACCCGGCCGCGTATGCGGCCGGGTGGTGGTGCGGGTCTTACGGTCGGCTCCACGAAGGTTCGACGCTTGCGCGTCCTGGTCTCCGGCCACTCCGGTACCAGTCGAAACAGCCGCCGCGAGGGCGGCGAGGTTACGTGCGGCGTTGGCATCGCGGTCCATCACCAGCGGACACTGCTCGCAGGCGAACACCCGGACGTGCAGCGGCAGCTTGGCCTTCACCGCGCCGCAGTCCGAGCAGGTCTTCGACGAGGGCAACCAGCGGTCGGCCACAACGGTGACCCCACCGGCCCACCCGCCCTTGTAGGTCAGCTGTCGGCGGATCTGCCCGAACCCGGCATCGGCGATCTTTCGGGCCAGCCGCCGGTTGCGCAGCATCCCGGCCACGTTCAGATCCTCGACCACCACCGTGCCGTACCCGGCCCGGATCCTGGTGGTGAGTTTGTGCAGCCCGTCAGCGCGCAGATCGGCGACACGGTAGTGGACCCGGTTGCGTTCGGCGTCGGCTTTGACCCACCGCCGCGACGGTGTGCGGCCGGTGCGCCGGTCCGGTCCCTGACGCCGCGAGACCCGCCGCGACAGCCGGCGCAGCCGGGACAAGGCCGTGTCGAGGTGTGCGGGGTTGGGCTCGTAGGTGATCTGCCCGGTGCTGTCGGCCAGCACCGCCAGATGCCTCACCCCCAGGTCGACGCCCACAACGACGTCCGGCCGCGCCGGCCTGCGCGCCTGGCGCGCGACCTCGACCTGCAACGACACGAACCACCGCCCACGGGCGAAGCTGACCGTCGCGGACAGGATCCGGGCCGTCCCGGCATCCAGACGGCGGGCGAGTTTACGGGTGTTCTCGTGGGTACGGATGCTGCCCAGTCGCGGCAACGTCACATGCCGCCGGTCCGGCTCCACCCGCATCGTCCCGGTCGTGAACCGGCACGAGGGCCGCGCCCGGTGCTTGGACTTGAACCGAGGCAAGCCCACCGGCCTACCCTTGCGGACACCCCGCTTGGACTTGGTGTAGTTGTCGAACGCGGCCGCCGCGTTGGCCAGACCGGTGCTGTACGACTCCTTGGAGTTGTCGGCCCACCAGCCCGCGAACCTCGGATCGGTGTGTTTGGCCTCGTTGAACGCTTTACGCAGCGCGGGCAGCGACCACGACCGCCACGGCACGAGATCCGCCTCGGTCACACCGTAGGACTGCTCGGCCCTGCGCTGCCACCAGCACGCCGTTATCCACGACACCGCCCAGTTGTAGGCGGCACGCGCCGCACCGCAATGCGAACGCAACGCGGCCTGCTGACCGGCGTTCGGGTCAATAGCGAACCGGTACGCCTGCACCACGAACCCGGCCCGCGGCTCGAACCTGTTCACCCCCGACTGCCCCCGCACGCGACGACCCACCCGCCGCGCAAGGACCGCCCCACGCCGACAGGTCCCCAAGCGGCGACAACCTCAAGGCCGGCCGGCAACAGGCGAAGCAGCACATACCGACAATACATGTCGCTGTATCAGCGCGTTCACCGGCTGAACCCGCGACCGTCGCCAACCCTGCACCAAGCCCCAGGCAGCCACCATACGTGCCGAGCTCTGACTACATTCGTCGATAAATACGGGAGCAGTTCGCAACCCTGCGACGTCGGTGAGGCGAAGACAAGCAGGCCCTTGCCGTCCTTACGCAGGATCGGATGGACGACGCGGCCGTCGGCCGTGCACTCGGCCGACGCGTCCCGGAACCAGGTGAAGTCGACCGCCCAGGTGTGACCGTCGAAGGTCACCGGGCCCGGGATCCGCTCGGCGCCCTTGCGGGTCACCCGCGCAATGCCGGCACAGATCGAGGTGCTGTGCGAGACATAGCCCTCCTGTATTCCGGGCGCCCAGGTGACGGCGCCCGCCGGGGTGCCACCGAGCATCGCCAGTTCCTCGATCTTCGCAGTCGAGGTTTCGTAGGCCACGAGCCCGTTCCAGCACCCCGTTGGCCACCCGGAGTCCGTATGCAGCACTCTCGGCGATACCTCGAGCATGCTGGACGGGATTGCGGATGACCTGCCCGCCACGGTCTGCCGATCCCGCTGATCACGTGGCAGCCCAAGGTGGACAGGCACGCGCCGAGTCGGGTCCGGCAAGTCGTGGGTGGCCTGCGCACCGACGCTAACGCATCGGGTCCGCCCTGCGCGGGGCCGTCTATGAAAGCACACAGGACGTTCACGCCATCAGCACTGCCGCGGGCCGACCAGCCTGCCCTGCCCATGCCGTGGCACGTCATCGACACTTTCTCCACGGACAGGACAGAGTTCGCTTGCGGCATACGGGTGACGCCGCCCGCGGACTCGGGTGCGGGTGCCCCACCTTGCGGTGGCGGCCGGGTCGGGCCGCGCACCGGTTCGGCGTGCTTGACACGTCGTGGGGGCGTTGGCCAGGATGAGGCCCGTCAATACGAGCTCGCGACGGGGGCGACTCTTGGACGCGCAAGCCTCGATGACTGCGCCATATCCGTTCGATGTCCTGACGTGTGTGGCGTCCGGGAAACCGCAGCACGCGTCCGGTCCGGACTTCGTCGGATCCGGAGACCGCCTGCTTGGCGGCACGGTCGACATCGCATACGCCGGCCAGCGCTGGACGATATGGCGACCGCTCACGATCTCCCTCACCTCGGTCTGGGCTCCACACCGGAACTCCCCCCGACGCCGGCGCGTGTCGCCGGGTCCCGTGCCGCCGCGGTTTCGTGACGTCGATCCCGTCGGTGCCGGCAGGCCGGCTGCCGTGACCAGTTCGAAGGAGTGATCCCATCAACGAGTCGAGGGACGACGGCGCGCTCGCACGCAACCGGCAGGCGGTGGCCGCGCTGCTGGCCCTGGCGGTCGGGGCGTTCTGCTACGTCGCCATGGAGACCATGCCCATCGGGCTGTTGCCGCTGATCTCCGAGGACCTGGGGGTATCGCTGGCCGACGCCGGACTGCTGGTCACCGGCTACGGCCTCACCGTGGCGATCGTGTCGGTGCCGCTGGCGTACCTCACCCGCAGGGTGCCACGCCGCCTGCTGTTCTCGGTGCTGCTGGCGGTGTTCGTCGTCGCCACCCTGGCCTCGGCCATCGCGGAGAACTACGCGGTACTGCTCGGCGCACGGGTGGTGGTGGCGCTGAGCCAGGCCGTCTTCTGGGGAGTGGTCGGCCCGGCAGCGGCCGGCCTGTTCTCCGTGGAGGTGCGCGGCAGGGCCACCGCGACAGTGTTCGGCGGTGGGGCCATCGCACCGATGCTCGGCGTGCCCGCCGGCACGTGGCTCGGCCAGCAGGTCGGCTGGCGGTGGACCTTCGTCGCGCTGGCCGCCGTCGGCCTGGTGACACTGCTGCTGCTGGCCGTGTTGATGCCGAGCGTGCCGGTGGGTCAGGGCCACGCCGCCACCGGCACCGCACCCAGCGTCCGGCGGTTCTGGATCCTGATCGCCGTCACCACGCTGTCCATCACCGGCCTGTTCACCGCGTTCACCTACACCACACCGTTCCTGACCGACGTCGCAGGCTTCCCGGTGGCCGCCATCAGCCCGCTGCTGCTGCTGCGCGGGGTCGTCGACTTCGGTGGCATCGCGGTCGCCGGCGTGTTCGTCGACCGGCGCCCCCGGGCGGTCATGGCGGGCTCGGTCGCGGTGATGGCGGTGTCGCTCACCGGCATGTACGCCTTCGCCGGGGTCCAGATCGCGACGGCGGCGGCGCTCGCACTGTCGGGGTTCGCGCTCGGCGCGTTGACCCCGGCACTGCAGAACCGGGTGCTCGAGGTGGCACCGGGCAACTCCGATCTGGCCTCGGCGGGAAACTCCGCCGCGTTCAACGTCGGTATCGCGGGCGGCGCGTTCCTCGGCGGCGCGGTGCTGTCGGACTTCGGGCTCGCTCCCACCGCGCTGGTAGGCGGCCTGGTGGCGACCGTGGCCCTGCTGCTGGTACTCACCGAGCCGCTCATCGCCCCCGCGGGCAGTCGGCATCCGGCCGCGGACGGCACGCAGCCTGCACGCAAGCCCGACGTGCTGGTGCGCGAAGGCTCGTAGGAACCAGATGACGGGGCGATGCTGCCGGGCGAACGTGGGCGCCCGGGCAGCGGATTGGTGTGGACGAAGTGGGGCCTTCAGATACGGCTTGGCGTAGACAACCAAAGCCGTATCTGAAGGCCCCACCATTGCTTCCTGCGATCAGCAGCGGCCCACCCGGCTTTGGAGCCGTTCGATGGCCTGGATGAGAGCAGCCTGGCGGGAGGTCAGGTTGGCCACGGCCGAATGCGCGTCGATCAGCTCCTCGCCGACCTCCTGGTAGGCGGCGGCGGCCGCATTCCGGGCGGCCCGCGTCACCAGCTCGCGGTTCATGGCCGTATGAAGCTCGACGCCGAAGGCCTTGTCGTGGTCGGGCCGGAAGGCTGCCACCGGCCGCACGACGGTGATGCCAGGTCTGATCTCGACCTCGATTTCCGTGTCCAGGCCGTTGGCCGTGGCGTAGGCGGTGAAGAAGAAGTCGACGTCGGCCTCGGCCCGGCGCCACGTGTCCAATGCCTGCGCCGCTGCCGCCTCGGCCGTCGCTTCGCGCCCCATGGCATCGCCGAGCCAGATGTTGGCCGCATCGAGCTGCTTGTTGACCAGGTCGAGCGCCTCCTTGGTCCGGGCCAGGTCCTCCTTGACGACGTCGCAGTCCTCGAAGTCGGGCGTGCCGCCCTTGCCGCCGTCGGGGTCGTCCTCGCCCTTGGTTCCGGTGCTGTCACCGTGATCGCCGACCTTCGGCGGCGACCAGCGCCAGCGGGCGCAGTAGTGGTGCAACGTGGACTCGAAGTGGTGGCTGACCGTCTCGCTGCGCTCGTCGACACAGACCAGGTCGTCCAGGGCCGCGGCGCTCGAAACCGGCAGCAGGGCGAAGGCGAGCAGGACGGTGCCTGCACTTATCAATACGTGACGGAGTTTCATGCGGTCAGTGTGGGGCTGCGCGTCGGCCGGTCACGGTGTGAGTCCGGAACCCGGCATCACGTGCGGGCGGCGATCACCGGCGGGTGCCGGCCGGATCGCCCGGCCCGCTCGGCGCGAGCCGCTGTGCTCTGACGCCTCGGCGTGCCCGGGTGTTGGGGGTTGTATCGGCTGAGTGCTGTGCCGGTTCGGCAGTCCCGAGCAGGGACTATGTGCGCAAGGTGGGCGCGGTGATGCATCATCCGGGCCTCGGGGCGTCGATGGTGGATGGTGTCGGCGTCTGCGGTCGGTGACTGCGGTGCTCGCGGTGGGCCCTTGCCGTCCAAACTCTCCATATATAGACTTTCGATATGCCGCGTATACCCGACAGCTCGCCACAGACTCTCAAGGTCTTCGGCTCCCTTGTCGACGATCCATCGGCCTGGCATTACGGCTACGGCCTCAGCAAGCAGACGGGCCTCGCGCCCGGAACCCTCTATCCGATTCTGGCCCGCCTCGTCGCGCGCGACCTGCTGGAGACCCGCTGGGAACCGTCCGAGCAGCCGGGCCGCCCACCGCGCCACCTCTACCGGCTCACCGGCGACGGGCTCGCACTCGCCCGCGACCGGCTGGCTGCGGCGAAGCCGCGTACCGCCGCCAATCCCATCACCGCGACACCGAGGACGGCATCATGACCGAACCATGGTTGCGGCGCGTCGCCCGGCGCACGCTCATTCTGGGAGTGCGCGGACGCATCGCAAGTCCAGGCAGCATCCGACACCGGCGTGGCGGTCATGGCTCCGCGCCGGCTTCACCACCGCCAGGCGGCATCGGACCAGTCGGGACGGAAATGGGCCCTGGAATCGTCGCCCACTGAGGCCTTCGCCTCATGCCGCGATTCACGACCGTAACTACGTTGAAAAGATCTCAATCTTTTCGCGGATCGTAGGAGGGTCACGCATGACAAGGGACTGGATCAGACGGCGGGCACGGGTGGTCTCGGTCGGCGCCGGTTGTGCGGGGATGGTGCTGGCCGCGGCCGTCGTCGCGCTGACGCCGTCGGCGGGTGCCGCCGCTGAGCTGGTGGTGCAGGCCGAGGCGTACTCGGCTCAGCTCGGTGGCGTCGTCGAGCCGACCGTCGACACTGGCGGCGGCTCTGACGTCGGCTACCTGTCCCGGGGGGACTGGCTGCGCTACGACGGTGTGGACCTGGGCGCCTCGGGCACGATGACCATCTCGGTACGCGTCGCCTCCGCCGTCGGCGGTACGGGGACCGTCCAGCTGCGTACGGGATCGGTGACCGGGCCCGTCCTGGCACAGTTCGCCATCACGGCGACCGGCGGCTGGCAGGCGTGGGTCACGCAGACGGTGAACGTCACCAGCCACCCGGCCGGTGTCCAGTCGGTGTACGCCGTCATGGCCAACGCCGGCAGCGGCGCGGACTTCGTCAACCTCAACTGGCTGTCGTTCAACTCCGGCGGCACGGGCCCGGCGACCGGCTGGGTGAACGTCGACCCGGTGAAATGGAACGCGCAGCTGGCCGCCTTCCGGGCGATGACGATGGCACCGGCACCGGCCAACGCCGTGCGCGTGCCGGAGTTCAACGCCACATGCACCTACAGCCACTCCTTCAAGGACGACCCCATCGTGTTCCCCGGGCTGCCGGGTGCCTCCCACATGCACAGCTTCTTCGGCAACCGCAGCACCAACGCGAACTCCACCCTGGACAGCCTGCGGGCTAACACCGCCACGACGTGCACGCCGGCCCCTGCGGACCTGTCGGCGTACTGGGTTCCGACCCTGTATCACCGCGGTGCCGTCGTGGAGCCGAAGGGGGTCGTGGTGTATTACGGCTCGCGGCTGGCGGACCCGAGCCAGACGGTTCCGTTCCCGCTGGGCTTCGAGATGATCGCGGGCAGCGCGGGCCGTCAGGTGCCGACGCCTGCGGGATCGGTGAACCAGTTCTACTGCGTGGGCGGTACGACGGGCGGTGAGATCGGCCGCAGCGCCGACGGCAACTGGCCGATCTGCTCGCCCGGCGGGACGTTGATGTTCCAGCTCGTCTTCCCCGACTGCTGGGACGGCGTGCACCTGGACAGCCCCGACCACAAGTCGCACGTGGCGTTCACCCCGAACGGGACATGCCCGAGCGCGTTTCCGGTGGCGATCCCGTCGGTGTCGTTCGTCATCGCGTATCCCGCCGTCGGCAGCGCGGACGGGTTCACGCTGGCGTCGGGGATGGCCTCGTCCATGCACGGGGACTTCGTCAACGTCTGGGACAACGATGCGCAAGGTCACCGGGTGAAGAACTGCATCGTCCAGTCGGCCAAGTGCAACAGCGCCGGGCAGTTCTGAGCGTGCATCCGGGCGGGTGCCTCATCGGGGCGCTCGCCCGGGCGCCGGCGGTGTTCGTCGTGGCGGTGCGGCGTCAGCTGACCGTGATCGTATTGATGTCGGGGGCCGAGCCGGTGTCGTTGAAGAACCGGATCCAGCAGGTGCCCTTCGGCAGCCGCAGCCGCACCGAAACATGTACCGGGATCAGCCAGCTCTGGGCGCCGCTGAGCGTAAGTTCGCGGGCAGGGCCGCCGTCGACCGCGACTTTGAGGGTACGCGGCTGCTCGGTCTCGTAGACGACGGTCAGCGTTCGCTCACCCGCCTGCGGCACACCCGTGATCCGGACGGCGAGGGTGTTCGGGCCGCCGATGTAGCCGACCCGGCTGCCGTCCACGCAGGTGGGACAGTCGATCACGCGGGCGCCGACGCGGATGTTGGCCGGGTCGGCGGCGTGCACGGTGATCGGGCTGAACCGGGTCGCTGTGGGCGCGGTCGTCTTCGCCGGCGGCGCGGGTGCCGACGCCTTGCCCGGCACCGCAGCGGCCGGCGGCCGGGAAGTCCGCGACGGCGCGGGTGTCGATGGTGGGCCCGGCGCCGATGTGGTTGACGGCTGCGGACTCGGCGAACTGGGAGGTTGCCCTGCGACGGGTGCGCCGTCGCGTTCCGGGACGGGCATGATCAGCGGCGGCACGACGGCGATCGTGGCGCCGACGGCCACGACAAGGGCCGACCAGCCCAGCACGCGCGCGGATACGACCGGCACGTTATCTCTGCCCGGTCCACACGACGACCGCCTCGGTGCGGCTGGCTACGCCCAGCTTGGCGAAGATGTGCTGCAGGTGGTTCTTGACGGTCTTCTCGGTCAGCATCAGCCGGTGCGCGATGGCGGCGTTCGACAATCCCTGTGCGAGCTGTGCCAGCACCTCCTGTTCCCGTCGGGTCAGACCGAAGCGGGATCTCGCGAGCCGCCGCCGTTCGGCGAGTTCGCGGTGGGCGCGTTCGTGTTCGGCGTGTTCGCGTACGGCTGCGGCGGCGACTGCGGCCGCGACAGGGGAGAGCCAGCCGTGCCCGGCTGCCACGGCGAGCACCGCGCGATGCAGTTCCGGCGGATCGAAGGCCCCGTGGACGAGGTAGCCGCGGGCGCCGCCGCGGATCATCCCGGCGATGAGTTGCGGGTCGGCGTCGCTGGTGAGCACCAGCACCCGCGTATAGGCGATCATCTCGCCGAGCACCGAGAGTCCGTCCGCCACCGGCATGCGGTGGTCGAGCAGGGTCACCATGGGCCGGTACCGGCGGGCCAGCGCGACGGCTTCGCGTCCGTCGGCGGCCTGGGCCGACACGCTTACCTCCGGGCATAGCTGCAGGTAGCCGTTGAGGGCGGCCCGGACGATCGGGTTGTCGTCCACGACCATCACCGAGATCATGGCAGCGTTCCGGCGTACGCGGCCGCTTTGAGCGGACTGTTCGCGGCGACGGTTTCGACGGTCGTTCCCGCGCCTGGCGCGGAGATCACGCGCAGGGTGCCGCGGACGGCGGCGGCCCGTTCTGCCATGCCGATCAGGCCGAAGCAGCCGCTCAGCTCCGCAGGTACGCGGAACCCGGCGCCGTTGTCGGTGACGCGCAGCCGGACGCTTGCGCGGGTGTGCGCGAGTTCCACGGTCACGGAGCTCGCCCGAGCATGTCGGGCGATGTTCTCCAGTGACTCGTGCAGGATCTGGGCGAGCTCGTAGCGCAGGTCCAACGGGAGGTCGGCGGTCGCGACCGTCATGTGCACCGGGATGCCTTCACGTTCGGTCCACCGGCGGCAGATACGGTCCACCGTCGTGGCGAACTCGTGGTCCGGGTTGTCGAGGCGAAGGCCCTCGAGGACCTCTTTCGCCTGCCGGACCGCCGCGGTGGCTCCGGCTGAAACCGTTGCGGCCAGTTGTTCGGCCAGGGCGGGCTGTCGTCGCAGGGAGGTCGGCAGCGCCAGTGCCGCGAACGAGACCCCGCGCAGCGTTTTGGTGACCGAGTCGTGCAGCTCGCGGGCGAGCCGGGCTCGTTCCGCGGCAGCCGCCGTACGCTGGGCCGATGCGACCAGCTTGACTGACAGGTCGACGTGGGCGGCCAGTGCGGCGGTCGCGACGGCGGCGCCGACGGCGGTGAGCACGTTGATGATGGGGAAGGCCAGGACGAAGCCGGCCAGGCTCGGCGCGCCCGGCGTCGAGGCGAGCAGGTGGGCCGCGACCAGGTAGCCGAGTCCGGCGTAGCACGCGGCCGGCAGCAGTGCCCAGAAACCTACGAGTACGCCGGCCAGCGCGCTGGCCCCTGCGGCACTGCAGAAGAAGGCGACGTCGCCGTCGCCGACCCCGAGGACGACCATGACGATCGTGGCGTCGGCCGCCAGGATGGGCAGGGGATGAGTGACCACGTGGGGATTGCGGGACAGCGTCACGAGAGCGACGACTGCCGTGAGGAGGACGAGTAGGAGCACGACGATCAGCGAAGCGGGCTGTGCTCGAAGGCGTAGGCCGCCGCCCGCGACGGCGAGGGTCGCAGCTGCCCGGCCGAGCAGCACTGCCCGCGCGACAGCGGCCCGCGCGACTACACGGTCGAGGTGTCCAGCGGTCGTTGTCACGAGTCCTGCCCCGGGCGTGGGCGATACCTGACGATCTTCGAGGGAGCGCTCTCTCGAGGATCGGGCAAGTGATTGACGGTTGTCAAGGCATCCATCATTTCCGCAGGGCCGTGTCAATGGCGGGCAGGTAGTCCAGGCGCGAGAGATGGTTAGGCCAGCCGCCGCAGGCTCTGCGGGGGTAGCGGGAAATAATGGCGTGGTAGACGATGACGCCGTGCGGCAGAGATGGCGAAGGCCTTACGACATCGACTACGGCCTGGCCAGCGCGGTGAACGCCCTGTTCATCCTCGGTGCCGGGACCCTGTTCTGCCTGATCGACCTTCTCGCCGGCGGCAGGCGGTTCGGCCTCTACGCCGTGTGCTGGGTGCTGACCGGGGCCGTCGTCCGGACGTGTTTCGTGGGCCTGTTCGTCAGCGGCGCCGGGGTACGTGTCCGCAAGTTCTGGCGGACGTACACCGTGCCATGGCGCGACATCTCGAGCGTCGGCATGCGGCCCCGTGCTCCATGGGGTCACCAGCGCATCCGCATCGTGACCCGCCGCTACACGATCATCGACACGCCGGTGCTCGCCGGTCCTCCCGGCGAGTGGCGACCGGCGCTGTACGGGCAGCAGCGCGGGGGATTGCTGACCCGGGTACTGCCGCCGCGGGAGTTTGCGCGGGTCATCGAAGTACTGACGGACGCGGTACAGGGCGCGGGCGCCTGAGCTGGTCGTTTGCCGGCGTCGCTCCCGGACTCGGCCTACGCGTCGGCCCACAGGCCCGCCAACTTTGTCGAGTCCCTGTGCCGCAGCCATTCGCCGCGAAATGAGCGCGATCAGACGCGCCCTCGGCACCCGCAGCCAGATGGCTGCTTAGCCGCCTGCGGTAAGAATGTCGATCAGCGGAGCGCGTCCGAGCGGAACCTCTCGATCAGCTTTCGAGCATGGGATGGCCCTGATCCGCCAGTTCTTGCAGCTCCGAGACCGCTGCGTCGGTGTCGCCCGCCTCGGCGAGCAGCCGAGCAAGACTCCGCAGTGCCTGGTCGTCCCCACCGGTAGCCCGTCCACGCAGGCCGTCCACGTCTCGGTGGTCCACCAGCCACAGATTGAGCCGACGGCCGGCGGCCCGGTCACCCTAGTCCGCCAGCCCGCTCTGCAGTAGGGCCGACAGGCAGGAGCAGGTTCTCGACCGGTTCGGTCTGGTCGTGATGGCGCGGCTTAGCACAGTCGCGGGCCGTTCCGCATCTTCATCCAGGGCGCATCCATACACGACGGACACGCGGTGCGAATAGGATAGTACGAACGGCTACTGATTTCGGTTTTCCTAGTCTGATAAGTCGTGATTCACGCCGCGACCCGTATCTGCCGGCGCGGGCGTCGTTGACCTGTTCATGTCCTGGATAGTGACCGGAGGCGCCGGATACATCGGCGCCCATGTCGTGCACGCCCTGCTCGCATCGGATCTCGAAGTCGTCGTCGTCGACGACCTGTCCACCGGCGACGCCCGGCGGATACCCGCGCAGGTGGCGATCGAGCAGATCGACGTCTGCGATCTGGCCGCGATGGACACCGTCGTCGCCCGGCACCGGCCGGTGGGCGTCATCCACCTGGCGGCGCACAAGGACGTGGCCGAATCGGTCCGCCAGCCGATGCGCTACTACCGCGACAACCTGGACGGGCTGCGTTCCGTACTCAGCGCCGTCGTCAACAACGGCGTCGGACATGTGCTCTTCTCCTCCAGCGCGGCCGTATACGGCACCCCGGACGGCGACACGCCGATCCCGGAGACCGCGCAGACCTCGCCCGACAACGCCTACGGGCGTACCAAACTCGTCGGCGAATGGCTGCTGCGCGACACGGCAGCAAGCCATGGGTTCCGGTGGGCGGCGCTGCGGTACTTCAACGTGGCCGGCGCCGCCGAACCAGGGCTGCGCGACACCGGCCTGACCAACCTGCTGCCCCGGCTGCTGCTCGCGTCGCGGCGCGGCCTGCCCGCCACCGTGTACGGCGGCGACTACCCGACCCGCGACGGCAGCGCCGTCCGTGACTACGTACACGTCGGCGACGTCGCCGACGCCCACGTATCGGCTGCGCGCGCCCTGGTCGACGGCGTGCTCCACGCCGACGTGCTCAACGTCGGCCGGGGTGAGGGCACCACGGTACTGGAGATGATCGACGCCGTCGGCCGGGCCACCGGGCGCGAGCTGTCCTACCTGGTCGAACCCCGCCGCACCGGCGACCCGGCGCACGTAGTGGCCGGCGTCGACGAGATCTCAGCCCGGCTGGGCTGGACGGCCCGCTACGGGCTCGACGACATCGTCGTCTCGGCAGCCGCCGACAGCACCCTGGCAACCGTATGACCAGGTCCGTGACTCAACCAGAGGAGACAACCTTGTTCGGCAAGCACACATCGCCGCCGGGCGGGCGCAAAGCGCGCCTGCTCGCGGCCTGCACCGTCGCGTGCCTGGCGGTGACGGCGCTGGCCGGCTCCCCGGCGCAGGCGTACGCCACCGGCGTCCGCGTGGACCTGCGGGTGCTGGTCTTCGACGACGGCTCGGCCGGTGTCGGGGTCGTGACCGCGCAGATGGACCGCGAGGGCGTGCCCTACGACACGATCGACCTGAACCAGCCGGCCCGGCCCGCGCTGACCGCCGCCGCCCTGTCGGACCGGGTCGCCGGCCAGCCGCGCGCCAAATACAACGGCGTCGTCATGCCCAACGAGCACGCGCTGCCACCTGCCGAACTCGCGGTCCTCGCGGCATTCGAGCAGACGTTCGGAGTCCGGCAGCTCGACGCGTACACGGCACCGACCGCGGCCGTCGGCCTCACCACCACCTGGAGCGGGCTGCTCGACGGCGGCGCGCTGGCCGTCACGCCCGCCGGGCAGGCAGCCGGGTTCGGTTACCTCACCGGTGCCCTGGCGGTCGACGACGCCGACCCGGCCGTGGCGGAAAGCTACGGCTACCTGGCCGCACCCGCCGCCGGGGCGAACTACACCCCCCTGGTCAACGGCACCAGCCCCGCATCCGGGGCGATCATCGGCGTGTACCGCACCGGCACCCGCGAGGAGCTGGTGGTGACACTGGCGATGAACGAGTACCAGAGCGTCGCCCAGCAGCTCGGCCACGGCCTGGTGACCTGGCTGACCCAGGGCGTGCACCTGGGCCACTGGCGCAACTGGTTCAGCGTGCACATCGACGACGTCCTGCTGCCCGACGCCCGCTGGGACGCCGAGCGCAACTGCACCGTCGGCGACGACTGCCCGCCGATCCCGGACCCGCTGGCCGACATCCGGATGACCGCCGCCGACGTCACCGCGCTGGTGTCCTGGCAGAACACCCAGGGCATCAAGGCCGACCTGGCGTTCAACGCCGAGGGTGCCGTCGAGGCGGGTCCGACCGACGCGCTGACTGCGAGGCTGGTCGCCGACCGGGCCCAGTTCCGCTGGCTCAACCACACCTACTCGCACCCCTACCTGGGCTGCGTGCAGGACTTCTCCACCACGCCATGGCACTGCGCCACCGACCCGGTCACCGGCGCCGTGCTCTATGCCGCCCAGGCCGACATCCGAGCCCAGATCACCGACAACCTGACCTGGGCGCAGGGCAGGGGCATCAGCGTCAACCGGGCCGAGCTGGTCACCGGCGAGCACTCGGGCCTCAAGACCCTGCCGCAGATGGCGGTCGACAACCCTCACCTCGCCCCGGCGCTGGGCCAGGCAGGTGTCACGATCATCGCCTCCGACGCGTCCCGTGAGCCGGTCACGCGCCGCGTCGGCGCGGCCCGTACGGTGCCCCGCCACCCGATGAACATCTTCTACAACGTCGCCACCCGGGCCGACGAGGTCGACGAGTACAACTGGATCTACACCAGCCGTGCCGACGGCGGCAGCGGCATCTGCGAGAACAACCCGTCCTCGACCTGTATCGCCCCGCTGTCCACCGTGACCGGCTTCGACGACTACATCGTGCCGGTCGAGGCCCGGATCGCCTACGGCCACGTGATCTCGGCCGACCCGCGCCCGCACTACGTGCACCAGTCGAACATCACCGCAGACCGCATCCTGTACCCGGTCCTCGACGCGGTGCTCGACCGGTACCGCAGCACCTACACCGCCGCCACACCCATCGTGAATCCGCGGATGAGCGAGGTCGCGGCGCTGCAGACCCAGCAGGCCGCATGGCGGGCCGCCGTCGCGGCCCGCACCGTCGAGGCCTACCTCAGCAACGGCCGGATCACCGTCATCAACCGCGGTGCCGCCCTCGCCGTGCCGATCACCGTACCGGCGAACACGCAGACCATCATGCTGTCGCTGCTCGGCCTCGAACTGCGCGGCGGCCCGTACGGCTCGGTCTACGGCCCGGAGCGCTCCGGGTGGACGACCCTGGCCGCCAACGGCCAGCAACTGCTGCGCACGGCATAGGGGACAGTCGATGCGCGTCGCGTTGGTCAACGAGGGCACCTACCCGTACGTGCTCGGCGGCGTCAGCACCTGGTGCGATCACCTCGTCCGCGGGCTGACCGACGTCACCTGGCACCTGGTCACCATCGTCGGCCAGCCGACGATGACACCAGCGCTGGCCCTGCCCGACAACGTGGCGTCGCTGTCGGCCGTTGCCATCTGGGACCGGCCCCGGGCTCCGCGCCGCCGCTCCATCAGGGCGGCGGCGCGGATGTGCACCGGCATGCTCGGCGACACACCCGCCCACCTCGACCTGTTCCGATCCGGGCTACGCGAACTGGCCCTGGCCCAACCCGGGCACGCACGGCCAGGATGCGCCCACTGCGCCCGGGCACCAGCCGCCTGCCCCCGCCACGGGCTCGCCGGCCGCCACCCGCTCCACGGACTTCCCCTGGCCGACCTGCTACTCGACGCCTGGACACAGGCCGCACGCACCACCGGCCGGCCACTGCCCCGGCTCACGCTACGCGACGCCGACGAAGCCGCAGCCCTCATCGAACACGCAGTACGCCCCCTCGCGGCCTTCCTGCCACCGGTCGACGTATGCCACGCCAACGCCAACGGCCTGTCGTCACTGGTGGCGCTGGCCGCGAAATGGCGCGACGGCGTCCCGTTCCTGATGACCGAACACGGCGTCTACCTACGCGAACGCTACCTGTCGGCAGGCACCCACCAGCCCGGGGTGAAAGTCGCGGTGCTGCGGTTCCACCGGGCACTGGCCCGACTCGCCTACACCGAAGCCGACCTGATCGCCCCCGTCAGCGCCTTCAACCAGCGCTGGGAGGAACGCCACGGCGCCGACCCCGCCCGCATCCACGTCATCCCCAACGGCGTCGACCCGCACCGCTTCCCGCCGCTCACCGCCGAACCCGACATCCCCACCATCTCCTGGGTCGGCCGCATCGACCCGCTCAAAGACCTGGAGACGCTGATCAGCGCCCTCGCCGTGGTACGACAGCAAGTACCCGACGCCCGCCTGCACCTCGCCGGACCCGTACCCGCCGGCAACGAGGACTACGCCCGCACCTGCCACGACCTCGCCGCCGGACTCGGCCTGGCCGACGCGGTGACCTTCGCCGGCCCCGTCGCCAGCAGCCGCGACGCGTTCCAAGCCGGACACGTGGCAGCACTGTCGAGCATCTCCGAAGGCATGCCCTACACCATCGTCGAAGCGATGATGTGCCAACGGCCCACCGTCAGCACCGACGTCGGCGGCGTCGCCGAAATGGTCGGCGACGCCGGCATCGTGGTCCCGCCACGCGACCCGATCGCCTTCGGCACCGCCTGCGCGACCCTGCTACGCGACACCGGGCAGCGCCGCGACCTCGGCCGCCGCGGCCACGACCGGGCACTGCGACTCTTCACCCTGCGCCGATGCCTGGACTCCTACCGCCGGCAGTACCAGCTGCTGGGCGGCAACCGGCCACCACACGACGGCAGCGCCCCCGCATGAGCATCGACAGCGCCGCACCGCCGACCATCGCACCCATCGCGATCCCGTCCGCCGCCGACCTCGCCCAGCAGGTACACGCCCGGCTCGGCTGGGCCGCCGACACCGGCGAGGTCGCCGCAGTCCTCGAATCAACCGGAATCAACGACCGGGCCGCCGGAACCTACGGACACCCGTCGGTCTTCACCCTCGCCCGCCAGATCCTGACCACACCCGCACAACCCCACCCCGCACCCGAACCGGCACCCCAGACACCACGCATCCCGATCATCGACGCACTCGTCCGCGCCGGACTCTTCCTCACCCCGACGGTCATCGTCACCGGCAGCGCCCCACTGTTCGGCACCCTGCCCTGGTACGCCACCACCGGCCCTCTCGTAGCCGGCTGGGCCACCGCCCAAGCCCTGGCATTCCTCGGCTACCAAGCAGTCAACGAAGCCGGCGTACGCTGCGCCGCCCGACGCCTCGCCCTCGGATTCGCGACACTGGCACTGCTCTGGGCCGCCCTGCTCGCCGCCTCCGGCGCCTCAACCACGTCCTACCTCGTCAGCGCCGCCCAGATAATGCTGTTCGCGGCCAACACCGCCGCACTGGTCACCGGCACCGAACGACGCACCCTCATCGCCGCAGCCTCCTGCTGGCTCGCCACCGCCGCCCTGCTCGCCGGCACCGGACCACCCGCCGTCGCCGCCCTGCTCGCCGGCCTGCTCGCCATGGTCACCGTCGCCTACCTACCGGCATGGGGACGCGGCACCCAGCCGTGGCGCCCGGACCTGAACCGCTACGCCGTCGCCGCCCGGCACGGCACCGTCGGCGCCGGGCAGGCCCTGCTGTTCATCCTCGTAGCCCTGCAGCAGACGGGCACCATCGCGCCGGCCGCGACCTCGGCACCACTGCTGGTCGGCATACCCCTGACGGAACTGATGCTGCTGCGCCACCAGCGGCGCGTCGCCGACGGCCGGGTCCGGCTCACCGACCGCACCGCCTTCCGCCGCCACCTGGCCCGCACCGGCACCACGACCGGACTCGCCCTGGCCGTACCGCCGCTGGCCGCCGCGGCACTCCTGCTGTCCACACCCACCCCCGACGGCTGGGCGGTCACCGCATCCACCCTGCTCGCCGGAATCAACGCGATCTGCCTGGTCCTCGTCGCGCACCGCCGCCCCGCCTCCGCGCTGGCCCTGATCTGGCTCAGCGCGGCCCTGATCGCCCTGAGCATCACCGCCCTGCGGATCCTGCTGCCGAACGCACCCGACGCAGCCACCGCCAGCAGCGCCGTAATCCTCCTATGCCTCTACCCGCCCGCCCTGGCCGAAGCCGTCAGGGCACTGAAAGACCCCTGGAGCTACCGATGACCACCCTGCTCCCGCTCTACACCCACCCGCTGGAAGACCCCGCCGCCTGGCAGGCGGTAGCATCCGCCGGCCCGACCGTCACCACGATCATCAACGTCCACAACGGACCCGGCAGAGCCGCCGACACCGTCTACGACCAGGCCACCACGCTGCTGCGCGCCGCCGGAGCACCCATGCTCGGCTACGTCGACCTCGACTACGGCCACCGCGCCGACGCCGACATCGAAGACGACCTCGCCGCCTGGCACCGGTATCCCATCGACGGCGTCTTCTTCGACCAGGTACCGACCGCCGACGCCGCGCTCGCCGGGACCGCCCGGATGACCCGCCTCGCCCGTGGCCTGGTCGTGCTGAACCCGGGCACCCGCCCCGACCCGGCCTACGCAGCCCTGGCCGACCTCGTCTGCACGTACGAGGGGCCCTGGCCGGACTACCGGCAGCAGCCCGACACACCGGACCTGCCCAACGCGGCGCACCTCGTCTACGGGGTGCCCACCGCCGAACTGGCCCACGCCCGTGCCGTGCTGGCCACCCGCACCGGTGGTGCCGGGCTCGTCACCGACGGCACCGCCCCGCTGCCGTACCGGGGCGTCCCGTCGTGGCTGGTCCCGGCCGGGATGCCCCGATGACCCGCCGCACCGCCGCGATCAGCGCGGCCGGCGTCGCCGTTGCGTTGGCCCTCACCTGGCTCGCCGTCACCGCGATCCCCGACGGCACCCGGCCCGCCGCCGCCACTGGTGCCGGATCGCCGGACGCGCCCGCCCTCACCGGCCGGCCGGACGGCACCGCCTCGGAACCGCCTGCCGCGACAGGCACCGCAACACCCGCGCCGGCCGCGCTCACCAGCGCACCCGCGGCACCGCACGAGCGCTGGCAGCCCCGGGTCGGTCAGACATGGCAGTGGCAGCTGTCCGGCGACCTCGACCTCACCGTCGACGCCGACGTCTACAACCTGGACGCCTTCACCGCCACCGCCGAGCAGGTGACGACCCTGCACCGGGCCGGACGGCACGTGATCTGCTACGTCAACGTCGGCGCATACGAAGACTTCCGACCCGACCAGGCGGCCTTTCCCGCCGAGATCCTCGGCCGGCCCCTCGACGGCTGGCCCGGCGAGCGGTGGCTCGACATCCGCCGCTGGGACCTGCTCGAACCCCTGCTGGCCGAGCGGCTGGCCCGGTGCCGGCAGAAAGGCTTCGACGGGGTCGAGCCCGACAACGTCGACGCCTACGCCAACGACAGCGGATTCCCGCTCACCGCAGGCGACCAGCTGCAGTTCAACCGGCGCGTAGCGGACCTCGCCCACAACGCGGGCCTGGCCGTCGGACTGAAGAACGACGTCGAGCAGGCGGCCGCCCTGGTCGGTGTCATGGACTTCGCCGTCAACGAGGAGTGCGCCAGGTACCGCGAGTGCGACACGCTGGCCGTGTTCACCGATGCGGGCAAGCCCGTCTTCCACGCCGAGTACGACCTGCCCGCAGGTTCGTTCTGCGCCCAGACGAGCCCGCTGCGCTTGTCCTCCATCCACAAGCGCCTCAACCTGGACGCCTATCGCGTCCCCTGCCCCTGAGCCACCCGACACGGCCCTGAACCCACGCGGAGGAGGCGTGCTGGGCCGAACGGCCCGCTCAAGTCGACGCGGCCGAAGGCATCGAGCAACGCATCGGTTAGACGGTGACCTTCAGGTCCATCTCGACCGGATGCAGCACGACCAGCGCCAACAGGGAGAACTTCTTGCCGCCGGTGGTCACGATCGTGCGTGACTGCTCCTCGCATCGGACCATCGTCACGATCAGCACCCCGGCGAACGAATGCCCGGTCTGGCAAGCCGATCTAGTGCTGCCTCTCCCGTTCCCTGCGGGCAGCATCCTCGATGCCCGACGAGACAGCAGCGCGCACCACCCAGAACAGCAGGAAGAAGAAAAAACAGACGCCGCCGACTAAAAGGAACATCGGTATCCAGGACGCGGTAGCCATGACGTAGACCGTAAGGCGTCGATGCCAAGTGCGCCGCCCGCACTGCCGCATTAAGCTCCGCTGCCATGGTGCGATGGACCAATACCCCGATTTTTGGCTGCTACATGGGTGTACGGGCCACGGTCGACGTCGAGCAGGCGGTCGTGCGTGAGGTAGTGCTGGCCGACGGTTTCGTGCAGCACGAGCCGGACGACCGCATGGGCGCGGACGAGATCGCCGAGATCGAGGCGAGGGCACTGGCCGGTGTGCGGTCGGCTCTGGACGACCTGGAGCCGCACGTCGGCCCGCTGCGGGTCGTGTTGGTCCGGCACGTGGTTCATCCGGTCGACTACTCCTGTGGCGGCATCCACTCCGCCGCCGCACGGGCGGTGCGGGAGTCGGTCGAGCAGCTTCCTGTACCCGTAGGCTTCGCCCGGCGCTGGCTCGCGGCCACCGCGGAGCCCGGCGGCTGCGTCCGGGCGCGGGTGACCAACCCGGCCGACGCCGGCAGTGCCGTCGGCGGGGTGAGGGTGACCATCGAGGTGGAGCGCGTGCCGGTGCGGGAGGTAGAGATCAGCCATCGCTTCGTCGTGGTCTCCGACGCCGACCGCGAGTCCGCGACTGAGGCGGTCGTGGCCGAGCTGGAGCAGGGTGCGGTGCTAGCGGTCCACGAGATGCTGGACGAGCTGGAGCCGAGGACGGGGCCGTTGCGCGTGAACCTCGTCCGGCACCGGTTCCGCCCGGTGGACTCCACGGTCTCGTCGATCGCGGCCGCCCTCGACTGCGGTCTGCGCAGGGCGGTCCAGGAGTTGGACTCCGCGCGTCCGGAAGCGCTGAGCGGGCCCTACATCGGCTGACGGTCGGGGCCGGCCAGGCGGCCCGCCCCCGCGCAGGATCAGCGGGTGGAGAGCTGCCTGCCGAGCGTGAACAGGCTCGGCAGCATGGGTCGAGGCCTTGGTGCGAATCCGCGAAGCCGACGTTCACCGTCGTACCTGGCACCATCGTGCGGGTGGTGGTCCGCGACGGCCGTCCCGGCTGCCGGCCGGCCTCCTGCCGATCCTGCCCTGGTAGGAGGCAACCCGACGGTGATCACCCACATGCCATACCTGCTCGACGCGGTCGGCGAGGACCAGGTGGAGCTGATGGTGCGAGCCGCCGCCGAGCGGCCGTGACCTCCGCGTACTGATTCATGCTGGGACGCCGTCTAGTTGATCTTTATCTTCCCCTTCGCCAGGCCGGCATCCACGCGGTAGAGCACCGTCGCTCGTGAGGCGTCGGTGTAGACCGTGAGTCGGAGACGGTGCGGCGTACCGTTCCCGGCCGCGTCACCGTCCACCGCCGTGACGGTGAAGGGCAGACCGGCCGTAGCCGTTCCGTTGAGCACGGCGTCGGCCACGCCCTGGAACGTGGCGACCGAGTTGTCGGCGCCGCTGACCACGAGCCAGTCGATCCGTGTCGAGGCGAGATGGAAGGCGTCGTCGCCGATGTTGTAGGTGAAGGTGAGGGCGCGTCTGGTGTCGAGGGTGCCGTCGCCGCGGTAGCCGAGACTGAAGTCGAAGTCGGCCTTGGTGTTGCTCCCGGTGGCCAGGCCCGGCAGCTGATCGGTGCCGTGGACGGGCACGACCCGGCTCTGGCCCTGCGCGGTGGCATTGCGGCTGTGGTTGGCAGGCGAGCTGAGGTTGGTGACGGCTACCTGCACCGGGGCGGACAGCGTGCTGCTGTTGCCCGCCAGGTCGACCGCCGCGACGGCGTACTGGTAAACCCCGGGAATGTAGCCGTCGGTGAAGTTCGTGGCGTCGAGGGCCGCCGGTGAGACCAGCACGCTGTCCCCGGTGAGGATGTCTTCACGCCACACCTGGTAGGTGGCGGCACCGGGGACGGTATTCCAGGTGAGCACCGGGGCGTTGTTGGTCGGCGTGGCGGCCGACAGGCCCGTGGGAGCGGGCAGGCCGACCACGAGTGTCGTAGCCACGGTGGCGCTCCAGTTGCCCGCCCGGTCCCTGGCGCGCACGTGTACGTCGTAGACGCCGGCCAGGCCGGTGTCGAACTCGGCCGACAACGTGGCACCGTTCCAGGACATGCCGGTGCCGTTGCCCGCGCCCGGGTCGGCGGCACCGACGTAGTACTCGCCGGTGTCCACGCCGGTGAGGTCGTCGTCGGCCGGGACTGTCAGGGTGCTGGCTTCGTCGAGCTGCTTCGGGTTCGCCGTCCAGTGCGGGGCGCCCAGCGAGGGCGGGGTCAGATCGGTGCTGGGGTCGACGACCTCGAATCGCGCCTCGAACGTGGGTG
Source organism: Catellatospora sichuanensis (assembly GCF_007483665.1). Lineage (GTDB taxonomy): Bacteria > Actinomycetota > Actinomycetes > Mycobacteriales > Micromonosporaceae > Catellatospora > Catellatospora sichuanensis. The sequence continues at coordinate 81,612 of NZ_VIQO01000040.1, forward strand.
ACCAGTTGCCGAAGCTGTCATGGACACGGTAGTGAATCGTGACCGTTCCCGCAGTATCAAGGTTGGACGCAGCTGCGACGAGGTCGTAGCGGAAATGTGAGGTGTCCGGATCCGGAACCGCGCCGAAGGACACGAGGCTGCCCTTGCCGAGTCCCGGGTCGGTGTCGCCGAGGTAGAACTCGCCGTGGGCGACGCCGGCACCGGTGTCGGTGGCGTCGATGCGGAACGGCATGTTGCGGCCCAGCAACGCGTTCGGAGCCAGAAAGGTGATCCCGACCTGCTGAGGTGGCGTCGTGTCCGCGATGGCGGCGGGATCGGTGGCGACGACGTACGCGTTGTTGCAGGGCCTCGTATTGGGGTAGGCGCGCTCGTCGTAGCTGACGGCGCAGTAGTACGGGGCGCCGAACGTCTCGGCGGCGGAGGTCATCGCGACATGGGATCCGTCCGCGGTCAGCGCGCTGCCGGACTGCAGGCGCCAGGTGGCCGGAACGCCGTTCGCGTCGACGTTCACCAGGTGCACTGCGCCGGTGTCCAAGCGCTTGGAATACAGGCCGGTGCCATGGAAGTAGGTGCTGTTCGAGCGCATGATGGATTCGGTCGTCCAGACGAACACGTTCCCGTCGTCGGACATCTGGAAGGATCCCGGCAGGGTGTAGCGGTCGGGTGTGGTCCCGTCGGCGTTCACATCGGCCCGCTCCAACGTGGCGGTGACGGTGTCGTAGCGGAACAGGTTGCGACAGACGCCGAACGCCGTCATGAAGTACTCGCAGTATCCAGGGGTCTGCGGGTAAAGCATGGCGGAGTCGGCGATGAAGCCCAGGTAGCGTCCGGTCGCCGAGACCTCGATCGTGAATGCGTTCGGGCTGGCAAGGTGATCGAACACCAACGTGGTGGTCCGGCTGGGGACGTCATAGCGGTAGATGCTGTAGACCAGCGGCTGATTGAACTCCGATTCGACCCGCCGGTAGTAGACCGTGTTGCCGTCGCTCGACAGGCCCAGAGGTCTCGCATTGTCCGCGACACGGGTGAGCGCAGGCGTGCCGGGCGCCGCGGTGCGGTCGACGAGCATGACGGCGTTGGCGAAATTGTTGTTCCCCGACACCTGGTACCCGAAGACGACTTTGGAGCCGTCGGCCGACGCGTGATGAAACTGCGATCCGGCATTGGAACCGATGTATGTCGGCGTGCCGATGTAGGTTCGTTCGACATTGACGACGGCACCGGTGACGAGGTCTTTGGCGAACAGATACGAGCGGCTGTCGGTGTCACTCGGATTCACGGTCCGGGCGCCGGTGACGAAGAAGAGATGTCTGCCGTTGCCTGACAGTCGACCGTCGCCCAGCGCCATGTCGGGGTTGTTCGCCGACGTCGACACCAGAGTGAGCGTGCCCTCCTGCCGGTCGCGAACATAGAGGCGCGACCGCTGCGACTCGAACGACAGATTGGTGGCGTTGGAGCTCAGCAAGACGTACCGACCATCGTGCGAGATGTCGAGGGCGTTGCCGCCGCGGTCGGCGTACTCGCCGTCGTCGTCGACCGAGACGACATCGCCGGCCGGAGGCGCCGCAGCATGCGCCGGAGTCGCGACAGCGATCATGGAACTGAGCAGCATCAGGCTGCCGACGGCGAATCTTCCGACCATGCTGCGCATACCGTTATCCACCGCCAGTGGCTGTCTCGGAATGGGATCCATCAACCTGTCGGCGCCAGTCTGCACGGTTACGCTGATTGAACGATACGGCCGCCCATCGAAGTGGGCCGTTAGACCGAATCGAATCGGATCGCAGTCTGATGCCGGGTGACTGGACAGGCCGATCACAGCTACGGATGTACTCGCCCGCACGAGCTACACGTCTCCGTGTTCAGCGGTGGCAGGCCAGCTTGTTCAACGTCCACCGGTCGGTGACCTGCTCGTCCTCGGCCAGCGGCAGGATCCTGCCGAGCAGGCGCCTGGCCGGGTGGTGGTCAGTGCCGTCGACGGCCCGGAACGACGCCCGGGTGTTGGAAGGCCGTAGAAGCGTTCAGGACCGGTGCACCTCGCCGTCGAGCAGTCGGCGGTGCCCACGCCACCAGGCTGGAGACGGTTGGGCGTCAGGTCGACGCCGTGGTCACCGACGTTGAGCCGGGCAGTAGAGGCAAGCACGTCACCGTCGAGTTCCCGCTCGCGTCAGGGGAGCGAGTGTCGGCCTGGTGCGACAGCTGTGACGACGGGCTGCGTCAGGGCGACCAAGTCCGAATTCGCTACGACCCGACGGATCCCGACCAGCTCGTGGAGCAGGTCGGGAGAACCAGCCGACGCAACGTCTCCCGTTTCAGCTGGTTCGCAGCGGCAACGCGGACGGCCGGAATGATCGCGATCATGGTCGCCCGCTGGCGGCGTCGGCGGGACCGCAACAGCACCAGTTACGGCAGCTCAACCAGTCAACCGTGACTGCCGTACTAATCCCCGCGCTTTCGGCAACATTGTTCGGGCCATCCCGGAGGGGCGGTGCTGTCAGGTCAGAAACTCCCGGTCAGATTCGCAGCACCGAGCGCAGCTGCGCGACTTCCGCCTTGTTGTACAGCGGGCGCAGCTTGAGCTTCTGCCGCGGATCCCTGCCGGCGAGCTCCCAGTAGCCGTCGACCTTTCTGAGCCCCATGATGTCGGACCTCGGCATGGCTTGATCCGGCCAGACTGTGTCGTAGACACGGACGTGGGTCGCGTCGACAACGACTTTGGTCACACGGACATAGCGTATCCAAACCGCCGCGAAACCTGCGCTGATCAGAGCCATCCCGACGTATTTCCAAAGCTCCGTCGGCGGCCAGATGACACTCAGGATGGCAGCGAGCATGACCGGCCACATGCCGTACACAGCGGTGCGCCGGTATGTCAAGCGCAGGACCATTACCTCCTGCATGGTGATCCTTCCGGGGAGAGGGCCGGACGGCGGCCGGACATCCCGGCTTCGCCGGCGCTAGTCGATCACTGCTAAGGCCGGTGCCCGGAGGAGGAGCACCAGAACCTCGGCGGTCATGCCGTGTCTGGCGATGCCAGGAAGCGTCATGGGCGTGTGCCGGTCGAGCCTCGAACGACGAGCGTGGGGCCGAAAGTGGACCGCCGATTCCGTAACGGTCGGCCGTCGATCACCTGAGCCAGCATCTGCACAGCCGTGGCCGACATCGCGGCCACGGGCTGGCGGAGTGTGGTGAGCGGCGGATCGGTGAATGACATCAGCGGGGAGTCGTCGAACCCGATGACGGAGATGTCTTCCGGCACAGACAGACCCCCGGCGCGGGCGGCGCGTACAGCCCCAAGTGCCATCAGATCCGAACCACAGACTACGGCGGTCGCACCGTCTGCCATCAGCCGCGCGGCTGCCACCTGGCCATCCTCAGCCGTGAACCACGGCGCGACCTCAACCATTTCCCGCAGCCCGGCGGTACGCATGGCCTCCAGGTATCCGTCGAGCGCGCCCCGTGCCGGCAGGTAGCGTTCCGGACCGATGACCATGCCGATACGTCGGTGCCCGAGTGAGGTCAGATGGGACACGGCGAGTCGTCCCGCGGCACGGGTGTCACACGATACGAAGGACGCCTCAACGTCTGGCAGGTCTCCGTTCATGAGCGCCATCGGCAAAGAGCGACCGACAAGGTCGCGGTATCGATCGCGATCCTCGGTGGCATCCGCGTGCAGCCCTGAAACGAAGATGATCCCTGAGGCCCCCTGTTGCAGCAGCGTCTTCACATGGCTGTCCTCGCCGGGACCGCCAGGTGCCAGGGTGTGCAGTGCCGGGGTGTAGCCCTGCTGGATCAGCGCCGCTCCTATGGCACGAGCGAAAAGCGAGAAGATCGGGTTCTCCAGTTCGGGCGTGATCATCCCGATCAGGCGGTCTTGGCGCTCACGCAGGTGCTCCTGACTCTGGTATCCGAGCGCCTCCAGGGCGGCGGTCACGGCCAGTCGGGTAGCCGGATTGATGCCAGGTTTGTTGTTGACCACGCGGGAAACGGTGGACTCACTGACCCCCGCCTGCCGGGCGACGTCGGCCAAGCGGGTCGTGCCCCCGTCTGCGGTCGTCACGGTCTTCCGCGAACCGGTGCCCGAGCCGCCCGAGGATGGATGCAGGCCACGGCGCGATGACATGCGGGCACTCTAGTCGTTCCACGAACGCCGCAAGTGCCCGTCGAGGAACCAGGCAAGCCGGTGCCGACGGCCGTGGGGGAGCTGCCGACGCGGTGTTCGTGGGCCAGGCGCCGGGTCAGACGTTGTCGATCCGCTCAATTCGCCATGAGGTCGGTCTGGCGGGCCTCGATGACGCGGGACAGCCACCGTGCTGCCTCGTCGGGCGGCAGTTCGTGGTCGAAGGTCATGGTCGGGACCAGGTGCTCGTAGACACGACCGTTCAGCCAGCCGTACATGCCGTTCGGCGGGTGCATGACCAGAATCCGCATGCCGTCGGTGGTAGCGATATCGGCGGGCCTGCTCTCGGGGGAGACGTACGCACCAGTGCCGTCGAACAGCCGGAACCGGCGGACGACCATGTTCCCGGCGGACAGGTTCGGTTCGCCGGTGGTCGCAGCGTCGACCCAGTCGGGCGGCACCGGTTCGAAGTGGGGCAGGCCCCGTCGGGTGGGACCGACAAGGCGGTCGGCGAGCAGCGTGTGTAGTTGGAAGTTGTCGCCGAGGCCGCTCATGGTCAGCCGGAATCCGCGCCCGGTGGCGTGATCGAGCACGATCAGCGGCTCGTCGTCGAGCACCTCGGCCAGGCCGTGCACCCAGTGGGCGAGTGGGACGTCCCCCGCGATCTCGGCGGCGGTTTCGCGGACCTTGTCGCGGTCCGACATCGCGCGGCGGAACTCGGGCAGGGCCATCGTGGTGATCAGCGCCTTGCACCAGTAGTCGACGTCGTACCAGGCCATCGCGATAATCGTGGCCTCTTCCTCGGAAAGGCCGAGGCGGCGCGATCTGCGGACCAGCTTGTCGATCACCTTCGCCATGGGTGGCGGGTTCTCGCGGTCGGGCAGCTTCCCGGTCCAGGTCACCCGATTCCAGAGCACCCGGAACACGTCGGCGGCGAGCATCGACTTCGCCGCCTGTGCCGGCAGCACCTCGGCGAGGGGCAGTGGGGAGCCGCCCCACTCCACGCAGGCCCCGGCGAGGACCGCGACCCTGGCGAAGTCGCCGCTGAGTTTCGGGAGGAGAGCCGCCAGATCCTCGACGACGGTGGTGAGCTCGTCGGGCGGGAGCGGCCGGGCGTGTTCGGAGACCCTGCCCAGGTGTGCCCAGAAGCCTTCGATGTCGCCGGACTGCATCGCCTGGTACAGGCCGTCGGTAAGCGGCTTCAGCGGGGACGGCACAGTCGGTCAACGTACCGGCTTCGTCGGGACATGTCAGCCCCGCCGGGTTCGCCTGCCCGCAGATGCTAGGCGATCGAGGTTGCACGGACCGCCCTCGAGGACAAATGATCTTTGGTTGGCAGGGGCGTTTGCCCTAAGGAGCGCAGGTTCACCCGGACAGGCGACGGCGGCTCGCCGCCGACTCGTACACAGTGTGGAAGGCCGCCGTCACACCGCGCGGTGGTGCCGACAGCCGGAGAGGTGCCCGTGCGACGCGACAACCCACTCACCCTCGATGGCGCGCTGAAGATCCTCGGCAAGCACGAACCGAAGACGATCGGGCTGCTCGACAAGATCCTCGGCGGAGTCATCCTGGTCGGCGGTGGGATCGCCGCGGCGACCAACCCTGCTCTCGTGCCGCTGGCCATGCTGGCCGCTTCGTGGGGCTGGGTCGACCAGAAGAACGAGGCCGTCAAGCTTGTCCGTGCCGCGGTCGACGCCGTCAGCGCGAGGTTCTCCGCCACCAACGGCCACGACCGCGTCGACCTGCTCGCCGCAGCGCACACCACGATCGTCGTCGCGGGCTACTTTGAGGCGCTGCGCGAGGCGCTGGGCGAGTCACAGTGGGCCAAGCTGGACTTCTCGGCCGACGAGCAGGTCAACGTCGCCCTGGACGTCCGCCCCAGCGACTTCCTGTCCACGCTGTACACGGCGGAGGTGCCACGGCCCTGCGCGACCCAGGGCTTCGTCGAGAGCAACGAGCTGGTGCGCGAATGGATGACCGGCCTGAGCGTGCGCTGCATGCACTTCATGCGAGGCCTGGCAGGGTTCGAGGACATCTCGCCGGTGATCTTCGCGGAGACGCCGCGCAACGGCCTGAAGCGATACCGATCCCTCTACTTGCAACTCGCCGACCAGGCGCCGGAGTTCAACATCTGGGCTTCGCTCGCAGAGCACGCCGCGACCCGCGACGCGACGCGGATTCTTGGCGCCGACCTCCACGCGGCGCTCGACGGGCAGTCCGACGCCCTCGCCCGAGTCGAGTCCCTGCTCACCATCTCCCGGACCTGCCCGGAACCGGTCGACCTGGCTCTCAAACTGCACCGCGCCAACCAGCGCGTCCTCGACCAGCCGATCGTCGACTCCTCCGCCGACCGCCACGAACTGCCCATCAACGTCCCCACCGTCGCCGAGGCCTACCTCAACCCGCGCTACCGCCACGCCCGCTACGACAGCGAGCAGTCCCGCCCCGGCGACGAGTCCTGGTGGGACGCCCAGCCCGCCGGCGACGACCTCGACCTGCTGGTCGTCGACCACGTCACCGGCCCCGAGGCGCAACGCCTGCCGATGCTGCTGCTCGGGCACCCGGGCGCAGGCAAGTCGCTGCTGACGAAGGTGCTCGCCGCCCGCCTGCCACCGTCGTCGTACACGGTCGTGCGGGTGCCGCTGCGCCGGGTCTCCGCCGACGTCCCCCTGTACAGGCAGATCCAGCTGGCACTCGACCTGGACACCAACTGCCGCATCGGCTGGCCTGAGCTGGTCGAGCAGACCTCCGACACCATCCGGGTGGTGCTGCTCGACGGCCTCGACGAGCTGCTGCAGGCCACCGCCCACGACCGCGCCGGCTACCTGCACGAGATCGTCGACTTCCAGCGGGCCGAGGCGGCGCAGTTGCGACCTGTCATCGTCGTGGTGACCTCCCGCACGGTCGTCGCCGACCGCGTCGACATCCCGCCGGGCACACCCGTCGTCCGCCTCGACGACTTCGACGACGCCCAGACCCGGGCCTGGATCGACCAGTGGCGCGCCACCAACGACACCGCCATCCGCGCCGGCCGCCTGGGCGCGATCACGCACGAGGCGGCCCTGGCCCAGGGGGTCCTGGCCCGGCAGCCGCTGCTCCTGCTCATGCTCGCCCTGTACTGCGCCGACCCCGCCGCCGCGCCGCTGGATTCGGATCTGTCCCGGGCGGCCCTCTACCGAAAGCTCATCGACAACTTCGCGCTGCGTGAGGTCAGGAAGCGAGCCGACGGTGGGCTGACCGGAGATCGGCTCCGGGACGCCGTCGACGACCAGGTGGGGCGGCTCGCGATCGCCGCGCTGGGAATGTTCAATCGCGGCCGGCAGGACATCACCGACCGCGAGCTGGGCGCGGATCTGGCGGCCCTGGGCGAGGCCGGCGACGCGCCGGACCCTGCCGAGTCGGGCCGGCGCGCGCTGGCCGAGTTCTTCTTCGTGCACACCGCCGAAGCCCAGACGCTCGCCTCAGGCCCCGCGCCGAGCGAACGTCACGGTGCGACGAGACGCTGCTACGAGTTCCTCCACGCGACCTTCGGGGAGTACCTGGTCGCAGCACGGATCGTCGAGGCGCTCGCGGACACCGCCGACAGCACCGTCGGCCGACGCCGCACCCACGAGCCCGACGACAGCTTCCTGTTCGCCGTCACCGGCCACCAGAGCATCGCCGGCCGCCAACCCGTGCTGGAGTTCGCCCGGCAGCTGCTCATGGAACTGGAGCCCGACGAGCGCGAGCAGATCGACGGCGTGCTCGTGACGTTGCTGGCCGAGGTGCGGCAGCGGCCCGATTCGGCGAAGTTCGCCGGATACCTGCCGACGGCGCAGGACCGGCTGCGGCGGATGGCCGCCTACTCGGCCAACCTGGTGCTGCTGCGGCTGCTGCTGTGCCCGGTCGAGCACGGCCTCGCCTGGGCGGATCTGTGGCCCGACCAGAACGAACAGGACGCCGCAGCGTCCTGGCGGGCCACCGTCAACATGTGGCGGGCGGGTCTGGACCCCGGCGGCTGGCAGGCGATGATGACAACCCTGCACAGCTTCGAGGCGAAGGTCTACCTCACGACAGCGGACCAGTCGCTCACATACGACATAGGAGGGCTGCTGTACGCGCGGCTGTCGGGTGATCAGGTGATGGAACGCCATCTGCGCATCGGTACGGCGGTCACCGGCGAACTGATCTACACGCTGCTCCCGCACGACGATGCGCCGACTGTCGTGCTGACCAAGCTCCTGGCGAGGAACAACGGTTCACCGATTCCGATGCCGCTGTTGCCGATCCCCGACGGCCTCGAGGACGACGACCTCTACGCTCTCGACGACATGGTGGTCCGGCAGCTCATCCAGTTCAGCGGCCGCTGGTCGACGCAGGTGGTGGAGGTGTCGGTGCGGTGGTTGCTCGAGTCACCCGGCCATCATCGCCTTCGGTCGTACGCGCTGACGGCGGCTGTCTGCGCCCACCCCGACATGTTGTCCGGCCTACCGTGGCGGGAGCTGGCGGCGCACTTCCGCGGTCCGGGTACGCGGCTGATGGTCGACGTGGCGCTGGCAATCCGCGCCTACACCGATCCCGAGCGGAACCAGTTGGCCGACTTCTGCCAGGCGGTCTTTCCGAGGGCTTCAGACGAACCCCGCTTCGACACGCTGCTACAGCGTGGTGATCATGTCGGGCTTCAGGTGCGTGACCTGCTGTCCGCGTTCATGCCCGATCAGAAACGCCTACTCTGAGCGGCGGGCGCCGGCGGATGGAGAGCGATCAGTTGCCGGCGTGGAGGACGACGCTGCTGGCTTCCGCGCAGCTGCGCAGCCTAGGCCGCGGCAATGGCACCGGAGGGACGAGTAGGGGAGCGCCCGCATCGGTGTGGGTACGGGTTTGTTGGTGCGTTCGATATCGCCTCGCGGGAGACCCTGAGCACCCGTGGCGCGTGCTGCTTCCCGTAGCGGGTCCGCGGGCGCCTCATGTCGTCGTCACCCCGGGATCGGGCCGTGGTGCCCCGCATCCTGCCGGAAGGTAGCGACACGGTTGCCGGAGATCTCGAGCACCACTTCGACTGCGGCCGACATGTATTGCTCATCGGAGGTGGCGAACGGCAGGTTCAGATGGGCTTCCACGCTCTGCGTAGACACGCCGGCCGCGCTGCTTTCGGCTCCGATCAATGCGGTGATGGTCCGAGGTAGATCAAAGGAAATGATCGTATATTCGTTGCCGGTAAGCGTGATCTGGCCGGGAAAGCTGACTTCCAGCCAACTTCTGCCAGTCTTGCAACTGTTGAACACTCTGCCGTTCAGTTGCACCTTGGTGCCGGCCGATTCGCTCAGCAGCGAGCCTTCGACCTGCCAGTGATCGCTGGCGACCGAGCTCACAGTCAACGTGGATCCGACCCGTTTCGCGGGCTCCTCCTCGCCCATGCAAGCCACCGCGATGGGCTCGTTCGTCGTCGCTCGCACGGTGACGTTCTTGAGTAGTTGCTGTTCTTCGCTGGAGTTGTACACGGCGAGCTCCAGCCGGTAGTTCTGGCCCGCCTCCGCGATCGTCAATGCCTCGACCTGGACCTGCCCGGACGTGTCCACGAACCCGAGTGCATCATGGATCAGGAAGTGTCGGCCGGCCGCGGTCATCGACGCCGTACCTATGCCCAGGACGAGGCCAGCGGCCAGGGCTGCCGCCAGCAGCCGCAGCCGCGGGTAGCGCGGCTTGTCCTCGGCATTCCTGGCTCGCCACAGGTTGTGCAGCCCATATCCGCCAAGTGCCACGACGGCCACTGCCACGCCGACGGACGAGGCCGGACGGTCCTGGGTCAACGCCACAGTCGCCGATACCGACGTCAACGCGACCGCGAGCAACGGCTCGACTTTCGACAGCAGCGATGGCCGTGATGGCTGCGGTTCGGTCACGTCATGGTCCCTTCGTCGCCGCCGGCAGCGGCTGGGGCGGAAGATTGATGCGCTTCATGTGACTCAGGGAGCCGACCGTGCCCATGCTGTCGGGTTCACAGAAGTAGCTCTTGTTGTTGCTGACGGTCTGGATATGCAGGTCGATGGTGTCGAGTGCAACGCCGTCGATCGGCGAGTAGGACACCAGCGCGCCTTTGGCGTTGTCGTACTCGACGATCTGTAGGTTGCCGTCGGTTGTGCTCCAGAGAAACGGGATGCTCCCCGAGAACCTGAACCACAGCTCGTCTTTGTCGTTGAACTTGACCAGCTGCGGTCCGGTGGTGTTGTAGCTGTAGTAGCCAGTGCCGTCGGCGTAGAAGACTGCCATCGGTCCGTAGGCGGTGACGGTGTCGCTGCCAAGGTCATCGATCCGGACTGAGTAGTCGTCTTCAGGTACCTGCCATGCGCCGAGCACGCATGGATCGTGCGGCCCGGTCGGCGGGGCTGTCGGTGGACGGACCGCAGGTTCGGAGGGCTCCGCTTCGTCAGTCTGTTCCGCGATGACCGGGCTGGTTTGATCGCGTCCAGCCGAGGTCGTCATCACGAAGGCGGCGACCGCGATGGCGACCACCATCGCGCCCGTTGCGGCGTCGGCGAGTCTCTGACGTGTCGCTGCGTTGGGCATGACCTAAGCCTTCGAGGATTGACGTGTTGGGATCACGTGTTACCGAACCTGCCAGCTGCCGCGCACACTGAACAGCAGCCGGGGTGTCAAATCATGGACAGGCCTGCCAAGCTGTGGTTGCGTCCGCGGTGGCGAGCTCGAGCTGAGTCGAGGAGGACGTGTTGCGGATCCTGGTGGCCGACGACGACACTGCCGTGCGTGACTCGCTCGCGCGCAGTCTCAGGTTCGAGGGCTACGCGGTGGACGTCTCCGCGGACGGCGCCGAAGCGCTCGCCTCCATGCTTGTCGCCGAACCCGATGCGCTCGTGCTCGACGTGATGATGCCCGGCGTCGACGGACTCGACGTATGCCGATCGCTGCGCGGGCGAGGCATCGTGGTTCCCGTGCTGATGCTGACCGCCCGCGACAGCGTCGGCGACCGGGTAGCCGGGCTGGACGCCGGCGCCGACGACTACCTGGTGAAACCGTTCGCCCTGCAGGAGCTGCTGGCACGGCTGCGCGCACTGCTGCGTCGCGCGGTGCTCACCGGCGCCGGCAGCCAGGACGGGCCGCTGCGCTTCGCCGGAATCACCCTCGACCCCGTCACCCGCGAGGTGAGCGCCGACGGCCGCCCCGTACGGCTGACCCGTACCGAGTTCAGCATCCTCGAAGTGTTCCTGCGCCATCCGCGCCAGGTCATGACCAGGTCGGCGCTTTTCGAGCAGGTCTGGGGGTACGACTTCGGCGAGAGCTCCAACAGCCTGCACGTGTACCTGGGCTACCTGCGCCGCAAGCTGGAGGCCGACGGCCGCGACCGTCTGCTGCACACCGTGCGCGGCATCGGCTACGTGCTGCGTGAGACGCCGCTGTGAGCCTCACCAACCGGCTGAGCGTCATCGCGGCGCTCGCCGTCGCCGTCGCCGTCGTGGCCGTCAGCGCCATGGCGTTCCTCCTTGTCCAGGAGGAGCTGTACCGGCAGCTCGATGCCCAGCTCGACGCCGACGCCCGCACCATCGCAACTCAGCCGGACCGGTGGATGGCCAAGTCCCCGATGAAGCCGCCGCCGAAAGGTCCGGTCGAGGGACAGCGGCGCGGCATCGAGGAAGTCGGCCTCGGGCCGCGCTGGCAGATGATCACCGTCAAGGGCGTCGTCTTCACCTCCGCCCTGCCGGTCACCGACGGCACCCTGGCAGTCCTCAACGGGCAAGCGGCCGGCAGCAAGGAGACGGTCACCGCCGGCGACGAGCAGCTGCGGATGGTTTCGCTGCCCCTGGACGAGGGCGGCGTCATCCAGGTGGCCCAGCCGCTCGGACCGCTCCATCAGACGCTCAGACGGCTGGCGATGCTGCTCGCGTTCGGCTGCCTCGGCGGTGCCGCGCTGGCGGCACTACTGGGGCGCAGTGTCGCGCGCGCCGGACTCTCGCCCATCCACCAGCTGACCGGAGCCGTCGAGCGCGTAGCCGCCACGCGGGACCTGCTCACCGCGATACCGGTGCGCGGCCACGACGAAGTCGCCCGCCTGGCGGGAGCGTTCAACGACATGCTCGCCGCGCTGAGCGAGTCGCGTGCCGCCCAGCGGGCCCTGGTCGAAGACGCCGGACACGAGCTGCGAACGCCGCTGACGAGCCTGCGTACCAACATCGAGCTGTTGGTGCGGGCGGAAGCCGAACCCGAATCGGGTCGGGTACTGCCGGCGCAGGACCGGGCCCGGCTGATGCAGGACCTGGAAACACAGGTGGTGGAACTGACGCAGCTCACCAACGAGCTGGTCGACCTGGCCCGTGAACAGACGAGCCCGGAACAGGCCGAGCCGGTCGACCTGGCCGAGGTGGTCGTCACGGCGGTCGAACGGTGCCGCGGCCGTACCGCGGTGCCGATCGACGCCGACCTGGTCACAGCGGAGCTGACGGGCCGTCCCGGCGCATTGGAGCGGATGATCATGAATCTGCTCGACAACGCCACCAAGTGGAGCCCGGCCGGCGGGCGGGTTTGTGTGCGCCTGCGCCATGTCGGACAGCAGGTGGAACTGAGCGTCGTCGACGCCGGCCCCGGCATCGACGAAGCCGATCGCCTGCGCGTGTTCGAGCGGTTCTACCGGGCCCCCGCGGCCAGGGCACTGCCCGGTTCCGGCCTGGGCCTGGCCATCGTCGCGCAGACGGTGGCCCAGCACGGCGGCACGGTGACCGCGGAACCGGCGACGACCGGCGGCGCCCTGTTGCGGGTGCTGCTGCCGTCGAACTCATCGCATTTTCTTAACCAACCGATCAGCGGCGTTTAGCCGCCTGCGCCACCGTGTCCTGCATGACAACAGAGTCCTTCGAAACACCACCCGCCGACGCCTCCGCAGAACCGGTGGCCCCGGTGGCCACGCAGCCGGCCGCGGCACCGGCTCCACGGCGCTTGTCAGGCAAACTCGCACTGGCACTGGCCGGGGCGTTTCTTGCCGGAGCGGTCTGCACCGGATGTTTCGGTGTCGCGGTCGTATTCGTAGGGCACCATGCCGACGATCACCGCGAGTTCGGTGGCGACCACCCGAAGATCGAGCGCGTGATCCCGGAGCGCGGTGAGTGGAAGGGCGAGAAAGGCCGGCCCGGTGGCGGGATGCCATGGGAGAAGCAGGCCTGGCCCGGGCCGCAGGACAAGGGAATATGGCCGGATCCGAACGGCAAGCCCGGTTGGCCGGGCGTGCCGGCACCCGCTGACAAACTCCCGTCGCCGGTGCCGTCTCCGTCGAGCTCCTGACCAGAACGGCACCAGCAGGTTGCACCGAAGCCGGGGTCGTGCCGTCGTTGCCCGAGGGCCGACCCTTCGCTGAACCACTCACCCGGCCGCCCTCCCCGGTTCATGCCGGCCGACAGCGTCGGATCGCGGCGTTATTCGGCCGGGAGCTGTGATGAAGACGGCGGTGTGCACGAGATCGGTGGCGTCCCCTCGCTGCGAGGACTTCCCGGATCCCGTGGCCGGTGACCGATGAGGTGGTCATCGACGTGAAGGCGGTCGCGGTCGCGGTCGAGAACGTCGACAACCGGCCGCGGCCGGCCTGCTCGCCGCGACCGACCGCTGCCCGCCGGTGCGGCGGGCAGCGGTCGGTTCATCGCTCAGTCGCGGTGGAAGAAGATGTCGTCCATGTCGCCGCGGAACTGGTCGGTGTCACCGTCGTGCTTGGCGCCGTTGATCGTCTTGGCCCCGATCGTCACGGTGCCGGTCGGCAGGATCGCGCCCATGGTGGCCGTGGCCGTGACTGCAGGCGTCAGGAGCGTGCCGGTGGCCGGGTCGGTGACGCGGAGCTCGAAGCTGGTCGCAGACAGGCGCGAACACTTCATCTTCACCCACGTGTTGTCGGGCAGGGTGTATCCGGTGGCCTTGAGCAGCACCTCGGTGGTCCCGTCGGCCCAGCGGCAGCTCGGCGTGAGCTTGTCGACCTGCAGCTTCCACTGAGACGCGCCGACCGTGGCGAAGCCGTACTGGAAGACGTTCATGCCGGCGTTGGGGTTCACGACGCCGTTGTGGACCCGGACGCTGGCGCCGAACGCGAACGTGCCCGCGCCGGCGCTGTTCGGGACCAGGGTGCTGGACACCGCCGGGGTGATCCTGGACTGCTCGCACGTTCCCGCGGTCGCGCACGCGGCCCCGCTGAAGTGCAGGTACGGGTTGGTCGTGCCGGCGTCGGTGACGGTGGTGACCGTGCCGCCGTTGGCGGACCCGACGGTGCCGTCGTTGAGGTTGCCGGACGTGTCGACGACCGTCGTCGCCGACGACATCGTGCCCTGGTATCGCAGCTCGTAGTAGAAGACGGCCTGCGCCCCGCTGGCCATCGACACCGCGATCGCAGCGCCGAACGCCACGGCCGCGAAGAGCCTGGATTTCTTCATTTCGTTGACTCCATCCGAAGGGGTGAGCGCCCAGGGAGGGTGCGCAGGACGGATCGCCGTGACGGATGCCTGAGCGGAACAAGGACGGCGGTCAGGCGTCGGCCAAGACCGTCCTTGATGGAACGCGAACCGCTCGATGCGTCGGAGACGCGGTTGCCGAGTCGCAGAGTCGCCGCGACCTGTGCGACTGGCGCTTGCCCATGACGTCGCGGAAAAACCGCGGACGACCGGGCATTGCGGCGTTGAAAGGCGCATTTGCGGCGCGCTGATACTCGGAAGTGAGCATCCTTGGTGATGACATGATTCTGCGCCCTCCCCGTGGCTTCCATATGAGAACACGCGGCCCTCTTTCGCCGCTGTCCCGTAATCGAATCGTGACGGCCCAGAACGGCGTCGATACCGGTGACCTGCCTGAGGTCAGGGCGGCCACAACGCGGATACAAAGCCCCTGTGCCTGCGGTGCAACCACATCGACGCGATGAGCGGCCGGGACTGCAGGAAATGCAGTGCTCTTGTCCGGACGTTCGCCTTCGTGCATGATCTGCCGCGTTGTGCCCGTCGGTGCGCAAAGACACCATGAGTCCGATATGGATCAGTAATGCCTGCCCCATCCAGAGAAGCAGTAGATAGCATCCGCCCACGCCGCGACCACGCAGTTACGAACCTCGCGCGGCTCGACGTCTGCATCGACTCCCTGTGGATCTTCTCGCAGTTATCGGCTGTGGTTGCTCGTTCGCGCGTCACACCATCGAGGCGCCGACCGCCAACTCGTACTGCAGCACATGGGCGATGTCGACCATTCGCCCGTCGGCCAGTGTCCGGCCCGACGGCCACACGATCGACTGCAGTCGCCGATTCTCGATGGTGCGGATCGGCGCGCTCGCATGAAGATCGATGCTGTCCTGGTCACACCACGTGACGACGGCCTGCCAGAAGCGCTCCACCTGCATCCAGCCCGCGACCGTCCGCGGTCCGCGCAAAGGCAGCAGATCTTCGGTGGTGAACAACCCAACCACGCCGTGCGACGTGGTGTTCTGCAGCGCCTCCAGAAACTTCAGCGCAGTGAGCGGGCCGTCGCCCTGCTCCGCCAGCAGGTCCTCGACAACACGCAGGCAGGCCGCGGCTCGGCCGTTGTCCCTGCGCGCCACTTCCATCGCGATGGCCGGCATCTGGATCTCACCACCCGCCGTGGGTAGCCCCGCAGCAGCCATGAGACGAAGCACCGGCGGCAATGGCCGCCGTTTGAACAGTCCCACGTCGTCACCTCGTCCAGCCGGTCGCGGTCATGGATCATGCCAGCCGCGACCCCGCACGTCGACCCGCTCGCCTGAGTTGCCGTTGCAATCGAGTGATCTCTAGTGGGCACTCAATTGCAGTCGGCCGTTGCCGGCCGACGGTCCCCGTCTTACCCACCGAGGTGGTGGTGCGGGGTGGTCGGTTCACAGCCACCTGCCACCACGGGGTTGGTCTTACGGTCGGCTCCACGGCCGTTTAGCGTCTCCCGGCCACTCCGGGCGACGTCCTGCTGCAGGTTGATCGCCGCGTTCAGATCACGGTCCAAGCTGAGGCCGCAATGGCCGCAGGTGTAGGTCCGTTCCCGCAGCGCCAGCTTGGGTTTCACCACGCCGCAGGATGAACAGGTCTTCGAGGAGGCAAACCACCGGTCGGCCCTAGCCAGGCGGCCGCCGTGCCATGCGGTCTTGTATTCGAGCTGGCGGCGCAGGGTGGCCCAGCCGGCGTCGGCGATGTGGCGGGCCAGGCGCCGGTTGGCCATCATGCCGGCGATGTTGAGGTCCTCGACCACGATCGAGCCGTATATGCCGGCCAGGGTGGTGGTGAGTTTGTGCAGTCCGTCGGCGCGCAGGTTCGCCATGCGGGCGTGTGCGCGGGCCAGGCGGGTCTTGGCCTGCTGCCAGCGGCGTGATGGCCGCCGTCCGGTCCGCCGGTCCGGGCCCTGCCGCCGGGACAGTGTCCGGGCCGCACGGGGGTGAGCTGCTCACCGTCCAGGCCGTAGGTGCGTTCGGCGGCGCGCTGGTCGAGGTTGGCGCGCACCGCCGCTAGGGCCCAGTTGAACGCGAACCGCCCGGCTCCGGCGTGGCGGTGCAGGTAACGGTCCTGGGCCGGGGTCGGGTCCAGGGCGAACCGATACGCCTGCACCACCACCGAACCAGCCACATCGGACACTCGAGCAGATTAGACAACCCGTACGACTACACCGCCATCGCCCGCGGACATCAGCCGGGCCGAGCTTGCCACCGCACGCTGGAGCGCACCAAAGCACACTCAAACACCAGCAGTTGGATACCCCACTCGCGGCGAGGCAGGCAGAAAGTCGACGTCCGTCCGGCAGCTGGGCGGGTCGCCGTCAGAGGTCCCGCACCGTGCCGACGTCCACGAACTGGCGCTCCTGGATCACAGGCTGCCGGCGCACTGTCCATGACTACGAACGCCACCCGGAGCACCGCGCCGCCATGGTCCAGTGGGCCATGGTCGTCGTCATGACCCGGCGCCTGACCCGATACCACACGACCGGACGCCTCCAAGCCATACTCGGCACCGCCTGACCTGGTTGGTCAACGAGCGCTCAGTCCCGTGACCCGGATGCTCAGCTGGGTGCCAAGTTCATGGAATCCGAGCGCACGTGCCACTCGACGCGACGGTTCGGGACGAGCCCGCCACTGGGGCAGGAGGTCGTTGGCCAAGGCGTCAGCCACTGCTGCGCCCCCGACGACGCGTGCAAGCCCGCGCCCACGCTGTTGCGGGGCGGTGAGTACGCAGATATGGGCAGCCTGACCCGGCCAGCGTCGGTAGCCGGCCGCCGCCACAACGTGTGTCCCGCTGCGCATCACGAACGCGGGCGAGGTGATTTCTGCGAGCCCGCACTCGTCGGCGTCATCCGACGGAACCGAGGCGAGGAATGCGGCGAGATCAGCATGACCTGCGGGGATGACGTCTATAAGGTCGGTATCCGTTGGTCGGAAGCTGTCCTTGTCACAGTAGGCCAGTGTCGCTGGACCCAACAGTTCAGCGACAGGCAGGGCGCGGCACACCCGGTCAGGGTCGGTCAGGGTGGTGACCGGCAGTCCGCCCAGCCGCTCCCGTACGAGATCACCGATGCCGTCCTCCGGAACAGTGATGATCGCGGCGTTGCCGAGCGTGACGATCCCGCTCCAGCCGGGCGGACACAGCAACGACCTCTCCGAGACGACCACTTCCGTGCCCTCGGCGGGGAAGGTGACGGCGACGCCGGCCAGCTCAAGCCAGACCTGCCGAGCCCGGACGATCAAGAATTCACTGGCCATGATCGCATCCTGGTGGTTGCTGGGGACGCACGCCACCGAGTTGCGGCCGGCGATGGGTGTCGCATCGATCGTCGACAACGCCTTGACCTGCCCAGTTCTAGCAATTGTCAAATCTTGCGGGTGGGCAGTGCCTGATGGAGGGTTGGCTGCCGTTCGGTGATGAGATTCGGCAGCTGGCGCATGTCGTGGAAGACGACGGTGTTGTGGCCTTCAAGGCGTTCGGCCGGGGTGAGTCCGCCGGCGTAGCCGAAGGTTCGCATGCCGGCGGCGCGGGCGGCGTGGACGCCGGGTTGGCTGTCCTCGACGACAACGCAGGCTTCGGGATCGACGCCCATCTGCTGGGCGGCGTGCAGGAACAGGTCGGGTGCGGGCTTGCCGCGGGAGACTTCGGTGGCACTGTAGATGCGGCCTGCGAAGCGTTCGTAGAGCCCGGTGCGGCCCAGAGTGTGCCGCATCTTGTCGTGGGAGCCGTTGGAGGCGACGCATGTCGGCAGAGTGAGCGCGTCGAGTGCTTCCGGCAAGCCGTCGACCGGGGCAAGCTCGGCGTCCACGGCCTCCCGGTGGAGCTGCTCGAACCTCTCCGACCAGATCGCGGCCGTGTCCGGGCCGAGCTGGGCGGCGATCTGCTCGTGGATGGCGGCGGGTGAGCGCCCCATGAACCGGTCCACGACCTCGTCCTCTGTCAGCGGCCACCCGAGCTCGGCTCCGAGTCCGACCTGGACACGAGCGGCGATGCGCTCGATGTCGACCAGTACGCCGTCGCAGTCGAATATGACGAGTGCAATGGGCTTGATCATTCCCGCAGCATAGGCCCTGCTGCTCACGCTGCGGCGGCCTCCTCACGCTCGACCACGCCGTTGTTGAACTGGGCGCCGGAGCGGACCAGAGCGACGAGGCAGACTCCGGTGATGGCTCGCGCTCTACCTCATCCACCTGGGCAGCGCTATCCGCGTCTTCTACGACACGAGGATCGCCAACGCTTCCAACGCAACAGCCGTACAAGAGCCCTGGGCATTGACGTCACTTGGATGATTGGTCGCATGACCGTGGATGATCCGGAGCCGGTGTGGGTCGCCTTGCGTCTGGTCATCGTGGCCCTCGGCTTTGTCTGGGTCTTACTCGGCGTGCGTGTCGCGGTGACGCGACGGTTTCCTATGGCCTGGGTGCGGGCTGCGCGCCTGACGACGAGCCAGCGATCCCAGCCCATCCGCCTCGGTGGTGGCGTCGCCCTGCTCGGTGCGAGTGCGCTCCTCCAGCAGGCACCGTTTCTCCTCCCCCTGCCCTCGGCGGTCGGACGTGCCCTGTTCGCAGTGGCACTGCTTCTCCTCATGAGTGCGGTGGGAGGGCACGTCCTGCTCCGGCGCTGACCGTCCTGAAGATCAGTAGCGGACCGGCAGCCCTTTCCCGTCGTGGCCGGGTGCGACTATTCCCGACATGGCTTCCACCATCGACCTCGCCGCGATCGCCCATCGGCACCTGCCCGCCGACATCGCCGCCCGTTGGATCACCCTGCTGCGACCCGCGATCCGACTCCGCTCGGATGGCGCAGCGGGACGGCTCGAGGTCGGCCACAGCGGCGGCGAGCCGGTGCTGCCGGCCGGCGAGCCGTGGCCGGTGTGGCCGGGGCATGGCCCGCTGACGCTGGTCGCGTCGATCGACTGTGCTCGGCTGCCAGTCGTCGCCGGCCTGCCGCTGCCGGCCGGTGGCCGGCTGCTGTTCTTCTACTTCGACGGCCAGTACGACAACGGAGAGGCGTTGGTGTACTGCATGGATCCCCAGTCGCAGGCCGGTGCCCGAGTGGTCTTCGTTCCCGCCGAGCTGCCGTCGGAGCCGGCTGTCGCCCCCGCCGGCATCGAGCCGTATCCGCGGTGGCCGCTGTACGCGGACGTGGTCGACACCGCGCCGGATTACGACAGCCTTGCGGTCCGGAAGGCCTTCCCGGAGTCGGCGAACACCGACGGCGATCATCCGGTGTGCGGTGACGACTTCGTCGATGGCCTGGATCTGCCGTACCACTTCGGTGATCAGCTCGGCGGGCACCCGCTGTCTATCCAGGGTCCCGTCGAGTTCGAGGTGGCACAGGCCGCGCTCGGCGGCGTGATTGGCGGTCGCCGGTCCTGTCGCTCGAAGCGGCGCGCTGGCGGCTGCTCGCCCAGTTCAGCCACGGCAGCCATGGCGGGCACACGGCAGGCACCCTGTACTGGATGATCAAGGAGGAAGACCTCGCGGCGGGCCGCTTCGACCGGGCGCTGTTCGCCCGGCAGTGCTGACGGCGATGTTCTCGGCTGGACGGCTCACGCCGCGTTGGTCAGCCGCCAGAGCCGGCGCAGGGCCGACGGCTCGGTCGGGCGATTGTGGGCCCGTTCGGCGGATGCCCGCATATCAGGTGATCTTCTAGATTGCTGCGGGCCGTCGGTGGTGGCCGGGACTTAGGGAGCGATCGTGAGGAACCGTCTGGCCGGCCTGCTGGCCGCCGTCCTGTGCGCCGTCGTGTGGGCGCCGTCCGCTGCGCACGCCGCGGTGCCGCTCGACCTGGCACTGTCGAGCGTGCCGTCGTCGGTGACGACCGGGGCGCGGGTGACCACCGCGGTGGACGTCATCGTGCGCAACCAGGGCTCGGCCACCGCCGAGGCATACCTGGCGGTGACGCTGGAGGGTGGCACCGGCCGGGTCTCGGTCAGCTCGACGGGCACCTACGCCCAGCTCGAGCCGGGCGAGCAGCGACGGCTCACCGCACTGATCACGCTGCGGCCGTATGCGAAGACCGGCTTCGCGGGCACGATGGTCGTGCGCGCCGAGGGCGGAGTCGACGGCGCGGTCCCGGCCGATGCCCGCTTCGGCATCGCGCGGGTCAAGGTCACCGTCGGCGTGCCACGCACCGCGGACGTGGTGGTCAGCGGCAACAGGGTCGCACAAGCCAACCCGGGGGAGACGGCGGTGTTCCGGTACACGGTCGCCAACCGGGGCCCGATGGAGGTGCCGACCTTCGAGCTGACGGTGCGCAGCAGCGGCTTCGAGATCGTCCGACTGGTCGGCTGCACGAAGCTGGCGAAGTCGGCGTTCCGGTGCCGCGCGAACGATCTCGCCCCCGGCAAGTCGCTGCGCTGGGAGATGCACCTGCGGTTCGCCAAGACCGACGTGAGCGCCTCAGGTGGGGCAAGTGTGCTCGTGGCCGAGCGCAGCGATGACACCAACGTCACCAATAGCGACTTCGGGTTCGACGTCCGCGCCCGCGGCTTGGGCGCCACCCCGGCGGCCAAGCCGACGGTCGGATCCTCAGCCGCCCCGTCGCGGTCGTCCGCGACGACCGCGACGGTTCCGTCCGCACCGGTCTCGGCGTCCGCCACCCCGGTGGCGCCGGCCACGGCGGGGTCGGAGGCGGCTGCGGGTGTGCCGGTCAGTGCTTCGGAGCCGAAGTCCGGCTCCGGCTCCGGCTCACCCGCGATAGCCGCGTTCGCGCTCGTGCTGGCGCTGACCGTGGGCGCTTCGATCGGCCTTTGGCGGCGGAGCCGTGCTGCTGCGGCGGAGGCAGCCGAGCCCGTCGAGTGAGCAGACGACCAGGCGCCCGCCGCGGTCCGACATCAAGTGCTTGCCGCGGGCGGCTCCTGCTCGCAGACGAGAGGTCGCCTACCGCGCACGCGGCACATTGCCGGGCGCTGCCACGTCCACGGCAGCCGGATGCGCTGTCTGGGCAGCGCGTGCGCAAAGGCGACGGCCCGATTCGAGCGGCCAGGCATGAGACAATACAGCCTAAAGGGGATGCCGGCACGGTACCTGCAGGAGTGACCTTCGTCCAAGCGCCGGCGCCCGATCTGCCGAGGAGGCGTGCCATGCGTGAACACGTCAAGGGCAGGACGCTCATTGCCGCAGGCGAGGGCGACGACGCCGACGGCGTCGTGATCAAGCTGTACGGCGAGGAGACGAACGGGGTCGTCTCGGTCGTCGAGCAGCCGTTCGAGCCGGGACTTCTCCTACCGCCACATGTGCACCAGAACGACGTGTGGCTCTACGTGCTCGAGGGGGAGATGCACGCGCGGGTCGGCGACGAGGTCGTCAGGGCGACACCCGGCTGCTGGGTGCTGAAGCCGCGCCGGATCCCTCACACCATGTGGAACGCGGGGCCCGAACCTGCCCGCATCATCGAGGTGTACACGCCTGGTGGGTTCGAGTTGTTCTTCAAAGACTTCGGGCAGCGGTTGCGCCAAGGGCCGATCGGGCTCGATGAACTGAACCGCCTTGGCGAGCCGCACGGCATCCGGTTCTTCGACGACTGGGTTGCCGACCTCAAAGCGACCTACAACCTGCGCCTCATCGGCGAGTAACCAGCGGTGCCGCCCGAGATGTGATCAGAGTGCCGTCCACCCCGACGCGACCGGTGCGCCGGGCACCTCATCACGGCGAGCACGTCGGGCACGCGGACGCCGAACTCGTGGAGAACCCGCCCGATCAGCGCGCCGCCGGCCGCAACACCGGCTCTCGGCTGATGTACCACCAGCTGCGCCAACTTCAATGTTCGGCCGCCGGGCCGACCTGGCCGCCGATCAGGACCGCCTGTCGGCTGCATCAATGCGGTGCCCGAACGCGCCGCCATGTCGTGTATGGACGACCAGGCCGGTCGTGGAATGCGGCACAGAGCAACCGCGGACGCCCGGCAGATTACGCAGGTCCGTGATGCAAACTTCCGGGCGTCCCCGTCGTGAGGAAGGCGAAAGGAGGTGCACACAGTGCAAGATTCCGAGGAGGCCGACTTCACGGCCTTCGTCGCCGACCGCGCCCATGCCCTGCTGAAGACGGCGTACGCGCTGACCGGCGACCGGCACGCCGCCGAGGACCTGGTCCAGGGCGCACTGGCCAAGGCGTTCGCACGCTGGCGGCGCATCGAAGAACCCGAACCGTATCTCCACAAGATGATCTACAACGACTTCGTGTCGGGCTGGCGTTACCGGCGCCGCCGACCCGAGGTCGCCATGGCCCGGCTCCCCGAACGCGCCGCCGGGCAGCACGTGGAGTCGACCACCGCGCTACGCCTGATGATGCGTGAGGCGCTGCTGTCGCTGCCGCCACGCCAACGCGCAGTGCTGATCCTGCGCTACTTCGAAGACCTCAGCGTCGAGGAGACCGCACGGATCCTGTCGTGCCGCCGCGGGACGGTGGCCAGCCAGGCCAACCGCGCCCTCACCAAACTACGCGAGCTGGTGCCCCTGCAGGGCATGGCCCCCGACCTCGTGGAAGGACGGCGATGACACACTTCGGACAGGTCTTCTCCGACACGATCGAGGAGATGACCGAGCAGATCACGGGGCCGCCTGCGGGCCTCGCTGGGAACGCGATGGCACGTGGCCGGCGCCTGCGCCACCGGCGGCGGCTCACCGCCGCGGGCGGTGCGCTGCTGGCATGCGCGGCGCTCGTGCTGCCGTGGGTGGTTCTGTCGCCGGCCGCGGACTCGCCCCAACCCGGATCGACGGCGGGGGTGGCCGCCACCGGCCGGCCGGCGGACACCGGACTGGTCGGCGGATGGGTCATCGTCGGCAACGGAAGTCGCGTCCTCGACCGCGCCACCGGGAAACTCGTCGAAATGGCCGGTTCGGTCCTGCCCGCACCGGCCGGCGGCCGGGTCCTGATCGAGGAGAGCGGAGGCGGGCTGCGGATCACCGACGCACACGGTTCTCCGCCGGTCGCCGTCGACCCCACCGACCTCGGCGGCGCCTACCAGTGGTCGCACACGGGCGAGTGGCTCGTCGGCCGGGCATCGCAGAAGGAACCGTTCCGAATCGGCTTCGCCGTCATCGACGCCCGCACCGGCGCCGTGAGCAAACACTGGATCGACCGCTCCGCGCACGACTGCAGCCGGTGCTCGTTCAGCTGGACCCGCGACGGGCGCGAGATCGTCATGGCGGTCGCCGACCGGTCCGGTGGCGAGGGCGCGGAGAAGGTGCGCCGCTTGCAACTGTTCGATGCCGCCACGGGGGCGCCGACCCGCTCGCTTGCGATCACGGCGATGCCGTCGGGTCCGTACTCGTGGTCACCGGACGGGCGATACGTCATCGCCGACGTGGATGTCCTGGCGGGCCGGTGGCAGATCGTCGAACTCGCCACGGGCCAGGCCCGCCCGTTCCCTCACGACGCCGTCTGGGCTACCGACGACCGGCTCCTGGCCACCGACGACGGCAAGCTGCTCACCTTGAACCCCGACGGAGCGGTGCTGTCCACGGTCCAGATCAATCCTCCCGGCGAACGGGATGTGATCACTGTCGGCCCGCCGGCCTGACCCGTACGATGCCGCCGACGCCGGTCCACGCCCGGCGTCGGCGGGTACGCCCACCATCTTCAGCAGCCCAACGAGTGAATGGTCGTCGGTATATGGCGGTGAACTGGGCCGATGACGCCCCTGACACCGAAGCAGTCTGGCCGCGGCTCACCCGGGCGGAGCAGGCGACGATCGAGCAGGTCGACGCCGACCGCCTGGAACGTGAACGCGCCGCGATGGCTGCCCGTCTCGCCGCCGCGTTGCCGGAGCCGCGGTATGCGGTGCGCAACCGGTTCAGGTACTGGGAGCACCTGGTCCGGCGACTTGAGCAACGAACCCTCGGCGACGGTTACCTGATCGACCTCTATTTCAACGACCTGGCCAACCGCGACTCGCTCGATACGATCCTGGTCGCGCATCCGGGCCTGGCCGCTGGGCAGCTGGGCCCGCTGCTGGCCGCGCTGGATCGCCGGTTCGACGCGGCGACCGAGTTCGACGGCGGAGCCGAACGGCGGAGGTGGACCTCGCGGTTCGACTCCGCACAGCTGAGTCCGCGCTGGTTGCGCAGGCCGCGCGAGCTGCCCTGGGAGCACTGATCGCCTGCACTCCCGATGATCACCCAGGCACTGCCATTGGTCATCGCCAGGCTGCTCGGCGCGGTGATCCTATTGCGGGCTCGGCCGCAGCTCGGCCCGCAGCTGCAGGAACCGGAACACTCCCGGCCGGCCGGCCACCGTCTGATACCTGTCGACGACGGCATCCACGAATGCGGGGACGTCTGCGGCCGGTAGCCGTGACGTCCAATCCGAGAACCCGACCGTGCACCACTGCGCGAACTGATCACGGGAGCCGAAGTCCCATTCGCGGTCGACGACCGATTGCCGTGTGACTTGCAGACCTGCGCTGCCCGCGATCACGGGCAGATCATCGGGCTCGATGTGCAGGTACGGTTGCGCGAAGTCGGCGAACGCTGGCGCCCAGCGCGAATCGCGCGTCACCGCCATCGCGACGCGCTCGACGCTCGGGCGGGAACCGTGGCAGACGAACTGCACGAGCGCTCGTCCGCCGGGTTGGAGCGCCGCGGCGATGTTGCGGTAGGCGGTCTCCTGGTCGGCGACCCAATGCAGCGCGTTGAACGACACCACGAGGTCGAAGTCCGGCCCGAACCCCATGGTGGTGACGTCGCCGACCTGGAACGACACGTTCGTCAACTGGTCATCGGCAGCGCGAGCCGCCTCGATCATTCGTGGTGACGGATCGACGCCGAGGACGGACCCATCTGGCACGCGGGACGCGATCAGTCGTGTCACGCACCCGTCGCCACAGCCCACGTCGAGCACGCGCTCGGTGCCCTCGACCGTGACGGACTCAAGGGAAGCCGTCGCCATCGCACGCTGCAACTCACTGATGTGCGCGTAGCCGGCGCCGTCCCAGTCGGCCATTCACGCTCCCGGCCGCGTCGGTGGTGCGTCGTTCGGCGCGAGGTGCGCACCGACCTGGCGCAGAAGCGCATCTCTACCGTTCGAGTACAGGCCGTCGTCGTCGAACGCACCCGGCTCGCGGGTGACCGCCACGGTGATCGCGATCTTCGCCGGCGGCACAGGCGCGTTCATGGCTGCGCACATGATGCATTCTCTCGCCTTCAAAGGGAGAAAACCGATCGACGCCTTTTCTGGACTGGTTCAAATGGCGCAGGCTCGCAACTTGTCACGCGAGGATCTAGACGCTCGTAGGATCTTTTGCAGCGATCTGCATCGGGTTGCGAGGAGGCCGACTCTAGCTTGATGTTCTTTACTACTTCTACCTAGAGTTGCTTTCATGGGCAAGGTTTACCGGATTTCGGAGTTCGCGGAGCGCATCGGGCGCTCCGCGAGCACCGTGCGCCGCTGGGAGGCAGAAGGCCGAATCACCGCCCGACGCACGCACACTGGGCAGCGATATTTCGACGAATCCGACGTCTTTGCCGTACTCACCCCCGGCTTCACACGTGACGACCGCAAGGTGATCGTCTACTGCCGCGTGTCCTCCGCCGGCCAGCGCGACGACCTGGCATCCCAGCGCGCCGCGATGGAAACGTTCTGCCTCGCCCGAGGGCTGGCCGTTCACGAGTGGGTCAGCGAGATCGGCGGCGGCATGAACCTGTTGCGGCCGAAGCTGATCGACATCATGCGCCGTGTTAAGGCCGGGCTGGTGTCTACGCTGGTCGTGGCCCACAAGGACCGGCTGGCCCGGTTCGGTTTCGACTATCTCGCCCACGAGGCCGAAGCCGCCGGATGTGAGCTGCTGGTGGCCGATCAGGAGTCACTGTCCCCGCAGGAAGAAATGGTCGCTGATCTGCTCGCGATCGTGCACACCTTCTCGTGTCGCCTATACGGACTGCGCCGATACGAGAAGTCGATGAAAGCCGATGATCTGATCGGGAGCGGATCGTGAGGGTCACCCGGATCGCGTACTCGCACCGGCTCAACCCCGGCAAGTACGCCCAGCTCGAAGAGCAGGCCCGCCGTCTGGGCCGGGTCCGCTGTGAGGTCTGGCGGCGCTACGGCTCCGTCGCCGGGGCCGCATTGTCCGATCGGCAGGTCCGGGACCGGTGGCTGGCCGAGGGCACGCACCGCACCTTCGGGGTGCTGGCCAATGCGTGGAAGGAGACGGTCCGCGACGCGATGGCCGACATCGCCGCGCACCGGGCCGCGGCGAAGGTGAGGGTGCGCCGCGCGATCGGTCGGCGCACCACCGACCCGGCCGAGCGCAAGCGGCTGTTCATCACGTTGAGAACCGAACGATGGGCGGCTGATCCCTACCTGGCCCGGCAGATGCGCCGGCACTGGCGACGCGGCCACAACCGCACCCACGACCAGATCATCGTGCGTGCCGACCAGCACAACACCAGGGCCGACGCCCGCGGCCGGCTGTGGCTGGCCGTCTCGGGCCTGCGCCAGCGCGCGATGGTGAGGATCGGGCTGAACACCACCCTGGCACCGGCCGGCACGCTGCGGCTGATCCTGCGCGGCGGCCGGGTGGAGATTCACTACCAGATCGACTCCGCCGCCATGCCCACCTCGCAACGCCCCTGCGGCACTGGTGCAGTGGGTGTGGACAAGGGCTACACCGAGGCGCTGACCGATTCCGACGGTGACCACCACGGCACCGGCCTCGGTGCGCTGCTGACCGCCGAGTCGGACCGGATCAAGGAGCGCAACCGGCGGCGGGCGAAGCTGCGTTCGATCGCGAACTCGGCCGAGCAGCGCCGCGACAGGGCAAAAGCCAACCGGATTCGCAAGAACAACCTCGGCACCGTGAAGCGGGACCGGCAGGCCGCCAAGCACCGGGCCCGGGTGCGTACGGAGATCTTCGCCGCCGTGCACGCCGTGGTCGACAAGGCGTCCACAGTCGTCGCCGAGGACCTCACCAAGACCTTCGCCGGGCGTAAACCGCTCGGTAAGAACATGAACCGACGTCTCGCCGGGTGGACCAAAGGGGTCACCGCCGAGGCATTGAAGAACGTGTCGGAGCGCAGAGGTTCTGCGCTCGTGCACGTCAACGCCGCCTACACCTCACAAGTCTGTTCCGGCTGCGGTGCCCTCGGGGACCGCAGCGGGGACCGGCTTCACTGCACTGTGTGCGGGGTGGTGTGGCAGGCCGACGTGAACGCCGCGATCAACGTCCTGCAACGACATGGTGATCCCGACATCACCCTGCACACCCCACACCGAGTGGTGAAGCAGATCGTGCAGGCACGGGCCGATCGCCATCGGAGCAGACTGCCGCTCCCGGACTCCAGCCTGAGTGTTCAGCAGACGGAGAGCGAATAATCCGAATACCTCACTCAGCGATGAACAGGTGTGAGGAACAAAAAGGAAGCAGGAACGATGGCTGATGCCGAAGTTCACGAGATAGCCCCGAACCTCTGCGTCATCGAGGGTCACCACCCCCACCGCATGTGGGAAGACCCGGATATTCCGAGCATCGCGGTCTACAGGGGCGCATCGACTCTCTACCTGTTCGACACCGGCGTCGGTCCACCGCAGCGAAACTCGATCCTCGAGATGGCGGCGAGGTACGGACCGGCCGACGAAGTGCTCATCCTGTCCAGCCACGGGCACATCGACCATCTCGGCAACAACGACGTCGTCGACGACATCCCCGCGACGACCAAGCGGAACTACTTCCCGCGGGCCGGCCGGCCCGGACTCGACCCCAAGACGTTCTTCCGGGCGATGTACGAGCGGGGCGCGCCGTATTTCGACTACGCAGACGGCTTGAACCTCGACGCGGATACGGTCGGTTCACTTCTGCGCGGCGTCGGCGCCGACGATCGGGCGACGCCCGGCAACATCGCCGACCTCGGCGCCGCCATCGAGGCCGCCGGCGTAGCTCCGGCGATCTCGAAGTTCCTACCGGGGCTTGTCGTCGACATTCTGATGAGCACCTACCCGCCCGTGAACATCCGTGCCGAGTCGATGCGCGACTACGAGGAGCTCGGCCCTGCGCAAGACATCACGATCGGCCAGACGACGTGGAGCGGATGGACGTTCGGCGGCGGCGAGGTACACGTCTTCCAGACCGCGGGCCATTCGGCCGGAGGCTGCGTCTTCTACGTCCCCGAGCATCGTTTCCTCATGTTCGCGGACGAGACGACGGGCATCCCGATCTGGGCGGACACCAACCCGGCCAACACGGTCCGCACGATGCAACGCGCACTGCAGATGATGGACTCCGGCCACATCGTCACGGTGTGCGCGGGCCACCGCCCGATGCTGCCCCTGTCCGATGCCGAAGCACGTGCCACCCTTGGCGGAGTCATCGCGGGTGCGGAAGAATTCACGGCGACCGTGCGCGACGGGATCGCGAAACACCCCGACGGCATATGCATCGACGAGCTCTACGCCGAGCTGATCTCGGCCGCCGCGCCAGAGTCGATGATCGCGCTGTTGAAGCGGCTCCAGTTCCCGGTGTTCGCGACCTTCCTCAAGCTGACGCTGGCCAACGAGTGCCTGCTGCAGGGCTACCAGCAGGGGCGCGACGACAGGGGCCGCATCACGTTCCGTGTCTGAGGGCCCTTGCCCTGGACGTGAATGTTGTGGTGCCGGACCGGCAGGCATCGTGACGTGACCCCGGCGCGGTCGCCGACCCGGATCGAACCACCGCCGCCGGAACCAGGAACTAGACCGCGGTCGCCGGTGCCGCTCCAACCGACCCTGGCCGGAGGCGGGCAGGGACCGCTGGATCCGATCTGCGGGCCTAGAAGCCAGAGTGCAGGCTGGGACCGGCATGGCCGTGGTCGTCGGGGCCGTCGAGCCTGCGGTTGGGCGGGAGTCCGTCGTCCAGATCCGTGCGGAGCGGGTGCGAGCCGGGGGCGGATGGTGGGATGGGAGTTTCAAAAATTTCGAAGTCGGTGTCGGCAGGGTGGAAGGGGTCCGCGTTCAGGTCGATGTCCGCAGCTTTCAGGCCGACGTCGACGACGGTGGTCTGCGTGCCGCCGACGATTTGGACGCCGTGAGCGTCTGCCACGCGGAGGACCGAGACGTCGTGGACGTCGTACTGCACCGCGTGCACGCGGCCGTCGGTCCACACGATGGCGAGTTCGGACAGCTCGTCGCACAGCAGGTCGATCAGCTCGGCCATGGCCGAGTCGCGGCCCGGCGGCGGGCAGACGACGTCCACGAGCAGCTGGGCGAGAGCACCGTTGCCCTGCAGGAGCGAGACGCCGTCAGGCAAGCCGGTGATCCCGTACACGAAGCGGTTGTGCTGCTCACCGTCGTCGCTGATCTGAACGCCGCGCACGTCGAATGTCAGCAGGTCGCGGAGGAACTCGACGATCGGACCGTACCGGTCGCCGACCGTCAAGGTCAGCGGCGCGGGTGTCCAGGTCCAGCCAGGGCGCATCAACGCCCCCACCAGTTGGTCTCTCAGGCCGCGATCACCGGGTCGGGTCTGGAGCGCACGGATGAGCCACGCGATGGCAGGACGGCGCAGCAGGTCGTCGAAGCTGATCGCCGCCCCGCGCGTCTCGAGGATGAAACGGTTGACCTGGAGGTTGCGGTGCCCGATCTGGACGCCCCTGACGTTGTGCAAAGTGAGATGCAGGTCCGCGAGCGGGTCACGGGTGGTGTCGGGTGACGATGCCGCCACCAGCAGCAGCTCGGCGAGGCCGAACGCGGGCAGTTCGTCGTTGCGGCCTACCCGCAGCCGGTGGGGCAGATCCATGTATCGGAGCGGCGAACCCGACAGGAGCCGCAACCAGAATCCCTGATATCCGTACAGGGCGAGGGCGTTCGGGTTCAACAGGTCGCTGATGAGGAAGTCGACGGTCCGGGATTCGCTGGAAGACGCGTCGTCATCGTCGTCTGCGCCGTGGTGCCGGACGACTCGTTCGACGAGCAGATGTCCGTGCCCGGTGTCCGTCCACAGCCAGGAGATGTACAGCACGACCTGCGGCGGCTCGTCGTTCCATGTGGGATACACGGCGGTCAGCGCCTCCGCCCGGTCAGTGCGCGAAACAGCGTGGAGATTGCCTCGAGCAGGCCGGCACCGTTGTGCTGCACGGGGCGGTAACCGCCGATCTGGACTCCGCGCATGTTACGTGCGTTGATCGTCAGGCCTCCCGATGTGGCCGGGTCGCCGGGCGCGCCGGAGCCGGGCTCGGCGGTGGGGCGTGCCGTGGACCGGGTCGCGGTCCAGATGGAGAATCCGAGGCCGGTGACCCCGGCGACGGCGCCGACGACGCTCGCCAGCCGGTCGGCCTGCTCCAGTCCGATGAACAGGAAGGTCACGCCGAGCGCGGCGACGACGATGCCGGTCACCACCGGCACTGCTCGAGAGGTGCGCATGGATGGATTGTCCGACCGGCGCGCCACCACGTCGATGACGGATTCGCGTCGAACGATGAGCACTGTTCAATTGCCAGATCAGCCGGTGTCGAGTGTGGCTTGGAGCCGGCCGGGCACGGTGCTCCGCTCCGCTAGCCGATGCCCAGGACGGGCAGGCACTCCTCGACGCCGGTCAGTTCGATGTCGTCTCGGCGGACCCGTTGCCACGCGTCCCGGGTGAGCCGCCACTGTTGGATCCGCGCGGGCTCGCCTCGGCGGGTGTCCCAGTCCGTGCCGTTCGGTTCGTAGCCCAGGCCATGGGAGACGCGGTTGGACGCTTCGTTGTCGACGAAGGCGTCACTGCCGGCTTCGCGTGCGCCCAGCCCGGCGAAGGCCAGCTGCAGGATCGCCGCCCGCATCTCCTTGCCGAGCCCCTGTCCGCGGCTGCCGGGGGCCAGCCACGAGAAGCTGGACACCGTGCCGAACCGCGTGAAGTTCTTGCCGATGAGGTCCTGCATACCGACCGGTTCGCCGTCGACGAGCACGGCGAAGTACAGCCGCCACGCATCCGGGCTCACGCGGCCGCGGCCGGCCCAGATGCCCCGCAGCCATTGCCATTCGCGTTCGGGGCTGTCGGCGTAGAACGAGATCGGGTCGTCGAACGGCCACGGCTCGGCGTCGGCGACCCCGGCCCGCACGAGCGGCACAAGACGTTCCAGCAGCTCGTCGGACGCGCCGGCCAGCGTCAGGCGCGGCGTGCGGACTTCGACGTTCAGCGGGGGATAGGTGTGGGCCACGCCCGGACGGTAGCCAGCCCGTCGGGCCGCCGCATCCGGTTTCCCTGGGCGGTGTCCTGTACGTCATCGGAGCCAGAAGCTGGTGGCGGCGATGGTGACTTCGGCTTGGTGGTGGGCGGCGCGGCGGGTGATCTGGTCGTCGCGTTCCGGCTGATGGCCGCGTTCAATCCGGGGGGCGCGCGCCCTGGAGCAGGTCGACGGCGTCGATCCACACGAACCGGTACCTTCTCGGCTGGTGGAGGCCCTGTGCCGCGTCGACCGGGCGGCCCTGAGTGCTGGACGCTGCGATCGTGGGGTCAGCACCGCGGGCGAGCAGATGCTCGAGGACAAGGTAGCGAGTGGCGCGTTCGTCGGCCGGGAACTGTGTGGTGCCGGAGGCGGCGGCATACCAGAGCGCAGTCCGGCCGGTGCTGTCCACGGCGTCGATGGGGCACCCGCCGGCGAGCAGATCGTCGATGATGTCGAGGCGTGCCCTGGCGGGCGCGCGTCCTCCGCCCGAAGCCGCTTCGTGAAGTGCCGTTGTTTCGAACGTGGTTCGTGCGGATGGGTTCGCGCCGGCCGATAGCAGGTACGCGACCATGTCGGCGGCCCCGATGCCGGCGGCGACGTGCAGCGGCGTGTACTTGCGGTAGTTGCATGCGTCAATTGCTGCGCCCGCTGCGACCTGGCGGACCACTTCGTTGTGGTCGCGGGCCTGGGCAGCGACGTGTAGCGGAGTGTTCATGAGCGGTCCACAGATTCCGATAGTGACCGAGGTCGCTGGAAGAGAGCTGAGTTCGTGGCGGACCACAAGCATGGACGGCAGTGGCACATGCTGGCTATGGGCTGGTAGCGGGACCGCGAAGGGCCGCGGAAAGGAGCAGCATCCCATCGGGGCCGAGCACATGCTTGGCACCGACGGTGCGCAAGTGCTCTGCTGACGCCCTCGGGCCCGCGATACCGAGGAAGGGCATCCGTGCCGCTGCCGCCGTCTGCACGTCAAGTGCGGTTGAACCGATGAAGAGAGCCACCGCTGGGTCGGCTCCGAAGCATCGCAGCGCATCGCAACGGATGGGCGTCGGGCATCCAGCGCTGTGGCTGCACCGTCCACCGGCCGACCGCGTTCACCTGGTCGGTGAGGGCATGGATTGCCAGGTAGCGCTCCATGGTCCATGCGGCCTGATCGCCGACCATCGAGACGCCCTTGGCGGCGGCTCGGGAAGCCCGGACAACCTCGTGTGCGCCGGGCGTCGGATGGGCCTTCATCATGGCCAGAAGCTCCAGCCGGGCCAGCACGTCTTCGATGTCACACAGCAGTCGTACGTCACCGAGCGAGCCTGCAAACCGCATGACCATGAGCGGATCGTCGACCACCGTCAGCTCGGCAGGTACGCGATGGCCAGCGACCTCGACCAGGCCACGCACTCGATCGGCAGCGCCAAGGCTGCTCAGCTGTGGCGTCAGCGCGCAGACCGGGCCATCGACTGACAGGATCAAGGCGCGCGCTCTGACCAACAGGCGGGGAATCATGGTGCGCGCTTCGTCGGACGCGATCGCTGGGCTCTCCGGCATGGCGGGACCCTACCGGTCTTCCTCGCATGGCTGGCGGCCGCGACGGGCCCGGCACCCGACGGCGCTTGATCCGCCGTGGTCGAGCAACTCCGTTCTGTAGGCCAGTTGTATTCAAGTCGATGGTGATCGTCGTGTGCTCGGGTTTTGTATTTGCCTCTGGTGCCCACGAGCCGGAATGTGCAACGATCCCTTCGCATCGCGGTGCGGCGCTTCATCGTCAGTGGACCGGCACCCCGTGGTCCCACGCCGCCATCGCCTCATCCAGGAGGACACCCCCGTGAGATTCGATCGACTGGCCGGCAAACGCCCGGCCTCGATGGCGCTGGCCGTCGTCGCGACCGCCGCACTCGCGGCGTCGGCGGCAGGCGGCGCCCAGGCTGCCCCGCCGAGCTCGGACGCGACCGCGCTGTACCTGATCCAGACCGTGAGCGAGCCGGTCGCCAACTACGCCGGCGGTGTCAGCGGCTACGCCGCGACCCGGCCGGCCGCAGGTGAGCGCGTCGACGCGCATTCGGCCGCGGCGACCAGGTGGCGTGACCGCCTGCGCGGCGAGCACGACGCCGCCCTGCGCGGCGCCCGGGTCGACACCGGCAAGAAGTCCTACGACTACGGCGTCACGTTCAACGGTTTCAGCGCCCGGCTGACCGGGGCCGAGGTCGCGCGGCTGCGGGCCGACAACGGCGTGCTGCGGGTGTGGAAGAGCGAGCAGCTGCAGGCCGACACGATCACCACCCGTGACTTCCTGGGCCTGACCGGCTCCGGCGGGGTGTGGAACAAGCAGTTCGCCGGCGATGCGCACGCCGGCGAGGGTGTCATCGTCGGTGTCATCGACTCCGGCATCTGGGCGGAGAACCCGTCGTTCGCCGCGCTGTCCACGCCTCGGCCGGACCAGCGTGTCATCGACAAGAAGTGGAAGGGCACCTGCGACGCGGGTGTCGAGCAGCCGGTGGCCTGCAACAACAAGCTGATCGGCGCCCGCTATTTCCACGCCGATGCCAACGTCAACGACGTCGAGTTCCTGTCGCCGCGTGACTACAACGGCCACGGCTCGCACACCGCCTCGACGTCTGCCGGCAACTCCGGGGTGACCGCCTCCATCAACGGCGGCGTCGTCGGGACCGTGTCCGGTGTGGCGCCGGCGGCTCGCGTCGCGGCGTACAAGGTGCTGTGGCACAACCCGGTCGCGGGCAACTCCTCCGGCGGCACCGCGGACATCGTCGCCGCGATCGACGCGGCTGTCGCCGACGGCGTCGACGTCATCAACTACTCGATCTCCGGCTCGAGCCAGTACGTCGTCGACCCGGCCGAGATCGCGTTCCTCAACGCCGCCGCGGCCGGTGTGTTCGTCTCCGCCTCGGCCGGCAACTCCGGTGACACCATCGGCGTGAGCAGTGTCGCGCACAACTCGCCGTGGCTGACCACGGTCGCGGCCAGCACCCACGACCGCGGCAACACCAAGACCGTGACGCTGGGCGACGGTACGACCTACACCGGTGTCGGTGTCGGCGTGGCGGCCGGCCCGGCGGCGCTGATCGACTCGACCAGCGCCGGCCTGGCGGGCGCAGACCAGAACCTGGTGAACCTCTGCTACCTCGGCACGCTGGACCCGGCGAAGGTGACCGGCAAGATCGTGCTGTGTGACCGGGGCGGCAACGCCCGCGTGGAGAAGAGCGCCGCGGTCGCCCAGGCCGGCGGCATCGGCATGATCCAGGCCAACACCAGCGCCGCGCAGTCGCTAAACGCCGACTTCCACGCGGTGCCCAGCATCCACCTCGACGCCACCGCCGGCGCCGCGGTCACCGCGTACGTCGCCTCGGCGGCGACCCCGACCGCGAGCATCTCAGCGGTCAGCACCGACCCGGTGCGGGCCCCGGCCATGGCCGGCTTCTCGTCCTACGGCCCGGCACTGGCCGGTAACGGGGACCTGCTCAAGCCGGACATCACCGGGCCCGGTGTCGACATCATCGCGGCGGTGTCCCCGGCGGGCAGCGGCGGCAACAACTTCAACTCCCTGTCGGGCACCTCGATGTCGGCTCCGCACATCGCCGGTGTCGCCGCCCTGATCAAGAGCAAGAACCCGAAGTGGTCCCCGATGTGGATCAAGTCGGCGATGATGACGACGGCCAGCACCAAGGACAACACCGGCGCGCCGATCCAGTGGTCGCAGGGCGACGCGACGCCGCTCAACTACGGTGCGGGCCACGTCGTGCCCGGCAGCGCCTTCGACCCGGGCCTGGTCTACGACTCGACGCCGGAGCAGTGGCTGCAGTACGCGTGCGGCATCGGCCAGCTGCAGCTGATCACCGAGGAGTCGTTCTGCGAGTCGGTCGGCTCGATCGACCCGAGCGACCTGAACTACCCGTCGATCGCGGTCGGTGACGTTCCCGGTGCGCAGACCGTCACCCGCCGGGTGACCAACATCAGCAAGAACTCGTCGGTGTACACCGCACAGGTCAAGGCCCCGGCCGGGTTCACCGTCAAGGTCGAGCCCAAGACGATGACGGTCCCGCCGGGCAAGTCGAAGACCTTCAAGGTCACCATCACCCGCACCACCGCGGCCGCCGGCGCCTGGGCGTTCGGCTCGCTGACCTGGTCGGACCTGCGCAACCACAAGGTCACCAGCCCGATCGCGGTGCGCTACTCGGCGCTGGCCGCGCCGGTCGAGGCGAACGGCTCGGGCACCAGCGGCAGCACCACGCTGGCGCTGCGCACCGGCTACGCCGGCACCCTGACCACCGCCGTCGGCGGCCTGGTCGCCGCCGACGTCAGCAACCTGGCCTTCGCCGGACCGAACCCGACCTTCACCCCGGTGGAGTCGGACTCGGTCAAGAAGGTCACGGTGACGGTCCCGGCCGGCACCGCGGTGGCACGGTTCTCGACCTTCGACGCCGACGTGCCCGCAGGCACCGACGTGGACGTGTTCGTCTACCCGGCCGGTAACACCGCCAACCAGGTCGCCAGCAGCACCGGCGGCACCGCACAGGAGTCGGTGACCCTGTCCGAGGGCACCTACGACGTGTACGTCCACCTGTTCGCCGCAGGCGGCGCGGTCACCATGCCGGGTAACGCCTGGGTCGTGCCCAACGCGGCGGCGGGCAACCTCACCGCCACCCCGGCAAGCCAGACCGCGACCGTCAACGGCCCCGCAACGGTCACCGCGACCTGGACCGGGCTCACCGCGGGCGTCCGCTACCTGGGCGTTCTCGCCTACGGCAACGGCACCTCGCCCATCGGCCAGACGGTGCTCGCCATCAACGGCTGACCGGCAACGCAGTAAGCAGGGGGCGCCTTCCCGCCACGGCCGCCAGGCCGGGGAAGGCGCCCCCTGCGCGCTCGTACGGTTCGCAGACGCCGCTGGAACACGGCTCAACGAGGCCGGCGGTACCCGGGTCTTGCCCGCCAGGTCTATCCTGCGCCCATGAAACTCGGTGATCTTCGGTTGAGCCCGCTGGGCGCGGCGTATCTGGCCGTGTTCACCGTCGGCGGGGCGGTCGGTGCCCTGGGGGGAACAACCTGGATCCGATCCGACACCGCGGCCTTCCCCGGCACCCTGCTGTTCGGCGCCGTCCTGATGGCGGCCGTGCTGGTGGCCTCGCCGCCTCCGCGCATGGGCCTGCTGCTCGTTGCCTGGGTGCTCAGCCCGCTGCTCATGGCCGTGGCTGCCTGGGGACTGTGGTCGGCAGTGCTGACGGATCGCGGGCAACGGGTCGAAGCCACCGTCATCTCGCTGCGAGACGCCAAGGGATCGAGCCGCCACCTCTACTACACCCTCGCCGACCCGAGCGGCCGGCCCATTCCGGGGGAACTGGGGCGGTGGCCGGGGAGCAGCATCGGCGCCTCGGGCAACCCGGAGGGGACCGTCGGGCAACGTGTCACCGTCGTGCGAGATCCTGAAGGCCTGGTCGACCCGCGCCTGCCCGAGGAACTCACCGACGCCGCGGGCCTGTGGATCATCGGGCCGGGCGTCGCCTCCGTGATCGCCGTGCTGTGCGTGCTGGCCGGGCGGCCCGTAACCGATGACAGAACGAAACGTTCACGGCGGCGACCGGCCAAACGCTCCGCTGCCAAGTCCGGCACCCGCCCGCGGCGGAAGGGCAAGAACGGGCGCCGCTCATCCGGTACGCCGCAGGCGGGGCCTTCGCCTCACCACGACGGCTCAACGAAGTCAGCTGGCGCCGAGGTGTCCGCGGCTTCGCCGGGTGGTGGCGTAGCGGGTGCGTAGCCGCTGGTCGGCAGGGTCGCCGAGGCCCGGCGGCCGGGTCGTGGCATCATCCATGCCCACGGCTTGTCACTTGTGATCGACTCGCCGATTCCGTGCAGACCGGTTCACTCGGCGCCGGTGTCCGGCGTGGGCTTGTCTCCCGCCGCGAGGTGGCCGGTGAGCACAGCCAGCTGCTCCCGCAGGGCGGCGAGCTCCTTCACCTCCGCCCGCAGCTGGGCGAGCTCGGCGAGCACCGGCTCGTTCGACGGTTCCGGCGCTGTTCCGTTCTCCTCGGGTTGCAGGCCGAAGAAGCTGGCCAGAGAGCCTGCGAGCAGGCCGAGCAGGGCGACACCCATGAACATGATGGCCGTCCCGTCGATCCGGCCGGCGGTCGTGACGGGCACGATGTCGCCGTACCCGACGGTGGTCAGGGTGACGATCGCCCACCACAGCGCGTCGCCGAAGGTCGCGAACTCCGCGTTCACGGGGTGCTCTGCGTAGTAGGCCATGGCGGCGCCGACGAACAGGACCGCCCCTGCCATGATCGCGACGCGTCCCAACCGGGCGAACAGCCGCCTGACACCCTTGGTGGCGAGCACCAGCCGGCCGAGCCTGGCCAGTCGCAGGATCACCACGATGCTGCCGCCGTGTGCTCCGGCCAGCAGGAACCACGGTGCGGTGAGGATCACGATGGCGAGGTCGAACTTGCCCAGGCGGGTGCCCAGGTAGTTCACCAGCAGCCGCTCGTGGGTGAAGAAGTCGACGACGAACACGAGCCACGACACGACGCCGATCAGGACCGCGACCCAGTTTCCCTGCTCGGGGACGACGATCAGCGGCAGTACCGCGGACAAGATGATCGGTAGCCGGGCCAGGCGGTCGTATCTCGCCAGCGCTGCCGCAGCCGCCGCATCCCGCGGCCGGCCGCGTCGCGGGACCGCGTCGGTGCTTTGGCCTGCCGTCGCGTTCACACCACAGATCCTGCCCGTTTCGGGCCGCCGCGCTCGGGAACCGGGCGACTGCCGCCGTAGCGTGTTGTCCGCCCAGGATCGCGTCATGCCTTGTCAGCGCCGGTGGTACTCCTCATCGGTGACCAGCGCGCCCCACCGGGTTTCGGGGCCGTCGTCGGGCGCCTCCCACATGGCCAGGTGGCTCATGAAGTGGTCGGGGTCGGCGCCGTGCCAGTGCCATTCACCGGGCGGGGTGTGGACGGTGTCGCCGGGCCCGATCTCGGTCACCTGGCCGCCTCGGGCCTGGATGAGGCCGCGGCCTTCGGTGACGTGCAAGGTCTGGCCGACGGCGTGGCTGTGCCAGGCGTTGCGGGCTCCCGGGGCGAAGCGGACGACGTTGACCCGCAGCCGGGACGGACCTTCGCCTTTGGCGATGACGTCGAACCAGGCGTCGCCGGTGAACGTCTCGGCGGGGGCTTTGACGGTGGGCTGCTTGTTCACGATCTCCATAGGAAACTCCCGGCCGTGTCGATAGCGCTGTCGCCGGGGCCGCGCCTCGTTGAGCGCCCCGGAGCTTTGGACCCGCCGCTAGCGCGGTGCCGTGCCCCGGCCGGTGCGCGCGGGCCGGTCGGTGCCGTCCTCGCCGGTCCGGGGGCTCCAGGAGGCGAGGAACGCGAGCGCCTGCTCGGTGGGGCTGGCCGGCTCGCACGTGTAGGTGATGATCGTCAGGTCGGGGTCGCCAGGCAGCTGGAGGGCTTCGCCGGTGAGTTCGAGGTCTCCGGCGATGGCGTGGTGCATCGTCTTGGTGGCGGTGTGGTGCAGTTTCACGTTGTGGGTGGCCCACCAGGTGCGGAACGGTTCGCTGCGGGTGCTCAGTTCGCCGATCAGGTCGGTCAGGGCCCGGTCGTAGGGGTTGCGTCCGGCGTAGGTGCGCAGGGCGGCGACGCAGTCGGCGGCCACGGTCGGCCAGGCGGGGTAGAAGTCCTGTGCGCGGGCGTCGAGGAACAGGTAGCGGGCCAGGTTGAAGCTGTCGCCGGTGCCGAGCGCGTCGGCGTACAGGGCCCGGCCGAGGCGGTTGACGGCGAGGATGTCCATCCGTCCGTTGCGGGCGTACGCGGGGGCGTTGATGGTGTCGAGGATGCGCTGTACGCCCTGCCGCACGGTCGTCCGGTTCGGCACCCGCCGCGGCGTGCGGCCTGCTGTGGGCGTGTTGGCGGTTTCGGCGAGGTCGAGCAGGTGCGTGCGTTCGGCTTCGTCAAGCCGCAGGGCGCGGGCGAGGGCGTCGAGCACGGAGTGGGACACGCCGGTGAGGTTGCCGCGTTCCAGACGGGTGTAGTAGTCGGTGCTCATTCCGGCGAGCATGGCGACCTCTTCGCGGCGTAGCCCCTTGACCCGCCGTCTGCCGCCGAAGAACGGCACTCCGGCCTGCTCGGGGGTGAGGCGCTCGCGGCGGGTGGTGAGGAAGTCGCGGACCTCGCTGCGGTTGTCCATGGCTTCGAACCTACGGCGCTGCCCGGGTGCGCAGGGAGGGTCTGGCGTTACCGGGCAGGAGCGTCACTGCCTACGGCGCCGCAAGTGAGGTTTGGTGGAGGCAAGGCAAGCAGCAGGGCGAGTCGCGAATCGTGGGAGGAACCCGTCATGGCAGCGCAGAACCGCATGATCACGCTCAACAACGGGGTCCGGATGCCGATCCTGGGCTTCGGTGTCTTCCAGGTGCCGGACGAGCAGACCGAGCAGGTCGTCACCGAGGCGCTGGCGGCCGGTTACCGGTCGATCGACACCGCGGCGTCGTACGGCAACGAGCAGGCCGTCGGCCGGGCGATCGCGGCCAGTGGCATTCCGCGCGAGGAGCTGTTCGTCACGACGAAGCTGTGGATCCAGCACACCGGCGAGGACACCGCCAGACGCGAATTCGACAAGTCCCTGGCCAAGCTGGGCCTGGACTACCTCGACCTGTACCTGATCCATCAGCCGCTGGGCGACTACTACAGCTCGTGGCGGGCGAT
The DNA here is from genome assembly GCF_007483665.1 of Catellatospora sichuanensis. Lineage (GTDB taxonomy): Bacteria > Actinomycetota > Actinomycetes > Mycobacteriales > Micromonosporaceae > Catellatospora > Catellatospora sichuanensis. Next base: position 121,992 of record NZ_VIQO01000040.1, read on the forward strand.
GCAGAAGCTGTACGGCGAGGGCCTGATCAAGGCGATCGGGGTGTCGAACTTCTTCGGCGACCGGCTCGTGGACCTCATCCAGCACAACGACGTCACCCCGGCAGTCAATCAGGTCGAGACGCACCCGTTCTTCCAGCGTGTGGCCGACCAGGAACTCATGCGGGAGTACGGCGTGCAGATCGAGTCGTGGGGTCCGTTCGCCGAAGGCAAGAACGACCTGTTCACCAACCCGGTCCTGACCGGGATCGGCGCCGCGCACGGCAAGTCCGTGGCCCAGGTCGTGCTGCGCTGGCTGATCCAGCGTGACGTCGTGGTCATCCCCAAGTCGGTACGGCCCGACCGGATGGCCCAGAACCTCGACGTCTTCGACTTCGAGCTCAGCGACGAGCAGATGGCCCGCATCGCCGCCCTGGACACCGGCAAGTCGATGTTCTTCGACCACCACGACCCGCAGATGGTCAAGTGGCTCGGCGGACGCCGCGTCGACTGACCCACCGACCACCGGTCTGCCTGCGGCAGATCCGACAGCGAGGAGACGTCATGCACACGGCACACCTCGGCAAGCTCGAAGTATCCCGGATCGGTCTGGGCGCGATGGGCATGTCCCACGGCTACACCGGCGCCGGAACAGACGACGCCGAATCGATCCGCACCATCCACCGCGCCCTCGACCTCGGCGTGACCCTGCTCGACACCGCCGAGATCTACGGCCCGTACACCAACGAGGAACTCGTCGGGCGCGCCCTGAAGGGCCGCCGCGACCAGGTCGTCCTGGCCACCAAGTTCGGCCTGGTCGCCCACGACGGCCGCGGCCCGTGGACCCTGGACAGCAGCCCGGCCAACATTCGCCTCGCCGTCGAAGGCTCGCTGCGGCGGCTCGGCACCGATCACATCGACCTCTACTACCAGCACCGGGTCGACCCGGGCACACCGATCGAGGACACCGTCGGCGCGCTGGCCGACCTCGTACAGCAGGGCAAGATCAGGCACATCGGCCTGTCCGAGGCCTGGACCGGCACCATCCGCCGCGCCCACGCCGTGCACCCGATCACCGCGCTGCAGTCGGAGTACTCGCTGTGGACGCGCGACCAGGACCAGATCCTGCCGCTGCTGCGCGAACTGGGCATCGGCCTGGTCGCCTACTCGCCGCTCGGACACGGGTTCCTCACCGGCACCATCCGCACCGCGCAAGACATCCAGCGCCTGGACGACAGCGACTTCCGCAAGAACAACCCACGCTTCACCGGCCGCAACCTCGAACGCAACCTGCGCATCGCCGACGAGGTCCAGGCCGTCGCCGACCAGCTCGGCGCCACCCCGGCCCAGGTCGCCCTGGCCTGGCTGCTGGCCAAAGGCGACGACATCGTGCCGATCCCGGGCACCAAGCGGGTCCACCGCGTCGAGGAGAACACCGCCGCCGACACCACCGCCCTCAGCGCCGAGCAGGTCGCCGTCCTGGACCGGCTGACCCCGGCCGAAGGCGGCCACCACACCGACGACCAGATGCAGATGATCGAACGCTAGCCCGAGCACCGAGCTGAAGCCCGACAAGCGACCCGGAGGTCAATGACATGCGCGACATCACGGTGCCGCGGCGATCGCTGCTGCGCCTGGCCGGTGCGGGTGCGATCGGCACCGCGGCCGCGAACATGCTCGGCGGCTGCCGGTCCGACACATCCCCACAGTCGGCGGCCAGCGCGCCGCCGCGCACCTCAACCGCGCCGGACGGCCGGCGCAAGGTGCTGTTGGCCTACTTCTCCCGTGCCGGATGGAACTACTTCAACGGCGGCCGCAAGTTCCTGCAGACCGGCAACACCGAAGTCCTGGCCGCCATGATCGGCAAGCTCATCGGGTGCGATGTCCACCGCATCGAAGCCGCCGACCCCTACTCCGACGACTACGGCGACACCGTCGCACGCAACGTGCGCGAGCAGAACGCCGACGCCCGCCCCGCCATCGCCAACCCCCTGGCGTCGATCGACCAATACGACACCTTGCTGCTGGCCAGCGGGATCTGGAACGTCCGCGCACCGATGATCATGTCGACGTTCGCCGACAGCTACGACTTCGCGGGCAAGACCGTCCACCCGGTCACCACCTACGCCATGAGCGGGCTCGGCACCACCGAGCGCGACTATGGCGCATCCTGCCGGGGCGCGACGATCGCCGCCGGGCTGGCCGTACGCGGCGAGGAAGTGGAAGGCGCGGGCCCCGCCGTCGAAGCCTGGCTGCGCCGGAACAGCCTGCTGAAACCATGATCGAATGTGGTGAGCGGCTCGAGGCCGCGCAGCCCCGCTCCCGCCGGCGACTGTTCAGCACGTGCCGCCATGGCGCATACTCTCCCCGCAACGGCAAGGGAAGGGGCCGGTCGCCGAATGCTGGATGCGCTGGGCCTCGACCCCGACGACGAGCACGTCTACCGTGCCCTGCTCGGACAGCCGGACGCCACCGCGATGCTGCTGTCGGACCTGCTCGCCGTGCCGCGACCCGACGTCGACAAGGCGCTGTCGCGGCTGGTCGACTGGGGACTGGCGGTCAAATCCTCCGATGAACAGTTCACGGCCGCGCCGCCGGCCATGGCGCTCGGTGCTCTCATCACCCAGCGCCGCGACCGGCTGCGGATGGCCGAACAGGCACTGGTGACCTTCGCCGAGCAGCACCGGGCGGCGATGACCGGACGCAGCATCAACGACCTGATCGAGGTCGTCACGGGCGTCGACGCGATCCGCCACCGCTTCCTGCAGGTGCAGCAGGCGGCCCGTACCCAGGTCCGCAGCTTCATCACCGCACCGTTCGTCGCCGTGCCGCCCGAGCAGAACACCGCCGAACCCGCGGCCATCGGCCGCGGCGTGCAGTTCCGGGCGGTACTGGACCGGGCGGTGCTGGCCGAGCCGGGCATCGTCACCGACGCCATCGCGTCGCTGCACAGCGGCGTGCAACTGCGCGTGGCCGACCGACTGCCGATGAAGCTGGTGCTGGCCGACGCCGACCTCGGCCTGGTGCCGCTCACGGTCAGCCCGACAGGGGAGCCCGGCGCGGTGCTGCTGCACCGCAGCGGACTGCTGGATGCGCTGGACGCGCTGTTCGAGACGGTGTGGCACACCGCCTACCCGCTCAAACTGTCGAGCAACGCCGGTGAGCCCGACACCGTCACCGAATCCGGTCCGCAGGGCCCGACCGACCTCGACCGCGAGATCCTCACGCTGCTGCTGGCCGGGCTCACCGATCAGACGGTCGCGACCCAGCTGGGTCTGTCACCACGCACGCTGCACCGGCGCCTGCGCCACCTCATGGACATCGCCGGCGTCCAGACCCGGATGCAGCTGGGCGGTTACGCCACCCGACAAGGCTGGGTCGACTCGTCCTGACCAAAGGAAAGGGCCCCCTCGACGGAACTCCGTCGAGGGCGCCCCTGCCTACGGGCTGCGTCAGAAACGCAGGATGGCGTGGGTCTTGCCCGAGCCGTCCATGGCGATGCCGTAGACGACGAACCCGCCGTCGTCGGTCACGTCCGCCGCCTCGGACAGCCACCACTTGTCGGTGCCGAGCATGTTGGACAGGTCCCACATCCGGCCCTGCGGGTCCCAGGCCACGACGTGCGGCTCGTACGGCGCGACGTCAGCCTCGCCGATGATCCAGCCGGAGGCGTTGATGCCGACGGCCTTGGAGTGCAGCCCGAAGTCGGGCAGGCGCCGCATGCCGCCCTCGGCGGTCCAGATCGCGGCCCGGTTGCCGCTCTCGCCGACCGCCGTGCCCGCATCGTTGATCTCGACGAGGAAACTGTGCTCGCCCGCGGCCGCCGGGCCGATGCGGTGCACGTTACCGGCGGCGTCCCAGCGGACCGCGGTCTGGTAGCCGGCGGCGTCCATCGACACGCCGACGACAGTGCCGCTGGAGTTGATCGCGTACGGCTCGGTCAGTTCCGGGTTCGCGGACAGGTGCGGCAACTTCACCATGCCGCCCTGCGCGGTCCACCGGAACCCTTCGTAGTGCCAGTACCAGTCGGCGTTCTCGGTCACCGCCGTCACGGAACCGACCACCGCTCCGGCGTCGTTGACGCCGTAGCCGATGCCGTAGATGGCGTCGGGCCGCCAGGCCGGCAGCGCCAGCTCGGTCACCGTGCCGTCGGCGTGGAAGACGGCCGGCAGCGTCGGCGTGTGGCTGTACTCGGAGAACCCGGCGCCGTCACCGTGGTTGTTTAGCCCGAAGATGTGGCCGCTCTGGTCGAGGTAGGGCTTGATGCCGCCCTCCTTGGTCCAGCGGGCCGGCCTGGAGACCGAGTCGACCTGCGTCGATCCGGCCACGACGCCGTCGATGGCGGTGAACGCGGCGAACGGACCGAACTCGCCGTCCACGTGCACTGAGGGTCCGTGCACCGCCTCGATGGTGAGCCCGGCCCGTCCGACCACCGCACCGGCGGTGTTGACCAGGTCCAGGTCGCCGTGGAGTTTGCGCCCGGCCGGCGCGGTGCCGGTCGCGGTCACATCCGCCGTGACGGTCTTCGTCTCACCGCGCGCCAGCGCGAGCGGAGCCGCGAACGTGGTGGCCACGGTGCCGTTCGACGGGCTGCTCAGCTCATCGACGTAATCGATCTCGGTGGAGCCGGTGGGAACGGAGTACCCGTCGATCCAGACGGCGTAGAAACCGGCCGGCGGGTTGTCGATCTCCACCTTCTCCTCGGAGTCGCCGTCGGCGCTCTGCCCGAGCACGACACCGTTCGCGACGACGATGAGGTCGAGGTCGGCCGCCGGATCCGACGGGTTGCCGATCCGGGCGGTGAAGCGGCCCGTGCCGAACGGCACGAGGACCTCGTACATCTTCTGCTGCTGGTTGCCGACGGTGGGCCGCTCGGTGCGGCGGCTGCTCAGCGGCGAGGTCGACGCGGCGAGCTGCACCGCGCCCAGGTGGTTGGTGACCTCCCAGCTGACCGGGACGGGCGAGTGCATCTCCAGGGTGCCCAGCGCCACCTCGGCCTTGGCGCTGGCGCCGAAGACCTGCGTGGAGAGCCGGTACGCGCTGTTTTTGGTCGGTGAGGTGCGGGAGACCTCGACGGTGATCTCCCAGACGCCCGGCAGCGGGTCCTTGAAGGTGCGCAGGTTCGGGTCGCAGCCTTCGACGGCGTCCATGTTCGTGTAGCAGCCGTCCTCCACGGCCACGCCGTACGGGTGCTGCGCGACGAACCGCACGCGGTCGCCGGCATCCACGCCGTCCAGCTTGACCTGCAGGCTTCGGGTCTTCTCCGGCACGGTCACCAGGTACGACTCCGTCTGGGCCTTGTCGATGCGGCCGGTGTGCGTCCGGGCGTAGGTCGGTGCGGCGAGCTCGTCGGCGACCGCGACGGTGGCCATCATCCGGGCGTCGGTGCCCCGGGTCGACGGGTCGTCGAGCTTCATGACGGCGCTGTGCACGCCGTTGCCCTTCGGACGCACCCACACCGGCACCGCGACAGGCTCGTTCAGCGGCAGCCGCACGGTGTCGTACATCGCCTTGAACGTGCCGTCGTTGCCGGTCCAGCTGATGCGGTGCAGGTTCGCGCCGGCCGGTCCGCTGGTACGGGTGACGAGGACCTGCTGCAGGGTGGGGATCGCGCCGGGGCAGCGGTGGTAGAGCCCGGTGCCCCGCCCGGGGGTGGTCAGGTACGCCGAGATGGGCGTGCAGACCTGCGCGTCGATGGTGTACGCGCTGGTGGCCAGGCCGCCCTTGGCCAGCGCCTGCCAGGCGTCGTCGACGTCGAGCAGGCCGTTGCCCTGCTCGTGGGCGTCCACGCCGGACAGGAACTGCGCGCTGTCGTAGAGGGCGGCACGCAGGTTCGCCGGCTTCGCGTCGACGCCGGTCGCCTTCGCGGCCGACAGCAGCAGCGCGGCCGCGCCCGCCGCCTGGGGCGAGGCCATCGAGGTGCCGTTGAACATGCTGTAGCCCGGCGGCAGTTCGTAGCCGACGCCGGTGACCGGGGAGCCGGGCAGCCAGGTCGGGGTGGTGCTGATCGCCGCGCCGGGCGCGACGATGTCGGGTTTGAATCCGCCGTCCTCGCGAGGACCGCGGGAGGAGAAACCGAAGACGCCCATCCGGGTGTCGACGTCGGAGCCGTAGTCGGCGGCCCAGGTGGCGCTGGACACCGAGGCACCGACCGCGACGGCGTCGCTGGCCACGGCCGGGTCGCCGATGGTGTTCAGGCCGGGTCCGGAGTTGCCCGCGGACAGGAACAGCTGCACGCCGAAGTCGTTGATGAGCGTGTTGTAGAGGTGCGCGCGGGCGTCGGCGCCGTCGTTGAGCGCGGGCAGTCCGCCGATGGACATGTTGACCACGTCCACGCCCCGGTTCACCACCAGGTCGATCATGCCTTCGGTCAGTGCGACCGCGGTGCAGCCGCCGCTCCAGGTGCAGGCCCGCGACGAGACGATCTTCGCGCCGGGGGCGGCGCCGTTCATTTTCCCGCCGAACAGGCCGCGGCCCGCGGCGATGCCCGCGACGTGGGTGCCGTGCGCGCTCTCGGGCAGGCCGATGCTGACGAAGTCGGCGGTGCCCTCCCGGCCCGCTGGGGCCAGATCGACGCCGAGCCGGTACTCCACGGTGAACGGCATCGACTCGTTGAGCGCGGTGGCCGGGTCGTCGGTGCCGAAGCGGCCCGCCTTGTGCTCCTCCCGGAACGGCCGCAGCAACGGCTCGTCGGTGAAGTCGCGGTCGGCGTCGGAGTCGACCCAGATCGCCTTGTCACTGGGGCGGAACAGCACGATGAAGGAGTCCCAGTTGTCGCCGTCGCGGTTCACATCGCCGTTGACGTCATTGGGACCGGCGGTGGCGTACTCGTAGAACTCGGCGACCCGGAACTCGCCGGCGGCCGGCGCAGTGTAGGTGCGCCACTGGAACTCGAACTCCGTCGTGGCGGTGACCGTGGCGGCCATCTCCAGCCAGGTGTTGTCGCCCTCGGTGAGCGGGTCGGTGGCGGTCACCCAGTCCACGATCTTGCGCTCGCCGGTCGTGGTCGTGGCCAGCGCCGGGTGGTCGAGGTCCACGCCGGAGTCCAGGATGCCGATGGTGACCCCGCGGCCGTCCCACGTGCGGTGGTCGGCGACGAAATCCACCGCGCCCGTCTCGTGCGTGGGCAGGTACGGGTTCGCCGCGGGGGTCTTCGCGCCGGGCGCCTTGGCGGTGCCGCCGTGATGGCGGCCCTCCGTGGCCGGAACCGGGTCGGCGAGCTTGATCTCCTCGTCGAGGTCGACGGCGAGCACCGAACCCTTCTGCGCCACGGTGTCGACGGCGCCGACGGGCAGGCTCGCCCGCAGGTAGCCGACCTTGGGCTGGGCCGAGGCTACGGTGCCGCCCGCCGCCTCGACGGCCTTACGGGCCGCGTCGAACTGGCCGGGGGCGACGGCCACCATGGTGGTGACCTTCTTCTTGCCATCGCGTACGGCCTTGACCAGCAGATCCCGGTCGTGCGAGCCGAGTTTGTCCTTCTTGGCGAAGCCCGGGCCCTTGAGCACGCCGGGCGGAGCAGGTTCAGGTTTCGGTGCGGCGCTCGCCGCCGGCGCGATGGCCAGTAAAGCCATCGTCGTGAGCAGAGCCGTGCTCAGACGGCCGAGTTTCTTGGGGGACATGCTTCGGCAGCCTCATCGTGCCGCCCGGCAATCGCAAGATCTTCTCGTGGCGAGGTTTTGCCGTGGCAGTGGTTCGCCAACCTGTGGTGCCCCGGATCGGATGATCACGGCAGATTGAGCTGCCAGGACACCCCGAAACGGTCGTTGACCCAGGCGAAGCGGGTGCTGAAGCCGTAGTTCGCGAGCGGCATGAGTTCCTTGCCGCCGTCGACGAGTGCCGCGTGCAGGTGGGTGAGCTCGGCGTCGTCCTTGCACTGCACGAACAACGACAGCGACGGCGTGAAGGTGAAGGCGTGCTTGACGGAGCTGTCACTGCACAGCACCCGCTGCCCGGCCACCCTGAACTCGGCGAGCTGAACGCCGATGTGCTCGCCCTGGTGCGGCGTGACCGAGAGGATCTCGCCATCGTCGAACAGGGAGACGTAGAAGTTCATGGCCTCCGTGGCGGCGCCTTCGAACATCAGGAACGGGGTGATTGTGGTGTCAGCGGCCGTCATGGCCGACACGTTAGGCAAGCGTGTACTTGCCTGTCAAGGCGGCACGCCCGTGACCCGCCACGACGAACCACAGCTCACCTCCGGAGACTCGCGCGATCCCGGAGGATGCGAGGCCGACGCAGAACCGGGCCACCACCGCGCCCTGGCGACCCGGAGGTAGCGGACAAGTCTCCTGGTCAGGTGCCTGGCTACCTGCGGACGTCCACCGTCGTCGAAGTCGTCGCCGAAAGATTGTGACGACAGCACCGAGCAGGAGGAACGGAGATACCACCGAGAGCGAAGTTCCACCGGTCGGCTACTGCGAGAATCGACTGTGGCTGGACCTGACGGCTGGAGTCCCCAGGCATCCCTTGCAATAGCCCGATCGCCGTCCTTGCGTATCGGCTACCGGGTCGGACCGCACCATCAGCGCGTAGGTAGGCAAACCGACGTTGTGCACCGCGAACTGATCACTAGCCACATCGGATACGAAAGGCGGCCTCGCCGCCTACGACAATCCGGCCGCCGGCACGACGCCATGACTCCGTCCATGGCGCCTCACCGAAACAGCATTCTGCTCACACGTGTTCACGAAATCCCGGCAGCAGGAAGCTTTCCACGCAAGATGTCTCCGGCCGTAACTGGATCCAGCCGGTGCGCAGCGGAACGCCCACTGCCGACGGTTGTCGGGTCTTGACTCGCTCGACGGGGGGACGCTACGGTCCGCGAGCGGAGCCGGATAGGCGAACTGCAATAAACGAATAAACGGGGAGTTCGTGTCATGGTTTCCATGTCGCGTCCAGTGGCGTGTCGTTGCCGCCACGGCGATCGCAGTGTCCATATCGGTGCTGGGCTGCAGTATCAGCCGACCAACAGCCACGCCGGTAGCGGTGATCCCGGTCAACCTCACCACCGGCCAGTTCCCCTTGAGCGGCAGCGGAGTCATCACCGTCTACCCCACCGCCCCGTCGGCTCCGGCCGCATCGGCCCTGAACTTCACCGACGGCCTGGGCAGGTTCAGCAACAGCACCATCACCGACACGGAGGCAGCAGCCACCGTCATGGTCGCCGCCGGCGGACCACCGCATACGTCGTCGTGACCGGTACCGGCAACTTCGCCAACGCATGACCATCGGCGGAGTCCGTCCGGGCGGCGACCGATCCAGCCGCCCGGACGGACTCCGTTCTTCGCCATCGCCGGACCGCGGGGCGGTTCCGGCCGCCGTTTGCCATCCCAACGGGGAATCGGAGAAAACCTTGAGATCGTCACCTGACCTTGTGATAGCCACGCCGCGTCGCTGGGACGCGAGCAGACGCCGCGCGCTGGTCGCGGCGTTGACAGTGCTGGTGCTGCTGTCGGTGTTCCTGCACGGCACCAAGGCGCGAGCCGAGGATGAACCCCTCGCCGCGGACCGGTCGCTCGTGGTGTCGGCATGGCTGCTCGGCGGTGGGCAGGTCCGAGCCGAGGCCGAGGCCGCGCTGGTGGGCTCCGACGACCAGGTGCGGGCATTCCTGAGCGCCGGATGGCAGCAGGCGCGGCAGGCCGACGAACGCGACGCGGTCACCAGCGTCATCGCCGAGGCCGGGCCGTCGGTGCGCGCCGCGGCCCTGCAGGCGCTGACCGCGGCCGATGCCGGCGACCAGAATGCGATTTCGGCATTCCTGGACGGCGGATGGCAGGGACCGGCGGACATCGACACCCGGGTGTCGGTCAACCAGTTGATGGCGATCGCCGGCCCGCAGGTCCAGCAGGTGGGCCAGCAGGCGCTGGATTCGGAGAACCCGGGCGTGCTGCGGGCTTTCCTGGACTCCGGCTGGCAGGTGCAGTGGCAGACCGACCAGCGGCTGCGGGTCAACCAGGCCATCGCCACGGGCGGTCCGCAGGTGCGCGCGGCCGGGCAGAAGGCCCTGGACGCGGGCACGCCGGAGAGTATGGAGGCGTTCCTGTCCTACGGGTGGGCAGTGGCGTCGGCTCGCGACGACGAGACCGCGACGATGGCCGAACTGCTGGCGCAGGCGAAGGTCGCCGGCGAGGAGGCGGCGCGGGAGACGCAGCAGGCGACGCAGGAAGCGGACCGGGCCAAGCAGGCCGCCGAGGCCGCGGCCCGTGCGGCGGCTGCTGCCGCGGCTGCGACCGAAGCGGCGCGTGACAACACCGAGCAGGCTGCCGCGCACGCCAAGCGGGCGGCGGTCGCCGCGGACAAGGCGGCGCAGGCGGCGCAGGTCGCCGTCCAGGCGGCGGCAGCCGCCAGCCGGGCG
>NZ_ML660192.1:0-8649 GCF_007483665.1 Catellatospora sichuanensis
CCGAAGGCGATCACCCCCGAGCCGGCGATCACCCCGCCGAACACGCTGGGCCTGCACCGCGTCATGTTCGCCGTCGACGACATCGAGGACACCCTCGCCCGCCTCCGCCCGCACGGCGCCGAACTCGCGGGAGAGGTGACCCGCGACGAGGACAGCCATCCGCGCGGGATCATCCTCGCGCCGGCCGAACAGTTGAGCAGAGAGGTGCAGGAAACAGGGTGCCGACATCGTCCGGGCGAAGGTCTCGCGCAGCGCCGCGTCCAGCGGGCCGGCCGGTACCGGCTCGACGACCAGCCAGATGACGGTCATGCTGCACGCCGAGGTCGTGGCGGTGCAGCCGACGGGGCGGCCAGCGATGCCCGAGACCTGGCCGGGTTGTCAAGCGGCCTGGCCCAGTCCCAGCACGTCGATGACATGAGCGCCGATGGAGTACAAAGCCGCTGGCGACAGCCGAGCTATGCTCAATGATCATGCATATTCCCAGGGTGGTGACGGTATGGTCGCAGCAGCGGCGCGCAATACCCGTGTGACCCTGAGCGCACGGCAACTCAACCGTGCCACTCTCGACCGGCAGCTGCTTCTTCGCCGAGAACCGTTAAACGTCGCAGGTGCCGTCCGACGCATTGTTGCGCTGCAAGCCCAGGAGCCCGCATCCCCGTACCTTGCTCTGTGGGCCAGGATCGCCGACTTCGATCCAGCGGACCTGGCCGCCGCCTTGACCGACCAAACGCTGGTCAAGGCGACCCTCATGCGCCTGACGCTGCACATCGTGGCCGCGGTGGACTACCCGATCTTTCACACGGCGATGCTGCCCAACCTGCGCGGGCCACGGCTGGGGGACCGCCGCTTCACCTCGAGCGGACTTTCCATACCCGACACCGATGCACTGCTTCCCCACTTGGCGGAATTCGCCAGCCGCCCGCGCACCAGCGCCGAGGTCGAGCAGTTGCTCACGGCGCGGCTCGGTCAGCGCACCAAGGGCGTGTGGTGGGCACTGCGAACGTACGCGCCGCTGCACCACGTGCCCGTCGGCGGCCCCTGGTCGTTCGGATCACCGTCGACATACATCGCCGCTCCAGCCACGCCAGGCGCGCGAAACTGGAGCGAGGACGTACAGCGGCTGGTCCTCCGCTACCTGGAGGCGTTCGGTCCTGCCACGATGCAGGATATCGCGCAGTTCACCATCATCAAGCGGTCCATCGTCCAGAACGCTCTGACCGAGCTGGGCGACACGATCCAGGCCCTGACCGGCCCAGAGAACGCCACACTGTTCGACGTGCACGAAGGCCGGCACCCCGCCGAAGACACTCCAGCCCCACCCCGTCTGCTGCCGATGTGGGACAGCATCATGCTGGCCTACGCCGATCGAAGCCGCATCATCCCACCTCAGCACCGCGCCGCGGTCCTGCGACGCAACGGCGATGTCCTGCCGACCCTGCTCGTCGACGGTTACGTCGCCGGGGTATGGCGACCGGTCGCCGAGGGCATCGAAGCGACAGCATTCCGCCAGCTCGACGACGAGACCTGGCAAGGTCTCGAGTCGGAAGCCGCAAGGCTGCAGTCTTTGCTGGCGGATCGCGACCCGGCGGTCTACCGCCGCTATCGCCACTGGTGGTCGAAGGGTCTGCCGAGCGCCGACGTCCGTCTACTTGCGAATTAGACACCGCCCCTGCTGGCAAGCCTGCGGACGTCGGCGCTAGTTGCGTCGGCGCAAGACCGGGGTGGTGTCCGACAACAACTGGGCCAACCTCCTGGCCCTTATGTCGAGCTCGAAACCGTCGCAGATGACCGGGCGGACGAGGGGTCGCACACCCGCTGTAGGCCCTCGACCTCGCGGCCCCAGCCAGACGTACCGCGCCCAGACGGCAGGCCCGCCATCGCGGAGCATCGCCGGAAAGGCCGGCTTGGCCCGGTTCAACGCCGGTCTCGCGGTGCGGGCCGAACGCAACGGCTACGGCTACGGCTACGGCTACGGCTACCCTTGCACCGGTTAATGAGCACGCCCGAATCGGTGGCCTTCGGCGTGGATGACCGGTTCGTCCACCGGCGTCTGCGCTACCGCCTCGACCCCGACGCAGCCCGAGCATGGCTGTTGTCGCGGCGATGATCTACGCTTCCTGGCCTACCAAAGGGGACAGTCTGTGGACGAGCACCTTGCCGGCGTGCCGACACGCGCCTTCGAACAACAGACCCGGATGGCGGGCAGTGCTGCCGATGACGAGACGGCGGCGCGACAGCGAATGATCGAGGTCGGGGTGGAGCTGTTCCAGCGGATCGCGCCCGGCGCCAAGGTCATCCACCACCTGTTGCCCGACGACGATGCCGTGCTCGTCGTCCACCCGGTCCGTGGCGGCGGCTCGATGTACGTCGCGTCCGACGGCAGCGTGCTGTTCACCGGCTCCGCCGTGTCGCCACACCTAGCGCTCGAACGGTTCCGGGCAGGACAGCGCACGCCGATCGAGCAGTTCGCCGCGCGGCGGCCCAGCGATGTGGCCGGCGCCCCGTGACACGGCCGTTGCACCGTTTCTCGCGGCGAATCGGCGGTGTCATGGTCATGGCCCAGGCCATCGAGCAGCTGGAATCGCAGGCGGGCGCGCTACTCGACATCCTCGAGGACTACGCCGACGGCCTGCGCGACGGGCTCAGCGTGCAGGCCGGCTGGACGCCATTCAAGCTCGTCGCGCAGGACGCCGACCGGTTCGACGTGCTCGCGCCGGACCTCGCGACGAAGGTTCCGGACCGGATGGGCTGGACCTCGGACCTCACCCTCGCGCTGTGGGTGCTCAACGGCCAGGTCACGACGGCGCGCGCCTTGGACGGGACCGAGCCGCAGTCAATGCGCTTCACTGACACGGTGCTGTGCTACCGGGGCATCGAGAACGCCAACCGGCTAGTGATGAGCCGCACCCAGCGCCAGGACTCCCCCGACGACTCGGGCTGGTACATCGACGTCTTCCCGAATCCCGAGCAGTCTCGACAACCGGCCGATTTCGTCCGCTGGCCCGCGTTCCAGTTGCTCAGAATCAACCGGCACCTCACCCGCGCCCTGCTGCTGCCCGTCGGCTACGGCGCAGTGGTGTGCAAAGATCAGATCGACGCGCTCCTCAACCTCACCACGATGCGGATCGAAGTCCGTGGCCCGCTGTGAACACCTCCCACGACCCAGCACCGCATCCGATAGGCAGTCACGGGAGTTGTGTCCACCTCGGCCCGGACACGGGCTGTGCAATTCGATGATGCTCCTGGGTCACTCTGATTCGTGCATCGAGTGGCCTGGAGCGCTGATTCCGGTATAGCCGAGGCCCGCCGATGTTCCGGCGACGGCACCGTGCCGATCAGCCCGCGATCAGCGTGCGCAGCGTCTCGGCCGACGGTGACCATCCCTGAGCCGCGCCTGGCTGCGCCGAATCCACCGCTGCGGCCAGGGAAAGGGCGAGCGGGTTGCCTCCGGCGACCCGCAGGACCGCGTCCTCGCTGTCCGGGCTGACTCCGTTGACCATCACCAGCCGTCTCGCCTGTTCCTCATCGAGGGGCCCGAGTTCGGCCACATGCAGCGCGCCCACCCACCCCCGGTCGGCGGTCCACTCGGCCCCCGGCGCCTGACGGCCGGCCAGGACCACCAGCGCACCTCCGCGCCGAGCTACTACATCCGGATATCGCGTCCCTGCTTTGCCTGCGCGGTCGGTTCAGCCGCCGGTGGCAGAGAAGTGCATGTAGTCCTTCAGAGACCGGTAGTCGCCGCCCCACTTCCATCCGATCGCGGCGAAAGCCTGCACAGCCTGCTCGCGGGGCTGCGCCATCCCGGGCCGTGCATCGGCTCGGTCGAGGTAGGCGGTGGCGAGTTCGGGCAGGACGACCTTGCCTTTGCGGTACGGGTTCTGGAACGGGTTGAGATCCACGGCGAGGCCGTGGGCGTGCTGGGACCACCCTTTTCGGCCGCGTACCGCTCGGCAGGCGAACACCTCAGTGGTGTTGTCGTCGCCGGTCGGCGGTGCGTTCAGTTCGGCGGCACTGGAGATCCGCATGCGCTCGATCGGGAAGCCTGCGGCGAAGAGTTTCTCGAACACGGTGACCAGGTCGTCGGCCACCCGCGCGTTGGCCAGCAGCTCGCCGGTGTGGGCGCGGCCGTCGAAGCCGCGGAAGCCGACCGTGATGTAGCGCAGGTCGGCCGCGGCGATCGGGCAGTCCTTGGTCCAGCTTGATCGAGCGAGTACGTCGGCCGGCACCGCTTGGACGGTTGCATGGAAGCGGCCGTCCGCCGGTGGCGGCAGGTCGTCGACCGTGACGATCGACCGGTTACGCAGCTCGGGCGGGGTCTTCTGCGCTGAGGCGAAGCCCTGCGGCCCTACCGGGAGCACTCGCATACCCAGCCAGGGCGGTGCGGCGGTCGCGCTCGCACTGACGGGCGCAGGGCTTCCAGACTCGGTGCGCGCTGCCGGCGAAGCGGCCGAGGTTTGTGTCGGCTTGTCCGCTTCCAGGTCGGCCGGGACCCCCGAACAGCCAGTCAGGGCGTAGCCCAGGACCACAGCCACAGCCAGCAGGCGCGTCGCCCGACCGCGGAAACGCCGCCGAAGCCCAGCATCCGTGCGGGCGGCGGAGCGGGCGGGCAACGAGAGGTCTTCGGAAACGCGCATTTCGACCACGATAGCGTTTTCCCTGGTGACGCCCTTGGTCGCGTTGATCACATGCCATTGACCGTGAGAGCGGGTCGTCCCGAAGGTGTCGACGTGACGGCCAGAGGCCTGACGTCAAGCGGCAGGTCGTGCGGATCCGGTGGCAAGGCCTGGCCTCATCCGCCACGCCGCCATCGCGGCGGTCAAAGGTACTGGCCGGTCCCGGACGGTGCGTCGCGGTCGCCGAACCTGGTAGGCAGGTCCTCGGTGCGCAGCTCTGCGAGGACCTCCGCCGGCGCGTCGGTGAGTTCGATGATCCGCGCCGCCTGCTTGGCGACCGTCGCCTCGAGCAGGTTGCGGACCGTGCGGCCGTTGCCGAACGACGACCCGTGGGAGAGGCCGGCCAGTAGCGTGCGCACCCGCGCGGCGACGCCGTCGGCGAGTCGATATCCGGCGTCCTCGGCGAGGACGGCGAATATTCGCACCAGCTCGTCGCCGTCGTAGTCGGGGAACTCGAGGATCGTCGGGAACCGGGAGGCCAGCCCGCTGTTCACCGTAAGGAAGCGCTGCATTTCATCGTGGTAGCCCGCGGCGATCACCACCAGGTCGTCGCGGTGGTCGTCCATCAGCTTGACCAGGGTGGCGATCGCCTCATGGCCGTAGTCCCGCGGCGAGTCCGACATCGACAGGGCGTACGCCTCATCGATGAACAGGACACCACCGAGTGCCCGTTCGAACGCCGCGTGCACGCGTGGAGCCGTCTGCCCGATGTACTGGCCGATCAGGTCGGCCCTGGTCACCTCGACCAGATGACCGGAGCCGAGCAGCCCGAGGTTGGCGTATATCCGGGCGATCAACCGCGCCACGGTGGTCTTGGCGGTGCCCGGGTTGCCGACGAACACCATGTGCCGGGACCGGCCGCCGTCTGCCAGCCCGGCCTTGGCCCGCAGGACACGGGCCTGGGCCTCGGCGGCCAGCAGCCGCACCTGGGCCTTGACGTCGTCCAACCCGACGAGCGTGGCCAGTTCCGCCATCGGATCACCGTTGCGCGACGGCGCGAGCACGATCGATGTCGGCGCGGTGATGTCCTCGGCCAGCAGTTCGGCCAGTTGCTCGCGGGTCGGTGTCGCCGACTGGCTGATCCGCAGCGCCTGCTGTGACGCGGACTCGTCGACGAGGTTGCGGATCACCCAGGCGTTGTCGAAGCCGGCGGCCCGTGGCATGCGCGCGACCAGACTCCGGACGCGGTCGCTCACCCCGTCGGCGGGTGTGAATCCCGACTCGGCGGCCGCCAGCTCGAACAGCCGCACCAGTTCGTCGTCGGTGAAGTCGACGAAGTTGAAGGTCCGGGGGAATCGGGCCGCGAGGCCGACCTCGCTGGACAGGAATTCCGCGACGTCCTTGGGTTGACCGGCGACGATGACGACCAGCTGTTCGCGGTGCTCGTCCGTCATCCTGGTCAGTGTCGCGAGCGCCTCGCGGGAGGTGGCGCCGCCCTGGACCACCCGACCGACGTTGATCATCAGGATGCCGCCGAGCGCGTTGAGAACGGCGGCGGTCACCTTGGCGCCGTCGCGCAGCTCCGCTCTGGCCACCTCGACCAGGTGACCGGATGCCAGCACGCCGTGTGCGGCGTAGATCTGGCCGATGATCGCGGCGACGGTGGTCTTGCCGGTGCCCGGGTTGCCGGCGAACACCATGTGCCGGCGGCTTCGGGCCGGTGGCAGGCCGGACTCGCGGCGTATCGCTTCGACGCCGGCCTCGGCGTGGATCTGGGCGATGCGCTGCCTGATCGGGGACTGGCCGATCAGCCCGTCGAGGCGGCCGATGGCGATCGACGCCGGGTTGTCCACCGGCGAGCCGGCGGGTCCAGCCGGTTGGCCTACGGCGGGCACCGGCCGCGACGGCGCCGGCGCATCGGGGAGTTTCGACACGAGCGGGTTGACGACGGCGAACCGCGGCTGGCCGAGTTTTCGCAGGCTGCGCAGATAGCCCTGGCAGAAGAACAGGCCGCTCCTGACGTCCTTGTGCAGGCCCGGTGAGCCGTTCAGCGCGGTCGCGCAGCTCCACTCCAGGCCCACCCAGATCCGTGCTGTCGCCGCGTCGCCGGCGATGATGGCGCGATCCAGCCACCCGAACACCTTTGCGCTCCAGTGGTCGTAGTCGAACCTGGGCCGGAGTCTGTCCGACGCGCGGACGATCGCCTCGTAGCCGTCCGGGCCCAGCGCGGTGGCGGCGATGGCAGCGGGTACCGGCTTGCCGAGCTTGAGCAGCATGGCGGCGACGCATTCGTCGAAGCTGCCTGGGCCGGTGCCCGCCGTGTCGGTGAGCCGCTCGTGGGCGGCACGCAGACCGGTCAGGATCCAGGAGAGGTGGTCGGTCGGGCCGGCGTAGTCGGGTAGCGCGGTCCGGTCCGCATCGTTGAGTAGGCCCGATCTCCACGGGCCTGCCAGCTGCTGCCGCGAGCTCGACCGGTACTGCTCCAGCAGTGCTGGGTCCTCGGCGATCCGGGTGTAGAGCGTGGCCAGTGCCCGGCCGCGGACGGCGAACGGCGGCGCCTCGACGAGCACCTCGAGGCAGTCACGGTAGAAGCCGATGGTGCGGTCCCGGCGCTGCGGACTGTCGGAGTCGGCGACGAGGCTTCCGGGGATGGCCGGCATGACAAGCGTCTGCCTGGTCGCTTCCGGATCGGTTGTCGGCCCGAGCGGCGTTGTCAGGTGGTCGGCCACGAGCAGGTCACCGATCCGCGACAGCGGCCCCGAGGTCGACGTGGACGCGCCGAGCGTGCCCTGCGCCAGCCATTTCACTTCTTCGACTGCCATCGACGTGCCGGGCTTGAGCAGCTTCGAGCTGGCGGGCCGGTCGGACAGCGCGGCGCGCGACGAGATGGCCAGCAGTCGGGCGCGGGTGTCTTCAAGCCACCCGTCGGGCGGCACCCATGGGCTGGTCGGGCCGAACACGTTGAGGTGCGCAGTGCCGGTCAACAGCGGGACCAGCTCGTCGGGCAGATCGATCCGGCCACCGGTCGGTTTCGCAGCGGCCGTGATGTCGTCAGGTCCGCCCCTGGACGGCCTCTGGTCGCCGTGCCGGTCCGGGACTTCGGGGACCGGGTCCTGGTGTTCCGGGTCCTCGATGAGTGCCGTCAGCAGCATCTTGTTCTCGTCGACTTCCACGTCTCCGGTATCGGTGATGCTGACCCGTCCGGAGCTGATCAGCTGTGCGATACGGGCGAGGAAGTCCGCCACGGACACCGCGACGACGGCACGGAAGTCCTCGTCCGGTCCCACATTGATCACTTGGCCGACGGTGCCGCCGGGTTCCGGTGCCAGGTCCACGGCGTAGCCGTTGCCGCCGCCGTCTCTGGTGAAGGGAACCCAGCCGTGTTTCCAGTACCTGGCCGATACGGCGCCCGGGTCCAGCGAGGTGACGGCGCCGGAAGTGTCGTCCTGGTCGTCTGGCTCGGCGGTGTTCTCGTCCCACATCCGCCGTTCCTGTATGACACGGGCGAGGCTGAGCAGATCGTTGTCGACCAGGGGCCCACCACCGGTCACCGCGTACACCTGTGCCAGACCGGCTGGGACGTCCTCACCGAACGCCGCACGGTAGTCCGCGAAGTCCTGCGCACCGGCGGGCGGTGCGAACGTCGCGCCCGAGCCGGCCGCACGGCCGTGGAAAGCCATGATCGTCGCAAGGTGGTGATCGATTTCTGACATTCGAGTGTGCCTCCACTTTCCGACACACCGTAGGCGAGAGCCGCCAGGTCCGATCTTCGAACGTCGGCGACCACCACGGCTGCCGGCCGAACGGCCTCGGATTGTTGGCAGCGGCGGATCCGCGGGCCGATCGCGAGCCGGGTTCACTGCACCGAACGCAGCACCATCGCGCTGAGCAAGTAACAGCACCCAAGACCGTCACCGTCCACCTCGACGGAATCCTGCCTGCTTCACCGCGCCGTCCGGCGGATCGGTACCCGATCCGCCGGACGGCGCGCCGGTGGGTCAGGATTCGCCGACGCGGCGGACCGCGCCCCGGACGG
>NZ_ML660192.1:8659-122009 GCF_007483665.1 Catellatospora sichuanensis
CCCCCCCCCCCCGCACCCCCCCCCCGCCCCCCCCGGCGGCCGGGGGCCCCCCCCCCCCCCCCCCCCCCCCCGCGCCGGTGGGTCAGGATTCGCCGACGCGGCGGACCGAGACCGTGACGGGCAGGTCAGCGCCGGCGTTCCCGCTGTATCCGGCCTCGACATAGCTCTGCAGCACGACCTCGTCGGCCAGCGTCTCCTGGCTCAGGAAGTCGTGGTGCGAACGCACCGCGGACAGGATCTCGTCAGCGGAGCCGACCGCGAGGTGGATGTGATCGGAGACCTCGAACCCGGCTTCGCGACGAGCCTGCTGCACGAGCCGGATCACGTCCCGGGCGATGCCCTCTGCCTCCAGTTCCGGGGTGAGTGTCGTGTCCAGTGCGATGGTGGCGCCACGCTGCGTCTCGACGATCCAGCCGCTGCGCGGCGCTTCGGTCACCAGAACCTCGTCGGGCACGAGTGCGATCTCCTCGCCGTCGACGGTGACCGTCGCGCCGCCGGTCGAGCGAAGGCGCTGGACCAGCGCCACCGGGTCCGCCGCGTGGACCGCCGTGGCGACGAGCTGGGTCCGATTGCCGAACCGCTTGCCGAGGGCACGGAAGTTGGCCTTCACCGTGACGTCCAGCAGCTCCCCGGTCGACGCCAGCGGCTCGAGGCTCTTGAGATTGAGCTCGGCGGCGATGTCGGCGTAGAGCTCGGAGGAGAGCTGCTCGCCCGACGCGAGCCCGACGAACGCCCGCGCCAGCGGCTGGCGGATGCGCAGCCCGGCGGTCTTGCGCGCGGCCCGGCCTGCCTCCGTCAGCGCCCGCGCGCTGCGTACCTGGTCCGACAGGGCGGAGTCGAGCAGTGTGGCGTCGTGCTCCGGCCAGGTGGTCAGGTGGACGGACTCCGGTAGCCGGGCGTCGCCCGGCCGGATCACGCGGTGCCAGATCTCTTCGGTGATGAAGGGCGCGATCGGTGCGAGCACGCGGGTGAGCAGGCTGAGGCTCTCGTACAGGGTGGACAGCGCGTCCTGGTCGCCCTGCCAGACCGCTGCCGGCTGCGGCGCACGTACCAGTTGGAAAGATCGTCGATGAACTCGGCGAGCTGGCGGCCCGCGCCGGCGGTGTCGTAGTTGTCCATCCTGTCCTGCACCGCGGCGAGCAGCCGCTGGCCCTCGGACAGGATCCACCGGTCCAGGAGCGTGCGCTGCGCCGGCGCAGTGGCGTGGTCGGGGTTCCATGCCGAGTGGCTGGCGTAGAGGCTGAAGAACGACGCGGTGTTCCAGTAGGTGAGCAGCACCTTGCGCGTGATGTCTTCGAGGATGGACGGCCCGACGCGCCGCGCGGACCACGGCGAGCCGCTGCACGCCATGAACCAGCGCAGCGCGTCCGCGCCGTGCGAGTCCATGAGCGGGACGGGAGCCAGGATGTTGCCCAGGTGCTTGCTCATCTTGCGGCCGTCCTCGGCCATGATGTGGCCGAGGCAGACGACGTTCTCGTAGGAGGAGCGGTCGAAGACGAGCGTGCCCACCGCCATCATGGTGTAGAACCAGCCGCGTGTCTGGTCGATGGCCTCGCAGATGTACTGCGCGGGGTAGGAGCGTTCGAACTCCTCGACGCTGCCGGGCACGTGCGGGTAGCCGAGCGAGGCGAACGGCATGCAGCCGGAGTCGAACCAGGCGTCGATCACCTCGGGCACCCGGGTCGCCGTCTTCTGGCATTGCGGGCAGGGGAAGGTGATCTGATCGACGAACGGCCGGTGCGGATCGAGGCTGGACTGGTCCTGACCGGTCAGCTCGCCCAGACGCGCCCGGGAGGCGACCGCCGTGACATGGCCGTCCGCGCACCGCCACAGCGGCAGCGGGGTGCCCCAGTAGCGCGATCGGGACAGGGCCCAGTCGACGTTGTTGTTCAGCCAGTCGCCGTACCTGCCGTGCTTGATGTGCTCGGGATACCAGGTCGTGGCTTCGTTCTCGCGGTCCAGGGCGTCGGCGATCTGCGTGGTGCGGATGTACCAGGCGAGCTGCGCGTAGTACATCAGCGGGGTGTGGCATCGCCAGCAGTGCGGGTACGGGTGCTCGAAGCGCTGTGAGCGGAACAGCAGGCCGCGTTGCTTGAGGTCGCTGGTGAGGATCGGGTCGGCGTCCTTGAAGAAGACTCCGCCCACCAGGCTGACGTCGGCGCGGAAGCGGCCGTCGGACTCGATGGGGTTCACCACGGGCAGGCCGTTGGCGCGGCACACGGCCAGGTCCTCGACGCCGAAGGCAGGGGCCTGGTGCACCAGACCCGTTCCGTCGGTGACCGTGACGTATTCCGCCGCGACCACGACGTGCGCGTCCGGGATCTTGACCAGGTCGAACGGCGGCTCGTAGGACGTCCCGACCAGGTCGGCGCCGCTGATCGTGGCCAGGACCGCGGCGTCGGGGCCCAGCACCTGCTCCCGCAGCGCACCGGCGACCACGAACGTGCCCTTCGGCGTCCGGACGACCTCGTAGGCCACCTCGGGGTGCACCGCGACGGCGGTGTTGGACACCAGGGTCCACGGCGTGGTGGTCCAGATCAGCAAGTGGGCGTCGGCGACGCCGGCGATGGGTGCGGTGAGCGGGAAGCGGACGAAGACCGACGGGTCGGCGACCGTCTCGTAGCCCTGGGCGACCTCGTGGTCGGACAGGGTGGTGCCGCAGCGGGTGCAGTAGGGTGCCACCCGGTAGTCCTCGGACAGCAGCCCATCGGTGTGGATCTTCGCGATCGCCCACCAGACGCTGTCGACGTACTCCGCCTTCATCGTCTCGTAGGCATGCTCGAGATCGATCCAGTAGCCCATCCGCTCGGTCAGCTTCTCGAACTCGCCGACGTGCCGCAGCACCGAGTCGCGGCAGCGCTCGTTGAAGTCGGCCACCCCGAACCGCTCGATGTCCGGCTTGCCGGTCAGGCCGAGTTCCTTCTCGACCGCCAGTTCGACGGGCAGCCCGTGGCAGTCCCAGCCGGCCCGGCGCGGCACGGAGTACCCACGCATGGTCTTGTACCGGGGGAAGACGTCCTTGAAGACGCGCGCCTCGACGTGGTGGACGCCGGGTGCGCCGTTCGCGGTGGGCGGGCCTTCGTAGAACACCCAGCGCGGACCGTTCTCGGTCTGGCGCAGGCTCCTGTCGAAGACGTCGTTGTCGGCCCACCATTTGATGATCTTGTGGTCCATCGCCGGTAGGTCCACCTGCGCAGGCACCGGCTTGAACGGTGACGAGGTGTCGATCATGACGGGTACCGCTCCCTCTTCGTCTCATGCGAGCAACAAAATTGCCCGCGGGGACGAAGGCGGGCTCTCACCCGTTCCGCGGTACCACCCCGCTTGCGCCCGGCCGGCCGCCCGGACGCCTCTCATTGAGCCGCGATGACGTGCGGCAACCCCGTCCGGTTCTACTGAGCCCGTCAGGGCCGTTCTTCCGGAGGCTCCCCGGTGATGGCCGGATCAATGCCAATGGGCGCCAGTATAGCGGCGCCCGCTGCCTGCACAGCGACGTACGCCCGGCCTCCCGGCAGCGAAGCCGGGCCGGGCGGGCCATCGGAGATCCAACGTGGCCGGGCCCGGAGCGCCCGCCTGACGTGAACAAACCGGCAGCCCGAGCGGTCGACATATAGCGATATGTCAGCGCTCCCGACGGGGCGGTCGAAAGGCACACACGATGTCGGCTGACGTTCTCACGCCACGATTCGGCGCGCCGCTCCCGGTCGCCATCGAGTGATGGCGCCAGCCGCCACGCCCTCCGTATAGGAACTCGTCCTGGGCACGGTGACAGACCATCACAGCGAGGCCGCGCCGGTGCACGCGTACCGGATGGACGCCGGGACGGGATTCGGCGCGCTCGTCTGTGCCTACGGCGCATCGCCGCTGGAGGTTTGGACACCAGATCGATCAGATGCCCTTCCTCTATTTCGTCCACCGCGTGCCGGACCTTGCCGCGCCTCGAAGCCCTGCATATCGATCTTGCAGGCGAGGGGCCGCCGCCCCACGACATATCGGTCCATCACGTCGTCAGGCGATGTACCGCGATCTCAACCGCGGCGCCAAGCGCGCCTCGGGACTCGCACGGACGTAGGCCACCAGAATCGGCCGGACCGCGAGGCTTGAGGTCTCGGCGGGCGGCTTGACGACGATGTCACCGCCCAGGTCGTGAAAGGCCCGATCCAGCACAGGCTCATCGCGGACGATCGTGTGACTCACAGAGTACGGCGTGTCGCTGAGCTGGTCGCGCATGACGCCCTTGTCAACCGCCGCAGCAACCGCTTCCGGGTCAGAGCCATGCCACCCGGGGTCACGGGCGAACCGGGCAGCGACGGCACGGAAGTCATGGGGAAACGAAAGGACGGCACCGGGAGGATGGGGCCTCGTTGATGAAGTCTGGAATCTCTGGGGCTACATGAACCCCAACCACATGATCACGATGGCGAGTGATCTGCCACCTTTATGATCGTCGCGGTCGGGCGACGACGCGTAGGATCCGTCGTCGCCCGACCGGCCCGACTCGTCTCGCCAGACGGAGGGCACCTCTTGCGCCGATTATCGAGCCCCGCGTCGGCGACCGGAGATTCACCAGCCTTGCCGTGGTGCCTCCTGTATTGATCAGGTCATCTTGCGGAAGCCGCACTAGCCTGAAGATCGCGCGGCGAACGCAAGCGAGTCTCCTGACTCCAGGAGACGACGTCCACCGAGCCACAGCAGGCCGGCGCGTCTGATACGGCCAAGATCGCGAGTGCGCCGTTGCCCCAATCCATACAGTCTGCGGTACGCGCGCCAGATTGACGTCAGGCCGGCAGTTGTCAGGACGAGGCTTGTGGCCAGCAATGTAAGCACTACAGAATAAGCTGTCGCCACGAGCGGGGATTCCACGATCGATTGCTGGGTGACGGGCATGAAGGTAAACAACCCGATTGTCGCCGCCGCTGGCACCCCGAGCGCGAGTGCGGCATGCAACCAGGCCCTCCGTACCATCCGCACCGGAGCATCGAGATAACGCAAGACGCTCAAAAACGGCGCATCGAGCGCCGCCAATGTTTGGTCAGCGTTCACCGATGCCGTAACGCACGCCTCGAGCATCGACAGTTTGCCGCTCGAGGACTGCTCTATAAGCCACTGGCTGGATCTCGGGTATGCGAGATCGCCGCTCAACAGTTGCGGCGGGGCTTCAGTCGCATGGAGCTTCTCGGCGATGAGTGAGCGCCTCAGTGCAGCCTCCGCCAGAACTTGTGCCCATGATTCCACATCAGCGGTACCTGCAACCTCGATCGCGAGTGCCAAGAAGGCCGGCGTCTCGCATGCCTGCACCACGAGGTCAGGCGCGTCGACCGCGAGGTTGACGTTGCAGGCGGCGGCAAGCCTGTACGCACCGATCGCATCCTGGGCGGCGTACGTCGAGAACAATTGAACCAGCCGCACTCGATCATTGGCCGCGAGATTGCTGAACAGCGAGTCCAACGAGATGGTGGTCACGCGTCCTCCGGCCACCTCATCGCTGTGCGCTTTTGCGGCATCACCCACCACGACCTGGAACAGGTGCAAGCGGTCAAGCCACTCACGATCCCAGCGCTGGGAATCGGCTTCTATCAGGAAACGGGACTCAGCGGCGGCATATTCGAGCCACTTCGGATGGTGATATCGTTGAGTTTCGAGAAGGCATCGTCCGAAAACCGGCATGTCACCGAGGTCGAACACGTCATTAAGTGCTTTCGCTCGACTGCCTTTGTGCGTAAGGGCAACCGCGAAAGGGAAGATGTTGGAAAGTCGCATCCGCAGATTCGGGTCGCCGCTGGAAGCGAATCCCCGTTGGCTACTAACTATATGGTTCCAACCGTCTTCGACGCCCTCGGCGGCCTCGATAGCAGCGAGATATTCACATATCGTCAAGTGAATGAATCGGAAGGTTTCCGAATCGCGCTCTTCCTGGATCAACCCCGTGGCCTTGGCCAGCTCCCGAAGCGTGGCCTCCGCCTCCTGCAATTCAGTACCGGCGATATCGGCGGTCACCTCCACTGCCCGTTTCCAGTTGAGTTGATTGGGAGTCTGCTCTGGATCCAGCAGATTCTCTAGCGCCAGCTTGCCAAACAGAGTCTCCCTGATCTCTGCCTTAATCATACGCGCATCGGCGTCACCCACCTGACGTGCACGTCGATTGATTATCAGCTCCCGAACGATCTCCCGGTAAAAGCTCGAACGCGTGTCTGGGAGTACCGCACTATCGATGTTCTGGTAGTTCGCCACATACATGGACAGAATCAGCGGATTGCTGCAGATCTCGCGGAGAGTGGTACGTTGGCCCAACTCCGCGTAGACGTGATTTGCCAGCCGGTTGCCTTCCTGGTCGTCCTTGTACCATCGGACCAGAAAGTCATAGATGTCCGCAGGCGTGAACGGCTGGATCTTGAGCGCTACCGGAAAATGCTCCTTTAAGTCGTCTTGCGTCCTCCGCTGCACGTGGAACTGAGTGCGTAGCGTTAGGACCACTTTGTTATGTGGACCTTTCATAGCGAGCAGCGCACTGAGCCCGTTGATCGCGCCAACGGTCCGCTCGTATGCCGATCTCCTGACTTCGTCCAAGCCGTCCAGCAAGACGAGAAGGCCGCTACTCCGTGAGCTGAGATCGAAGAAGTCCTCCATCTTGTGGCCCGTGTGTCCCGTGACGTAGGCATTGAGGTACTCCCACAGCCATTCGCCTCGGTCACCATCGTCTTCCAGGTCCTCGGGCATCCGAAGATCCCGCAGGTGGACATGAATAGGCAGCAGACTCCTTGTAGGTTGCTCGATACTCTTGCGGCAGGCCTCGCGAAGCAGTCGAGTCACCAGGGAGGACTTGCCTGACCCCGGATCACCGTGAATGAGGAGGCGCGGTCCTGCTTCCAGCACGGTCTCGCTGGTGTGCGTCGATTGCCGTGCGCCACGCCTCAGGCGCATGGCGACGAACAGTTGATCAATATCGCGAGACTCCTCGCGAAGGCCTGGAATCCGCACCGTTCCAGTGCTGCCGAGCTGAGCCTGACAATAAGATCGCATGTTCGTGGTCGCTCGAACGATCCGCCTGACACGGCTGCTGAATATCCACACCACCGCATCGGCGGCATCGATGGCGTGCTTACGCAGTATGCTGCGTATCCCGAGAAGCACTGTAGCCAGAACGGGGCCGGCCAGCGCTGCGAGATAGCCCGTCATGTCCAGTACTCCTATCGCTGACTTCTGATTAGGTCACGCATGTTCGGGGGCTGGATGTCTGCATCCCACCTGAACTCGACGCCGTTGATGATTACGGAACTGTTCGGCTCGCACTCGGCGATGACACGGCGCTTGCCGTCCCTGGTCGGCGAGAATGTGATCTCCAACAGGTCGAGTCTGGGTCGGATCCCGGGTTTGCGAGTCCCGCGAATCACAGCGGTTCCGGGCAGAGAGGCCAAATGTCTGCCCGAGCCAGGCACGCGGATTTTGCGCCCCTCGAGGTAAACCTCTCCGAAGCTGCTCGTGCTCTCACCGGCACCGCCGGCCTTCAGCCTGCCAATCAATTTGGGGCGCCGCCTGAAAAGTATCAAAAGTGCCAAGGTGATGACGATCGCCAACCCGGTGCCGATACCCCATATACGAGGGTGTCCGAGTTCAACGGATCCACGAACCATCTGGCTCGCATCGTCAAGGTGCCAATTCTTTGAAACACCCAGACTCTCGACCTCCGAAAGATAGGGAGAGTCGAACCTACCGGTGATCTCGAGGGTCTCGTTGATCGTTTCAATGTCAGACGGCGCCATCGAAGCGGGTCCAGCAGGCCACTCCAGGGTTACATCAATTGTCTCGGACGCGTTGGGTTGTAGGGTCAACCGGTCGGCACTCGGGTAGGCAGCAGCTTTCCCGCCCGTGACGGTAATTCGTAGTTCGTGTACCGTGATGGGGAGGTATTTGGACCGGTTCCTGAAAATGACCGGAAAGACGTTGCGCCCCATCCGAATATTGTCAAGTACTTCATCTCTCGGCCAGCTTACGCTAACGACTCCATCAGCCTCCTCCAGCAGAAGGGAGCGCGCCATGCTGTCACGTGTCGTGGCAACCAGCCTCTGCGCATAGCCCGGCGATTTGACTGCGAAGTCTGCGGCATCAGGAATGACCGACCTCATCAATGCGGCGTCAGAATTCGCGCGCAGTCCGGCATAAAATGCAAGCAAGCGGCCGGCGCCAAGAGCTTCGGCGCGTGAACGCAACTCGTCCCACTTGCGACCGTCCCGGAACGGGTACTTGCTTTCTGGTAGCGGCAGGTGCAGCGAGTCCGTGATAAGCAGGAGCGTCGTCGCTGCAGCGTCGTCGTCGGCTTCAGCGGCGGTGATCGCCTGGTCGATGGCCAGTCCGAGGTTCACGTCGTTGCTGCCGTCAGCAGACTTAGGCAAGCCTCTCAGCGCGAGATCGGGGGAATCTCCCAACGGGCCCTGTCGTCCAACGCTTGGCTTGTCGGAGAACGTGATAATGGTGACGTGGTCTTCGGGTGTCATGAAAGCCAGTGTGTGTCGCATGATGCCGATCGCACGTTCGTACAGATTTCCGAGCTGCCTGTCGTGCATGGAATGCGAGACGTCAAGAAGGAAGACGTAGTGGGCGCGCTTGTTGGCTGCCTTGAGCGACTCACACACCTGCTTGCATGTATCAACGGCGGACGCTATGGCGGTGTCGCCTGCACGGAGGTTGGCGAACGCGGCCAGCAGCAATGCAAGAACGGCTGCGACGAGGCGGCGTATCGGCTGCCTGATCATGGACGGCGACCTCTCGTGAGTCGAGCCGTTCGGCTGGAGCGCTGTGCTGCGCGATGGATTCGGATGATCGGTTCAAGGACGTTGATTGGCAGCGGTGGTTGCCAGTCACCTTGGTCCGCAGGTGACGAAACACCAAGTAGTCGGACAGGATCGAAATTCTCGTTCGCGATGAGCGGAAAGCCCCGAGCCGACGACGCGTGATAACTCACGCGATCATCGACGAACTTCTGCTGTACCAACTTTGGAACATCGAATTCTGTGCTGGCAGACAAACTTCGAAGCAGACCCAGGGCATCACGGTCGAGTATGCACGGCAATCGACGTCCTGTTGGGGCCTGATTCAGCCAACGCCCGTCGATCGCGTGGCGCAGCACATCCAACCGATCAAAGTCCAGTGTGATCACCGCGAGGGGATGTGGCAGCCTGCTGCGCACCAACCTGGCGCCGCACGCAGCCATAGCCTCGGCAGTTAGCAAGCGAAAAGCCTCCCTGCTCTGCGCGGCATCGTCGCCTAGCTCGTAGAGCATCACCAGCGCATCGGCATTAGCGATTGCCTCGGCCGTCGGCTCATCGAAGGGCTCGCTGGAAAGCGCCGCCGTATCCACTGCGGTTAGGTCGAATGCTGTACGGCCGCGCCATAGGAGCCTTCGGACTTCACCGTGCACTCGCCACGTCATCGTTTCAGTCGCCAAGGGCACCGGTTTGCGGTCGCTCAGGGCCGCGGAGGCAGTCACCAACCACCTTGTCGCCTCCGGCGACCTACCCTCGATGTTCCAGATACCGGATTCGCTAGGGCCTTCCTCTGTCGCCAGTTGAATTGCTGCAAGGTACCTGCTCCGTGCCTCATCGGAGCCTCCCCAGAGGGCGATGCGCGGCGGTCGCTTCATCTGACAGTCCTAACAAGCGCTTATCGGCTACGGCGAATCTAGTTACATCGCAAGGAATCGAGATCCGTCACCGGGTTCGGGCATTTCGACGATCAGCCGATGAGGTCGAACCGGTTTCCAAATCCGACCGGCATTAGGGCAGCAGCATTTGGCCGAGGCAGCCTGAACCCTTCACTGAGCTGAGCGAATGCCGAATCGGGCGACCGTGGAGACGCAGCGCCGCCGCCGCGATGTCGACGTCTGTTGGGGACGCGCAGGGCGTCCACGTGGTAGCCGCTGTGAAGTGCCCCCTGAGGCCGCACGCCTCCTGACTTGGCTTCTGCCGAGGAGAGGAAGCGCGTTGGGCGGCGTGGCAAGCCATGGCGCGAGTCGGCCTCGACGGCGGCCGCCGCGGACCTGGCGCAACGCCAGTTCGGCGCACCCGCTCCGGACCGGTTGTGGGTCGCTGACCTCGGCGACCTGCGTACCTGGAAGGACTTCCTCTACGTGGCCGTCGTCGTCGACGTGCACTCCGGGGGTCAACGGCTGGGCCTTGGTCGATCACCTGCGCACCGAACTGGTCCTCGACGCGGTCGGCATGGCCGACCAGCAGCGCAGACCGGCCCGCGGCCAGGTAATCCACCACTCCGACAGTGAGTATGGAATGTGCCGGATGCTCCCGGACGACTTAACCCACACGACGACGGACGTACCGGGATGAGTATGGTGCCGGGATGTTCCTGAGCCTCCTACCACCACTCTGATCGACGATCTACTGTCCTTCCCCGCGATTTGTCGGTCGTTCGGGAGCATTCCGGGTGAGACGCCTTCGCCTCGCCGACGGTATGACCTTAGGAGAGCCTGGCCAAGCCGTCCCACCACGGTCTTGTTCGCCAGCTTCGGCGAGCGGCGCGCCCACCCCGCGCCCGCGAAGACCCGAAGGACCCTGGCACGGCCGGCATCGCGTCCGAGTCCCGAGTCGTCATCTGCGGCGTGGACACACAAGGACCTCCACGTCCCCACGACGCTCACGTGGCGGTGCTCCAGCTCGGCCGGGCCTGGCGGCACCTCACCTTGGGCCCTGGCCGGGGCCCAAGGTTCGTGGCTCATGCGTCACAGGCCTGCCGAATACCCCGGTCCGATACGCCGATGCCGGCACGCCGAGAGTCGCCGTAGTCCAAGGCGATGCGAGGACGGCATCGCCCGACCGGACCCGGGTGCAGCGCGGCAACCTGACCGGAGGCGTCGCGCGGCCGGTCCGGCGGATCGGGTCGTGTGGAGCCGTGAAACCATCCGCTCCAGCACCGTGGGCTTGGCCGTGGCTGCGCGTGTAGTGCAAAGCGCGAGGAGCCAGGCGTCGAGGAGCATGCTGTCGAGGTCGACGCGGAACATGCCGCCGGCCCGTGAGCGCTCGGGCGCGCAGGCATGACGGCGGTGTGGGACGAGCGGCAGGCAGGTGGGCACGACTGCCCAGTTTTCGAGCATGGCAGTACACCGGTTTCCAGTGAGAAGTCCGCAGCAGGAAGGTGCGCGGCGCACAGGTGCGACGCGCGACAGGTTCAGCGCTCGGTCGGTCTCACAGCGTGTACAACGGCCGGTCCTTGGCTAGGCGGCTTGGCTGGGCAGCAGGCTAGCAGCGGGTGGCGTCAGCGGATACGTGTTTTCGCGATCTGGATCAGCGACGTCTTCATGGCCTGCACGAATCGGTCCCGAACCGCGGGACTGATCCGGTCGAGTGACAGGTACGGGTTGAGGTCTTCCAGTTCGACCAGGAGCAGGGCTCCGTCCTGGGTGCGGCAGGCGTCGACGCGCTGGATGCCGTGGCGGACGTCGTTCCAGTCGACGAAGCGCTGCGCGAAGGCCAGGTCGGCGTCGGTGGGCTCGTAGGGTTCGAGGACCCACCGCTGATCGGGGTCCGGCGCGTACAGCGCGTACTGGAATTCGCGGCCGACGAAGTAGAACGACACCTCGTACAGGAAGTCGATGCGCGGCTGTACCAGCAGGTCCGTGTAGTCGAGCCGGTCGAGGTCCGCGCGTGGCACGAAGGTCAGCCCGACGGAGTCCGCCCCGAACTTCGGTTTGGCCACGTACACGTCGGTGTCGGGCAGGCGGTCGAGGTCCGTGATCCGGTCGATGGTGGAAATCACCGGGTAGCCGGCCGCGAACAGGTCGAGTAGGTACTGCTTGCCTGCCATGTCGCCCTTGCCGGTGAGCTCGGTGAACACGGGGATGCCGGCGTCGGTGGCTGCGGCCCGGAACGCCTCGTGCTGAGCGCGGTAGTACAGGACCGGGCCGCTGTTGCGCACGGCGACGACGTCGAAGCCGTCCATCAGGGCCTGGGCGTCAAGGGGATGGCAGACCGCCAGATCGAAGTACTTCCGCAGCTGGGAGGTGAGGTAGATGTCCTCGTCGCAGTATCGGCGGCCGCGGGCCTGGTAGGCCAGGTCGCTGACGTACAGGACCCGGAGCCGAGTAGACGTCACCGGCATCTCCTCACGCTCGAACATTCCGCCACGGGTGTGATCATCACACGAGTGCGGAGCGTCGAGGCCACCGACCGGAGGTCGCAGCTTTCACCATCGCCATCCTGGCCCGCCTCCAGCCCATGTGCGGGCGGAGCGCGGAGGACCTGAGCGGTCCTCCGCGCCCGGCGATGTGCCGGCCTAAACGGTCAGCTGTAGACCTCGAACTCGAACAGCGAGTAGCCGTATGCGGTGCCGCGGGCGGTGCCGTTGATCCGCACGTATCGGCCGGTGGCCCCGAGCGCGGTGTTGTCGTCGACGCCGCCGTTGCCGCCGGTGACCGAACGCACCGTGGTCCAGTTCGTGCCGTCGGCCGAGGTCTGGATCTGGTACGCCGAGCCGTACGCGGCCTCCCAGGTCAGCTTGACCCGGTTGATCGCATACGACTGACCGAGGTCGACCCGGATCCACTGCGGGTCGGCGAACGCGCTGCCCCATCGGGTGGTCAGCGACCCGTCCACCGCCGCCGACGCCACGAAGGCGCCTTCCACGGTGGATGCGGTGGCCGGCCGGTTCAGCGCGAGGTTGTTCGTCGGCGGGGGCGGCGTGCCGCCACCGTAGACCTCGAACTCGAACAGCGAGTACCCCCACGCGGTGCCCCGGGCCGTGCCGTTGATCCGCACGTACCGGCCGGTGGCCGTGAGCCCCGTGTTGTCGTCGACGCCGCCGTCACCGCCGGTGACCGAACGTGCCGTCGTCCAGGTGGTGCCGTCGGCCGAGGTCTGGATCTGGTACGCCGAGCCGAACGCGGCCTCCCAGGTCAACTTCACCCGGTTGATCGCATACGACTGACCGAGGTCGACCTGTATCCACTGCGGGTCAGCGAACGCGCTGCTCCACCGGGTGGTCAGCGAACCGTCGACCGCCCCCGACGCCACATAGGCCCCCTCGGCACTCGACGCCGTCGCCGGACGGTTCAGCGCGAGGTTGTTGCCCACCGGCGGCTGGGTGCCACCGGAGGTGAAGGTGAAGTCGTCGATGTCGAACAGCGAGCCGGTGGCCGCGCCGGTGAACACCAGGTACAGCTGTTGCGTTCCCGATGGCACGGTCACCGTGCCGGTCACGTCGACCCACGTCTCCCAGCTGCCGGTCGATGTGACCGGCACCGTGGACACGACCGTGCCGGTGGGTGAGCCGACCCGGACGGTCAGCGTGCCACCGACACCGGCCGAGGCGACGCGCGCCTTGAAGCCGGTGACGCCGGTCAGGTTGTACGGCGTGAAGGAGATCCAGTCGCCGTTCTCGATGTAGCCGATGGCGTTGCCGCCGTGCGCGCTGGCCTTGGCGGCGATCTGGACGCCGTTCATCGTGTTGAAGTGCTCGGCCTGCCGGGTCCGTGGCTGCAGCACGTGCTGGGCCTGGACTGCTGTCCCGGTCGGCGGGGTGTACACCGCGGCGAGCACCCCGAAGATGTTCGCGGCGGCGTCGTGTTCGCCGTCGACGGTGGTCTGGATCGACCCGGTGCAGCCGTTCTTGCTGGTGATGGGGTGTCCGTGGCTGTCGTGGGCCAGGACGTAGTTGACCACGACCCGGTTGCAGTCGATGGTGCCGGCGTTCGGGTCGGTGACCCGTACCTCGTAGGGGACGAGGTCGCCGAACTGGAACACGGTGCCGTTGGCCGGGCCGATGATCTGGATCCCGGGCCGTCCGACGCCGACGACGACGCTGGCCGTGGAGGTCCGGCCGCCGGTGTCGCGGACCGTCAGCGTCGCGGTGTACTCGCCGTTGGCCGCGTAGGTGAACGTCGGGTTGGCCGCTGTGGAGTCGGTGCTGCCGTTGCTGGTGAAGTCCCAGGCGTAGGTGATGGCGTCGCCGTCGGGGTCGTTGCTGCCGGCCGAGCTGAATTGCACGGTCAGCGGTGCGGCGCCGGTGGACGGGTTCGCTGCGGCCTGGGCGATCGGCGACCGGTTGCCGCCGCTGTTGTACTCGATGCGGTAGACGGCCGAGTTGGCGTCGCCGCCGAACCAGGTGGTGCCGTAGTCGAGCACGTACAGGGCGCCGTCGGGTCCGAATTCCAGGTCCATGATCGCGGTCCCGGACCACGGGATCGGTTCGATCGCGCCGGCGGTGCCGTTGGCGTTGATCGTGGCTGCCTTGATCCAGCGGCTGGTGAACTCGCCGAGGATGGCCTTGCCGTTGTAGGAGGCGGGGAACTTCACGTCGGAGACGAGTGCCGGGTTGAACTGGTAGACCGGGCCGCCCATCGGGCCGCCGCCGCCCAGTTCGGGCCGCCAGGGTCCTGCGCCGCCGTAGGGCAGCCAGGCGGCCTGCGACGGCCGGAGGGTGGTTTGGCCGGTGTTGTTGCGCGAGTTGTTCGTCGGGCCGCCGGCACAGTTGAACAGGCCGGCCGACGGGCCGCTGGGGAACGTGTACTCGTGGTAGGGGGTGTTGTAGTTCGAGCAGTAGGGCCAGCCGAAGTTGCCCGGCTGGGTGATCCGCTCGAACGCCACCGTGCCCGCGGGTCCGCGGTTCGGGTCGGCGCCGCCGTCGGGGCCGTAGTCACCGAGGTAGACGACCCCGGTGGCCTTGTCGACACTCATCCGGAACGGGTTGCGGAAGCCCATGGCGTACACCTCGGGCCTGGTGTTGGCCGTGCCCGCCGGGAACATGTTGCCGGCCGGGATGGTGTAGCCGCCGGTCGCGCCCGGCTTGATCCGCAGCACCTTGCCGCGCAGGTCGTTGGTGTTGCCCGCGGTGCGTTGTGCGTCGAACGCGGGGTTGCGGTCGGCGCGCTCGTCGATGGGCGCGGAGCCGCCCGAGTCGAACGGGTTGGTGTCGTCGCCGGTGGACAGGTACAGGTTGCCGGCGGCGTCGAAGTCGATGTCACCGCCGACGTGGCAGCACTGGCCGCGGCTGGTCGGTACGTCGAGGATGGTGACCTGCGACGCCGGGTCGATCGTGTTGTCGTCGCGTACCGTGAACCGGGCCAGTTTGTTGGAGCCGTTGAACGGGGCGAACTGCGCCGCGGTGCCGGTCGTGGGAGCGTCGCCGCCCGGGGTGCTCAGTGGGGGCGCGTAGTAGAGGTACACCCACCGGTTGGTGGCGAAGTTCGGGTCGGCCTTGATGCTCTGCAGACCCTCCTCGTCGTGGGTGTACACCTGAAGGGTCATCGCGATCTTGGTGTTGCCGTTGACGTCGGTGTACCGGACGACGCCGTCGCGGGAGGTGTGCAGCACACCCCGGTTCGGCAGCACGGTCAGGCCCATCGGCTCGCCCGTCTCGGCCACGCCCTTGGCCAGCGTCACCTGGTTGAACGTGCCGACCGGCGGGGGGCCGCCGACCGTGCAGTTGCCGGTGCCCTGGGCCGCGTACCGGATGCCACCGAGCAGGTGGGTGCGGAAGTGGGCCTCGCTGAAGCTCGCCTGGGTGTGGCCGAGGCCGGTGTACCAGGAGCGTCCGCCGTCGTAGGCGCGGCACCAGGAGATCGGGTGGTCGGCGCCCATGCTGCCACCGGTGTACGTGGACTCGTCCAGGTTGGCCAGCACGTGCACCGACGACCGCGGGTTGGTGCGGTAGTTGTACAGCTCGTCGGTCCGGCTCCAGTTCGCCGGCAGGCCGGCGGTGGACGGGTGGGCCGTGTCCTCGATGCGTACCGTGACCGGCTGGATCGCCGGGTGGCTGGCGAAGTACGCGCCGACCAGGCTGCCGTACCAGGACCAGTCGTACTCGGTGTCGGACGCGGCGTGCACGCCGACGTAACCGCCGCCGGCGCGGACGTAGCGTTCGAACGCGGCCTGCTGGGTGGCGTCGAGCACGTCGCCTGTGGTGGACAGCCAGATCACGGCCTTGAATCTGGCCAGGTTGGCATCGTTGAACTGGGTGGCGTCCTCGGTCGCCTCGACCGCGAAGTTGTTCTGTGTGCCGAGCTGCTGGATCGCGGTGATGCCCACCGGGATCGAGTCATGCCGGAACCCCGCGGTCTTGCTGAAGATCAGCACCGAGAAGTCGGGGGCGGCATGCGCGGGGGTGACGTTGAAGCCGACCCCGGCCAGCACGATGGTGGCACAGAGCAGCACTCTGCGAAGGAACATGATCGGTTGGCACCTCTTCCGTGGAAGAACGTTGAAGACGTGCGCCGATCACGTCTGGACGGCCAGCTGTGGCCGCACCATGGCACGGTGGGCTTCAGACTGGGTTATAACTCGATGGGTAGCGCGGGTATCGCCCGACATTGCGAGTGTCGAACGATCGCACTCTTGTCATGTGGTGGCACTGGCTTCGAGGCTGTGTCGACATCGGACGCCCGGAGGTCTCGCCGAGGTCGAGAGGTGCTGCAAGCCCGTAGCCGCAACCGCACTGCTTGTCGTGAGCAGCTCTTGAGCGAGCCACGATCGAAGGGCCTGCGCCTCACCTCCTCCCCGCTGGGGTGCAACGGGAGAGCGCTCTCCGGTCGGGTGTGGACAGTAAAACAGACTGCGCCGCCGTTGTGAAGACTCACAACGTGCCGACCGTCCGGTGCTCCGACCGAGCTGGAGACGACAGTTCCCGCTCGCCCGTCGCTGGCGCTTGGCTGTAGGACAACAGAACAGGCCAGAGCCGGGTATCCGCTCGATCCGCACGTCTCACGGAGGAAGACCCGCCTGCTCAGTGCGGCGACGCTCACCCCTGGGCGTGGGCTCCTGCTCTGTCTCGGCCAGGTTCGCCTGCGCAGCGAGCTGGAACGCCGCGAACACCAGTCGTGCCCCGCTGACGCCCTACGACTGGCTCACGGATGTGGTGTTGGGGTGTACTCCAGCCGGACACCCGAGGCTACGGGCCGAAATCTAATCCGGTCGCGACTCACCAGACCCTGTGAACCCCAACCTCCGCATCCAGCCAGCGCTAGCGGTGTCCCCGGTCTTCTCGCGCATCCAGGCCAGGGTGAGTCGTACGCGGGCATCGCCGCCGCGATTGGCTGCCTGCAAAACTGCGGCCTCGGCGCCAGCAGTCTCCCCGGCTTCCCTCCTCATCCCGGCCAGGTTGTACAGCGCGGAGGGGGGTCCCGATCGGCAGCCAGCGCACGCTGGTCCCTACGCCCGGCTTGGCGCCTGCGCCGCG
This sequence comes from Catellatospora sichuanensis, assembly GCF_007483665.1. Lineage (GTDB taxonomy): Bacteria > Actinomycetota > Actinomycetes > Mycobacteriales > Micromonosporaceae > Catellatospora > Catellatospora sichuanensis. The sequence continues at coordinate 25,835 of NZ_ML660192.1, forward strand.
GGAGTTCCGCCGGATCGGTCAACGCCGCCGAGCAGGCGAAGTAGGCCGCTGGTCGCCTCGCCGGCCGAGCACCGGCCGTCACGGCCTACGTCAACTGCTGACGGATAAGGCTGGTGATGGCGGCGCCTGGGCCGTGGTCACCGGCCATCCTCTGCTCCCGATGACCCGCCGTCCTCGGTCTCCCGGGCCGGGCTCAGTCGGCCGGCGGCAGGGCGTAGGCGGCGTAGCCGTGTTCGACGAGCACCCAGCCGGTCGGCAGGTGATGCCTGCAGACCTGCATGTCGCCCGTGCAGACGATCGCGTCGACCGAATGGGGGTCGGCGGGCGGTCGACTGGCGAAGACCGACTGCAGGGGGACGAACACGCGCCCTCGCAGCAGCACCCACCACGGGTATTCCCAGTTGTCGTTCTGCTGCACCAGCCCGATTCGCCGGGCCCCGGACGCCTCGATCGCCGCGCTGACGGCCACGAAGTCGTCCTTCCACTGCGGCCGGCGCAGGAAGCGGGTGTCGAGCGCGTCGGTAGCGGACACCGCGCCGGTGCCGACCAGCCGGCGCGGGAAGCCGTACCCGATGGTCAGGGTCGCCGAGAGGGCAACCACGGCGAGGCCGGCTATCACGACGCGGCCGGACAACCGGTGCTTTCGGGCCAGTACCTGGTCGAGCCACAGCCCGATCAGCGGGGCAGCCAGAATCAGGGTGAACAGGATCAGCCGGTTGCCCCACGGCTGCCACTTCACGATCGACACATAGAGCAGCAAGGCCAGTGCGACCGCGCCGACGTAACCGCGCAGCAGCTGCGGCCGGTCGGTGAAGCGCCTCGGCCGGACGAGGCAGAACCCGGCGGCGAGCAGCGCCAGCGTCCCCTGCAGCGGCGCAGCGACCCGGTCCTCGTCGGGGTACCAGGCCGGCACCGGGAAGGTGGTCCGCCCGAAGGTGATCTCCCGGGCGTTCGCGTCGACGCCGAGCGCTGCAGCGATACCGTTGATCGTCGTGGCGCCGGCCCGGTTCAGCGCGCCGAGCGGGGTGTCCAATGCGGTGTGCCCGATCCGCAGCGCGTTGACCCCGATCGACGCCGGGTCGTGCTGCTGCATCGTGATCGAGTCATGCAGGTGCGGGGCGCCCAGCACGGTGCCGAACTCGTGGTAGGTCCGGGCCAGGAACGGCCCCACCAGCAGCGCCGCCACGGCCAGCACGCCTAGCGAGGCTGCGAGCACCTGCCCGGCCCCGCCGACCGACCGGTGCGCGCGCAGCTGGCCGACACCCCAGAGCAGCAGCAGCACGCCGGCCGCCAGCATCCCGGTCGCCTTGGTCACCGCGGCCAGTCCGGCGGCGGCCCCGAGCCAGCCGACCATCGCGAGATTCACCCGTGTACGGACTCCGTCGAGCACCAGCGTCACCAGGCAGGCCACCCAGCCGGCGACGATCAGGTCCACCTGGGTGCTGGTCGCCTGCAGCACCACCATCGGCGTGGTCGCCACAGCGAACGCCGTGAGCAGCTGTGCCCGGCCGGAGCCGCCGAACTGCGCGCAGATCCGCGAACCGACCAGCACACACAGCACGCCCATCGCCCACTGCACCAGGTTGTACAGCGCATCGGAGCCGGTCAGCAGACGCAGATGAGCCAGGAGGAACTCCCCGCCGGGTGCCAGCGTCACCTGCCGGTGGATGGCGGTGGCGAAGAAGTTCACGTCCTCGGCCGCGACCCAGTGCTCGATCCGGCTCAGGTGATAGGTCTGCGAGTCGAAGTTGTTCGGCTCGGCCAGCAGCGCGACCGCCAGCTCGGCCAGGATCAGCCCACCGGTCACCACCACCATCAGCCGCTGCACCCGGTCGGCCGCCGCCCAGCCGCTGCGCAGCCGCGCCAGGCCTGCTCTCCCGACCGGCTCCCGCCAGCCGGGTCGGCGAATCAGCATCACCGTCATGATCACTAGCACCAGGGCCCAGCAGGCCGCGATCGTCGGGCCGTTCAGCGCGCCCAGTGCGCCGGCCGCCTCCACGACGACGACCGCGAAAGCACCGGTCCCGACGGCGAAACGCACCACCCGCAACCGGTGCGGTGCCACTACCGGACCATTCATCGCAGAAGTCAAGCACGTGATCGACCGAAATGAATCCCCCGAACCGACTCTTCGGCCACGGAACGAGGGCTATATCCATCGATCGGATATGGTTCGAGCTGGTGGGCGATACTGAGGTCATTTCCACCTGACGGTGGTGGATGTCTCGGATTGATCAACCGGCCGCGAGGATACCGAGGATGAAGCGAAGCTCCTCCTGCCCGGCAGTCGCTGCGCCCCCGTAGCCGATCCGGTCCAGCCGGCGCAGCCATCGGCCCGGCGCCCGCGCGGGGCCACATGGTCGCCGTGGTCGAGTTCCACGAGCACGGCCGCGTGCCGCTCAACTGCACCGCCGGCCGCCTCGACCCGCTGGAGAACGCGCACGCTGTGCCCAGCGCGCACACCCGGCCCTGGCCGGTGGTCCGGTGAGCGTCGAAGCGATCGCGTGGGCGCTCAACGCCGTACCCATCGAGTCACCGAACCTGTTGCCACGCTCGTCGGTCTTGCCAACCACGCCGACGCCGCCGGCCGCTGGGCCGCATTGGTATACCGGACCCGACGGTGCGCAGCACACCTCTCGGATGGGCGTCCTCGACGCAAGTTCATCATCAGCGAGGGGCCGTCCGAGCCCGGCAGATCCGCCAGGCTGGATCGGCAGTACTCGCAGACGGGATGGCTAAATGCGTTTGCGCAGGGCGGTGCCGAGTAGGGTTGCCGTGCCCTGGTCGGCGGCTTGGTTCGCGCCGCTGCGGACCGCCAGGATCATGCCGTATCGGTCAGTGGTGAATCCGACGGAGGCACCGCCCCTGGAGGTATGGCCGATGCCGAGGACTCCGGCGAAAGCGGTGCCCTTGTCACCGAGGGCGGGCACGGTGCCAAGTTTGTTCAGCTTGCCGATGTAGTCTTCTTGCAGGTCGGCGGCGGGCAGGACGGACAACCGGATCGTGGTGTTGCCGGTGCCTTCCCACACGCATTCGCTGAAGCCCGCGCCGTAGCTTTTGGATTTTCCGGCGGCTGCGGTGCCGAGGGTCTTGCTGACTTCGGCGTCGGTCAGCAGCGTGCACGGGTCGGTGAGGTCGCTGGTGGTGCTTTGGGCGGCCGGCGCGGAGGAGGCCACGGTCGACGGGGCTGCTTCGGGTGAGGTGCGTGAGCTGGGGTCGCTTGCCCCGCAGGCACCCGAAAGGGCTGTGGCGAAGACCGCGATGGCTAGTGGCAAGGGGCGCATACCGATGGTCCTTTCATTATTTTGTGGTCTTGGCAGACCTGAAGGTGTGGTTGATACGCCCTGCCTGCGTTCACCCGTTCTGCAATGGGCGACGACGGCGAGACACCAGCAGGAAGACCACACCGGCGGCGACCAGGAGCGCTCCCGCGCCCCACACCGGGCCCGCCGCTGTGCCGGTGACGGGCAGGGTGCCGCCGGGCGGGCTTGCCGAAGCAGCCGGGGTGGGGGTGCGGGTGGAGCAGGCTGCCGGCTTGTCATAGGCGCCGACGATCCAGGTCAGCCATCCACCGCCGGCGCCAGGCCCGCGGACGTAGAAGGGCGTGCCATCGGCCAGACTGAACGTAAGCGTGTGGCTGCCTACCCCGATCGGGGCGAGGTCTTGGGGCACGGGCGACCCTGCCAGCAGCTGGACGCCGGCGACCGCGGTGGTACCGGTGTTGGTGAAGCTGAGCTGAAGCCCGGTGCAGTCGCTGGACGCGACCACGCTCAGCCGCGGAGCGCTATCGCAGCCCTCAGGTGCCTCGTGCACGAACGAGCGTGGGGGCAATCCTTCGCGGCGGATCTCGAAGACATCGCCGTCGATCGCACCATACTCGCGATCGCCTCGCGAAGGCATGCGGAACTGCTCGACGAGCACGCTGCCCCGCAGCACCGTGGTGGCCCAGTCCTCGGTGTCGCCGATGGTTCCGGTGTCCCAGGTGAGCGAGACCGATCCGCACAGGTTCACGAAGCTCAGCTCCGGGGGGTCAGCCGACGCCGGTGCGGCAGATCCCACGACGGCTGCGGCGACGACGAGCGCAGCGATGACTGCGGATGCCACGTTGCGGGAAATGGCCATGCTCATGAGGGAGGCAGCCTCTCGGAAGTTGCGGAGTGGACCGCATTACCCCAGCACGCCGCCCGCCCGATGGCATGAGCAGTGCGGTACTCAGTTCAGGCCGAGTACGCCGCGCAGTTCGGGGCGGCCGGTGATGCCGAGCTTGCCGTAGGCGCGGTGCAGATGATTTTCGACCGTACGTTCTGACAGATGCAGCCGGGCGGCGATGGCCCGGGTCGGCTCGCCTTTCGCGGCGGCGAGTGCGACGTCATGTTCACGTTTGGTGAGCTGGGCAACCGGGCCTTGGCGCCGTAACGCGGGTGTGCTCACCGGCTCCGCGATCAGGGCCAGTTGCGTTCGGGCGAAAAGTTGGGCGCGTGCAACGCCGTTGGGCTGCCCGGACGCCGACCAGGCCACCCCTGCCAAGGTTGCTGCCTCCGCAGCGTGCAGGGCCATGCCGTGCCCGGCGAATTGGCCGGCGACCTGGAACAGGGCTGTAGCGTCGCGGGTGTGGGCCGCGTGGGCGAAGGTGACCACGGTGGCGCCCAGCGGCCAGGAAGGGTGTGGCGGGTAGGCGGCCAGCAGGCCGGTGGCCGTGTCGGCGGCGCCCAGGCGGATCAGGTCCATGGCTCCTAATGTGCCGGTGCCCACGGCACCGAGCCGGCCGTGCCGGGCGACCGCTTCGGTGAGCACGGCCAGGCCCTCGCCGTCGTCGCCGTCAGCAGCTCCCGCCCAGGCGATGGCGCGGGCCACCTCGATGTCGAGTAGTTGTAGCGATTGCGGGCCGCTGGCATAGATGGCGAGTTCGTCCAGTGCGACGGTCCGCCCGAGCTGTGCATCGGCTTGGATGTGCACCGCACAAGCCCACCTGCGCAAGGGGCGCATGTCCACGTCCCGGGCGACCAGGTGTGCTTCGTGTGCCCAGCGGGCCGCGGTGGCCGCCTTGCCACGAAACAACGCGATCTGGGCCAGCGTCAGCGCGTGCAGGGCCTGGCTCACCGGCCGGATGGGGTGCAGGCTGGCCTGGTACCCGGAGAGGACCATGTCTTGTGCCGCGACGGGATCTGGCCGGTAGCAGCGCAGCAGGGCAGCGGTTGGCCCGACGCCGCCCGACTGCATCTGGCTGGGGCCGGCGTGTTGCAGGGTGAGCGGAGCGGCCTGCGCGACAACGGCCTCGGCCTCGGCGAACCGTCCCGCGGTCAGCATGGCGCAACCGGCGGCGGCGCTGGCAGCAAGCCGGACCTCAGCTGGTCCGGGGCGTTGGAACGCGGCCAGCGCCTCATCCACGACGGTGCTGTCGAGTTGGTAGGCACGTAGATAGAGGCTGTAAATGTTGAGCTGGCCGAGCCACCGCTGATCGCTGATCGCTCTTGCGGCTTGGGTCAACAGCGATTGCGCGGCGTGGACGTCGTCTCGGGCGTGTACCAGGATCTCCGCGTGCTGGATGACCACTTGTATCAGGTCCGCCTCACGCGCGCTGCTGGTCATCCGGTCGCACAGTGCGATGGCCTCATCGATGCGGCCGAGCTGAACCATCGCGCGCACCGCAGCCAGGCCGGCCTCCACTTCACCGGACTGGTCATAGGCACCCTGGGCCAGCCGCTGGGCCAGGGCGAATTCTCGGCTCAGCTCGGCCTGCCGGGCAGCAGCCATGGCCAGAGCGGGGTTGACCGGTCCGCCCCCATCCAGACGCCACAGGGCCGTGCGCATCAGGTCTTCATCGCTGAGCTGGCCGGTGGCCTCGAATGCACCGGCGAGCACGCGGGCGTGCCTGCGCCGGCCCAGCACCGGGGTGCCGGCACGCAGGAGCTCGCCGTAGAGCGGATGGCTCAGCCGCACCATGGGCGGCTCCGCGGGTTCGACCGTGATCAGGCCACGGCGTTCGAGCACCTCCAGCACGGTCTCTTCGATGACCGTCACCGCGACGGGCAGGGGTAGTGGCTCGCCTGCTGCCAGCAGTTCGAGAGCGTCGCGTTCTGCCGGATGGGCCACGGCGAGCCTGCTCTGCAGAAGCTCGCTGAGGCGCGCCAGGGTGGTCATCGGGCCGGTCAGGCACCACAGACCGTTGTAGTTGGTCAGTGAGCCGGCCTCGGTCGCCGATGTCACCAGCTCCCTGAGAAACAGCGGATTGCCGGCAGCGGCTTCCGTCAGCCGGCGGGCGGCCTGGCCCTCCACCGGGCCGCCCAGCGCGGCGGACAGCAGCGTTTTCATCTCTACCGGCGACAGCGGAGCCAGCTCGATGCGGGTGACCCCGGCGTCTTTCCACAATGCGGTAACCGGCTGTGGGATCGGCTCGTCGGTACGCATGGTGGCCAGCAGCGTGATGAATCCTTCGTTGAGTGCGCGATGGATGACGGCGGCTGAGATCTCGTCGAGCAGGTGGGCGTCATCGACCGACAGCAGCGCTGTCGTCTGGCCGGCGAGCCGGCGCAGGCCGACGAGGCCACGTTGTACCGGGCCTGCTTCATCGTCATAGCTGTCCGCGACCGGCAGCAGGCCGGCCAAGGCTGCCAGTGCCAGGCCAGAACCGGCAACGGAGCATCGCACAGTCAGCACCCGCCCGCTACGCCAGCTGCCGGCGATTTCCTTGGCCAACCGGGTCTTGCCCACACCCGCCGGCCCGGCGATCAACACTCCAGCAGAAGCCGGCGCGCTCAGCGCAGCAGCCACGCCGGCTATCTGGTCCTCACGGCCGACGAGCGGCAACCCATTCGCCGGCCATGTCATGGGGCGAAGGTTAACGCGTCCGGCTCGATGGGCGCAGTGGGCATATGGCGTGGTAGACCGCTGATCCATTACGGCTGGCGTTTCGACCGTTACGTGACGAAACGGCTGGCTACGGCCGGCGCGTACGCGCAGGCGGCACTGGGCAGCGCCGCACGCGTCCGGGTTCTGGTCGGCGATCTGGCGGCCACTGCCATCGCGCCCGCCGTGGCCCGTGAAGATGATGACGTCACCCTCATCCTGGTCATCTTCGTAGCCGCCAGACATCACGATCGACTCGGCGCCGAGGTCAAGGGGTGGCCTTCGGGCACCTACGCCGACCAGCGACGGGCCGGGCAGGTGAAACGAACCCGGCCCACGACCCAGGCCGCCCACTGGTTCAGCCAGGCACTGTTCAAGGCCATGCTGCTGCGTGACTCGAATTCGCACTTCGAATCGCTGATGGTGCTGCCCGACTACGCCCGCTATCGCGACCTCGCTCTGCGGACCGCCAACAGTCGCGCAGCCGCAGTCATCCACATCGCCTTCATGAAGCCGGACGGCACCATCGACTCCTCGACGTGGGCACCATAGGCGACTCGAACGGGGCATGTCCGCACAGGCAGTGGCGACACCGCATGCAACGACCTGAGGGCCGTTACATAGCGAGCTCAGCGTGGTGGAAGCGACTGACAGTCAGTCCTCATCTTCGGCTGCTCGGTGGATGCTCTCGGCAATGGCGGCAGCGTCCCAGCCGCCATCTGACCCGCTGTCGCGCCATGCGGCCACCGCATCCTGGGCCTGCTCCTCGTCCCAGTCGAATTCTTCGACGAGGGTGTCCGCGATCAGCCGGTCCAGAGTCAGGTCGTCCATGTCAAGAAGTCTACGGCTGCTAATTCGCGAGGCTTCGACAACCATTCCTTCGGCGCGCTTCCACCAGCGCTGAGCTGGTTATTGCTCAAACGCCGGGGCAACAGCGTTGGCCTCGCGGGCGGCCCTGTCCTGCCAGGACGCGAGCGGATGGTCCACATTCCGGTGGATCGCCGGCGCAATCGGTCCAGGTCAAGTAGCTGATCAGTCGGAGCGTCCAGCCGACCGCATAATCCAGGCAGGCACTGACGTGGCAGACCGGGTCAACCGGGCGTGCCTACTTTCCTGCACACCGTTATGTCCGCGCGATACCGCGCAAGACCGCGGTTATGCTCCGCCGGTTCGACGACGACACACGCACCGGGGGACGAAAACTACATGAACGAGACCGACCACGAGCAGGCCATCGACATCGTGGATCCGATGGTCGACCGCGCGGTCCGGCTGTTCACCTTCCTCGGCGCGGCGGCCGGCCTGAAGAACACCCCGATCCGCTCGGTCGACTCGTACCAGTCATCGCTGTGGCTGGGCACCCTGCCCGTGCACCATGGCGTGCGGGTCGCGCACCGCAACGGCGACCCGATGCCCGAGGCGCCACTGCTCACCCTCGACCGGGTGCCCCGCCCAGCGCCGCCCTCGGTACCCGCGGAGCTGGCGCCGTGGCTCAACGGGCCTATCGACGACGCGCAGCGGCCACCGGCCCTGCGTGACACCGTGACCGTGCCCGCCGACAGCCCCACCGTGCCCGAAGACTTCACCGCGCCCGGCGAACCAGACCCGGATGACGAGCCCGAAGCCGAGCCCGGAACGCTGCGCTCGGTGCACCTGCAGCTCAACGAGCTGCCCGACGTACGCGCCGACCTGGACGCCTGGCTCACACGCTGGCAGGACTGGGCCGACACCGAGCGCCGCGACGAGCACGTGCGCGAGTTCTACCGGAAACTGTTCACGATGCACGTGGCCGCCTCCGGCAACCCCGAAGAGCTCGAACTCGTGCTGGGGGTGGCCTGCCTGGGCTGGCTGCCCCCGAACGGCCACCCTGCCGTCAAACGCCACCTGCTGACGGTGCCCGCGGTGATCAGGCTCAACGACGACACCGGCCGGCTGACCGTCGAACGGGCCGAAACCGGCGACACACTACGGGTCGAGGTCGACATGCTCGACCCGAGCCTGGTCAACGCCCGCAACCTCAACGAGGTCCGGGCCCGCGCCCAACAGGCCGAAGAGCATCCGCTGCACTGCGATGCGGTCGGCGCGCTGGCCCGCAGCCTGGTGCACACCATGGACCCCGACGCAGAGTACGACGACGGCGACGAGCAGCCCGCCGTCGGCGCGCGGGCCGCCGCGGCCTTCGCGCCCGCGCTCATCCTGCGCAAACGCTCCCAGCAGGGCATCGTCGACATCTTCCGCACCATCGTCGAGCAGCTGTCCGCGGCGGCAACCGTCCCCGACGGGGTGCTGCCGCTAGTCGACCCCGACCACCGTCCGGCGGTGACCGCCGACCGCCAAGACGGCGCCGTCATCCAAATCGACGACGAGCATTTCCTTCCGCTGCCGGTAAACGACGTGCAGCGGCGCATCATCTCCCACGTCGACAGCCGGGCGCAGACCCTGGTCCAGGGCCCGCCCGGCACCGGCAAGACGCACACCGCCGCCGCACTGCTGGCCCACCTGCTGGCGCAGGGCAAGCGGGTCCTGGTCACCGCCCACACCGACCGGGCGCTGCGGGAGGTACGCAACAAGCTGCCCGCCGCGTTCAAGCCGCTATCGGTGTCAGTCGTGGGCACCTCCCGCGAGGACATGGCCGACCTGAAGGTCGCCGTGGAGCGGATCGCGGCCACCGCCGCCGACCACGACCCGCAGCGCTCCGCCGGCGCCATCGCCGGTCACCTCGCCGACATCGACGAGCTGCGCCGCCGCCGAGCCGCCGTACACCGGCAGCTGATCGACGCCCGCGCCCACGACGTCGCCGAATACGACCTCGACGGCTACCGCGGCACACAGGCCGCCATCGCCCAGCAGCACTACGCCCAAGCCGCAGCCCATAACTGGCTCACCGAATACGCGCAGGTCGGCACGCAGACGCCGGTCCCGCTGACCGGCGACGAGATCACCGCCTGGCACGCGATGCTGCGCGACGCCGCACTCACCGCCGACGAACCCGCATCGCATCGCCGCCTGCCCGACCTCGCCACCATCCCCACCCCGGACGCGTTCGCGCAGCTGATCGCCGACGAAGCCGGCGCACGGGCCAGATACGGACACCACGACCGGCACCGCACCCACCCCGGGTACGCCGTCGTCGGCCGACTGCCCGACGGTTCACGCCGCGAATTCCAGCGGGTCCTGCGCGAACTCGCCGACCGGCTCGAGGAGCTGTCCCGCCGCACCGAGACCTGGATGCCGCAGGCGCTGGCCGACGTGCGCTCGGGCCGCGGCGCCATCTGGCAGGCCCGCGCCGACACCATCCAGCAGCTCGTCGACACCGCAGCCGCACCCCTGGCCGCGCTCGGCCACCTCACCCAGGTCACGGTCACCGCCGCGGACCCCGGGCCACTCGAACCGCTGGCCAGGGCACTGGCCGGCTATGTGTCCGGCGACCGGACGATCAAGACCAGCGCCGACGGCACCCCCAAACTCGGCATCCTCGCCCCGCAGCTCCTCAAGCAAGCACAGCCCCTGTTCGACCAGGTCCGCGTCAACGGCATCGCGCCGACCACCGCCACCCAGCTGCAGGCGTTCCTGCTCTGGGCACAAGCACACCGTGCAGTCACCGCCCTCGACCGGGCCTGGCCCAGCGACACCGTCATCCCCGACGAAGACACCCTCGCCGAACGCCTGCAGTGGCACCACACCGAACTCGAACAGCTACGCAAGGCGCAAGCCCTCGGGGCCGCACTCGACGCCGAAGACCGCCGGTTCGCCCAGGCGCAACTGCCGCGGCCCGACTGGAACGACATCACCTCGCTGCGCGAATACGCCGCGCTCGCCGACGCGGCCACCGCCGCCGACGCACTGTCCGCGGCGTCCGCGCCGCTGTCACGGCTGGACGTCGCGGTCTACGAGGTCGCGCAGTGGGAAGACGCCGCCGACATCGCACGCCTCACCCTGCAGGCCGTCCGCGACCGCGACGTCAACTCCTACGGTTCCGCCCACGCCCGGCTGACCCGGCTCACCGAGGTGCGCGAGTCCTGCGCACGACGTGACGCGCTGTCGGCCCGTCTGGAGCAGGCCGCCCCCGACCTGCACCGCGCCATCACCGCCGAGCCCGGCGAGCAGGCGTGGCCGCAGCGCCTCGCCACATTCGGGCAGGCGTGGGCGTGGGCGCGGGCCCAGGCGTGGCTGCGCGAACACGACAACACCGACGTCAACGCCCTGCAAGCCGACATCCACCGGATCGAACAGCGCATCCACCACACGGTCGAGCAGCTCGCCGCGGAACGGGCATGGAGCCACGCGGTCTCCCCCGGTCGGCTCACCGGCCGCTCGCGGGCCAACCTGGAGCACTACGCCTACCTGGTGCGGCGGCTCGGCAAGGGCACCGGCAACTACGCCCCGCAGCAGCGGGCCGAGATCCGCCAGGCGATGGACAAGTGCCGCCCCTCGGTGCCGGTCTGGATCATGCCGATCTACCGCATCGCCGAGCAGCTCGAGATCCACCCGGACATGTTCGACGTCGTCGTGGTCGACGAGGCCTCGCAGGCGAGCCTGGAAGCCACGTTCCTGCAGTACCTCGCCCCGAAGATCGTGGTGATCGGCGACGACAAGCAGATCTCCCCGTCCGCGGTCGGTGTCGACCAGGCGGCACTGCGGGCGCTGGCCGGCCAGTACATCCACGACGACCCGTACCGCTCGTCCTGGCAGGACCCGCAGCGCAGCCTGTTCGACGAGGCACGCATGCGGTTCAGCGGCCTGCTCACCCTGGTCGAGCACCGTCGCTGCGTACCGGAGATCATCGGCTTCTCCAACCGCATCGCCTACGAACCCGACGGCATCCGCCTGCAGCCGGTACGCCAGTACGGCGCCGACCGCCTCGAGCCGATCAAACCGGTGCTGGTCCCCGACGGGTACGTACGCGGCACCACCAACAAAGTCAACCCCGCCGAAGCCGACGCGATCGTCGACCAGATCGAAAAATGCATCGCCGACCCGCGCTACGACGGGCTGACCTTCGGCGTCATCTCACTGCTGGGCAAAGCGCAGGCGGCCGCGATCGAGAAGCAACTGCTCGAGCGCATCCCGCCCGCCGAGTGGGCAGCACGCGACCTGCGCTGCGGCGACTCGGCCGACTTCCAGGGCTCCGAACGCGACGTGGTGTTCCTGTCGATGGTCGCCGCCATCGAACCAGGACGGACGCTGATCTCGCTGACCCGCGACGACTACGTCAAGCGCTACAACGTCGCCGCGTCGCGGGCCAAGGACCAGATGTGGCTGTTCCACTCGGTCCGGCTGTCCGACGTCGGCAACCCGGAGGACATGCGCTTCCAGCTGCTCGACTACTGCTACGGCGTGGCCGGCCGAGCCTCGTCGGCGATGCCGGCGGCGATCTGCGGCGGCGCGCCGCACGACCGCCGGGTGGAGCCGTTCGACTCGCTGTTCGAGCAGCGCGTCTACAACCGGCTCGTCGACCGCGGGTACACGGTGCTACCGCAGTACCAGGTCGACTCGTACCGCATCGACCTGGTGGTCGTCGGCGGCAAGGCGCGCCTGGCGGTCGAGTGCGACGGCGACGCCTGGCACGGCCCGGACGCCTACGAACGCGACCTGGCCCGCCAGCGCAACCTGGAACGTTGCGGCTGGCGCTTCTTCCGCATCCGCGAATCCGCGTTCTACGTCGATGAGCCGGCTGCACTGGCCGACCTCTGGGCGACCCTGCGTGAGCTGGACATCCACCCGTCCGGATGGACCTCCGCCGCCGAGGAGCCGATCGGTGACCAGACCGCAGCCGGATTAGCCGATCCCTCCCCGACAGCCACCGGCACCCACGACGCCGAGGTCATCGAGGCGGAAAAGCCCGACGCGCTGCCCGCAGAGCCCGGTATCGGCGACGCCTCGCCGCCCGACACCGGCCGGCAGGAAACCTCCGCCCTTGACACCACCCCGGTCATGGCCGCCGTGCCCGGCACCTTCCTGCTCGGCACCGTCCCGGCAACCACCCCGATGACCGACACCCAGGTACTCGACGCGGTGACCACCATCGAGATCGATCTCGGGCCCGAGGTGGAAGCGGTGCTACTGGAGACGACGCAGGCCGACCCAGAACCGGACCCGGCCATGGTCGCGCCCGTCGCAGAACAGCCCAGCACCCTGCCCGCCTACCACGAGTTCCTCGGCAGCGTCCGGTCACCGGTAGATGCATCCAAACAGGACTTGATCGACGGGATCGTCGCGATCGTCACGGCCGAAGGACCAGTGCTCGGCGACCGCATCCACACCGCCTACGTGCGCAGTTCCGGTGGCCAGCGGGTGGGCAAGTCCATCGCCAGCGCGCTGAACTCGGCAATCACGCTCGCGGTGCGCCGCGGCACGCTGGTGGAGGAGAACCCGCTGCGTGAGGCCGGGAACAAGCCACGCACGTACCGGCTGGCATCCCAGCCCAGCGTGCAGGTACGCCGGCTCGGCCCGCGCGCGCTGGACGACGTGCCTCCTGCCGAGGTCGCCGCGCTGCTGGAAACGGTCGCCGCGACTCACGGCTGGGACAATGCGGAAATCCTGTTCCGGGTGACGCTGGAGACGTTGGGGCTCAAACGGCTGACCAAGAATGTCGGCGACCGCCTGACCCGCTGCATGCTGCTCACCAGGCGGTCCTCTTAGCCGCCCAGCGCTGCCATAGCCCGCGAGGATGACGCCGCCACTGTCCTGACCGCCAGTCCGTGTCGTCCTTACAGCCGGTGCCCAGGCCGCACGAGGGCGGCGACACTCCATGGCAGGAAAGCCGCAAAGCGTGGCAAGGGCCGATATCTCGACGGGACAAACACGATGGATGACCTGCGCTACGAGCCGCCGCACCTGGCATACGGCTGGCTCGGGGCGCTCAAGCCCGCCACCTGCCTCGTCGTCGGCAACGTGCCCGACGACGACCGCGACGTGATCAGCGCAGCCGCAGCCGAGACACGTTCGGTGGAGACCAGCCCTTTCGTCTCGATGCTGCACCGCGGCACGTACGCGTTCGCGCACGGGGGCATCTGGCATGTGCTGATCGCCGGCTCCGGCAGGCAGCCACGCGGCACCGACAGCGCACGTCGCAAGCACACCGAGGACAGCCACCTGGTGGCCGCCTACCTACTGCATGAGCAGCTATGGGGCGAGGCGGGACCCTTCGCGGGCCGGGCCAGGTTCAAGCCACTGGACATGGTGCGCGCCAGAGGCGCCAGCCACGTCGGGCGGGTCAAGCGCGTCACAGCGGTGGGCGACGGCTACCGGTACCACGTCGACGTCCAAGGAGAGATCAAAACCTACAGCGAGCAGGCACTGCACCTTGAGGTCGGCGATCCCCGCGACCCCGAGTTCTGGCTGTCCCAGGACCCGGTCGGCGCCGCGGACCTTTCACTGACCCTGACATGGACGAAGCTGTCGCATCCGCTGACCGACACGCTCTACTCGTTCGCTTCCAGCAAGACGGTGTTCCGGTCGTACCAGTTCAAGCCGGTGCTCAAGATCCTCACTGGTTCGTCCGGACGGATCCTGATCGCCGACGAGGTCGGCCTGGGCAAGACCATCGAAGCGGGCCTGATCTGGAGCGAGCTGGAGCAGCGCGCCGCGCTGGAACGGGTCCTGGTCGTGGCGCCGGCGGTGCTGACCCTGAAATGGAAATCGGAGATGGAACGGCGGTTCGACCGCAGGCTGGACCTGCTGCGTCCGTCGCATCTCGCCGATCTCGCCCAGCGGCTGGAAGACGGCGACCCCGCGCAGATCCATGGCGTGATCTCGCTCGAGTCGCTGCGTGCTGCCGGGGGTGTGCTCGAAAACCTTACGAAGGTGAGCCCCCGGTTCGACCTGGTGATCGTCGACGAGGCCCACTACCTGCGCAACCGCACCAGCAGGTCCCACCAGCTCGGTCAGCTGCTCGCCGACTGGTCCGACTACCTGGTCTTCCTGTCGGCGACCCCCCTGAACCTCGGCAACGACGACCTGTTCAACCTGTTGAACCTGCTCGACGAGCGCAGCTTCAACGACAAGGAAGTCTTCACCGGCCAGCTGGAGCCCAACGAAGTCCTCAACGACGTGGCCCGCTCCCTGATGGACGTCGGACGCACCGCGCCGCGCAAGCTGCTGGCCCGCCTCGACGACCTGAACGGCATGGAATTCGGGCCGACCGTGACGGACCGGCCCGACTACGGTCTGCTGCGCCGCATCTTCGACGTCGACCGGCCCCTCGACCACGACGAGCTCGCACGGGCACGCCGGCTGCTGGCCGACCTGAACGTCCTGGGCGGTGTGCTCACCCGCACCCGCAAGGCCGACCTGCACGAGGCCAAGGCGATCCGTGAACCGCGCGCCATCGACGTGACCTGGACGGAAGCCGAGCAGGCCTACTACGACGCGGTCTACAGCTGGTACATGGACAAGGCACTGGACCTGGGCACACCGCCCGGCTTCGCCATGCAGATGCCACTGCGCCAGGCGGCCAGCTGCATCCCGGCATCCCAGCAGCTGCTACGCGAACGCAGTCCCGAACTCTTCCTCCGCGAGGCCGACCTGGACGAAGTCGACCTCGACGACAGCGGCGCCCCGCTGGACCTGTCCGGCCTGGAAGGCAGACCTCCCCTGACCCGGCGCCTGGCGGTGGACACCAAGTACGACCGCCTACTGCAGGAGCTGCTGCGGATCCGCGACAGCGGCATGCGCCAGGTCATGATCTTCTCGTTCTTCCGGCGCACGCTGGCCTACCTCGCCAGACGACTGCGGGAGCACTTCGACGTCCGGGTGATGGACGGCAGCGTGAACATGGACGACCGGCAGCAGATCATGCGGGACTTCCGCAACGGCGACTTCGAAATCCTGCTGCTGAGCGAGGTCGGCGCCGAAGGACTGGACTTCGAGTTCTGCAACGTCCTGGTCAACTACGACCTGCCCTGGAACCCCATGCGCGTCGAGCAGCGTATCGGACGCCTCGACCGCTTCGGGCAACAGCACGAGAAGATCTTCATCTACAACATGCGCGTGCCGGGCACCATCGAGACCGACATCTTCCAGCGCCTCTACGACCGCATCGACCTTTTCCAGAGCTCCATCGGAGAGCTCGAGCCGATTCTCCGCAACGAGCTGAGCGACATCACCAAACGCCTGCTCGACCCAACGCTCAGCGACACCGAACGCCACCAGGAGACCGAGCGGATAGCCATCGGCCTCAAACAACGCTCGCACGACATCGAACAGCTGCGCGCGTCGCAGGCGCAACTCGCCGGCATCGACAACATGCTCATCGACGGCTTCACCGACGCCGGCCCCAGCCACGGCCGCTTCATCGGAGCCACCGAAATCGAGCGGATGCTCGACAGCATGTTCAGCCGCCTCGGCGGGCGACGCCGCAAGCCGGACAAGCACGGCATCTTCCACATCATCGGCTCCGACCTGCTCGCCGACCGACTACGACGCAGTGCGATTCCCGAGGGCGGCAGCCGGCTCACCCTCACCAAACTCGCCGCGCGGCTGCAGGACCAGGCCCCGCTGGAGTGCACGTTGCGACCGGACACCGCCAGCAGGTACGACGTCGAACTGCTATCCAGCCGCCACCCGCTGGTCAAACTCGCACTCGAAGACCTCACCGGCGACCCGCTCGACCTGAAACGCTTCGGCACGGTCTCGGTGCCAGGCCTACCGGCAGGCCGGCACTACCTGGTCACCGTCGACCTCGCCGAGACGACCGGCCTACGGCCGATGCTTGAACTCTGGGCCACCGCAGTCGACCTGACGACTTTGGAGGAAGACCACGAAGTCGGCACCACCCTGCTGACCGCGCTCGCCGAAGGAACCCTGACCGACGGGCTGCCCGCCACCCCAGCCGGCGTCCAGCGCGCCTGGCAGGCTGCGCAGCGCTGCGCTTTCCTGCGGCAGCAGGCCGTCGAGCAGACCCGCGGGCAGGAGAACACGGCACTGGTGGACGGCCGGATCCGGGCCGGCGAAAGCTCGCTGGACCTGCAGATCCGCAAGACGGCCCTGCTCCTCCTACGCGCGACCGTTGAAAAGCAGGCTGACAGCATCATTCGCCTTCATGACGGCCGGCTGCGCAACCTGCAGACACAGCGCCAGGGGATCAAAGGAAAGCTGCTCGGCCGCAAGGAGCTGAGCATCTCGCTGACACCTGTCGCCGTGGTGCTCACCGGACCTGCTCAGTGAGCACGCTGCCCTACTGCACCTGGAACGCCGGCGGCGCGTACTCCTTGTTGTGATACCACGGCACGAGCGCGACGGGCGCCTGGCTGTCGAGACTGGACAGCACCAGCCGGGCGTGGTCCCGGCCGCGGATCACCGGCCAGCTGTCGACCCTCAGGTGGTAGGCCTGTCCTGTCCCGTCCTGGACCAGGACCTGGCCGTTGCAGTAAAGCTTGACCATCATGTCCCTGCCCATGCGCAGGCTCAGTCCGTCCATCTGCTGCCCGTTGAACATCAGCTCCAGACGCTCGCCTGACATGGACTGCACCCGGAGCACCCCCACGCCCCGCCAGGGCAGGTCGGCCTCGCGCGCACGCCACTCGAAGCCGAGATGCGAACGACCGCTGAGCACCTCCCACGGCTCGTAGAACGGCGTATACGCGGGGTAGACGGTGTGCTGCTGGACGAGGCCGTGCTCCTGCCACTCCAAGACGAAGTCAAAGCCTGGGCGGTGCAGGTTGAGCCGCTCGTAGCCGCCGGTGTCGGCGAGCCCGGCGACGATCGCCTCATCGGGGGCCACGCCGGCGTTGTCGAAGACCTGGGCATGCGGGAACAGCGCCCCGATGCGCCGCTCGACGTACGGAATACGGCTCATCCCCCCGGCGAGCAGCACGTAGTTGATGTCCTTGACGAGCTCGGCAGCGCCGCGGCGGCGCAGTTCGTCCGGCGACCCGCTGCCGCGTACGGTCAGCAGCGCCGCCCGCAGCGCCGCCCACACCAGCTGCTCAGCCACGTCCATCTGCGGCCGGAACGCCTCCTCCAGCTGCTCGCGGGAGTAGACCAGCACGGGCAGCTCCCCGAGTGTGCGGGGCAGCACGACCGAATGCGAAGGCGCCTGCGACAGCCTCACCTTCGCCTCCCGAGCAGCCCGCAGCAGGTGCGCCGCCACCAGCTCCGGCGGCACCGGCAGGGCCGCCACGTCGACCCCCCGTTCGGCCAGGCCGGCAGCGAGGTCCGCCGCAATGGCCTGGTCCAGGCTGTCCCCGGCCATAGCGGTGCCCAGCGAGGCCAGCACCGAGATCTCCGGCCGCGAGCCGCCCTCGATGTCGAGCACCGCGATATCGAGCGTGCCGCCGCCCATGTCGAAGACCAGCAGGCGGCCCGTCGGGTGCTCTCCGTAGGCGAGGTAGCGATGGGTCACCCACGCGACTCCCGCCGCGATCGGTTCGTCGACCAGCGTCGAGCCGTCGACGGGCAGGTCCGCCTTGGCGGCCAGGTCGAGCAGCCGCCGCCGCTGGGGTCCGGTCCACATCGCCGGGCACCCCAGCCGTACGTCGCCACCGGAAGGCAACGGCTGTCCGGCGGCCGCGGCCCGACTGCCGATCTCGGACAGCACAGCGATGATCACATCATCGGCGCTGACCTCGCGGGTTCCGGACGCCGACGAGACCGCAAGGACGTCGAGATCGTCGGTGATGGCTCGCTTGACGGAGCGGACGACCTGGCCGATGGGCAGCCCGTCTGCGTCCTCCCCGACCAGCAACGCCTCGCCCCGGTAGCCGGCCAGCGAAGGGAACGAGCGAGTGGAGCGACCCAGCGAGGCGATCTCCACCGGCAGGCCGCCGAACTTCTCCGCCACCAGCGAGGTCGATGTTCCGAAGTCGATGCCGATCGCGTGCCCGCCGGTGCCCGTCATCAAACTCCCCCAGTCGCCACCACCAGTGCCTTGGCCACCAGAATGGACTCGCCGGAAGTCCGCCACCAATAGCCTGGACGGACAACATCCACTGGCGAACCAGCCTCCGGAGGGTCGAGAAGCGCCTCATGCGTCTGCCGGTCGAAAGCCGCTCTTTCGCCGACGGCACCCACCGCTTCGAGGTCTTGCGCAGCGACCAGACCGCGCACCCGCTCGACGAGTACGCGAGCGTCCGAGCCGTTGACCGCCAGCTCCTCCACCTCGGCGGCCAGCGCGGCCAGCGCACGCACCACGTCGATTCTGACCTGCCGCTCCTGCGACGCCCGCAGCTTCACCGCGTGCGCGTGCTGCGCGCGCACCGTCTCCTCCAACCGGCCGTAGCGCTCGGCGAGCTCGCGCTCCTTGGCCTCTGCGGCCATGGCCGTGTCGAGTGCCGCTGCGGCCTCGGCGCGCGCCCTGGCGAGCTCACCTTCGAGAGCTGTGATCCGGGTCTGGCCGGACAACGCCTGAACCCATCCGCGTGCGACAGGTTCATCTGCCGCCACCCGGCGAAGCGCCTCGGCAACACTGTCCGCCGGAAGTTGAGCCGCGAACTCACGTGGCAGCCCGAGCAGGAACGCCAGCCCGGTGCGGGTGGCCACCGTGGACAGCTCCCGGCCCACCAGCGGCGCCAAGACCTGCTCGGCGACGGCCGCCTGCGAGGTGACGGCCCCCAGCGGACCCGCAGCGCACGCAACGAGGTCCCGCAGTGACGCCCCGGCCCACCACATCCGGGCGGTGACCTGCTCCGGTGCGAGCCGACCCGCCGCTGCGACCACGGCGGCCCGCGGTCCCTTCACCGTCCATGGCAGGCAGGCCACCACCGCGGCGACGCCCTGCAGGTCGACCGATGCCCGGCCCTCCGGCGGAACCTGTGGCAGCAGGCGCGCCAGCGCACCTGCCGCCGCTTCCAACGCCGCCGCATCCGGCTGCCGGCCGTCCGCGACGAAGCCGGCCACTTGGACGAGCGAACCGAGTCCCGGCACAGCCACCCGCGCCGACACCCGGCGTATCAGCCAGGCCGCCGCCGTGCGGCACGCCGGGTCCGGTTCCCGCTGCGCCGAGATCTCAGCCGACGCGCCCGCGAGAAGCGACTCGACGACGGCCTCGTCGGCCGGCGGCAGGTCAGCGCCGTCGATCATGTCGTCGTGCTTGGGTAGCGCCAGCAGCAGCACCGATATCGGCCGGTGATGCGGGGACGCCAGCAGCGAGGCGATCACCGCCTTGGACAGCCCGCTCATCCGCGCGCCAGTCCTCAGCGGGTGCCGGACCAGGTCACTGACGTCGGCGTTCTCGACTCCGATCGCCTCGGCGAGCACTTCGGCCAAGGAGCCCGACAACGCCCTCGGCGCGACCTCGGCAGCGGGCGCCACGACGGCTGGCGGTGCGACCGTCGCCGCCTCGGCGTCCGGAGTCGCCACCTCCGCGGCGGGCGCTGGTGCGGCCTCATCGGTGTCCGGAGGCGCCAGCTCTGCGGCTGACGCCGGTGCGGCCTCCTCGGCGTCCGGAGGCGCCACCTCTGCAGCCGGCGCCGCCCCCTCGATGTCGGAAGGCGCCACCCCTGCGGCAGTCGCCGGTGCCGAGTGACCTCCAGGGTGATCACCCTTCGCGGTCGCCGCGGGTCGCGCCATGTCGACCCACTTGTACGTGCGGCCGCTGCCCTTACCCGAAGCCGCCACATTCGGGATGGCAGCGAAGCCGCGTTGTGCCGCACTCCACGCGTCCGCCACGGCCTGCGCCGGGAGCCCGTATGCCTCCAGCTGGCTACGTGCCCCGCCGGCCGTCAGTGGGCTGAGGCTCTCCCGCAGCAGCCGCAGCACGATTGCCTTCGGGTCCGCCGCGAACTGCGCGGCCAGTGCCGCAGGATCGACAAGGTACAGATGCCGCAGGGAGTCACGGGCGACAACCACCACGCGGTTACCCGCGGTGATGACCTCCTCCTCGCCGTCGCCCCAGCGCACCAGGTACCTGTTCAGCTTCCCTTCGGCGCGGGAAAGCACCGTGCCCACCCGCACCGGCTCGGAACCGTTCACCGGCCGATGTATCACTACCTGCGTTCGCTCCACGGCTGAGACTGTAGACATGACCACCGCCCGTTCACGATCCGCCATCGGCGCGAACAATCTCGGCCAGGCGCCGATCTCCAGTACTACGGACGCAGCGGGAGAGCCGGTGCAGCATGATCCGGGCGATCAACGCCACGGAATCCGGCAACCGGCATTGCTTCTCGGCGGCCCGATGGCGAAGCAGGCGTCCTGGACCACCGAATGCTCGCTCGATCTCCCAGCGTATGACCAACCCGAACAAACGCCGGAGGATCGGCATGTCCGAGAACCAATTTCCGCCCGTCCGGGGTACACGCAACATCGACAGGTCCGACCCACGACCGGCCTCCTCCGTGCCATGCATGGCCGCGCGCACGGCGCAATCATTCAGCGACGGCATGCGGATAACGCTCCGCCATGAGGCACCGCCACGCACACATGCAGGGCATGCGGTCACACAGCCCGAGCCGCCGATGCGGCGCAGCGTCGCGTCCAGACACACGACCAGTGTCGACAGGCTCTGGCCCCAGACCAGCAGCACGGCCCGGAACCGCGACCAGGACAACCACACGCAGAACAGGCTCGTCCACCGGCCGGCGATGACCGCCACGGAACCCCAGTCGAACGGGATCCACATCCCCGGCTCGGGCACCACGGCCGATAAGCCCGCCGATGACCGGCCTTCGCCACGGCGACCAGTGCCGCGGCGAACGCACGGCTCCCACGCGGTACTCGAACAAATCCTCACCCACCGGCCGGTGCGGCGGCCGTGAAGGGCCCCGGCAGGATCGGGCATTCACGTGGTGGAAGACGTCACACCGACCGCCGAGGAGGGACGAACGTCAGGTGCTGATCGAGCAAGCCGTGCCCGGCATGTCCGACGAAGCCGTCCTGCGCGAATCCCGTAGCCACCCGGAGGTGTTCGCGCAGCTGTTCGACGCCTACCACAGCGAGATCTACCGCTACGTCGCCGGACGGCTCAGCACCGCGCACGCCGACGACCTGGCCGCCGAGACGTTCCTGATCGCGTTCCGGAGCCGGGCCCGTTTCCACGGTGACGGCGGTCATGTACGCGCCTGGCTGTACGGCATCGCCACGAACCTGATCCGCCGCCACCACCGAGACGAGGAACGCAAGTACCGGGCGCTGGCGCGCACCGACGCCGCCGACCGGGCCCGCGCCGGCGATCACGATGACGACACCCGCATCCTCGCCCGCGTCGCCGCCCACGGCGTCCAGCGTGACCTGGCCGCAGCCCTGCGCTCGTTGAAACGCCGCGATCGCGACGTGCTGCTACTCGTCGCGCTGGCCGAACTGAGCTACCCCGAGGTCGCCCGGGCCCTGGACATCCCCGAGGGCACGGTCGCCTCACGCCTGAGCCGCGCCCGTAAGACGGTCCGCACCGCGCTGGGTGGGGTCGACCCCACCCGTGACGACACCCGAGCAGAGGACAGGAGGAGCACCTGATGGACGACCTGAACCTGATCCGCGAGGTCTTCAACGCCCCGCCGCCGTCGGCGCGGGCCACCGGACAAGCCCGCAGCCGGCTGAACGCCGCCCTCGTCGCGCCGCAACCGGCCCGCCGGCCGCGGCGCCGGCTGCTGGCCGCTGCTTTCGCGATGGCAGGCATCGCTGCTTTCGCGCTGGCCGTCGCCCCGCCCGGTCCCCGCCCCGCCCCCGGCCCGCAGCCGCCGGACCTCTCGGCCCGCGGCATCCTGCTGGCCGCAGCGCACCAGGCCGCCACCGCGGAAGCCGGAACCGGCCGGTACTGGCGCGTGCGCCGACTCGTCCACTCCGGTCCGCTCAAAGTCGGCCAAGCCCCCGACTACTACTACATCGTCGACCGCAACGCCGAAGAGCAGTGGATCGCCCGTGACCCAGCCGATCCCAGCTGGACCGGGCGCCGCAACCTCGGCTCCCGGCCCCGCAGCGAAGCCGACCAGCAGGCATGGCGCAAAGCCGGCTCACCCACCCGCTGGGACCTGCCCGGCGACAACGGGTCGGTGCACCGCAGCACCGCACCGGACAAGGGCGCGCTCTGGCCGCTGAACCCCGCACACGTCCTGGTCGACCTCGGCGGTTTCGACCGTGCGCAGGTCGAAGCGCTGCCCACCGACGCCGGCCTGCTGCGGGAGCTGTTCACCGCCCGCATCGCGGCCGGCCGCGGCGGGTTCGCTCCAGGCACCCGCGGGTCCGACAGCCGGCTGTTCGGCGCCATGTGCCAACTGCTCATGGACGTACCGGCCCCGCCGGCGGTACGCGCGGCCGCGTTCACGGTGCTGGCGGGCATCGCCGGGATGCGCGCCACCGGCGAGGTGACCGACGACCTGGGACGTACCGGGATCGGTATCGAACTGATCCAGCAAAGCACTGAGGTGTCCGAGTCCCGGCGGCTGGTCGTCGACCCTGCGACCCACCTGCTGCTGGCCAGCAGCTACTCGGCGAACTCAACCGGCGGCCACGGCGCGCAGCCGGTCAAGGAGCAGCACCAGATGATCCTGCAGGCCGGCTGGACCGACGCGCCGCCGGCCGTCCCGGCCCTGTCCTGACCCGCCACACCAGCACCTCCCATCCCACCTCCCGAAGGGCTCCGTCATGTCCCGAGAACACCGCAACGCTGCTGCGGCAACCGGTCTCCTACTGCTGCTCGGGACGGCCGCCTGCGGTGACGCCCCGGCCTCGCCGACCGTCGCCTCGGCCGAAACCCCGGCCGCGCCCACCGCCACTGCCGCTGCCAGTGCGCTCACCCGATACGTCGACGCGCAGCGGGCGTGGGTCGGCTGCGTGCGCAAGCAGGGACACAACATCCCCGACCCTGACGCCAAGGGTCACGTCGACCTGGGCGCCTACCTGGCGGGCGCGAAGATCCCCAAAACCGACCCCGGATTCGTCGCCGCGCAGCGCGCCTGCGCCGACCTGCACGCCACCATCCCGGCCGAGCTGGAGCCCAGGCTGCCGCCGCTGACCCCACAGCAGCTGGAATACCGCCGCCAGTACGCCAAGTGCATGCGCGACAACGGCATGCCCACCTGGCCCGATCCGGGCCCCGACGGCGAGTGGCCGCTGGACGGGCTCGGCGGCGAGCTGACCCCGGCCGAGCATGACGCCAACCAGCGCGCCCTGCAGATCTGCGATCCGGTGCTGGAAGGCAAACCGAAAGCCGAGTACGACCCGACCAAGGTCGTCCAAGGATGACCGCCCGGTTCTGGCGCACCCGCGCAGCGACGACGGGCCTCAGCGTGGCCGTGCTGGCGCTGCTGGCCGTCGGGGTGGCGGCTGCCCTGGGCCTCGGTGGCGGCAGCGACCCGCCCGCGGACCGCCGCACCGGCCCGGCGGCCACGACGAAGGTGACCCGCCAGACCCTCGTCGAAGCGATCACCGTCGCCGGAACGCTCGGCTACGGCCCGGCCACCCCCGTCACCTCGAACGCCACAGGCACCGTGACGTGGCTGCCCGCCGTGGGTGCCACCGTCAGGCGCGGCGGGCAGCTGCTACGCGCCGACGACCTACCCGTACTGCTGCTCTACGGGCCGCTGCCGATGTACCGGCCACTGGGCGCCGGGGTCGTCGGCGCAGACGTCATGCAGTTCGAGCAGAACCTCGCCGCCCTCGGGTTGCGCGGCTTCGAGGTCGACGACACGTTCTCGCCCGCCACGGCCACCGCCGTCAAGCGGTGGCAGAAGAGCCTCGACCTGCCGCAGACCGGCAGCATCGACCGCGACCGGGTGATCTACGCGTCGGGCCCGGTACGGATCTCCGCGCAGCTGGTGCGGGTCGGCGCGTCGGCTACCGGCGACATCCTCCAGTACACCGGCAGCACCAGGGTCGTGACCGCGACCGCGGACCGGTCCAAGGCCGGCTGGGCCGTGCCAGGCGCGAAAGTCAACCTGTCGCCCCACGGCGGCACACCCACCCCGGGCACGGTCACCACCGTGACCGACGCCCAACCCGCGGCAGGCACCGAAAGCAGCGGCGCCAACGTCACCATCACCATCGCGTACGCCGCGCAGCAAGCCCTCGGCACCCAGAACGGCGCCGGAGTCACCATCCGGTACATCGTGCAAGAACGCCGCGACGTCCTGACCGTTCCCGTCAACGCCCTGCTGGCCTTGGCCGAAGGCGGATACGGCGTCGAGGTCGTCACCGACCGCGCCCGCATCGTGGCGGTGCAAGTCGGCCTGTTCTCCGACGGGCGTGTCGAGATCAGCGCCGCAGGCATCGACAACGGCACGACGGTGGGGATCCCCGCATGAGCGAGCACACCGACAAATCCGACGGCCCTCTCGTACAGCTGACCGCAGTGTCGCGAACCTATCCCGGCGGCGTCACCGCGCTGGCCGACATCGACCTCACCATCGGTCACGGCGAACTCGCCGCGGTCGTCGGACCCTCCGGCTCAGGCAAGTCCACGATGCTGCACCTGATCGGCACCCTGGACCGGCCGTCGGCCGGCTCGGTCCGCATCGCAGGCCACGACGTGGCCCGCCTCGACGACCGTGCCGTGTCGGCCCTACGCGCCCAGCAGATCGGATTCGTGTTCCAGCAGTTCCACCTCGCCGCCGGCGTCCCGATCCTCGACGCCGTCGCCGACGGGCTGCTCTATGCGGGAGTGCCGATGCGCCGACGCCAAGCCAGAGCCGAAGCGCAGCTCGTACGGGTCGGACTCGGCCACCGGCTCGGCCACCGGCCGCACGAACTATCCGGCGGCGAACGGCAGCGGGCCGCGATCGCCCGCGCAGTCATCGGCGAACCGGCACTGCTGCTGGCCGACGAACCCACCGGCAACCTCGACTCGGTCTCCGGTGACTCGGTCCTGTCGCTGCTACGCGGCCTGAACAACGCCGGCACCACCGTCGTGGTCATCACCCACGACCAGCAGATCGCCGCGAACCTGCCCCGGCAGATCACCCTGCGCGACGGCCGACTCGTCCACGACTCCGTCGCGGTGACGGCATGACCACACCAGCCACACGAAGACTGCGCCCGGCTCGACTCAACCCCGCCGACCTGGCCCGCCTCGGCGTCGCCGGCCTACGCGCCCGGCCCCTACGCGTTTTCCTGTCCGCACTCGGCATCGCGATCGGCATCGCCGCCATGCTGTCAGTCGTCGGAGTGACCACCTCCAGCCGCGCACACCTCGACCAGACACTGCAACAGCTCGGCACCAACCTGCTCACCGTCGTACCCGGCGAAGCCGGCAACGGCCGCCCCGAATCACTACCCGAGGAATCCGTCGCCATGATCGGACGGATAGGGCCCGTCGTATCGGTCAGCGCCACCGGCAAGGTCACCGCCGCCGTCTACCGCAACGACCACATACCCGCCCCCGAAACCAGCAGCGTCGAAGTCCTCGCCGCCGAATCCGGGCTGCTCGACACCCTCGGCCTGACCGTCGGCGAGGGCAACTGGTTCACCCACGCCACCGCCACCTACCCGGCGGTCGTCCTCGGCTCCGTCGCCGCCCGACGCCTCGACATCCCGGCACCCGGCCTGCGCCTGTGGCTGGGCAGCGAATGGTTCATCGTCGTCGGCATCCTCCACCCCGCCCCGCTCGTACCCGCCCTCGACTCCGCCGCACTGGTCGGCTGGGACGCCGCCCGCACCTACCTCGACTTCGACGGCCGCCCCACCGTCGTATACATACGAGCCGACGAACAGCAGATCAACGCCGTCCGTGACGTCCTCGGACGGACCGCCGACCCGCAGTCACCCCAACACGTCCGCGTGTCCCGGCCCTCCGACGCACTCGCCGCGAAACAGGCCACCGACACGACACTCAGCGGCACCCTGCTCGGACTCGGCATGGTCGCGCTGCTCGTCGGCGGGGTCGGCATCGCCAACACCATGGTGATCTCGGTGCTGGAGCGACGAGCCGAGATCGGGCTACGCCGGGCACTGGGCGCCACCAGAGGCCAGATCCGCGTGCAGTTCCTGGCCGAATCACTGCTGCTATCCGGCCTCGGCGGCGCCAGCGGCGTGATCATGGGCACCGTCGCCGCCGGACTGTACGCCTCCAGCCAGAACTGGCCAGTGTTCGTCCCCGCCTGGGCCACCGGCGGCAGCCTGGGTGCGGCACTGCTCATCGGCGCGCTCGCCGGCTTGTACCCGGCTGTACGGGCCAGCCGCCTGGAGCCGACCTCCGCGCTGAGCGGCTGAGCGCGATGGCAGGTGGGCGGCCCAGGCGCTGGCTGCCCACCTGCGCCAGTCAGGTCGGGACCGGCTGCCGCAAGAAGATCGCGCATTTCAACGACTTGAACCGTTCTGACTGTGCACAAGTTGCGCACGCGCAGCAGGGTGCTCCGAACGATGTTGGGCACCCCTTCGTACCGGATGCCAGACGCTTATCGGCCGTCCGCCGGCGGATCGGCGGTCAGCCAGATCTCGAGGTCTGCCGCGGTGCGCAGCTCCGCGTCGACTCGTTCGCGCTCCGACTCGGTGAGTTGGACGGTCCGCAGCTCCGCGGCGTACGTCTCGATCTTTGCGGGTTCGCCCATGGCAACCGCCAGCTCGATCAGCGCCGCCAACGCCAGCGCCCGGTCGATCGGCGCTGCCTGGTCGCGGTGTTTGCGCAGCCCGGAGGTGAGCGCGCGGTAGGCTGCGCGGTCGTCGGTCTTGAACTCGCGGTAAATCCGGGCGTTGTCGAGCACCCGTGCCAGCCCTTCGAGCTTCTTCGAGCCGCCGTACTCCACCTCCTCCGGTTCGTCGCGCTGGATGAAGACGATCGAGTTGCCGGACGGGTCCATCAGGGTGAAGCGGCTGGCGCCGGGTCGGTAGCGGGTGAGCCGGGGCAGCCCGGTGGCCAGCACTTTGCCGTAAGCCTGGCGCATCGCCTGGGTGAAGGCGGCGTGGTACGGCGCGACCGCGTCGACCAGCACCAGGCAGCCGCCGCTGTTCTCCTCGCTGGGGTCCAGCCCCTGCGGCGGATTCTTGAAGTGCAGGTCGAAGCCGCCCAACTTGAAGGCAAGATAGAGGTACGGCTTGGTCTGCCGCCAGGTGACCTGGAAGCCGAGCGCCTGGTAGAACGCCAGCGTGTCGTCGGCGGACACGCACGGCAGTAGCGGCACGGTCGTCTCGGTCGGCTGGCTCGTCGCCTCGTTCATGTTCTGTGCCTTCCCCCTCGCAGCTGTCGCTACCGCATTGTGGCCGGTCACAGCGTTTTCCGCACATGGCCGAGTTTGCGTCGATGGATTGCCCTCACAACACGGTCGGGCAGCCAGAGGACCACGCGTTCGGCCGATCACGCGGCGGGTTGAACGACGAAGCTGCACCTGGCCTGCGACCAGGGCCGCAAACCCCTGTCGATGCCACTGACCGCCGGCCATCGGAGCGTTAGCCGTCAGTTCGCAGGTGTCCTGCCAGCATCCGCGTGCCCCCGCACCCTCCAAGTGCCGCCCTCGGACCCGGCCGGACCTCGTCCTGGCCGACCCGGACTACACCTGCAGCGCCGACCGGGAACTGCTGCGCCGCCGCGCAATCAAGGCGTGCATTCCGAAGATCGACCACGACGCCCACCGCAAAGCCAAACCTCCCGAGGCGAACGCCCCCCCGCCTTCGACCCAGCCGTGTATCGGCAGTGGCACGCCGTCGAATGTGGCATCAACCAGCTCAAACGCAACCGAGTCACGGCCGCTCGCAACGACAAGTTCACCGTCTGCCTCCTCGCCACGATCCACGTCACCGTGATCAACGAGTGGCTACACGCACTTCGACCCCTGCCAGGACCTTTAAGCCCGTTCCCCACGCCGGATCTCGTCCTGCCCGCCGACGCCCCGCCCTGGAAGCCGACAATCATCACCAGCTCCCCGGCCGAGTTCACCGTCACCTGGTGAGACTGGGCCGTCGTGGCGGGCGCTGGAACGCCAGTCGGCAACGCGAACCAGGGTCTCGAGGTAGGCGAGCCGGAAGGGACCGAGGTCGTCGCGCAGCGTCTTCGCCCGTTCGGTCCACGGGCCGACCGTGAAGACATCGGTCTGCAGGGACTGGGCGGGGAACCGCTCGCCGGTGGACAGTTCGATCGGCGGGATACGATCGCCGTTGCGCACGCCCATGAGCAAGGGTGCCTCCTCCCCCGCCGGGCGCACGGTGATCCGTACCTTGCCGTGGTGTGCTGCGACCAGGTAGTTGATCAGCGGCTGTCCGTCCGGCACGATCAGCGCGCTGACCAGCTCGTGCCTGAAGTGCGGCCGGCGGGAGCGGCCCGTGTTGTAGGGGGCTGCGGACTTAGCCAGCAGGCCGTCCGGGAAGTCACCGCCGCCTGCGCGCAGCATCTCCTGGAACACCTCGTGGCATTTGCCGAGGTCGTGGTAACGGGCAGCCCGGGCCACGGCCTCCCGCTGCTCGGCGGGCAGGCCGGGCAGGGCGTCGAGGAGCAGGCGCGCCTCCTCCTCGGTCTCCATGAGGTGCTGGTCGAGGCTGACCCACTTGGTGCAGGCGAAGGTCTGCGTGCCGGCAGGCAGGGCCAAGGCCGTCACCGGGGTGCGGCTCTGCGGGGCCCAGCCTTCGTCCGGCAGGTAGCCGCCGTGTTCGGCCTCCAGCAACACGGTCGCGCCGGGCTGCAGGTCCCCGGCCACCGCCTGCCGCCAGCGGCCGTCCAGCCGGTCCCGGACCCAGGCGTGGTCCCGCTGCTGCAGGTCGGCGAGCGGGACCTGGCAGAGCTCGTCGCGGCCGGGGCCGGGATCGGCGTCGGAGGGCTCGCCGTCGCGCCAGGCGACCATCATCGTGAGGTCGGCGGCGTCGCAGATCCAGCGGCTGACGTCCGTGTCGGGGTCGGCGGTGTCGAACAGCTCCAGCAGGTCCTGCAGACGCAGGACCTCACGGGGCGCAGTGTCCGGACGGACCGGCGGCCCGTCAGGATCCAGGAGCCAGCGAGCCACGTCAGGATCTCCGCCGGTCGGCGGCTCGCACCAGAGCAGGTCCCCGCCCTCGGGGTGCTCGCCGTAGCGGTTGCAGCGCCCTGCCCGCTGCACGATCGAACTCACGGAGGCAAGCTCCGTCAGGAGCGTGCGGCTGGAGACGTCGATCCCGGCCTCCAGCGCCTGCGCCGAGACGACGATCCGGTCGTGCCCGGTCTCGCCGAGCTCGGAAAGCAGACGCCGACGGTCCGCGGCCCGGAACCTCGGATGGATCAGCAGGACGTCCCGTCCCGCCTCCCGCAGCGCTGCGTACAGCGCCCGCGCCCGCTCCACCGTGTTGAGCACGGCGATGGTCTGGGTGCCGGGGACATGCGCGGCCGTCAGCGCGCCGACGAGCCCGTCGATGTAGTTCGCGGGGTCGACGTCCAGCCGGGTGATCCGCCGGACCGATGGCAGAGACGCATCCGATGACATCCACATCGTACTGGTCGGCGAAGGCGTGCCGACCTCGTCCCGCAGCCGCTGGAGCTCGACGCTCGCCGCCAGCGCGGGGCCGAGCAGGTCCATCTCGTCGAAGACCCACTGGGTGTCGGTGTGCAGCAGCGCGTACGACACGGGGGCCATCTCGGTCGCGTCGCCGAACCCGCGCATCAGGGCACGGCTCAGCATCAGGTCATGGGTGCCCACGAGAATCGCAGTCCGCTCGGGATGACGCCGCCAGCCGCCGTCCGTGATCGGGTGCAGGCCGACCTCGTCGGCGCAGCCGAGCCTGTCCAGCCACTGCCCGATCTGCTCGATCAGCTGATCGTGGAGGCTGTGCTGTGGCAGCACGTACACCAGCCTGCGCGGCGTACTCTGCGGTGCGGCGACCAGCCGCCGGTAGAGCCAGGGCAGCACGCCCGCGACGCTCTTACCCGCACCCGTCGGTGCGCTCAGCAGCTCGGGCAGCCCTTCGGCGGCCAGCCGCGCCTGGTACGGGTAGGGAGCGTGACCTGTCGCGGTACGCATAAAACCCTCGAACCCGTCCACGATCCGCACCCTACCGGTTCAGAATCAGCAGCCGCCTGGGGTGAAGGCCTTGCCCGCGAACCGGTCGATGAGGAAGTCCTTGACTCGGCCCGAGGTCGAGCACGCTGGGCGCGACACCGATACGGCGGGGCAGGCGCATGACGCGGCTGCCGAGTTGCTGCGGCGGCCTGCTTCGGCGGCCCGGCTTCCGGCCGGGCTGACGGCGATCAACGCTGCACGGAGGTCTCCGATCCGGCGGGCGTATCGCAGCGAGATCGCGGCGGTCAAAACAGATCCGCAGACCGCTCCGACCGTGCGGAGGTTCCTCGCCCCGCGGCTGACCGGCCACAACGTCGCCAGCACGGCCCGCGAACGCAACGAGATCGGCGTTCCGTGCCCGTCCAGCGCCGACCCGGACCGCAACACGCACCGCAGTGGCGAGGCGTGGATCCTGCGCATCGTCACGGCGATCTGGCCAACCCTCTTCGCCGGCGCCTCGTAGATCGACGGCTTCCCTGCCACGAACCAGGTGACGGACTTCGCGGTCCAACTGAGCCGACCCGCCGCTCGTCAACAGCCCCGCCCCCGACTGTCGCTTGCCCACGGTCAGCGGGGCTCGACCTGCCCGCCGATCCGCCCGCGTGGCCGCGCCGGAGCGCCGCGTATCAACGTCGCCAAGGCATTCACCCATGTGAACGCTCACACCTTCGTTTCAGCGACCTGCAGCCTGCCACTCTGGTGACGCACGATGCCCACAGCACAGGCACCTGCGTCGCCCAGCGCATCGAAACCTGCTGTTGACATCCCCGTAACCACTGGAGAGGCTGTTAGCGATCACAAAGCGACCCGATCGCGCGCTAGAACCCCGCCGAGAACCGCCCTCGCCCGCGAGCGCAACCCCTCCCACCTCTCCCCGAAGGAGCCCGCCGATGGCAACGTTCACCCGCGTCCGTCAAAGATTCGCGGTCGCGCTCGGCACGATCATCGTGCTGCTGGCCGTGTTCGCCCCGCCGGCCACCGCGCAGTTCATCACGGTCAACAACCCGGTCATCCGGCAGCGCGCCGACACGGCGATCTACAAGCACACCGACGGCTACTACTACATGACCGCCTCGGTCCCCGACTACAAACGGGTCGAACTGCGACGCGCCACGACCCTGCAGGGCCTCGGCAACGCCGCGACCGCCAACGCTTTCACCGCACCGTCGAGCGGCCCACTGAGCGGCTGGATCTGGGCACCGGACATCCAATTCATCGACGGCGCCTGGTACATGTACTTCTCGGCATCGCCCAACACCGCCCGGTTCGACCAACGGCTCTACTGGATCCGCAACACCTGCGCCAACCCGATGACCTGCGCGTGGACCGCACCCCAGCGCTTCAACACCGGCTGGGAGTCCTTCCAGCTCGACGCGGCGACGTTCGTCAACCGCGGAGTGCGCTACTTCACCTGGGCCCAGGACAGCCCGTCCACCAACTTCAACAGCCACATGTACATCGCCCGGATGAACGGCGCCACCGCCATCACCGGCACGGTCACCGAGATCGCGCGCCCGACGTACGCCTGGGAGAAGGAAGGCGTCGCCGGCGTGGTGGAAGGGCCATCGCCACTGGTCAAGAACGGCCGCGTGTACATCGCCTACTCGGCCTCGGCGACCGACTCCCGGTACAAGCTAGGCCTGCTGTCGTCCTACGACACCGCCGACCTGCTGAATCCGGCCTCCTGGTACAAACACCCGAACCCGGTGTTCCAGACCGCGAACGGGGTCTATGGCCCGGGCCACGGCAGCTTCACCGTGGCCGAGGACAACACCACGGACGTGCTGGTCTACCACGCCCGTGACTACGCCACCCCGACGCCGGACGCGCTCACCGACCCGAACCGGCACACTCGCTTCCAGCAGCTCTACTTCCGCGACAACGGCGACCCGTTCTTCGGCCAGCCGCTGCCGAACGCAATGACCGCGCCCGGCATCCGGGGCCGGCACAGCAACCGCTGCGTCGACAACTACAACCTCGACACCACCCCCGGCGCGCTCGTTCGGCTGTATGACTGCAACGGCAACGCCGCGCAGGAGTGGGAATTCAACTACAAGGGCATCAGCTGGTACGAGATCCGCAACCGCAACACCGGCACCTGCCTGACCGACATCAACGCCAGCACGGCACTGAACGCCGACGTCGGCCTGGTCGCCTGCAACAACACGACGGCCCAGCAGTGGCAGATCATCGACCGGGGCACCGGCTGGTTCTCACTGCGCAACGTCGCCGGCAACATGTGCCTGGACAACTTCGAATGGAACGCCGCGAACGGGGCCCGGATCTCGCTCTACACCTGCAACGGCAACGCCGCCCAGCAGTGGCGGCGCGGCTAAAGCAGCACCGATGTCGCCAATCTGAAGGTCTGCCTCGCCGCGGCCCGGGCCGGTCCCCCGCTTTCGTGAGATCGGTCCGGGGCCGCTGCCTGCTCGACGCGACAAGGTGGCGGCCAGGCTCGGTCTCGCGGACCATGAATCTGGTTCGTTAGACGTGTATGGCCCGTGGAGACCTGAGCAACACCGAGTGGGCTGTGCTGGAGCCGTTGCTTCCGGCGCAGCCCGCTCGTGGCGGTCAGTGGCGTGACCACCGGCAGGTCGTCAGGTCGCGGTCCCGCGTCCCGGTGGCATCGGCCGACCACGCAAGCGACCGGACTCGTTGACCGGCGACAAGGCGAGCTCATCGCGGGCCAACCGGGCGCTGCTGCGTTCACGGGACATCACTACGGTCTTCCCGGAGCCAGCGGCCAGATCGCCAACCGGAGGCGGCGCGGCCGCTCCGGTGGTAGACCACCGAACTTCGACCGCGCCGTATACCGCAGACGCAACCAGGTAGAACGCGGGTTCGACCGGCGCAAGCACTGGCGCGGACCGGCGACCCGCTTCGACGAGCTGGCCAGCCACTACCAAGCCACCCTCGACCTCGTCGAAGCCCTCGACCGGCTACGCGCCGTACCCGACGGACATGATCTGTGAGCCAGAACCTAGGCGGACACGGCCTCCCACCGGAAGCCGTCGAGGTCGACGAAGCCTCCGGCGTCGCTGCCGACGGCGATGCGGTGCGAGCCGGAGCCCTCGGGTGACACGCCGGAGTCCTTGGCGGCGAACTTGCGGCTGTAGAGCGCCATCTTGATGGTCGAGGTGCCGAATTCGACGTACTTGCTGCCGAAGCTCTTGGTCACCGGCAGGCCGCGGTCGGCGTAGAACTGCCTGGTCGCCTTGACGTTGTCGACGCCGAGCAGCAGCACCACATCGTTGACCTGCCGCGTGGCGGGGCCGGAGTTCTTCTTCTCCGCCGACGCGAGCTTCCAGATGGTGCCGAACGGGTCCTGGATGGTGCCGCCGTAGCCCCAGAAGCTCTTGCTCGCCGGCTTGAGCGTCGTCGCTCCAGCGGCCACGGCTGTGCCGAAGAAGCTGTCCACGTCGCATGGCTGGGGCACGACCAGCGAGATCACGTAGCCGCGGAATCCGGCCGACGGTTCGTCGCCGGCCCGCACGCGGATGCGTTCGCCCAGCCCGAAGGCTGCGGTGTAGAACGAGTCGGCGGCGGCCAGGTCGGTGACTTCGAGGATGAGGTGGTCGATGGAGGTCATGGCGTGCTCCTTCGGGAGGCTGTCGTAGATCGCTGTGTCTGAGCACAGCTTCGCCTCCCGGGCCGCCCGCCCACATCCGTGGTGACCACGGAAGCCGCCACGGAGCCGGCGCACGGAGACACACGCAGGGCCACGATCCGCGAGACGGAGCCAAGCCGATCGCCCAGTGCTCGGCGTTGTTGTCCAGGCAGGCAAGTGCCGGACCACCGACCCGGCGTAGCGGCGAAGTTGCAGTCGTCGTCGGTGGAGGTCTGCCAGGCCGAGATCGGCAAGGTCATGGCCACCGAACGAGCCGGGCGACCCGCCCGACGTCGCCTGGGCGGAATGCCGTCCGGGCAACTCATCGACGTACGAGCAGGCGGCGCCCACCTGTCGGTGGACGCCGCCTGGGTGAGAACTCGGTCAGGCCGGTGCCGGCCTACCGGTAGGTGATGTCGCTCTCCCTGACCTTGCAGTTGCTGTCGTTCCAGCCCTCGCCGAGGTACGAAGGTTCGCTGCCCTTGGGCACGCCGTTGTACTTGCCGCAGACTGTGGCGCTGGAGCTGTTGACCAGGGTGACCCGGGTGATGGTCGCGATGTCGCCCCAGTTGCTGTTGATACCGGCGACCATGTCGATGTCGTCCAGAAGAACGTTATCGATCTTGACGTTTCGCTGGTAGGAGCTGGAGCAGTTGCCGCAGGCACGGTAGAGCTTGCCGGCGGACTTCAGGTAGAAGCCGCTGATGCTCACGGTGCCGTTGCCGTTGTGCTGGAACACCTTGTCGCTGCCGGAGCGGGCGCCGCCGCCGATGACGTACGACGTGCCGCCGCCGGTGCCCTTGAAGGTGGCGGCGTCCTCGCCGATGTCGTTCCACCACACGTTCCTGAGCGTGCAGGTGCCCTCGCAGTGCACGCCGTCGCCGGCAGGCGAGCCGAGGATGACGTTCTGCAGCGTGGCGCCGTTGGCCAGCTTGAACATCGGGTCCTGGCTCTCGTCCTGGCCGCCGTCGCCGATGCAGCAGTAGGTCTTCATGCCGCCGTCGAAGGTGCCGGAGACGCTGATCGTGCCGGAGACGCTGGCCGAGCCGGCCGACGTCGGCCACGTGGCGCTGGGGCCGCCGCTGCCTCCGGTCGGGGTGGGAGTGGGGGTCGGGTTGGTCCCGCCACTGCCCGCCTTGACGAGGCGGAACTGCTGGTTGGTGCCGTTGAGGTCCTGGAACTGCGAGATGCGGGCGCCGTCGGCCGACGACCACTCCCACACGTCCAGGGCTTTGCCGCTGTTGCGGTTCTTGAACCGGACCACGTTGTTGCCGTTGTCCAGCAGTGAGAACTGCTGCTGGTAGGCGCTGCTGCCGGCGCCGGCGTTCATCTGGACGGTCGCGCCGTCGGCGGTGCTGCTGCCGGCGATCTCGATGACCTTGCCGCTGGCCTTCGACTTGAGGCGGTAGTAGCCGCTGCCCATGTCGAGGAACTGGAACTGCTGGTTGGACGCCGAGCTGTCCGAGCTGCGCTGGACGACCGGGCCGTTGCTGCCTTCGATCGCCTTGCCGCTGAACACGTTGACCAGCTGGTAGTAAGCGCTGGTGTCGATGGTGGCGGCCGACGCCGGCATCATCGAGGCCAGGGCGACGCCGCCGACGACGGTCGCGACCGTGGTGATCGCGAGTGCCAGGCGTAGCCGCGGCCGCCGCCTCCGGGCGGTGGGTGATGTGTGCATGGGTTCCTCCGTAGGGTCCACCGATGATCCAGTTCGGTGGCGAGGATGGGAGTGGGGACGGGACGGTGCGTAATCGGGTAAGCGCTTACCAAGCCGTACCGTAGGGCATCCGCCGGAGCCGGTCAATAGGTGATGCTCGATGATGGGAGCGTTCCCGTTTACCGCATCGTCCACTTGCCCCACGATGACTAGGACAAAGGCGCAGCAGCCGGTGACGCCGAGCCGGGCGCAAATTGAGGGCGCGGAGCGAGCGAACCCCCCACGTGACTACTTTCGGTGACTAGAGGCATCGCGAGGCGGGGACCCGCCCGTTCAAGATCTGAGCGAGGGACGGCCGGAATCGCTCAGCCCAGACAAACCAGCTCTCATCCGCGGGCAGCGGGCAGGAAAGGCAGAAACCCTCCGGAGAGCCTGTGGGTCGTCCGACCCGCCGCCTACGATCAGCCGATGATCGACGCCACGTTGTTCCAGGCCGATGCCTGGCGTCCGTTCGTGACAGCGCTGCGCAACAGCATTCCCCCCGAGGCAGGGCAGGCCGAGTTCCGCGGCACGATGGCGCCGGGCGCGTTCGGCGGCTCGATCGCCTACGACGGCGACCACCGCCTCCCCGGTCTGAGCCTGGAGCGCGGTGAGCGGCCGACGGACATGCTCAGACCGCTGGCCGAGCTGACCGGCGGACAGGCCGTCGCGGTACGCGGCATCACGACCCCCTCCGGCGCGGCGATGGTGAGCATCGTCCCCAGCACGCCGCAGGTTTCGTTCGGGATGGGCAGCGACCTACTGGAGGACGTACACCTGGTCGCCGGAGCGCATCCGGAGCCCTACCGACGCCAGCCGGTCCGCTACGACACCGCCGTATCCGCCGGCGCCGACGCGGCCACGGTCACCGCGCTGGTCCGGCAACTGCTACCGGACGCACGGCCGGCCGACCCGTCGGAGCTGGACGCGGCGGAGGCCGACCTCGGCGTCGCGCTGCCCGACGACGTCCGGGCACTCTTCCTCGCCGCGGCCGAGGGCACCCTGATCCTGCAGCCCACCGACCGCGAACGTTTCTACGGCCTGCGGATCGTGCCACTGACCGACGCCGCCGCCCGCGCCTATCTGGAACCGCAGGCCCGGTACCTGTCCTGGACGCACGGCGCGACCGAGGTCGTCGCGCCCGATCCGCACGGCCGGATGCAGCAATTGGCAGCCTCGCCGGCATGGTTCGTGGTCGGAGAGGACGGCGGCGGCAACCTCTACGTCGTCGACCTCGCCCCCGGGCCGCAGGGGACGCTCGGCCAGGTGCTGTTCGTCGACCACGAGATGTCGGCAGGCGCCCGCTGGCTGGCGCCCTCCCTGACCCAGCTGCTCACCGAGCGGCCCGCCACCCTGGCGAAACCGGGCCCGGAAGGCGGACTGCTGGTGCGGGTCGGATCGCGCAGCGGCAAGACCCTCGCCGATGTCCAACCGACGACCGAGGTGCTGTACATCAGAGCCGCAGCCGCGCCCTGCGACCTGTCCGCGCTGGCCGGCCACCGGCTGCGCACCCTGGTCACCGAATCCGCCGCCGTCGCCGATCTTCCCGCCGTCACCGAACTGCCCGCGCTGGAATACCTGCAGCTCGACGTCGCGGGCTGGCAGCAGCTGCTGCGCGCCGGGCAGGTCCCGTCGACCCTGCTGGCCGCCGGCCTGAGTGGCCGTGCCGGCTGGACAGACACGGTCGAGGTGGTCAACGGTCTGCTGGCCGCCTGGAACCAGGAGCCGATCCAAGTGATCGACGTTGCCGTGCAGCTCTGATCGCCGGTCCGGGTCAGGCGAACACCAGCCGGACCGCGAGGCCGACGAAGACGGCGCTCCGCAAACCTTCATCTCTCGGTGAGCCGCCCGTTCAAGCTCTGAGCGAGGGAGGGCCAAAATCGCTGAGCCCAGTCAAACCAGCTCTCATCCCCAGGCGGCGGCGAGGGCAGAAACGAACCGGAGAGCTCGTCTGAGTCGGGGACCTCGAATTGCTCTCTCCAGGGGTCGAGCTCCGCCTCTGCCATAGGGAATGTCTGCTCTGGCGTATGTTTCCAGCGGTTCTGAATCCGGCTCCACTGCACCTCGCGTTCCACCGGCAGGTACACGATCTCACATGACGCTCCCACTGAAGCGGCCATCCAGCGCAGGGCGGAGCGCTCATCGCGCGACCAGAGTCCGAAGTCAAGAACGACGCTGAGCCGCAGCCGCAGGACGTCGATGGCCAGTGCGATGAGCCGGCCCTCCAACAGCCACCGCTTGCCGTCGGGCCGCGCCTGGTGACGGTCTTCCTGGCCGAAGATGGACAGCGCCCAGTCATCGGCGGTGAGCTGCAGGGCTCCACGTTCCGCCGCCAGCTCCCGCGCTCGCACGGTCTTCCCGGACCCCGGAAGGCCCACCATCAAGAACAGTGTGGGTGCCTGGCCCACCCGCGTATCGCCCACCGTCTGATTCATGTGATCCATGGTGCCCGACACTTGCCGACAAGCATTCGCGACCAGACCGCAAAGTCGGCCAGTCCGCCGCCGCAGAGATGGGCGACGGTAGGTGCGAAACAGGCAACGCCGGGTGTGGCATGACTGCACACGCCACGCCCGGCAGACCGACGTCAGCGTGCCGGTGGTGGCGGCGGCGGGTCGATGGCGATGCTCATCTGGGCGTACGGCCCGAAGTTGCCCGAAGCGTCCCAGGCCCGCACCCGTACCGTGTAAATCCCGAAACCGGTGAACGGAACGTATCCGCTGGTGCCGCCGACTTTGCTGATCAGCGTGCCGTTCAGGTAGATCTCGTACCCGACCAGGAACGTCTCGTCCGTCGCGGCGTCCCAGCGCACCGTCAGGTGGGCGGGCGACATGCCACCGATCCGCAGGTTCGCGGGTGCGGTCGGCGGGATCGAGTCCGGCAGCTGCCCGACGTGCAGCGGCGCGAACGCGGAGATGTTGCCGGCCGCGTCGACAGCCCGCACCCCATAGGTCGTGACCATCGGTGGCGGTGTCGGCATGCTGTAGCTCGTCGTCGTCGAGGTCCCGATCTGGGTGGACCGGTGGAAGATCTGGTACTCGACGACGCCGGTGTCGTCAGTGGACGCGGACCAGGTGATGCCGGTAAACGAACCGGTGGCGAAGCGAACGTTCGTCGGCGTGGAGGGCGGCGTCACGTCGACCGCCGGCGGGCCGGAACAGGGTGCGCCGTTGACCGTGCAGCCCCGCGGCTCACCGCTGCCGCTCGCCACCCAGCCGAAGCTGGTCGAGGCGCCGGCGGTCAGCGTGCCGTTCCACGACATGTTGGTGAAGACGAAGCGGCTGCCGTCACGGGTCATGCTCGCGTTCCAGTACGAGCCGAGCGTGGTGCCGGCCGGCAGGTCGAACTCGACCCGCCACGAGGTGAGCGTCGCCGGACTGGGGTTGTGCACGGTCATCTTGCCGACGTAGCCGCTGGACCACTGGCTTTCCTTGACGAAGGCCACGGTCGCCGCGTGTGCCGGCGCGGGCAAGAGGATGATCGCTCCTACGCCCACGACGACTGCCGTGGCGAGTCGGGCGATCCGACGTACAGGAGCGGTTGATAGTCTCATATCAATGAATCCTAGAGACATCCATCAATCATAGGCAACGGCCACTGCCGCGGTCGGCGCTGTCACGAACCGGTCCCCGTTCCCGTAGCCGTGCCCGTACGGCCAGGCCGCCCGCCAGGCCGGCGAGCACGAAGGCCCCCGCTACACCAGCCGACACGCATCGAATTACACCCCACCGAACGCGAGATGGCCGCCGACAGCCTGACATCCAAGCGGACCTGGAACCCCGCCGACCGGTGGGCGTAAACATGCCCGGTCCTCCTCCTTGGAGGAGGACCGGGCGCGGCGGGTCTAACTCGGACCGTTACCCGATGCAGATGCGCTGCATTTGCACACTCCAGTTGCCACCGAACGGGCCGACCTCGCGTGCCACGATGCCGCCGCCCACAGGCAGCGGGGTGAGCGTAGCGATCGACGCGGCACCGAGCGCACCGGTGATCACGCCACCAACTGCGGACACCTGCGAGCCGACTGGGCAAGGAGCCCCGTTGCTGCCTTTAGGTGAGGTGGGGTTAAACGCGGAGGTGGCGCTCCAGTAATCGCTGATGGGCAGAGGATCAGCACAAACGGCCTGCGTCGTGAGCGTATAATTGCCCACGGCCGCATTGTCGTAGGCCGCAACGGACAGCTGCGTCATCGCCGCGTTGTAGGAGACCTCGTCAATGGACACGTTGCCGAAGGCGTCGGTCAGGAAGTAACCGCCGCCGACGATGTTGTCGCCCGCAGGGCAGGCCGCGGTTTGGAACTTGTCATTCATGTTGGAGGCAGACACCGTCTGCACCACGGACCGGTTGACGAGCGAGCCGGCTGTTGCACAGACGAGGGTGACCTCGACTGTCCAGGCCACGCCTGTCGGGATGGCCTCGATGCCAGAAGCGGTCCCGCCGCCGGCGGCATCGATGTAGGCACGAGTCAGAAGGACGTCACCAGCGCCATTGTTGACCTGCCCCATGACGCTGACGATGTCGTCACCGGCGGCGCATGCCGCGGAGATGTTCTTCGGTGAGTTGGCGTTGGCCGGGCTCACGGCATTCACCTGGTACAGGCCGATGAAGGCCTGTGCTGGAGTCGCTATCTGCAACATCGCGGCAGTTGTCGCGATGGTGAGTAGCGCGGCGAGTTTAATTCTCATGTGGGCCAGGGTCGGCACGGAAGTCACGGTCGCGTCACGGTACGGTCAGGGTGACCGTCGTTGATCCGCCATGACGCCACCGCGACGGCGAAACTGACGATGGCCTGGGAGAGTTGTTCACCCGATGCAGGTCGATGGGTGCGCCCGGCTTTTACTGCAGGTGCACCTCTGTGAGCACCGCCGAGGTCATCCCGGTCCTCACATGCCTGGCACACCCGGCTGAGCCAGGATGAGTTGATCACACTCGCGACCGGGGGCCCGGAAGGTCACATCATGATCTGACATCTGCTGCCGCCGGGAGACGCCCAGCACGGAGAAGCGCAGCTCCAGCGCCCCGAGCGCACGCTTGCGGCAGGGCTCGTCGGCGGGCGTCCGGATCCGCAGCGTGAACACCACCACGAACTCGCCACGGGGGTCGACCGCAGCAGGGAAGGGGCGGAGCTCACCGCCGGCAGTCTCGATCCGCGGGTCCTCGATGGTGATGACATCCGAGACGTCGTCGATACCGACGACGGTGACCGGGAGCGAGCTTGAGTTGCGCATCGAGAACCGGACCGGGTATCGGATGTCAGGGCCAGAGGCGTAGCTCATGTCCAGTTCACTGCTTCCAGTCCGGTGTTCCGCCGACGGCGGGTCGCCGAGGACGAAGTCACCAGGAACCAGCCCGTACAGGCGAGCCACCATCTGCCACGTACCGACGGTTAGCAACACCAGTACGGCAGCCCCGATCCGCAGCACGGTCGCCAGCCGTGGGGCCCGCCTGGGCATGGGCATGACGTCCCGGCCAAGAGCGTCGCCCGGCTGTGGCCATGTCGAATCGAAGTCCGATTTCACCTGAAGGGCCGGGTTCGCGCGCGCCGTAGCGTTCCACGACGCCGGAGATTCGCCTGGAGCACCGGTCACCAGGGGAGCTTAAAGAGGACCAGTGGACTGCGCTGCCCCGCCGACTGCTGACGGCAGCACACCACTGACGACTCCGGAACCTGCTCTTGACGGCACGTTCAGATCATCTTTATATTGGCCGTCATGGCAACGACGATGCGTGAACCCACATTCTGGATCCTCACAGCGTTGGCCTCCCAACCCCGGTACGGATACAGCGTGATGCAGCAGGTCGCCCAGCTGTCCGGCGGCGCCGTGACCCTCCAAGCCGGCACCCTGTACGCCGCCCTCGACCGGCTCACGGCCGAAGGGCTGGTCGAACTCGACCGAGACGAGATCGTGGACGGGCGCACCCGGCGGTACTACCGGCTGACCAGCGACGGCGCCGAAGCACTGGGCGTCGAGACCGAACGGCTGCGCCGCAGCCTGGAAGCGGCAACCAGCCAGCTCGCGGCACGCCAGCGCTTCGGCCTCGGACCGGCCGCCGCGCTTCGGGCGGCGTGGTGAACAGCGACCTGGCCCGGCGGTACCGGCGTCTGCTGGCCGTCTACCCGCCCGGACCACGCCGCGATGAGCTGCTCAGCACGCTGCTGGAAGCCGCACCCGCCACTCGCCGGTGGCCGACTGTGCGGGAGTCGACGAGTCTGCTACTCCACGGCGCCCGCGCCCGGCTCGGCCGGCCGGGCAGCATCGGCGTGGTCGTGTTCGCCATCCTCATGACGCTAGCCGGCGGTGGGCTCGGCGGTGCCGCAGGGGCGCGGCTCGGCTGGGAGGCCGCCCCGCCGCTGCCATCCGGCGCCGAGGCGCAGCAACTGACGGCGACCGTGTTTCCCGCCATGACGGTATGGGGCGGCGGTGATGCCGCGTTGTTCGTCCGGACCAACGACGGGGACGGCATCCAGTACGGATACGCCGACTACTGGGTCAAGCACACGCCGGCCACCCGCGACGTGGACACCTTCACCCACGCCGTCCGCGATCGCCTGCAGGCGGCCGGCTGGCAGATCCGCAGCGACGTCGCACCGGACCTCAATCCCGGCGACGAAGGCGACGAGCAGAAGAAGCGGTTCACCCGGACATTCTGGGCCACGCGCGGCGACCTGGCCCTGCAATTCTCCAATTTCTACTGGCCCGACCGCGCGGTCACCGAGTCCGACGGCGCGGCCCTGTTCCACCTGTCGCGCACCGAGCCTGCCTGGGCCGCGCCAGCCGGCGTGCTCGGCGCGCTGCTCGGCGCACTGATCGGCTGGGTACTCACCGCCTGGGTCAGCCGTCGCACTGAATACAGCCGACCAGCCACCCTGTTCGCCGCCACCACGTCCGGGTTCGCCCTGCTCCTCCTGCTGCCCATACTGCTACTGACCTACCTGCACCTGATCCTGGGCGGGTCGAAAACCTCGCAAGGGCAACCCGAACAGCCCTGGTGGGTCATGCTGCTCACCCTCGGCCACGGCCTGACCAGGACCGCCGCGACCCTAGGCCTGGCGGTCCTGGTCATGGCCGCCTGGCCGCGACGACACCGGCAGCCGGCGAACCAGCCACAGCGCCAGCCAGCCCGGCTGGCGGCCGGGAGCATGCCGGTCATGCCCGTCGTCGTCCTCACCTGCGTCGTCGTGCTCTGGGCCGCCGTGTCGGCCTCGCCAGCACTCACCGCGATCCTGGTGGTGGCCGGCCTCGCTGCCATCGGCCTCGCGCTCTGGCAGCGACACCGCGCGCGGCCAGCCCGACCCCGGCGGGATCCAGCTCCAATGCCATCCCGGCGCGCGACAGCCACGCCGCTCCTCGCGCTCGTCGCGCTGCTCGCTGTGCTCTGGGCCGGCGGCTGGGGGTGGGCCGCTGCCGTGCTGCAGACAGTTGACACGACCTTGGCTGGGTTGTCGCGGTGCGTTCCGACAGGTCCACCGGATGAATCGGACACGCACGCCAGTCCGCTCAG
Organism: Catellatospora sichuanensis; assembly: GCF_007483665.1. GTDB lineage: Bacteria > Actinomycetota > Actinomycetes > Mycobacteriales > Micromonosporaceae > Catellatospora > Catellatospora sichuanensis. The sequence continues at coordinate 69,309 of NZ_ML660192.1, forward strand.
CCGCACCGCCTGGGTGTTCGTCAGCCCGCAAGCCACGCCGGCTCAGGTCAACCTGGTGCAGGACGCCATCCACCGGGTCACCGCGACAACCAGCTCAGCCGTCAACCGCGACCCGCGCTCGCGAGAATTCCAGACGGCGTACTGCGGCGACGCCCAGCTGCCCGAAGCGGTCGGCCGGACCCTGCCGTGGTATTTCACGGTCAATCTGACCAGCCCGGGCGCGTTTGCGGCACTCGTGGCCGAGGTCGCGAACGTACCGGGCGTCGTGGCGGTGCGACACGCCCCGCGCGGCGACTGGTGACCTTCCTCCGGCTAGCCGTTGAGCAGCGCCGACATCTCCCGTTGGAGGTGTCGGCGCCGCGTTCGCCAGACGGCCCAGTCGCACCTGGGGTTCAGGCAACGTACAGGCGAAAGGGCCAAGCGCCCCGCACCACCTCGGTGGGTTAGACGGGGACCGTCGGCCGGCAACGGCCGACGGCAACACGAGTGCTCACTAGAGTCCACTCAATTGCAACGGGTGACGACAGGGACAGCGCGAATGACGGGTTCCCGGTTACGGTCAGCGCGCCATGGCCGGGCGCTGAGGCAACGCCGAGGTGCATTGCGGCGTCTGCTAGGTGGCCGGCTGGATGCGCGAGTGAGGGGACCCGGTGCGCAAGAGACTTTTGATCTGCTTGATGGCTGCCGTCGTGGCGGCGGGAACGGCTGCAGGCTGTTCCGGCAACCAGACGCCGGCGGAGACGCCGGGTCTGGCGGCTCGAGGCACGGTGATGACGACGGTGAAGCCGACGCGGCAGGAGCTCACCAACCGGGTGAGCTTGACTGGAAAGGTGACCATCAACCCGGTGTTCGGGCTGGTCGCGCCGGTGTCGGGCCAGATCCGCTATCTGAACGTGCAGCCGCCGACGTCGACGCCGAAGAAGGCGACCCGGGTCGCGTCGGTGTGGAAGGGCGGCAAGGCCTACCACGTGACCGTACCGGCGGGGGCGGCGTTCGCCGGGCGGCTGGTCGACGACCGGTCGACGGTGCAGGCGGGGATGCCGGTCGTGTCGGCCAAGCATGTGGGTTATGCGATCGTCGCCGAGATCGACGGTGCGCAGGCATACAAGCTGTCGGCGGCGTTGACGGCGGTGCGCGCGCAGATCACGAATGGCCCCGGGCCGTTCGCGTGCAAGGTGCTGGGCACGATCGCGGCGTTGCCGTCAGGGACGTTGCCGGAGCCGCCCGCTCCCCCGGCGCCGGATCCGAGCGCGTCGCCGGCGCCTCCGGTGCAGAAGGTGCCGCAGCAGAACGTGCAGCCGTCGGAGGCGACCGGCATGCGGTTGGTCTGCCTCGCGCCGGCCGGGGTCACGCTGATCAACGGCGCGTCGGCGACGCTGGAGGTCATCACCGCCAAGGCGGCCAACGCGCTGGTCCTTCCGGTGGAGGCCGTGGCGGGTGGTCAGGGCAAGGGCCTGGTTGACGTGGTACGCCCAGACGGCACCCGCGAGACGCGGGACGTGGTGCTGGGGCTGACGGACGGGAAGGTCATCGAGATCAAGTCGGGGCTCACCGGCGAGGAGAAGATCGCGGTGCCTGGACCGGATCTACCGCAAGCGCAGCCGGAGAACAAGGGTCCGGAGGGCGTGATCAGCAAGTGACGCCGCTGATCGAGCTCGACGGCGTGACGAAGACGCTGAAGGGTCAGCAGGAGCCGCGCACGATTCTGTCTGGTGTGGACCTGAAGGTGGATGCCGGGGAGAGCGTGGCGGTGCTCGGCCGGTCGGGGTCGGGCAAAAGCACGCTGCTCAGTATCGTGGGATTGTTCGACCGGCCTGACGGCGGCGCGTACCGGATCGACGGCAAGGACATCTCGCGGATCCCGGAGCGCAAGGCGGCCGCGCTGCGCAGCGCCGAGTTCGGCTTCGTCTTTCAGCGGTTCTTCCTCCTCAAGCATCTGAGCGCGGCGCAGAACGTGGCGATGGCGCTGGTCAACGGGCAGGGGTGGCTGCCGCGGCGGCAGCGGCGCGCCAAGGTGATGGCCGCGTTGGAGCAGGTCGGCATCGCGCATCTGGCCAAGCATCGGCCAGCGAAGCTGTCCGGCGGCGAGCAGCAGCGGGTCGCGGTCGCGCGGGCCCTGGTACGCCAGCCGCGCATCCTGCTCGCCGACGAGCCCACCGGAGCGCTGGACACCGAGACCGGCAACCTGGTCATCGATGTGCTGCATGAGGCGACTACGCAGGGCCGGGCGCTGATCCTGGTGACGCACGACTGGGACCACGCCCGCAAGATGGGCCGAGTCCTGCGACTGGAAGACGGCAAGTTGCACGACGTCGACGAATACGAACACGCGCCCGCGGAGGTGGCCGCATGATCCGCCTGTCCGGCCGACTGCGGTCGGCTCTGATCATCGGAGGCCAGGGCATCCGGGCACGCAAGACGCGTACCCTCCTGTCGATCGTGAGCTTGTTCCTCGGCGTGCTGGCGGTGGTGGTCGTGCAGGCAGGCGCGGAGGCCGCGAACCAGGCGGCGCTCGCGGACATCGAGCTGCAGGTCGGCAAGGACGGCACCCGGATGATGTATGTCTCGCCAGAGAAGGCCGGCGCGATGGCGGCGGCGCTGGAGACGCTGAAGGGCCGCAGCGACGCTGTCGGCGTCATCGGCACCAGCGTGACCATCGGCGAGCCGGGCGTGAACCCGGTCAACCCCGGCGGCGCTCCGTTCGATCAGCAGGCCGGCGGACCTGACTACTATTACGGCGGCGGGCCTGGCGCGGAGATGATCTGCGACGAACGGGGGTGCAGGCCGGTAGACAAGGCGCAGCAGGGTGAGCAGACGCCGAACGGCCAGGCGATCGAGCTGCGGCTCTCCGCGCTGACCGGAGACGTGCTGCCGTTCCGGCCCTACCGGATGAAGTCCGGGCAGTGGCTCGACTTCACGAAGGTGCCGTCACTGTCGCCGGGCATCGTGGTCAACCTGGAGGCCGCCAAGGGTTTCGCCCGCTATCAGGTGCCGGCCGAAATGCGCATCTACGGCGCGAGCACCAACGCGACGCCCCGGATCATCGGGGTCGTCGACGACGGCGTGCCGATGCCGACGGCGTACACCCGGGTCGATGAACTGCTGAACTGGGTGCCGGCCTCGTCGCTGAGCATGATGGGCGGGGTGGAGACACTGCTCGCGCCGGACGCGTACGCCGTCGAGCAGACGTTGCGCGCCCGCCTGGTCGGCCTGGGTGTGCCCGCCGAACAGTTACGCGTCGAGCCGGTCAACGCCCGCAAGGCGATCGAGGAGCAGTTGCGGCTGGTGCGGCTGGTGTTCCTCGGGATCGCCGGGCTGGTACTGCTCATCGGGGTCGCCGGCATCCTCAACGTCGGCCTCGCGACGGTCGGCGAGCGGGTCGAGGAGTTCGCATTGCGGCGCGCGGTGGGCACCCCGCGGACGTTGCTGGCCGGGATCGTCCTGGCGGAGACGCTGCTGACCGGTTTGTTCACGGCCGCCGCGGCGATCGGGGTCGCCTCTCTCGCCTTGAAGGTCGTCGGGTCGATCCTCAGCGGACGTACGCCGATCCCGCTGGACATGGAGTTTCCGTGGCAGGCCGGTGTTGCGGGGATCGTCGCCGGATTGGTGGCCGGGCTGCTCGGCGGGCTGATTCCGGCGATCCGGGCGGCGCGCATTCCCATTGCCACGGTGATGCGCGCCTAGTGACGCGCATGCTGCGCCGTGCCGGGGCGTTTGTCGGCCGGCGGAGAACTGCGTGCGTTCTCCGCCGGCCTCCTGGTCCTCATCCGCGACGCCCCGCGTTAGAGGGTTATTCGGGCTGACTCCCGCACCTGTGGTGGCAATGAATCGTCGGCCGCGATACGGAAGAGGGCCTCACTGCTGCGGGCAACGGTGTCGTGCCAGCGCAGCATCGCCACGGCCTGCCCGGCGGCCACGCCGTGGCGCACGTACCGCTCGGCCAGTTCCATCGCCCACGGGGTGATACGGACGTGGCAGTCGACGTACATGCCGAGCCACGTGAAGACCTCGCCCGCGATCCAGGCGCTGATCCACGTCACCCACCGCCGGACGAACCGCTGCGCCTGCTCACCCTCCGGGTCCTGCGGAGTGCCGGGTATGCCCAGCAGCGCGCACTCCCGCATCGCCTCGGTCATACGCTCGCGGGTCACCTGCCGCGCGTACGGCATCAGATCGGACATGACCGAACGGACTTCAAGCCACGTGGGCGGCTCCTCGTCCTCGTCTCCGTCCCATGAGGGGGCGGGGGCGGGTTCCGGGACCGGTCCGGCGGGCGCGCATGCTTCCAGCACCGCCCGTGCGCGAGCAATGTTCTCTTCGGTCTCCGGCAGGCCCGACGGCCACTGGAAGCCGGACCCCCACGCGTAGGGCAAATCCCGCACACCGGCAGGCAGCAGAGGTTCCTCGCCGTACGCCTGTTCCCGCCCGCGGCTGTCGTAGCCAGGCCGCCGTATGGCGATGAGCCATCCCCGTGCCGACGCGCGGTGGTGTTCGCTCACCCCGGGGTCCCGCACCACGCGCAGCAGAGCCTTCTCGCCATGGGGCGTGCCGAGGGCATGGAGCAGGTGCACCGCGTCCTGAGCCGACAGGTCGGCACGGATGCAGCGCTCGGCCATCGCCGCGATGCACCGCCCGTCCTGCGGCTCCTGCTTCAACCACCACAGCACGTCATGGGCCCAGACCGACAGGACGGAGCGGGCCCATGTCCCGGGGATCCTGTCCGTCTGCTCCTCGATCCACCAGTCCGGCACAGACCCGGCTGCGTTCTCCGCCCATTCGCGAAGTACGCCGATGACGCCCTCCCGGGTGAGCAGGTCGGCTGCCGGCATTGCCTGCGCGAGCCGGTGCCCGCATTCCGCGCGGAACCGGTAGTAGAGTTCCCAGGATTCGTCGCTCCAGCCGCCGGGCGACGCCGGCGGCATGTCTGACAGCGCAGTGGCCAGCGCGCCCAGGGCTGCCTGCTCGTTGGCTTCGGTGTGCGGGAGTTCTTCCAGTATCCGCTTCCGCTCCGGGGTCAGGTCGTTCCACGGCGAAGGCAGTTCACGCATGGCCCGCGGCAGGAGATGGTGTGCGGTCACTTTCCGGCCACCCCCGTTCCTTTGCGTCATCGGCCGTGAGTCCAGGAACACCCAGTCGCCCATGATGATCGTCGGATCCTTCGACACGCTCGGAGGGTACGCCCGGCGCGTCCGACCCCCCCCAGATCCTGCCCTACGAGTCCCCGGGCATCGCGGGGCGCACCTCCGCCCACGGCGGGCCGCTGCCGGTGACGGCCCGCTCCGCCTCGGCGTCGCGGTCGCCGTTGAACCGCGAGGGCTGGTGTCCGGGCTTGTCGTCCACATTGATCGCGGACATCACGACGACCTTGCCGGCACCCTTATCGGCGGCCACGCGCAGGAGTTGCCGAGGTCAGCTGGGCCCTGGTGTGGCGCGCGGCAGGCCAGACACCGGCCAACCAGACGCGCTCCGCTGTCGTTTCGGATCCGCTGCAAGACCTCCACGACCGGCCGGGCGAGTATCCGGGTCGGGGATCAAAGGCCGCGCACGGTGACCCTGCCGGTCATCGGCACGATCACGGTACGGCAGGACACGCGCCGTCTGCGGCGCATGCTCGCCAAAGGCCGGGCCAAGGTCTTTTCCGCGACCGTCACGCACCGGGCGGGCCGGTGGGCGATGTCGCTGACCTGCGAAGCCGCCGACCTGCACGACGCCGTCCGCCACCAACCCGACACCCGCCCTGCAGGCTGGGTGGGCGTCGACCGGGGCCTGACCGCGTTCGCCGTGGCCGCCCGCGCCGACGGCACCGAGGTCCTGCGAGTGGAGGATCCGCCGCGGCCGGCACGGGCCGGAATGGCGCGCCAGCGGCGTCTGGCCCGCGCCGTCACCCGCAAACAGCTCGGCTCCAACAACCGCGCCAAGGCCGCGGCCCGGTTGGGCCGCCACCACGCCCGCGTACGTGCGATCCGGCAGCGTTTCCTGCACCAGGTCTCCAACGAGCTCGTCAAGACCCACGACCGGCTCGCCATCGAGACTCTCAACATCACCGGCATGCTCGCCAACCGGCACCTGGCCGCAGCGATATCTGACGCGGCATGGGGCGAACTGGCCCGCCAACTGACCTATAAGCAGCAGTGGCGCGGCGGACACCTCACCCCGGTCGACCGCTGGTACCCGTCGACCAAGACCTGCGCCCCATGCCGGACCGTGGCCCCGGCCATGCCCCTGGACCAGCGCACCTTCACCTGCGCCGTGTGCGGGTACCAGGCCGATCGGGACCACAACGCCGCGGTCAACCTCGCCATCTGGGCCGAGCAGCACCACGCCCAGGTCCGGGACCTCCACGCAGGGGGCCCGGTCACCAACGCCCGCCGAGGGGAAGGCTCTGGCCCGCGCACACGCGCAGGCGAAACCAGCCCCGATGACGCAGGAACCGCACCCACCCCACCCCGGGCCAGGCGCGGACGCCCGAGAAGGGCGCTGTCTCACCACTCCAACGAGTTATGAAACAGGCCGTAGTCTCCACTGATGCCGATGGAACGACCACCCACCGCACCTGCCTATACCCGCCGGACCGGAGCGAGCTTAAGTGGACACTGACGGTTGTGACTAATGAGGTGGAACGTGCCACGGCGGCGTTGCGAAACACGGCGCTGGATGGTCTGCCCGTCGAGGAAGAGTCAGGCAACTGTCTGATCGTCAGCGGTGTCGAGCCGGCTGATGTGCTGTCGGCGTGGCGGGCGGCCCGCGCCGTGCTGCCGATGACGGGCCGATGGCCCGTTTTCCGTTCGAGCGACCATAACGGTCTCGACCACCAACGTGAACCCACCAGTGACGACTTGGCGGAACTGGATGCCGCCGCGCGGACCATCGATCCCTGGTCGGCAGGGTACGACCCGTGCGACGACGAGGACGAGCCCCTGACCGTGGACGAGCTTTCCCTATTCGTGCCCACCTTCGAAGGTGTGGACCTCCAATCCGAGGCCCGGCGGCGCTTCGATGCCCCCACGATGTCGAGCGTGGACCGCTGGATCTACGACCGGGTCCTCGCAGATCCCCCACTGCTGGCTCAGGCCCTTGCCTACGTTGGACAACGGGCGAACGTGCAGTGGCGCCAGCCTTCGACGGTTGAGCTATGGCTGCTGCCCACACCGCACGCTCACCTGGCGGCGGGATGGGTGAGCTACCACGGGACGCTGGGCAGGCCGGACGTGTTAGCGGCCGCCCTGTGGCAGTGGCACCAGGCGTGGGGAGCAGAGCTGGTGGCTTCCTGGGGCTTGACCATTGACCTCACCACTGGTCGCCGACCCGCTGTCGGAGAGCAGGCGTGGGAGCTTGCCGGGCAGCAAAAGAGTCTCGCGAATCACCTGGAAGACGAGCAATGGATGGTTGCCCTCGCGCTGACACAACGCAACGAGTGGAGCCTGTACGACCGGCCGTGAGGCAGTGCCGGTCAGCGGTCCGAGGCCACAGCGGCACGATCGGCGCGGCCGCCCGGGGAGCCATAGCCGCAGCTTGTTGTGGAACACCAGGAGCAGGGTGCCATACGTCGTGGAACACTGACCAGCACGGCCAGCTCCCAGTACCTTCGGTACGCGGTGACGTCGCCAGCCTGCTCCGCGGCGACCAGGTAGCCGGCCCACTTCGTCGGCACAAATCCGACCGGGGCACCAGCGCGAACCTTGCGGGCGCCGGTGGCATTCAGCCCGGCCAGCATGCTCACCGCCTGCAGCAGCTGCTCAGTACCCGGGCCGCCGGCGAACTGGACCGCGGCCAGTACGGCTGGGGCGAACTGGCGAAGGTACGACATCGACGCGTCCAGCATGCTGACCTGCGTGCCGTCGGCGCGCCACTATTGGATCCTGCTACCACCGGGCAGGGTGGTAGCAGCAACAAGCAGGTAGCGGCGCCTTTCCCGCTCGCTACGAAGTCGATAGCGCAGGCGCACCACCAGCCCGATGAGGGAGATTGTCGAACCCATCAGGCCGACCATGACGTACACAGCGTCCGAGGTGATCACGAGCTTCCTTCCCACTAGTTCCGTGTACTTGTTAGTGGGGTTGAGACCTGCCGCCGTGAAGGAGCTGTCGCGCAAACTTCGGACGGCGAAGATGATCCGTGTATGACCAGCGGGCCGAGAAATGACGTTCCAGCGCAGCACGTCATGTCGCTGAACGCCGAACTATCGGGCGTGGAAGAGTTGGCGGCACTGTGCCTGTACCTATCGGAGTAGGACGGGACACGGAGCAGCGGCGATGACGAGGCGGATCGACTTAAGGCCAAAAGAGGCAGTTGCTCGTCTAGCGGGCCCTCCAACTGGCGGTTCTTCCTCGAGGTTCATGCGCCGTCGGCGCTCGACCCGCGCCTGGCCGCCGACACGGCGTGCTTGCCATCGGCAGAAGTGGAGCGATTCCTGTGCGCGATCGGCCGGCTGCTCGTCGACGCGGCTCTGCGCGACGTACGGATTGCCGATTTCGCCGGGTCCGTCCGGTGACTGTCGCGTCGCGTCCTTCCGATCACGACATGCGCGATGTTACCGATACAAATAATCTGCCCCTGGCGGTGGCATTGCATTGATCGATATGATATTTACGATGTATGGCGCCGCCGTATCCGTTTAACAGTGACATCAAATTGCACGAACTGACGCCCGAACAAGCGCGCTTGGCGCAGCAGATCGAAATCGAATGGCCTGGTGAGCAACGAGCCACCGCGCCCGCTGAACGGGCCGCGGCGGAGGCCGCGATCGCTGGGCTCTACCAGATCGTGGGCGCGAAGGTGCCCCGGTTCGTCTGGGTCGACTCGCCGGGCGGCGCCCGCTATGTGTTCGGCGACTGGATCGGCTCAATGGGCTCAGCGATAGTCCCGCGGCTTGCCGATGATGATGCGTCGGCGCGCGGGCATTGGCTGCTGCGGCGGCTCGGCGGGCACTGCATGGTCGATCCGGGCGGGCTCGGAAATCGCTACCGCGACCCGCCGTCCTCTTCAAACCGTTTCCGGCGCAGGTGGGATGAGCGGTTAGGTCTTTGGGCAGAGCTGCTTCGCTCCTGCGGTGGTTGGTGGCCGTGGGAACGGGTGTGCGTCATTTCTGAGCGTCCCGTAGAGATCCATGCCGAACCGTGGCCACGTCGCGGTGACGGAGCCGTGCGATTGCACCGCGCGGACGGCGCCGCCATGACCTATCGCGACGGCTGGTCCCTCTATGCCTTGCACGGCAGGTGGGTACCAGAGGACATCGTCACCGGCGCACGCACCGGGACGCCGGAGGCGCTCACCTCGGCCACCGATGTCGCTGCGTTGATCGCGGACAGTGGCTCAGAGGCGATGGCTGATATCGTCGGCCGGCTCCGCGGCGCAGACCTTCGGGGTGTGGTCTTCCCGACGGGTACCGATCTCCAGGGTGCCGACCTTGCCGGAGCCGACCTGCGCTTTGCCGATCTCTCCGATGCCGGCGGGGTGGGGTGCGTCGGCGCCGAGCTTGCCGGTGCCAACCTCGCCGGAGCCGATCTGCGCCAAGCCGATCTCGGCCCGGTCGTGGATCTCCGCCGAGCAAACCTCAGCGGTGCCGACCTCTCCGGCCAATCTCTCACCGGCGCTCCCGAAGTTGGCATTTCGACGCTGGCCGGCGCGATGCTACACGGAGCCGACCTGAGCGGCGTGGCCCTCGTTGCCGATCTCGGTGGAGCAACCTGGAACACGGCCACCCGTTGGCCCGCCTACGCGGCGAGCCGGATCCGGGAGCTGTCAGACCAGATGGCCGACGGCACCTTCCGAGTGAGCGGTGAGAGACAGATTGTCAGCCAGCACACGATCCGACGTTAATATGCGGGTCGCATCGATTCATACGTATCCGGTGAAGGGGTGTCGCCGGATGGACCGCGACACGGCACGGGTCGAGCCGTGGGGCCTGGACGGCGACCGGCGCTGGCTGATCGTAGACGAGCACGGGCTCGGCCTGACCCAGCACCAGCACCGGGAACTGGTGACGATGCGGGCGGTGTCTCGGACCGGCGGGTTGACCCTGGACGCTCCTGGGCTTGCCCCGCTAGACCTGGCCGAACCGACCGAGGGTGAGGCGATCGAGGTCCGGGTGTACCGGGATCGGCCGCCCTCACCGGTACGCGCCGCCGGCCCCGAGGCGGACGACTGGCTTGCTCGGCTGTTGGGGCGGGCCGCTCGGCTGGTCTGGCTCGGTGACCCCGCGGGCAACGTCGTTCCCTGGCCGGTTGCGGCCGGGTCCGGTGCCGAGGTGAGCTTCGCCGACGGGACTCCGCTGCTGCTGACCAACACCGCGTCGCTAGACGCGTTCAACGGCTGGTTGCTGGAGTCGAGCAGCACCGAGGGGCCGCTGCCGATGAGCCGGTTCCGCGCCAATGTGGTGGTCAGTGGTGCTGCGCCGTGGGCCGAGGGCGAGTGGGTCGGTCGGCGGATCAGGATCGGTGGGGCCGTGTTCCACGGCAGCAACGAGTGTGTCCGCTGTGTGGTCGCGACGATCGATCAGGAGACCGGGGAGCGGGGGCGGGAGCCGCTACGGACGCTCGCCGCACGCCGGAACATCGACCAGAAGCTGCTCTTCGGTCTCCAGATGACGGTGCGGGCCGAACCGGGCGGGCCTTTCGGCGAGGGTCGGACAGTCAGCGTCGGTGACACCGTGGAAGTGCTGGACTGACTGGGTCGCTCATTGGCGCATCAACGACGAAGGCCGACCCCGGTGAGTTGGCGGACCTGGATCGTCGACCACGACACGGCCGGTTCCCACGAACCCGGGATGCGGCCACGCTCCAGGGCCGAAAAGGACCCTGAGGCTCCCGGCGAGGAACCGTCAAAGTTCGCCGGAACCCACGGGTGCCGACCGTGGCCGAACGGCGCTCAGTCCAGGTCGACCGGGATCGGGTCGAACGACGTCCCATCCGCCGGGCCTACCTCGTGCAACTGCCCGTCCTGCACCAGGTACACGAAATTCTCGCGGGTCCGCGCGGCGAAGTCGGCCCGCTGCTCCTCGGTCCAGTCGTCGCGGTGGGTGCGGGGGTACTCGGCGTAGTCCGGTTCCGTCAGCAGCCGGATCACGTAGACGGCGTTGGCGCGCACCTCGATGCGCCACCGATCGTCGGGCCACTCGCCCTCGGCCTCGATAACGCCGTCGACGAAGTGGTCGAAGGTGAACCTGTCCAGCGCGGGCGGATATACCCGGCCCGCCACCGGGTCGACCCGCTCCCGCGCCCCGGTGGCGTCGGGCTTCAGGAACGTACGCACCAGGTACTCCATCCAGAGATCGGCTTCGTAGAACTTCTCGTTCTGATTCCAGTTGATCGCGGTGCCGTCGGCGGTCGGCGCCCACTTGCACCAGTACCCGGGTTTGTCTGGGTCCGGGGCGCCGTCGATCTCGTCGCCGTAGCCGAGGGCGTAGGGGCCGGTGGACCGGGGCTCGTGCCTGGTCTCGGCGAACGCCAGCAGGTAGTCGATCTCGTGCTGGTTCAGCGCAGGAGTGATCGTCACCTGGCCAGTGAACGTGGTCTCGTAACCCACGGCGGTTCCCCTTCCAGCGGTCGGGTCCAGACAGAGCTGGAATGTGGTGAAACGGGCCACGGCAGCACACCATGCCACACACCACCGACAAGCAACCCGCCACCAGTACATACCCCCAACCGGCGGAGCGGCATCAGGCTCACAACGACCAGCACACACCGATCACTTTTGAAACACGCCGTAGCTTGTTTTTCACCTGTACGCCGAGGCCTTGGGGTGGTCGATTTCCTCCTCTTGGCCTCGGCGCTATTGATGTTCGTCCTGACGATGTGGACGTCGATCCAGTTGATCTAGCAGTTGATCTCGGCAGCGTTCCGGGTCTCGACATCTTCACGGTGGAGCAGCTCCTGGGGCGCCTCCCAGCGGGCGGCGGAGATCGATCGGCTGCGTGCCGGCGTTGACGCGGCACGCGAGGAGGAGGCTCGGACCCGCTCGGCGCCGGACGAGGCGGCCGAGGCCGAGCAGCGGGCCACCCGCGAGCTGGCCGAGCTGGAGAAGGAACTCACCGAACTGCGGTGGCGACGCGACGACGCCCGAGAGGAACTAACGGGCCTCCGCCTGACCCGAACCACCGCGCAACGGGCCCGTGACGCCGCCGAGCGCAAACTCGCGCAGGCCGAAGCCGCGCTGGAAGCGAGATTGTCTTCGGAGTCGTGACCGTCGGACGGCTCGATGATGAGTGGTCGTGCCCGGGTCACTAGGTCCTAAAGGGATTGAAAGGCCAGGACTCTGGCGGTGTCGGGCGTGTTATCGAAACGTTACGAAATTGACCGGCAACAATCTGACCACAACTTCGGTGGCGGCGCTAATTTGTTCAAGGCGTGAACTATTACCCCCCGACTGGTCTTCGGCGAGCCGCGGCGGGCTCTGCAGTCCTGTCCAGACATTGGAGTCCTCGTGTCCTTACAACGTCGTAGCCGCACCCATCCGAATATCAGAGCGCGATCTCTCCTCGGTTCGGTACTCGCGCTCACCATGACCGTGATCGCGCTTGCCGTCGGGCAGTCGCCCGCGCAGGCCGCGCCGGCAACCACCAATCAAGCCAACGCGGCGCTTGCTCCGTTCTCGGTGCTGGTCTTCTCGAAGACCGCCGGGTTCCGGCATGATTCCATTCCCGCTGGTATCGCAGCGATCCAGCAGCTCGGCGTCGACAACGGGTTCACGGTTGCCGCGACGGAGGACGCCGGCGCGTTCACCGACGCCAACCTCGCGCAGTACGCGGCGGTGATCTGGCTGTCGACCACCGGTGATGTGCTCGACGCCGCTCAGCAGGGGGCCTTCGAGCGCTACATCCGTGCTGGTGGCGGTTTTGCCGGCGTGCATTCCGCATCGGACACCGAGTATGGCTGGGCGTGGTACGGCAGTCTGGTCGGCGCGTATTTCTCGGCGCACCCGAACAACCAGCAGGCGACCATCAAGGTCGAGGACCCGTCGCACCCGTCCACGGCTTCTTTGCCGGCGCAGTGGTCGCGGCTCGACGAGTGGTACAACTACCAGGCAAACCCGCGCAGCAAGGTGCATGTGCTGGCCAGTCTGGACGAGCGGTCCTACTCGCCGGGCACCGGTGCGATGGGCGCCGACCACCCGATCGCGTGGTGCCAGGATTATGACGGCGGCCGGTCCTGGTACACCGGTATCGGTCACACCATCGCGTCGTACACCGAGCCTTCATTCCTGGCTCACCTGCTCGGCGGCATCCAGACGGCGGCCGGCGCGCTCGACTCCGACTGCAGCGCGTCGCTGACCAGCGGGTACGAGAAGGTGACGCTGGACAGCAACACGCAGAATCCGATGGAGCTCGACATCGCACCGGACGGCCGGGTCTTCTACATCGAGCGTGACGGCCGGGTACAGATCATCAAGCCCGCCACCGGCACCACGGTGACCGCGGTTGACCTGGATGTCTTCACCGGCAACGAGGACGGCCTGATCGGAATCCGGCTGGACCCGAACTTCGCCACCACCAACTGGGTCTACCTGTACTGGGCGCCCAACGATGGTGTGACGCGTAACCGGATCTCAAGGTTCACGGTCAGCGGCGACAGCATCGACCTGGCCAGCGAGAAGGTTGTGCTGGAAGTGACGACGCAGCGCACCACCTGCTGCCACGCCGGCGGTTCGATGGTATTCGACAGCGCCGGCAACCTGTACCTGGCCACCGGCGACAACACCAACCCGTTCGAGTCCGACTCGTTCACCCCGATCGACGAGCGTGCCGGGCGCCAGAACTATGACGCCCAGCGCACCTCCGGCAACACCAACGACCTGCGCGGCAAGGTGCTGCGCATCCACCCGGAGGCGGACGGCACGTACACCATCCCGAGTGGGAACCTCTTCCCGCAGGGTACGGCGTTGACCCGGCCGGAGATCTTCGCGATGGGCTTCCGCAATCCGTTCCGGATCGGCATCGACGCGAAGACAAACACGCTGTACGTGGCCGACTACGGCCCGGACGCGGGCGCGACGAACCCGAACCGTGGTCCGGAAGGGACAGTCGAATGGAACATCGTCCAGCCCGGCAACTACGGCTGGCCGTACTGCCACGGGGCTAATTATGCCTACAACGACTACACCTTCCCGAGCGGACCGGCCGGCGCGAAGTTCGACTGCGCGGCACCGGTCAACAACTCGCCCAACAACACGGGTCTGACCAACCTCCCGCCGGCGGTCAGCGCCACCGTCGACTACGACTACAGCGGCAACGCGCTGTTCCCGGAGCTCGGTGGCGGCGGCGCGCCGATGGGCGGGCCCGTCTACCGCTACGACCCCGACCTCGTCTCCGAGCGCAAGTGGCCGGCGTACTACGACGGCAAGGCGATGTTCGGCGAGTGGAACCAGAACAAGATGTACGCGTTCCAGGTCGCCGCCGACGGCAAGTCGCTGGTCGACATCAACAACATGCTCAGCGGCATGACCTTCCTGCGGCCGATGGACTTCGAGTTCGGTCCGGACGGCGCGCTCTATCTGATCGAGTGGGGTACCGGATTCGGCGGCAACAACGGCGACTCCGGGATCTACCGCATCGACTACATAGCGGGCGAGCGGGCCCCGATCGCGGTGGCGACCGGCACGCCGGACTCCGGACCGGCGCCGCTTTCGGTGCAGTTCTCCAGCGCCGGGTCGCGTGACCCGAACGGCGGGGCGCTGAGCTACGCGTGGACGTTCGGTGACGGTGGCACCTCCACCGTGGCCAACCCGTCGCACACCTACCCGGCTGCCGGTAACTACACGGCGCAGCTGACGGTCACCAACACCGCCGACCGTTCGGCTGTCGCGAACGTGACGATCACGGTCGGCAACACGGCGCCCACAGTCACCATCTCGTTCCCGCCGGACGGCGGCTTCTTCGAGTGGGGTGACCAGGTCAAGTACACCGTCGCGGTGACCGACCCGGAGGACGGGACGATCGACTGCTCGCGGGTGACCCTGCAGTACTACCTGGGTCACGAGCAGCACGCGCACCCCCTGCAGTCGTATACCGGGTGCACCGGCACCGTGCAGACGTCGCTGGCCTCCGGTCACGGCGCTGACGCCAACGTGTTCGCCGTGTTCGAGGCCAGCTACACCGATGCCGGTGGAGTCGGCGGCTCCAACGCGTTGACCGGCAGGGCGATCGAACAGCTGCAGCCCAAGCGCAAGCAGGCCGAGTACTTCACCGCCACCGGACGGGCTCCGGACGGCGTCGGCGGCGGCGACCCGGGCGTGCAACTGGAGACGACGACGGACACCGCCGGCGGCTTCCAGAACATCGGCTTCATCGAGGACGGCGACTTCTGGTCGTACGCCCCGGTGAACCTGACCGGTATCGACGCGCTGCGGTTCCGGGTGGCGTCGAACGCCGCTGGTGGACGCATCGAGGTACGGGTCGGCGCGGCGGACGGGCCGGTGCTCGCTACCGCGACAGTGCCGGGCACCGGCGGCTGGCAGACCTTCACCGATGTCACGGCGACGCTGAGCAGCCCGAGCACGGTGACCGGGCCGCTCTTCCTGGTAGCGAAGAACCCGGCAGGCGACACCGGTACGGGTTCGTTGTTCAACGTCAACTGGGTCGACTTCCTGGGACGCGGCGTGACCGACAACGCGCCGCCGGTGGTCACCGCGTCAGCGACGCCTACCACCGGCACCGCGCCGGTGCTGGTCACCTTCACCGGCTCGGCGACCGACGCCGAGGGCGACAACCCGCTGACCTACCTGTGGGAGTTCGGAGACGGCGCTACAGCCGGCACCGCCAACGCCACGCACACCTACGCCACCCCCGGCACGTTCACGGCGACGCTGACCGTGTCCGATGCGCGCGGCGCGAAGTCGTACGCCAATGTGGTCGTCAGGGTTGAAGCGCCGAACAACGCCTGCCTCGGCGCCCGGTCGGACAACTTCGACGGCACGGCACTGGACAAGGGCCGCTGGTCGACAGTGGTTCGGGAGAACCAGCTCTACTCGGTGGCCGGTGGCACGTTGCTGCTGCCCACCGCGGTCGGCGACCTCTACGGCACCCGCAACGACGCGACCAACCTGATCCTGCAGCCGGCGCCGGATGGTGCCTGGCAGGCGACCACCAAGGTGTCTGTCACCGTGGCGGCCGACTACCAGCAGGCCGGCTTGATCGTGTACGGCGACGACGAGAACTACGCCAAGCTGGACCTGCTGTACGGAGGTTCCAGGAAGTTCGAGTTCATCCGGGAGACCGCCGGGACGCCGCGCAACGGCGCCGCCGACGCGGTCAGCGCCCCGGCAGAGCTCGGCAGCACGGCCTACCTGCGGTTGATCAGTGACGGCGTGAACCTGACGGCGGCCTGGTCAGCTGACGGCGTGACGTTCGCGCCGGTCGGGCAGTCGGCCGCGCTGGCCGGCATCGTCAACCCGAAGGTGGGCATGTTCGCCCTGAACGGCGGCACCACCGCGCCGGTCGTCGACGCGGCGTTCGACTGGTTCCAGGTCACCCCGGACGCTCCGGCCGGGCCGATTGACCCGTCCGACGAGTTCGACGGGTCAGCCCTGGACCGGTGCAAGTGGAACGCGGTAGTCCGCGAGGACACCAGCAAGTACCGGGTCGCCGGCGGCAAGCTGGAGATCGATGTGCCCAACGGGGACATCTACACGGGTAACAACACCGGGCCTACCAACTTCATCCTGCAGAACGCGCCGTCCGGTGACTGGACGCTGGAGACGAAGGTGGACGGCAGCCAGCTCAACGAGCAGTACCAGCAGGCAGGCCTGATGGTCTACCTCGACGACGACAACTACCTGAAGTTGGACTACATCGTCGACAACACGGCCGGCTCGCCGGTCAGCCGGCGGATCGAGTTCCGCAGCGAGATCGCAAGTGTGGTGCAGAACCCGCAACCCGGAATCACCAGCCTCACCGGCGCGGTATGGCACCTGCGACTGGCTCGGGCGGGCAGCGTCTACACGGCTTCCTACTCGGCGGACGGCACCACCTGGACGGCGCTGGAGCCGTTGACCAACACGGTCGTAGGTGACACCCCCAAGGTCGGGCTGTTCACGCTCGGCGGCAACCAGACGGCGTCGAAGCCGGCAAGCTTCGACTACTTCCGGTTGACCACGCCGGGCACCGGTGACACCACAGCGCCGGTCACCACGGCAGCGGTAACCGGCGCGGCCACCGCCGGCTGGTACACCGAGTCGCCGACGGTCACCCTGACCGCCGCCGACGAGGCAGCCGGCAGCGGCGTCGCGAGCACCGAGTACCAGCTCGACAACGCCACGACGTGGACCGCCTACACCGAGCCGGTGCTGATCAGCGGGACAGGAGCGCACCAGCTGCGCTACCGCTCCACCGACACCGCAGGCAACGTCGAGCAGGCCAAGACCGTCGAGGTGAAGGTCGACGCCACGGCGCCGATCACCACAGCGACGTTCGCACCGGCCAACGACGACGGCTGGCACGCCGGGCAGGTGCCGGTGGTGCTCGCCGCCACCGACGCCGGTGCCGGCGTGGCCAAGCTGGAGTGGTCACTGGACGGCGGGTCGTGGACGCCCTACACCGAGCCTGTCAACATCGGCGGCGACGGGCAGCACGAGCTGCTCTACCGGGCCACCGACGGGGCCGGCAACGTGGAGACGATGAAGTCCGCCATCCTGAAGGTCGACGGCAACCAGCCGACCGTCATCGTGGCAGGGTTGGCCGACGGCCAGCTCTACGGCGACAGCCAGGACGTCCGGGTCACCTTCCAGGCCGTCGATCCGACCTCTGGCATCGCGTCAGTCGTCGGGACGCTCAACGGCGCGTCGTACGCGACCGGGACCCTGCAGGCCATGTACGAGCTGCGGCTCGGCCTGCACGAGTTGACGGTCACCGCCACCGACAAGGCCGGCAACAAGACGGTCTCGACAGTGCGGTTCTACGTGACAACCTCGCTCCGGGACATGCAGAACCTGCTGGACCGGTTCAAGGCGACCAGCCGGCTGTCGGCCAACGCGCACAAGAAGTTGACGACCAAGCTGACAGCGGCCCGCCAGTCCGAGGCGAACGGCAACGACGCCAAGGCCATCAACCAGCTCAAGGAGTTCCGCGCGCTCGCGTTGAACACCTCGCTGGTGCCCGAGGCCGAAGTCCGGGCGGTACTCGTCCGCGACACCGATGCCATGATCATCAGGCTGGGCGGCACACCGCCGACCAACGCCGGGGTCAAGGCCAACGGCGGCACGTCACTGGCCGGCGGCGGCCGGCTGGACGGCGACGTTGTCCGCATCGGCAAGAACGGCCGTCTGAGGTAGACAAGCACCATCTGGTACGAGGTCGCGCCGTCACGAACTCCGTGGCGGCGCGACCTCGTACACCATGGATTCCTGAGCGGCGAGGCATCCGATGGGTTGCCATCGAGCCCCGCCGCAACGGCCGGTACGCGGTCATCAGCGACATGATCTACTGGCCGGCCACCCGGACCTGGACGGCCGAGGAGATCACCGACCACGTCTGGTCTTGCACACCGATCTCCTTCAATTCTTCGACGTCGGCCACTCCCGGAAGGTCGCGTGGGCCGACCGGCCCGAGGCAGCCCGACTCCTGGCCGCGATCTGCGACCCGGACCGCGGATTCGACGCGATCGTGGTCGGCGAGTACGCGCGGGCGTTCTACGGCAGCCAGGCGATCCACCTCGCGCCACTGCTGCGCGAGCACGGGGTCCAGCTGTGGTTGCCGGAGGTCGCCGAACCGGTCGACCTGGCAATCCGACGCACCAGGCGCTGCTGATGCTGCTAGGAGCCCAGGCCAAGCAGGAGGTGCAGCAGGCCCGGTTCCGTACCACCGCCGCCATGCAGGCCCAGGCCCGCGAGCAGGGCCGCCACCTCGGTGATCGCCCGCCCTACGGGTACCGGATCGTCGACGCCGGACCGCACCCCAACACGGCGCACGCGGCATGGGGCCGACGGCTGCACCGCCTCGCCCCGGGCCCCGCCACCGCGCCTGGATGAAATGGATCTTCGCCCAGCGGTGGGAAGGACATGCCATCGCCAGCATCGCCCGGATGCTCAGCGAGACAGGAGTGCCGTGCCCGTCAGTGGTCGACCGCGAACGCAACCCGCACCGGCCAGGCCAGGCGTGGCACCTTCGCACGGTCGCCGTGATCCTCGCCAACCCGCGCTACACCGGACGACAGGCCTGGAACCGCCAGCAGACCAAGCGCCGGCCCACCGATGACGATGTCCCCGGTGTGGCGGGAGTGCGGAGGCTCGCGCCGCCGCAGACGTGGGCGATCTCCGATAGGCCAGCTCATGAAGCGCTGGTCAGCGAGCATGACTTCATCGCCGCCCAGCCGATCCGATCAAGTTCCTGCGCGGCTGCGGCATCACGGTCGGATGCCGCGCGACGAGCATCTCGGTCGAACCCGATCAAGATGAGCCGATCACCGTTACGGAAGTCGACGTCGCCTTCCGGCCGACGAGGCGTGCTCGGGCCGCCATCGGCCCCCGGAACGGGAGCGGACCCGGTAGTTCAGCGGTCATCGCTGGGCTGTCGACGAGGAGGCGACGCGGGAATGGCGTTGTCGATGAGGACGGCGGCGATGGCGGCGGCGGTGGGGAAGGATTCGCTGTTGAGGACTCGGGTTCGGGCCGAGGCACCGTCGATGAGCAGCGCCAGTTGTTCGCCGAGTTGTTCGGGGTTGGTGGCGCCGGCTTCGCGGGCGGTTTCGGTGAGCCGCGCGGCGATGGCGGTCTTGTAGTCGCGCGCGTACTGGGATGCGGGGTGTTGGGGGTCGTGGAGTTCGACAGCCGCCGCGATGTAGGGGCACAGAGGCGTGGCCGCGGGTATCTCAAAGGCGGCGAGGAGTCGTTCGCGGGGTGTGAGGTCGGTGCGGTCGAACACCCCGGCCATGACGTCGGGATCGAATCGGCGCAGGTATTCGGTGAGGAGTTCGTCCTTACTGGCGAAGTGCTGGTAGGCCGTGCGCTTGGACACCTGGGCCACGGCGCAGAGTTGGTCCATGCCGGTGCGGTTGATGCCCTGATCGCGGAACAGCTGCTGTGACGCGCTGAGGATGCGCTCGCGTGCGCCCCTGCCGCGGCGCCGGCCCAGGGGGCCCTTCTCCGACTCCGTCATGCCTCCAGCATAGATCGCTCGGTACCGACCGGTGTACTTAGCTTGCGCCCCGACCAGACATCGGATACGTTAAGTAAACAGCTCGGTGTATTTAAGAGCCCGAACTGCTTCGGATACCCGTCAATTCAACGGAGTGATCATGGGAAAGCTCGATGGCAAGGTAGCGGTGATCACCGGCGGATCCACCGGCATGGCATTGGCCGGCGCCAAACTGTTCGTCGAGGAAGGAGCGCACGTCTTCATCCAGGCCCGGCGGCAGGAAGTACTGGACGACGCCGTCAAGCTGATCGGCCGCAACGTCACCGCCGTCCAGGGTGACGCGGCCGAACTGGACGACCTGGACCGCTTGTACGACACCGTCAAGCGGGAAAAGGGCTCGATCGACGTGTTGTGGGCCAGTGCCGGGATGGGCGAACCCGCCGTCCTCGGCGAGATCACCGAGGAGCAGTTCCACCGCGCCTTCTGGCTCAACGCGCGCGGCACCCTGTTCACCGTGCAGAAGGCACTGCCGCTGATCAACGACAACGGCTCGATCTTCATGACCGGGTCCAACGCCTCCCTCGGCGCCTTCCCCGGCTGGAGCCTCTATGCGGGAAGCAAAGCCGTCCAGCAGGCCTGGGCCCGCGTCTGGCTCAACGAACTGCGCGACCGCAAGATCCGGGTCAACGTCCTGACCCCCGGCCAGGTCGCCACCACCAAACAGGAAGAACTGTTCGACGAGGCAACCAGGGCCGCATTCGAGTCCCTCATCCCCCGCCGAACGATGGGCCGCCCCGAAGAAATCGCCACCGTCGCCCTGTTCCTCGCCTCCGACGACTCCAGCTACGTCAACGGCCTGGAACTGGTCACCGACGGTGGCACCACCGCCATCTGAACCACACATCAGGATTTCCTGCAGGAAGAGAGCACCTCATGAGCAGCATCACCCTCATCGGTACGGGGAACATGGCCCGCACCATCGGCACGCTCGCGGTCGCGGGCGGCAACACCGTCGAGGTCACAGGACGCGATCAGTCCAAGGCCGATGACCTGGCAAAGGCCCTGGGCGGCGGCGGTGCGACGACGGGCGAGTGGGGCGCCGTCCCAGCTGGGGACATCGTCATCACGGCCCTGTTGTACAACGCTGTCGTTCCGGTCGTCGCCGAGTACGGAGACGCCCTCGCGGGCAAGGTCATCGTCGACATCAGCAACCCCTTCAACGCCACGTTCGACGGACTGGCCCACAGCGGGGAAACCTCGATCGCGCAGGAAGTCGCCAAGGTGGCCCCGGCCAGCGCGAGCGTGGTTAAGGCGTTCAACACCATCTTCCGCAATGTCCTGGAGAAGGGCCGGCCCAACGTCTTTCTCGCTGGCGACAGTGCGCAGGCCAAGGCTAACGTGGCGGCATTCATCGAAAGCCTCGGACTGCGCCCGCTGGACGTCGGCGGCCTGAGAATGGCGCACTGGCTGGAAGGGCTGGGCGTGGTCACGGTGGGCCTCGCAGGCAACGGGGTTGGCCACTGGGACTTCGCCCTCGGCGTCAACGAATTCACCGGCTGAGCCCCCGGGGCTGAGCTGTCTCGTCGCTGAGCCGGGCGACATCGCCGACCTTCATGAGCCACCTCGCCATGCTCGAAGCCAAGCCCGACTGCGGCGACGCCACCACCTGGCTCGAACCCGTCCCGGATCAGCGGTCCCAGGAGGCAAACCAGCATTGACGCAGGTTGGCTACGACCTACCGGTGGCGGAGTGTCGTGTTGGCGGATGGCGGCCCAGCCGGCTGAGTATCCGGCCGGATCGGCTTGAGTAGGAAAGCTCTGACGCCCACCGCGTCGGCCGAGCACGATACGGGCATGCCATTGGGTAAAGAAGAAGAAGCCGCACTGCAGCGGCTCGTCGCGGAGGGCAGGCTGACCGTGGATCAGGCCGGCGCCGTCCGGCACGCCTTCGCCGCCGCTCCAGTCAAGCAGTTCGGCTGGTTGGCCGAAGCAGGCGGCTATACCGGGGGCGCGCTGATGGCCGTCGGTGCGTTGCTGCTGCTGGGCACCGCCTGGAATGACCTGGGATACCTCGCCAAGGTCGCCATCCTGGTAGGAGTCGCCGCTGTCATGGTCGTCGCAGCCATCGCATTCGCCGGAGCAGCGGGTATGCGGGCGACGGCCGGGGCGCGGGGCCGAGCCGCAAGCGGGTTGCTGGCCCTGGCGTCCGTCCCGCTCGCCACGGCGGCGCTGGTCGCGGCGGATTCGCGGGTTGACGTGCATCAGCCCACCTATGCGATGCTGGCCGGGCTGGGCGCGTCGATCGTCGCCATGTTGGTGCGGTCCAGCACGTTCAGCGTCGTCTGCACCGGGCTGTGGAGCGCCGGTGCGGTCAGCGTCACGCTGGTCGACCTGGCCGATGCCGAAGCACTCGGCACTGGACTCGCGCTCGTCGCGGCCGGGGTGGTCTGGATCGTGCTCAGCTTCGCCTCGCTGATCGCACCGCGGGCACTGGGGCTGCTCATCGGCGGTGCGCTTGCCATCATCGGCGGGCAGGTGCCGCTGTTCGGTTCCGCTCCCAGCGTCTGGGGGTACGGGTTGACGGGTGCGACGGCGGCGGCCTGCTTCCTGTTCTACCGCAGCACTCGGGCCACGGTGATGCTGTTCGGTGCCGTCGTGGGGGTCACCATCGCCGTACCGGAGCTGGTCTACGACGTCACCGACGGTGGGTTGAGTCCGGCCGTCATCGTCCTGATCACTGGCGTGGTGCTGGTGCTGGCGAGCCTGCTGGCGCTGCGATTGCGGTCCACGGCGCCGGTGTCCGCGCAGGAGGAAGGCGTCGCCGCCTAAGCAGTGTCTATGCCCCGGGCCAGCGTCTAGTGGGGTCCACGGGAGTTCGGTCTGGAACCCACGCCAGAACGACCTGGCCTCGCACATCGGCGTCGGCGGGCATGCCCCAGACCACATCAAGGCTGAGCGTCTCCGCCACCTTTTGAGCCGAGCACGCAAACTCGAACTCGAAGATGTCGTCGTCGTCGGCGTGGTCTTCTGGCCGACCTGGGATGTTGAACTGATCAAGGTAGTGCTGCTCGATCGGGAGCGGGTCGCCCAACGATGTCCAGGGGGCAAGGCTGTTGTAGCGGCGCACAGTGTGGCCGTCACGAGCGATGAGCCAGGCGGATCCGTCGCCCTGGGAGCCCCAGTAGAAGGCGTGAGCTTCGCCGTAAGTCCCGCTCAGCGCCTCAACGAGTAGCCGCACTTCTTCCCGGCGGCTCGAATCGGCGGGGTTGCACCAGGGACCGACCACGGCAGTCCAGCCGTTGATCTCACCCGTCACGCACACCAATCCCGTGTCCCTGCCGTGACTGGCGTCGTCCACCACGTCCCTGGCAAGCGCGTAGGTCGTGGGTTGCGGGTCGGAAAACCCGAGCATCCCCATGATGCCTGCCTGGTCGCCACCCGCGATGCAGAGCCAGTAGTTCCAGCAGGAGTCCAGCGGCTGAGGACGATCGCCAACGATCACGCCAGCAAGATGGCCGCGCTCCGCCGATGCAGGAAGGCGTATGCCGAAGCCGATTCGTTAGTGCTGCTCACTGAGCTCTCCAGGATGAACGCCGGTTGGGCGGTTGCCGACAGCACTGTCGCCGCCCGACCAGCCCAGGCCGAAAAGGGCCCGCCCCGCCTGGCCTCGCGGTGATTTTGTTCCCCACTTGCGGCACCAAATGTCGCCGAGCTTGAGCGCCAGCTATATCTGACGGGTCTCGATGTTTGCTAGTTTCGGCACCGCCCCGGATGCCGGTTTCACCTTGTTGTCGCCTCAGCGATCCGCTCACGGACGGTGACGAGCTACGCGGCAGGGCCCGCGCGCATCGCGGCATGAGCGCGCACCTGGCCCTGTCGAGCCGCAGGCTGAGGCGACTCCGTGCGGAGGGCGACAAATGCCGTCACCAGGCGCTGCGCGCTAGCGAAGCAAGAACCGGATCAGCCGCGAGCTGGGGCCATGTGACTCAGTACTGCGTGAGTTCCCACGGTTGAACCAGGTCGGTGTCCGGCAGGGCCGTCTGGCCGAGCATGCTCCCGTACGACAGGCCGCGCCGTGGCGGGCGGAGCGCTGTGCTAGTTCGCGTGCCGAGCTGGCGGGCTGCCTCGGCGAGCACGATGCCGGTGAGGAGGCGGTAGCGGCCGGGTTCGCCCGGCACGGCGACTCGGGCGAACTCGGCGTCCGACGGAGGTTCCCACCCGTCGCCGTCTGGGATGACGAGCACAGTGCCGGTGCCGGTCAGCTCGGTGCGGTGCAGGGCAGGCCCGTCGACGTCTGGTGCGCAGACGACGACCCGGCTGCCGTGCGGCGGCGACCAAGCGTCGCCGGCCGGCACGACGCGCAGCGGGTTGCGGTGGCTGCGAGCGGCGGCACGGGCCTCGTTGCGGACCGGACGCGGCGTGCCGAACCACACCTTCTCGCGGTCGTCGACCGTGACGGTCTGCCAGCCGAACGCGGCCGCCGAACGCAGTGAGCTTCCGGCCTCGACGTGGTCGCGCGGCGCGGCGAGCAGTACGGCTGGGCGGTGCGACTCGGGGCGCGGGGCGCGTGCCTGGCGGCGGCCGTTCGCGTCGAGCAGGTAGTACAGGGCCACGGCCGCCGCGGTAGCCACGTTGAGGGTGTTCACGCTACGGCCCGGCATCGGGATCTGCACTGTCTTCGCTGCGCCGCGCAGGACGTCGGGCCGGATGCCGCGGCGCTCGTTGCCGACCACGATGGATGCTCCGACGTGCAACGGCCCGGCACGGTACACCGACTCGGCCCCTGGCGTGTTGTCCACGGCGACGAGCGGGCCTGGGCCGCCGAGCAGCGCAGCGGTATCCACCGTGGACAAACCCGGAAGCTGTTCGGCGAGACCACGGCTGTCGCGGAAGGTGCACGGTACTGCAAACATCCGCGCGGCTTCGGCAAGGGCCTGCGCGTTGGCGGGGTTCTCCACACCATCGCCGACCAGGCGAGCGCGCGGGCTCACCACTGTGCCGCCCAGGCGTGCCGTGCGCGCACGGCGTACGCGTCCGCACGGCGTTCATGGTCGGCGGTGCGCATCGCACGAGTGCGGTGCTTGCGGGCGGCCTGCTGGATCACGTGGTGGCCGATCTCGTGCATGAGGCCGTCGAAGAGCATGAAGTCGCGCAGGCTGTTACCGGGCCAGTCGACCCTGGTGCCGGCCTGGCCGGTCACGACCCGGGCGCCGGCGCGCCGCAGGCGTGCCGTAGCCACGTCGGTAAGCCGACCGAACAGATCCCACGGGGGCGCGGGCTGCTCGAACAGCAGCACGAGCCCTGGCACGCGCAGCGCCGCGACAGCCGGACCGGTGCCGGACGCCGGCTGCTGCCGCAGCTCGATACCACGCAGGCCGTACGCCGCAGTGGGCCCGAAGAAGGTCAGAACCTCAGCGATGTCGGCCGGGTCGGCTGGATGCACGAACCCGCGTCGCGGCGGGCAGACTCGTACGGGTACGGGTACGGGTGCCCCGGCCCGACGGCTGGCGCGCATCGGGTACGGGTCGGTGTGCAGGCTACGGCTCAACGGCGCTCACCAGAAGTATGTATCAGCGCAGCCGCACAGCACGCCACCGGGTTTCCGCCATCTCCACGCCAGCGGGCGCCCGCTCATCGGCCAGTTTCGTGTACACGCCAGGCGGAAGGCACGCTGATCAACCCTACGGAGAGTTCACTGCTACAGATTCCGCCTTCGCCTGGATCGCGGGCGGAATCGCGCTTGCGTCGCTGGCGCTGCTGGGCGCGTTGCTGTTCCTCCGCAGCGATGATCCGGCCCGCCGGCTAATCGAGTTGATTCGGGCTTGGCGGCGCCAGTGAGGACTGTTCTGCGCACAGGGCGCCCGACGCGCCTGGCACCCGAGTCCCCTTACCTAACCTTGAAGCGGCCCCACTTCCTGCGTCCCACCCACTGAGCGAGCCGCCCGAAACGCACCCCGAGACGCAGCCCACGATCATCGTTTGAACAGGCAAAACAGCTCCAGAGATGAAGTCTGGAGTCTCCGGGGTTACATGAACCCTAAGTACATGATCACGATCGCCGGTGACCTGCCGCTTTCATGATCGCCCCGCCGGGCGGCGATGATATTTACGGCCGCCACCCCAGTGGCCTGCCTGCTGACAGCAGTCGGGCTGCCTGGCGCGTCTACCCGTACGCCACACCCCTGGACGTGATCCGCGCGGGAAGAGCGCCGCTGATGATCCAGGTTCGCCCGTCGGGGCGTGGCAGCGCCGTCACCGACCACACAGAGCCCTTGTGGCCGGTGAGTTCGGTGTGTTGGTGTCCCGTGTCGGGGTTCCACACCCGCGCCGCTCCCCCGCGGTCGCCGCTGACGATCCGGGTTCGACGCGATCGTGGTCGGCGAGTATGCGCGGGCCTTCTACGCAACCCGGGCCATCCATCTCGCGCCGCTGCTCCAGCAGCACGGCATGCAGCTGTGGCTGCCGGAGGCTGACGGCCCGTCGACCTGGCCGGCCCGATGCATCAGGCGCTGCTCGTCATGCTGGGTGGCCAGTCCAGGCAACCGCCACCGTCGAGAAGTCGAGCTTGGCGCAGGAACCGGCGCAATGTCGCTGAAGTGGGAGGTTTGCCAGGTATTTCGATAGCCTGCACGCCATGACTGAGCAGCGCTTTGAAGAGATCGCGCAAGAGCTGAGAGAACTCCAGCCGCTGAACAACAACGACTGTGCCAGATTCGCTGCTCTCGTCGTGCCGCACGGGCTGGATCTCGAAGGGCGGCCGGGCGACGAGGCGGACGCCGCCGTGCGCGACCTGCTGAACCGGGCACGCTGGTGGTCGGACGAGGAATCCAGCTGGCAGTGGCCGGAGGACTGGTGGGTGAGCTTTCCCGGCGAGTCGCCGCCGGAGCTGCACCGCCTCGATCCGGGTGAGTTGCAGGTCCTGGCGGATGGGGTCGATTCGTGGATGAGCGAATCCTGGCTCCTGCTCAACCAGTACGAACCGGAGCCGGCGGCGGGCCTGCCACGGCTACAGGAGCTGCTGCGCGACCTGCTGCGCACCTACCGGGAGTGGGTGCTCGGCGGTCTGGATGCCGCACCGGCGCTTGCCTACCATCATCGGCTTCCGTTCGCCGCCGACGACGAGGAACTCTACGGCTACCTTGTTCTGGTGGGCGGGCAGCGGCTGGGCATCCTGCTCATCGACTACAGCGTTTGATTTTTCGGGCCTGTCATCCGGCCGCCTGGTCAGCATCGATGACTGCTTGATGACGAACAGCTTGTCGAACAGCCGCGCGAGGTACCGCTGACCTCCAGCCGTGATGCGATCGAGGCGTTGGCGCTCCGGCCTCCAGCAGGTGCAGAATCTGCGTTTCGCGAGATCGGGCGCGGACGGCCGGCAATTGGCCGGAACGCGCCGGATGCAGGGAAACCGCCGGATTTCAGACGCGCACATAGAGCGCGTTCAGGATCTTCCAGCCGGTCGCCGTCTTCACGAGGTGCAGGTATTCACGGTAGATCGCGCTCCGCACTGTGACGGTGGCGATCCGCTGGCAGACCTCGTGGACCGTGACGTCGTAGGCGAAGTCGGCGGGCTTTTCAGCTACACCTTCACCGTCGCGAGTCCAGCCGATCATGTCGGCTGCAGTCATCGCCGCGGAGATCTGGGCGCCATCAGCGCCGACCTTCGTCAGGGCCGGATGCAGAGCCCGCTCCATCCGCAGGGCGTCACCGGCGAACCAACCCTCCCAGTAGTCCTTGACGGTCGCGACGATCGCGTCCTCGTCGTCCATCTGCGCCTCCCGCGTCAATGGGTCTACGCGAATGTAGCCCGCGTCGCACGCCCATAGGCGGTCATGGCCGGTACCGCCGAGTTGCCACCAACTACTGCGGCTGCCAGCGGTGGTGCCGTGAGCGAACCCGCGCTACACCGGGGCGGCAGGTGTGGAACCGGCAGCACACCGAGCGGGAGATGACCGCAGACGGGCTGAAGTCCAAGCGCAACGGAAACCCTGTCGGCCAGTGGGCGGTCACGCAGCACCTTCGCACCCAGCCCAGGTCAGCGAACCGACTTCGCCGCCGCTCAGGTGATTAGCGCGATCCCGGTTCCGGAGCAGGGCGGCATCCGTGCGTACGCTTTCGTCGCTCTGCTGATATGCGACATCTGCGGGCGGTGGCTGGACTCGCGCTAGGTCAACAACCGGCCGGGGCACCGCTGCCGCCACGGCCACTTCAGCGCCAAGACCGCCACAGGGGGCCAGCCCGGCAACCTGTACCTGCGTCAAGACCACGCTGCGGATCAGATCCGGGCCGTACTGATCAACCTCGGCATCCTAGACGCCGCCGACGGCCGCGCCCAAGATCCAACGGCGGTCGCGACGGTCGCCCGTTCCCACGAGATGACCTTCGCCCGCGGACACGGAGCCGTCGAAGCAAACATCGATGCAAGATCATGCAAAAGCGGCTCTCACCAAGAGATGAGAACCGCTCATGGGGTTAACGTGTCCGAGGGGCTACATGAACCCCAAGTACATGATCACGATGGTAGCTGACCTGCAACTTCCCTACCGGTCCACCCGTGGTGAGGCCGGCCGGGTTCAGCTCGGCGGAGACCGCGAGGTCCTCGTCGACCTTCGCGATGAACGCGTCGACGCGATCGAACCATCCGTGTCGGCGGGCCCAGGCGCACAGCGCGTCGAGGAAGCCGATCAGATCCTGCAGAACCACCACTTCCGGGGTCCCACCAACTGAGTGAGCCGGTCGAAACGCAGCAGAAAAGCGGTTTGCGCCCGTGGCGGGCGTCCCCGAGCAGGGCGCTGGAGGCCGACGCCGGTGACTGTTCAGAGGGTTCGGGGACCTGCGGCGCGGCGCAGGCGATTGGCATTCGCGAGCCCAGTCCCTGCTCGGCGGGCAGGGAGCGACGATGAGGTCGCATCCTTGCCGGTCGAGTTCGCGTAGCAAGCCGTACAGTTCGCGCGTGTAGGCGTCCTGTGCCGGGGGCACCGCGACGACCGCGTGCACCTTGACCGCGTCGTCGGCGAGCGGGGCGAGAACGGGAACGCCTACGGCGTGTTCACGCGCTCAACGAACTGGCGGAGCCGAAATGGCGGGCATCGCGGCCGGATCGGCGAACAGGGCCGGCAGGTCCCTGACGGGGATGCGAAGATCGTGCAGCGGGAATCCCAGATGGGCGTACATGATGTAGGTCGACCAGTCCCGGTTCTGCAGCGCCAGCGCCTTTCGGGCTTCCACCAGGGCCGCCTCGGCGGGGTAGCCATCGGCGAATGCCCGGTAGAACTCCCCCGCGAAGCGCATGGCCGTGGTGTCGAGCACGGTCCGCGTCGTCGCGATCACGGCTGGAACGCCTTGTTGGACGAGCCGCTGAGCCATGCCTGCGGCGAGGTCCCGGACCTCGGCCGAGCCGGTCAGGCAGCCGTTGAGGACGGCCAGGGCGATGCCGTGGTCCTGCAGCATCAGGCCGAATTCGTCTGCCGCGACGGGGTCGGGGCCTCCGTCGGTGTTGAGCAGGACAAGGAATCCCTGGTCGTTCTGTATTACTCCGTGTCCGACGAAGTGGACGACGTGGGGCGCGAACTCTCGCAGTGCATGCTGAAGCTGTTGCTTGGTCGCTGCCTGAAGGACATGGAGCCGAGCAGCGCCGAGCCGGAGTGCCGATGCCATCGCTTGCTCGACGATGATCGGTTCCTGATCTGCGCCGGGTAGCGGCGCGTCGGAGGGACTCGCGGTGATCAACAGGATCCGGACGGCGCCGACGATGTGCGGCTCGACGAAGCGCGCGACCTCGGTAACCTCACGGATCACGGAGACCTTGAGTGTCTGTCCTGCCAGTACGCGGTGGCTTGGCAGGTACAGACATTCCCAGGGCAGGCCGATCAGAGCCTGGTCTTGCGTACGGACGGTCAAACGGACCCTGTCTGCGGCTGACAGTCTTTGTGCCATGGTCCTCGCGGAGTTCGTGTCTTTGCCGATCGTGGAGGTCCACAGCAGCTTGCCGATCTCGGTGATCGCCTCCTTGGCTGACAGCCCTGCGGGCCGTGGACGTCGGATCGCGTCGCGGGTGGCGGGTGCGCGGTCGGGGTCCTCGAGCCGACGGCTGCCGTCGGATGACCAGGGCAGTCGGTCAGTGAGTTCGCGTATGCGCGCCAGGGGGATCTCGACCAGGATCGGATCGTTCCCGCCCAGGGCGATCGATGCGGAGGCCACGCTGTCCTGTCCTGCGCCAGAGCCGGGTGACACCTCCAGTAGGAGTTGCTCATAGGCCACGGCGACGTTGAGCCTTTCCGCGGCCGCCGACGCGACTGGAGCCGAGGGTGTGGCTGAAACCTGGAGCGCCGTCGGTTCACCGCTGACTGCGGCCGTGCTGCTGGCCAGGGCTGGCGGCATGGCGAGGAACTCGCCCAGGCGGTCGTCGGTGGTGATGTGCTGCAGGCGGGCGGGCAGGGTCAGGTCTCGATCGCCGCCGACGACGATTGCCTCGAGGGCGTGGAGACGATGGAGGGCTTGCGGGCCGTAGGCCCAGTTGGCAATCTCCGGCCAACGTAGGCAGAGCAGTTCCGACTTCGCGAACCGTCTGCGGTCGATGATCTCTTGTGCCAGCCACAGACGCAGTTGCGTGTCAGGGAAAGTGGTGACACCCGCCGTCAGCACGATCCTCGCTGCGGCCCCTAGCAGGCCGGTAGCGGCGGTCAACATCGCCTTGAGCCGGGAATCGGCCACACCACGAACAGCGGGTTCGGCTTTCGGAAGGACCGTGCCGAAGTACTCGACCGGTATCGCGCTGATGCGTGGCCGGTCGTATAGCACGGCGCCGTTCATCGGGTCGCGGAGCAGTTCCCGGCAGAGCGCAGGCAGCGTGCCGGCCTCCAGGGCGGGCTTCTGGTCCGGCTGGTCGATGATGTCGTCGAGCCAGCGGTCGAGGGCGACCGTCGTGCGGGTGAAGGCGTCGCTGCCGGTCTTCAGTCGAAGGATCAACTCATCGAACACCTCGCGTGCGTCCTGGCGCAGGCGCAGCACCCGGTGCAGATACTTGGTGCTGAGACTGAGTACGCTCGTCGTCTCGAACTCAGCCAACGTTGTCTGGATGACATAGGCCAGACGTGGGTCGTTTCCCTGGGGCGTTCCATCAGCGTCGGGATGGGCGCCGGCCGTGGCCAGCATGACCCGTAGGGCTCTGTGGGCGATGCCGGACAGGACAGGTGGGCGTAGGAACGCGGCGCGGAGCTCAGGTTCGGTCCGTAGCGCGTGCGCGAGGTCGCCTGGGGGGAACTGCTCGGTGGTGCAGGCTTTTTCGTGATCGCTTAGCCATGCCTTCAGCGCCGCAGGATCGCCGGTAGCCGTTTCCCGGATCGTTTCGAAGGCCGCCGGAGCCAGTGCGTTCAATCGTGTGAGCTTGTGGAACGCGAGTATCAACATGCCGCGCGTACGGTTCTCGCCCTCGGTGGGGTGCTCAGTCCGCGTCGAGTAACGGTAGGACAGTAGCGCGGACTGTTGTTTGATGCGGCGGGGATTGCCGTCCAGCGCCTCCACCAGCAGGTCCGACCCGACTGCCCACTCCGGTGCGCACGCGGCGACCAGGCCGTGTGCCCGGGTCGGGATCGGCCGGGGTAGCGGGATGCCGAGCTGGATGATCTTCTCCAGGTAAGCGCGGGCTTCCGAGTCACCGACGACGTGATCGGTGTCCTTGAGCCGCACCTGTAGACCGCGAGCGACCACACGTTCGTCCGCAGCGATGAGGAAGAGGCATTGTGCGCGTACTTGGCTGCTCTCGAAGAAGAAGATCTTCATTGTCTCAAGGACGTCGAGGGCGACCTCAGGCAGACAGCGATCAAGATCGTCGATGATCACGACCAGCTTGCGGTCGGCGGCACGCTCGAAGAGCTCCTGCAGGTCGGCGCGAACCTCCTCGATTGACTGGACGAGCGAAGGCGAGGGCCGGCCGCTGCCTGCGTCGAACAGCTGCGTAAACGGGTTGGGCGAAGTGGTCACCGCCGTCAGGGCGTCGGCGGCCAGGCGCAGCAGTCGTCCGGCGTTCGGGCCGCCAGCGCGTTCGGATGCGGTGCGGCTGGCGATGCCGGCTGCGATCGCGAGCCTGCTTACCAGCCGTTCGTAGCGTTCCCGGGGGTCGTCGACCGCAGCGAGCCGCAGTGTGAACGCGGGCGCGTGCAGGATCCTGCGCAGGCGTGCCCGCCATGCCATGTCCTCGTCGGCTGGCGCCGGGGCGGGGCAGCCGCACAGGTTGTAGGCGACACGTTCGGTCAGGGCCTGCCAGATCAGGTCGGCCGAGACGTAGGGCCAGGCGCTGAATCGCACGACCTCGAGCTGTTCCCAGCCTTGCTGGGTGTTGAGCTCGTGCACCAACATGTTCGCGAAACTGGTCTTTCCCGCGCCCCACGGCCCGTAGACGCCGACGCTGAAGGGCAAAGTCACCCGCCGCAGGAACCCGGCCAGCTTGCGTGCTTGGTCGCTGAACCCGAGCAGGTCCTGGTCGGGTACCAGCAGGGCGCTCTCCGAGAGGGCCTCGCTCATGCGTGCCTACGTGCGGCGACGAGCAGGGCGATGCCGCCACCGGCCCCGGCAACCCACCAGGAGGTCGCGTCGGCCACGACCAGCAGCGCGAGCAGGGCTAGCGCGCCGAGCACGACGGGCCATGTCGTCAGCGGTCCGACCCAGCGGTTGAGCAGCATCATCGTCAGCAGAAGCGTGGCCAGGGCCACGGTCGAGGCGGCCGCCCGCAGTCCGCGAGCGTGCGAGGCGGCGTTTTTGACGGCCTCGCCATGTTTGCGTTCGGCCGCCGTGGTCGCCTTCGACAGTGCGAGTTGCTGGCGTATCTGTTCGGTCGCCAGTGTCTTGCGCAGGGCATCCAGGCGCATGACGGTGTTCAGGCGGTTGGTGGTGTGTGCTGCCGGCGAGAGGGCAGGCGAGGCGGTTGCCGTGACCTGCGGCGGCTCGTCGCTGACTATTCCCACCCGGTGTTCAGCCAGTGCCTCGTGCACCTTGGCAAGCTGTGCCTGTGTCAATGCGAGTTCTTCTTTTGCGGCGAGGACCCCATGCTCGGCGTCGAAGTCGACCCGCGCTGCCACCGGGTCGG
The DNA here is from genome assembly GCF_007483665.1 of Catellatospora sichuanensis. GTDB lineage: Bacteria > Actinomycetota > Actinomycetes > Mycobacteriales > Micromonosporaceae > Catellatospora > Catellatospora sichuanensis. The sequence continues at coordinate 102,454 of NZ_ML660192.1, forward strand.
CGGGTTGCCGGTCCAGCATCGTCTGCAGCACCGGCCCCAGTGCGAACGCCGCTGTCGACAGCGCGATCATGGCGATCAGATCCAGCCGTGTCAGGTGCAGTTCGGGGGCCGACCGGTCCAGGTCGGCCGCCGTAGTCTTCTCCGGGAATGGGTCGAGCTGCCGGGCCACGAGATCATGCTATCGACGATGATGCACGCGTCGGCATCGTCCTGCGGCGCTGGCCAGTGCGTCGTTCGATGGGCATGTCTGGCCGTTTCGATGCGTGGATCGGCCGGTCCGATCCGCTAGGGCCGGGCGCTCGGCCTGGCCGGTTGTCAACGGACACGTGTCGGTCACTGGCGGACATGAAGATCCTTATGTCGGCGGACGTGGGTTCTCCCCGCGGGGTGAACCGGATCCCGCGACCGCGTGCCATTTTGCGCCGCGCTGTCGCTGCGGGAGTTGCCGTAGCGGTCTGGCGCGGCCTGCCGGCCGGCGAGGTGACCGGCGGCGCGGTCATACCCGGTGTTGTTGTAGTAGTCCGGCGACGCGGTCGATCTCGGCCAGGAATTCGTTCTCGAGCCCAACGTCCGTCCACAGTTCGAGGACCTCGGAGTTCGCCCCGGTAACCCGGCGCAGTGCAGCCAGTGCGAGGTCGACGAGGTGGGCCGGCACCGCGGTGAGTGGTTCGCCATCGGCGTACTCCGCCAGGAGGTGATCGCCCAGCTCGTGCAGGCAGACGAGGACACCGTCCGTGACGTGATCCATCGGTTCAACGAGATCGGCCTGGCCTGCCTGGACCCCCAGTGGGCGGGAGGCCGTCCCCGCCCGCTCAGTCCTGACGACGAACAGTTCGTCGTCACGACGGCCACCACCCGCCCGGCCAAACTCGGCCAGCCCTTCACCCGCTGGTCGCTGCGCAAACTCGCCACCTACCTGCGCAGGGTCCACGGCAGGGTGATCCGCATCGGCCGCGAGGCCCTGCGCCGCCTCCCCGCTCGCCGCGGTGTCACGTTCCAGCGGACCAAGACGTGGAAGGAGTCCCGGACCCCGACCGCGACGCCAAGCTCGACCGGATCGAGGAGGTCCTGGACCGGTTCCCGCAGCGGGTCTTCGCGTTCGACGAGTTCGGGCCGCTCGGGATCCGCCCCACCGCCGGCGCGGGCTGGGTAGCGCAGAGCCGCCCGCAGCGGCTGCCGACGACCTACCGTCGAACTCACGTCGTCCGGTACTTCCACGGCTGCTACTCGGTCGGCGACGACAGGCTGTGGGGCGTCAACCGCCGCCGCAAGGGCACCGCCACCACCCTGGCCGCGCTGAAGTCGATCCGCGCCGCACGGCCCGACGGCGCCCCGATCTACGTGATCATGGACAACCTCCGCACAAGAGCGAGAGCATCCGCCACTGGGCCAGGAACCGCGTCGAGCTGTGCTTCACCCCGACCTACGCATCCTGGGCAAACCCGTTCGAGGCCCACTTCGGCCCGCTGCGGCAGTTCACCATCGCGAACTCTCACCATTGCAACCACACCGCCCAGACCCGGGCGCTGCACGCCTACCTGCGCTGGCGAAACAACAACGCCCGCCACCCCGACGTACTGGCAGCCCAACGCCGTGAACGAGCCCGCGTCCGCAGCGAGAAGGGCATCCGCTGGGGCGGACGACCGCTCACCGCAGCGGCCTGACCAACCCGGCGAACGTATGCGGCCAGAGCACTAGGAGGTCGCGAGTGGCGTAGCCTCATCGCCATGGCTCAGTTCGTTTCGCCACGTTGATGCCGCACCCAGGGAAGTGGTGCCGTTTGTAGATGCCGGGGTCGAAAACTGGGCGATCGCCCGCAGGCCACAAGGCTGTGTGCGCCTGCCACCGCCCAGCTCATTGAGCGATGTCTGGGTTGCATAGCATCTCTGGCATCCAGGCGGCCGATATGCCGATAACGCGAATCGACGCTAGTTCTAAGTTTTGGCAAGCTGATTTTCGTATTGATGCTGAACAACGAGCAGAGGAACGGCGAAGCTATCGGCAACCTGCTCCAAGGCGGTATCGAGCTCATCACTAATATCACCCAGAAGCACCCGCATCCCGGCCGCCGGCGCTAGCAACTCGGCAGCAAATGCACGGGCCACTTTTTCATTGTAACTATGCGCCGGAGACATCAAGAATGCCGCACGGTCCGGCTCGGCCACGATCCTTCCGATCGCCTGCGCCTGACGGAACTTTATCCGCTGCGCATTTGAATGAAAGCCGGGAAAGGCCAACCCGCATTTTGATGATTTGACAGTTACGATACCTTGAATCCCTCTTGATGGCGCGTTTACAGCACTAACACCCACCCAGGGGGATGGGTCAAATGGATCTGTCGCAGCAATTGCAAGGTCTTGCCGCACCTTACGCGCTATCGCGTACCCCAAGGCCCAGGGCGGACCCGAGGAGCCCGGCGCGGAATTCGCCGCATAGAATATAGACAAATCCTCAATCGGTTGGTTTGAAGCGTCTGTGGCTGCCGTCAATGCTTGCCGCGCCCACGCTGCCGCGTCGGTCAAGCTGCGAATGTCTGCAGTGTCGAGAAAGTCCCCCCTGAGCTCTTCCGGTAGGCTGGCTGCAGCCTCGATAACTTCTTCTGCAACCGAGTTGCTCACTGAAAATGGATCGAGGCCGAGCCTTGCCACAGCCGTACAGAAAGCACTCTCTTCATCATCAAGCGATGCTATAGAGGACCACTCCTCAGCCAACTGCGTCTTTTTTTGACCGCTTTCAGCAAGCCTCTCAAGAACGTGCTCGACGACTGCAGCAAGGCCGCTAAGGACATCGTCAGTCTTTAGCGTTGCGTTTCCATTGGCCGCGAATCGAATAGGCCCTAGCAACGGTCGAGAGTCTGATCGCCAAACCAGGCGAGAGACCGCCCCTTCCGGGACTACGGTTAGGTTAGGCCATGGCATACCGTCCCCGGCTGCTCGAAAATTATGTTGACGCAGCCATGAATATGAGGACACGTTTGCCCATGACCAGTATCTTGTATCTATCGCAGAAGGCCGGATATGGTTGTTCAGCACCCACCAATTGGTTGCAATCCATTCGGCGAGTGGATATAGGGAGCCGAAAACTGATCGACGATACGTGCCGTCGCCAGTTTCCACCTGAGTAATGCAGGTATCGCCAACCCAAATTTCATAGCGCGCCCACGTGGCCGCGAGCTCCGGTGTGACAACACTGGGCGCGTCAAGCCACTCGATGCGGACTTCTAACGTTTTCATTCCAACCAGTCCGGCGCTTCGTGCTTGAGGATGGGGTAGCCCTTATAGCTACCAAGGCCTGCGTTGCTCAATCGTGCTTCATAAACTTGATCACCGATCCGCGCCCATGCGTATCGTGGAAATTCCAAATCAAAGCTTGCGCTGACATTTCCCAATCGAAATGCTTCACGGAGCCAGCTCGCGACTACTTCAAAGTCAAGTCCTCGGGGGCAAGCAGAAGCATCGCTCCGGAGTTTGCCGGGGCCAGCGCTCGTTATATAGTCTTTATGTTCCGGGCTTATTATATATGTCACTTTTTCTGCCATCGCTTCCAAATCAACCGCTTCGCCCGATAGATCTACTGCCCCTTCCACAAGGCGAGTATCTTTTCGGGGACGCTGGCGACCAGGTGAACGCATCAGCAAACCCCGCGTACTGCACGAAATGGTAGCGGTGTCATACCGGGAGCTTAGACGATGGCAGTCCGGCCAAGCCACTCTTGGTTGGCCTGACCGTTGTGCAGCCAGTGGGTTCGCTTGCGGCTAAGGTAGGCACTGGTAGAGCAGCACCCGGCTCTGGTCCGGGTTGACCGTGTCGGCGAGTGAGAACTGACCCTTGGCGGCGGGCGGGTTCCAGTACTTGTTGCAACACCCTTGATCATGTGAGGCGTGTTGATGGGAAGACGTGAGCGGAAGCGGCGGCTCGAACTCGAGTCGGAGTACTGGCGGCTGGTGACCTCCGAGGTAGGTACGGCGAGGCCTGGAGACTGTTGAAGATCGAGCGCAAGACCGGCTGCACCGGCGGCGTGCGGAGAACGGCCGCCGGTGCGGACGTCCGAGGGTGTACGTTCGAGCAGGTATCTGTCGCTGCTGGCACGGCAGGGAATCGCGGCGGCGAATACAAGTTTCCTCCCCGAATCGCGCACCGTTTCACCAGGTCATTCACTGTGTCCGCGACGGAACGGACGTGGGACGCAGGTGCACCGTGACCAAGCGCGAACACCTTACGGCATCGTCGCGGCGCTGGCCGCCGCGGGCGCACTGTCACGCCTGACGGTCCGCCCGGTCCCTGACACGGCAACCTGGCGAACCGTGTGCTTCTGGGGCCTGGCCACCCGGCAACAGATCGGGCAGCCCCGCCCCACGCGAACATCAGCCAAGTCGGCTGGACCCGGCTGGCAGACCAACCGCACGCGGTGACCATCGATGAGCGCGGCCTGCTGCAACTATGGCTCCCCCACCAACCCGAGCCAGTGGCGTCCTACCCGGCCGGGGTCGGGTCCGTCGGTGGCCTGGCCTGCACTGTGGTTGAACAACGCCCCGTCGCCGTCCTCTCCAGCGGCGGACGAGTAGGTCTCGTCGACCTGCTCACCGGCCTGCCAGCCGACGACACGACGACCGACTTCACGCAGGACGCCTTACACGTCGCCGTGAGCCCACCGAACACCTCGACCAGGTCCATCATCGCCGTCCAAGATTTGAGCACCGAAGGCCGCGTCAACATCCTCGACCTCAACCCCGCGCCAACCGGCGACGGTCCCACCGCAGGCAGCGACGGACGCAGCGGCAGCAAGGCGCCCGTCTACCTCGACGCCGACATCGTGACCGTCGCCGGCCGGCAGGTCATCGCCGTGATCGGCGACGATGCCACACTGCGCCTTCACGACGTCAGCGACGGCCGACAGTCAGGCCCACCGCTGACCGCTCCGCCATGAGAACCCCCTACGGCGTCCGCCTACGATGCCTAACCCTCGGCAACCGGCCTGTCGGCATCTCCGCTACCCCAGGCCCCTTTGCCGCTCTCTATCTAGACGATGGAAGCCATCTGCCCCCGCCCGACCAGGGACCGCAACGCGCCGCCCTCGCCGGCCTTGCCTGTGACGCCTCAGGCCCCACCAAGATCGTCGTACTCAGCGACCAATGGGGCTCGATGATCGCCTGGGACCTGCAAACCATGCGCATGCTGGGCCACCGACCCAGCAAGAAGCCCGGCTCCAACGCCTGCCTGGCAGTGACCGCGCTCGAGGGCCGCACAACCATCCTGAGCGCAAGCAGAAAGGGCAAGCTGCGCCGATGGGAGACCAACCTGACAGCCCACGCCGCCCCGATCGCCGCCCACAATGGCCCCATCACCGCGATAAACACTCTCGACATCGACGGCCGCCCGACAGCCGTCACCGTCGGCGCCGACGGCCTGACAGGCTCCTGGACCTGCACACTGGCGTGCGCCGCGGACCAAAGTTGCGCCATCCTGCCCTGGTCAACGCGCTACTAGCCACCACGTTCGGCAACACCGCAGCCGCGATCACCGCCTGCGAAGACCGCACCCTGCGCATCTGGAACCTGCTCGACGGAAAGCTCCTCGACACCCTCCCAACACCCCGCCCAGTCAAGCGCATCTTCGCCACAGCCGACAACAACCTGGTCCTCCTCGATCCCGAAGGACTCACCTGTCTCGGCGGCAGCCAAAACGCCTAACGAACCAGCACCGTCGACAAGGTCGTCGCCGTCCTCACCCAGGCGGCGATCCTCGCCATATGCCTCGCGACATCACATGAGGTCGCAGGAGCGTCGCCTCTTCCCACCTATTGAGCGAGCCACCCGAAACGCACCCCGAGACGCGGCCCGCGAACGTCGTTTGAACAGGGAAAACAGCTCCAGAGATGAAGTCTGGAGTCTCCGGGGCTACATGACCCCTAAGTACATGATCACGATGGCCGGCGACCTGCTGCTTCCGTGATCGACATGCCGGGCGGCGACGAGATATCGCGCCGCCGCCCAGGCAAACCTCGCACAAGATCACGCATCACCTTGCCGCGATCTCCAGCCGAGATGGGGGCGGCCTGTGCGCCATCCCTTGAGCTCAAATCGCTTCGTTAGCATGTGAGCGTGAAGCAGTTTCGCAGCCTGCAGGCCGAGTGCAGGTGGCAAACTTTCTGCCAGTAGGCGTCATTCTTGGTCCCACGACACAGGCACGACGACTTCCTCGTTGCCGGGACCGTCGAGTGAGTGGCGGTAGCGTGCGCTCAGATTTACGTCTGCTACACGCGTCGGCGCACCGTCGACGTGCAGCGTAGCGGTCTCGATCGGCTGCGCCTCACCGGTGGCCGCGCCAACGGCACATAACCACGTCGTGGGAAACACACGAAGATCCGAGCTTCTCACGGCATAGCCCGCAGCGAGCGCGCGAGTGCCATTTACAACTACCCGCGGACACGAACCTCGACGGGCACCGCCTCAAGACCGGATCCCCGGTTCTTCCCCGACGGACACGTACCAAACCTGGCCGTTTCACTGCTCTTTGAGAGGCCGGCATTCGTTCCCGTTTTCGGGCTGACAACCTCCGGCAGCAGCCTGGCACCGGCGAGGTAGGAACGCTCACCGTCAGCGAAGTGGCGAGAGAGCACCACCTTGAGGGCACCTTGAAGCACTGCGCCGCGGGGCGACGGACTCAGCGGCTCCGCGATCTCCCACAGCGCGTCCGGCGCCACAATGGATCATCGCCTCGTCCGGGGAGAGCCGTCATGCCGCAGGCTAACGGCGCTCCAAACGAGACACGCCTTCAGGCCGAGAACGTCGTACGTCTCTGATAGTGCTCTGGGTATGGGTGCCCCGTTGGAACAGAATTATCCGGACGACCTTGGCAGCAAGATCTGTTGTTCATGCCGCGAAGATAAGGACTGGTCGAGATTTTCCAAAGATCGCAACCAGCCGGACAAGAGGAGTCGAAGATGCAAAGATTGCGACCGAAAGTACCGCAAACCGTACGATGCTTTTCGTGAAACTGCCAAAAAATATGGCATTTCGCTTGAGATTTACCACGAGCTCCTCGCATTGCAGCGCGGCCTGTGCGCAATCTGCGGAAATAGGTCTAGCGAAGCCCTCGTCGTTGATCATTGTCATGAATCAGGGTCAGTTAGGGGCCTTCTCTGCAGATCTTGCAACACTGGCATCGGTCTCCTGGGTGAATCAATCCGGAACCTCACGCGAGCACTATGCTACCTTCAAGGAAGCCATGAAGACACGAGAATGCGCTAGTTGCAGAGAAGAACGCGACGATTTCAGCCGGACGTCCTCCTACTGCCGACCGTGCGTGGTGCTGCGGAAGCGGGCTGAGACCCTGTCCCGCTATGGGCTTTCACTGGAAGATTTCAACCGCATCGTGGAGAAACTCGATAGGCGATGCCCGATCTGCCAAGAAGATCCGTCCCTCTTGAAGAAGGGTTGGGCTATTGATCACTGTCATGAAACGGGGGCATTCCGCGGAATCATATGCACGAGATGTAACGCTGGCATCGGCGGACTAGGCGACACCGCCCAGAGCGTCGAGAAGGCCATCGGCTATCTACTCAACTTTTATCGCCTCAACCCACGTGCCGCGGCGGCTCATATACAGCGCCATCCGCAAGATACGGAATTTATCGGTATGGTTGACACTAACCCGCCAGACCGAGTTAGCCGGAGTTGTCAACACTGCAGCAAACCTCTTGCACGCAAACATTCTCCCAGCCGCCAATACTGCGATCGCGCTTGCAGAACTGAAGCAATGCTCAGTCGAGAGTTCACTTGCCCGGTTTGCGGCACCGTCGGACGAACTGCCGAACGCAGGCGAATATACTGCAGTAACGCCTGCTATAACAGCGTTAAAAGCTCCAGGACTTACTCTCACCCGCCCTGCCCGATATGCACCAAGACTTTTGTATCTCATACGGGTCGTCAAATTTACTGCAGCCCGACTTGCTATGAAAAAAGTCGACCGAAAACGTTGTCGCCATCATGCCTCGAATGCAGACGAGTATTCTCCTCTCGCGACAAACGGAAGAAGTTCTGTTCACCGAAATGCGCGTACGATCACATGTACCCATCTCGCAAAACTACTCTCGGCTAAGAGATCAGTTGAGAATGTTAGACGCGTTGTGCCTGACCGTGAAGTGGATGCTGACTCCGACGTGCATGAGAGAGCAATCGGGCTTCGGAGCGGGTCTGGATCTTCCACGGAGACGGCGCGTCAATCGCCCTCGCGGGCGAACACCTGCACCGCCCACTGGAGCTGCGCGCCCCGCGTGGCCCGTCCCGGCGGGGTCGACGTGCTCGCCAGAGAGCTCGAAAGCACGGCCAGCGTTGACCCGGTCGTGTGGCGTCACCCTGGGCCGGCCAATGCACCTCACCTACTTCTATCGCCGTCTACCACGGTACGTCTTTGATCGCGCGGGTAAACAAGTCCGCCATCTGCCTGGAGTTCGCCGGATCCTCTGAGAGCTGGTGCTCGACTTCACTGAAGTCGTTGAGGCCAAGTGTGGATAACGCGAACGGGTCGATGAGTACACCCGGCTTCGGATCATAGGTGGCGTAGCGGGGCGAGTATTTGCCAATGGTGAGGGCGATGACCTGACGCGCGCCTGCCGATACGAGGAGGTTTCGAGCCCACTCAAGTGATGAACCCGTCGTCGTGAAGTCGTCAAAGACGATCACCGTCTTGTCTTTCACCTTCCGGCGATAGCCAGCACCAAGATGCACGGTCTGAACCTGGTTCGCGATCGAAACAGGCGACGGCCGGCCGGCCTTCCTCGCATTTACCCGTGCCAGGCTCGTATCCGGTGCCTCGACAGCTCGCACGAGTAAATCGTCTTTATAGTACCCATGTACCAAGGAGGCGGCGGGCTTGACGAACTGTTCGAGTTCTTTACTCAACTTGCCGACCTTGCTGCTCGGGTAGACGCAAAAGAAGGCACCCTTCGGTAGCATCCCTTCGACGTAAAGGCTAGAGATCGCGTGCAGGGTAAGCATGTCACTAGCGCGAGATTCGCCAATGTCGATGGGCCGATGATAGGTGAATACGTCTTGGAGAGTGAAGGATCCCTTGGGCGGGTTGGCTGGCAGTGTGGCACTTGCGGGCAGTACGCAGCGCAGTGCCAGTCTGCGTTTTGGGTCGTCGTAGCTGAACGAGAAGCGGGGTTCCTGCATCAGGAACTGTGATGCATGAGACGCAATATCTCTCGGCGACTCGATCACAAGGCACGTCTCGGGGTTTGATCCGAGCCACTTGGCGTGAAGGTAGAAGACGCCAGAATTGATGGCGGTTCGCCAGTCTAGCTTTGTGCTACCGACGTATAGCAGGTCGTGGTTGTCGACCCCGAGACCAGATGAGACGACGTCGATCCACAGGTGTGAGCCCCGGTTCTTCTGCTCCGGAACGTCGGCTCTCTTGATATGCAGGTCGGGCGCCGGGTAACCATGTTGTGCGCAGAGTTCCCTGACATTCATGGGGTCAGTGGTCAGGATGCAGATCCGCAGTCCGCAAGACTTGGCCCATGCTAGGACGGCCTGCATTTCGGTGGTCACTGCAGTCCCTCGGTGGAAGAGCGTCTTGTAGTCAAAGACGATCGCCTTGAGCGTCATGAGGCTTCCTCGATAAGTCGCGTCAGTCGGGTGGTCAACTGCTCAAGGTCTGCGCGGGGGATCTGGCGGAGTCGTAGTTCCCGGTCGAGAAGGTGCTCCACGAGCGTTAGGCCGTTCGTAGACTTTCCCAACTGAGTGCAGAGCGCACGGAACAGGTGGTCCAGGCGACGTCGTCCAGCGTCGTCGAAGATCTCCACTAGTTCACCTGTGGCCTGCTCGGCGACCAGTCTTGAAAGGTTGCCAGCACCTTCAAAGGTCAGGCCAATCGTCGGACGGGTGTACCTCGCCGCGAAGCGAACTGTGTGGGCGGTCCCCCCGCTGGCGCTGCCATCTGCCGCAACCACGACGTTAGCTAGGCCGGCCTGGAGCCTGTTACGCGCGACGAAGTAGTGTTTCTTGTAATGCTCGTCGGGAAGGTACTCGCTGACGACTGCCCCGCCCGACTCGATAATGCTCTGGCGAATATGGCTGGTCTCCGCGGGAAAGATCAGGTTGATGCCGTGGCCGAGGAAGGCCACGTTGCGGACGTTGTCTCGCAGAGCGAATCGGTGAGCCGCCGCATCGATGCCGTTGGCGAGTCCTGACACCAGGGTCATGGGGTATGCCGCCATCGTTCGCACTACTGCTTCCGTGGCTTTCACCCCCAGTGGCGACGGTTGCCGGGTTCCGACGACAGCGACGAAGGGACCTTCGTTGAGAGCAGCACGATGACCTTCGGCGAAGAGCCAACGCGGCCCGTCGGGCAGGTCACGAAGCCGTGGTGGAATCTCCCCCGGCCCTAGCAAGGTGATGGAGCGATCCGTCAGGCCGTCGAATTCTCTGTTCCCGAGTGAGATCAGGTCTTTGCGATCTTCTGCCAGATGCTGGCCAACGCGCTCCGCACTGGGAATCTTGGCGGCCTTCAACGCGGCGAGTATTGCTACGCGATCGCCCTCCAGCAGGATTCCGAGATCGCGGCCAAGGTGGCTCACCAGGTCAAATAGGCCTTTGCTGCCCAGCCCGTGGACCCGCCCCAGAGCCAGTAGCGAGGGGCCGAAGGGCAACTCGGTTACATGGTATTGCTCCGACCTGCGGACGATCTCCATTCCCGGCAGCGTGTGCTGGGGTGCCGTTTCCGCCTGGCGCCCGTCGGGCTGCGCTTTACCTGGCACCCTGCGTGATCCATCCTTGGTGGCCTCGTCAATGTCCGTGCGCAAGCCTACGCTGTATCGCGCGAGCCACAGCGTACGGTCGTGCCCATCGGGTCGACGATCAGTGACGGAGCTATCCGGGGTCAGGGCGACGGCAAGGTCAGATTCATCCGGCTGTCCATGGCGAGGTAGGTGTCCTCGGTCGCGGCTTCCAGAAAGCCCGCAGGTGCATCGACCTCGATCTCGGTCTCCTGGCCCAGCAACTCGGGCCACGGCGTGTGGGCACCGGCTTCGAACCCCTCGCGGGTGTCGCCGGACAGACGCGAGTCCTCGCGTTCATGCTGCCAGTACCGCCGCTGACGGTCTTCACGAAGCGCGTTGAGCATCTCTTCCGGTGCGTCAGGGCTGCGCGGGCGCTCGCGGTCGACGTCGTCGGCAATGCGGCGCTGGGCGTCGGCCAGCCTTTGGCAGGCAGCGAACAGGCGACGCGACATGCCTACGATCAAGTCTGTTCCAGGCACTGCGCCGGTCAGCATGTCGTGAGGCGAGGTGCGCCGATGTCGTCGGTCGTCAGGCTGTCGCCGCACCTCCTCGCGTTCCCGCGTGGTGGAGGCGTCGTTCTCCAGCAAGACGACAGTTGCGCCACTGCGCCGCCGATCGCGGTCGCTAACTTCCGGTCCGACTGGGCGAATGGACCGGCTAGAAGGCGGCAGCGCAGCCAAACATAGGTAGATGAGCATCCACGCGCGGGCAAGCGTCACCGCATCATCGCTGTCTGCCAGTGCAGGACTGACGCCCGCGGGCACTACGGTCGGGTTGACCGACTCGACGTCGATGGTCATCGACAGCCGATGGTCAAGACTCGTTCCGCACAGCACGCGCATGTGCGGTCCGTCCAGCAGACCCGGCGTACTCAACTGCTCGGCACCTTTCACCAAAGCACTGCGGGCGACCTTACGGGCACCCTTAGCCTCGACGAGCCAGGTCATACCGTCGTATCTATGTACGCCGACCAGATCCGGAAGACCGACCGATGCCGACCAGCCGGACCCTGCCGCAAGAGGCGTCGCCGCCTCCGCATGGGTGGTTGGCCCCAGGCCCATGAGCCCCCGGCAGGCCCATTCCGCCATGGTCATGCCGATGCGGTATCCGAACGCCGCCTGCGCCGTGCTCTCAGTCCCTTCCCGGTACACGACGTTCGGCTGGACCCGGTAGCCACCGAGCCCCCCGCTCCCACCGAGGTACGCGGCGAGCGGTGACCGGCGCGCGATCAGCTCCGACCACGCCAGCGCCGGGACAGCGGCGAGCCACGCAGTCGGGTCCCGACCGACAGAAATCGCAGCATGAGTCACCTCACGCCAGGTCGTCGGCACCCGATACATCCCGTCAGCCGGCACCACACCTGGCGTCGGCCACGCCACGACCGTGTCATCCCACCTATGAGGATGTGGCCGCGTGCCCGGCGTCAGAGGCGACGACCAGCGCACCAGGACCGGCACGTCGAACTCGTCCACCGCGCCAATAGGAACGCCACTTGCGTTGGGGGGTGGGTACATGCGGACAGCTTGACAGAGTCGGAAGCGTCACGCGGCATCGCACAGATGGAGCATGTGAAACGTCAAAGGCGCTCGAGGTTCGATCATGTACATCGAGTGCACACCGGGGCTACATGAACCCTACGTACATGATCACGATGGCAAGTGTGCTACGGCTGCCGTAAATCGTCATGGCCAGTGTGACGGACGTTATAGGTAGTCGCCCAAGATCGGTTTGGCCTTACCGCAACATCAAATCGGCAATCCGAAGCACCACCTGCGGTGCCACCCGGGCGACCGCAGACAACGGCGACCACCAGTGGCCCATCGCGAACGCCTCGCCCAACAACCGACACGCTGCCTGCGGACCGACGATCTCAGCCACTGCAGTCAGCGCCTGCCCCTGCAGGTTCGGGTTGGTGATGGTCCGGGCGGCGCGCTCGGCGTCGGCGGCCAGCCGCCGGGCCTGATCGGGGTCGCCGGAAGCGGCCGCAGCCTTGGTCGCCGCGGTCAGCGCCTGCGCCCGCACGTACGGGTCAGTGAAGGACCGGGCGGCCTGCTCGGCGTCAGCGGCCAGCCGCCGGGCCTGATCGGGGTCACCGGAAGCGGCCGCCGACTCGGTCGCCGCGGTCAGCGCCTGCGCCCGCATGCCCGGGTCGGTGACGGACCGGGCGATCTGCTCGGCCCGGTCGGGATCCCCGGACGCCGCCGCAGCCTTGGTCGCCGCAGTCAGCGCCTGCGCCCGCAGGTACGGGTTGGTGACGGACCGGGCGGTCTGCTCGGCGTCGGCGGCCAGCCGCCGGGCCTGATCGGGGTCACCGGAAGCGGCCGCAGCCACGGCCACCGCGGTCAGCGCCTGCGCCCGCATGCCCGGGTCGGTGACGGACCGGGCGATCTGCTCGGCCCGGTCGGGATCCCCGGACGCCGCCGCAGCCTTGGCCACCGCGGTCGGTGCGTATGCCTGCAGGTCCGGGTTGATGATGGACTTGGCGGCCTGCTCGGCGTCGGCGGCCAGCCGCCGGGCCTGGTCGAGGTCACCGGAAGCGGCCGCAGCCACGGCCACCGCGGTCAGCGCCTGCGCCCGCACGTACGGGTCGGTGATAGACCGGGCGGCCTGCTCCGCGTCGGCGGCCAGCCGCCGGGCCCGATCCGGGTCGCCAACAGCGGCCGCCGCCTCGGCCACCGCGGTCAGCGCCTGCGCCCGCACGTACGGGTCGGTGAAGGACCGGGCGGCCTGCTCCGCGTCGGCGGCCAGCCGCCGGGCCCGATCCGGGTCGCCAACAGCGGCCGCCGCCTCGGCCGCCGCGGTCAGCGCATGTGCCTGCGCGTACGGGTTGGTGACGGACCGGGCGGTCTGCTCGGCGTCGGCGGCCAGCCGCCGTGCTCGGTCCAGGTCGCCGGAAGCCGCCGCCGCCTCGGCCACCGCGGTCAGCGCCTGCACCTTCACATGCTGGTCAAAGGAGGATCGGGCGGCGTGCTCGGCGTCGGCGGCCAGCCGCCGGGCCCGGTCCAGGTCGCCAACAGCGGCCGCCGCCTCGGCCGCCGCAGTCAGCGCCTGCGCCCGCATGCCCAGGTCGGTGAAGGACCGGGCGGCCTGCTCGGCGTCGGCGGCCAGCCGCCAGGCCTGGTCGCGGTCGCCGGAAGCGGCCGCGGCCTTGGTCGCCGCGGTCAGCGCCTGCGCCCGCAGATTCGGGTTGGTGACGGACCAGGCGGCCTGCTCGGCGTCGGCGGCCAGCCGCCGGGCCTGATCGGGGTCACCGGAAGCGGCCGCCGACTCGGTCGCCGCGGTCAGCGCCTGCGCCCGCATGCCCGGGTCGGTGACGGACCGGGCGATCTGCTCGGCCCGGTCGGGATCCCCGGACGCGGCCGCGGCCCTGGTCGCCGCAGTCAGCGCCTGCGCCCGCAGGTACGGGTTGGTGACGGACCAGGCGGCCTGCTCGGCGTCGGCGGCCAGCCGCCGGGCCTGATCGGGGTCACCCGAAGCGGCCGCCGACTCGGTCGCCGCGGTCAGCGCCTGCGCCCGCAGGTACGGGTCGGTGACGGACCGAGCGATCTGCTCGGCCCGGTCGGGATCCCCGGACGCGGCCGCGGCCCTGGTCGCCGCGGTCAGCGCCTGCGCCCGCTGGCGCGGGTCGCTAATCGACCGGGCTAGGGCTTCGGCGCGGGCGGGTTGCCCGAGGTGCGCCCAGACGGCGGGTAGGCCAGCGGGGATGTTGGTGTTGCGGTCGGTCAGGTTTTTACGGCGTATCGAGAGCAACGCCATAACTTCCAGATCAGGCTCGGGCTGGGCAAGCAGCAGTGTCTGGATGGTGGTGATCTCGGTGAGGGCAGCGGTGTCGCCACCGGACAGGTCGAGCATCCGGTCGTGGCGAGCGGTGTCGGTGGACAGGGCGACTAGGCGAGTTAGGTCGCCGATGCTGGCAAGGAGGCGGTAGTAGCCGCGGAGCAGGTACTCGGGTGTGGTGGGCGGCCAGTTTCGTGTCTGGTAGGTATCGGCCCAGGCGTGTAGCCGTTGTCGGTTGTCGTTCAGGCGGAGGGGGCCGATCCGGCCGGTGGCTGTTTTCTGGAGTTCCTCATGGCCGAGAACGTACACGTCGGGTTCCTGGCCGGGCCGCCATTGACTGCCGCGAGTGTTAAACGAACGTCCGGCAACGGTGGCGAGGTGCTCTTCGACTTGCCAAGGGAGTTGACCCGTGAGTTCGGCCAGGTCCCGGGCGCTAAGGCCACCAACGGCGGCGGTGAGCAGACCCAGCAGATCCTGTTCAGCAGGGCTGCCGTTCAGCAGGTGGGACAGCTCGCGCTGCATGTCTTTCTGTACAACTCGGGCCTGCGCGGAAGGGGTGAGCGGGAAAATGACGGCCTTGTCGTACAGCGGGTGGCCGGGTGGCACGTCATCGGGCACGGGCGGGTTCGGCCGACCAGCGACGATAATCCGTACCCCATGCGAGGGCCTCTCCGGCAGCAGCGCCGCGATGCTATGGGCATCAGGCCCGGTGGTGACCCCGCGGTCCTCGTCGAGACCGTCGACGAGCAGCACCAGCCGCTCACCCCTTGCCTCGCACCGCTTCCCCGCCTGGGCCAGCAGATACAAGAAGGTGAACTCACGGGTGGCGTCGGTCAGCACCGGCATCGGCTCATCGAGTAGTTCGGCGAGTTGTCCGACGACTACCTCGGTGAATGCGACCCGGTCGCTCTGCCCGGCGTAGCGGGCAGTGATGAAGAACGACACTATGTTCACCCCGGCTGGGGGATGCAGCGCGAACCAGGACATCAGCGCCGACTTGCCCGCCCACGGTCCGGCCCGCCAGTACCGGTACGAGTCGGCGTCAGGCATGGTGCAGAACGCGGCCATATCGGCCGTCTCCTGATCACGGTCGTACAAGTGCTCCGGTGCGATCTGGGCGACCTGCAGCCGGTACGCCGAGCGGGCCGGCACCACATACCCGGCCGGTACAGCCGGCTCGGAACGACGGCTGTAGTGACCGGCGTTGTGCGCCCACCACAGGCCTTCGTCATCGGGGTTGGCCCAGCCACCACCATCATGGGTGATCCGCTGCGGGCGCTGCCCCACCACCTCGTCGCGCAGGAAAGAATGCAGGTGGCGGGAGCCGATCGTGGTGCCTGCGGTCGTGATCCCTGCCCGCAGCACCTCGATCATGGTCCGGGTGACAACCCCACCGTAAGCAGGCTGATCGGCGCTGGAGGTCAGCAGCTCGTACCGGTGCGTTCGCCGGCCCAACCCGACCTGCTGCCATGCCGCGGCCTGCGCCGCACCGACTCCCGCGTGGCAGGTGTCCAGCAGCACCAGCAGCCCGTCCAAGTTCGGGTTGTCGCGCAAACCCTCCTTCAACAGCTGCGACACATGCACATCCGCGTCGAAGTGACCCCGGCCGCTGCCGTCAGCGGGCAAGAAGTAGAAGTCCTCGTCGACTGCGATACCGTGCCCGATGAACGCCAGCACCAGCACCGACCCGTCACCGTCGTTAGCCCGGGTGAACGCGGCCCGCACCGCCTGCATCAGGCCGGTCCGTGACGGGTCGATCAGCACCGGCCCCACGTCCAACGCGGGCTCGCAGCCGCCCAGCCCGGGATCTACCAGGACCCGTGCGAGGTCCTGGGCCAGCTCCGGTAGGAAACTCAATGGCTGTTGCTGTGCGGCCGCGCACTGCGACCCGATCACCAAAACCAGACGGCGGGCGCGGAGGGTACTCACCCAGTCACACTGTCAGACGAAACCCACCCCAGCATCCGCCCTATGTCCAGGAAGGAATCCGCGCATGGCCCGCATAGTGCTCGTCCACGGCATCGCCCAGCAGCAACGCTCCGCCGACGACCTCGAACACGAGTGGCTGCCCGCCCTCGCCGGTGGGATCCGCATCGCCGGACACCGCGACCTCGCCGACCAACTCTGGCCGATCCGGCCCGCCGACCGGTGGGCCAGGATGGCGTTCTACGGCAACCTGTTCCTCACCCCCGACCAGCAGGGCCACACCAGCGACCTCACCGACGCGCAACTCGACCTCGCTGACGACATCGCCACCGAATGGCTCACCAACGCCCTGGACTCCACCAGGGCCCGCGACGCCGGCACCGCCCGCCGAGAACTGGATGCCCTGCAGCACGATCCCACCGACGCCCAAGGACTGCGGGCCGTGACCGCCCGCGCGCTGGCGTCCCTCGACCGTATCCCCTGGTTCGGCAACGCCGGATTCCACCTCGCCGGCCGCAACGCCATCGTCGGCCAGGCGGTGCGCTACCTCACCGAACCCGCAATCCGGCAAGCCGCCATCGCCGCCGTCCACGAACACGTCGGCCCCGATACCCGCGTCGTGGTTGCTCACAGCCTGGGCTCGATCGTCGCCTACGAAGCCCTGCACGCCAGACCACAACCCCTGCCCCTGTTCGTCACTCTCGGCAGCCCGCTCGGCCTGGCCTCAGTGATCCGCTGCCTGCAGCAACCTCCTACTTATCCGGCTGGCGTGCACCGTTGGATCAACCTTGCCGACCGCGACGACATCATCGCCGCCCGCCCGAAACTCACCAAGATCTTCGACAACGCACGCCCACCAGCCGCCGTCTTCGAGAGCACCTACACCGTCGACAACGGTGCCGAACCCCACCGCGCCACCTTCTACCTCACCAAACCCACCATCGGCAACGCCATCGCCGACGCGCTCGGCGCCAAAGTGAGCAACTGTTGACGTCCTTCGCCAAGGCCTCCGTCCCCGGCCCACGACGGAACGACGGCTAGGGCGGCGGACCGGTGAACGGGGTAGAGACAAGCCGGGTTGTCGCGGGAAATAGGCCACTTCCTGCGACAGCCACACTGACTGCTTCACGTTTGAGGCGCTGACGAGACCTGCACCCATCGATAAGGCCGCGTCAGCACCGGAGCGGCGATCCTCGCCGTACATCTCGTACATCGACCCGTTGGGTCGAAGTACGCCTCGCTTACACCTCGCACCGCCGACCACCACCAGGTCGAAGCAGCATCGCTTCTTCCCACCCATTGAGCGAGCCGCCCGAAACGCACCCCGAGACGCGGCCCGTGAACCGCCGTTGAGCAGTAAAAATAGCTCCGAGGAGGAAGTCTGGAGTCTCCGGGGCTACATGAACCCTAAGTACATGATCACGATGGCCGGTGAGCTGCCGCTCACATGATCACGATGGCCGGGTGGTGATGGCCACGGTGAAGTCGCCGCCCGGCCGTACGTCGGCGTGAGGCCGCCAGGTCATCATGTTCGGAGGACGATGCCAGCACGTGTAGTCGCCATGGACGTCGGCTCAGTCGCTCGCCCGAGCACCTCGTGCTTCGCGGGGCCCCCTGGCACCGCTCACCGACAACCAGCAGCAGATCGACCGCGCCGAAACCGAGTCGAGCTCGGCCGGCTCTTGCCGGTGATTGCTGGCGGTATACAGCCCTGGCCTAATCCCTTGCCGGGGCGGTGGGCCAACCTGACGGCACAGGAGTCGCTGACCTACCCTGGGCTCCTACAACGTGATGTAGGGCCTTGACGGCGTACGACAATGTGAGGCGATGCGAAGTTGCTGATGTGATTGGACTGATCATGGCATCGTGGACCAGGCGCGACGGCGGGCTTTGGGTACCGTCAGATGTGTTGCCGGTGCAAGCTCAAATACTGCGACCGCGTGATGGCTTTGCTGTCTGGGTTCAAGCAGTCGCCACTGTGACTGCCCTGGCCATCGCAGCGTGGAGTGCGTGGATGACCTTTCGGCTAACCGAGAGCCAGGTTCAAGCCAATCAGAGCCAAGTGACCGCAAATCAGATAACGCAAGATCGACTGATGGCGAGGTTTGCATCCAAGGTGTCCTACTGGATCAAGGAAAGGACATGCGATGACCATGACACGTGCACTCTAGTCATTCAAATCGATAATCGCTCGTCAGCACGACTGTTAGGTGCAGCGTTCACCCAGGCAGACAGGCCCACCCCGTCGAGCCGACTTCGAATGTTTGGCATCAACTGGAGATTCCCGGACGTGCCAGCGTGCCAACGGGTTGTAGTAACCGTGTATACCCGTCCTGATGAACAGCCAGGTGCGATGTACTTTGTTGATCCAGCAGGATTTTGGGCGATTGATTTCGTTGGCACGGTATGGAATGTCGGAAACGCCAGAGTCGGTACTGTTTGGTCTCTGAACCAAAAGGAACCGACTCTTGAAACCATCCAGCAGTTCCAGGATTGCGCCGAGAATTAGTACTCCAGTTGCAGTTTGCCTTTCAAGTATCTGTGCTGGTAGTGGCATAGTTTTGCCCTATGTTGATGGGCTTGCCGCCACCATGACCATCGATTGACTGGGTCTGCTGCACCGATAGATGACAGGTGTAGTCACGCGGCCTGACTGGCCGGTGAGGTCATGATTGTCTCGAACTCGATGGGGGTCAACTTGCCGAGCGGGCGCTGTCGTCGGCGCCGGTGGTAGGTGCGTTCAATCCAGGTCACGATCGCGGTGCGCAACTGGTCGCGGGTGGCCCAGGACCGGCGGTCGAGGACGTTGTTCTGCAACAGGCCGAAGAACGACTCCATAGCGGCGTTGTCGCCGGCGGCGCCGACCCGGCCCATCGAGCCGAGCATGCGGTGCTGGTGCAGCGCGGCGACGAACTTCCTCGATCGAAACTGGACGGATTCAACCGGTCGTCGCAACACCTTGATTCTGGAGGTGTTGATGGGTCGCCCGGCGGGGTGGATGAAGGCGTTGACGGGCAGGGCCGCGATGAAGTCGCCCGGGGCGCCGTCGCATCGGCGGGACGTGGAGCGGG
>NZ_VIQO01000043.1 GCF_007483665.1 Catellatospora sichuanensis
AGTGAACACCACCACGACACCATGAACACCAAGCCCTGCCCGCCTCCGGCGGACAGGGCTTCACCATGCCGCTACAAGCTCACCAGCAACGACGCCTACATGCTCACCGCGAACGCCGCGCAACACCCCTGTGCGACGCGTGTTCCGAACGAGGTTTCCCGCGCTGATGTAAGTGTCGTCTTGATATGAGATCTTGCGTGTGATCTGTGTGCGATCCGGGTCGGCGCTGGCCAGGCAGGAATGGTGCTTTCTCCCAATAAGTCCTGACGCCTGGCCTGCACTAACCGCACGTTTGCTGCTCAGCCTCAGTCGTATGGGTGCTGCCGGACGCCCTGGTCAGCGCCGTAAAGTCTGCTGGCGCAGGGAGGTCACCGATGATGAGTTGGCGCGACGAGCTTGAGGCGCACGGCTGGGCAGTACTCGACCACATTGCCGCGCATGATGTCGCATCGAAGCTCGGCCAGGTCTCGCCGCCGATGCGACTTGAGCCCAAGGACACTGACGATGCCCGGCCGTGGAGCCTGTCGGGCGTTTACGGACTCGGGGCATTCCCCTGGCACACCGACGGAGCGATCTCGTCGAACCCGCCGCGGTGGATGCTCCTTCAGACGATCGAGCTGTCGGACCCGACGTGGACCGAGCTGCTTGCCCCGGTCCCCGACACACTGGCTGGCCTGCGGCGAACCACGCTACGGGCTGTGGACCGAGCGGGCCGCGTAAGCTACCTCCCCGCCGTCGTACCTCTCGGCGACGGGAGGCTACGGCTGCGGTGGGATCCCCGCATCTGCACCCCTCGCACCGGCCTCACCGTCGACGAGGTAGAAGGCCATGTGCCGACTGCTCGTGTTGAGTGGCAGCCTGGCCGGCTTCTCGTCGTCGACAACTTCCGGATCATGCACCGCCGCCCCGCCGTTCACGGACAGACCAAGCGCTTGTTGGAGCGCACCTACGCATGGGATCGCTGATGTGGGATTACGACGAGTTTGTCGGTAAGGCACAGGTCTACTTTGAACGCGCCAGAGAACACCCGAAGGCCGAGAACGAGGTCATAGCGATCTGGCTGCTTCTGGGACTTGAGTTCCTGCTCCGCGCCCCGCTGGCGAAGATCCATCCCGCCCTGTTAGCCGAGCCGGACGCAGTCATGCACGCAGCCGGGTACCCCGGTTCGGAGGGTGCCGAACCGAAATCGATCCAGACTAAGACCGTCGTATCGCGCCTTACGAGAATCGTTAGCACGTTCACTCCGGAAAGAGAAAAGGATGTGGCGATCCTAACCAACCTGCGCAACAAGGAGCTACACAGCAGTTCCGTTGCAGTGGGCGTGGATCTTTCTTTCTGGCTACCGCGGTTCATGCAAGTCGTCGACTCGCTCTGTACCCATCTCGGGATCAAGCCCGAAGACCTTCTCGGCCGCGATCTGGTGGCCCATGGTCGCGCTCTCGTCAACGCAGAGAACCAGAAGGTCAAGGCGGAGGTCAAGAGAAGAATGGATGCCTGCGAGAACCTTTACGGCCAACTCAGGCCTGAAGAAATCAAGGCTCGACGCCGCAATATCCCGGATCCCTCTGGCATGCTCACGCCACTGTTCGATCTGGGTGATCATCCAACTCACGAAGCGGGTTTGGCGTGGCACAAGATCCGGGAGGAGAGCGGCACCGAACCAGAGATCGACATCTGTCCAGCGTGCGGTGAAAAAGTGGCGATCCGTCTAACGCTGGTGAGGACCACAAGTGAGCGCATCGAGGAAGAGTCGATCTTCCGCGACGTTGTGTACGTGGCTTCAGAGATGTCCTGTGCCGTTTGCGGTCTCCGGCTCAACAACACTGCTGAGATCAGCGCGGCAGGGCTTCCGCAGCAGTACACCCGCGCGGAGGAGGAGACGCTGGAGGACAGGTACGCCGGCATGTATGACGGGCCGGACTACGGCAACGACTAACCGGGTGACCTGAGCGATCTGCGGAGACGGCGCGTGTGTCGATGTGATGCCCTCACCCGCACACGCGCCGACTTGTTTCCATAGGAGCATCGGGGAGCTAGGCGCAACAGGGCCTTGCCGATCTCGCGACACACGCTTCTAGGATACGTACCGGTGCCGGGTTTCCGGCTGAGCCGGCAGTGAAGTGCAACAGCACCGGCCGAGGTCAACTAGTGCCGGACCCGTCCAGCTCCGAAAGGAATCATGGCCCCGACCATTCTTATGGTCGAAGCCATGTTTCTACCTGCACTAGCTTTCGCATATGCATTCGTAGGCGTTTCTACTACCGTGAACGCAGCGTGCCAAGCCCTGCTGTAAATGTAGCTGTCATCGGCGAACTCTCGCCCTGTTGTAGCAGGCCCAAGGTAATCGAGCCCAATGCCAGTCGTGATGTAACTGACTGAAGTGCCTCACGTACGTAAGGGAAGACAACGAAGTAGCCGACCTGCTCAATGAACAGCTCAACCGTCTTAGTGGGGGTCCCGTCAGCATCGTCACAGACGAAGGATGCGACTAAGGAAACCTCAAGATTTGCTAGAGTCTCGTTGTCAGAGTCGAGCACTTGCGCGGTGAGGTCGTAACGGCAGTCAAAAGTTCCACCCGGCCTCAAACGCACTGTAGGGACAACTCGCATATTGAGATTGCTGACGTCCCGCAAATCTTCTTCTAGAACTTCGCCGTTTATTCGTAAGAAGCGTACGCCAATGAGGTCTGTCTTGCGAACAAAATCCGCAAGCACCTCCTCGACGCCAGCTTCGTTCTCGCCCGTCGGTTCCTGGTCGAGCGTGTCAGCCGATCCGCTACCCATTCGCTACTTCCCCGCGCTCAAACGTCGCGTGATTATCGATAAGTGCGCTTGCCGCGCGCGTTGCCTCGCCCAGCAACACTCGTAGTGGCAAGAGCACGTCGTGGTTACTGCGCGCTGGGCGGCCATGAATATCGCCAACGAGCTTCCATCTGACGTGCCGAGGTAGCGAATCGTTCAGCGGCACTCTTGCTGTCTCAGTCGATTGGCTGAAGCTGACATGGTTCTCGATCGGGCTGCCGAGAAGCTGCCATTCGGTATCGAGGTGTTCATGAATACGCTGCAGCGCTGCGTTCAGTGCGACAGTTTGGTGCCGGCTTAGGACTCGTTCCTCCTCCTCAAACTTGTAGTAGCTGTGCAGCCACTCGTAAACATCCGCCCAACGCCATATACGTCGAGATCGATCGCCAACTCCTGGACTCCCGACGCTAGCCGGGAAGTGCCCAGGCCCTCGTGTGCCCTCTACCCAGGTTCGGACGGTTTCTCGCTTTACGCCGAACCGTTGGGCGATGTCAGACGTGTTGACTAGATCTTGATCGACCTCTCGAACTCGGGCACCAAGATGATTCTCGATGCGCCGTGCGGTCTCCACGGCCAGACCGATCGGATCTGTCACGTCTGAGTAGATGACAGCAAGTACCCGCCCACCGACTTCGGTCCAGACCAGGTCGCTGAGGTGCAGCCCGATCACGCCGATGGTCGTGTCGTCGCTAAGATCGACGTCGATCACTTGTAACGGGATGCGGTACACGGCTCTCACCACCTCGCATCTGAGGATTTAGCATAGAACGCGGTGTTGGCATCTGCCAACAGGTTACTTTACGTGTTGATTCATTGCTTGCCTTCGGTCAAACGACTACGAAGCGCGACCAGTCGCGCCACCAAACCGTCCAAGTGTGCTTTGAGCGTTCGGCGGGGGGCCGCCTGGCCTATCTTCCTGATCTCCGTTCGGGCAGACTGCACCGTGTCCTCGACCCGCGTGACGACATCGTCTGACGCCGGCGAAGTCAGATCGACGACTTCGTCACCCAAAAGGGTTTGCGCGGCCTCGGCGGCCGACTTGGCGTCAAGCTCAAAGCCATCGGCTTCGGCAAAGAGGTGATTGATCTCGTCGGTGCACTCGGAGAGGCACTCGATCAGCTCCTCTGCACGCGCGTAAGCTGCATCAGCGCGCCCAAACGATACGTCGCGGTCTATCAGTCTGTGTGCGGCTTCGGCTAAATTTTCGGCCTTGCCGAGAAGGAGCTCTGCTTCGACGATTGAGCTCCTTCGGTCGCCGTGTTGGCAATTGCGAATTTTCTTCGAAAGCTCGCGAGCGACGCTCTCGCCACCGACACCAGACGAAAAAATGATCATTGAGCAGGGTCGATCTTGCTTTGCCGGGTGGGAGCACGAGACTTTTAACGCGCTATGCCCGCTGAAGGGCAGGCAAAACCATCCGGCACGGCGAGCCATCCTGAGGGCTTCCCTGAACCATGGCTTATCATGATCGGGCCAATCCTCTGTTGCCCCAAGCCAAGAATCTTCATTGCTGGGTGCCACGTGTCACCTCGCATGGAGCAGACAGCGAGAACGGGGAATCCATCGTCTCATGGGCCGATCGGAGCTACCTGCCGGCCCTTGAGTGGACCGGAAGTGGTGCAAATTGGACCGTACGCGGTACACCACGCTTCGATGGAGGTCCGGCTCCAGTACAGCCGGTTCAATATCAGAGTGGCTGAGGGGAAAGGAACGTTGGCGGGTTTGCCTCGAGAAAGCCAACCTGTCACCGTCTTGGGCTTAACGCCTGCAATTGCCGCTGCGCCGGCGACGTCCACCCAGCAGTCATCTGGGCCTAAGTCAGGTAGACCTAGCAGGCGCCCTGCTGGAATATCCGCGTTGTTCCGAGCGGCCTCCAGAAGGAACGCATACTGCGCATCGAGCGA
Organism: Catellatospora sichuanensis; assembly: GCF_007483665.1. Lineage (GTDB taxonomy): Bacteria > Actinomycetota > Actinomycetes > Mycobacteriales > Micromonosporaceae > Catellatospora > Catellatospora sichuanensis. The sequence goes on from NZ_VIQO01000043.1 coordinate 4,706, forward strand.
GGTGACCTCGCGGTGTGATGTGGGCTTGTTTGGGCTGTTTTTCTGCCAGACCTGCACGCAGGCTTGCAGCAAGTGTCCGCGTTGAAGAGCCTTGCTCTCCTGCCATATTCGGGCGAGCGGCTCGTCGTTGCTGTCCATAATGTCTCCAGTCTCTGACGTCGCGTACTCAACAGCGATTGCGGCACGCGGTTACGCAGTTTTGAAACTGTGACAGATATGCGACAGTCTAATTTGGAGCTAAATATTGACATCAGGTTTTTACATGAACTACTGCCGGGGAGTTCTGGCGCCCGGCAGTAGTTCATGTAAACCTAGCTACGTACGGTCAGACGATGTGAATTCGCTCGCGCTCCCCGTCTTTGTTGACCACTGTCAGGCTTCCCCCGCCTTGTTCTACGAGCTCATTAATGAGACTGTAGACAAGGAGCGCCCTATTGATCACGTCCGTGCGGTTGTCGCCAGTCAGCTCTGTTGAGCGCTCAAGAGCTCCGTAGGCGCGTGGTGTGAGGTTGACGGTCACCCGTACAAGCTGATTCCCGCCCCCACCGCCTGCTGGTGGATCATCGTCGGGGTTCCGGCGATCCGCTGTTGCTGGCGGGGGGCTCTGTCTGGACGCGCCGCCCCTGCCCGGCTTCGCGTCGTTTGAGAGATCGTCTGTACCCGCGGGGCTTAGCACGCCTCCGGATCTCATGTTCAGCTCCCCTCTGTGTCGCAGTCATGCGGAGCGTTGGTCTTACGTACTCGCGCGAGCCGTGCTTCCTGGAACTCATCGCTCGGTCCGACGACATAGTCGACCCAGTCTCGCGTCATGACATTGCATGCATATTTAGAGTACGCCAGTTCCGCGTACGTGAACGATAGGCAGTTTTTTTTCTCACGTCGACCCCTTGTGGACCGCGTCACCCCAACCGATCGGTTGATTGACGCCCGCTATGTCCGTTTTGTTGTTTCTTCTTCCATACTACTGTTGCAACGACCGGTTAGTAACTCGGGGCACGCTCGGTTGTGCGTCATGTATGAGATACCCGCTGATTACGTGTTGTGCTGCATGCGTACTTGTGATGAACCCAGTGTGACTGTTTCCCGGTCCGCTCCTGTACGCTGTCGGCGGGCTGATCACTCTCACCCGGACCACCTCCCGGAGCATCAGACCCACCATGTAGGTGCGGGCGCGCATGATGCGGTGTTCGCGTAGCAGAAGTGGATCTGCATGGCTAAGGCACGCCAAACTGGCCCGGTCGAGGTAGACCTAACGGCCAGCCCCCTCGAGGGCACCCCGAGCGCGCGGGGCAAGGGGCGCGGCATCACCGCGCAGTTCCGGGTCACCCTGTGGCCGCCGCGTGTCAGCCTCGGCATGAAGGACAGCGAATCGCACACCGCTGCCAGCTGGGGCTTCTTCGTCCGCACCCTCGCCGTGATCGCGACTATGGGTGCAGTCGGCTGGATCTGCAACTGGGCTCAAGCGGACGGCAACCTCGTCGCGATCTGCGCCCTGGGCTCTGGCATCTTGTCCGCAGCAGTTGCTTTTGGCTTCCTGCGGCCTCGCGGCCGCAAGGTCGACCTGGGCGAGAACCTGGACTCGTCGTACTACGAACTCGGCATCAGCCAGGCTCCGCGGCGGGCCACGCAGAAGCGCAAGGCTAGCAAGACTAAGCGTCGTCGGTAGCGGACTAGCTAGCTGGGTCAACAAGCGAGGAGCGGGTGTTTGTGCTTCCTGCCATGCGGCAACGAAGGACAAACACCCGCAGCACTTGCTGACAAAGGCTTGGCTCACTCTTTGCCGCATATCCTACCTGCCTCGACCGACTTGGCGGGTCTGCTGTGTACAGCAGCGATGTACAGCAACGCCAGTGACCGCAGTTGCCCTGCGTCAGCCGGGAGCGCGCGCCTGACCTCGTGGCCAACCGCCATCAACCTTCTCGCGGCTAATCGGAAGGTTAGGGGTTCAAGTCCCCTGGTCGGCTCCAACGACACAGCTCCCGCCGACGCCTGTCGCAAATCTTCAAGACCGCGCCGGCGACCGGAAATACGGTTTCGGGTATGACGGATCCGAACAGCTCAGCTCCGACCGCCGCACGGACGCTCATCGCAGAGTTCGAGGTCACCGGCTGGGACCCGAGTGTCTACGACGAACCCGGCGACGGCCCGGCCCTCGCGCGGGTCACCGTCCGCAAGAACTTCCGCGGGGTGGTCGACGGCGCCAGCGTCGCCGAAGTGCTCACCGCAGCCGGCCCGGACGGCCGGGGCTACGTCGCCTCCGAGCGCTTCTCCGGAACCATCGAGGGCCGGGCGGGCACGGTGGTCTTCCAGCACTGGGGGCTCGACGACGGCGCGGCTGCCCACACCTTCGGGCACATCGTGCCCGGCTCGGGGACCGGACAGCTCGCCGGGCTCACCGGAGAGGTCACTCTGGAGCACGACGAGTCCGGCGCTCGCGTGACCCTCGTGCTGCACTGACGGCGAATGCGCGCTCCGCTCATCCGGGTCGTCGTGGCGTGGGCTGGTTGGGCTCGGGCCGCTCGGACAGTCGTGCCGGCGGGGCGGTCATGCGTCGAGGAACGGTCGGCAAGGTCGTCGCGGTCGCGAAGGACGTGCCTGGGGTGGGTTCGGTGCTGCCGAAGGCGCCGTGACCGGCGGGAGAGTGGCGGTCGACGTGGGAAGGGGCGGATGCGTGTCGCATCCGCCCCTTCGCCCGTACACCTGTCAGACGAGCGTGTCGCTCTCCAGCGGCAGCAGGCCCGCGGCGGTGCCGACCAGCGGCAGCGCGCGGAGCACCTCCATGGAGGTGGTCATGTTGCCCAGGATCGGCAGGTCGTTGACGAGCGGCAGCTGGCCCAGCAGGCTGCCGAGCGGCAGGCCGCTGAGTCCGCCGGCACCGTCGGCACCGCCGGTCAGGCCGCCGGTGAGCCCGCCCAGCAGCGGCAGCTCGCCGAGGCCGGGCAGGCCCGCCTCGGTGGTCGCCGACTCCGCGTACTCCGCGTCCTCGCCGGCGATCGGGCGCTCGGTGGCCCGGTGCCGGCCGACGTGCTGGGGCTGAGCCAGCGTGGTCGGCGCGACGAGCTGCTGGCCCACCGGCAGCTGCGTGTCGAGGCGGGGCTCGGAGTTCAGCAGGTTCGCGCCGCGGCCCGGGCTGGCGCCGGACAGCCCGCCGGTGAGCTTGCCCAGCGCGTCGCCGACGATCGGCAGCGAGCCGACCACGGGCAGCGAGGTGCCGGGCTTGCCGCCCTGCACGATGCCGCCGGTGAGCATGCCGCCGACGACCGGGAGCTTGGTGACGGTGTCCAGGCTCAGCTTGCCGTTGGCCAGGTCGCGTACGCCGGGCAGCTGCTTGGCGATGTCGCCGACGACCAGGACGCTGTCCAGCGGACCGCCGTTGCCCAGCACGCCGTCGAGGATCGGCAGCTTGTCGACGAACGGCAGACCCTCGGCTGTGGGCAGTCCCTCGGTCGCGAGCAGGTCGTCGCCGACGTCCTTCTGACCCATCGCGTCGGCGATGAGCGCCGGCACGATCTGCGAGGTCGCGTCGGCGACCTGCTGGGACAGCGCCGGGTCGAGTGTGATGCCCTGGCTGTCGGACGGGTCGAGCGCGTCGGTGTCGAGCAACGGGTCGACGACGTTCTGGCGCATCAGCATGCCGGACGGCATGCCGGTGGGCGCTTCATCGACCCAGTCGCCGAAGGTGTCCTGGGTGATGTCGCCGTCGGGGGCGGCCGGTGCGGGCGCCGGCGTGGGCTGCAGCCCAGCCAGGTCGTTGCGCTCGCCGGTGAGGTCGCCGGTCAGGCCGCTCAGGGCGTCGCCGCCGGTGAGCCCGCCGGTGAGGCCTGCGAGCGGGTCGGCGGCCCGGCTGCTGCCGGTGAGGCCGCCGCTGAGCCCGCCGGTCAGGTCGCCCAGGCCGCCGGTGAGGCCGCCGAGCGGGCCGCCACCGCCGGTCAGCCCGCCCAGCGGGCTGCTGTCCCCGCCGAGCAGTCCGCCGGTGAGCCCGCCCAGGGTGCCGCCGCCGTCGGCGCCGCCCATGAGGCCGCTGGTGAGGCCGCCGAGCGGTCCGTTGGACAGCCCGCCGAGCGGGCTTCCGCCGGGCTGAGCACCGAGCAGGCCGCCGAGCGGTCCGCCGGAGAGCATGCCGGTGACGCTGTCCAGACCCGGCAGCCCCTCCTCCTTGGTGGAGCCGTTGAGTAGGCCGGTCGTGCTGTTGAGCAGGTCGGTGCTAGGCAGCGCGCGGGTCAGGTCCGGCACCTTGCCGGTGAGCGAGATGTCCTGCACCCCGGGCGCGTATGCGGTGACCCCGAGGTCGCCGGTGCCGCGCGTGATCGAGAGCGGGCCGTCCGCGCGCAGCCCTGCGTTCAGCCTCGTGTCGGGCATGTCGATCGACAGGCCGAGGTCGTGCAGGCCGCCCGTCGGAGAGAAGAGGTCGGCCACCAGCCCTCGCATGGCCTGAAGATCGGCGGTCGGCTGGGCCTCGGTGACCGTTTCAGCGTGCGCAACGCCATTGCCGAGAAGCATGACGCCGCCCGCCACGCCCACGGCGCCGACGGCACGGTAGAACCACTTGTTCATGTCCATCCATTCGATTGCTGACCGGTGCACCCCGAAACGCAGGGTGCTGCTTGGTGCACTCGTCTGAAGAAGCAACGACCAAAAGGGGCATATCGTCGCGGGAAAGGCATGTCTGGCGATCCCTCAGGGGTGGTACGGGTGGTGCGTGGTCGATAGCATCCGGGCGTGCTCACCCCCTCTTCGGTCGTGGCCAACCTCCGTCGGGCCCGCAACAACCACTTCGTCGTCAACGGCTCCGACGGCCTGGCATACCGCCTGGCCGAGCAGCTGACCACGCGCTACGGCGTGGACGTGGTGGTGTTGATGACCCCCGATCAGCGGCGCGACGCCCGCGACTTCAGCGAGCTGCCGCGGGTCCGCGTGGTGGTGGTCGACCGCGTCGACGAACGCGCCCTGGTCAAGGCTGATGTCGCCACCGCGATCGGGCTGGCGCTCACGGTCCAGGACGACGTCGGCAACATCCACGTCGCGCTGCAGGCCCGCGACCTGGTGCCGGGGCTGCGGTTGGTGGTCCGGATGTACAACTCCCACCTGGGCCGCGGCATAGAGGAGCTGCTCGGCAACGCTCGGGTGCTGTCCGACGCCGAGATCGCGTCACCGGCCCTGGTCGCGCTGGCCCTCGACGAGGTCAACGCGGTGCCGCTGCCCGTCGGCGGCCGTACCCTCGTGGTCGCCCGGCGCTCGGACGTGGCCCCCGACGACGTGGTCTGCGGACTGGTGGACACCACCACCGGCGGCACCGCGCCGGACCTGCTGCCCGCCGATCCGGGACGCGCCGACCTGGTGCTGGCCGAGGCGCGGGTGAGCAGCGGGGTGGCCGACAGCGTCGCCGACACGGTGACCACCGTCGCCCGCACCGTGCGCCGCAACGCGCGCCGCTGGCGGCTGCCCGCGGTCGTGGACACCGCGAAGACACTGATCTCGCGCCAGTTCCGCATCGCGGTCGTGATCGTGCTGCTGATCCTGATCGGCGCGGGCTTCGCGTTCGCGCGCACCCGGCCGGAGGTCGCCTCCTTCTGGGACGGCGTCTACGTCACGCTGGTCAACGCGCTCGGCGGACCGCAGCTCGACGCCGACATCCCCGGCTGGCAGCAGGTGCTGCAACTGCTCGTCGCGCTGGCCGGGCTGGCCCTGGTGCCGCTGATCACCGCCATGGTCGTGGAGGGCGCGGTCAACGCCCGGCTCGCGGTGGCGCAGGGGCGGTTGCGGCTGCCCGAGGAGGGCCACGTCGTGCTGGTCGGCCTAGGCAACGTCGGCACCCGTGTGCTGCGGCTGCTCCACGACCGTGACATCCCGCTGGTCGCGATCGACGTCAAGGAGGAGGCGCGCGGTGTGCCGCTGGCCCGCGAGCTGGGCGTGCCGCTGATCATCGGCGACGCGAGCCGGGAAAGCACGCTGCGCTCGGCCCACGTGCAGACCTGCCGCGCGCTGATGACGCTGGCCAGTAACGACGTCATCAACCTGGAGGCGGCGCTGCACGGCCGCAACCTGCAGCCGAAGCTGCGTGTGCTGGTCCGGCTGTTCGACGGAGACCTGGCCGCGCGGGTACGCAAGACGTTCAGCATCCGGTTCACCCGGAGCGTGTCCTACCTGGCCGCGCCGGCCTTCGCCGAGGCGCTGATGGAACGCGAGGTCATCGGCACCATCTCGGTCGAGCGACGGGTGCTGCTCGTCGCGGAGGTGGTGGTCGGCGCGGGCTCCCCGCTCGCCGGCCAGCGGGTGGCCGTGGTGGACACCGCCGGGGCGGTACGCGTGATCGCGCTGGCCGAGTTCGGCGAGCCCCGCCCGCTGTGGCGGCCGGCGCCCAACCGGGTGCTCCAGGCCCGTGACCGGATCACCGTGGTGGCCAGCCGCGACGGGCTCAGCCGGCTGATGCGCCAGGTCGCCGGAACGGGCGCAGACGACGACGCCGACCCGGTCGCGCAGGGCGCAGGCGCGACCGCGCCGTGACCAGGCAACCGCCGCCGGCCAGGGCCAGCAGCACCAGGCCGGCGGTGCGCGGCAGCCCTGACGTGTCGACCGGCGGCCCGGAGACCTGCCGCCACGAATTGAAGCCCACGCCCGCGGCGAACAGGGCGACGGTCGCGTCGCAGCTGGCCGGGGTGGAATCGGCGGCGCACTGCAGCCGCAGGTCATGATCGAGCAGCAGGTCGATGTCGGCGCGGGCTGCCGGGTCCAGGGGCGCACCCCGGCGCTGCGCATACCGCAGCATGTCGTAACCGAAATCGTGGGCCTGGCAGGCCACCGCGAAATCGAACGGGCGGCCCTCGCCCGGCACCGAGCACGAGCCGTTCGGGTTGATCACCCGGAGTGAGCCGTCGGCCAGCCGCGCGGTACCCGGTGTGTAGTTCATGACCTGGGGAAAGTCTTCCGGAACGGCGGACAGGTCGCCGACGGCGAGCGCCTGGATCGTCCGGGTCGCGGCGGCGTCCGGGCCGATCTGCGCGTTGCCGGGTGTCGCGACGGTCAGCGCCGCGGCGATGCCGACGCCGAGCACCAGCAGCGAACGCAGCCAGCCCGGCAGCCGCCGACGGCCGGCGGGCGGCAGGCGGCGTGTCCGGCCGTCGGGCCCGGCCCGCTCGGCGGAGAGCCTGGCGAGGGCGGCCAGGCGCGTCGGTGATCGCATCGTCGCGACCCTTTCGCTGTGCACGGCCCGGCGGGGTGGCACGCCGTTCGGCAGAGCGGCGAGTCCGGACCGGGCGGCCACGCTACCTGCAGTTTTGCTGATCGCCCAGCTCCGTCACCCACCCGTGTTCAATAGACGCTGGCCTATCACATCGAGAATTTTTAGATCAAACTCGACGTAATAGGCCAGTGTCTATGCAAAGCGAGGTCAGCGGACGGCGGGATCGGTGTCGAAGTCCTCGTCCTCGGCGACGTCGTCGTCGGGGATCAGGTCGGGGTCGGGCTCGTCGTCCGGGTCGTACCCGAGCACGGCCTGCTCGTCCGGCCGGTGCACCAGCACGTCGTTGAGGAACGACTGCACCGCGGGCGCGAGGCCCACGTCGCGGCCCGCGTTCTCGCTCAGCGTCCACCGGTGCTCGATGATCTGCACGAACAGTTCCGGCGGCTCCAGCTTGCCGCGCAGGTGGGCCGGCACCGCGCGGATCACCGGCTCGAACACCTCGACCAGCCAGCGGTGCGCGGCCTGGGACTCGTCGGGCAGGTCCTCGGACTCGGCGCGGTACGCGTCGAGGTCGTTGAGCAGCGCGCGGGCCTGGTTCTCCTCGGCGTCGAGACCGGTCAGGCGCAGCAGGCGGCGGGTGTGGTGACCGGCGTCGACGACCTTCGGGCGCAGCATGATGCTGCGGTGCCCGCCCTCCTCGACGACGGACATCGACACCTCCTCGACGTCGAAGCCGAGCTCGTTGAGGCGGCGGATGCGCTTGTCCATCTGGCGGCGGGTGTCGGTCTCGACCGCCTGCTCGTGGGTCAGCTCGTGCCACAGCGTCTCGTAGCGGCGCACCACCTCGTCGGAGACGTGCTCCGGGTCGATGCCCTCGTGCAGCAGGCCCGCGGCCTGCAGGTCCAGCGCCTCGCCGAAGATGTTGGTCCGGGCGATCTCCAGGTCCTCGCCGCGCTGGCCGGGCGACAGCCGCAGGTGCAGCTGGCCGGTCTCGGCGTCGACCAGGTACGCGGCGAACGCGCCCGCGTCACGGCGGAACAGCGTGTTGGACAGCGAGCAGTCGCCCCAGAAGAAGCCCAGCAGGTGCATGCGCACCAGCAGCGCGGCGAGCGCGTCCAGCAGCCGGTTCATGGTGTCGGGGCGCAGCGTGTGCGAGAACAGCGCCCGGTACGGCAGGGAGAACTTGAGGTGCCGGGTGACCAGCACCGGTTCCAGGTGCTCGCCGTCGGCGGCGATCCGGTCGGCGACGATCGCGACCGCCTCGACCGACGGGGCGCTGATCCGCTCCAGCGCGCGGAGGAGGTCGTACTCCCGCTCGGCGATCTTCTCGCGGGTCTCCTTCACCGCGTACACGGTGCCCTGGAGTTTGACGAAGCGGACCACGTGCCGCGAGATGCCCTGGGGCAGCGCGACCAGGTGGTCGGCCGGCCACTCCTCCAGCGGAGTGGACCAGGGTAAATCGATCAGGGCAGGGTCGACGAGAGCCGAGGTGATCCGCACGCGAACAGCCTACGGATTCGCCCACACCTGCCGCGAATCCTCTGTTCGGCCGAGGCACCCGCCACAGCGCTGCGTCGTTGCACGTAGGGAGCTTGTCCGGAGTTGTTCAGGAGGCTGGTCGCATGCGCCGTACGGTCGCGCTGGTGATGGGAATCTCTGCCGTGTTGGCGCTCACCACGGCAGCGGGCGCCGCGGTGCTCGGCGAAGGATCCCCGCCCGCCGCCGGGTCGGACGCTGCCAGGTCGATGATCACCGCAGTACAGACCGCCGAATCGCCGGCCGCGGGCGAGGCCGCCGCGCCGGTCGCGGCGAAGGGTCCGGACGCGACGGTACGCCAGGCCGGCCGGGCCGAGGCGGGTCGGCTCGAAGCCGCGCACGCGGTGCTCGGCTACCTCGGCGCGGACCGCAGCGCCACCCTGCGCTACCCCGGGGCCGAATACGTCAAGGTGCACTTCTCGCAGCTGCTGCTGCTGCCCGGCGACTACCTGACGGTCAGCGACCCGAAGCGGGCCGAGGTGCACCGCATCGACGGCGACGCGGTCGGCTCGGTGCTCGGCACCGCGGGCCGCTGGGCGATGTCGGTCACCGGGGACACCGCGTTGGTCGAGCTGCACAGCTCGAACCTCGACCTGCTCGGGCTGGGCGGGGCCGTGGCGCGGCTCGGCGTCGTGATCGACAAGGTGAGCCGCGGGCACACCGAGCCCGAGCGGGCCGCCGCGTCGGAGTCGTACCAGCAGGCCAAGCGGGATGCGGCGCGCACCGGCCGGGAGGAGACCGTATGCGGCTCCGACCAGAAGGCCGATGCGGTCTGCTACCGGGCCACCGAGCCGGTGGTCTACCGGCGCGCCAAGGCCGTGGCCCGGATGCTGATCGGCGGCGTCGAGCTGTGCACCGCCTGGCGGGTCGGGCCGCGCAACCTGCTGCTCACCAACAACCACTGCGTCGCCGACAAGAGCGAGACCAGCGACGTCGAGGTGTGGTTCAACTACCAGTGCGCCGAGTGCGGCGGGTACGACGTGTTCCGGCCGACCAAGGTGTGGCTGAGCGAGCTGGTCACCACGGACCGCACGCTCGACTTCAGCCTGTTCTCGGTGACCGACTTCGACCTGGTGGAGAAGTTCGGCTACCTGGAGCTGGACCTGCGCCGCCCGGCCAAGGGCGAGGAGCTGTACATCCCGCAGCACCCGGCCGGCGCGCCGGCGATGGTGGCGATCAGCAGCGACCGCGACCGGGCCGGCAACTGCGCGGTCGAGGACAGCGGCTACGACGGGTACGCCAAGGACACCGACATCTCCTACTACTGCGACACCGAGGGCGGCTCGTCCGGCTCGCCGGTGCTGTCCCGGCGTACGGACAAGGTCATCGCGCTGCACCACTTCGGCGGCTGCCCCAACTCCGGCGTCCGCATGGAGCTGATCGGCAAGAAGCTCGCCGAGCTGCTCTGACGCACCTCGGGTTGCCATGGACGCCGGCCTATGACATCGAATTCGATCGCGGGATCTTCGATGAGATAGGCCGGCGTCGTCGTCTGGGCACAGATGCGGCGGCGTGGCACGGTGCCGGGTTCGGGGGCCGGTGTGGTGGAGATCGTGTGGTGGGCTGGTGCGGGCCTGCGGTTTCGCGGGGCCGGTCAGGCATAGTGGGCCGGTGCGGATTCCGACGCGGCGGCTGAGCCGGTTCGACAGCTGGTGGTGGGACGTCGCCCTGGTGGCGGTGCTGGTGCTGATCACGGCGGCGGCGGCGCGCGGCGTGACGGAAGGGCTCGACCTGGGCGTACGCGACTGGGTGCAGAGCCACCAGCCGGGCTGGGCGCACGTGGTCGCGCGGGTGCTCAACTACCTCGGGCAGGGCTGGCTGGTGATGTGGATCATCACGGGCGGGCTGACGGTGACGCTGCTGGTGCGCACCCGGGACCCGCGGGTGCTGCTGCCGGGGGTGACCGGGTTCCTGCTGACCTACCTGACGATCGGGCCGCTGAAGCTGTGGACGCACCGGGACGCGCCGAGCAGCGCCCTGCCCAACGCGGTGGAGCTGTTCAACCCGCTGGCGGTGGTGTACTCGAACTCGTACCCGTCCGGGCACGTGGTGAACGCGATCGTGTGGTGGGGCGTGATCGTCATCCTGGCCTCGCGGCTCTGGCGGCTGCCGCCGACGCTGGTGCGCTGGATGCGGGTCGCACCGCCGGTGATCGTCCTGTGCACGACCACGTACCTGTCGCACCACTGGGTCACCGACGGGCTGGCGGCGCTGGCCCTGGGCCTGCTCCTGGACCGGATCATCCACCGGATCGACTGGGACGCGATCCTGCCTCCCGCGCGCTGACCCGACGTGACCTCGTCTTCCGTTCATCCGCTGTCAAGAAGGTGCCCTTCCTTCACGCAGAGCGTGCTGAGCTTCTGCTCGTCTCGCCGACGCGGGCCAACGAAGGTGCCCTTCCTTTCTTCGAGGGGGGCGGGCTAGCCTGCGGGCGTGATCTCGACGTTGGCGCGGCGGCTGGGGTTCGGTGACGCCGTCGTCATCGGGCTGGGGGCGATGCTCGGCGCCGGTGTGTTCGTCGTGTGGGGGCCGGCGGCGGCCGCCGCGGGCACCGGCGGTGCCTTGCTGGTGGCGCTGCTGATCGCGGCGGTGGTGGCGGCCTGCAACGCGACGGGATCGGCTCGGCTGGCGGCCCGGTATCCGGAGTCGGGCGGCACCTACGTGTACGGGCGCGAGCAGCTCGGGGCGTTCACCGGGTTCCTGGCGGGGTGGGCGTTCGTCATCGGCAAGACGGCCAGCTGCGCGGCGATGGCGCTGACGATCGGGTATTACCTGTGGCCCGCGTACGCCCGCCCGGTTGCGGTCGGCGCGGTCGTGGTGCTGACCCTGATCAACATTCGAGGGGTCACCAAGACTGCCGTCGCCACTCGAATCCTGGTGGCGATCACGCTGCTCGTGCTGGTCACGGCGGTGGCGGTCGGGTTCTGGGGCGGCGGGGCGCCGGAGGCCGGGTCGGCCGGTCCGGCGGGGCCGTTCAGCGCGGCGGGGCTGCTGTTCTTCGCGTTCGCCGGGTACGCCCGGATTGCCACGCTCGGCGAGGAGGTCCGCGACCCGGCCCGCACCATCCCGCGGGCGGTACCGGTGGCGCTGGGTGTGGTGCTGGCCGTCTATCTCGCCGTCGCACTGGTCTGCCTGTCCGTGCTCGGTATGCCCGCGCTGGCCAGGTCCACCGCGCCGCTGGCCGACGTGGTGGCCGCGGCCGGAGCGCCCGGGCTGGTCCCGGTCGTGCGGATCGGTGCGGGCGTCGCGGTGTGCGGGGTGCTGCTCAGCCTGCTGGCCGGCGTGGGCCGGACGATCCTGGCCATGGCCCGGCACAGCGACCTGCCCAAACGCCTGTCCGCGGTGCACGCCAGGTATGCGACCCCGTGGCTGGCGGAGCTGGCCGTCGCCGCGGTGGTCATCGCGGTGGTGCTGGCCGCGGACGTGCGCGGCGCGATCGGCTTCTCCAGCGTCGCGGTGCTGACCTACTACGCGATCACCAATGCGGCCGCGTGGACGCTCGGCGGCCCGAAGCACCTGCGCGCGGTGGCGGCGCTCGGGCTGATCGGCTGCATCGTGCTGGCGATGACCCTGCCCGAGCCGACCGTGCTGGCCGGGGCGGGCATGCTCGCCGTCGGCGTGCTCGCCTACGTCGTCAGCCGCCGCAAGGGCTGACTTCAGAGGGCCAGCGCCGCCCGCAGTCCCGCGTTCACCGCGGCCATCGTGTACGGCCCGAGCGCGCCCGCGGGCGTCGGGCAGTTCGTCGATGCACCACCATGTGGTGCGTCAAACGATGCGGAGCCGGTGATGACCGCGGCGAGGCGGGTGCCCGGCGCGAAGGTGCCCTGATCGGCCAGGTCGTAGAGGGCGGCGAGCAGCTTCCCGGTGTAGATCGGATCCAGGGCGAGGCCGTGGCGGCGGTGGAAGTCGGCGACGAACGCGTCGAGCTGCGGGGTCCGCTTGGCGTATCCGCCGAAGTGGTGGTCCAGGTCGATCCGCCAGTTGTCCGTCGGCGCGCCGAACGCCTGGCGCTGCAGCTCGGTCACCTCGTCGGTCAGGAAACCCGCGCCCTTGAGCACGGCGACCCCGAGCGCGCGACGGTCCCCGGTCAGGCCGCCGGCGATGCCGGCCAGGGTGCCGCCGGTGCCGACCGGGCAGCAGAGCACGTCGTACTCGGCGTCGATCTCGGCGGGCAGTTCGGCGCAGCCGCGCACCGCGAGCGCGTTGCTGCCGCCCTCCGGGATCACGTAGCAGTCGCCCCAGACCTGCTTCAGCTCGGCGAGTACGGCATCGGTGTGCTTGCGGCGGTAGGTGTCGCGGTCGAGATAGGCCAGGGTCATGCCCTGCGCGACGGCGTACGCCAGGGACGGGTTGAGCGGCAGGTGCTCCTCACCCCGCACGATGCCCACGGTCCGGAACCCGTGCCGGCGTCCCGCGGCCGCGACCGCCCGTAGGTGGTTCGAGTACGCCCCGCCGAACGTGAGCAGCGTCCCGAACCCCTGCTCCCGCGCCGCGACCAGGTTGTACTTCAGCTTGCGGCGTTTGTTGCCGGGCAGCTCCGGATCCACGAGGTCGTCGCGAATCAGCAGGAGTGTCACCCCGGCCCGGTCGAGTCGCCCGTCACGCAGTTCGGAGACGGGCGGTGCCTCGTCGCGATCCCGCGCGGACCGCCGCCGAGCCGTCCGCGTGCCGTGACCGGCCTCGGGCGAGGCCGCGTACACGGTGGGCGGCAAGCGGTCGGGGTGCGTCATGCCCTCAGTCCACGCGAGATCGTCGAGTCGGTCTAGAGCAGGGTCAGGAAGTGTTGGACCGTGGCGGACATGGCGTCGCGGGCCGGGCGCAGGTACTTGCGCGGGTCCACGAGCTTGGGGTCGGCGGCGAGGATCTCGCGGACCGCGCCGGTGGCGGCGATGTTGAGAGCGGTGCCGATGTTGATTTTGACGAGACCGCCGGTGACGGCGCGGCGCAGCTCGGCGTCGCCGACGCCGGAGGAGCCGTGCAGGACCAGGGGGACCGGGACGGCCCAGCGTAGGGCGGCGATCAGGTCATGGTCGAGGGCGGCGTCGCGGCTGGTCATCGCGTGGGAGGAGCCGACCGCGACGGCGAGCGCGTCCACCCCGGTCTCGGCGACGTACGCGGCCGCCTCGGCCGGGTCGGTGCGCGCCCCCGGGGCATGAGCGCCCAGCGGCGGTGCGCCGTCCTTGCCGCCGACGGTGCCCAGTTCGCTCTCCAGCCACAGCCCGTGCTCGTGGCAGAACTCCGCCGCTGCCCTGGTCGCGGCCACGTTCTCCGCGTACGGCAGGGTCGAGGCGTCGAACATGACCGACGAGAAGCCGTGCTCGGGCGCCTGGTGCAGCAGCGCGACCGACTCCACGTGGTCCAGGTGCAGCGCCACGTCGACCGAGGCCAGCTCGGCGACGGCACGGGCGGCGGCGGTGATCGGGCCGAGCCGGCCGCCGTGGAACTTCACCGCGTTCTCGCTGATCTGCAGGATGACCGGGCGGCCCGCCGCGGCCGCCCCGGCGGTGATCGCCTCGGCGTGCTCCAGGGTGATGACGTTGAACGCGGCGACGCCGGTCCCGGCGGCGGCCGCCTCGGCGACCAGCTTTCCGGTGGAAACCAGGGCCATCAGATCCACTCTCCCGACTTCATGACGCGGACGACACGCAGCTCGGCGTCCAGCTCGACCAGGTCCGCGCGCAGGCCGGGGCGCAGCGCGCCGAGCTCGTCGGCCAGGCCGATCGCGCGGGCGGGCGTGGTCGCGGCCATCGCCGCCACGTCCGTGATGGACAGACCCGCGCCGAGTGCCCGGCGCACCGCTGCGTCCATGGTCAGGGTGCTGCCGGCGATGCTGCCGTTGGCCAGCCGGGCCACCCGGTCGGCGACGGTGACGGTCAGGCCGCCCAGGTCGTACTCCCCGTCGGGCATACCCGCCGCGGTCATCGCGTCGGTGATCAGCGCGGACCGCGCGCTGCCCGCGCTGTGCGCGGCGAACGCCAGGGTGCCGTCGTGCAGGTGCACGCCGTCGGCGACCAGTTCGCAGATGACGGTGGGGGAGTCCAGCAGTGCCACGATCGGGCCCGGCTCGCGATGGTGCACCGGGCGCATGCCGTTGAACAGGTGCGTGCCGACCGTCGCGCCCGCGTCGACCGCGGCCATGACCTCGGCGTACGACCCGTCGGTGTGCCCGACGGCGGCCACCACGCCATGCTCGGCCAGTAGCCGGATCGCGTTCAGCGCGCCCGTCCGCTCCGGCGCGATGGTGACCATTCTCAGCGAGCCGTCGGCGATCTTGATGATCTCGGTCAGCTCGTCGAGCGACGGGTCGCGCAGGAACTCGGGGTTCTGCGCGCCGCAGCGCGCGTGCGACAGGTACGGCCCCTCGAAGTGCACGCCGGCCAGCACGCCCTCGGTGACCAGCGGCGCGTACGCCAGCACCGCGTCGCGCATCAGCTCGAACGGCGACGACACCAGGCTCGCCAGCATCGTGGTCGTGCCGTGGCGCAGGTGGAACGCGGCCGCCTCGCGGGCCGCCGCCGCGTCGCCGGTGGTGAAGGTGAAGCCGCCGCCACCGTGATTGTGGATGTCCACGAAGCCGGGCAGGATCCACCGGTCCGCAGTCACGGTGCCGGGCCCGACGGACGCGATGCGGTCGCCGTCCAGGTGCACCGAACCCTCGACGACGCCGTCAGGGGTGACGATCCGTCCGCTGACGATCATGCCATCTCCTCGCTCCGCTCGTCGGCGGCATCACCGAGCCTGCTGATTCGCTCGCGATGCTCGCTCATGCCATCTCCTCGATCAGGTCCAGGGCGATGAGGGCCGCGCCGAGGCAGCCGGACTCGTCGCCCAGTTCGGCGCGCACGATCTCCGGTACGCGGTGGAAGGTGACCTTCTTGCCGAGGGAGTCGCGCAGCGGGGCCAGCAGGGTCTCGCCGGACTCGGCCAGGCCGCCGCCGATGACGACCAGTTCCGGGTCGTACAGCGCCTGGCCGGTGAGCAGCCCGTCGGCCAGCGCGTCCACGGTCTCCGCCCATACCTGGTCGGCGTGCGGGTCGGCGCCCAGCCGCCCGGCGACCTGCGCCGCGGTCGCGGGGCTGCCCGCGAGTTCGGCGTAGCGGCGCTCGACCGCGCTGGCCGAGGCCACCGCCTCCAGGCAGCCGCGCAGGCCGCAGCCGCAGAGCGGACCGCCGGGGCGTACCACGATGTGGCCGATCTCCCCGGCGGCGCCGTGTGCACCCGTCATGACCGTGCCGTCGACGACGTGCGCGGCGGCGATCCCGGTGCCGATCGGCACCACCAGCACGTGCTTGCGGCCCCGGCCTGCGCCGAGCCGGGCCTCGGCCAGGCCGCTGGCCCGCACGTCGTGGCCGACCGCGGTGGGCAGGCCGGTGCGCGCGACGACCTCGCCGCGCAGCGGCACATCCCGGAAGCCGATGTTCGAGGAATATGTCGCGATGCCGTTGGCCTCGTCGACGATGCCGGGCACGACCACGCCCGCGCCGACGGGCCGCCAGCCGCGCTCGGCGGCGGTCGCGGCCAGTCCCGCGGCGACGTCGAGGATGGTGCCGAGCACCGCCTGCGGCCCGCGCTCGCGGCCGGTGGTGTGGCGCTCGGTGTGGCGTACCCGGTGGGCGACGTCGACCAGGGCGCACTTCATACCGGTGCCGCCGACGTCGATGGAGACGACGACGTCATCAGGCTGGTGCGGGGTCATGACAGCACTACCGAGCGGGTCAGGTGGCGGGGGGTGTCGGGGTCGAGGCCCTTGTGCTCGGCCAGCGCGACGGCGAAACGCTGCGCCACGATCAGGTGCGCGGCCGGGTCGATCGACGGGTCGTGCACGAAGGTCGCGCCGGTCGCCTCGACGTCCTCGCGCAGGCCGGGCGGGACCTCGCCGAAGGCCCACACCGCGCGGCCGGTGGTGCTGATCGAGATCGGGCCGTGCCGGAAGTCCATCGCCGGGTACGCCTCGGTCCAGAACGTCGCCGCCTCGCGGCACTTCAGCGCCGCCTCCTGGGCGAGGCCGTTGGTCCAGCCCCGGCCCACGAAGGTGACCTGCTCGATGGTCGCCGGGTCGAGCGGCAGCGGCAGTTCGAGGGCGCGCTGCGCGTCGTCGGCGGCCTTGGCCAGGTCCTCGCCGAGCGAGGCACGCAGCAGGGTGAGCGCGCTGGTGGCGAAGCGGGTCTGCACCACGGAGCGCTCGTCGGCCCAGGGCAGCGCGATCACGTCGCGGGCCAGCGTCACGGCCGGGGTGTCCACGTCGCCGACCAGCACGGTGCAACGGTCGCCGGCCTTGCGCAGGATGTCGAGGACCTCGGTGGTGGTGCCGGACCGGGTGATCGCGACGATCCTGTCGTACGGGCGGTCGATGGGGAACTCGCTGCCCGCGAAGGCGTCGGTCTCGCCCTGGCCCGCAGCCTCGCGCAGCGCGGCGTACGCCATGGCCATGAACCAGGAGGTGCCACAGCCGACGACGGCGACGCGCTCGCCGGGGCGGGGCAGCGCCCCGGTCACCTCGGCGGCCTGCGACACGGCTCGTCGCCAGAGGCCGGGCTGGCTGTTGATCTCTTCGGCGACGTAAGTCATGGGCGGGGCCTCCAAGCAGGCGTGCGCGTAACGGCTCGAAAGTACGGGTTTTCGCGCGCTATTCTGCGTGACACCTCGGACGATGGCAACTCAAGAGTCACATACGCGCAGCACATCGCGTTGCATGGGCGGGTTTCGCGCACTAGTGTGCACGCATCCGCTCAAAAAACGCGCAAACGGAGGTTCGGTGGACCGGTACGCACGCTGGAACGCGTTGCTGGAACTGCTCACCGATTCCGGCCGGGTGAGCGTCGAGCAGGCCGCCGAGCGGCTGGACGTCTCCCAGGCCACCATCCGCCGCGACTTCGACCAGCTCGCCCAGCAGCAGATGATCACGCGTACCCGGGGCGGGGCGGTCGCCAGCGGCGTCTCGTACGACCTTCCGCTGCGCTACAAGACCGCCAAGCACTCGGCCGAGAAGCAGCGCATCGGCACGGCCGCGGCCGCGCTGGTGCAGCCCGGCATGGTGGTCGGCCTCAACGGTGGCACGACCACCACCGAGGTGGCCCGAGCCCTGGCCGTGCGCCCCGAACTCAACTCGGTCTCCGAGGGCGCGCAGCTCACCGTCGTCACCAACGCACTCAACATCGCCAACGAACTGCTGGTCCGCTCGCGGATGAAGATCGTGGTGACCGGCGGCGTGGTCCGCCCGCAGTCGTTCGAGCTGGTCGGCCCGCTCGGCGGCGGCATCCTGCGCGAAGTCACCCTCGACCTGGTGCTGCTCGGCGTCAACGCGATCGACGTGACGCTCGGCGCGGCCGCCCACCACGAGGGCGAGGCAGCGATGAACTCGCTGATGGTGGCCCGCGCCAAGCGCGTCGCGATCATCGCGGACTCGTCCAAGCTCGGCAGCCACGCGTTCGCCCGGATCTGCCCCGTCGAGCGCATCGAAACCCTGGTCACCGACTCCAACGCAGACCCCGCCGTGCTCGCCTCCTTCCGCGAAGCCGGCCTCAACGTCATCGTCGCCTGACCCGCCTGCCCTCCCCGCTGCCGCAACTCTTGAAGAGTCGTGCCCTCGGCAGGGTCTTTCGGCCGCGACTTTTCAAGAGTTGCGGCACGTTGGGTGAGGGGTCGGGCACCCGGTGCGGTTGTGAAGAATCCGGGAAGACCAGGGCTGCGTGTCAGGTGCATACGCCGTAGGGTGCGGAAGTCACTGATACCTAGGAGGTCGCCCGTGACCGCTGTCTTGGAGATCCAAGGCCTGCGTAAGACGTACCGAGCCCGGGGTGGTCCCCGTCGGGCGCTGGACGGCTTCGAGATGTATGTGGAGGCCGGACAGGTCCACGGCTTCCTGGGGCCCAACGGCTCCGGCAAGACCACCACCCTGCGTACGCTGCTCGGCCTGATCAAGCCGGACAGCGGCGAGATGCGCATCCTCGGTCACGAACTGCCGCGCCTCCTGCCGGAGGTGGTCGGCAAGGTCGGCGCGATCGTGGAGAGCCCGCAGTTCTTCGGGCACTTCACCGCGCGCGACACACTCTCGCTGCTGGCCGACGCGGGCAACCTGCCGCAGTCGCGCGTCGACTGGGCGCTGGAGCTGGTCGGCCTGCGCGAGCGGGCCAAGGAGCGCGTCAAGACGTACTCGCTCGGTATGAAGCAGCGGCTGGCCGTCGCGTCGGCGCTGCTCAAGCAGCCGAAGCTGCTGATCCTCGACGAGCCCGCCAACGGCCTGGACCCGGGCGGCATCCGCGAGATGCGCGACATGATGGCCACGCTGTCGGCCGGTGGCATGACCGTGGTGCTGTCCAGCCACATCCTCGGCGAGATCCAGCTCATCTGCGACAGCGTCACCATCATCTCGCTGGGCCGCCGGGTGGCGGCGGGCCCGGTCGCCGAGGTGCTGCAGGCGCACTCGTCGGGTCAGCTGCGGGTCGCCCTCGAGACGCCGGCGGATCTCAGTGCCGCCGCCCAGGTGCTCGTCGCCGGTGGGTTCGACCTGCAGGCGCACGAGGACTACCTGATCATGTCCGGGGTGGACAAGCCCGCGCTGGTCGCGCGGCTGCTGGCCGAGCGGCAGCTCTACGTCAGCGAGCTCACGCCGGTGACGGCCGACCTCGAAGACGTGTTCCTGGAGCTGACCGGCACCGCCCCGGTGCCCGGGCAGGTCCGCTCGGTCGATCAGAGCGTGCGGCCGGAGCTCACGCCGCAGAACGGGGTGGGGGCATGAGCGAGCTTCGCGAGCGAATCAGCAGGCTCGGCGCTGCCGCCGACGAGCGTAGCGAGGAGAAGGCATGAGCCTGGTACGTGCTGAGCGGCGGCGTTTCTTCAAGCGCCGGCTGACCCGCTGGGTGTTTCCGATCGGCGTTCTGCTCCTGGTGACGATCGCGTCGATCCTGTTCGCGTTCCACTCCAAGCCGACTCCCGAGGCGCGCGCCAGGGGCGAGGCGACGGCCGAGGCCATGTATCAGGATCAGGTTCGCGAGTACGAGCGGTACAAGCGCGAATGCGGCGACAAGTGCAACGACGGCGGCTGGACCGGACCGCAGCGGTCCGACTTCCGGGCCGAGCACTACATGCCGCCGTCGTTCGACTTCAAAGCGCAGTACGGCGAATTGTTCCTGGTCTGGGCCGCCATCATGGCGATGGTCGCGTTCCTGCTCGGCGCGTCGTTCGTCGGGGCGGAGTGGGCCTCCGGGTCGATGATGAACCTGCTCACCTGGCGGCCGAAACGGATGAAGGTGCTCGGCACCAAGCTGACCGTGATGCTGCTGTCGGTGGCCGGGCTGTCCATCGTGGCGCTGGGCATCTGGACCGGCATCCTGTGGGCGGCCGGTGAGCTGCGCGGCACCACCGAAGGCCTGACACCGGGGGTGTGGCAGTCGTTCGGCCTGTCCGCCCTGCGCGGACTCGGCATGATCCTGCTGTTCGCGGCGCTCGGCTTCGGGCTGGCCTCGATCGGCCGGCACACCGGCCTCGCGCTGGGCGCGGCGCTGGCCGTGGTGATCGTCGGGCAGGTGGGTCTGACCATCCTGTTCCAGATGATCCGGGTGCCGTTCTGGGAGCAGTACCTGGTGCCGATCCACATCTTCGCGTGGATGAACAAAGAGATGAAGCTGGTGGACTACAGCTCACCGGAGATGGTCTGCGACACGGCCGGCAACTGCAACGCGCCGGAGCTGCTGATCACCTGGCAGGACAGCGGTTCCATCGCGCTGGGCCTGGTCGTCGTGGTGCTCGCGGTCGCCTTCTGGCAGATGCGCCGCCGCGACATCAGCTGACCCGCAGAGATTGGCATACGGCCGGGCGGTCGGGGTATCGGACACTCCGACCGCCCGGCCGGTTTTGTGGCACAGCAACCCTGATCACAGGTCTTTCGTTGATCACGACAGCACACCTAGACTCGTGGGGCGTGGCCCATGGGGAGGGGACAAAATGGAGCAGATCAGACAGCGTACGCGAGCCGACGGCAGCGAGCTGGAAGAACTGCCCCTGATCCCGGTTCCCCGGCGCGAGCCGTCCCCGGTCGACCTGGCGCCGCCCGCCGAGCGCGACGACGAGGTCGACTCCGACCTGCCCGCCGCGGTCGTGGTCACCGGGGAAGAGGCGTTGTCCGAGCGCGACCGGCACATCCTCGCCTTCGAGAAGAAGTGGTGGCGGCACGCCGGGGCCAAGGAGCAGGCGATCCGCGACCAGTTCGAGGTCTCCGCGACGCGTTATTACCAGCTGCTGAACGCGCTGCTGGACAACCCGGCCGCGCTGGAGCACGAGCCGGTGCTCGTCGGCCGGCTGCGGCGGCTGCGCGGCAGCCGGGCCCGCACCCGCAGCACGCGTTAGAGCCTGAACGCCGCCCGCACGCCCGCTGAAAGAACTCTCAGCTTGCGTGGGGGTTCTCCCCGATGGGTCCGCGGGTGCGGCGCCGTACTGTGGCGGTCATGCGCGCGCTCCCGGCCCGAGTTCGGGCGAAGATCAACAGGCGGTGGATCGCCGGAGGTGTCGGCGTCGTGCTGCTGGCCGGGCTGGCGGTCTGGGCCGCATGGCCCGCCGACCCCGGCTACCGCACGGTCGACGAGCGGGTGTCGGTGCGTACCGGCCCGCTCGGCGACCAGGAGGTCACCCTCGACACCCGGCTCTACCTGCCCGACGGCGCGTCCGCCGGGAACAGGGTGCCGGCGCTGCTGCTGGCGCACGGGTTCGGCGGCACCAAGGAGAGCGTCGCCACGGACGCCCAGGACCTGGCCGGGCTCGGCTACGCGGTGCTGACCTGGACCGCGCAGGGTTTCGGCGCGAGCACCGGGCAGATCCATCTGAACTCCCCGGACTACGAGGTCCGCGGCGCCCAGCGGCTGCTGGACCACCTCGCCAAGCGCGACGACATCCAGCTCGACGCGTCCGGCGACCCGCGGGTCGGTGTGCTCGGCGGCTCGTACGGCGGCGCGCTGTCGCTGCTGCTCGCGGCACAGGACCAGCGGGTCGACGCGATCGTGCCCATGATCACGTGGAACGACCTCGGCAGATCGCTGTTCGCGCAGTCCGCGGCCACGACCGACGACGGCGTGTTCAAGCAGGCCTGGGCCGGTGTCTTCTTCAGCTCCGGCATGTCCGGCGGGCGTGGCGGCGGTGGCGGTGGCGGCCTGGATTCGCTCGGTCTGAACGGCGCGGGCGGCTCGCCGGGCGACGGCGCGGCCGGTGCGGCGAACCTCAACCCGCAGTGCGGCCGCTGGGCCGAGGACATCTGCCAGACCTACCTGCGCGTGGCGGCCGCCGGACGGCTCGACGCGAACTCGCGCGAGCAACTCGCCCAGCGCAGCCCGGCCACTGTGCTCAACCAGATCAAGGCCCCCACGCTGCTCATTCAGGGCCTGGCCGACTCGCTGTTCCCGCTGACCGAGGCCGACGCCAACGCGCGCGGCATCGCCGCGAACGGCACGCCGGTGCGGGTGGCCTGGTTCAGCGGCGGCCACGACGGCGGCGACGGCCCGCAGTCCGACTCCGACCGGCTGAAGTACCTGACCGCGCAGTGGTTCGACCACTACCTCAAGGGCAACGGCGAGGCTCCCGCGTCCAGCTTTACGTACTCGCGGATCACCGGGCTGGACGCGGTCGACCGCGGCACCATGGCGACCGGATACCAGGTCACCGACTATCCGGGACTGGTCGGGCAGAGCGCCGTGCAGGTGCCGGTGAGCGGCCGTGCGCGTACCGTCGCCAACCCGCCCAACGGCACCCCGGCCGCACTGTCCTCGCTGCCCGGCACGGGTTCGGGCGCGCTGTCGAGCTTCGTCAACGGCGTCGTCAGCGACCTGCCCGGCCAGCACGCGCGCTTCGAGTCGGCGCCGCTGGAGCAGGCGGTCAGCGTGGTCGGCACGCCGAGCGTCCTGATCCGGGCGGCGTCGCCGACGGGTGAGGCGGTGCTCTTCGTCAAGCTGTACGACGTCGATCCGAACGGCTCCGCCGCGCTGAGCATGGGCCTGATCGCGCCGGTGCGCCTGACCGGCCTGCCCACCAGCATCGACCGGGCGCAGCCGGTGCGGGTGACCCTGCCCGGCATCGTGCGCGAGTTCGAGGCCGGACACCGCCTGCGGATCACCGTCGCCACCGCCGACCAGTCCTACCTGGGCCCGTCCGCGCCGGTCGACTACACCGTGGCGGTCGGCGAGACCGACGGCGGCGGCGTGGTCGTCCTGCCCGCGGTGCCTTCGACCCCGATCGCGACCGCCGACGCGCTCTGGCTGTACGTGCTGCTCGGCCTGCTCGGGCTGCTCGCCGTCGGGCTGGCGATCGTGATCGTGGTGGCCCGGCGGCGGCACCGGCGGGTGGACCACTCGGTCTCCGCCGAGCACGCCGAGACGCCGCTGTGGGTGCGCGGCCTGCGCAAGACGTACGGCGACTTCGTGGCCGTGGACAGCATCGACTTCACCGTGGAACGCGGCCAGGTGGTCGGCCTGCTCGGCCCGAACGGCGCAGGCAAGACCACCAGCCTGCGCGTGCTGATGGGGCTTACCCAGGCCACCGCCGGCGAGGTGCTGATCTTCGGGCACCGGCTGGCCCCGGGCGCGCCGGTGCTGTCCCGGATCGGCGCGCTGGTCGAGGGCCCCGGCTTCCTGCCGCACCTGTCCGGCGAGCAGAACCTCGCCGCGTACTGGCGGGCCACCGGGCGGCCGTGGGAGGAGGCCCGGTTCGACGACGCGCTCGCCATCGCGGGCCTCGGCGACGCGGTCAAGCGCAAGGTCAAGAACTACAGCCACGGTATGAAGCAGCGCCTGGCCGTCGCCCAGGCGATGCTCGGCCTGCCGGAACTGCTGGTGCTCGACGAGCCGACGGACGGGCTCGACCCGCCGCAGATCGCCGAGATGCGCCGGGTGCTGCAGCGGTACGCCTCCGACGGCCGGGCCGTGCTGGTCTCCAGCCACCTGCTGGCCGAGGTGGAGCAGACCTGCACCCACGCGGTCGTGGTGCACAAGGGACGCGTCGTGGCCTCCGGGCGGGTCGACGAGATCGTCGGGGACAGCCCGACCACACTGCTCGACGTGACCGACATCGACCTGGCCAGCAAGACCCTCGACCGGATCGAGGGCGTCGCGGGATACGCGGTCGACGGCGAGCGCACGCTCGTGGTGGACCTGGGCGACGTCAGCCGCACCGAGGCGGTGTCCGCGCTGGTGCGGGCCGGGGTCGGCATCGACCGGGTGACGCCGCGGCGTCGCCTGGAGGACGCGTTCCTGGCCCTGGTGGGCGACTCGACGGCGGGAAGTGGTGACCGATGAGCGAGTGCGGCGAGCTGATCAGCAGGCTCGATGATGCCGCCGACGAGCGCGGCGAGGAGAAGGCATGAGCACAGATGTCGTGGAGCTGAAGACCGCGCAGGCCGACGGGGCGGCGGCGGGATACCGCGCGGGCCGCACGCTGACCTACGCCACCGAGTTCGCCCGGCAGTGGCGGCGCAAGCGCACCCAGCTCGCGCTGGGTTTCATGGTGGTGCTGCCGATCATCCTGCTGATCGCGTTCGAGCTGGGCGGCAGCGACGACGACGGCCGATCCGGCCGGGGCCAGTTCTCCCAGCTGTCCGACGCCGCGATCTCCGGTGGGCTGAACTTCGCCATGTTCGCGCTGTTCGTCTCGGCGAGCTTCCTGCTGGTCGTGGTGGTGGCGCTGTTCCACGGTGACACGGTCGCCGCCGAGGCGAGCTGGGGCAGCCTGCGCTACCTGCTCGCGGTGCCGGTGCCGCGGGCGCGCCTGCTCGGCGTCAAGCTGGCGGTCGCGCTGAGCTACTCGGCGCTGGCGGTACTGTCCCTGCTCGGCACCGCGCTGCTGCTGGGCACGCTGCGCTACGGCTGGCATCCGCTGCAGTCCGGCATCGCCGCGGAGATCCCGGCCGGCGAGGGCATGCTGCGCCTGCTGGCCACCGCGGGCTTTCTGGGCATCAACATGCTGGTCGTGGCCGGGCTGGCCTTCCTGCTGTCGGTGCTCACCGACGCCCCGCTCGGCGCGGTCGGCGGTGCGGTCCTGCTCTACATCGTCTCCTCGATCCTGGACCAGATCACCGCCCTCGGCGAGCTGCGCAACTTCCTGCCGACGCACTTCGCCCAGGCCTATCTGGGCCTGCTGACAACGCCGATGCAGTTCGACGACATCATCAAGGGCACCATTTCCGCGGTCTGCTACTTCACCGCGTTCTGCGCCCTGGCCTTCTACCGGTTCTCCCGCAAGGACGTCGTCTCCTGACCCGTCCACCGCGTCTTCTATCGACGGTGGCCTATCACATCGACTCCGATCCTCGAAAAGTCGATGTGATAGGCCACCGTCTATTCGGCTGACTGGTCCGGTGCGGCCCTCGACGGGCGACGGATCCTGACGTGGCGCTTACACGGCGGGCGCGTCGGCCTGACGTGGCGTGGGCAGAGTGCGCCACATGAGACGTGCCATCGCCATGACGGCCCTCGCGGTCGCCCTCGGGGTCGCGCTGACCGGGTGCCGCGGAGGCGGCAACCGTGACGCGTCGCCGCCGGCCGGGCCGGACACCGGGAGCACCGTCGCGACCACCCCCGCGCCCGCGCCGAAGACCCCCGCCCCCGCCGCCCCCGCCGACGCCGCCGCCGCCGTGGTGAGCCAGGCCGACAAGGACCTCGCGGAACTCGACAAGCTGCTGGCGGAACTGGACGGGCAGCTGAAGAAGGCAGAGGAGAGCCCGAACGATGAGGACTGACATGCTGATCCGCCGTGGGCTGCTGTTCGCCGCCACCGCCCTGACCGCCGCCGCGCTCGCCGCCACCGCCGGGGTGCCCGCGCAGGCTGCGGTTCCCGTGGCCGGGGTCGCCGTGCAGGCGGCGGACCAGGCCGCGAACCTGGCCAACGCGAAGAAGCTCGCCACCGTACGCATCGACGGCCGGCTCGCCATGCTGCGCGCCGAGGGCGTGGCGATCCGCAACGCGGCGCGCCTGACCGACGCCCACCAGGCCGCGCTGCAGAAGACCGTCGACGCGGGCATCGCCGGCCTCACCGAGCTGCGCGCCAAGGTCGCGGCCGAGACCACGCTCGAGGCGGTCCGCGCCGGCACCCGCAGCATGGTCGAGGACTACCGGGTGTACCTGCTGGTCCGCCCCCAGGTGCACCTGACGCTGGCGGCCGACGTGGCGGCGGCGGCGCTGACCCGCCTGCGCACCCTGCACGACAAGCTCGCCCAGGCCGTCACGGCGGCCAAGTCCGCCGGCAAGGACCTCGGCGACGCCGAGGCCAAGCTGGCGCACCTGAAGTCGGAGCTGGACGCGATGGAGTCCGCCCTGTCCGGTCTCGCCGACGACCTGCTGGCCGTCCAGCCCGGTCCCGACTCCGCCGCCATCAGGGCCAAGACGGCCGCCGCCCGCGCCGACGTCCGCACCGCCCGCACCCACCTGCGCGCCGCCGCCACCGACGCCAAGGCGCTCCGCGACCTCCTCAAACCCTGACCCGAGGAAAGGAAGGGCACCTTCTAATCGGTATACGTAGAGGAAGGGCACCTTCTTAACCCCGTACGGGCCGCGACGGTCTCCCCGCCGTCGCGGCCCGTGTGTCACCACCGCGACGGATGAGGTCTGCATCTCATCGTCTGGGAACGCTGGAAACGGCGATCTCGATTCTGATTAACTGCAAGGCACAACTGAATACCTCATCCAGAGGAGCTGAGGGACACGGCCCGACGACGCTCCGGCAACCACCATCGATGGCAGGTGCCAACTCCGTCCGGCGGGCCAGATCGGTGACGCCGGGAAGATGAGAGGAAACATCTCATGACGTCTGCCGTCATCGCGCCCCTCGGTGTCGATTCCCCCGCGCGCGGCCTGGAGTGCCGCGGCTGTGGCGCCCGTTTCCCGCTCGCCGCCCAGCACGCCTGTTACGAGTGTTTCGGCCCGCTCGAGGTCTGGTACGACGCGGACTCCCTGGCGAAGGTGACCCGCGCCCAGATCGAGGCGGGACCGCAGAACATCTGGCGCTACGCGGGCCTGCTGCCCGTCGGCCAGCACGCCGCCGACCGGGTGACGCTCAACCCGGGCCTGACCCCGCTGGTACGCGCCGACGCGCTCGCCGCCGAGATCGGCCTGCGCGCCCCGCTGTGGGTGAAGGACGACTCGGCCAACCCGACGCACTCCTTCAAGGACCGGGTGGTGTCGGTGGCGCTGACCGCCGCGAAGGCGCTCGGCTTCACCCGTTACGCCTGCGCCTCCACCGGCAACCTGGCCAACTCGGTCGCCGCGCACGCCGCCCGCGCGGGCGTGCCCTCGATCGTCTTCATCCCGTACGACCTGGAGCCCGGCAAGATCATCACCACCGCGGTGTACGGCGGCGACGTGGTCGCCATCGAAGGTTCGTACGACGACGTCAACCGGCTGTGCTCGGAGCTGGTGGAGACCGACGAGTTCGAGGACACCGCGTTCGTCAACGTGAACGTGCGCCCGTTCTACGCGGAGGGCTCCAAGACGCTGGGATACGAGGTGGCCGAGCAGCTCGGCTGGCGCATCCCGGCGCAGGTGGTCATCCCGATGGCCTCCGGCGAGCTGCTCACCAAGATTGACAAGGCGTTCGAGGAGCTGGTGTCGTCGGGCCTGGCCGTCGCGCCCGAGGGGGGCTGGAAGGTGTTCGGCGCGCAGTCGCTGGGCTGCAACCCGATCGCCACCGCGCTGCACGCCGGCACCGATGTGATCACCCCGGTGAAGCCGACCGGCATCGCGAAGTCGCTGAACATCGGCGACCCGGCCGCCGGGCTGTACGCGCTGGAGGCGGTGCGCCGCACCGGCGGCTGGATGGACTACGCCTCCGACGACGAGATCCGCGACGCGATCCGGCTGCTGGCGCGTACCACCGGCATCTTCGCGGAGACCGCGGGCGGGGTGACCACCGCGGTGACCGCGAAGCTGGTCGCCTCCGGCAAGCTCGACCCGGACCTGGAGACGGTCGTCTACAACACCGGCGAGGGCCTGAAGACCCTGGAGGCGGTGGCCGAGCTGGTCGGGCCGACCTACCGGGTGCGGCCGTCGCTGAAGGCCGCCCGCGAGGCGGGCCTGCTCGGCTGATCCGCTGACTGCGCTGAAGGCGCCCTTCCCGTTCGCGCGGAGGGCGCTTTCAGCCCGTCGCCCAAAAAACGGGGTGCGGTGGGGGTTGGGGGAGGGGGACCCTGGCGGGCATGAGTCTGCGTATCGCCCCCGTCACCGCTGACGATCCCGCCTCCATCGACGCCTGGGTGGAGGTGATGGGACGGGTACGCGAGCACGAGTTCCCGCATTTTCCGCCGATGACCAGGCGGTCCGCGCAGCTGACGCTCGAACACCTGTTTCCGGCGCGCACGGTGGAGCATCGGCTGGCCTGGTTTGACGGCGAGCCTGCCGGGCGGCTGGAGCTGTCCCGCCATACCGAGGAGAACCTGAAGGTCCTCTTCTTCATCCTCGAGGTCGCACCGAGACACCGGCGGCGGGGCGTGGGCCGGGCGCTGTTCGGCGAGGTGCTGGCGTACGCCCGCGAGCACGGGCGCAGCGTCCTGCTGACGGGCAGCACGCTGTCCATGCCGGACCTGCCCGCCCCGGACGAGGCCCCGGCGGCGTTCGCGGCGGCCTTCGGGTTCACGAACACCCTGCCGGAGCTGCAGCGGCGGCTGACGGTGGCCGAGGTCGACGGCGACGTGCTGGCCGGCATGCTGGCCGCGGCGAAGGCCAAGGCCGGCGGCTATCGCCTGGTGCAGTGGCGCGACGCCGCCCCGGAGGAGCTGGTCGGGGGTGTGGCCTACCTGGACTCGCGGCTGATGACCGATGCGCCTACCGGTGACATTGAGATCGAGGCGGAGAAGCCGGACGTGCAGCGGGTGCGCCGGGCCGAGGAGGTCATCGCGGCGCGGGGGCGGCTTACGTTCCACACCGGCGCGGTGCACGAGGAGACCGGCGACCTGGTCGCCTGGACCACGATCTCCACTGACGACGAGACGCCCTGGCACGCCTGGCAGCAGATCACCATCGTGGACCCGGAGCACCGGGGCCGTCGGCTCGGCGCGCTGGTGAAGGTCGAGAATCTGCGCTTCTTCCGGGAAATGGCGCCCAGGGTCGAGGTGGTGGACACCTTCAACGCGGCGGAGAACGGCTTCATGATCTCCATCAACGAGCAGATGGGCTTCCGTAAGATCGCCGCCTTCCAGAGCTGGCAGCGTGACCTGGCGAAGGACGACTCCGCCGAACCGGCAGCATAAAACGGTCCATTTGCCTAAAACGGACTACCCGTACGCCCGGCACCCCACGGGTGTCGTGATCGTTGATCAGGGACATGAGGCCCCGATTGCTCGTGTCCCTGATCGCAGCCCTCACCGTCGTGCCCACGGCGCTGGCCGTGCTGACCACTCCCGCCGTGGCGCTCGCTCCGCCGGCGGGCGGCACGCTCACCGCCAAGATCTTCGCGACGCGAGAGGGTCTGGTCGGCTGGAAGACCGCCAACGGCCACAAAATCACCAAACGCGACTGGTTCGCCGCGCTGCCCTCGTGGCGCGGGCTGTCGGACCGCGGCGAGGGGGACAAGAGCGTCCGGGTCTGCCACGAGGGCAACGACCGGTGCGTGTTCCTGCCGGTGTGGGACGTCGGCCCGTGGAACACCAAGGACGACTACTGGGCCGACGACCGGCACATGTGGGAGAAGCTGCCGCGCGGCAAACCCCAGGCACAGGCGGCGTACCAGGACGACCACAACGACGGCGAGGACGAGTTCGGCCGCGAGGTGCGCAACCCGGCCGGCATCGACATCGCCGACGGCGCGTTCTGGGACGGCCTCGACCTCGACGACAACGACTGGGTCCACGTCACCTTCCTGTGGACCGGCGAGGGCGACCGGGGCGTGGTCGACACCGACGACGGCGAGTGGCTGCGGGTGCGCTCGGCGCCGAAGGTCAAGGCCGACCTGCGCGGCGGCGCGGGCGAGTACGCCCAGGTGCCGATCCGGTGCCAGGTCAAGGGCGACAAGGTCAAGGGGACGGTACGCACGACCGACCTGTGGAACCGGGTCGGCGACGGCATCTACGTCTCCCACGCGTACGTCCGGCTGATCGACGGGGCCAAGCCCCGCAAGTGCTGAATGCGCAGGTCCCGGACTGGTCTCCGCCCGTGCCACGTCGGTGGCGCGGGCGGAGTCGTCCTCACGCGGCCGTACGCGGCCAGACGGCTTCCAGCAGGGTCAGGCCGCGGGTGGTGAGCGGTTTGAAGATCTTCATGCGGGACGCGCCGACCAGGTATTCCAGGTAGGGCACGGCGAGGTCGACGACGGCGCGGGTGCGGCGCTGGCCCGGCGTGGTGTCGTGCACCCAGTACACGACCAGGCCGAGCTGGGCCAGCCACAGCAGCTGCGGCAGCCGGGCCCGCAGTTGCGGGTCCATCTTCGTCTCGGTGCTGTCGACGAGCCGGTGGAAGATGCTGGTGGCCAGCTCGCGCGCGTCGCTCGACTCCTCGCTGAACGGGCTCACCGGCGAGCCGGGCACCGCTGCGATGCCGATGAACCGGCCCGCGAACGCATGGTGCGGCGCCCACACTTCGATGCCCTCGCGCAGGATCGCGGCCAGCCGGTCGCCGAAGGACGTGCCGCCCGCCAGGATCGGCTCGACCCGGGCCAGGTGCTCGCGCTGCAACTCCAGGTAGAACTCGGAGACCAGCGCCTCCTTGGCGGGGAAGTAGTAGTAGGCGTTGCCGACCGAGACCCCGGCGTCGGCGGCGATCGCCCGCATCGTCGTCTTCTCGTATCCGGCCTCGCCGAACAGCCGGATCGCGCTGGCCACGATCGCCTGGCGGGTCTGCTCGCCCCGGGACGTGTCAGCGGCCCGTCCCCGGGCCGCCTGCTCGGCGGCGGGGGACGAGCCGTTGTCGGTGTGCGTCACGCTGCCCACGCTAGCGGCGGCTCACGCGGCGGGGGTCAGGTGGCGTGCGCCGTCCTGCTGGTCCGCCGGTCGCCGGTCCGCCGCCTGCTGGGTGAGCGCGGCTGCGGGCACGGGGTACGCCCTGGTCAGCGGTCCCTGCATCTGCCGGCGGAGCCGGCCGAGCAGCAGCACGGTGCCCAGGTGCACCACCACCAGCGCGAGCGTGATGATGCCGATCTTGGTGGCGAGCGTCTCGACCGCGTCGACGGGGCCGGTCACTTCGTCGTAGGTCTTCATGGCGATCGCCATGTAGCCGAGGTTGAGCAGGTAGAAGCCGACGACGAGGAACTTCGTGACGGCGGCGGCGAGCTCCCCGGTCGGGAGCACGTCGCGCAGGAAGGCCTGCCCGTGGCGCTGGAGGGTGTGGCCGACCCACAGGGTCAGTGCGAGGGTGACGACCGCGTAGGCCAGGTAGACGGCCAGCTTCGGGTCCATGTCCCATCTCCGATTTGAACGTGTTCAACTTTCGGACGTTCTCATGCTGACACACGACTTGAACATGTTCAACTGTGGCTTCGCTCACCTCGTCGGGCATGATGAGGGGCATGACTGTCACCACCACGGACCTCTTCACCACCCATGAGGAGCTGCTGAACAGCGCGCTACGGGCGATCACCGAGCGCGGCTACTGGTCGGCGTACCCGGAGTCGCCGAGCCCGAAGGTGTACGGCGAGACCGCCGCCGCCGACGGCAAGGCCGCCTTCACCGCGCTGCTGGGCAAGGACTTCCCGCTGGACCAGCCCGCCGACGAATGGGTCAGCCCGGAGCGCTCGCCGTTCGGCATCCCGCTCGGGGTGCGATACCCCCGGACCAGCCCGGACGCCCTCATCGCCGCCGCCAGGGCCGCGCTGCCCTCGTGGCGCGCCGCCGGGCCGCAGCAGCGTGCCGGAGTGTGCCTGGAAATCCTCGCCCGCCTGCACAAGCGGGTATTCGAGCTGGCCAACGCGGTGCACGCGACCACCGGCCAGGCGTTCGTGATGGCCTTCCAGGCCGGCGGCCCGCACGCGCTGGACCGGGCGCTGGAGGCGATCGCCTACGGCTACGCCGAGCAGACCCGGCAGGTCGGCTCCGTGGTGTGGACCAAGAAGGCCGACACGCTGGCCAAGACGTACCACCTGGTGCCGCGCGGCATCGGCCTGGTCATCGGCTGCAACACGTTCCCGACCTGGAACTCCTGGCCGGGCCTGTTCGCCTCGCTGATCACCGGCAACCCGGTGCTGGTCAAGCCGCACCCGGGCGCGGTGCTGCCGCTCGCCATCACCGTGCAGATCGCCCGCGAGGTGCTCGCCGAGGCCGGGCTCGACCCGAACACGGTGCAGCTCGCGGTGGACACCCGCGAGGCGCCGGTCGCCGCCGACCTGGCGCTGCGGCCCGAGATCCGCCTCATCGACTTCACCGGCTCCACCGCCTTCGGCGACTGGCTGGAGGCCAACGCCCGCCAGGCACAGGTCTACACCGAGAAGGCCGGTGTCAACACGGTCATCGTCGACTCGACCGACGACTTCGCCGGCATGTGCCGCAACCTGGGCTTCTCGCTCACCCTGTACAGCGGCCAGATGTGCACCACCCCGCAGAACCTGCTCATCCCCGCCGGCGGCATCGCGACCGAGGCCGGGCACAAGAGCTTCGACGAGGTCGTCGACGGCATCGCGGGCGCGGTCCGCGCGATCACCGCCGACCCGGCCAAGGCCGTCGAGTTCACCGGCGCGATCGTCAACGCCGACGTGGTGGACCGCATCGAGGCCGCCCGCAAGATGGGCGACGTGGTGCTCGACTCGGCCGAGCTGGCCCACCCGGCGTACGCCGACGCGGTGGTCCGCACCCCGATGATCGTGAAGGTGACCGACGGCTATGCCAGCGAGTGCTTCGGCCCGGTGACCTTCGCGGTGCCGACCGAGTCGACCGCGCAGAGCATCGACGTCTTCCGGGAGACGGTCGGCGCGAAGGGCGCCATCACCGCGGCGGTCTACAGCACCGACGAGTCCGTGCTGGACGCGGTCGAGCAGGCGGCGATGGAGGTGGGCGTACACCTGTCGGCGAACCTGACCGGCGGCATCTTCGTCAACCAGTCGGCGGCCTTCTCCGACTTCCACGCCTCCGGTGCGAACCCGGCCGCCAACGCGGCGCTGACCGACAGCGCGTTCGTGGCGAACCGCTTCCGCATCGTCCAGTCCCGCCGCCCGGCCTGATCGGCCGACGTCGCGGCTGCGTGCAACAGTCCGCGTTCACGCAGCTCAGCGTCTTGAGATGTTAAGAAGGGCACCTTCTATAACGCATAGCGTTAAGAAGGTGCCCTTCCTTCGTTCCCTGGGTGGTCAGGGGAGGGCGGGTTTGAGTTGGTCGGCTACGGAGCGGCACAGGTCGCGGCCGTGGTCGAAGCCGTAGCGGGCCGGGTAGCGCAGCAGGACGCTCATGCTCCACTTGTCGGTGACCGCCAGGCAGGCCATGTGCCACAGCTTGTCCTCGGTGCGCAGCAGCCAACCGTTCTTGATGGCGATGGTGGCCGACACCTCGGGCGGGAACGCCGACCGCGGGCCGAAGTCGCCGACGCCGCGCACCAGGCGCATCTGGGTGAGCAGCCAGTCGGTCCAGTGCGGCCCCGCCGCCCGGCCGTCGGCAAGGCAGGCCCCCAACCGGACCACGTCGCGTGCCGAGACCACCGTGTTCGACCAGTAACCGTCGGTCTTGTACGGCTTCGACTCGGTCAGCCCGCAGATCTCCACCATGCGCTCGATGCCGGCGCGGCCGCCGTTGCGCTCGTAGAACTCGTACGCGGCCTTGTTGTCCGAGTCGCGGATCATGATGATCAGCCGGTTCAGGCTGCGCTGGTCCGGGTAGTCGGTACGGCGCAGGAAGTCGGCGGCGAGCCACACCTTTATCAGGGACATGGTGTCGCTCGGGGCGTCCAGGTTGGAGGAGCCGGCGATCTGGCCGGTGCGCCGGTCCAGCATCGCCCAGCTGGCGAAGCCCTCGGTGTCCAGCCGTACGGGGGGAAGTTCCAGTCGGGCGGGTGACGCCGGCTCTCCCGTGGTCCGGTCGGGGGCGGCCCCCGGCGGTGCCGCGTTCGTGCCGTAATGCAGTGCCCATTGCAGGGCCGCACCGGTCACGAGTAAGGCGACGGCGCACACGGACGTCGCGATGAGGGGCATGAAGGCGGCCGGCAGACGGCGCGAACGGATGCGGCGGCGGTTGTCCACGTTCCACCCAACCCCCCGGTGGCCCGCCCGGTCACGCGATAGAGCGCGCTCATGGTCAGATTGCCGACTGTCGAACTGTAACGGGGGGACTACAGGTCCGTTTTGGGGCTGTGCGAGGGCACCGGTGCTCGTGTAGCGTGCGAGGACGGCTGACAACACCAGCCGGGGGTGGCCCGCTGAGGACCGCCCAGCTTTACAGAAGTGAGGAAGTGCACCGTGGCACAGGGCACCGTCAAGTGGTTCAACAGCGAGAAGGGCTACGGCTTCATCGCGGTCGACGGAGGGCAGGACGTGTTCGTCCACTTCTCCGCGATCGAGATGGACGGCTACAAGGCGCTCGACGACGGTCAGCGCGTTGAGTTCGAAATCGCCCAGGGCCAGAAGGGCCCCCAGGCTGAGAAGGTCCGGGTCATCGCCTGACCGCTTGGCCATCAAAGCTTGAGTAATACGGAAAGGGCTCTGATCCCACAGGATCGGGGCCCTTCCAGCTGTTCCGGGGCGGGTGGAGGACAGCGGCGTGCGCACGGGCGTGCCACACTGGGCGACCCCTCACCTCCTAGCTGGAGCAGCGCATGTCCGAACCGGCCTCGAACCCCTACCACGCGGGCGAGCCGTCGCAGCCAGAACCGGCAGCGCGTTGACCGACCCGACTCACCCCCGCCCGTCCTGGCTCCGCGAGACCGTGGCCCTGCTGCGGAACCACTGGTGGACGCTGCTCGCGATCATCGTGGTCACCGAGTTGGCCGCCCTGCTCGCGGGCGTCGCAGTGCCGCTGGCCGTTTACGGCGGCGGCGACAGGCTCTCCGTTCTGGACGACTCTGTCCGGCTCGCCGTCGTCACCGCGGTGCCCTTCGCGCTGGCGGGGGTGTTCAATGCCTGGACCTGGGCGGCGGTGGTCGAGATGTTCCGCGGTGCCGGCGAGGGCCGCAGGGTGCGGTTCGGCGCGGCGCTGCGCCGGGGGGTGCGGCGCTCCGGCCGGTTGGCGCTGTGGCTGGGCGGGGTCGGCCTGCTGCGCGCCGCGGGCAGCGTGTACATGTTCCATGCGCTGCTGGACGGCTATGGGACCCGGGGCTTCCAGACGACCTCCGCCGTGATGACCGCGGGCAGTTGGTATCTGACCTTCGCCACCGCACTGCTGCCGCTGGTCGTGCTCTTCGAACGGCGTGGGCTGGGCCGGGCGTGGCGGCTGGCGCACAGCCGGGCGGCCACGATCGGGCAGATCGTCGCGGTGCTGGCGTTCGGCCTGGCCGTCGACAATCTGGCCGACCTCGTGATGACCCAGCTGCGGCCCGGGGCGGGGTACGTGTGGCCGGTGGGCGTGCAAGTGGCGACGATCTCGGCGGTCGGCGTCCTGACGGCGACCGTGACGATGACCGCGCTCACGGTGGCGTACCTGCGCCGGGTCGCCCTGCCCGCCGCGCCCGACCCTGAGCCCGCGCCGGACGCCCCCGAGCCTGTCGTGATCGAACTGGGGCGCACCTGGTGAACCGCTCCGCCCGCGGGCCGGGCGGTGGCGGCGTCGCCGTTCCGTCGGGGCGAGTGGTCGTCGCACCGGGGTTACTGCCAGGTAATACGCACGGAGACGAATGTGAACTCCGCTCGGCGGGGCGGGCCCGCGAAAGGCTGTGATCATCCCGTGTTCGCTTGCACTCAAGGGGCGAGAGTGCTAAACAAGTGATTGGCACTCTCCTCGTGTGAGTGCCAATACGAGACCAGAAGTCGGAGTTGCGGGGCTGCCGAATGGTGGCAGCCGGTCGTCGCGGGCCAGCTCTCCGACCTCGGATTGTCCAGGAGGACAACGCCGTTATGGCCAAGATTATCGCGTTCGACGAGGAGGCTCGCCGCGGCCTCGAGCGGGGAATGAACATCCTCGCTGACGCCGTAAAGGTGACGCTCGGCCCCAAGGGCCGCAACGTTGTGCTCGAGAAGAAGTGGGGTGCCCCCACCATCACCAACGATGGTGTGAGCATCGCCAAGGAGATCGAGCTCGAGGACCCGTACGAGAAGATCGGCGCTGAGCTGGTCAAGGAGGTCGCCAAGAAGACCGACGACGTCGCCGGTGACGGCACGACGACGGCGACCGTCCTGGCCCAGGCGCTGGTTCGCGAGGGCCTGCGCAACGTTGCCGCCGGTGCGAACCCGATGGCCCTGAAGCGGGGCATCGAGGCTGCCGTCGCGTCCGTGGCGGAGGAGCTCTCGAAGCTCGCCAAGGACGTCGAGACGAAGGAGCAGATCGCCTCCACCGCCTCGATCTCCGCGGCTGACACCACCGTCGGCGAGATCATCGCCGAGGCGATGGACAAGGTCGGCAAGGAAGGCGTCATCACCGTCGAGGAGAGCAACACCTTCGGGCTCGAGCTGGAGCTCACCGAGGGTATGCGCTTCGACAAGGGCTTCAACTCGGCGTACTTCATCACCGACCCCGAGCGCATGGAGGCGGTCCTCGAGGACCCCTACCTGCTGATCGTCAACGGCAAGATCGCCAACGTCAAGGACATGCTGCCGATCCTCGAGAAGGTCATGCAGAGCGGCAAGCCGCTGCTGATCATCGCCGAGGATGTCGAGGGCGAGGCCCTGGCCACCCTGATCGTCAACAAGATCCGTGGCACCTTCAAGTCCGTGGCCGTCAAGGCCCCGGGCTTCGGCGACCGCCGCAAGGCCATGCTGCAGGACATCGCGATCCTGACCGGCGGCCAGGTCGTGTCCGAGGAGGTCGGCCTCAAGCTCGACAGCACCGGTCTGGACATGCTGGGCCGCGCCCGCAAGGTCGTCGTGACCAAGGACGAGACCACGATCGTCGACGGTTCCGGTGACGCCGACCAGATCAACGGTCGGGTGAACCAGATCCGCGCCGAGATCGAGAAGTCGGACTCCGACTACGACCGCGAGAAGCTGCAGGAGCGCCTGGCCAAGCTGGCCGGCGGTGTCGCGGTCATCAAGGTCGGCGCGGCCACCGAGGTCGAGCTCAAGGAGCGCAAGCACCGCATCGAGGACGCCGTTCGCAACGCGAAGGCGGCCGTCGAGGAGGGCATCGTCGCCGGTGGTGGCGTCGCGCTGGTGCAGGCCGGCAAGACCGCCTTCGACAAGCTGGACCTGTCCGGCGACGAGGCGACCGGCGCCAACATCGTCCGGGTCGCGCTCGACGCCCCGCTGCGGCAGATCGCCGTCAACGCGGGCCTCGAGGGTGGCGTCGTGTCGGAGAAGGTGCGCAACCTGGAGATCGGTCACGGCCTCAACGCCGCGACCGGCGAGTACGTCGACATGCTGAAGGCCGGCATCATCGACCCCGCCAAGGTGACCCGTTCGGCGCTGCAGAACGCTGCCTCGATCGCGGCCCTGTTCCTCACCACCGAGGCTGTGGTGGCGGACAAGCCGGAGAAGGCGGCCGCTGCGCCGGCCGGCCCCGGCGGCGGCGAGATGGACTTCTGATCCTGACGGATCAGAAGCACCGCAAGCCCTGAACACGACGAAGGCCCCCGAGCTCCGCTCGGGGGCCTTCCCGTTCCCCGCCCCACCCCGCCCCCTGCCTGGCGCGACTCTTGAAGACCTGCGGCTACCGGGCCGGGGTGAGGCCGCGACTCTTCAAGAGTTGCGGCAGGAGGGGCCCCGGGCCGCCGCCGGGGTGTCACATGGCTTCGAGTTCGCGGCCCTTGGTTTCGCGGACGGCCTTCCAGACGAAGAAGAAGGCCAGGGCGGCGAACATCGCGTACAGGCCGTAGGCGAAGGTCAGGCCGATGTTCGACAGGGCCGGGAACGTGGTGCTGATCAGCCAGTTCGCGATCCACTGGGCCGCGGCGGCGACGGCCAGCGCGGTGGCACGGATCTTGTTGTTGAACATCTCGCCGAGCAGCACCCAGACCACCGGGCCCCAGCTCATGCCGAAGGCGACCACGTACAGGTTCGCGGCGACCAGGGCGACCTTGCCGATCGCGGGGCTGAGCGTGGTCAGCATCTCGCCGTTGGCCCCGAGGGTCTGCGTGGCGGTGGAGAAGCACCAGGCCATCGTGCCGAGCGTGAGCACCATGCCGGCTGCGCCGACGAGCAGCAGCGGCTTGCGGCCGACCTTGTCGACCAGGGCGATGGCGATGAGCGTGGTGACGATGTTGGTGATGCTGGTGATGACCGTGATCAGCAGTGCGTCGGACTCGCTGAAGCCGACCGATGCCCACAGCGCCGACGAGTAATAGAAGATCACGTTGATGCCGACGAACTGCTGGAACACCGAGAGCAGGATGCCGACCCAGACGATGGGCAGCAGTCCGAGCCGGGGGCCCTTGAGCACGTTCAGGTGGACCTTCTCGGTGGTGCCCGCCACCGTGCGCTTGATGTCGACGATACGTTTCTCGACGTCGCCGCCGATCAGCCGCTTGATCACGTCGCGGGCCTCGGCGAGGCGTCCGCGGCGCACCAGGTAGCGCGGGGACTCCGGGATCTGCAGCGCCAGCACGCCGTAGATCACTGCGGGCACGGCGGCGGAGGCGAACATCCAGCGCCAGGCCGCGCCGCCCCAGGGCACCGCCTCCATCGCCCCGCCGGCTACGTCAGCCAGCAGGTAATCGACGAGTAGGGCGACGAAGATGCCGCTGACGATGGCGAGCTGCTGCAGCGAGCCGAGCCGGCCGCGGATGTGCGCGGGAGAGACCTCGGCGATGTATGCGGGCGCGATGACGCTCGCCGCGCCCACGCCGAGACCGCCGACGATCCGCCAGAACGTCAGATCGACGGGGCTGAAGGCGAGGCCGGAGCCGATCGAACTGGCGATGAAGAGCCCGGCGGCGATCAGCATCACCCGCACCCGGCCCATCCGGTCGGCGAGCGGGCCCGCGAACCATGCGCCGACGGCGCAGCCGAGCAGGGCCGCCGACACGACGAACCCGAGGGCCACCGAGTTCAGCTGGAAGGTGTTGCGCAGGGCGTCGACGGTGCCGTTGATGACCGCGGTGTCGTACCCGAAGAGGAAACCGCCCACCGCGGCCGCGGCAGCGACGAGGATCGCCGCCCCCTTGGTCTCGTGGGGTTCCGCTATGGGGCTGGTCGGGGCTGCCACATCCTCATCGTCCCCGGAAAACAACGCTTCTAATCTGAATTACGAAAAAAGCCCGAGTTATAGCAGTTTATGGAAGAGGAAGAAGACCCGATCGATGATCGCACCGGCCGATCCGGAGTAGAACGAGACCGGCCCCACCCAGCCGATCTGCGCCTGGGCGATGCCGCGGTCGGCCTGGTCGCGCAGGCACCGTCGCAGCAGGACCCCGCCGATGCCCAGGCCCGCCGCGGCGGGCAGGGTGCCCATCGGGCCGAACCAGCTCGGGCGGCAGCCGCCCCACGCGGCGAACGCGATCGGCTGCCCGTCGCGGATGGCGACGTGGCAGCCCCCGCTTCCGCCGACGGCCCGCTCGACCTCGGCCACCCAGGCCGGGCCCCACTCGGCGGCGATCAGCGGGCGCAGCTCCGGCAGGTCGTCGGGTGTCGCCGCGCGGACGACCACGTGCGCGGCGGCCAGCCGCTCCTGCGCGGTCCGGGTCTCGCGCAGCGCGGGCGATCCCTCGGCCAGGTCCGCGGTCATGTTCCAGGCCGTACGGTCATGGGCGTAGCCGAGCGCGGTCAGCGCGCACACGGCGGGTGTGTACCGCACGTCCACGCCGGGCCACGCGTGCGTGGGCGGGTTGCCGGCGACCCGCACCGCGGTCAGCCCGCGCGCCCGCAGCTGCTCTTCGACGGCTCCGACCAGCTCACGGGCCAGACCCTGACGGCGGAAGGCGGGATCGACGACCAGCAGGTCCAGATGCCCGACGGTCGGGTCCTTGCGGCCGGCCGAGGCCAGCGCGACCCCGATCACGTCGCCGTCGGGCGCATCGCCGTCGACCGCGACGTAGCCCGCCGAGCCGTGCAGCAGCGCCACGATGTCGGCCGCCTCGGCGGCGTCCTCGGCCAGCAGGGACCGGT
Organism: Catellatospora sichuanensis; assembly: GCF_007483665.1. Classification (GTDB taxonomy): domain Bacteria; phylum Actinomycetota; class Actinomycetes; order Mycobacteriales; family Micromonosporaceae; genus Catellatospora; species Catellatospora sichuanensis. The sequence continues at coordinate 44,484 of NZ_VIQO01000043.1, forward strand.
CGAGGAGATCGACCACGGCGGCCCGGTGCTGCGGCTCGTAAGGGGTGATCATGGTGGGGAAGCCTACCTGGCGGAGGCCACGACCGCCTCCGCCGCGTTGACGATGCCGGACCCCGCCTGGGCTGCCTCGGTGGCGCAGGGCGGGGCCGCGGTGGCGAGCATCGCGGGCTGCGCCGTGTCCCGCAGCAGCTGCTGGGTGCGGGCCAGGTCGCCGACCAGCTCCGGATGGGCCGACCACAGCAGCGCGATCACGCCGGCCACGTGCGGCGTCGCCATCGAGGTGCCGCTGAGCTCGGCGTACGTGCCGCCGGGCATCGCCGACAGCACCGCCTCACCCGGCCCGGCCAGATCGGGTTTCGGGCCGGCCGGCCCCCGGCTGGAGAACGACGTGATCCGGCGGGTCCGGTCCACCGCGGCGATGGTGATCGAGGCCGGGTCGGTGGCGGGCGGGGTGTCCAGCGTGCCGCAGTCCGGCCCCGTGTTGCCGGCCGCCGCGACGAAGGCGATCCCGGCCGCGGCCAGCGCGGACGTGGCGGGCTGCAGCACGGTGGAGTCGCAGCCCTCCAGCGGCGGGCAGCCCCACGAGTTGTTGAGCACGTGCGGGGCACGGGCCGGGCGGCCGTCGGTGAACGGGTTGCCGCCGTGCGGGTACGGCGCGAGCATGAACTGCATGCAGTCCAGGTAGAGCGACGGGCTGCTCATGTTGCGTTCCAGGTTGACGCAGCCGATCCACTGGGCGTCCGGCGCGACGCCGACCCGCTCGCGGCCCACCGCGGTGGCCGTCGTGTGCGTGCCGTGGCCGTTGTGGTCGATCGGGGTGCGGCTGTCCGACCAGGGGTCCAGCCAGGAGTCGTCGCCGCCGCGGAAGTTGGCCGCCAGCGCGGGATGCGAGCCGTCCACCCCGGAGTCCGAGGAGCCGACCACGATGCCCTTGCCCGTCACGCCGCGCTGCCACAGGTCCGGGGCGCCGACCATCTTCAGGTTCCACTGCGGGGTGGTCGGCGGCTGCTGCACCGGGCCGCGCCCGATCGGGATCTCGGCGGGCAAGGGCCGCAGTCGCTGATCGGTCAGCACCCGGTCCACGTCGGAGCGGGACTCCAGCCACACCCGCGCCTCCGGGCCGCCGTCCACCAGGATCGCGTTCACCAGATAGAACGGCTGGTAGTCCAGGTTCCAGCGGTCCAGCTCGGTGCGCAGCGCGGCCTGCGTGCGGTCGGCGTGCTCGACGAGCCGCCGGTAGACGGCGTCGACCCGCTGGTCACGGCCCGCGCCGAGCCCGGTCGTGGTGGGCAGCCCGGTCAGCGGCGCCTGCTCCTTGAGCACCACGAACAGCTGGTCGCCGAAGAAGCCCGGCTGGCCCGCGGCCAGGTAGTAGACGCCCGCGCCGACGGCGACCGCGGCGGCCAGCCCGGCCGCCAGCGTCCGCCCGCCGGTGCGTGGCACGACATGCCGCCGCTCGCGCACGATCGGCGCGGGCGCGCCCGGCCACTGCGCCTGCGCACCGGGCCACGCGGTCCCGGCGGGCCGCGCGCCGGGCCACTGGCTCGGCGGGCCGAGCTGCTCCCTTTCCGGCGCGACGACCGGCTCGTGCACGGTGCGCAGCAGGCCGATGCCGTAGGCGACGCCGAGCGCCAGCGCCACCAGCCAGGCGATCAGGGCTGCGAGCAGGGCGTAGTACGGCACGTCGCGGCCGATCAACGCGAGGTTCAGCTCGTCCGGGTCGACGAAGCCCAGCGGCCCGAACGCGGCCAGCGCCACCAGGGTCAGCGTGGTCCAGCCGCGGGGCGAGCCGGGAGCGAGTGCGGCGACGGCGAAGCCGAGCGGCGGCAGCACCAGCAGGGTCAGCACCTGCGTCCCGGCCGCGCCGGTGCCGCCCGCGATCAGCGCCAGCACCACCCCGGCCACCAGGCCGCCGGCCAGCACCAGGGTCGGCCGCCCGCGGTGGGTGAAGTGCCGCCACAGCCCCGGCCCCAGGATCACCATGGCCAGCGCGCCCGCGCCGAGCGCGGCCAGGGCGGCGGCGATGGACTCGCTGAACCCGCCCAGCGCCCCCGCCCACAGGTACGGCACCAGCACCAGCACTCCGGCGAGCACGGCCCAGGCGAGCGCCGCGGGGTCGCCGGAGGAAGGCGCCGGGCTGCCGGTGGCCGTGACCGCGACCGGCTCGGCCTCGGGCCGGTCGGCCGCGGGTGCTACAGCGGCGCCGTCGGCCGCGGGTGCGTCCGCGGAGCCGTCGGCCGGTGGCGTCGCGGCGGGCGCCGGGCGGGCGGTGGCGCGGCGGTATAGGAGGAAGGCGGCGGCGCCGGCCAGCACCGCGTACGACAGCAGGTAGAGCTCGTTGGCCGTGGCCGGGATCAGGCGCAGCGCGCTGCCCCCGCCGAGCACCAGCGCGCCCAGGAAGAAGGCGCGGCCGGTCGCGCGTACCGGCTCGTGTTTGGGCAGTAGGGCCAGGATCAGCGCAGGCACGCCGACCAGCAGCCCCACCATGATCCCGGCCAGCGGCCAGAGGAAGCCGGGCAGCTGCATGCCGAGCTGGGCGAGCACCTGGGCGGCGAGCACGATGCCGTACTGGGAGAGCACGGCGACGGCGACCGCCCACACTCCGACTACGACGGCGGCGACGATCGCGCCGACCGGGGGCCGTGGCGGCGCATCCGCGGCCGCGGATGGGGGCACGGTCGGAACATGAGGCGGAACACCTTGCCGGTCACCGTCTGGGAGCACAGCCGCACGGTACCTTGGTGGGATGCGTGACCGCAGCGTGTCCCGCTTCGCCGCGGGTGCTCTATCCCCGGAGCGCCGCGCCGCTGACCTGCGCAGGCTCCGCGACGAAGAGTTCGATGTCCTGGTCGTCGGGGGCGGGGTGACCGGCGTCGGCGCGGCGCTGGACGCCGCGTCCCGCGGCCTGCGCGTGGCCCTGATCGAGGCGAGCGACCTCGCCGCGGGCACGTCCTCCCGCTCGTCCAAGCTGATCCACGGCGGCCTGCGCTACCTGGAGCAGCTGGAGTTCCCGCTGGTGCATGAGGCACTGCGGGAGCGCGGCCTGCTCGCCACGCGGCTGGCCCCGCACCTGGTACGGCCGGTGCCGTTCCTGGTGCCGCTGCCCGCCGAGACGCCCGGCGTCGCCGGGGTGGCCAAGCGTGCCTGGCACCGCCTCTACTACGGGGCCGGGGTGGCGCTCTACGACGCCTTCGCGGGCCTGGTCGGCGGCGGGCGCGGCATGCCGCTGCACAAGCACCTGACCCAGCACGGCGCACGCCGGCTGTTCCCGTCGCTGCGCGAGCAGGGCCTGGCCGGCGCGATCCGCTACTACGACGGGCAGGTCGACGACGCCCGGTTCGTGGTGACGGTGGCCCGCACCGCGGCCAGCCTCGGCGCGGCAGTGGTGACCGGGGTCAGGGCGGTCGGCCTGCTGCGGCAGGCGCGCCAGGTGACGGGCGTACGCGTCAGCGACGGCGTCGAGGAGTTCGACGTACGCGCGAAGACCGTCGTCGCCGCGACGGGCGTGTGGAGCGACGACGTGTCCTCCTGGCTGCCCGACGCTCGGGTCGGCTTCCGGGTGCGCGCCTCCAAGGGCGTGCACCTCGTGGTGCCCCGTTCGGCGATCACCGGCGAGGTCGGCCTGATCCTGCGTACCAGGTCCAGCGTGCTGTTCGTCATCCCGTGGGGCGGGCACTGGATCATCGGCACCACCGACACGGACTGGGAGCTCGACCGCGCCCACCCGGCGGCCTCGGCGAAGGACATCGACTATCTGCTGTCGCACGTCAACGAGGTGCTCGACCGGCCGCTGCGCCGCGAGGACATCGAGGGCGTGTACGCGGGCCTGCGCCCGCTACTGCGGGGGGAGTCGGACTCGACGTCGGCGCTGTCACGGGAGCACGCCGTGGTCGAGCCGCTGCTGGGGCTGCTGCTGGTCGCGGGCGGCAAGTTCACCACGTACCGGGTGATGGCCCAGGACGTGATCGACAAGGCGGTGCGGCGGCTCGGCGACGTGCGGCACAGCGGCACGGCGGAGCTGCCGCTGCTCGGCGCGGACGGCTACGAGGCGATGTGGCGCGACCGCGCCGACCTGGCCCGTCGGCACGAGCTGAGCGTCGGCGCGGTGGAACACCTGCTGGAGCGCTACGGCACGCTCACCACCGAACTGCTCGCCCTGATCGACGAGGACCGCGCACTGGCCGACCCGCTGCCGGGCGCGCCGGAGCACCTGTCCGCCGAGGTCGTCTACGCGGCCCGCCACGAGGGCGCGCTGCACGTGGTGGACGTGCTGGCCCGGCGTACCCGGATCTCCATCGAGACCGCCCACCGGGGCGTCCAGACCGCCCGCCGCACCGCCGAACTCATGGCCCCCGTCCTCGGCTGGTCCGCCGCCACCACCGAATCCGAGATCACCGCCTACCTCGCCCGCGTCGACGCCGAGCGCGAGTCCCAGCGCATGCCCGACGACGCCGCAGCCGACGCCGCCCGCCTCACCGCCGTCTAAAGCAAAGGAAGGGCACCTTCCCATTGCTATACGTAGAGGAAGGGCACCTTCCTAACGCCTCGGAGTCGTGACCTGCGGCGCGGCGGCCGGCGGAGGTGGGCGCGGCGCTGGGCGCAGGTCTTGATCAGCGTTCCGTGTCAGGATCTGCGGCCGAAACGCAGATCCTGACACGAAACGCTGATCGCCAAATGGGCTTGGCCGCCGTCAGCGCAGGACCTTGCCCGGGTTCAGGAGGTTGGCCGGGTCGAGGGCGGATTTGATGGCGCGTTGGACGTCGACGCCTACCTCGCCCAGCTCGGTGGCCAGCCAGTCGCGCTTGAGCAGGCCGACGCCGTGCTCGCCGGTGCAGGTGCCGCCCAGGGCCAGGCCGCGTTCCATGATCTCGTCGAAGACGCGCTGGCCCGCGGCGACGCTGGCCGGGTCGGCGCGGTCGACCACGATGTTCGGGTGCAGGTTGCCGTCGCCCGCGTGGCCGACGACGCCGACCGGCACGTCGTACTTGGCGGCGATCTCCACGATGTCGTCGAGCAGCTCCGCCAGCCGGGTACGCGGCACCGCGATGTCGTCGATGATCAGCCCGCCGTGTTCGTACAGCGACAGGGCCAGGTGCTCCATCGCCGGGTGGGCGAGCCGCCGGGCCTGCAGCAGCTCGGCGGCCTCGGTCGCGTCGGTGGCCTGCCAGACCTCGCCCGCGCCCGCCTGCCGGGCCAGCTCGGCGATCGCCTCCAGGTCCGCGGCGGCCCGCGACCCGGTGTCCACCGCGGCCAGCAGCAGCGCGGCGGCGGAGGTGTCCAGACCCATCGGCCGGTATGCCTCCAGCGCCTCCAGGTGCACCCGGTCCAGCAGTTCCAGCAGGCTGGGGGACATGCCCGCCGCGAAGATCCGGTTGACCGCGTCGCCGGCCGCAGCCGTGGTCGGGAAGACCGCGACCATGGTCAGCGACTCATCGGCCGCCGGCCGCAGCGCCACGGTGATCTCCGTGATGATGCCGAGAGTGCCCTCCGAGCCGACGAAAAGCCTGGTCATGTCGTATCCGGCGACACCCTTCGGGGTGCGGCGACCGGTGCGCAGCACCCGCCCGTCGGCGAGCACCACCTCCAGGCCGAGCACGTACTCGGTGGTGACGCCGTACTTCACGCAGCACATGCCGCCCGCGTTCGTGGCGACGTTGCCGCCGATCGTGCTCGACTCCCACGAGCCCGGGTCGGGCGGGTAGCGCAGCCCTTCCGCGAGGGCGGCGCGGGCCAGCACCGCGTTGACCACTCCCGGTTGGACGGTGGCGATCCGGTTGGCGGTGTCGAGGTCGACGATGCGGTTCATCGCCAGCATCGACACGACCAGGCAGCCGTCGACCGCGTTCGCGCCGCCCGCGAGCCCGGTCCGCGCGCCCTGCGGCACCACCGGCACCCCGTGCCGCGCGGCGATCGCCACCGCGGCGGCGACGTGCGCGGTCTCCTCCGGGCGTACGACGGCCAGCGGCATGCCCGCGTCGCAGAGATCCGCCTCGTCACGCCGGTACGAGATCAGCAGGTCGTGATCGGTGATCACACGGTCGGGGCCGAGCGCGGCCGTCAGCTCGTCGAGGAAGGTCACCTTCGCACGCTAGCGTGGACCCGTGATCCATGTCGACAGCCCGGTCTGGCCCGCCCACGGCCGCCTGTGGGCGCATCTGGTCAGCGACGTGTCCCTGGCAGAGCTGCACGTGTTCGCCGAGCTGCTGGGCGCGCCCCGCCGCGGCTTCGACCGCGATCACTACGACATCCCCGCCGAACGCGTCCCCGTCGCCCTCTGGCTCGGCGCCCACTACGCCACCTCCCGCGACATCGCCCGCATGCTCCGCGCCGCCAACCTCCGCATCCCCAAACACCTGGCCCGCCCCCCACCCCCGCCCCTGGTGCGTTGATCATGAAGTTGTTCCGGTGACACGCCGCCCACCCGTGCCACAAGTTCATGATCAACCCGGTGGTGGGGTGTGGGTGAGGGAGTCGAGTTCGCGGTGGAGGTTGGTGCGGGCGGGGGACTCCAGGGCGGGGGTGTGGTGGTAGAGGGTGGGGAGGGCCAGGAGGGATTGCAGGACGGTGCTGCGGCCGATGCGCCAGAGGTCGTCGGGGACGTGGGCGTACTCGGCGCGGACGGCGGCCACGTAGCGCACGTAGTCGGGCCACGGGGCGGCGAGGATGGCGAGATCGGCGTCGGCCAGTAGGGCGCCGTTGCGGTCGTCGGCGGCGACGGCGTGGCCGGCGGTGAGGCGTACCAGTCGGGTGACCTCCTCGACCACCGCGGCCGGGACCTGGCATTCGGCCAGCAGCTCGCCGGTGAGCACGGCGCTGCGCTCCTCGTTGTCGGCGGCGGTCGGGTCGTAGACCGCGTCGTGGCCCCACACCGCGAGCGCGACCACCGGCTCGTCACCGACCAGGTCCAGGCAGGCGGCCAGATGCTCGACGGTGTGGTAGTACCGCTGCGGCTCCGACCAGCGGTTGATCAGCTCGGTGCCGACCTCGGCGAGCACGTGGTCGGGGGCGCCGGCCCCGGCGGCCCGGGCGGTGGCGGCGAACCGGTCGGCGGTGAGCAGGGTCGATTCGGTGGGCATGGCCAAATCTTGGCGCATCCGTCCGGCTCGCGGTGCCAGGTGCGCCACAGTAAGGGTCATGGACGCCGCCGAGCTGGGCCGACGCACGCAGGTGACGCTGCGCGACCGGGTGCGGCGGGTGCGCGGCAGCGTCATCCTCTCCGTGCAGGCCGCCGTCGCGGCGGGTCTGGCCTGGTATGTGGCGCACGACCTGCTCGGCCACTTCCAGCCGTTCTTCGCGCCGATCGCGGCCGTGGTCACGCTGGCCATCTCCGTCGGTCAGCGGATGCGGCGGGCGGCCGAGATCGTGGCCGGCAACGCGGTCGGCATCCTGCTCGGCGAGCTGCTCATCCTGGTGATCGGCCGGGGCGCCTGGCAGGTGTCGCTGGTGGTGCTGCTCGCGATCAACCTGGCCATCTTCATCGGCGGCTCGGCGTCGCTGGTGAGCCAGGCCGCCTCGTCCGGCATCCTGGTCGCCACACTGCTGCCGATCACCAGCGACTACTACCTCAGCCGCTTCGTCGACGCGGTCATCGGCGGCGGCATCGCGCTGCTGGTGATGGCGCTGCTGCTGCCGCTGAACCCGCTGACCGAGGTGAAGCGGGCGGTCGGGCCGCTGATGGAGTCGCTCGCCGACGGCCTCAACCAGGCGGCCGAGGCGCTGGCGCAGGGCGACGCGGCGGCGGCGCAGGAAGCGCTGGACCGTATGCGCGAGGCGGAATCGCACCTGCGGGCGTTCGGCGAGTCGCTGAAGGCGAGCAAGGAGCTGGCGACCATCGCCCCGCTGCACTGGGGCAAGCACGGACTGCTGGCGGCGTACATCGAGGCCGCGGACCATCTGGCGCGCTCGCTGCGCAACAGCCGGGTGCTGGTACGCCGCATCGTGTCGATGATCCGCGACGGCGAGACGGTGCCCCCCGCCCTGGTCGAGGCTGTGCACGCGCTGGCGCAGTCGGTATCGTCGCTGCGCCGGGAGCTGGCCGACGCGGTCGAGCCGGAGCAGGCCGAGCACGCCGCGGTGCGGGCGGTGCGCGAGGCGCGTGAGGCCCACCAGGCCGGGCTGGAGTTCTCCGGTGAGGTGGTGTTCGCGCAGGTCAGGTCCTCCGCGACGGATCTGCTGCGGGCTGCCGGGATGTCCCGGGAGGACGCGGAGCGGCAGGTGCGCAGAGCGGTCGGCCGCATCGACCGGTCAGATTCCGGCCGTTCGGCTGGTGGAAGCTCGGAGAAAGCTGGGTAGCGTCCCCGCTTGATCATCAATGCTTTCACTGCCATCCCACGGGGGAACACAAGATGAAGATCAGCACCGCCCTGGCGGCGGGTGCCTCGATGCTGCTCGCCGGTGGGCTCTCTGCCGTGCTGGGCACGCCTGCCCACGCCGCCGGCGGGGTCGACCTCGCCGTGAGCGTCCCGGCCAGCAAGATCGCCGTCGAGGCCGAGGGCAAGGGCTTCCGGGTCGACCTGTCCAACGTCGGCACCGCCGCGTCCGGTGACGCCCTGCTCACCTACGACTTCAACGGCCTGACCAGCTCCCTCGTCGCCGCCGACCTGTCCTTCCTGGAGAACTCCGGCTGCGACATCACGGGCAAGGTGGCGAAGTGCCACCTTTACGGCTTCGCGCCCGGTGAGTCCTACACCGATGCGGTTTACCTGCGCAACGTCGGCAAGGCGGCGGGTGCCGCAGGCTCGTTCTCGGTGTCGTTCACGGCGGCTGGCGACGTCAACACCGCCAACAACACCGTCACCGTGCCGGTGCAGGTCGTCGACAGCGGCGCGGACCTGATGTCCTACGCGTTCGACGTGGTCGCCGGTTACACCGCCGCCGGCAAGGTCATCCCGGTGAAGCCCGGCGCGAGCGCGCCGCTCGCGTGGGGCATCCACAACAACGGCGACCGGTACGTGCACGGCTTGGAATTCACCATCACACTGCCGCCCCACGTCATTTACGACGGCGGCGGCGACTACCCCGGCTGGTGCGGGGTCGACCAGACCCTGTCCGTGATCACCTGCTCGGCTCCCGACGTGGTGATCCCGCCCGGTGGCTCTTTCACGCCCGAGTCCCCGACGAAGCTCTACGTCCTGCCGGGCTTCGTCGACGGACCGGCGGCCCTGCCCGGCGGCCTGGTCAGCGCCAAGGCCATCAAGACGTCCGTCGAGGAGCCCGCCGCGGGTGAGCTGAAGTCGGTGGACGGGTTCAAGGTCGCGGACGAGATGACCGAGCAGCAGTTCGAGCAGCTCGTCGAGGGTCTGCTGGAGGGCGTCGTGCCGAATGCGGCCGAGGCCGGCGACGTCGACCCGGCCGACGATGACGCGTCGTTCGCCGTGCACGCGGCCGCCGCGGTCGCGGTCGACCAGGCCATCAGTGTGACCACGGGTTATGGCAAGGTCGGTGACGTTGTCAAGATCACCGTTACGGTCAGCAACGTCGGCAAGGCGAGCACCGGGCCGAGCTTCTTCATCCAGGCCCCGTCCGGCACCTCCTTCGTCGCGCCGGACCAGGCGGGAGCCGTCAGCTACTGCGAGGGCAAGGGGCAGATCCCGGCGTATTACACCGGCGAGACCGAGATCACCTGCGTATGGGAGTCCGAGCTGCAGCCCGGCCGTTCGCTGAAGCGTGAGGTGCTGGTGCGCATCGACGCCGAGCCCATCGGCGCCAACGGCCGAGCGCAGGTGCACACGTCGGAGGGCAAGGACATCAACCCGAAGAACGACACGGCCAAGGTCATCATCAAGATCGGCACTCCGCCAGCCGGTGTCGACAACAGCGGCAACAACGGCGGCACCGGCGGTGGCCTGCCGGTGACCGGCGCCAACGTCGGCCTGATCGCCGGCATCGGTGGCGCGGTCGTGCTCGCGGGCGCCGTGCTGTTCCTGCTGGCGCGTCGCCGCAAGGTCGTCGCCTAGGACACCGCTGCCCGATCGCTCGGGTGGCAATGATCGGCCGGTGACCCGCTGCGGGTCACCGGCCGATCATTGCGCCTGTCCGGCATGGTCCCGGCAATGGCCGGGCCGGTGTGCCGCCTGCCACCTGCAGCGCTGCGGGAGGTCCTGGGAGAACAGGGAATCGTGTCGGGCCGGCTGTCGGCCGGATCGACAAAGGACCACCCGTTAGGACGGTTGAGCAGCTTCGACGTGGACGGGTACGGTGCCCCGATTGATCGACGCCTCACCATCCCACGGGGGAACAAATGAAGATTCGCACCGCCCTGGCGGCGGGCGCATCGATGCTGCTCGCCGGCGGGCTCTCCGCCGCCCTGGCGGCACCGGCGCACGCGGCCGACGGGATCGACCTCGGCGTGACCGTCACCGGCAGCAGGATGTCGGCGGACGCCGAGGGCAAGTGGTTCCGCGTTGACATGTTCAACGTCGGCACCGTCGAGTCGGGCGACGCCCGGATCACTTACGACTTCAGTGGGCTGAACAGCTCCCTCGTCAGGGCAGACCTCAGCATCTACGACGAAACCTTCTGTGACGTCGGCGCGGTGGTGAGCTGTGATCTGGTGGGCTTCGCCCCCGGCGAGCGGTACACCGACTGGATCTACCTGCAGAACGTCGGCGGGATGACGGGTTCCGCCGGGAGGATCTCAGTGCTGCTCACCACGCCTGGCGAGGTCGACGGCATGAACAACGAGGTCTTGAAGACCGTGGAACTCGTTCCCGGCGGTGTCGACCTGGTGCCCGTCGCGAACGACCTGGTGGACGGCTACACCCCCGCCGGCAAGGTCATCCCGATCAAGCCGGGCCAGAGCGCGCCGCTCGCCTGGGCGATCGGCAACGAAGGCGACGCCATCGTGCACGGCGTCGATTTCACCATCACGCTGCCGCCGCACGTGCGGTTCGGCGAGGTGTACGACATCTGCGAGGTGAGCGAGCAGGAGACCGAGGTCCTCACCTGCTCCGATCCCGATGTGGTGATCCCGCCCGGCGGCGTCTACTCGCCGCAGGGGGCGCTGGTGGTCACTGTCGACGACTCGTACGCCGGCGGCCCGATCGCGCTGCGCGGTGGTCTCGTCAGCGCGAAGGCGATTGAGCAGGTCGCCACGGCACCGGCCGGTGAGCAGCCCGCCGACGGCTTCGAGGTCGCCGCGGATCTGACCGACGCGCAGCTCGACGAGTTGATCGAAGAGCTCATCAAGGACCTGGTGGCCAACGCCGAGCAGGCCAGCGAGGTCGACGAGGGTGACAACGACGCCCGGTTCTCCGCACACGTGGGCGCGCCGCTCGCGGTCGACCAGGCCATCTCGGTGACCCAGGGCATCGGGCGGGTCGGGGACACCGTCAAGATCAAGGTCGCGGTCAGCAACATCGGCAAGGCGAGCACCAGGCCGATGTTCTACATCAAGGTTCCATCCGGCACCTCCTTCGTGGCACCGGCCGTGAAGCCGGGCGTCGGCAGCTGCATCGACCGCGGCGGCGAGGGCCCGGTCTGGGAGTACACCGGCGAGACCGAGCTGGCCTGCGGGTTCGAGCCGGAGCTGCAGCCCGGCCGTACGCTGACCCGCGAGCTGCTGGTGCACATCGACTCGGCGACCATCGGCAACAACGGCTTCGCCGAGGTGGTGACCACGGTCGGCAAGGACGGCAATCCCAAGAACGACATCGCCAAGGTCATCATCAAGATCGGTACCCCGCCGGCCGGCGGCAACAACGGCGGCAACGGCGGCGGCCTGCCGGTGACCGGCACCAACGTCGGTCTGATCGCCGGTATCGGCGGCGCGGTCGTGGTCGCGGGTGCCGTGCTCTTCCTGATGACCCGCCGCCGCAAGATCGCCGCGGATGAGACCGAGGCCTGATCGTCGAGGTAGCGCCACCCGGCCGGTGACCCACACGGGTCACCGGCCGATTTCGTCCACCGGCTCGCGACGTGCTTGCCGGGGCCGACCCGGCGATCACCGGAACCGCCCCGACTCGTGCGGCGCGACGGCTCAGACGATGGTGCGCAGCGCGGCGAGGAACGTGTCCACGTCGGCGTCGGTGGTGCCGATGCCGATGCTGGCCCGCAGGGCCGTCGCGGGCACGCCGTCCCAGCCGGCCCGCACCGACGCCTCGCCGAGCAGGCGGCGGGCCAGCGGGTGGGCGCAGAACAGGCCGTCGCGCAGCCCGATGTTGTGTTCCCGGGCCAGCTGCTGGGCGATCTCGGCGGAGTCGCGGCCGCGCACCGCGAACGACACCACGCCGATCCGGGCCGCGTCCGCGCCGAAGGTGCGCAACTCGGCGACGTCGGGCAGCTCGGCCAGCCCGGCCCGGAGCTTGCCCAGCAGCCGCTGCTCCTCGGCGTGCAGCGCGTACCGGTCGGCGGCCTCCAGGGTCGCGCACACCGCCGCCAGTGCCACCGCGCCGAGCAGGTTGGGCGTGCCGGCCTCGTGCCGGGCCGGGCCGGTGGTCCACCGCACGTCGTGGGTCGCGTCGCCGACGCCGCTGGTCGCTCCGCCGCCCGCCAGGTACGGCGCGGCGGCGTCGAGCCAGTCGCCCCGGCCGACGAGCACGCCCGCACCGAACGGGGCGTAGAGCTTGTGCCCGGACAGTGCGACGTAGTCCACGTCCAGCGTGGACAGGTCGACGGGCACGTGCGGGGCGAGCTGCGCGGCGTCGAGCACGATCCGGGCCCCGAACCGGTGGGCGATCAGGGCCAGCTGCGCGACCGGCCACAGCTCGCCGGTGACGTTGCTGGCGCCGGTGACGGCGACCAGGATCCGGCCGTCGGCGTTGCCGCGGCGCACCTCGGTCAGCGCGGCGGCAAGGTAACGCACCGCGGCGTCGGGCGAGGCGGGCACCGGCAGGCGTACCGCGTTGGGCCAGGGGAGCAGGTTGGCGTGGTGCTCGCCGGCGTAGGTGATCACCGTGGTACCCGCGGGCAGCACGTGGGCGAGCAGGTTCAGCGCGTCGGTGGTGTTGCGGGTGAACACCACGTGATCCTCGGCCCGCGCGCCGACGAAGTCGCCGACCGTCTGCCGGGCGCGCTCGTACTCCAGCGTGCAGCGCTGCGACAGGGCGCCCGCGCCGCGGTGCACTGAGCCGTACCAGGGCAGCAGTGCGGTGACCGCGCCGGCCGCGGCCCGCAGACAGGGCGCGGTGGCGGCATAGTCGAGGTTGATCTGGCCGGGCACGCCGAGCACGGTCAGCTCGGCGTCGGTCACGCGTACGGGCGTGATGTCGGCCGTCTCGACGGCGCTGCAGGGTCGTTGGGCGATCGCGGTCATGGGGCACCTCCGGGGTCAGGGACCCCTGGACCGCTGGTGGGATGTCCTCGCCGGTCCGCCGTTGCGGAGATCGTCGGGACGAGCCACCAACGGAGACAGTGGTCCGCGCTTGCCCAGCACGACGACGGGCTGGGCCCGGTCATCACCCGGGGCACCCCACCGCGAACTACAGAGGGTTGCCGGTCAGCAAGCCGGGGCTTTGCTCCATCTTTCGACACTTTCGACTGCTTGCGCAGGCGAATGTGAGAGCGGCTGACACTCGTGACCTTTCGCCGAGCATAGCGGAGGTAGGCTGCGCCCATGTCCGACCTCCCGACTCCTGGGACCGCACCCGGCAACCGCGACGGCGGCCCGCCCCCGCCGTGGCCGCCGCTGCCGGAATGGCAGCAGCCCGCACCGGCGTCACCGTGGCAGGCGCCGGAGTCATCCGGGCCGACCGCGTCGCCGTCCATGCCGGACACACCGGTCCCGGCAGTACCGGCGGTCGCTCCGATCGCGCCGGAACCGGCCGCGGCGACGCCCGCGCAGGGTCCGCCGCCGGGGACCGGGCCGGGGATGACGCCGATGCAGGGCCTACCGCCCGCGACCGGGCCGGCCTTGCCGCCGCCCGCGGCCGGGCCGGGCTTCCCGCCGGGCACGGTCGGGCTCGGCCTGCCGCCGGTGCTGCCGGAGCCGTCGCTGCCGCTCAAGCGCCCCCGGCGCTGGCTGCCGCTGCTGCTCGCGATCGTCGTGGTCGGCGGCTCGGCCCTGGGCATGCTGGGATACCTGGGCTGGAAGATCGGCCCGCTCGCGTTCGGCGTCGGCCTGGCCGCCGCGCTGCTGCCGGTGCCGGTGCTGATTGCGGTGTTCCTCTGGCTCGACCGGTACGAGCCGGAGCCGCCGAAACTGCTCGTGATCAGCTTCCTGTGGGGCGCGTTCCCGGCGACGCTGCTGGCGCTCGGCGTCAACTCGTTCTTCTCCGGCTGGCTGAACGTGGTGACCCTGCCCGACGCGGTGGTCGCCACGGTCGTCGCGCCGTTCATCGAGGAGCTGGGCAAGGCGGCCTTCCCGCTGTGGATCCTCTGGCGCCGCCGCCGCGAGCTGTCCGGCATCACCGACGGCATCGTCTACTGCGGCCTGTCCGGGGTCGGCTTCGCGATGGTGGAGAACATCCTCTACCTGGGCGGGCACGGCTTCTACTCGGGCAACGAGCAGTGGGGGCCGTACTCCGGGGCGCAGCTGGTCTTCGGCATGTTCCTGGGCCGCATCCTGATCTCCGGGTTCGCCCACCCGCTGTTCACCTCGATGACCGGCATCGGCATCGGCATCGCGGCGCGCTCGGCCAGCAGCTGGGTGCGCTGGTGCGCGCCGGTGGGCGGGCTGCTGCTGGCGATGATGCTGCACGGCTCGTGGAACCTGATGGCCACGCTGTCCGCCGAGATCAGCCCCTACTTCTTCCTGTACGGCTACATCGCGGTCATGGTGCCGGTGTTCCTGTCGATGATCGGCGTCGCGCTGTGGGTGCGTGCCCGCGAGGGCCGGCTGGCGTTGCAGGTGCTGCCCGCGTACGCCATCGCCGGGTGGCTCACCCCGCCGGAGGTGGCGGCCATGGGCACGCTGGCCCGCCGGCACGCGGCCCGGGTCTGGGCCGGGCGCGTCGCCGGGGAGCCGGGCCGCAAGGCCATGAAGGAGTTCCAGTTCGCGGCCACGCGGTTGGCGCTGGTGCGCGACGGCATGAACCGCGGGCTCGACGAAACCTCCGCCGACCAGGACCGCAGCATCGCGGAGGAACGCGACCTGCTGCAGGTGCTGGGCACCACACGGGCGGTGTTCGTGGGACGTGATCCGCAGGTGCCGCCGGCCTTCTTCGACGGGACGGCATACCGGATGACGTTCCCGGACGGGGTGGCCCGCACGGTGCCCATGCCCGCGGAGCCGGTGGTGCCGGTGCCGGTGCTGCTGCCCCCGCCCGCGCCCGCGTACCCGGTGTACCCGCCGATGCCGGGATACCCGTACCCGCCGCAGCCGTACTACCCGCCGCAGGCGGTCTGACGCCGCCGCCACGACGAAAAAGGGCTCCGCCGGTCACACCGGCGGAGCCCTTTTCTTTCGTGTCTCAGGTGGCGGGTACGGGCGGCGCCTTGACGATCACCGAATCCGGTTCCGGCTGCGGGCGTCCGGCCAGCTGCCGGATCGCCGTGTTCAGGACCGCGATGAGCGGTACGGCGATCAGCGCGCCCACGATCCCGGCCAGCACCACGCCCGCGGCGATGCCGAGGATCACGGCGAGCGGGTGGATGGCGACCGCCCGGCCCATGATCAGCGGCTGGAGCAGGTGGCCCTCGATCTGCTGGATGGCGATGACCGCGGCCAGCACCAGCAGCGCCGTCAGCGGACCGTTGGTGACCAGGGCGACCAGCACCGCGACCGCGCCGGACAGGGTGGCACCGACGATCGGGATGAACGCGCCGAGGAACACCAGCGCGGCCAGCGGCAGCGCGAACGGCACCCGCATGGCGGCCAGCGCGATGCCGATGCCGACCGCGTCGATGAACGCGACCAGCACGGTGGCCCGCACGTACGCCCCCAGCGAGGCCCACGCGGCGACCCCGGCCCGGTCCAGCGGCTCGCGGGCCTGGCCGGGCACCAGGCGCAGCAGGAAGCGCCAGATGACGCGGCCGTCGCGCAGGAAGAAGAAGAGCGTGAAGATCACCAGGAACAGGCCGCTGAGCACCTCGAACACGGTCGTCGCGGTGGTGATCGCGCCGGTGGTCAGGGCTTCCTTGTTCGTGGTGATGGACTTCGTGACCGAGTCGATCGCACTGCCCATCTGCGCGTCGGTCAGGTGCAGCGGGCCGTTCTTGAGCCAGGTCTGGATCTGCTGCACGCCCTCCGCCGCGTTCTTGGTCAGGTCGGGCAGCCCGTTGACGAACTGGTTGATCACCAGGGTCAGCGTGCCGGCGACCGCGGCCAGCCCGACCAGCACCACGATCGCGGTGGCCAGCGACCGGTGCACCCGGATGTGGTTCAGCCAGCGCACCGCGGGCGCCAGCAGCGCGGCCAGCAGCATCGCGATCAGCACCGGCACGATGACGATGCTGATCTTCCCGAGGAACTGCAGCAGGTAGACGAGCATGAAGCCGAGCACGATGATGCGCCACGCCCAGGCTGCGCCGATGCGCAGACCGTACGGCACGTCGACGTCGTCGCGGCTGGCCGTGGAGTGGTGCTGCAGCTCGGGCTCGGCCGGCTCGGGCAGCGGCTGGTCTGCCTCCTGGCGCTCGCGCTCCTCCTGCTCGCGCTTGGCGCGGGCGCTGGCGCGGCTCGCCTCGTAGGCGCGGCGCACATTCGCCTTGAAGTTGTCCAAACGACCCACTGGTGTCCTCCCGGGGACAGGCAACGTCACCACGTTAGTCGCCTGCGACCACCGCACCATCGGGGAAGTACCCTGACCGGCGTGACACTCAATCCCGCCACCGCCGAGACCGGCCTGCCGATCCGTCTGCTGCACGACCGGGTGCTGGTCAAACAGGAGGCGGCCGAGGGGGAGCGGCGCTCGTCCGCGGGCCTGGTGATCCCGGCCACCGCTTCGGTCGGGACGCGGCTGTCCTGGGCGACCGCCGTCGGCGTCGGCCCGCACGTGCGCGCGATCCAGGTCGGTGACCGGGTGCTGTTCGACCCCGACGAGCGCTCCGAGGTGGAACTGCACGGCGAGGCGTACGTGCTGCTGCGCGAGCGGGACGTGCACGCGGTCGCGGCCTCGCGCGTGGAGCCGGACGCCACGGGCCTGTACCTGTAGCGACCCGTCGGGCGCTGAGGTGCCGACCCGACGCCGTGATCAGGGCCGATGTCCGCACCGTCGGCGGCCCGGTGGCGGGCGTGACAGCGTGGCCTAGGCTGCGCCCGTGTTCGGCATCATCCGCCCCTGCGCGCACAGCCTCCCTGACCGTCTGCACAGCGAGTGGCTCGGCCACCTGTGCGGGCTGTGCCTGGCGCTGCGTGACGAGCACGGCCAGGCGGCCCGCATCGTCACCAACTACGACGGCCTGATCATCTCCGTGCTGACCCAGGCGCAGCTGACGGGCCTCCATCGGCGCACCGCCGGGCCGTGCCCGCTGCGCGGCATGCGCACCGCGGCCGTGGCCGACGGCACGGGGGCGCGGCTGGCCGCGACGGTCTCCCTGGTGCTGGCCTCGGCGAAGCTGTCCGACCACGCTGCGGACGGTGACGGTGCGTACGCCCGCCGCCCGGTCGCCGCGGGCGCGCGCCTGGTCGCGCGGCGCTGGGCCGCCCGGGCCCACCGGTCCGGGCTGGATCTCGGCCTGGACACCAGGGTGCTGCTGGCGGCCGTGCACGGTCAGCGCGAGGTCGAGCGGGCCGTCCTGCTGGGCGGGTCACTGCTCACCGTCACCGAGCCCACCGAGATCGCCACCGCCGCCGCGTTCGCGCACACCGCGGTGCTGGCTGGCCGACCCGGCAACGCCGAGCCGCTGGCCGAGGCGGGCCGCTTCTTCGGCCGGATCGCGCACCTGCTCGACGCGGTCGAGGACCTCGCCGCCGACCGGGCCGCCGGGGCGTGGAACCCGCTGCTCGCCACCGGGGCGTCGTTCGCGCAGGCCGGGGTGCTGGCGCGGGACGCCGCGGCGGGCATCCGGCTGGCCCTGGACGAGGTGGTCTTCACCGACCGGAAGCTGGTGCACCGGCTGCTGGTGCACGAGGTCGAGCACGCCATCGAGCGGACCTTCGCGGGCGCGGACCCGGACTACTACCCGCCGGTCATCCAGCCTGGCAAGAAGGGCCGCCAGCCGAAGGCCCCGAAACCGCCGGGCAGCGGCTCCTGCTGGTGGCCGCAGGTGGAGATACCGCCGCGCACACGCGGGCCGATCTTCGGCTGCGCCGTCGCGAGCTGGATGTGCTGCACCTGCCAGGTGTGCTGCCGGGACCCCTATCCGGGCCCGTGGAGCGGCCTGCCCAATGACGGCTGGTGCTCCCGGTGCGACTGCGGGGGCTGCGGGGACTGCGGCAACTGCTGCGACTGCTGCGACTGCTGCAAGATCTGCAACCACTGCGACTGCTGCGACTGCTGACCTCGACGCGGCGCCCGCGCCGTCTCCACCGCTGCAGTTTCGGGGAAACTGCGGCAATTCCGTGTCCGATAACCGCAGTTTCCCCGAAACTGCAAAAGCGCCTACCTGGTGCGGGTCAGCTTTCGCCGAGGCGTTTGAGGGACTTGAGGACGATCTCCTGCTTGGTGGTGTACCAGAAGGGCGGGAGGCTGGCCCGGAGGAAGGCGCCGTAGCCGCGGGCCGTCTCCAGGCGGGAGTCGAGGACGGCGACGACGCCCTTGTCCGAGGTGGAGCGGATCAGCCGGCCCACGCCCTGGGCCAGCCGGATCGCCGCGATCGGCACGCTCACCGCGGCGAAGCCCGAGCCGCCGCCCTCGTCGACCGCCGCCGAGCGGGCCGAGGCCAGCGGCTCGTCCGGTCGCGGGAACGGCAGCCGGTCGATGACTACCAGCTGGCAGGCGTCACCCGGCACGTCCACGCCCTGCCACAGCGACATGACGCCGAGCAGGCAACTGTTGCGGTCCTCACGGAACTTGCGGACCAGCAGCGGCAGCGCCTCGTCGCCCTGCAGCAGCACGGTCAGGTTCGTCTTGGCCCGTAGCAGCTCCGCGGCCTGCTGCGCGGCCTTGCGGGAGGAGAAGAGCCCGAGCGTACGCCCGCCGAGCGCCTCGACCAGCGCCAACAGCTCCGCCCCGGTCGCGTCCGGCAGGCCCGACGCGGCAGGCCGGGGCAGGTGCGCGGCGACGTAGAGGATGCCCTGCTTCGGATAGTCGAACGGGGACCCGACGTCGAGCGACTTCCAGCCCGGCCCGGAGGCGGACTCCGGCGGCGCGCCGGGCTTGGCCGCGGTCTTGGGGCTCACCGGCAGGCCCAGCGAGCGGGCGAGGGTGTCGAAGTTGCCGCCAAGGGTCAGCGTGGCCGAGGTGGCGATGACGGTGCGGTCCTCGTACAGCTTCTCGCCGAGCAGCCCGGCGACCGACAGCGGCGCGACGACCAGGGCCCGGCGCGGCTCGTGCTCCACCCAGGCGACGTCGTGCTCGTTGTCCTCCAGCAGCCGCTGCGCGGTCTTGGAGACCTCGTCGAGCAGCGACTTGGCCTGCTGCTTGCGCACCGGGTCGGGGTCGTCGGCCTTGATCTCGCCGATCCGGGAGAGCCCGCGCCGGGTCGCCCCGTCGAGCAGCGTGCAGGCCTCGACGATGCCCGTCGGCAGCTTGCCGGTGATCCGCCCGGCCGGGGTCTCGGCCAGCCCGACGGTCAGCGCGTCGGCGGCCTCGACCAGGGACTGGTACTCCTCGCCCTCCACGTAGGGGCGGGCGGCGCGGGCGGTGCGGTCGACGGCGTCCGGGGTCAGCTCGGCCTGGGCAGCGCTGGAGACCCGGTCGGCCAGCTCGTGCGCCTCGTCGATGATCAGCAGTTTGTGCTCGGGCACGATGTGCCGCCCGGCCATCATGTCGACCGAGAGCAGCGAGTGGTTGGTGACCACCACGTCGGCCTCGCGGGCGCGGGCCCGTGACAGCTCCGCGAAACACTCCGGCCCGTATGGGCAGCGGCTCGCCCCGACACACTCGCGCGCCGGGGTCGACACCATGCGCCAGGCTGTGTCGTCGACGCCCGGGTCCAGCTCGTCGCGGTCGCCGGTGTCGCTCTCCATCGCCCAGTCGCGGATGCGCTCGATCTGCTTGCCCAGCCGGCCCGACTCGCCGAGCCACTTCACGCCGCTGCCGCTGGAACCGGCATCGAACAGCGAGTCCTGCGGGTCCTGCTCGTCGGAGTGCTCCAACTTCGCCAGGCACACGTAGTGGTGACGGCCCTTGAGCAGGGCGAACGTCGGCTCGCGGCCGAGCAGCGGGGAGATCGCCTTGCCGATGCGCGGCAGGTCCTTCTCGACCAGCTGCGACTGCAGCGCGAGCGTGGCCGTCGAGATGACGACCGGCCCGTCGACGGTCAGCGCCGGGGCGAGGTAGGCCAGCGACTTGCCGGTGCCGGTGCCGGCCTGCACCAGCAGGTGGTCGCCGGACTCGATGGCGGTGGTGATGGCCGCGGTCATGGCCTGCTGGCCGGGCCGGGCCGAGCCGCCGGGCACCGCGCCGACAGCGGCCTCGAGCAGGTCGAGAGCGCTGTGGTCACGTGTTCGCTTCTTCTTCGGCGGCACCGACTGACCGTACCGGCTGGCACCGACGGTCTTCCACCGCGCCGCCTGATTTGGGACGATGGCGCCTTGTGGGCGCGACCCGCGTCACCCCCGCATCGTTGCGCGGTGGTGCGAGGGTGTACGCCACCGCCGTGAAGCGAGGTAGTCGATGGGCGTCGTACGGGTGGAGATCCGCAAGTTCGACGGGAGTGCGCACCGGGCCTTCCCGGCCACCCTGCTCGGCCGCGACGAGCATGGCACGTGGCTGGGCATCCCGAGCGGCACGGTGAGCGACACCGGCAAGGTGTACGAGATCCCCGGCGTGGTGCTCGTCCCACACACCGGCTGGTGGACCGCCATGTTCAACGCCGCCCCCCGCAACACCTCCCTCTACTGCGACATCACCACCCCCGCCACCTGGAACGACGACACCGTCACCGTGACCGACCTCGACCTCGACGTACGCAAGATCCGCCTGACCGGCGAGGTCCAACTGGTGGACGAGGACGAGTTCGCCGCCCACCAGGCCAAGTTCAACTACCCGGAAGAGGTCGTCCACCAGGCCCGCGCCGCCGCCCAATGGCTCCTCGAAGCCGTCCGCACCAACCAGGAACCCTTCACCACCCACTTCCACCGCTGGCTGGCCCACGTCTCCCCCTGACCACCGGCCCGCCCTCTCGGGTTGATCATGAACTTATGGCACGGTTCGGCGGCGCGTCGCGCCCCTAACCTCATGATCGATATGCGCCGGGTGCAAGCCCCTCGGTCCCGACTGCGGATGCCGAGCGCCGAGCAGGTTCGGGCGGGCGCGGCAGTGCCGCCCTTGGCCACTAGATGATCATGAAGTTGTGGGCGGGACACGCCGTTGAGCCGTGCCATAGGTTCATGATCAACGGGGTAGGCGGGGGCCGGAAGTTGGGGGATGACCGGCGAGGGGGCGGGTTGTGCGCAATGATCGGGATGTGGCGGACGTGTCCGAATTGCTGCAGATCGGGTCGGGGGTGGACCTCGGGGCGATCGATCCGGCTGGGACGCCGGGGCTGCCTGATCGCAAGGGCGTGCAGCGGGATCCGAAGGGGTGGGCTCGGGCGGAGCTGGTGACGTTGGGGCAGGAGCTGGCGCGGCAGCAGGAGATGCTGTTCGCGCAGGCCAAGTGCAATCCGGCTGACCAGCGTCGGGTGCTGTTGGTGATGCAGGCGATGGACTGCGGGGGCAAGGACGGCACCGTCAAGAAGGTGGCCGGCATGATGAACCCGCAGGGTCTGCGGATCACCGCGTTCGGGCCGCCGACGGCGGAGGAGCGCCAGCACGACTTCCTGTGGCGGATCCGCCGGGCGCTGCCGCTGCCGGGATACCTGGGCATCTTCAACCGCTCGCAGTATGAGGACGTGCTGGTGGTGCGGGTGCGCGAGCTGGCGCCGGCGCGGGTGTGGAAAAGCCGCTACGAGAAGATCAACAGCTTCGAACGTGAGCTTGTCGACAGCGGGTTCTCCCTGGTCAAGGTGATGCTGCACATCTCGTACGAGGAGCAGCGCCGCCGCCTGATGGAGCGCCTGCAGGACCCCACGAAGTACTGGAAGTACAACCCGGACGACGTCGACAACCGCGCCTACTGGCCCGCGTACCAGCAGGCGTATCAGGACGCGATCCAGCGGTGTGGGACTGATCACGCCCCCTGGCATGTGGTGCCGGCAGACCGGAAGTGGTACCGCGACTGGGCGGTGGCGCACCTCATCCTCGATGCCCTGAAACGCCTGGATCTGAGCTATCCGCCGGCCGGCTTCGACCCCAAAGCCGAGATGAAACGTTTGGAACGTGACGAAGCGGGCAGGGCACCGAAGATGAACGGCAGGTGAACGAGCCATGAATCGCAGGTGGCACTTGGTGACCGGGTCACGAACGCCGGGTGACAGTGCTTAGCATTCCCCCGACCAGACCGTCCGGATGACACCACCAAACCAAAGGTGCTTGCGGTGAAGTTTTCGCTCCGCCCCCAAGAGGGCGCCTTCTACGAGATGTTCTCCCGTGCCGCCCAGAACCTGGTGCGGGGCACGGAGCTGCTCTCCGAGCTGGCGCTGCCCGGCGCTGACGTGCAATCGGTCAGCGAGCGGCTGGCCGATGTCGAGCACGACAGCGACCAGATCACGCACGAGTTGTACAACAAGATCAACTCAACGTTCATCACGCCGTTCGACCGCGAGGACATCTACCGCCTCGGCTCCGGGCTCGACGACGTCATGGACCACCTGGAGGCCGTGGGCAACCTGGTCTACCTGTACGGCCTGACCAAGCTCCCGGCGCTGCCGCGCGAGATGATCGAGTTGATCGACGTGCTGGATCAGCAGGCCAAGGTCACCGCCCTGGCCATGCCGCGGCTCAAGCAGATGAAGGGCCTCAAGGACTACTGGGTCGAGTGCAACCGCCTGGAGAACGACGGCGACCGCACCTATCGCATGCTGCTGGTCCGGCTGTTCAGCGGCGAGTACGACGCGCTGACCGTGCTGAAGATGAAGGAGGTCGCCGACGAGCTGGAGGCCGCCTGCGACGCCTTCGAACACGTGGCGAACACCGTCGAGACCATCGCCGTCAAGGAGTCCTGATGCGCGGCCTCATCGCCGGCTCCCCCGGCGGGGGTGCGTGACGTGAACGAGCTCCTCATCCCGGTGCTCGCGGTCATCATCGCGGCCATGGTGTTCGACTACACCAACGGCTTCCACGACGCCGCGAACGCCATCGCCACCAGCGTCTCGACCCGGGCCCTCACCCCGCGGATCGCGCTGGGCATCGCCGCGCTCGGCAACTTCGTCGGTGCGCACTTCGGCGCCTCGGTCGCCAAGACGGTCGGCAGCGGCATCATCACGCCCCCGGAGGGCGAGGTCGGGCTGGGCATCGTATTCGCCGGCGTCGTCGGCGCCATCGCCTGGAACCTGTTGACCTGGTATTACGGCATTCCCTCGTCGTCCTCGCACGCGCTGATCGGCGGCCTGGTCGGGGCGATGCTCGCCGCGCTCGCGTTCGGCGTGCAGGGCGAGGTGCTGTGGGGCGGCATCCTGGACAAGGTCGTCCTCCCGATGATCGTGTCGCCGGCCACCGGCCTCGTCCTCGGCGCGGCCTTCATGCTGTTCCTGCTGTGGGCGGTGTACCTGCTGGCCAAGTGGCTGTCCAAGCGCAAGTCGGGGCGGCTGCTGCAGCCCACGCCGCTCAACCGGTTCTTCCGGTTCATGCAGTCGCTGTCGGCGATCGCGATGTCGATCGGCCACGGCATGCAGGACGCCGCGAAGACCATGGGCATCATCGTGCTGGCGCTCTACACCGGCGGGTTCCAGAGTTCGAACGAGACCATCCCGGAGTGGGTGTTCTGGACCTCGGCGACGGTGCTGGCGCTGGGCACGTACGCGGGCGGCTGGCGCATCATCCGCACCCTCGGCCGCCGGGTTATCCACCTGGACCCGATGGCCGGCTTCGCCGCCGAGACCGTGGCCAGCAGCGTGCTGTTCACCGCGGCGGCGTACGGCCTGCCGATCTCGACGACGCACACCATCACGTCGGCGATCATGGGTGTCGGCGCGACGAAGAAGTTCTCGGCCGTCCGCTGGGGCGTCGCCGGCAACATCATGACCGCCTGGGTCCTGACCTTCCCCGGCGCCGCCCTCGCCGCCCTCATCACCTACGTCCTGGTCCGCCCCATCTTCTGAGTCTCCTCCTCGACAAGATCGCGACGATCTTGCGCGAACGGTTGCCGATTCGCCCGGAAAGGGCGTGTCGCACCCGCCGTACGCGCAAGATCGTCGCTTTTGCTGTCAGTAGGTGACGCCGATCTGGGCGCGGACGGCGTCCAGGGTGCGCATTACGGAGAGGGTCGAGGAGAGGGGGACCAGGTCGGATTCGAGCTTGCCTTCGCGGAGGCAGCGGGTGGCTTCGGCGGCTTCGAAGTGGAGGCCGGAGGGGGCTTCCTGGAACTCTTCGGGGTCGGTGCCGTGGCGGTGCAGGACGAAGCGCTCTGCCGCGTGGAAGCCCCAGGGGAGTTCGATGCGGCCCTGGGAGCCGACGATCGTGGCGTTGCGCACGTCGCCGTTGATGCCGCAGTACAGCGACGCCACCGCGCCCGAGCGGAAGCCCAGCGAGATGCTGGTGCGCGCGTCGGTGCCCTCGGGGAACAGGTGCGCCCACGCCCGGACCTGGTCCGGCTCGCCGAGCAGCAGCTGCGCGAAGCCGATCGGGTACACCCCCAGGTCCAGCAGCGCGCCGCCGCCCAGCTCCGGGTTGCGCAGCCGGTGCCAGGGTTCCGGGTCCATCGCGATGCCGAAAGCGGCCTGCACCGAGACGACCTCGCCGATCGCGCCGTCCGCGATCAGCTCCTGGATCTTCAGGATCGCCGGGAGGGTACGCGTCCAGAACGCCTCCATCAGGAACAGCTCGCGTTCCCGGGCCATCGTGACGAGGTCCTGTGCCTGCGCGAGGTCCAGCGTGAAGGCCTTCTCCACCAGCAGCGGCTTGCCGGCCCGCAGGCACAGCGAGGCCGCCGCATGGTGGTGGGAGTGCGGGGTCGCGATGTAGATGATGTCCACGTCCGGGTCGGCGGCGAGCGCCTCCCACGAGCCGTGGCTGCGCGCCGCGCCGTGCTCGGCGGCGAAGGCCTCGGCGGACGACGCTGTCCGCGAGCCCACGGCCGCCAGTTCGGTGCCGGGCACCTGGCCCAGCTCGCGCGCGAAGCGTGCGGCGATCCCGCCCGTGGCGAGGACGCCCCAACGAATCTGATCAGTCACGACCCGAAGCTACACCGGTTCAGCAGGAGCCCGTCGCAGCGGCCGCTCGGTGTACAGCCGCAGCGCAGCGGAGGCTGTACGACCGGGCAAGGCCGCGGAGCGGGCTCCGCATGTTTCAGCCGCCGACGCGGATCAGGCGCGCGCTCAGGTGCGGCGTCAGGCCCTCGCCGACCGCGGCCATGTCCTGGGCGTACAGCAGCGCGCCCTCGACGATGCCGTAGAGCCGGTGCCCGGCGGTGACCTCCTTGGCGGTGGACGTGCGCGCCACGAAGTCGGTGACCATCTCGATCCGGGGCGGGTTCACCTCGACCTTGCCGAGGTAGAGCTCCATGATCCCGGTGGGGTTGGTCATGATGGCCTCGAGCTCGTCGCCGTCCTTGCCGGCCGGACGCCACCAGCCGACCTCGCGGCCGCCGGGGCGCACCGGCTTGGACTCCGCGTCGAGGATCCACGCCTTCGACTCGTAGAACAGGAACGGCCGGCCGTCGTGGCTGATCCGGATCTCCTGCGCGTAGTCGAAGTCCTCGATGGACGGGTAACCGCCCCGGCCGCGGCCCCGCCACACCCCGACGAACGGCAGCAGGTCCAGCAGGTCGCCGTGCAGGTCCGGCCCGCTGCGCAGGTCGTGGGTCTCCTCGTACGGGTACGGGTCGACCGGCGGCGCGTTCAGCCACGGTGGCGGCGCCAGCGGATTGTCTTCAGTACTCACCGTTCAACCCTCTTCGTTCACGACTGCGGAAACTCGCCGACCCTGGCCCGCCACGCCGGTGTCGCACCGGCGCGGCTCCGCCCACCCGCGTGCGGGCAGGCACTCTCACCAGCGGCCGCGCGAGATTTTGACGGCCACGTAGGCCAGGCCGCCGGCGAGCGCGCCGAACCCGGCGACCAGCAGGCTGACGAACCCGATCTCGGTGACCACGGGTAGATCCTATGAGGCGCGCCCGGCGCGCGTGCATAAGCTGTCGGACGTGGCACGCAAACTCATCGTCAAGACCACCGCCGGAGCCGACGCGCCGGAGCGGTGCGCGCAGGCGTTCACCGTGGCCGCGACCGCCGTGGCGGCCGGTGCCCAGGTGTCCCTGTGGCTGACCGGCGAGGCCAGCTGGTTCGCCCTGCCCGGCCGCGCCGCGGAGTTCGACCTGCCGCACTCCGCCCCGCTGCCCGACCTGCTCGACGCCATCCTGGCCGCCGGCACCGTCACCCTGTGCACCCAGTGCGCCGCCCGCCGCGACATCACCCCCGCCGACGTCATCCCCGGCATCCGCATCGCCGGCGCCGCCGTCTTCGTCGAAGAAGCCCTCTCCGAAAACACCCAAGCCCTCATCTACTGACCGAAGGAAGGGCACCTTCACATCGCTATGCGTAGGGGAAGGGCACCTTCTTAACGGCTTGGTCCGGGTGAGCTGGACGGGATGTGCCGGTCTGGACGCGCGGGCGTGGTGCACCCGGCGGGACGAGCGGTGTCCTCGGGCTGGACGCGGGAGAGGGTTCCCCGGGGTCAGGGGACGCGGCAGCCGGAGCTGAGGTCGACGGCCACGGTCCCCTCGGCGGTGATCTTGCCGCGTACCGCCACGTAGTTGCCCGCGTCGTAGTAGAAGCCCTCCTTGGGGCCGTCGGCGGGTCGGGTGACCGCGTCGGGCAGCGCGGCCGCGAGCGTCGCGATCATGGCCGATTCGTCGCCCACGGGGCCGGAGACGGTCAGCGTGCGGACGAGCGAGACGCCGTCGCGGGCGGCGGACAGGCTGCACGCCTTCTCGGCGTACCCCTTGTCCTGGATCGTGGCGCCGGCCGGGACGCCGGCGGTGACCTTGCCGACGACCTCGTCGATGGTGGCCTTGGCCGAGGCGGCGGTGGTCTGGTCGCGCAGCGACGGCGGGTCGTTGCGGGCGGACCAGATGGCGAGACCGATCAGCAGCACGGCCCAGGCGGCGACGAGCGCGGGCCACAGGTAGCGGCGGGCGGGCGGCGTCGGCTGAGGCTGCGGGGCGGCCTCGGGTGCGGGCGCGTCGATGGTCACGCGTTCATGCTGCCACGCGTCTGCCGCCGGGCGTGTCGCGGTGGCCCGGTGCGGTGCCGGGCTGGTGGCGCGGTGTCGGGCGGAGATCACTGTTTCCGGTCAGAACCTCGGGTCAAACCGCAGTTTGGGACACGAAACGCCGATCTTCATCGCGCCGCGCCGCGCCGCGGCACCTCGCGCCGCCTACCCGCGCCGCGCCGATCGCACCGGTCGCGGTCCGAAAACCCCCGCCAACCGGCACCGGGCGTTAAGAAGGGCACCTTCTACAACGCATAGCGTTAAGAAGGTGCCCTTCCTTTCACAAACTAGGCGACGGCGAGGGATACCTCGTTGACGCCGCGGTCGGCGGTGACGGTGGCGTCACCGTTGCCGAACCGGGACAGGGCGCGCAGCTGCCAGGTGCCGGGCGCGGCGAAGAAGCGGAACTGGCCCGCCGGCGAGGTCACGACCTCGGCGGTGAACTCGCCGGTGCGGTCGAGCAGGCGCACGTACGCCCCCGCGACCGGGTCACCGCCGGACTGCACGACGCCGGTGATGACGGTCTCCTTCTCCAGGTCGACGCTGAGCGGCAGCGGGGCGGCCTGGTCGGGGGCGGCGCAACCGGCCGCGACAGTGGAAGCAGTCTGTGCGGTCATGGTGATCACGCCTTCCCGGGCTCGTCGCCCAGTGCCACCGGCACGCCGACCAGCGAGCCGTACTCGGTCCAGGATCCGTCGTAGTTCTTCACGTTCGCCTTGCCGAGGATCTCCTGCAGCACGAACCAGGTGTGCGAGGAGCGCTCGCCGATGCGGCAGTACGCGATGGTGTCCTTGCTGTCGTCGATGCCCGCGGCCGCGTACAGCTCGGCCAGCTCGCTGTCGGACTTGAAGGTGCCGTCCTCGTTCGCGGCCTTGGACCACGGCACGCTGAGCGCGGTGGGGATGTGGCCGGCCCGCTGCGCCTGCTCCTGCGGCAGGTGGGCGGGGGCGAGCAGGCGGCCCGCGTACTCGTCGGGCGAGCGCACGTCGATCAGGTTCTGCACGCCGATCGCCTTGACCACATCGTCGCGGAAGGCGCGGATCGACAGGTCCTGCTCCTGGGCGACGTACTGGGTCGCGGGGCGCTTGACCTCGTCCTTGGACAGCGGGCGGGCGTCGAGCTCCCACTTCTTGCGGCCGCCGTCGAGCAGCTTCACGTCGCCGTGGCCGTAGAGCTTGAAGTACCAGTAGGCGTATGCGGCGAACCAGTTGTTGTTGCCGCCGTACAGCACGACGGTGTCGTCGTTGGCGATGCCGCGCGACGACAGCAGCGCCTCGAACTGCTCCTTGTTGACGAAGTCACGGCGCACCGGGTCCTGCAGGTCCTGGCGCCAGTCCAGCTTGATCGCGCCGGCGATGTGGCCACCGTCGTAGGCGGTGGTGTCCTCGTCGACCTCGACGAACACGACGCCGGGTGCGGCGATGTTCTTCTCGGCCCAGTCGGCCGAGACGAGGGCGGATTCGCGACTCATGGAGTTCTCCCTTGAGATGTGGCTGGTGGATGAACGTCTGTGCGGGTGACGCCACCGGGAGCGCGAGCGGGAGAAAGAGAAACGTCGCCGCGTACGGGTCCACAGGGGGTTCACCGAATACAGGGCGACGGCGGCTGGCTGACTTGCGGGGGCGGCCGGCTCAGCGATGAGCGGGCGATGCGAGTCAGTTGACAGAGCTGCTGACGATCACGGAAGCGTGATCGAGGTGCGCAAACTGTGCCGCCGTCAGATGACGGGGCGACACAGGCACGTGGCCACGCGGCACAGGTCGACCGCGCGCCGCTTGGTAAGCAGCGGACTCATAGTTCGTGACCCTACCAGCAGCGCTCTGATTTCGGGAATGTGTCGTCCACCATCCGGGAACGGTGGATCACCATCCGGGAGCGCGGACGGTGATCCACTCGGCCGTCAGGCCAGCTCGACGTCCTTGGCGGTGAACGACACGACGAGGCCGGTCGACTCCGTCTGGACGTCGGTCAGCTCGAGGTTGAACGGCAGCTTCGGCAGGGTCAGGGTCACCGCGAGCCGGTCCTTGTAGGCATTGATGATCGTTTGGCTGACCGAGCCGGCGGCGCCCTTGAGCGAGGTGACGCGCAGCCGCACGTGGCTGCCGTCCACGACGGTGACCTCGGCGGTGCCGGTGACCTCGCCGATGAGCGGCACCTTGCCGGTGACCCGCACGTCGTTGGGGCCGGCCGAGGTCAGCGAGATCCCGGTCAGGCCGCTGGCCTCGACCAGGCTGGCGTACGACACGGTGGCGTCGCCGTCGACCCGGGCCGCCACCGGCCGGGCGGTGCCGTCCATGAGCTGCGACAGCGGCGCCTCGACGTCGTGCGCCGCCACGTTGAGCAGTGGCAGGGGCAGCTCGCCGCCCTTGAGGTCGCGCATGGTGATGTCGATCTCGGTGTACTTCCCGGCCGCGACCTGGGTCAGGAACGGGAAGCCCTGGATCTCGACCTCGGGCGGGGTCGAGGTGATGCCCTGCTCCTGCATCCGCGCGGAGACCCGCGCGGCGATCTCACGTTCCGCGTAGTGCGCGCCGGCCCGGTCGGCGACCGCGACCACCACCCCGAGGACGACGAGCACGACCGCGGTGATCGTGAGGAACTTCCTCATGCGGGCACCAGGAAGAACACGCTGATCACGTAGGCGACCGGCGCGGCCAGCGCGAAGCCGGCCAGCGGGCCCTGCATGTGCCGGGCCAGCCACATGGTCGGCGCCTCGCCGGCCAGTTCCCGCCCCGCCTCGGCGAAGCCGATGGTGAGGTCGGCCAGCACGGCGGCGCCGGCCGCGGCCATGCCGATCATCGCGGCCTGGCTGGGGGTGAACGGCACCAGGTAGCGGCCGATGACGGCGGCCACGCCGGTGCCGAGCATCGCGCCGATGACGATGCCGGCCGAGCCGCGCGGGACCTGGTCGGCCAGGCGCGGATACGGCGCGAAGACGTCGGTGAGCCGGGCGACGCTCAAGGCGATGCCGCTGGCGATGAGGCAGACCACAATGGCCTGTGTGCCCGCGGGGAGGCGGGTCAAAACAATGAGGGTGGCGAACGAGACCACGCCGAGCACGATGACCACCGTCGAGCCGAGCGACTCGGAGACGCGCACCCGGCCCTCGTAGCGCACCATCTGGCCGACCGCGCCCGCGACCAGGCCGCCTGCCGCGATGAGGCCGAGCGGGGCGACCGAGGCGACGTCGCTCGTGATCGCCGCGACGTCGGCGCTGACCGCCGCCAGCACGCCGACCGTGGCGACCACCTTCACCCCGGGCGGGCGGATGGCCATGGTGGTGGCGAAGACGTAGAGCAGCTGGGCGCCGAGGATCACCACGGCGTACGGGATGCGGCCGGTGCCCACGCCCGCGGTCTGCGCGCCCATCACCAGGCCCACGCCGAGCAGCAGCGCGAAACCGGCCACGGCCGCCGACAGCAGCCGCCGCACCGGGACGATCTCCGCCGGAGGGCCGTCGTCGCTCTCGGGTTCGGGTTCGGCGTCGCCGCCGCGAGCGCGCCGCCGGTCCTTCACCTTCACCGCCTCGTCGCGCCGGGAACGCGGGCCGGGTTCGGCGCCCCGCTCGGCGGCGCCGCGGTTCGCGGGCACGGGAACGGGCGCAGGGCCACGGCCGGCCTGGCCAGGGCCGGGCCGGTGCGGCCCGTCGAACTGGGGGCCGGATGACCTGCGATTACGGACGCTGTCGTCGGGAGGGGAACCGAGCACGCAACGATCGTGCCACCTCACCCCCCAAGAGCGCACCTCACCGGGGTGGGAACCTGCCGGACGCGGGCGCGGCGAGCGAAACACGCGCGAAAGATGACCGAAACACTGTCCGGCGATCACGCGCGGTGAGTGACAACGCCATGAGGTCCTGGTATTTCTTATGTTCTCGACTATGCTCATGCTTTACCCGCCCGTCAGCGACGCCGGGACCGACGTGAGGCCAGCCACGCCCCCATGTGCTGCTCGCGCGGCCTTGCCGCGAGGACGGAGGCGATCCGTGGAAATCCTGCTCCTGGTGACCGCACGTGCCGGTGAACCATCCGCCGTGCTCCCCGCGCTCGACCTGCTCCCGCACACCGTGCGCACCGCCCCCCGCGACGTGCGCACCCTGGTGTCGACCCCCAGCCCGGACGCCGTGCTGGTCGATGCGCGCTCCGAACTCTCCGAGGCCCGGGCCACCTGCCGGATGCTGCACGCGACCGGCCTCGGCGTGCCGCTGATCGCCGTGGTCACCGAGGCCGGCCTGGTCGCCATCAACGCCGACTGGGGCGTCGACGACGTGATCCTCGCCGCGGCCGGTCCCGCCGAGGTCGAAGCACGGCTGCGGCTGTCCGTCGGCCGCCTCAACTCCGCGACCGCCGCCGCCGGCGGCCTCATCCGGGGCGGCGAGCTGACCATCGACCCCGACACGTACGCGGCGAAGCTCAAGGGACGCCCGCTCGACCTCACCTACAAGGAGTTCGAGCTGCTGAAGTTCCTGGCCCAGCACCCGGGCCGGGTCTTCACCCGCGACCAGCTGCTGCGCGAGGTGTGGGGCTACGACTACTTCGGCGGCACCCGCACCGTCGACGTGCACGTGCGGCGCCTGCGCGCCAAGCTCGGCTCCGAGTACGAAGCCATGATCGGCACGGTGCGCCAGGTCGGCTACAAGTTCGTGGTGCCGTCCTCGCGCCAGCAGCTGGCCGACCGCGACTCGCTGGACGCCGCCGCCGAGCAGCTGCTCGCCGACCTGCCCTCGATCTGACCCGTCGATTCTTCGACGAACGCGCCCGCGGTGACCGCCGCGGGCGCGTTCCATTGCGCCGAGTGCCTTCACCATGCGGGCGATCACCGTGCGACCGTGGAGCGATTTCACGCGACCCGGCTACGCTGACGCCATGATCGGGTATGCCGAGCGGCGCGACCGGCTCACGCCGGACGAGGTGTCCGCAGTGGTCGAACTGGCGCGCGCGGCGGGCGACACCGACGGCGCGTACCCGCTGTCCGAGCACACGGTGCTGCATCTGCGCCACGGCGGCGAGGCCCCTGCGGTGCACCTCATCGCCCGCACCCCCGACGGCGAACTGGCCGGCTACGCCCACGTCGACACCACCGACGCGGTGGACGGACCCTCCGCGGAACTGGTCGTGCATCCGCTGCGCCGCCGGCACGGCCTGGGCCGCGCACTGGTGAAGGCGGCCATCGAAGCGGCGGCCGAGGCCGACCCGGACGGTCGGCTGCGGCTCTGGGCGCACGGCGACCACCCGTCGGCCGGCGCGCTGGCGCTGTCGCTGGGCTTTCGCCGGGCCCGGGTGCTGTGGCAGATGCGGCGCTCGCTGTTCGCCGAGGTGCCGCAGCCAGAGCTGCCCGCGGGCGTGGTGCTGCGCGCGTTCCGGCCGGGCGAGGACGACGAACCCTGGCTGGCGCTCAACGCCCGCGCCTTCGCCGACCAC
This sequence comes from Catellatospora sichuanensis, assembly GCF_007483665.1. Taxonomy (GTDB): domain Bacteria; phylum Actinomycetota; class Actinomycetes; order Mycobacteriales; family Micromonosporaceae; genus Catellatospora; species Catellatospora sichuanensis. The sequence continues at coordinate 77,133 of NZ_VIQO01000043.1, forward strand.
CCGGAGCAGGGCCGGTGGACCCTACGCGACCTGCACGTGCGGATGGCCGAGCCGTGGTTCGACCCGGCGGGCTTCCTGCTGGCGGAGCGGGACGGCGCGCTGGCCGGGTTCCACTGGACCAAGGTGCACGGCGAGTTGCGCCGCGACGCGCAGGACGCGCACCACCACGACCCGATCGGCGAGGTGTACGTGCTCGGCGTCGACCCGGCTGCGCACGGCTCCGGCCTGGGCCGCGCGCTGACCGCGGCCGGGCTGCGCCACCTGCGGGCCCAGGGGCTCGACCAGGTGATGCTGTACGTCGACGAGTCCAACACCGCCGCGACCGCCCTCTACCAGCGACTGGGCTTCGCCCGCTGGTCCACGGACGTGCTCTTCCAGCGCACCTGAACGACCTCTTCCGCAATCCTGTGAGATCCATCACCATCTAAGGGATGCGCGGATGGTGACGGGTGGGAGGCACGGCGTGATGGAGCAGGAGCCTCCCGACGTGCTGTCCCAGCGGGAGCCGACGAGCCCGGCCGCTGCTCCCGGCGACTTCACGGACTGGGTGGCCCGCCGGCTGCCGCCGCTGGAGCACGCCGCCCGGCAGCTCACCGGTGACGAGACGCAGGCCGCCGCGCTGGCCCGGGACCTGCTCGGCCTGGTCGCGATGCGCTGGTCGCGGCTGCGCGGCAACGACGCGGAGCACCAGGCCCCGCCGGGTGCGGCCGCGGACCGGCTGCTGCAGCGGCTCTTCGCGCGCGAGGTCGCCGACGCCGCGCCGCCCTACCGGGTGCGGCTGGAACTGGACCGCACCCCGCCGTCGCGCCGTCCCGGTCGCGCCCTGCCCGCGACCGCCGAGCAGGAGGCGGCGCAGCTGTGGCGGCGTGGCCGGGCCACCACCCGGCGCCGGTTGCTGATCGCGGGCGCCGTCGGCGCGGTCGCGCTGGGCGCCGCGGGGATCCGCTCGCTGACCGCCGGGCGTGACGACGGCCTGCAGCCGCTGCCCGCCCTGCCCACCGGCCCGGCCGTGCTGGACGGCGTGGACGAGGTGCCGCCGGTGCCGCGGCAGATCACGCTGCCGACGGCCCTGGTCGCGCACCTGCTGCGGGAACTCGCGCCCGGTGACCCGGCCACGCTGCCCGCCCTGAGCAGGCAGCCGACCCCGCGGGTGCTCGCGGTGCTCGACGCCGCGGTCAAGGGGGTCGGTGAGGGCCCGCTGGTGGCGCTGGGCGTGGACGGCGAGTGGCGCAGGGTCGACAGGCTGCCGCCGGAGGCCGCGGCGCTGCTGTCGGCAGGTGCGCTGGCCCCGGACGGTTCGCGGGTGGCGGTGGTGGTGTCCGACGAGCTGTGGGTGGTGGAGACGGCCACGGGCCGGGCCCGCCGCCACGACGTCGTGCCGCAGTCGCCCGTCGTCGTCTGGCTCGGGCCGCGGCACCTGCTGGTCGGGGTCGACAAGCTGCTCGAGGTCGGCACCGGCCGGATGCGGGCGGTGCCGGTGGGGGTCCGCGACGCGATCGCGCCGCGTCGTGCCGCGGGCAAGGACGCCCCGTCCACGGTGGTGGAACTGCTCTCGGCCGGGGACCCGATCACGGCACCGCCGCGGGTGCGCACCTGGGAGTTCGACGGCCGCAACCACAGTGAGCGCACGGTCGCGGTCAGCGGGCCCGGTGCCGGGCGGTTGGGGCGGTTCCTCGGCCCGGGGTTCGCGGTCGTGGGCGCCGGCGGACTGGTCGCGCGCCTGTGCGAGCCGACAGGGCTGCCGGTGCGGGCCGATTGGCGGGCCGGGGTGGGCGTGGCCGTGCTGGAACCGGGCTCGGCACGGGTGCTGCGGATGCTGGCGGCCGACGTCGAGGTGACCGGTGACGTGACCCTGCTGGGCTGGCTGGATCGGCGGCGTGTGCTGCTGCGCTGTGCGGGCGGGTCGGGCACGACGCCCGGGGTGAACCAGCGGGTGCTGGTGTGGGACGTACGCGACGGCAGCCTCGCGCTGGTCGCGACGGTGGCCACGGACGGTGGGTTTTCGCTGGCAGACCTGGACGGGGCGGTGTGACCGCGTTCACTTCCCGGCCACGCCTTGCTGAGGGAGCCGTCACCGGTCCTGTTTTGCCTGTTCACCCTGCGTTCACCTGAGACGGGACAACCGTCTACCTCGGCCGTGCAATGTCGGGGTCAGGCCGGCGACGGCCGTTATCCCTGACTAGGAAGGCACCCCTGAAGTGAACCGTAACGTGCTCTCTCGGCGCGTGCTTGCGGGCGTCGCGATCGCTGCGCTTGCTCTTGCCGGTTGCTCCTCGAAGGGCGACCCGGGCACCGACCCCTCCGCCAGCGCCGACACCGGCGCGTGGGCCTCTCTCTCCGGTGAACTGAAGGCGTCGGGAGCCAGCTTCCCGAACACCTACTACCAGGAGGTCATCACCACCCTGAAGGCCGACGCCCCGAACCTCAAGGTCACCTACAACTCGGTGGGCTCGGGCACCGGCAAGAAGGAGTTCGGCTCCGGCCTGGTCGACTTCGCCGGCACCGACAGCACGGTCAAGGACACCGACGGCGTGCCGGCCGGTTCCTTCCTCTACATCCCGACCGTCGCGGCGCCGATCACCGTTTCGTACAACCTCAAGGGTGTCGACAAGCTGCAGCTCAGCCCGGTCACCCTGGCCAAGATCTTCCAGCGTGAGATCAAGACCTGGAACGCGCCGGAGATCGTCGCCGACAACCCGGGGGTGACCCTGCCGGCTACCGCCATCTCCGTGGCGCACCGCTCGGACGGCTCGGGCACCACCAACAACTTCACCAAGTACCTGGCCGCCGCCGCGGCCGACGCCTGGAAGCTGGGCAGCGGCGACACCGTCGCGTGGCCGGCCGACACCCAGGCCGGTGCCAAGAACACCGGTGTGGCGCAGCTGATCAAGGCCGCCGACGGCGGTATCGGCTACGTCGACCTGAGCGACGCCAAGGATTCGGGCCTGTCCTTCGCCGCGATCAAGAACAAGGACGGCCAGTACGTGCTCCCGACGCTGGAGGGTGCCACCGCGGCCCTCGGCGGCGCCGAGCTCAAGGACGACCTGACGTTCAACCCGCTGAACGCGGCGGGCGCGACGTCCTACCCGATCACGGCGCCGACCTACCTGCTGGTCAAGCCGAAGTACGACGACCCGAAGAAGGCCGAGCTGGTCAAGGGCTTCGTCAAGTACCTGCTGACCGACGGTGCGGCCATCGCGGCCGAGGTCAACTACGCGGTGCTGCCGGCCGACCTGCAGGCCAAGGCTCTCGCCCAGCTGGACAAGGTCAGCTGAAGCTGATCTGACCTGAGCACGACCCCCGGTGCGGCGGGTCCCTCCGGACCCGCCGCACCGGCCTCGCCAGGCCACCCCTCGGAGTAGACAGATGACAGTCCTAGACAAATCCGCTCAGCTGACCCGGAAGGACCGCGGCAGGCACGCCGACCGGCTCTTCTGGGCCTTGTGCGTCTCCGCGGGCTTCGCGGTGCTGGTGATCCTGGCGTTGATCCTGGTCACCATGGTGAAGCAGGCGTATCCGGCCTTCTCCGCCGAGTTCTTCACCAGCTCGACCTGGATCCCCAACGACCCCGACGGCGACGGCCCGGCGAAGCCGGTCTACGGCACGCTCGCCTTCCTCTACGGCACGCTCGTCGTCTCCGCGATCGCCGTGATCGTCGCGGTCCCCGTCTCGGTCGGCATCGCGCTCTTCCTGACCGAGCTGGCGCCGCGCCGCATCCGCACCGCCATCGTCACGCTCATCGACCTGCTGGCCGCGGTGCCTTCGGTGGTCTTCGGCCTCTGGGGGATCCTGGTCGTCGCGCCCGCCATGGTGCCGGTCTACCAGTGGATCCACGACGTGCTGGGCGGCGTGCCGCTGCTCGGGTCGCTGTTCGGCGAGCCGCGTAGCAGCGGTCGCAGTTTCATGACCGCGGGCCTGATCCTCGCCATCATGATCGTCCCGATCATCACGTCGATCGCCCGCGAGGTCTTCGCGACCGTGCCCGACTCCGACAAGCAGGCGGCCTGGGCGCTCGGCGCCACCCGCTGGGAAATGATCAAGGGTGCGGTGCTGCCGCACAGCTTCGGCGGCGTGGTCGGCGCGGTGATCCTCGGCCTGGGCCGCGCGATGGGCGAGACCATCGCGGTCGCCCTGGTCATCGGCAGCTCGGTGCAGATCACCGCGAACCTCTTCGAGAGCGGCTACGCGCTGCCGGCGATCATCGTCGACCAGTGGGGCGAGTCCACGGGCGTGTTCACGGCGGCCCTGATCGGCATGGGCGTGGTGCTGTTCGTCATCACGGTGCTGGTCAACCTGGTCGCCCGATTCGTCGTACGCCGAGCGGAGATCCGGATGAGGGGAGCCGCGGCATGAGCGTGCGCATCACGGCGCCGGTCGAGGGCCCTGACGAGGTAAGCGAGGAGAAGCCGTGAGCGAGCTTCGCGAGCGAATCATGGTGTTCGGCGATGGCGCCGACGAGCGAAGCGAGGAGAAGCCGTGAGCGAGCTTCGCGAGCGAATCATGGTGTTCGGCGATGGCGCCGACGAGCGAAGCGAGGAGAAGCCATGACGACGACCGCCACCCGTCCCGCGGCGGCCGCTCCGGTGCCGGCGGACCTGCGCCGCTCCGCGCTGCCGCTGCGCCGCCGGCTGACCGACGGCTTCAGCAAGTCGCTCATGGGCCTGGCGCTGCTGATCGCGCTCATCCCGCTGGGCCTGGTGATCTACCACGTGACCAGTCGGGGCATCGCGGTCATCAGCTGGGACTTCCTCATCGAGGACATCCCCAACTCGGCTCGCCGGATCGGCGGCGGCATGGGCCCCGCCGTGGCCGGCACCCTGGTCATCACCGGAGCCGCGGCTGCCATGGCGATTCCGCTCGGTGTGCTCGGCTCGATCTACCTCAACGAGTACGGCAAGCAGAACGCGCTGGCCCGGCTCATCCGGACCATGTCCGACGTCATGACGGGCGTGCCCTCGGTCGTCATGGGTCTGTTCATCTACGTCTCGTACGTGCTCGTGGTGAAGGAGCAGTCCGGCTTCGCGGCCGCGCTCGCCCTGGGCTGCCTCATGCTCCCGGTGATCATCCGCAGCTCGGAGGAGATGCTCCGCCTGGTGCCGGACGAGCTGCGCCAGGCCAGCGCCGCGCTCGGCGCCCGGCGCTGGAAGACGACCGTCTCCGTGGTGCTGCCCGCGGCGATCTCCGGCATCGTGAGCGGCGTGATGCTGGCCATCGCGCGTGCCGCGGGCGAGACCGCACCGGTCGTGCTGGTGGCCGGCACGGTCTTCGCGTCGAACTGGAGCCTGGAGGGCGCCAACACCACCTTGGCCGCGCAGATCTTCAAGAACGCCGGAGAGCCGTTCCCGGCGGCACAGGAACGTGCCTGGGGCGCGGCGCTCACGCTGATGGTGATCGTGCTCCTGTTCACCGTCGCGTCCCGCCTGATCTCCAGCCGCTTCGCCATCAAGGAACGTTGAGGATGACCACCATGAGCAGCGACTTCACCCTGTCCACCCTTCTTCCGGGAGCCGTGCCCGCCATGCCCGTCGCATCCGCAACGCCGGTGATGCAGCTGGAGAACGTCAGCGTCTTCTACGGCAACTACGAGGCCGTGCGGGGCACCACCATGGCGGTCCGCGAGCACCAGATCACCGCGCTCATCGGCCCGTCGGGCTGCGGCAAGAGCACCGTGCTGCGCTCGCTCAACCGGATGAACGACCTCGTGGCGGGCGCCCGGGTGGCCGGCAAGATCACGTTCCACGGCCAGGACCTCTACGCGCCGGACGTCGACCCGATCCAGGTGCGCCGCCGCATCGGCATGGTCTTCCAGAAGCCGAACCCGTTCCCGAAGTCCATCTACGAGAACGTGGCCTACGGCCTGAAGATCAACGGGATCAAGGACAACATGGACGACCGCGTCGAGCAGGCGCTGCGCGGCGCGGCCCTGTGGGACGAGGTCAAGGGCAAGCTCAAGACCAGCGGTCTGGCCCTGTCCGGCGGCCAGCAGCAGCGCCTGTGCATCGCGCGCGCGATCGCGGTCAAGCCCGAGGTGATCCTCATGGACGAGCCGTGCTCCGCGCTCGACCCGATCGCCACCGGCAAGATCGAGGACCTGATGCACGACCTGGCGGGCACGTACACCATCGTGATCGTGACCCACAACATGCAGCAGGCTGCCCGCGTCAGCCACCACACCGCGTTCTTCACCGCGGAGCTCGACGAGGCCGGCGTGCGCCACGGCCGCCTGGTCGAGTTCAACGACACCGGCCGAATCTTCACCAACCCGGCCGACAAGCGCACCGAGGACTACATCACCGGCCGCTTCGGCTGACCGCCGCTCGCCCCATCCGCGCCTGCCGTGGCCCCGGGCCTGCGGCAACTCTTGAAGACTTGCGGCCTCAGGACATCCCTGAGGCCGCAAGTCTTCAAGAGTTGCGCCAGGTGGGCAGGGCGGCGCGCGGGGGGTGGGTCAGAGGGTGGGCATGTAGGGGGTGGTGACGTCGCGGTGGGTGGTGAGCATGTCCGCTACCGAGGGGTATGCGGCCAGCTCGCGCAGGGTGACCAGGGTTGGTGGGAGCATCGGCAGCTCGCCGGACTCGTGCTCGGCGATCGCCTCCTCCGGGGTCAGCCAGCGGGCCCGGTCGGCCTCGAACTCGGGCAGCGCGGCGTCCTGCCCGTCGGGCATGGCGGCCAGGAAGAACCAGGTGTCGAAGCGGCGCGGCTCGAACACCGGGGTCAGCCAGCGGTGCCACGGGGTCAGCGCGGCCGGGAGCAGGGTCACCCCGGTCTCCTCCTGGATCTCGCGGACCGCGGCGTCGGCCGGGGTCTCGCCGGCCTCCAGCGAGCCGCCGGGGAACGCCCACATGCCGCCGAACGCCATCGCGCGCATCCGCCGGATCAGGAAGATCGTGCGGTCCGGGCGGATCAGCACCACGGTCGACGCCTCGCGGGGCGTCGCGGGCTCACGGCCGGACTCCGCGAACTCGCGGGCCAGCGTCTCGAAGCGGGCCCTTTGCTCGGGCGGCAGCAGGTCGAACGGGTTACTCGACATGGACCAGCACCGCCTGTCCCTGGCCGACGCCGATGCAGGCCGCCGCGATGCCGTAGCCGCCGCCCTTGCGGCGCAGCGTGTGGCACAGGTCCGTGACGACCCGGGGTGCGGACGCGCCCAGCGGGTGGCCGTACGCGATCGCGCCGCCGTCGACGTTGACCAGCTCCGGGTCGATCTCCGGCAGCTCGTGCAGGCAGCTGAGCACCATCGCGGCGAACGCCTCGTTCAGCTCCCAGGCGGCGATGTCGCCGAAGCCGAGCTTCGCCTTGGCCAGCAGGGCGCGGATCGCGGGGACCGGGCCGGTGGAGAAGCGCTCCGGGGAGACGCCCGCGACCGTGCTCGCCACGATGCGGCCCAGCGGCCGCACCCCCAGGCGCTCGACGGCGGCGGCCGAGCCGACCAGGGTCGCCGCGGCGCCGTCGTTGACGGGGGAGGAGTTGCCCGCGGTGACGGTGCCGTCCGGGGTGAACGCGGGGCGCAGCTTCGTCAGCGCCGCGGCGCTCGTGTCGGGGCGCACCGACTCGTCGCGGGTCACCCCGGCGACCTCGATGACCCGGTCGTCGAAGCGGCCCTGCGCCCAGGCGGCGGCGGCACGCTGCTGCGAGCGCAGCGCCCAGGCGTCCTGCGCCTCGCGGCCGATGCCGAACTCCTGCGCCACCTGCTGGGCGGCCACGCCCAGCGGCACCGTCCACACGTCGGGCATCAGCGGGTTGACCATGCGCCAGCCGAGCTGGGTGTTCCACAGCTTCGCCTCGCCGGGGAAGGCCGCGTCGGGCTTGGCCAGCACGAACGGGGCGCGGCTCATGCTCTCCACGCCGCCCGCGATGACCAGGTCGTTGTCGCCCGCGCGCACCGCCCGGGAGGCCTGCACGATCGCCTCGGCGCCCGCCGCGCACAGCCGGTTGACGGTCACGCCGGGCACCGTCGCGGGCAGGCCCGCCAGCAGCGCCGCCATCCGGGCCACGTTGCGGTTGTCCTCGCCGGCGCCGTTCGCGTCGCCGAGGATGATGTCCTCGATCAGCGCCGGGTCCAGCTCGGGGTGCCGCTTGAGCAGCGCGACCAGGGGCGCGGCCGCGAGGTCGTCGGTCCGTACGCCGGACAGCCCGCCCTTGTGGCGGCCGAACGGGGTGCGGACCGCGTCGATGAGAAACGCCTGCGAGGTCATGCTCCGCAGGCTACGTCACCTGAGGGATCGTTCAGCAACCCAGGTTCGTGAAGCCCAGGTAGGCGCGCAGCTTCTCGGTGTGCACGGACGGGGTCGTCGCCGTGCCGTCGATCGCCCGCAGCTCGGCGATGCCGCGCACGCTCGACAGCAGCCACACGCCGTCGGTCGCGGCCAGCTCGGCCGGGGTGACCATCCGCTCCGCGGCGGTCCAGCCGAGGTCGCCGGCGTTGTCGAGCAGGTGCCGGGCGGTCGTGCCGGGCAGGATGCCGGTGGTCTCCACGGGCACCGTGCACAGCGTGTCCCCGCTCAGCCAGACCAGCGTCGAGGTCGGGCCCTCGAGGGCGTAGCCGTCCTCGGAGACCCACAGCGCGTCGTCCACGCCCTGCGCCAGCGCCCAGCGCTGCGAGGCCATGTTGATCGCGTACGACAGCGACTTCACGCCGCCCAGCAGCCACGGGGCCGACGTGCGCGCGTCGGCCGGGTAGCCCAGCGAGATCGTGGTGACGGTGATGCCCTCGTGGCGGGCGGCCAGGGTGACCGCGCCGATCGGGTTCAGGGTGGCGAAGCAGGTGACCGGGCCGCCGGTGGCTGCCGTCGCCTCCGTGCCGCGGGTGCAGACCAGGCGCAGCGCGCCCTCGACCTCGGCCGGCCACTGCGCGCAGGCCAGCGCGGCCAGCTCGCGCAGCACCGGCTCGGCGGGCAGGGCCAGCTCCATCCGGACGGCCGAGCGGGCCATCCGGGCCAGGTGCTCGCCGATCAGCCACGGCTCCACGCCGCCGCGGCCGTCGGGCCGCACGTGCATGGTCTCGAAGACCCCGTCGCCGCGCAGCACGCCGAGATCGTCGGCACGGAGCACGGGAGTGTCGGCCGGCACCACACCAAGGCCATGGACCACGAGAACAGGCTGCACCACGGCCGGAATGCTACGCGTCCCCACGATCACCCCCGCCGCCGTCCCACCGGTCCGTGACCGCGGCCGTCGCGCCGCGATCTTCGCCCGCCCGTCGCCCGCACCCGCCCGCCCCGTCGTGCGCCCGCCTCGATCGTTCGACTTGCCTGGCACATGTGCGAATGGCGGCTCAAGATACGCACGACTGCCTGGCAAGTTCGATGATCGAGGGCGGGCGGCCGACGTCACGCCGCGCGGGCGGAGGTGCTTCAGCGTGTCGAACTATGATCGGACGATGCCCGAACAAGGCTCCGCCGAGCTGGCCGAACTCCTCCGGGACCGCGGCCTGCGGCTCACCCCCCAGCGGCAACTGGTGCTCGACGCCGTGCGCCAGCTCGTCCATGCCACCCCGGAACAGGTGCACGCCGCCGTGTGCGAGGTGGCCTCCGGGGTGAACATCACCACCGTGTACCGGACCCTGGAGCTGCTGGAGGAGCTCGGGCTGGTGACCCACGTGCACCTGTCGCACGGCGCGCCGACGTATCACGACGCGGCGGTCGTACAGCACGTGCACCTGGTCTGCCGCAACTGCGACACGGTGACCGAGCTGGAGCAGAGCGAGCTGGCCCCGCTCGCGGAGCGGCTGCTGTCGCAGCGCGGCTTCCGGATGGACATCGGGCACGTGGCCTTGTTCGGACTATGCGGGAGCTGTGCGTGATGGGTACGACCGTGCTGATGGGCCATTTCGACCCGGATTCCGCCGACGCCGCCGTCGCGGCGCACCACGGCGACCCGAACCGCGAGCAGCGGACCCTGCTGACCGCGGCCGGGGCAGTGGACCGCTCGCACCGCGGGGTGCTGGCGCTGACCGGCCCGGAGCGGCTGAGCTTCCTGCACAACCTGACCACGCAGCACCTGACCGCGCTGGCCGACGGCCAGGGCACCCGGACGCTGGTGCTCTCCCCGAACGGGCACATCGAGCACGAGCTGTGGGTGTCCGAGCTCGACGGCACGCTCTGGGTGGACGTCGAGCCGGGCACCGTCGACGGCCTGGTCGCCTTCCTGACCAAGATGCGCTTCTTCACCCAGGTCGAGATCAAGCCCGCCGATCTGGTCGTACACAGCCTGGTCGGGCCCGGGGCACTAGCCGCCGCCGCGAAACTGGGCGTCGCCGTGCCCGCCGAGCCGGACGTGCTGGAGGTGCCGGGGCCCAAGTTCGCCACCGGCGCGCTGCCGCCGCGGCCGACCACGGTGTACGCGCTGAGCCCGCTGCCCGGCGGCGGTTTCGTCCGCCGGCGCTCCCTCGGCGAACTGCCGGTGCTGGACCTGCTCCTGCCCGCCGACACCGCTTCGGCCACGGTGGCCGCGCTGGAGCTGCCGCCCGCGGGGCTGTGGGCGTACGAGGCGGTGCGGGCGGCCGCGAAGCAGGCCCGGGTGGGGGTGGACACCGATCACCGGACGCTGCCGTCGGAGGTGGACCTGACCGCCGCCGCGGTGCACCTGGAGAAGGGCTGCTACCGGGGCCAGGAGACGGTGGCCCGGGTGCACCACCTCGGCAAGCCGCCCCGCGCGCTGCGCCTGCTGCACCTGGACGGCATCCTCACCGACGAGCTTCCGGCGCGTGGCACCGAGATCACGGCGAATGGCCGTACCGTCGGATTCATCGGCACGGCGGCCCGGCACGCGGAACTCGGACCGATCGCGCTCGCGGTCCTCAAGCGCAATATTTCCGGCGACACCCCCCTCACCGCGGGAGAATCTACGGCCTCTATCGACCCTGACTAGAAATATGACAGGATGCGCCCATGACGAACGGGACTCTGATCACCGTCGCGCCCACCGGCGCGGAATCCGCCAAGGCTGACGTGCCCGCCCTGCCGGTGACGCTGGACGAGCTGGTCGCCACCGCGAAGGAGTGCGAGTCCGTCGGCGCGAGCGTGATCCACGTGCACATCCGCGACGACGAGGCCAAGCCGAGCCTCGACCCGGTCCGACTGCGTGAGACCGTCGCCGCGCTGCGTTCCAGCACCGACCTGATCGTGCAGCTGTCCAGCGGCGGCTCGGTGCACGACCCGGAGTCCGCCCGCCTGGCCGTGCTCGACGCCGGCCCGGACATGGCCAGCTGCACCATGGGCACCGTCAACTTCGGCGACGACGTCTTCATGAACCGCTGGGAGTTCATCGTCGACCTGCACACCCGTATGCAGGAGCGCGGCGTCGTGCCGGAGTACGAGATCTTCGACCTGGGCCAGCTGTGGGCCCTGCAGCGCCTGCTCGACAAGTACGGCCTGCCCGCGGGCGGCCACGTGCACGTCGACTTCGTGATGGGCGTGCCCGGCGGCATGCCCGGCACCCCGGCCGCACTGGTCGCCTGCCAGCAGGCCCTGCGCGAGCTGCCCGAGGGCACCACGTTCTCGGCCACCGGCATCGGGCGGTTCACCCTGCCGGTGCTGCTCACCGCGCTCGGCTCGGGCGGCCACCTGCGGGTCGGCATGGAGGACACGGTCACCTACGCCAAGGGGCAGCCGGTCGAGTCCAACACCCAGCTGGTGGCGCGGGCGTCCGCATTCGCCCGGTTGGCGCAGCGCCCCGCGCTGACCCCGGGTGAGGCACGCAACCTCCTGGGGATCCCGCCGCGCTGAAATGTGAAACCCCGGTAGCGTTCCTTACCATGGGCAAGGTTTACGAGGGCGGCGTACCGCTCGTGGAAGTGGAACGCAGCGGTTTCGTCGAGGGCGGCCACCGCGGGTCGGTGATCGTCCTGGACGCCGCCGGAAATCCGGTCGCGTCCGCCGGTGACGTCACCGGGCCGATCTTCGCGCGCTCCTCCAACAAGCCCATGCAGGCCATCGGCATGCTGCGCGCCGGGCTGCGCCTGGCCGATCCGGCGGACCTGGCCCTGGTCGCCGCGAGCCACTACGGCGAGGACTTCCACATCGCCCGGGTGCGCGCGTTGCTGCGCAGCGGCGGGCTCACCGAGGCCGCCCTGCGCTGCCCGCCCGACCTGCCCCTGGACGACGCCGCGAAGATCGCCAGCGGAGGCACCCCGCAGCGCGTCTACATGAACTGCTCCGGCAAGCACTCCGGCATGCTGCTCACCTGCCGCGCCGCCGGCTGGGGCACGGAGGACTACTTCCAGCCCGACCACCCGCTGCAGCAGCGCCTCAACGAGACCATCGAGGAGTTCGCGGGCGAGTCCGCGGCCGCGATGGGTGTCGACGGCTGCGGCGCGCCCGTGCTCGCGCTGTCGCTGACCGGCCTGGCCACCGCGTTCCGCCGGCTCGCCGAGGGCGTGCCCGGCTCGCTGGAGCACTCTGTCGCCGACGCCATGCGGGCGTACCCGGAACTGGTCAGCGGCACCGATCGCGAGGACGCCCGGCTCATGCGAGCCGTGCCCGGCCTGGTCTGCAAGGTCGGCGCGGAAGGCGTATGGGCGGCGGCCGTACCCGGCAAGGGCGCCGTAGCCGTCAAGATCGACGACGGCGCCGCCCGCGCCCGCGGTCCCATCATGATCACCGCCCTGCGCCGCCTCGGCATCGCCGTCGACGTCCCCACCCTCACCACCCCGCCCCTGCTCGGCGGCGGCCGCAAGGTAGGCGCCCTCCACCCCCTCTGGTGACCCGCCCACCCCCTCGCACCGCGAGTCGCGGTGATCATGAAGTTGTGGCGGGGACACGCCGGTGACCCGTGCCATAAGTTCATGATCGACTCGTTGTTGCCGGGTGGCCGTGGGCTGGGGTGGGTCGGGGATGTGGTGGTTTGTGGCGTGGCGTAGGTCGCTAGCTAGTAGTTAGCAATATGCTTGCTGTTGCTAGCAGTCGTGGGTAGCTTGGTGGTCGTGCAGAGTCCCGACATCGGCGCCTTCATCAAGGACTTGCGGGAGAACGCCCGCATCTCCCTGCGGCAGCTGGCCGAGCAGGCCAACATCAGCAATCCGTACCTCAGCCAGATCGAACGCGGGCTGCGCAAGCCGTCCGCCGAAGTGCTGGCCCAGCTGGCTGCGGCGCTGCGGGTCTCCACCCCGGCCATGTACCTCAAAGCCGGGCTGCTCGGCTCTGACGACCACCAGGGCGTGCCGACCGCGATCGCGGCCGACCCGCTGCTGACGGTCGCGCAGAAGCAGTCACTCACGCAGATCTACGAGACGTTCGTACGCGAGAACGCGCGCGCCGAAGAGGCCGCCACCCCGGAGTCCGCCCCCGCGGCGGCCCCGGCGGAGCAGACCGTTGCCACGGCGAAGAAGCCGACGGTCAAGAAGGCGGTCAAGAAGGCCGTGCGCAAGCAGGCACAGGAGGAACAGTGACCATGACCCAGACGTCGAGCAAGTCGAGCAAGACCGAGGACCGCACCTACCCGAGCGCGTTCTACGCGGCGGCGGGTGTCGGCGACATGGCGTACGAGCAGCTGCGCAAGCTGCCCGAGCTGGCCGACAAGCTGCGCGACAAGGCCGCGGAGTTCGCCGACCAGGCCGCCAAGACCGATGTGCCGCAGTGGAAGGCCAAGGCCAACGAGTACGGCGCCTTCGCCACCGGCAAGGCCGCCGAGTTCACCTCGAAGGTCGACGCGGCGCAGATCCGCGACAGCATCGTCGCCGGCACGCAGACCGCGGCGGAGAAGGCCACGAAGCTCTACGACGCCCTGGTCGCCCGCGGCGAGCAGGCGTTCACGGAGCAGCCCGCGACGCCGGACTTCGAGTCGAAGACCGAGACTCCGTCCGCCCACACGGCGGAGGCGAAGGCTGAGGCCAAGCCGGCCGAGGACGTGCCCCCGGCCGCGAAGCCGACCGCGAAGAAGCCGCCGCGCGCGGCGAAGTGACCCCGTGTTCTCGTCGCGGCGCGCCGATCCACCGGTCGGCACGCCGCGACGAGACGTATCCGGCGTCGTCACCGCTGGGATGCCGGGCTCGATGGTTCTAAGCTGTGACCCATGGCTGCGTTCGTAATCAAGAGCTGGATCGATTACATCCTGTGGATCTTCATCCTCGGGGTTCTGCTCTGGGCCTTCGCAGACTGCGTGATCCGGCGCAAGGACGCGTTCCCCGCGATCGGCACCATGCCCAAGGTCGGCTGGATGGCCGTGATCGGGCTCCTGATCCTGCTGACCATCTTCACCTTCATCGGCCTGTTCGCCTTCATCGGCGCCGGCCTCGCCGCGTACTACCTGCTGGACGTGCGCCGCGGCCTGCGTGAGGCCGCCGAAGGACCCTGGTGAACCAGTGATCAACGATCTGCGCTGGCCGCCCCCGCCGGACGGATTCCCCCGACGCCTCGGCAAGCCGCGCAACTCCGCCCCGAACACCGGCCGCCCCGCCCCGCCCGCGCTGCCCACCGAGATCGTCGACACCCCGCACGGCGTGCAACTGGAACGCCTCAGCACCGGTGTCGGCGAGCCGGTCACCGTCTTCGCGCACGGGCTCGGCCACGGCATCGCCGAGACCCGGCCGCTGGGCAGCGCCGTGACCGGCAAGCGGGTCTTCTTCCAGTTCCGCGGGCACGGCGAGTCCAGCTCGCCGCGCGGTGCGTGGGACTACGGCGACCTGGCCCGCGACCTGCGCGCCATCGCCGACATGACGGGCGCCACCCGCGCCCTCGGGGTGAGCCTCGGCGCGGGCGCGCTGTGCCGCCTGCTGGCCGAGACGCCCGACCGGTTCGAGAAGGTGGTGCTGTTCCTGCCCGCCGTGCTCGACCGCCCGCGGCCGGAGGCGGCCCGCCGCCGGCTGGTCAACCTGCTCGAGGCGATCAACAGCGGAGACCTGCCGACCGTGGCCAACGCCGTGGTCGAGGAGATCCCGCCGTCGGCCCGCAACGGGGCGTCGGGCTGGGCGTACGTGCGCCAGCGCCTGAACACCCTGATGAACACCGGCCTGAGCAGCGGCCTGCTCACCCTGCCCGACCAGGTGCCCGTGCCGGACGTCAACCTGCTCCGCGACGTCAGCGCCCAGGTGCTGGTCATCGGCTGCATCGGGGACGACCTGCACCCGGCGGCGGTCGCCGAGGAGCTGGCCGGGGTGCTGCCGGAGGCCACCCTGCACATCTACAACCGGCCCTCGGTGCTCTGGCATGAGCGCGCCGACCTGCGGGAACGGGTTTCCGGCTTCTTGAACGGCTGACCTTCCGCGCGTGGCTCGCCCCGGAGCCGGCTGGACGGCGGACCCTTACGACTCCCACCGGCGTCCACTAGGCTCCCCGTTCGTGGCAGGTCGAGCGGTCTCAGAGTTCTTCACCGGCGTACGGCTGCTCCTGCGGGGCGTCGGGCGATACGTGCGCAGCCCCAAGCTGATCCTGCTGGGGCTGATCCCCGCGGTGCTCAGCCTGCTGCTGTTCGCCGGGCTGTTCACGCTGCTGTTCTACTACCTCGAAGAGCTGTCGGGCACGGTCACCTGGTTCGCCGACGACTGGTCGGCAGACCTGCGCTCGTCGGTGCACCTGATCGCCGGCATCGCCATCGTCGGCGTGAGCGGCCTGTTCGCGGTGGTGTCGTTCACCGCCGTGACGCTGCTCATCGGCGACCCGTTCTACGAGGCGATCAGCAAGGCCGTGGAGGACGACTTCGGCGGCGTGCCCGACGCGGTGGACCTGCCGTGGCACCAGGAGCTGCGGCGCAGCATCTTCGACGCGCTGCGGCTGCTGGCGGTGTCGCTGATGATCGCGATCCCGCTGCTCGCGGGCGGGTTCATCCCGGTCGTCGGGCAGACGGTGATCCCCGTGCTCGGCGCGTTCGTCGGCGGCTGGTTCCTGGCGCTGGAACTCGTCGCGGTCGCGTTCAACCGCCGCGGCCTGCGGCTGCCGGACCGCCGGGTGGCGCTGCGCAGGCACCGGGCGAGCGCGCTGGGCTTCGGCGTCGCGGTGTTCTGCTGCTTCCTGATCCCGTTCGGCGCGGTGCTGATCATGCCCGCCGCGGTCGCCGGCGGTACGCTGCTCGCCCGCCGCTCCCTCGGCCTGCCCATCGAGAAGTAGGACCCCGCCCGTGTCGCGCAAGACCCTCGCCCTCGTCGCGCTGCTGTTCGCCGTCACCGTCCAGCTGCTGCGCGCCTGCGGCCCGCTGCTGGACCAGGTGGCCGGACCCGTCGGCATCGTCAACGCCGCTCTGATCGCGCTCGCGATCTTCGCCGTGCCCGGCGTGCTCCTGCGGGTGCTGCCGCGTCTGCTCGGCCGGGTTCCGCTGCTGATCACCATGACGATCGCTTTGCTCCTGGCCTGGTGTGGCGCCGTGGCGTTCGGGCCGTCCCTGGCCACGGTGGCGGCCGGGGCGGTGTTCGGTATGACGGCGCTGGCGGTGGTCGTGCGGCGGGCCGCCGATGCGGTCACCGCCACCGTCGGCCTGCTCGCCGGTGGCGTCGTCGACCTGGGCATCCGCTCGCTGACGGTCACCTGGGACCCGGCGTGGGGGCAGCCGCCGTACCGCACGGGCCTGACGGCGCTGGTTCTCGCGGTGGTCTTCCTGGCGATCCGTCACGCGGCCGCTGACGAGGCCGGGCCGAGGGCGGCAGGCACCGGGCGCACCTGGGCGCTGGGCGGTTACCTCGCACTGTGGACCACGACCCTGGGCAACCCGGCCTTCGCCGCGTCGCAGTCGGGAGTCGCGCTGCAGCTGTGCCTGGCCGTCCTGATCGCGGTGCTGCTGGTCGCGATCGAGCTGGTACGCCGGCTGACCCTGCACGGCGGCACGAACGCGATCCCCGAGCCCGATCACTGGATCGCGGGTGCGGCGGCGCTCGCCGGGATGGCCGGCGGTCTCGCCCTGGCCTGGTGGGGAACCGGGCCATGGGTGCTGCTCGGCCTCGCCCTCACGCAACTGTCCGCGGCGGTCGCCGTCGCGCGGGCGACCGCGGCCCCCGGCAACCGCGGCGATTGGGCGTACGGGCTGGTCTGGGTCCTGCCCGTGCTGCTGTTCCAGGTGCACTACGACATGCCGCTGCCGTTCGACAACCGGTGGCTGCTGATCGCGCCCGCGGTCGCCGTCGGGCTGGCGGGGATGGGCCGCCGGCCGCACCACCCGGGCGGCTGGCGCGTGGACCTGCGCGGAGTCGTGGCACGGCCCGCTCCGGTCACCGGGGTGCTCGCGCTCGCGCTGTTGGCGCCGACGCTGATGCACGTGACCCGGCCCGCCGCCGAGCCTGTCGTGGCGAGTCCCACCGACGTGCAGGTGCTGAGCTGGAACGTCAAGTACGGCCGGGACGACGCCACCGGCCGGGCCGACCCGCACCAGCTCGCCGAGGCGATCCGGGCCGCGAACCCGGACGTCGTGGTGCTGCAGGAGGTCAGCCGCGGCTGGGCCATCGGCGGCGGCGTGGACGTGGCCGAGTACCTGTCCCGCGAGCTGGGCATGCCGTTCGTGTGGTCACCCGCCGCGGACGGGCAGTTCGGCAACCTGCTGCTGACCCGGCTGCCGGTCAGCGGGGTGCGCACCGGGCTGCTGCCGTACGGGCAGGGGCCGATGTGGCGGTCGTACCTGAAGGCGACGCTGACCCTGCACGGCGGCCGCAGCCTCGACGTGGTCACCGCGCACCTGACGCACCGCAAGCCGAACACGCCGACCCGGCTCGCGCAGATCGACGAGCTGGTGGCGCAGGTGAACCCGGCCGCGCCGACGCTGGTCGCGGGCGACTTCAACTTCTGGCCGAGCTGGCCCGAGCAGCGTGAGTTCACGGGCGCGGGCTGGGTGTCGGCGCAGGACGCCACCGGTCACGGCGCGGCCTGGACCTCGCCGACCGACCGGCCGACCAACCGGGTCGACTGGGTCTTCGGCTCCCCGCAGCTCGCCTTCACCGACTTCGCCGTCCTCGATCAGGTCACCGCCAGCGACCACTTCCCGGTCCTGGCCACCGTCACCCTGCGCTGACCCCGCCGGCCACTCCGCGCGGCCCCGTCAGCCGCTCCGCGCGTGGCTGCAGTTTCGGGGAAAGTGCTCGAATTCCGCCGCGCGATGCTGCAGTTTCCCCGAAACTGCAGTGCCCATGGCACGGTTCGCGACGCGGCCCCGCTCCCGCGTCGGGCAAGCGTCGCGCGTCATCGGCGCGCCGCCCTGAAAGCCCTGCTCACGGCATGTCGAACGTTAAGAAGGGCA
Source organism: Catellatospora sichuanensis (assembly GCF_007483665.1). GTDB lineage: Bacteria > Actinomycetota > Actinomycetes > Mycobacteriales > Micromonosporaceae > Catellatospora > Catellatospora sichuanensis. The sequence goes on from NZ_VIQO01000043.1 coordinate 95,283, forward strand.
CCTTCTATAACGCATAGCGTTAAGAAGGTGCCCTTCCTTTGGGCGCTTGGCTCAGGTGGTGCCGCGGATGACGAGTTCGGTGGGGAGGATGACGCTGTCGGCGATGGATTCGCCCGCGGCCAGGCGGAGGAGTTGGCGGGCCATTTCGCGGCCCTGGCCGACGATGGGCTGGCGGACCGTGCTCAGCGGGGGCTCGGTGTAGCGGGCCAGGGCGATGTCGTCGAAGCCGATCACGGCGACGTCGTCGGGGACGCGGCGGCCCGCGGCCTGCAAGGCCTGCAGCGCGCCGTGGGCCATCAGGTCGGAGGCGACGAACACGGCGTCCAGGTCGGGGTCGTCCTCGAGCAGCTGGCGCATGGCGACCGCACCGGAGTCGCGGGTGAAGTCGCCGACGGCCACGATCGAACGGCGGTCGCTGCCGCGCAGCTCCTCGCGGTATCCGGTGAGCCGGTCGATGCCGGCCACCATGTCCTGCGGGCCGGCGATCGTGGCGATCCGGGTGCGCCCGGTCTCCAGCAGGTGCCGCACCGCCATCCGGCCGCCGTTGACGTTGTCGACCTCGACGTAGGGCACCCGGGTCTGGCCGAGCGGGCGGCCACCGCACAGCACCGGGATGCCCATCCGGGCCAGCGTGCCGGGCAGCGGGTCGGCGCCGTGCATCGAGGCGATGAGCACGCCGTCGATGTGCCGGGCCAGCGCGTACCGCTCGATGCGGTCGTGGCTGGCCTGCGAGCCCGCCACCATCAGCACCAGCTGCTTGTCCGCGGAGTCGAGCTCCTGGCTGACGCCGCGGATGATGCCGGGGAAGAACTGGTCGTCGGAGAAGACCCGGGACGGGCTCTCCGGCAGGATCAGCGCGTACGAGTCGGTGCGCTGGGTGACCAGGCTGCGCGCGGCCTGGTTGGGCACGTAGCCCAGCTCGTCGATGGCCCGGCGCACGGCGGTGCGGATGGACTCGGCGACGGTGGGGGAGTCGTTGACGACGCGCGACACGGTGGCCCGGGACACCCCGGCCCGCTGCGCGACCTGTTCGAGGGTCGGCCGGGGCATCTGTGCCGCCGCTCAGCCGGTACGCAGGCAGGCCAGCAGCGACTCGTCGCCGCTCACCTCGAGCGTGTCGAAACCGATCCGGCCCCACAGGGCGAGCATCAGGTCACTGGCCGGGCCGGCCGCGTGTACACGGGTGTCGGGGCCGTCCGCGTCGAGCAGGGTGTCGGTGTCGAGCAGCGCGATGCCCTCGCCGCGCAGCCGGACGAACCACTCCTGGCCCTCCTCGGGCGCGGTGAGCTGCACGACGCCGTACCGGTCGGTGGGGCCCTTGCGCCTGCCCGCGGGCAGCCAGCTGTCCAGCACCTCGGTGATGCCGTCGACGGCCAGGCGGTCGTCGAGCGGCTCGGCCATGCCCTGCGCCATCTGCATGTCCCAGCGGTGTACGGCGGTCTCGTGCGCCATGCGCCGGTGCCAGAAGTCGGCCGTCTTCGCCTGCGGGGCCCAGTTCCAGGCGGGCATGTGCGGGTCGAGCGCGTCGAGCAGTTCGAGCAGGCTCTTGCACTCCTCGTCGAACCAGGTCAGCGACTCGTCCGCGCCCGGGTAGTCGTGCCGCCGGGAGGCCGGGTCGGGGGCGCTGGTCACCCCGCGGCTGGCGAAGCTGCGCACCCAGCGGTACACCCCGCCCAGGTGGTGCACCAGGTTCAACACGGTCCAGTCCGGACACGTGGGCACGATCGCGGTCAGTTCGGCCTCGCCGGCGACGGTGCGGAACGCGGCCGCGTCGGCACGCAGCGAGTCCAGCCACAGTTCCTTGCTGCCGTGAGCTCTCATGGCCTCGTCCTCATCGCGTCTTCCCCACCTGGTCATTCGGGATCAGTGGCGGCACTAGTGTGGTGACGTGTCTGACAATAGTCCCGCCCGCCACGCGCTCGCCGACCTGACCACCCTAGGGCTGGGAGGCCCGGCCGGAAGGCTGGTCACGGCCGAGTCCGCGGACGACATCGTGTCGGCCGTGCAGGAGGCCGCCCGTGCCGACGAGCCGCTGCTGGTCCTCGGCGGGGGCAGCAACGTGGTCATCGGCGACGTCGGCTTCCCCGGCACCGTGCTGCTGATCCGGTCCAGCGGGATCGAGGTGGTCGGCGAGCACGGCGACGAGGTGTCGGTCCGCGTCGCCGCAGGCCACCCGTGGGATGACTGCGTCGCCCAGACGGTCGCCGACGGGCTCTCCGGCGTGGAGTGCCTGTCCGGCATCCCGGGGGCGTCCGGCTCCACGCCGATCCAGAACGTCGGCGCGTACGGACAGGACGTGTCGCAGACGATCGAGTCGGTGACGGTGTACGACCGTACCGAGGGCGAGATCGACGTGTTCAACCCGGCGGACTGCCGCTTCGAGTACCGCAACAGCGTGTTCAAGTACACCGACCGATGGGTCGTGCTCGACGTGACGTTCCGGCTGCGCCGGGACCCGCTGTCCGGCCCGGTGGGGCACGCCGAGCTGGCCCGGCTGCTCGGGGTCAGGGAGGGCGACCGGGTGCCGTCGGCCGACGCCCGCGCGTCCGTGCTGGAGCTGCGCCGCAACAAGGGCATGGTGCTCGACCCGGGCGACCCGGACACCGACTCGGTCGGCTCGTTCTTCGTCAACCCGGTGCTGAGCGCGGCGGCGTACGCGGAACTGTGCCGGCGGACCGACGGCGCGGACCCCCCGGCCTGGCCGGGCGCCGACGGGGTGATGAAGGTGAGCGCGGCGTGGCTGATCGAGCGGGCGGGCTTCGTGCGCGGCTATACGCGCGGGCCGGTCGGCATCTCGTCCAAGCACATCCTCGCGCTGACGCACCGTGGCGGCGGCACCACTGGGGAGCTGCTGGAACTCGCCGTGGAGATCCGGGACGCGGTGCACGAGCGGCTCGGGGTCACCCTGCGCCCGGAACCGGTCCTGGTCGGCTGCGAACTCTGAGGCCCGCGCCGCGCCGCTGAGTCACCGGTGCGCAACTGAGGTCAGCGGTCGCGGCCGGGGCACCAGTGCGGTCAGGGTCACCGGTGCGGTCGGCGCAGGCCGCCCACCAGCCAGCCGAGACCGCTGCAGACGATGAACAGCACGACGAGGCGGATCAGGTCCCCGCGGTTCATTCGGCGGACCGTCGGGCCAGCACGAACGCAACAACCAGCAGGACGACGCCGAGCAGGAGCAGGCCGACGCCGAGCAGGAACGGCGGGCTGGACTGCACGGTGAGCTGCTGGCGGCTATGTGCCGATAGGGCAAAAAACTCCCCGATAAGGTTCATAACGGACGTAACGACCGGCCCGGCCGGAAGGGATCATCCTTCCCGGATCGTGCCCGGCGAGACCGCGCTCAGACCGTGGGCGTCCGTTGTCGCGGGGGCACCGCAGATCGGTTCCGCGCTGGTCAGCGCGTCGGCCAGGAGAGGGTGACCTCGCCGAGGCGCCAGCGGGACGGCCGGTCCAGGACCGGCCAGCCCGCCGCCTTGAGCCGGGAGACTGCGTCCAGCCAGCGCTGGCGAGGGCCGAAGACGGCCAGCGGGGCGGCGTGCCGCCAGGCCTCGTCGAGCGTGCGCAGCAGGTCGTACACCGGCTCGCCCGGCACGTTGCGGTGGATCAGGGCCTTGGGCAGCCGTTCGGCGAAGGTCGCCGGGGACTCCAGGGTGGACAGCTTGGCGGCCAGGGTCAGCGTGGCCGGGCTGGACGCGCCCGCGGGCAGCGCCGCCCAGGTGGCGAGTCGACCCAGCTCGTCGCAGGTGCCCTCGATCAGCCAACCGTCCGGGGCCAGGCCCGCGGTCATCGTGGTCCAGGCGGCGGGGACGGCGCTCTCGTCGTACTGCCGCAGCACGTTGAAGGCCCGGACCACGACGGGCCGCAGGCCGGCCAGCTCGAACCCGCCCCGCGCGAACGTCAGCCCCGGCGGGTCCGCGGCGACCTGCGCCGCCGCCACCCGCACCGGATCGATCTCCAACCCGGTGACCCTGACATCCGGGCGCACCCGCGCCAGCCGCGCCCGCAGCTCCACCGCCGTGATCGGCGTAGCCCCATAACCCAGGTCCACGACCAGCGGATCGGCGGTGCCGGCCAGCGCGCGAGCGCACCACCAGGCGATCCAGCGATCCACCCGGCGCAGCCGGTTCGGATTCGTGGTCCCCCGGGTGATCTCCCCCTGCGGCTTCACCAGCCCCCCTCCGCGTTGATCATGAAGTTATGGCGGCGACGCGCCGTCGAACCGTGCCATAGGTTCATGATCAACGCGAAATAGGGGGTCAGGTGCGGTGGACCTTGTGCTGGGCGGCTTGGGCTAGGGGGCGGACGACGAGGCGGTCGATGTTGATGTGGTGGGGGAGGGTGGCGCACCAGGTGACGCAGGCGGCTATGTCGTCGGCGGTGAGGGGTTTTTCGACACCGGCGTAGACGGAGGCGGCGCGGGCGGCGTCGCCGGCGAAGCGGTTGAGGGCGAACTCGTCGGTCTTGACCATGCCGGGGTCGATCTCGACGACGCGGACCGGGTCGCCGCACAACTCCAGGCGCAGGGTTTCGACCAGGGCGGTCTGGGCGTGCTTGGCCGCGGCGTATCCGCCGCCGCCCTCGTACACGATGAGCCCGGCGGTGGAGCTGACGGTGACGACGGTGCCCGCGCCGGAGGCGATCAGCGCGGGGAGCAAGGCCTTGGTCAGGCGCAGGGTGCCCAGGACGTTCACGTCGTACATCGCCTGCCAGTCGGCGATGCTGGAGTTGGCCACGGTGTCCGCGCCGACCGCGCCACCTGCGTTGTTCACCAGCAGATCGACCCGGTCCACCGTCGCCGCGTAGGAGGAGACCGCGTAGTCGTCGGTGACGTCGCAGGTCACGGCGGTGCCGTTGATCTCCTTGGCGAGTGCCTCGACCCGGTCGGTGCGGCGGGCGAGCGCGTGCACGTGGTAGCCCGCGGCGGCGAGGTGTCGGGCGGTGGCGGCGCCGATGCCGCTGGACGCCCCGGAGACGACGGCGATCTTCTGGTACGACATGAGCAGAATCCTAGGCGGCGCGGCGTCCCATCATCCGGGCTGCGACGCTCATCACGCCCCGGATCGGGAAGACACCGGGCCCCTCGGATGTTGATCGACACGTGAACTCTCGTTCCCTCCCCCAGGGGCTGCCCAGGCGGATCGCCACGCTCTCCGTGCACACCTCCCCGCTGCACCAACCGGGCACCGGGGACGCGGGCGGCATGAACGTGTACATCGTCGAGGTGTCCAAACGCCTGGCCAAGGCGGGCATCGAGATCGAGATCTTCACCCGGACCACGGGCGGTGACCTGCCCCCGCGCGCGGAACTCGCGCCCGGGGTGACCGTCCGCCACATCAGCGCCGGCCCGTACGAGGGCCTGGCCAAGGAGGACCTGCCCGCGCAGCTGTGCGCGTTCACGCACGGCGTGCTCGGCATCGAGGCGGCCCGCCCGCCCGGCCACTACGACCTGCTGGCCTCGCACTACTGGCTGTCCGGTCAGGTCGGCTGGCTGGCCAAGGACCGCTGGGGCGTGCCGCTGGTGCACACCGCGCACACCCTCGCCAAGGTCAAGAACCTGCAGCTGGCCGAGGGCGACCGGGCCGAGCCGATGGGCCGCGTGGTGGGCGAGGAGCAGGTCGTCGAGCAGTCCGACCGGCTCGTCGCGAACACCCCGACCGAGGCCCGTGAGCTGATCGACCTCTACCACGCGCCGCTGGATCGGGTCGCCGTGGTCGCTCCGGGCGTCGACCTGGAGCGCTTCCGTCCGGACTCCCGTCTCGCCGCCCGAGCCCGCCTCGGCCTGCCGGCGCAGGCGAAGATCATCGCATTCGTGGGCCGGATCCAGCCCCTGAAGGCACCTGACGTGCTCATCCGGGCGCTGGCCGAGCTGCGCGACCCCGACGCGATCGCGCTGATCGTGGGCGGCCCCAGCGGCACCGGGCTGGACCGCCCGACCTCGCTGATCGAGCTGGCCGACACGCTGGGCGTACGCGACCGGGTGCGCTTCCTGCCGCCGCAGGCCGGGGACCGGCTGGCCGACGTGTACCGGGCCGCCGACCTCGTCGCCGTGCCGTCGCACAACGAGTCGTTCGGCCTGGTCGCGCTGGAGGCGCAGGCCTGCGGCACGCCCGTGGTGGCCGCGGCCGTCGGCGGGCTGGTCACCGCGGTACGCGACGAGGTCAGCGGCGTGCTGGTCGACGGCCACGGCGCGGCCGACTGGGCCCGGGTGCTGGACCGGCTGCTCGCCGAGCCCGGCCGGCGCGACGAGCTGTCCGCCGGGGCGGTGCAGCACGCGTACGACTTCTCCTGGGACCACACGACCGCCCGCCTGCTCGACGTCTATCGTGAGGCGATGACCGAGCACCGGTCCCGCCGGCAGCTCGAACTCGCCGGCTGCGCCCGGTGGTGACCCGCTAGGAGCCTCATGACCACGGTCGCCGAGGCCTGCGCCCTGATCGAGCAGGCCTGTGCCGAGCTGCCCCTGGACCGCACCGGGCCCCACTCGTACGTGGTGACCCTGCCCGGCACCCACAAGCTCAAGACGAACGTGAACCTCATCGTCGGCGAGCACGCGCTGCGCATCGAGGCGTTCGTGGTGCGCCAGCCCGACGAGAACCGCGAGGCCGTCTGGGCCTGGCTGCTGCGCCGCAACGCGAAGCTGTACGGGGTCGCGTTCACCGTCGACGCCGTCGGCGACGTGTACCTGACCGGCCGCCTGCCGCTGGCCGCGGTCACCCCGCAGGAGCTGGACCGGCTGCTCGGCGCGGTGCTGGCCGCCGCCGACGAGTCCTTCGACACCCTGCTGGAGCTGGGCTTCAGCAGCGCGATCAAGCGGGAGTGGCGCTGGCGCATCAGCCGGGGCGAGTCCACCGACAACCTGCGCGCCTTCCGCCACCTCATGGACGACCCGGCCACCTCCGACCAGGTGGCTGCCCCGGCGGCGCACGACACGCACGACGATGCCGGCGCCGTCCTGGACACCGGCACCGACGTGCTCCCGGAGCCCGGCCGGTGACCTCCGGGCGGGCGGCCCGGCGGGCCGACGCGCTGGGCCTGCTGGCGGGAGTGGCGCTCGACGCGGCGTTCGGCGACCCGCGGCGGCTGCACCCGGTCGCCGGGTTCGGGAACTTCGCGAAGATCGTCGAGCGGTACACGTATGCCGACTCGCGCCGGGCCGGGGCCGCGTTCACCGCGCTGGCCGTCGGGCTGCCGGTGGCGGCGGCGGTGCTCGCGCAGCGGGCCACGCGGCAGCGGCCGGTGCTGCGTACCGTGCTGGTGGCGGCCGGGACCTGGGCCGTGCTCGGCGGGCGCAGCCTGCGCCGCGAGGGCGGCCTGATGGCCGGGGCGCTGGAGCGGGGCGACCTGGCCGCGGCCCGCGCCCGGCTGTCACACCTGTGCGGCCGCGACCCGTCCGCACTGGACGAGCCGGGCCTGGCCCGCGCGACGGTCGAGTCGATCGCGGAGAACTCCTCCGACGCCGAGGTGGCACCACTGGTCTGGGGCGCGCTGGCCGGGCTGCCCGGCCTCGTCGGCTACCGGGCCGTGAACACCCTGGACGCCATGGTCGGGCACCGCTCGCCGCGCTATGCCCGGTTCGGCACGGCATCGGCCCGCCTCGACGACGCCGCCAACCTGCTCCCGTCCCGCCTCACCGCCGCCCTGGCCACGGTCTCGGCGCCGCTGGTGTCCGGCTCGCCCGGGCGTACGGCCGCCGTCTGGCGCCGCGACGGAGGCGCCCACCCCAGCCCCAACTCCGGCCAGTGCGAGTCGGCCTTCGCCGGCGCTCTCGGCGTACGCCTCGGCGGCACGAACGTCTACTTCGGCCGCTCCGAGACCCGCCCCACCCTCGGCGACGGCCCCGGCCCCCGCACCCGCGACATCCGCCGCGCCGCCACCCTCTCCGCCGCCGTCGGCCTCTCCGCCGCCACCCTCGCCGCCGCCACCCGCCTCGGCCGCCTCACCCACCTCGGCCGCCTCACCCACCTCGGCCGCCTCACCCACCTCGGCCGCCTCACCCACCTCGGGCCCTTCGGGCGCTTCAGGCGAAGGAAGGGCACCTTCTTAACGCTTTCCGTAGAGGAAGGTGCCCTTCTTAACGGGCAGCGCCGGTGAGCGGCCCGGACGGTTACGACCTCGGGCATCACGGTGACGTCGAGGTCGGCGACGGTCTGATCGACCTCGCGGTGAACGTCCGGCAGGCTCCGCTGCCGACATGGCTGGCCGAACCGATTCGGGCGTCGCTGAGCCGTCTGGACGCCTACCCCGACGGCACCGTGGCACGGGCCGCGATCGCCGCCCGGCACGGCCGGGACCCGGACGAGGTGCTGCTCACCGCCGGTGCCGCACAGGCGTTCACGCTGCTCGCGCACGGGCTGCGTGAGGCCCGGCAGCCGGTGGTGGTGCACCCGCAGTTCACCGAGCCGGAGGCGGCGCTGCTGGCCGGCGGGCACCGGGTGGACCGCGCTCTGCTGCCGGAGCCGTTCACGCTGGACCCGGCGGCCGTGCCCGACGACGCCGACCTGGTGCTGCTCGGCAACCCGACCAACCCGACCTCGGTCGCGCACCCCGCCGACACGGTCGCGAGCCTGGCCCGGCCGGGCCGGGTGCTGGTGGTGGACGAGGCGTTCGCCGACACGATCCCCGGCGAGCCGCACTCGCTGGCCGCCCGGCGCGACCTGCCCGGCCTGGTGGTGGTGCGCAGCCTCACCAAGACCTGGGCGCTGGCCGGGCTGCGCGTCGGCTACCTGCTGGCCGCGCCGGACCTGGTGCGCCGCCTGGCCGCCGTACAGCCGCTGTGGCCGGTGTCGACGCCCGCGCTCGCCGCGGCGGCCGCCTGCGCCACACCCGCGGCCGTCGCGGCCGAGGAGCTGATCGCCCACGAGCTGACCGCCCGCCGCGAGCACCTGCTCGCGGCGCTGCGGCAACTGCCCCAGGTGGTCGTCGCGGGCACGCCGGCCAGCTCGTTCGTGCTGCTCAAGGTCGCCGACGGCCTGGGCGTACGCAGTCGCCTGCGCGACGCGGGCTACGCGGTGCGCCGCGGCGACACCTTCCCAGGGCTGGGCCCGGACTGGCTGCGCGTGGCCGTGCGGGACGAACGCACCACCGACGGCTTCGTCTCGGCACTGACTGCGGTGATTTCCTGACCGTAGAGGGCCCCAACACGGCGGTCCCACTGTGACGCCAGCCAGTGCTGGTTCTGTTCGCTGCGACAACCTGCGAGGTTGCACCACGACTCGCGCGGCGAGACCTAGCTCCGACCGGCCTGGATGCCCGATGCGGTCCGGTAGGCGGGCTCGTCGAAAAGCACCAGCGTGGCTTCCTCGACCGTGGTATCGGCGTTCTCCAGCACATCCAGGGCCTGGCGTACGGCGTCGTCGATCGGCCAGCGGTAGACGCCCGAGGAGATCAGCGGGAAGGCGACGGTACGCGCGCCCAGCTCGCCCGCCACCCGCAGCGCGTTGCGGTAGCAGTCACGCAGCAGCTCGGCTCGGTCCTCGGTGGCGCTGTACACGGGTCCCACGGTGTGCACCACCCAGCGTGCAGGCAACTTGCCCGCGGTCGTGGCGACGGCCTGGCCGGTGGGCAGGCCCCGGCCGTAGTGGGACGCGCGCAGCGCCCGGCACTCGGCGAGGATCTCCGGGCCGCCCTTGCGGTGGATCGCCCCGTCCACGCCACCGCCGCCGAGCAGCGACGAGTTGGCCGCGTTGACGATCGCGTCTACTTCCTGGCGGGTGATGTCGCCTTGTACGAGGTTCACCTGCATGGTCGGCTCCAGCAGTCAGCGGTCGAACTCGCCGGATTTGACCCCGGTGAGGAACGCGGCCCAGCCCTCGGCGGCGAAGGTGAGCACCGTGCCGTCACGGTCCTTGCTGTCCCGGACCCCGATGGTCGTCGTGGTCAGGGCAACCTCGACGCACTGCCCGCCGTTGTTGTCGCTACGGGAGCTCTTGCGCCACTCCGCCTGGTCGAAATCCGAACTCGCCATGCTGTGATCATCTCCATCGGTGTTACAGGCGAAGCTCCTCGGCGATCTTCTCGATCAGCCGCACGGACTCCTGCGGGCCGAGCGCGGCGGCACTCAGCCGATTCCACAGCCTAGAGTAGCCACGCGCCGTCTCCTGATCATCAAGGTAATACGCATTCGTGTAGTCCTCCAGGTAGACGACGTCCGAACCGGCATCCTGGTTGAACCGCAGCAGGGTGAAGGCGAAGCTCGACGTCGTATATGTCGCGGCGTCGAATGGCAACACCTGCAACGAGATGATCGCCTGCGCCGCCGTCCGTGCCACGTGCCGCAGTTGGGTGCGCATGACCTCCGAACCACCGACCTGTCTGCGCAGTGCCGATTCGCTGATGATGACCGCGAAGTCGGGCGCGTCGTCGCGAGTCAGCAGGGATTGGCGCTCTTTGCGCAGTGCCACATGGTCATCGGCTCCACCGGAATCACCCGGTCCCATGGCGCGGATGTACTCCTCGGTCTGCAGGATGCCGGGCATGATCTCGGACTGGTACCAGCGGACTTCTGACGCGGCGGCCTCCAGGTCGACGTATTGCCGAAACCAGTCCGGGATGTTTCGCCCACTCCAACGACCGCGTTGGCGTCCCGCGCGTGCCAAATCGCGCAGGGCCTCGGCAGGCTCGTCGACTAGACCGTAGAACTCCAGCAACGCGTTGAGGTCATGGATCTTGATGCCGGACTGGCCGAGTTCCATTCGGCTGATCTTCGTGGCCGCCGCGTCGATAACGCGACCGGCCTCTTCCTGAGTGCGCCCGGCGGCTTCGCGCCCACGGCGAAGGGCTTGGCCGAGTCGTCGACGTTGAATCGTGGGGTTGTCCACGTGCCGGACTCCTTGCTGATCCGCCGCCGCCGAAGAGAGTGTGGCGGCCAAACTTAGGTTCCTAAAATAGGAATCGATCAGTAGTGTAATCCACAACGGACACAGCTTGTCACTGCCTCGGGCCATCGGTCCAGCCGCTGACGAGTGCTTGTCATAAGCCGGAGGCGGGGCTGACTGGTTGGCCCCGGCGCCCCGCCTCCACCACAACTCCACTGGAGGTGGTTCATGGCAGTCTATCTGGCCATCGCCGGACTCGGCATGGTCGTACTGCTGGCCATGCTCGCCGGATGGTTCCTGCGCGGACATGCGGCGAGCTGGTGTTCGTCCTGCGGCGGCGCGGTCGGTGCGGTCTGCGGTGCGTGCACCCATCGCGTGTCGCGTGAGCAGGTCATGCGTGCCCGGTCGCCCCGGCTCGTCCGGCACCGGGCGGACGCCGAGGCGGTGTCCGCGTGAGCACTCCTCCGCAGGGGCACGCCCCGATTCCGGATGAGCTGGCGCGACGGTACTGGCAGGCCATCGCCGTCCACGGCGACGACCCGGCCACCGACATGTGCGTGCACTGCCGGCGGCACCGCTGCCCCGAATGGGCATACGCCGTGGAGCAGCTGATCCTGGCCGACCTGTTGGACAGCGATACCTGATCGCCGGCGCGGCCACCTCGCCGCACGACTGAGCCCACCCGCTGGACGGCGGGTGGGCTCAGCGTCCGTGCGTCACTTGCAGGAGTACGTGAACTTCGACGTGCCCTGGATGACGGTGGGCTTCAAGATGCGCAGGGTGGCCTCGGCGTCGCGGGTGCCCTTGCCCTGGAAGCGCCAGAACAGGTGCACCTGCACGCTGCGCTGGCCCTTCTTGACCGCCTGCTCCAGCGCGACGGAGGTCTCGCCGTCGTTGCGCAGCCACTGGTACGTGATCTTCCCGGCCTGGCCGTCGGTCTCGATGAGGCCCACCACGTCGACGTTCACGTCGCATTCGGCGGTGGTCGGCGGGATGACCGGCGTGACGGTGACTTTGGTGACCTGAACGGCGTTGTTGTTCTCCTGCCACCAGGTCCAGGCGACATAGCCTGCGATGACCAGCAGCGCGACCGTGGTCAGCGCGCTGAAGAACGCGGCGATGCGCTTGCCGACCGACTTCTTGCGCCGGGGCGGCGGGGCGGCCTGCGCGGCGGCCATCTGCCAGGCGGGCGGCGCGGGCGGCACACCTTGCCCGAACCGCAGGTTGACGTCCTGCTGCGCGGGCGGTGGTGCGGCCCGGCCTGGCTGATACGCGCCGGACTTGCGCTGCTCCTCGGCAGCGCGGTTGCCCAGGCGGGTCGCCCCGTCCGGCGGCACCACCGGCATGACGGCGGTCGGCGGCGCGGCCCGCGGCGTCTGCGGTGGCACCGGCGGCGGCGCGGAGTGCGAGCCCTCGGCAAGCCGCACCGTCTCCTCGGCCGCGGGCACACCGCTCGGCGGGTATGCGGGCGGCGCGGACACTGGCGCAGCCGAGACCGGCGGAGCGGAGGCCGGTGGCGCGGATACCGGAGGAGCGGACACCGGAGGTGCGGAGACCGGGGCGGCGGAGAGCGGGTGCATCTGCGCGGCGAGCGCCTTCAGCGCGGCGCGGTCGCCGAAACCGGTGATCCGCTGTGCCGCTCCGCTGAGCGTGGTCAGCGCGGCGGTCAGGCCGGCGCTGCCGCCGATCGCCTCGGCCTGCTGCCCGGCCTGGCGCAGCAGTTGCTGGGTATCGGTGTCGCGGCAGGCGTCCGCGAGCTGGGCGAGCAGCCGGGACCACCCGGCCGCGTCATGCCCCGGACCGGGCGTGGTGCCGAGCACGGCGTGCCCGTAACCGGCCTCGGCCAGCAGGGCCGCGCCCCCGGCGCTGATCACCACGCCGTGCGCGTTCAGTTCGCCGTGCGCCAGCTGGGCCTGGTGCAGCCGGAGCAGCGTCTGCGCGGTGTCGGTGGCGATCAGCGCGGCCACCGCGGGCGGCAGCGTCACCCCGGCCGTCAGCGCCTGCGCCACCGTCGGCGACGGCGCCGCATTGGTGATCAGCCAGCTGTGCCGCTCCGTCACCTGGTCGATGACGTTGAGCAGGCCCGGCACGCGCAGCGCGGCCTGGGCGCCGATCGCGTCGGCGAGCCGCCGCGCCGCGACCGGGTCGGTCAGACCCCGGTCCTCTAGGCGCAGCGCGCCGCGCTGCTTGCCCTCTGCTGTGGACACCGTGTGCCACGTGCCGAGCCGTCCGGCCCGCCCCGCATCCAGCAGGGTGTACTTGCCCCCGATCAAGGCACTCATCTGATGATCGGCCCGCAGTAGATCGACTTTGTGTCACTCATGACGGTCTTCCCTCCGACAACGATCCATGCCTTGACGATCGAGTAGTAGTAGTTGCCGCAAGCCTGACCGATGGCCATCGATTTACTGTAGGTGTATGGCTCACTGCTTGGGACGGTGAAGTCCTTGGACGTCGGAGCAGCGGCTGACGCGGCAGGATTCTTGCCGTCACTGGACTGAATGAACTCGATGTAGACCCGGGCTTGGCCGGAACCGGTCGGCCGGAACGTCGTGTTGGCGAAGATGCTCTCCGTGCATGCCTTGAGGATGCACACGTTGCCACGGTCGAGGTTCAGCACGAAGGCCCCGATGGTGGGCGTCGGGGGCGGGGACGGGGACGGCGAGGGCGACGGGGACGGCTTCTTGCTCGGGCTCGGCTGCGGCTCGTCCGACGGAGAGGGCGACGGGGACGGGCTCTCCGACGGTGACGGGCTCGGTGACGGGGAGGGCGACGGCGACTCGCTCGGCGACGGCGATGCGTCCGCGGTCGCGCTGGGCAGCGGCGTCGGACTGGTGCTCGTCGGCCACAGTGCCGCGGCTCCGGCCCCGCCCAGGATCAGCACCAGTGCGGTAACACTGGCTGCCACGGTGAACGCTTTGCGGGACATACCGAGGATGGTGGTGCCGATGGCGGTGGCGTTGGCCTGCACCGCGGCCAGCGGGAACAGCAACGCCAGCAGCAGCGCGCGGCGGGCCAGCTTGCTGCGGCCCTCCTCCTCCCATTCCGGCCCGTATCCGGCCCCGGCGACTGCCTCCAGCTCGCGCAGGAACGTCGTGGCGTCCTTGGGGCGCTGCTTGGCGTCCTTGGCCAGCCCGCGCCGCACCAGTCCGCGTACGGCCTCCGGAACCATCTCCACCGGGACGGGTGCCTGTTCGTGCTGGCGGCGCAGGCCCTGGATGTCGCCGGGGGCGCGGAACGGCGGTTGCCCGGCCAGGCACTCGAAGAACGTGGCGGTCGCCGCGTAGATGTCGGTCGACGGGCTGGCGGGTGCGCCGGCCCACTGCTCGGGAGCCATGTACGAGGGCGTGCCGGCGAGCGGACCCTGCCGGCCGCTGCGCGCGGCGATGCCGAAGTCGGCCAACTTGCTCTGGCCCTCGCCGTTCACCAGCACGTTCTCGGGCTTGTAGTCGCGGTGTACGACGCCGCGGTCGTGGGCGGCGGCCAGGCCGAGCAGCGAGCCCTTCAGCACGACCAGCGCCGCTTCGGGCTCGGTCGGGCCCTGTTCGCGCAGGATCGCGCGCAGCGCGACGCCGTCGACCAGCTCCATCACGATCGCCGCGCCGCCGGGCGCTTCGATGTACTCGTACAGCCGCGCGATCTGCGGCGACTCCACCTCGGACATGACCCGGGCTTCGGCCCGGAACGAGCGGATGAAGTTCTCGTCGTCGCGCAGGTGCTCGGCCAGGTACTTGATGGCGACCTTGACCTGGGTCGCCTCGTGCTCGGCGAGCACCACCAGGCCGGACGCGCCGCGCCCCAGCTCGCGGATCTCGACGTAGCCGGGCACGGTCCACATGATGGGCTGAGTCATGCCGTCACCTCCGCGGTCGCGGCCTTACGGGACTTGATGAAGCCGGTCAGTTTGCGGAACAGCCGGTACCAGATCGGGAACATGATCAGGCCGATGCCCAGCACGACGACCAGCACGTCGATACCGGGCGGCAGGTACTCCTCGACGAGCCCGCCGAGCCGGTCGCGCCAGGCCAGGAAGCCCAGCAGCACGAACAGGCCGGTGCCGACGACGGCGGTGAAGCCGTACGCCGCCATGCCTATCTGCTTGATGCCGGGCTTGCGGCCCGCTTTGATGTCGGACCAGATGCCCTTGGTGAAGTAGGCCGACGCCTCCTCGCGCAGGCGCGGCAGCCGCAGCCCGTCCGCGAGCGCCTGGTAACCGTCCAGCGGCATCAGCGGATTGAGGTTGTACAGGGTGTTCAGGTAGAGGCCGAAGGCCAGCTGGTAGGCCATGCCGGACACCTGCGGCGCGGGCACCCAGGCGGCGGCCGCGGCGAGCATCCCGGCGATGGCCGCGGTCGACAGCGGTCCGGACAGCGTCACGACGATGCGCGACCAGCGGCTGCCGAACCACATGTCGGAGGTGTCCACGAAGGCGAACGGCATGCCCATCATCAGCATGAAGCCGCCGCGGGTGACGGTGCGGCCGTAGGACTTGACGGCGAGCGCGTGCGCCGACTCGTGCACGATCAGCGCGAACAGGTAGCCGGCGGCGATGACGACGGTGCCCCAGATGCCCGCGCCGTTGATGTCGAACAGGTTCTGGCTCACGCTGGCCACGGTCATCGCGTAGATGCCGCCGATGATGCAGAACCAGAGCCCGAACACGCCGGTACGGGTGAAGAAGCGCCAGCCGAACGACCGGTACATCCGGGTGAACAGCCCGTCCAGGCCGCTGACCGACACCTCCGTGCGCAGCAGCGTCTTCAGCACCGCCCGCCCGAATCGCTTGAGCAGCGGCGGCTTCTCGGCCTCGCGCTGGCCGTGCACGCCGCGCACCAGCTCCAGCGCCACGAACGTGCGCAGCGTGCGCTCGATGCGGGGCAGCGCCAGTTCGCCGTAGCGCTGGGCGTACGCGAAGAGCAGGTCACGCACGGTGTTCTCGCCGTCGAGCTGGTGCCACAGGAACACGTCGCGGTCGTCGAGCTGCAGGTACTGGCCGGTGCGGGTGTTGCGCAGCACCCATTGCTGGTCGCCGCGCATGTCCGGCACCTGCTTGAGCGCCCAGCCGCTGCGCCGCCGCGGCCGCGCCGTCAGCGGGCCGGTGGCCGTCGGCGCGGTCTCGGGCTGGTCGGCGGGCAGCAGGATGCTGTGCTCGACGCCACGCACCATCGTCTTGGAGCCGATCGCCGCCGATCGCGGCTGCGCGAATCGCAGCGGTATATCGCCGATGTGCAGTTTGGACTCGTCCGGCAGTGGGGCCCAGTCGCCGTGGAAGGTGCGCCGGCCGATCGTGGTGCCGTTGAACGAGTTGAGGTCCTCCAGGTGGAAGCCCTCGGCGTTGCGCACGACCCGGGCATGATGGCGCGAGACGCTGGCGTCGTCGAGCACGATGTCGTTGTCGGGGCTGCGGCCGATCGTGGTGGTGGGCTTGACGAGCGGGTGGACCCGCTCGCCCGCGGCGTCGGACCACCGCAGCTCCGGCGCCGCGTAGGAGTCCACGACGGCGCCCTTGCGCAGCGTGCCGCAGTGCAGGCAGTACGGGTAGTCCCGCCGCAGGTGCACATGGCAGGCGTGGCACAACATCGTTCGGCCTTTCAAGGGGTATGGAGCCGTGCGGCGAGCCGAATCATAGGCGGCCGAACGGCTGCACGCTCTCGGCTGACTGCTTTACGACGGTGATCCGTTCAGGCGGTTAGTCGATGTGTGAGATGTCGGCGCGGCTGCCGGGCAGCAGAGGTGCGACGGGGGTGCACACCCCTGCTGCCCGGCATGTCTGGTGCGGACGGTCAGACCGTCGCGGTGGCCTCGGTCCCGTCCTCGTCGGACTTGAAGACCTTGCCCGCCACCGCGCCGGCGACGCCGCCCGCGATCGCACCCGCGGCCAGGCCGGCTCCACCGATGAGCAGCTCCTCGCCGCCGATGCCGTCCGAGCTCTCGCTCGCGGCCACCGGCTCGGCCGGTGCGGCCGTGCCCTGCTGGGCCGGGTCGGCGCCGGGCGCGGTCCCGGTGGGGTCGCCGGACTGCACGACCACCACGACCGGACCGGGCTGCTCGGTCGGCGCGGCCACCGGGTCCGCGGCGGGCGCCGGGGCCGGTGCGGGCGGCGCGGGAGCCGGTGCGGGCGGCGGCGCGGGAGCGGGCTCAGGGGCCGGCTCGGGCGCGGGTGCG
>NZ_ML660193.1:0-23462 GCF_007483665.1 Catellatospora sichuanensis
CTTTCTGTCTTCGGTGGGGCACGCACAGGCCGGTGCCGGTGTAGGCGGCGTCGGCGAAGCCGCCTGGTCCGCCGTCGGCGTGCAGCCGGCCTTCGAACCTGGTGGCGAGTCCGGACTCGCGCCAGGCTTTCGCATCGTGCATCGCTCCTGGCTGCGGCGCTCCGGTGAGCACAAGCCGGCCGTGGAAGGAGCCGACGACCTGGATGTTGAACCCACACCGGTGCCGCTTCCCGGAATACATGCCCGAGGTGTAGGTGTCCTTGCGTCGGTCGCCGGTCGGGGCGAGGAACCCGTCGACGCGCACGGTGGAGCGCAGATCCCGGGCGGCGACCTGCTCGGCGACCGGGGCGAGCACCGTGGTGACGACCGGGGCGATCCGGCCGATCAGGCGGGACACGGTCTGGGAGCAGTCGAACAGCTCGGCCAGCAGCGTCTGCGACAGGTTGTGGCGCAGGTAGAGCAGGACCATCAGCACCGTGCGGTACGGGCCGACGGCACGGCGGCGCGCTGGGTCCAGGCTGCCGTGGGCGTAGACGTCGAGGACGAGCCGGTCGACCTGATCGCCGGTCAGGCCCGTCATAGTCTCTACCCGTGGCGGCCTGTCCGCGAAGATCGGTTGAGTTGTCACAAGCCAGGTGATCTACCCGCGGACGGGTCGTCGTCTACCTCCGACAGATCACAGGTTGACCAAACGCTCCGGCCGTTAATCGATGTCTATCGAGTGAATAGCTCTCTTAGTTGGCCAATGAGCAGGTTAGTTAGCCGCACGATCACCTCGAGGTGTGAAGCTGGTATGGCGAGGGCCGGCAGATGGCCCTCCGGGCGACAGTCGGCCTCAGCGTCTATGCGATCGCGGTAGCGTGCGGAAATGCCGTTCCCCGATGAGCGCAGCCCAGGTCGCCGTGGTCGATTACCCGGCCGGGGTGGCCAGCGGTTGGCCGAGCAACTGCGTGAGGTGCTGGGCGACCTCGCGGTTGCGGTCGATCATGTGGGTCGGAGGATGTGCACACGGATTAAGACACTTGGCAGTACGTGGAAGGGTCTCGGAGTCGTTCTATGTACCAGTTTCTAGAACTTGAGTCACCCCTGGACAGGGATCACCTTAAGGTCGCTGTTCCGGACGTTGAGCGAGTCCAATTCGACGAGCCACTTACCAACGACGACTACCAGTTGCTCGCGCAGGTTCTCGAGCAATGTCCACACGTCACTCTGCGCGTGTACGGATACAGTCAGGAACTTGCGGGTCTGGACTTCCTCCGTTTGTTTCCTGAGCTCCGGCGCTTCAGCGTCAGCAACTTAATGCTGCTGGATGACGTGTCGCGGTTAAACGTTCTGCCTGATGACCTCGAGTATCTAGATCTCGGCGAGACGAAAAGGCCGCTCGACCTGACGCCGCTCAAATTCTCCCGGCTCTCCGGGCTGCGGGTGGTCGGACACCATCGAGGGTTGTCTGAGCTGGTTGCTCGCAACCACGAGCTGCGTGTCCTGTCGCTATGGAGGCTCCGGTTCGATCAGGTCCTACCTATAGTGGCGTTGCCGGACCTCGAATCACTTGTGCTCACACTTGGCTCGCTAACTGACTCGCACTGGCTGGCACAGTTCCCCAGCCTGCGCTTTCTAGGCATCAGGCAAACCCGTCGCCTGGCCGACCTGAGCCCCGTCCGCGACTTGTCCAAGTTGGAATGGTTGTGGCTTGACACGCTGTCAGGCGTTAGCCTTCTTCCTGACTTTAGCGCGAACGCCGCATTGGTTCGTGCGGATCTTGACGGTCTGCGCAGCATGCAGGCGGATAATGCCCTCGAAGGTCTTGTGACGGCTCCGAACCTTGAGCAACTTAGCGTCTCCAACTCTCGACTTCCTGTAAGCGCATTTGAGGTGTTGCGTTCTCATCCTCGCCTGTCGTTCATCAGCGTCGGTCTTGGCAGTGCAAAGCGCAATCGTGAAGTCGAGGACATGCTTGACGTAGTGGCTGCGCCTAACATCTTTCAATTCGCGCGTCAGCAGGGAATTTCGCTCATCCTTTAGCCAGGCGAAGGCAAAGTCGGGGTGGCTGTGGCACTGAGGGCTGGTGTCCTGGCCGTCAGGTCTCCGTCACCGTCGATGCGGTGGGCGAGTTCGTTCATGTATGTGACGAGGCGCGCCTTGAGACTGATGTGATGGCGGTATGGGCGTTTGCCGTGGAAGCGGCGCCACTGCCCGTAGAGGTCACGCCGGACCTTGGTTGCGCAGGTCGCCATTCTCGGGGCGAAGAAGTATTCGCTTTGGGTCAGGTGAATCCAGACCACGACGGAGGCGAGTAGGCGCTTCGGCTGGCCCCAGTCGGTCGCGCGGAACCGTGGCGGCCGGGGTCTTTCGCCGGCGATGAGATCGACGGTGAGGGCCTGCCACTCGTCGGGTGGGACGGACCGGGTTGACAGCACGTCGCGTCGCTGGCTGTAGTTGACTAGGCCGTGTTTCGAAGTCGTGGTGTGTTGGTGACGCTTCTATGTAGTTGGTGATCGGGCCCGGGGTTCGTGATCCGTTAGGTTGGTGCCGGTCGTGTCGGTGTGACTCATTATCGATCTGACCGTCTGGGTGGCGTGTCCTTTTGGTGACTCGTCCGCAGGCACGGCCGGCGTCGACCCGTTGTGCCTTGCTGGCCTGATCAGAAGCCTGTCCGTGTTCGCAGCACGTGACTCATCACAGATGTGCCGCCAGGTGCCTTCCCGGGCCGACGCCGTGACGACGGCTACCGCCAGACGAAGGGAGGCACCGCCGTGCCTATCGTGACAGAACAATCCGACCGCGGTCAGCCTGATCCGGGCTGGGTCGTTGGCGTCGACACCCACACCGACACCCACGCCGCGGCGATCGTGGACCACCTCGGCCGGATCCACGGCGAGATCCAGGTCCCGGCGGACCTGGCGGGAAACCAGCGACTGACGGCGTGGGCGTCCGACCTGGTCCCAGCTGAGGTACCGGTGTGCTGGTCGGTGGAAGGCACCCGATCCCACGGCCACGGTCTGGTCCGGCATCTGCTCGCCGCAGGCCACATCGTCGTCGAGGCGCCGAAGCCCGTCAGCGGTACGCGGCGACGGGGCGGCAAGTCCGATGCCCTCGACGCAGTGCACGCCGTCCGGGCCGCCCTGTCCCACGCCCAGCTGGCCACCCCACGCGCGGACGGACCCCGTGAGGCACTGCGGATGCTCCTGGTCACCCGGCGGCACCACACCGACACCCGCACCGCGACCGTCAATCTGTTCAAATCACTGATTTTGACCGCGACCAGCCTGCGCGAGACCCTGCGCGGTCTCCCGACCGCAGCCCAGGTCCGCACGGTCCTGGCCATACACGCAAGCCCCGACACGGACTTGGAAGACAGCATCCGCCTGCAACAACTGAACCTGCTCGCCCGGCAGATCACCGACCTCGACAACATCCTCGCCGCCAATTACAAGCAACTCCGCGCGCTTGCCAGCCAGATCTGCGGGGCGCTGCTCGTCCAACCCGGAGTAGGTCCGTGCGCCGCCGCGACGCTGCTCACAGCATGGTCACACCGCGGCCGGGTCCGCAGCGAAGCCGCGTTCGCCTCCCTCGCCGGAGTCAGCCCCCTCATCACCGGCTCCGGCCGACACCACCGCCACCGCCTCAACCGCGGCGGCGACCGCGCCCTCAATGCCGCCCTCCACACCATCGTTATCACACGCCGCCGCATGAATCACCCCGCCACCAGCGACTACATCACCCGACGCACCGGCGAAGGCCGCACCCCCGGCGACATCCTCCGCTGCCTAAAGCGCTACAGCGCCAGGCAGCTCTTCCGCATCATGCAGTCGTGTGCAATGCCGTTCGGCACCGGGTTCGGCACAGGCCGAATATCCTGCGCTCATTGCCGGCAGGGCGACGCCGCAACATCGGCAGCCGGCGAAGCCGACTGGGACTGGATGCATCGCTACCGGTGCGCCACCAACCCGACCTCGCGTGCCTCGTCGCCGGCCTTCTGATTTCAGCCGTTGCCGCGTGTGCCGAAGCCGTCGGGCCAGGCCGTCGCTTCGTCGGCCACCACGCCGTCCATAACAGCGTCGCTCAGGTCCGCGCCGGTCAGGCGTGTGCCCCGCAGATCAGCGGTAGACAGTAGCGCTCCGCGCAGGTCGGCGTCACGAAGATCCGCGTTCCGCAGGCTGGCGCCTCGCAGGTCCGCGCTGATCAGCGAGGCTCGCCGAAGGTTGGCCGCTCTCAGATCGCAGCCTTTGAAGGTGCCGTGGTCGAGTAGCACGCCCTGCAGCCAGGCGCGCGCGAGGTTGGCGTGGTTGAAGTTGGCGTTGCCGAGCCTGCCGCCGTCGTTGACCTGGACGCCGCCCAGATCCGTTCGGGCGAGATACAGCCGAGCCGTCATCGGGTCGACAAGCCGACGCGATAACACATGGATCGCTGTCTGCGCCTCGGGTTGCCGGACCCTCAGCCACGGCAGCGCCATGTCGACGTCTTCGGTGAAGCCTGCGGTTCCGGACCCGTCAGGGCGATTCCACGGGACCCGGCGCCGGATCAAGGTCGCCAGCAGGAACATGACGCTGAGCCGATCTTCGGCGGAGTTCCTCGCGATCCGCTCCAGGGTGTAGATCCCACCGACCCGGACATCAGGATTGTCACTGCCGACATGGTCGATGGCACGAGCCAACAGCCCTGTGACGTGGCTTTCCCTGCCGACGCGCACCTGCAGCCAGGCGGCTATCGCACCGATCACCACGAGAATTCCGGCAGCCCCTTGCAGCATCGCAGAGCGGACGCCGTCGCGGAGCCCAGCCTGGACCTGCTGAACCTGGATACGGTCGACCACGTCGGGTATCTGGCTTCGTCCGTGATTTCGGGGTTCTGGCGCACTTTCCGTGAATGATCTAGCACTTGCGTCCGGTCGTCTCCGCAAGAGAATCCTGCATCCTAAGTGAGCGTCCGCGAATTTGGGCTACCAGTGGCCGGTGCGGCCGAGTCGGCGTGACATGGTCATGATCAGGCTGAGGTAAAATGGTGACACTCGGCGGGAAGGGACCGGATGGCCGGCGAACGCACCTACCCCGTGTTGCCGTGCGCGGACCTGGATGACGCACTCGCGTTCTACGTCGCGCTCGGGTTCACCGTCAGCTTCCAGCAGCGCCGCCCCTACCCCTGCGCGGTCGTGGAGCTGGACGACATCGCGATCCACCTGTTCACCATCGACGGCTTCGACCCGGCAACCTCGTACGGCAGCGCCATCATCACCGTCGCAGAGCCCGGTGAGCGACACGACGCGTTCAAGGCCGGACTGCGGGAACGATTCGGCAAGGTTCCGATCAAGGGCATCCCGCGCCTGCTCCCGCCGCGGCGCAAGGCCGGCACCGCCACCGGATTCTCGATCGTTGATGTCGGCGGCAACTGGCTCCGCTTCTACCGGGAGGGTTCGTCCGAGGACGACCCGACGGAACGACGATCCGGCCTGGGCCGGGTGATCGACGTCGCCGCACGGCAGGGAGACTCCCGCGGCGACGACGCCCAGGCGATCGTAGTGCTCGACGCAGGTCTCATCCGCCACCCCGACGCACCGCCGATCGAAAAGTTCGAGGCACTGCTCTATCGCGCAGAACTCAAAGCACGCACCGGAGCGGACACGGCCTCCGACCTCGCCGCCGCCAGCGCGCTGCTCACCGAGCACGAACTCGGCGCGGAGGCAGAGCAAGCGTTGACAGTCGCGGCTGAGACGGCGCGTTCCTAAGAGGATCTTTCACGAAATTTGTGCCAGAGCCGATTTCGGGACCCGTTTATATGCGAGATCGAGGCCCACCGGCTGAGGTCCAATTCTTGTGTTCGTGAGTTCAGGGCCCACCCATGTGGACGGTCTGACGGTCGGCGGCCCAGCGCCGTCGAGTCGCCAGCGACGTCCCTTGCGCTCTCCGCCACGAATCGGGCGGTCAGTTCATCCGATCGAGTTCCGGCTGCGTCCGTACCGGCTCGTCGGCGATGTACGTCGGGCTCAACTCGCAGAATGCTTCATCCGCCCATCGTCTGCGCACCGGGTCCGTGCAGGCGTCCAGAAATGCTCGCGCCGCGGCGGCGATGCGCTCACGGTGGACGGCAAGCTCCGAAACTCGTACGAGCACCACCGCCACAGTTATCGCCTCCTGTCGAACACCGGCGTCCGGATCGTCCAGAAACGCGGCGGCGGCATCGTACATCTGGGAACGGAGCCGCCGGACAGCGTGCCACGCCGAGTTCGGGTACTCCAGCGGCGAATAGCCAGCCAGCTCAACGAACTTACGGACGCGGACGTCACCGACTGCTTCCGCGACGAACGACAACCAGGTCAGCAGATGGCCTCGCAACGGCCGGAGTCTGCCGTCCGGGCTCCGGATCACCATATCGCCGCCTACCCTGCGGTCCAGCAGCGCCAGCACGTACCGGACGGCCGGCACCGCCGACGGGAATACGTTCGGATACTCGATGAACGAGCGGTCCCACAGATACGCCAGGCCCACCGTGACGGACCGCGGATCGTCAGCGACCAGACCGTGCAGCGAAGCCCGCATGTCGGGGTCCGGCAACCAGTACTCGTCCGTCTCGCAGGCCCGCATGATGTCGTCGACCATGTTGCGCAAGTCAGCCCGCTCCTCAGCCACGGCAGCATGATGACACAGCATCGACGAGCCGGTGGCGGCCGCTGCATCCACAAGATGATCTCTCGATCCTCTGTGCTCAGGGACATCGGTGGGCATGCCGTCTGCCAGGGGTGACCAGCGGTTTGTTTGCCAGTTCGGGGACTATCTCGCTCGGGTGGTTTTCGATGTTCGTGAGTTTCGGGCCCGCCTTGGCTGGTGGGAGCATCGGCTGGTCTGGACGGGAGCCTGCCGATGGCGCCGATGTCGAAGGTCGACCTGTTCGCGGCGATCCGACGGGACTCGCGGGCCGGTATGTCCGTGCGGGCGTTGGCTCGTCAGTATCGGGTGAGCCGCCGCACGGTGCGTTCGGCGCTGCAGTCGGCGTGGCCGCAGCCGCGCAAGCCGCTGCCCCCGCGGCCGTCGAAGCTGGATGAGTTCAAGCCGATCATCGACGGCATTCTCCGCGCGGACCTGGACGCGCCCCGCAAGCAGCGGCACACCGTGAAACGGATCTACGACCGGCTGATCGCCGAGCACGACATGATCGACGTGTCCTACGCGGTGGTCCGTGCCTACGTCGCGGACCGCAAACCGAAGATCCGAGCCGAGGCGGGCCGGGGACCGATCGACGTGTTCTTCCCGCAGACGCACCGGCCGGGCGCTGAGGCGGAAGTCGACTTCGGCGAGGTCGCCGTCAACCTTCGCGGCGAGCTGGTGACCTGCTTGCTGTTCGCACTGCGACTCTCATTCTCCGGCAAGACCGTCCACCGGATCTTCATCTCGGGTGGTCAGGAGGCGTTCCTGGAGGGGCATGTCCATGCGTTCACCACGCTCGGCGGTGTCCCCACCGGCAAGATCCGCTACGACAACCTCCGGGCGGCGGTGGCCCAGGTCCTCGGGTTCGCTCGGCAGCGGGTCGAAACCGCCCGCTGGACGGCGTTTCGATCCCACTTCGGCATCGATGCCTTCTACTGCCAGCCGGGCCTGCGAGGCGCTCACGAGAAGGGCGGCGTCGAGGGCCAGATCGGCTGGTTCCGCCGCAACCACCTCGTCCCCGTCCCCGTAGTCGACTCGCTGGACCAGCTCAACGCCATGGTCGACGCGTGGGACGCCGCCGACGACGCCCGGCGCATCGGCACCCGCGCCCACACTGTCGGGGAACTGTTCGCGATCGAACGGCCGCTGCTGGTGGCGTTGCCGGACGAGTCGTTCGAGACCGGGACCTGGCTCGGCCCGCGCGTCGACCGCTACAGCCAGGTCACCGTCCGCACGAACCGCTACTCAGTGCCGGTGCGGCTGGTCGGCCGGCAGGTCCGCGTCCACCTGCACGCCTCCCACCTGGTCATCTACGACGGTCGGATCGAGGTCGCCCGGCACGAACGGTTGATGGCCAAAAGCGGCAGCCGGCTCGACCTCAACCGCTACCTGGAAGGCCTGCTGCGCAAACCCGGCGCGCTGCCCGGTTCAACCGCGCTGGAACAGGCCCGCGCCGCGGGCAAGTTCACCCCGGTCCACGACGCGTGGTGGGCAGCCGTCCGCAAGACGCACGGCGACGCCGCCGGCACCCGAGCCCTGATCGAGGTCCTGCTCCTGCACCGGCACATGCCCCACGAGCACATCGTCGCCGGCCTGGCCGCCGCGCTGCGCGCCGGCGCGCTCACCGCCGACGCGGTCGCGTTACAGGCCCGCAAGTTCGCCGAGGCCGACGACCAACCAACCGACACCGATCAACCCGCCCGGCTGACCGGCAACGTCGTCTCCCTCACCCAACGCCGGCTCGCTCAGCTGCCAGCCGATACCCGGCCACTGCCCACCGTTACCGCATACGACCAGCTGCTCCGCATCTGTCGCCGCACCGCAGAAGGGACCAGGCCATGACTCGCCACCGAGGACTCACCGAGCAGGCCGCCGACGCGGCGATCGACTCCGCCTGCAGGCTGCTGCGCCTGCCGACCATCCGCGGCCAATTCCCCGAACTCGCCGAGGCCGCCGTCCGCAGCCAGATGACCTACCGCGGGTTCCTCGCCGAACTGCTCATGGCCGAATGCGACGACCGAGCCCGGCGCCGCTCCGAACGCCGGATCAAAGCGGCCGCGTTCCCCCGCGACAAGAGCCTGCGCGCGTTCGACTTCGACGCCAACGGCACCGTCGACCCAGCCACCATCCACACCCTCGCCACCTGCGACTGGGTCAAGAAGGGCATGCCGCTCTGCCTGATCGGCGACTCCGGCACCGGCAAGAGCCACCTGCTCATCGCGTTGGGCACCGAAGCCGCCATGGCCGGCTACCGCGTCCGCTACGTCCTGGCGACGAAACTCGTCAACGAGCTCGTCGAGGCAGCTGACGACAAGATGCTCGCCAAAACCATCGCCCGCTACGGCCGCGTCGACCTGCTCTGCATCGACGAACTCGGCTACATGGAACTCGACAAACGCGGTGCTGAACTGCTCTTCCAGGTCCTCACCGAACGCGAGGAGAAGGCATCCGTCGCCATCGCCTCCAACGAGGCGTTCTCCGGCTGGACCAAGACGTTCACCGACCCCCGACTCTGCGCCGCGATCGTCGACCGGCTCACCTTCGGCGGCAACATCATCGAGACCGGCACCGACTCCTACCGCCTCGCCCAAACCCGCAACCAACTCGCCAGCTCGAACCCATGACCCAGACGCCCGCGGACGTCATGATCGTCTACGCCCTCACCGAACCCGTCGACGGCTTCACCGCGCTTACGCCGCTGCCCGACTGGATCAGCGCCGACCCCATCCCGCACACCCACTGGGCGCTGCAAGCCATCCTCGCCCTCGCCGACACCGCCGACTACGTCCGCTGGGACGGCGACATGCGCCATCTCCCGTCCATCGGCGCCGTCATCGCACCACCCGACACGCATCCATACCTCGTCGTCAAGCAGGACAACAACGGCACCACCTTCGTGGTCAGCGACGTCGAGATCCCCGGACTCACCGACACCATCGAACGCTTCACACGCACCGAACGCAGCCTGATCGGAACCTGGACCCACCCAACCAGCCGGGACATCCCGACGCTGCTGCTGCCCACCTACCCTAGCCTCGCCGCAAAGTCCGACCCACCGTTCTGATCAATCCGAGACTGACCAAGGTGGGTCCCGAACTCACCAACAACGATCAAGCGAAAGCCGCCAACCTGGGCCCCGAAGCCACGCATATCTGGACCCGGTTCTCACCGACGAAGCCAGGTATCTGTGCCACCAGGCCGGCGTCCAGCTCCGGGTGCAGCAGGACAGGTATGAACACCCACGAGGTGATCACGACCACCCCGATAGCCGAGAACGCCGCGACAACGGGCAGCCGTGACGGATTCGTATTTATCGCATCAGGCCCTTCGCAGGAGGGATCGACATCCTTCAGCCGCCAAGGTAGCGGCCGCTGTCACCGGTACTGCCGGGCATCCTGTCCTGGCGAGGTCGCCTACGGCCCCCTGGGGATCCGGTCGGGCGTCGATATGCACCACGGTGGACCCCCACGCCGCGAGGGCGGGGCGGCAATCCGACAGAAAATTAACGTCGATGCACCGGTGTCATACCGTCGCGCTGACAAGGTCCGCCAGCGAGCCAGAGCGCAGAAGGGCGCTTCCGCGTCCGAGTTCGCTGTTCCCCATGGTCTGCAGCTCAATCCGATCGTCCTGGCCGTCGTCGCCATCCGCGACAAGCACGCCGCGCTCAACGGGGCGCCCGGTGGCAAGGTCGGCGACATCGAGACGTCGAAGGCGGCTCGGGGTTCGTCCAGCGCTACGACAACAGCGCGATCTACCGGCGCACGCGGTTGGCGCGTGGTGGGTCCTCGGCGGCATCTACGGCAAGTGTCTCGCGCTGGGCGGTCCGGCGCTGCTCGGGTTTGCACTGACCGACTAGACCGCGACCGCCGACGGAGTCGGCCGCTTCAGCCACTTCGAGAACGCGTCGATCTACTGGCACCCGTCCATCGGCGCGTACGAGGTACACGGCTCGATCCGCGACTGCTGGCAGCGGTTCGGTTCGGTTCGGAAGCATACGGGTACCCGATCACCGACGAGACCTCCACCGGCTCGGTCCGCGGCAGGTTCAACCACTTTCGCCGCTTCGGCGCCGACGGCACCGGCTACGACGGGTCGATCTACTGGTCGCCGGCCACCGGCGCGCACCCCGTCTACGGCGGCATCAGGGGCCGCTGGCTGGAACTGGGCGAGGAAGGCAGTTACCTCGGCCTGCCGGTGAGCGATGAACTGGCCTGGACCGACCCGGACACGAACAAGACGGGCCGCACCAGCCATTTCGAACGCGGCGCGATCGCCTGGACCTCCGACGACGACAAGACCGTGGAGTTCCCGGCCCGCCGGGTCATGCGGTCGGGCCACATCGGCGTCTCGTCGGTCGGCGGATGGGTCGAGCTGGTCCTGACCAGCGCCGGGACCTTCCACTTCCGCGGCCACCTGCAGAACAGCGGCTTCGTCGGCCTGTACTGCACGGTCGCCGCGGCGGTCAGGATCCCGGGCACCGACAAGGCGGTCGCGGCGCAGCGCGAGGCGAACGTCGGTGGCACCACGTCCATCGACGACCGCGATGAGGACTGGGACGACAGCGGCACCACCCAGAGATCCGCACCCACTGGGAAGCCCTCGCCACGGCGACCCAGATCAGCACCACCGTCGACGCCACCCTAGGCGCGTGGGAGGTCGTCACCCTCGTGCTGCTCCCCGCCGTCGGAGCGGTAGTGCTCATCGCCCTGGTGTCGGGTCCGCCGCAGGAGACCGTATGCAGTTACACAGCCGCATCCCACATGGTCGACGACGGCAACAACCACACGATCATCGAACCCGACGGAGTGCGCTGCCGCCGCCCGTGACGGGCCGCCCGGCGTGAATGAACCACCTGATGGCTACCCCTGCCAGCGTCGATGCCAAGGCAGCGCTGAGTCACGCCGAGCCGCTCGGGGGACGACCACCCTCGCCCGACACGCCGGCCGCCGGCCCGCTACGACGCATGGCGAGGACTTGACTGTGCTGGTGGCCTGTCACATGACGTTGTTGGTGCAACCGGCTCATGGCGCAGTCGGCCACTGCGACAGGCATGGTGCCAACCGTTCGCCCCGGTCACCCAACATCCGACATCGGTGTAGGACCGTCCCAGGCCGGGATTCGGCGAAATCCGCAAACCGCGCCAATTCAACAATCGCTGATACAGCGAGGCCGGCAGCAGCATCACACTGAGCCGCTGCGCCCATCCCGCACTCGATCCGACACTCTGCCCCGTGGCCTCGGCTCGTTCCTGCTGCGCCGAGACTAATCTGTCATATCAACCGAACTGGGATCTTTCGAACTCGAACCCAAGACGAAGTCCCAGCTCATCGAGCTGGGACTTCGAGATGACCCAATGTCCGTATTGTGGGTGGGCGATGCTGGGATCGAACCAGTGACCTCTTCCGTGTGAAGGAAGCACGCTCGCGCCACGCCACATCGCGCGCAACAAGTGTGAATCTGAGTGTTGTACAGGCCTCGAATATCAGCAGGAACGCACCCGTCAGGTTCCCTGTGCGTGGTGCATGTCCGCAACATGGATGAGTCGGGCTGTCTCATGGTCGATGTTGATCTCGAGTTCCTGTAGGGCGGAGCGGTATCGTTTGATCGCGTTGTGTGCCCGGGACTGCAGGCCGGCCTGGTTCCAGGCCTTTAGTGTCTGCCGGAAGATCTCGGTGTTGGCGGGTGACAGAGCACATGCCTGGTCGAGCAGCTCTGCTGCTTGGCGGGGATCTTCGGTGTTCTGGGCGAGGGTGACCAGGATATCGATGACTTTGCTGGTGTAGGTGTGCTGGTGGGGTTCGATCCAGTCATAGTCCGTGCCTTCGGCCAATGGTCCGGTGTGTAGGGCGAGTGCTCGCCGTAGGTGTTGTTGTCGGAGCTCGGGGTCGGTCGCTTGGGCTGAGGCGGTGAGGTGGTCGCTGAACTGCCACAGATCGACCTCGACGAGGTCTGGGGCGAGCCGGTATCGGCCGCCGGGGTTTGGGACGGCGTTGCGGGTCTTGTCGCCGCTGGCGCGGCGGAAGCCGTTGCGCAGGTCGGCGATGGTGACTGCGAATCGTTCCTCGGCCCGTTGCATGGTCGCGTCGGGGAACAGCATCTCCCACAGGTCGGCTTTGGCGACGTGGGTTCGCTGTACGGCGAGCAGGACGAGCGTCTGGGTGGCTTTGGTGCGTAGGCCGGTGATCGGTTGGCCGTGGTGGTCGAGGATCTGCGGCCTTCCGATGATCTTCACTTGGGTTTTCGTGGTGCCCGGTGTGGTCGGTGCTGCGGCTGGTTCGGGTTCGATGACGGTGAGCTGGCTGCTTGGCGGTGGGGTGGTGGTTGCTGGTGGGTTGGTGTGATGGAGCAGGTCGAGGGTGCTGGTGGTGTCGAGGGTGGTGATCCTGGTGCCGTGGTCGGTGTGGCCGTCGGTGTCGACGGTGATGGTGACGGCGCCGGGGTGGGTGTTGAGTAGGACGGCGCCGATGTTGCTGCCGGCTGCGACGGGCAGCAGTGCGTCGAGGACCTTGTCGTGGCCGTCGGTGGTGTCGAGCAGCAGGACCGTGGCCGACGGCGGGGGTTGGTCATTGTCTTGGGCTTGGCGGGTGCGCGACAGGATCTGCCGGGTGATGTGTTCGATGGCATCGGCGGTGGTGGCGGCGACGGTCAGGCGGGGGTGGTGCAGGTCGCCGTCGCCGAGTAGCGCGCCTGTGGTGGCGATGGTGGTGATGAGGTTGTCGGGGTTTGGGTTCGGCAAGGTGAGGGTGGCGGCGATGAGGCCACGGGCTGCGGCGTGAGCGCCGGGTCCGGCCAGGACGAGTCCGCCGGGTGGCAGTGTTCCGATGCCGGCCAGTTCGGGACCGGTCGCAGTTTGTAGCGGCTCCACCACGGTGTTGGCGTCTTCGGTAGGTGCGTCGGCGTCCGCGTGGGCGTAGGCGTCGCCGTTGACCGACCGGTTGGCTGGAGGCAGGGATGGATGCTCCGTGGGTCCGCTGCCTGCCGTGGTTACCGTCTGCGCGAGGCAGCCCTGGTCGCCGTCGGGGTCGTCGATGTCGGGTTGGCTGTTGCGGCGTAGTGCTTGGCGCAGGCGGCCGACGATGTCGGGTAGCGGCGGCCACCATGGGTCGGTGTCCTGCAGGCCTGAGGGTTTGCGGGGGCGGTAGCGGTGGTGGCGCATTGCCCAACCGCCGGCGATGGCGGCCAGGATGCTGGCAGCCATCGCGGTGCTGACCCATCCGCCGGGCAGGGTAATACCTGCGGACGGCAGTGTCTGCGGGCTGCTGCCCGGGCTTGTGTCGCCATGGTTGTCGGCTGTGGACGGGGCGACGGTGGTCGCATCGGGCTCGACGACACCGTCCGGGTCGGCGTCGGTCGGCGCGGGGAAGGTCGGCTTCGGCGGTGCCGGCTCTGGTGTCGGCCGTTGCGGTGGTGCGCCGGGAGCTGGGACGCCGACGCGTACTGCACCGGTCGGTGGTGTGGCGTCGGCGGGCAGGCGCAGGTCCCAGCGCGGGTAGATGACGTCGCAGTCGCGTAGCTTCCCGCCGGTCTTGGGCCAGTGCCGGTGCCAGTTCAGGCGGCAGATCTCGGGCCAGCGGTCGGCGTCGCCTAGCCACTGTCTAGCGATTTTCGACATGGTGTCGCCGCGTCGCACGATCGCGTGGTAGCGCTCGCCGCGGACGGTGAACGTGATCGTCCCGTGGTGGACCTCGGTCGTGGTCGCCGCCGACACCGGCGGCACCGCCTCCACGACGTCGCGCGCCCCGACCGCCGCGTAGGCAGCCGCGTCGGGGGCGGCGACCACGTGTGTGGGGGCAGGCTTGTTCGCGGCGCGGGCAGCGCTGCCGACGACCGTGATGACGACCGCGCCGACCAGACCAGCCGCAACGGCCCGCAGCGGCGCGGGCAGCCGCCAGCTCGAAGTGTCGACCCGGGCCACCACCGACAGGACCTCCGCGGCCACCGCGGCGAGCAGCCCTGCCCACAGCAGCCACCCGG
The DNA here is from genome assembly GCF_007483665.1 of Catellatospora sichuanensis. GTDB lineage: Bacteria > Actinomycetota > Actinomycetes > Mycobacteriales > Micromonosporaceae > Catellatospora > Catellatospora sichuanensis. The sequence goes on from NZ_ML660193.1 coordinate 14,616, forward strand.
CGCACGCGAACAGCCCGACCACGAACGGCACCGTGACCGGCTGCGCCAGCCACGCCATCCACTGCTCCCCTGTCGGCCACGCGTCCGGCAGCGGCCATCCCACCAGCACTACCAGCGCCGCGGGCAGCCCGGCCAACATGACCAGCAGTCCGCACGCAGAGATCAATCCGCGCATCGCCCGGCCCGCGAAACTGCCGCGTGGTCGGCTGGTCGTGGGTGTAGGTGCTGACATTGGTGCTCCTCCCCCCAGGCGGCCTCGTCCATCGACCGCCGTTCATCATCATTGATTCGACCCGTCGTCCGCCACATCCGGTAGCCGGACCGTCACCACGGGACAGCGCCACCGCGAACGGTTTGGCACACTGCCCTGTATGGAATCGACCACGGTCACGCTCTCCGTCGACATCGGCGAGCAGTCCACCGTGGCCGTGGCCGCGGTCGGGCACCGCCGCATTCCGGTCCTGTTCGGCGCGACGACCTCGACTCCGTCGACTGTCACCGTTCCCCCGGGCGGCGACGACGCCGAGCCCATGGTGGTCACCGATGTGCGCTCGGCGCTGGCAGCCGACGGTGTCGGCGTACAGGCTGTCGCGGTGTTGCTGCGCCGCGTCGTCGACGCCGCCACGTCGGCAGCCGGGCCGGTCACCGATCTCGTTCTGACCGCTCCCCCGGCTTGGGGGCCCCGCCGGCACGCTCTGCTGCGCCAAGCCGCCGCCTCGGCGGGACTGCCCGCCCCGGCCGTCGTCGCCGCACCGGTGGCAGCCGCCGCTCACGCCCATACCGTGGACCCGGTCCCGGAGGGCGGGTGCGCCCTGGTCTGCGATACCGGTGCGGCTGGCACCGACGTGTCGGTGGTGCAGCACATCGGCGGTGGCTGGCAACTGCTGTCGACGATCGGTGTGCCGCAGGTCGGCACCCAGGCGCTGGAACGGGCGCTCATCGGACACCTGCCCGTGCCGGTACCCGATGACGGCGGATCCGGCAGTGGTGTGCCGCAGGCGGTCCGAGCTGCTCTGGTGCAGCTGGCCGACACCGGCCGGGCGGCCGTCGTGCTGCCCGATCCGCACCCGCCGGCACTGCTCACCCGCAGCCACCTGGAGCAGCCCGCAGCACGGATGCGGCAGCAGATCCTCGCCGCCGCGGACCAGGCCGTCGCAGCCGCCGACATCGACCCCGAGCTGCTGGCCGCCCTCGTCGTCCTCGGCGACGCCGCCGCACAGGTCGGCGCAGGCGACGCCTTGCGGGACCGGTTCGCTCTGACCCCGGCACCTTTGCAGGCTGAAGCACTGGCGCGTGCCCACGGCGCGCTCGACAGCCACCAGCCTCGACCGGTCGCGCCAGCCGAGCCCGTCACCGGCGCCAGGGTGCGAGTACGGCACCTGGCCGCCGTCATCCTGCCCTCCATGGCAGCCGGTGTCCTGGCGATCCAGGCCATCACCGACACTCAGCGCCTGCTGCCCCACAACCTGACCTACACCACCGACGACTACGCCAAGATCACCGCCTACTTCAACATGCCCCAATACGCCGTCGCCGCCATGTTCACCACCTACGCCGCGATCGCCGGCGGACGCTTCGCCGCCGCGGCCCTGCTGCGCTACGACCACACCGACAACCGCACGGGACACCACGCTGCACGCGCCGGACGGCTCCTCGCGTTCACCGCCGCCATCGGCCTGGCCATCGCCGGCCTGTTCGGACTACTCGCCGACGCGATCTTCGGCGGCTCCCCGGAACTGGCACCCGATTTCCTGACCCCCACCCTGACGGCGGCCGCGCCCGCCGCCGCAGTCGCGATCGCCGTCGGTCTGACCGCACCACTCATCCCGGCACTACGCGACAAACCCTGGGCAGACCCACTGCACCACCCCGTCACCGCGATGCTCCTCGCAGCAGCGGGCATCGCCGGAATGCAGGCCGCATGGAACGGCCTGCCCTTCGACGCACCGATCTCCTACGACCTGGTCGTCATCATCGGCGGACGCGGCGGCGCCGCACTGCTCGGCATCGCCGTCGCACTCACCCTCACCCGACGCCGCGCCGCCGCGACCGCCCTCGCAGCCGTCCTCAGCCTCGGCTTCGCCATCGTCCATGTCCCCTCAAACGACAGCGTCCTGATCACCATCTACCTCATAGCTGCAGCCGCCTGGTGGATCCGCCAAGCCATCGCCGTCGCCCTGCTCACTGCACCAGGCAACCTGCTCAAACGACTGCTCGGCAGTTGACCAGCGGGTCAAGACGGCACCGCGGATCATGGGCGTCGCCGCACATGCGGTGGCGATCGGCCCAACGGCACTACGTTGCGCGGACCCTGCGGCCGTCACTGGGCTGATCACTGCGGGTGGCTCGGTCGGCGCCCCGGGGCCCGGCTACCCGTTGGCTCGGAGCAGTTCCAGCGCGGCCGCGGACAAGACGTCCTCACCGACCTCAGGCAGCGGCGCGCGAGCATCGATGATCGCGTCGACCCACCCTGACAGCACCCGTTGATCGTCATCCAGGTTGTCGAGGACGAACCGGCGGCTGTCGCCCATGCGCCCGTAGGGATTGCTACGCGAGGGCTCGTCCAACCGGGCGGTCATGGTCGGCGAGTCGACGAACAGGCCGATGACAGCGTCGAACCGGTCCGCCAGTTCGGCGGCGTTGTCGGCTCGGCCGCACAGGAACAGCACCTGCGCGCCCGAGTCCGCAGCGGCGGCGATCACCGCGTCGAGGACTTCTCGCCGCCAGACCCAGCGATGTCGCGTCAGCCAGCTGCGGTCAGGGTCGGTCGGCCAGGGCACACCACGACCATGATCATCGACCCAGTCGCAAAGGCCCAGATAGCCGTCAAGGCTGACGGCTTGGTGGCCGTGCTCGACGAGCCAGCGTGCCAGTGCGCTCTTGCCCGCAGCTGAGACTCCAGTGATCAGCACGGTTTTCACGTCTTCACCACCCAACCCGACGGCTTGCTCCCGACGATATCCGTGCGTGCAGGTCGCCTGCACATGCAGCCACGGCAACTGCCGCATGCGTATGCCCGAAGCGGGCGTACCTCATCCGGCGAACACCGCATGTCGTGATGCCCATGGCGAGGCGTTGGCCGTTGTCCGATCGCCACGTGGCGGCGCTTTCGAAGACCCCGGGCGGGCTTGTTCGGTCCTGTCGGATCCGGGGTGCGCGGTATGGCACCTCGTGCACCTGACGAACTTGCCCGCGTGAACGGGTGACGGGATCATGCGCGATTTCGGGGAGCACTCGCCACACCATGCCGGCGGCCTGTGACGCGGCGGCGGGTGTGGCACGTGGCGCGGTCGGGGTGGTGCCGGCAGGTCGCCGAGCCGGGCGCGTAGTACCGCGGTATAGGACCTGACGCCGCCGGGGTTGGCGGCCAGGTGCGCGGCGAGGTCTGGCCGCTTCCACCCGGCGGTGAGCGCGGCGGCGACCAGCGGAGCGAGTGCCACGGCGGTGCGGCGGCCGACGGACCACGGGTGGTCGAGTTCGAGCAGGAGACGTGCCGCGTCGGTGAGTTCGTCGGGTGCTGGAGGGGTTACCTCCTCCTCCAATATGGTTCGGCGGCGGTGTACCGCCTCCCGTTTGATGTTTGTGCTGTTCGCGGCGTTGGGTGCGGGTGGCGGCAGGCCGCCGCCCGGCAGAGTCGGCGACCGGCGGTCACCCACCGGGCGGCGGTGGGCCGCCGCCCGGTTGTCCACAGGCTCGGCGGCAGCCGGGCCGGCCTGTGGTTCGGAATGCGCATCGGCGGCGGGCGGCTGCGCGCGGCGTTCCATTGCCAGGTCATAGACGATGGGGCGCCGATCGGCGGGCAGGGACGCGACTCGGCGCTGGTCGCCTCGGCGGATGAGACCGCGCGACTCGAGGGCGGCGAGGTCGTCGCGGATGGTGCGCGGCTTCTTGCGGGTGTAGCGGGCCAGCCGCTTCTGGGACGGCGCGGTGCCCCTGCCGTCGGCATCGGCATGGTTGGCCAGTGCGAGCAGCGTGGCCACCAGGTTCGAAGGCAGGTCGGGCGCGTCGTTGAGCACCCAGGTGATCGCCTCGATACTCACCGGCGCGCCTCAGCATTGCCGACACGTGGCATGAACAGAGGCAGGGTCTGCGCCGGACGGCCGGGTCGGCTTGTAGGGCGTTGCGCCGCTTGCCGGCGGGCAGTGGCCGCGACCGCGGTTGACGTATCGCCTCCGGCGAGCGTATGGGTGTCGGCAGTACTGGGGGAAGGCATGTATTGACTCCCTGCGCTATTCGTATGGCCGCGCGTGCCGTTGTCCTACTCGGTGCCGTCCTGCGTGCTGGTGTTTCGGGCGAGATCGGCGGCGCGGGCTTCTATGTAGTGGGCCCAGTCGGAGCCGGCGTGGTTTGCCCAGTCCAGCGTTGTCTTGACGGAGAGGCCGAGGAGGTCGGCTGCGACGGCTGGGGGTAGGTCTCCGGTGAGGGCCAGCATCGCTGCGTGTCGTGCTGGTTGTGGGGTGAGTCCGTGGTTTTGCAGGCGTCGTTTCAGGCTGGGGGGCCCGATGGGCTGGCCCGCTGCGCGGCCGGGAAACAGGTAGGTGTGTTCGCTGGGGGTGGTGAGCGTTTTGAAGGTGACGGGTTGACGGATGAGCTCGTCGATGATGTTGGCGATTGCCGAGGGGAGGCGTGCTGGCGCGGGTCCGAGGGCGAGGTAGCGCTCGTCGTCGACGGCGATGATGTCGGTGGTCGTGAGTCGACTCGTTCTGGCGGGTGTCAGCCCGAACAAGATGATCAAGGCTCCGGCGGCGCGGACGTCGAGAGGTAGTCGTGTGTCGTTCAGGCAGCGGTGGAGTTGCTGTTGCAGCTCGTCGTCGGCCAGCGGCTGGAACTGGTGACGTCGGAAAAATCGGTCGGCGACGTGGACGCCGGCGGCCAGGTGGTGACGACGGGCCCAGATGATGAACCCGCGGATGCTGTGGCGCCGGTGCGGGTTCCCGCTGGTCAGCCAGGTGTCGATGTCGGCTTGCGTGGCGGTGGCGAGGTTCAGCCCGTGCTCGTCGAGCCAGTCGAGGAACTCGAGGGTGATGAGGATGTGGCTGCGCAGATGGTTTGCAGTCTTGGATGTGGTGCGGTTGTTGCCCGAGGCGCGGCGGCGGGCGCGGCGCAGCAGAAACCAGTGGACGTAGGGTTCGACGGTTTTGACCTGGTGGGCGGGCCGGTGGGCGAGGACGGACTTGAGCCAGTGTGGGATTCGGTCGAGGTATTCGTTGCGTTGAGGAAGCACGGTGGTCGCCATCAGCAGGTGGCGCACGAAGTGCGCCCGCTGGAGGTCGGTGATCTCGTCGAGTTGCTCGTGCGTGGGCGGGGACTGCCCGGTCGTGAGGTCGATGAGCATGCGGGCGGTGGCTGAGCGCTGCAGCCAGGGCCAGGTTGTCGCCGGGCGTCGGCTGGTGCGTAGTGCGTGGACGAGTGGCCGCAGGTGTTCGGCGACGGCGTCGCCGGATCCGTAGATGTCGGTGATCTCTTGATCGAGCACGCAGCGGTCGCAGCTGCCGAATCGTGCGGGAGGGCGGCCTTCGCCGCAGGTGAGGCAGAGGTAGTCGATGTCGGCTCCGGCGCAGAGGCCGCAGGTTGCAGCGCTGCCGACGTGGCCTGCGATGAGAACGCGAACCTGGCCGCAGGTCGCGCATTCGGCGGGGTTCTGCTTGACGGTGCGGTAGCAGCGGGCGCAGACCGGACCGGCCGGCCAGAGTGCTTTGGCGGGTGCCTGTTCACCGCACCGGTAGCAGGGGTGGTTTCGTTTGGGCTGGCATGTCTGGCAGAGAAAGGCTCCTCGTCCGCGGTCGGTGCGGTTGCCGAAGGTGTGGCGGCCGCAGCCGTGGCATGTTCCGGTTTTGCGCGGGACGCATGAGTTGCAGAGGTTGGGATGTTCTGCGGTCGCTTTCAGGGTGGTGGGGCGGACCTTGCCGCAGTTGCCGCAGGCGACGGCGGGGTCTTGGTGGCAGCGTGCGCAGAGGGGCCCGGCTGGTGTCTGGGCGGCTGCTGGAGCGAGGTTGCCGCACTTGCCGCAGGTGTGCAGCGGCCTGGGAATGCAGGAGTCGCATAGCCTCGCGGTGGTGCGCAGCGGCCGTTCATAGCCGCATCGTGTGCATGGGCCGCGTGACTGCGGTTCGGCGTCGCGGCAGGGACGGCAGATCAGGCCCTCGTCGCGGCGGTGGTCGGCGCGGGTGTGGCGGCCGCAGCGGGCGCATGGACCACGGCGCTCTTGGCGGTAGCAGGCCAGGCAAATCCGACCGCCTGGCCGGGTGGCGGGCAGGTTGTCAGATGGCTGCCGGCAGCGGATGCAGCGCGGCAGCTCGATCCTGTCGGCGCCGATCTGCCGCAGTGCGTGCGCGAGGTGGACGACGGCCAAGGGGCAGTCGGAGTGGCCGCTGGCGAACGTGTCCGGGTGCGTCTGCAGGTGGGCGCCCAGTTGGCGCAGACGCTGGGCTGCCTGCGCCGTCCCGGTCATGGTCAGTGCCTGCGACGCCGTTGAGGCAGCCAGCCCAGGGATCATCGCGACCAGCTGATCGCGTACTTGCTCGACGGTCCACCACTGGGTGCCCATCGCCGGTCACATGCCCTCCGGACGCCGGATGGTGCTGCGCCGCACCGCCGGGCGGCCCACCGCGCCGTCCGCCACTCGACGGCTCTGCTCGTTGACCACCCGCACCTCGATCAAATCATTGGGTGTGCATGACAGCGCATCGCAGACTGCGGCGAGGACATCCATCGACAGTCGTTGCGGTGGTTGGGTCACCAACCGGAACACCTGTTCGCGGGACAGGTGGACGCCGCGTTCGGCCAGTAGCGGCACCAGGTCGGCCGTGGCGAACATGCCCCGGGCGGCCATGAGCCGCCGCAGGTTCCACTCGATGCCCATCTTGGTGATCACGATGCGGCTGCCAGCGCTGGGTGACGGCTGTGCAGCGTGCGGTCCAGCAGCCGGTTGCGGTACTCGTCGGAGACGTGGGTGTAGATCCCGGTCGACGACGAGTAGCGGTGGCCGGCCTGGGCCTGGATGAACTGGTGCGGGTAGTCGAACTCGGCCAGATGCGTTATGTAGGAATGGCGCAGGCAATGAAGATCCAGCGCGGGATCGAGCCCGGCCGCGGCCTGCGCCCGGTTGAAGGCGTGCTCCACCGACCGCGTCGACATGCGGCCGCATCGCTCGGTGACCCACAGCGCCGGATGCGAACCCGGGGAGAACAGCGCCCGGACCTCGGTGAACCAGTCGGTGAGCACCGCCACGACCCAGTCCATCTCCGGCAAGGTCAGCACTGTCCGGCGCCGCGGCGGCCCGCCACCGGCAGCCTTGGCGAACCGCACCCGGATCGCGCCGTACTTGCCGTACTGGGCCATCTTCGGATTCCGGCCCAAGTCGTTGACGTCCAGCATCACCGCCTCGCGTCGGCGCAGCCCGAAGGCGTAGATCACTTTGAGTAGCGCGGCGTCCCTCTGGGCCGAAAGAGCGCCCTTGCGGCCACGGCCGCGGATCTGCTCCACCAGACCGTCCGCTGCGTCGAAAAGCGCCTGCACCTCGTCATAGGACAGTGACCGGCGCCGCGGGTCACCCTCGGCCTCCGACAGGTGAGTGATCGTGTTCCATTCGTTGAACACCAACTCGGGGCGCACACCGAACTTGTCCACACAGATCTGCGACCACCCATAGCGCGGATCGACCACGTACTCGTTGAACATCCTCAACGTGACCTGATAACCGCGCGCCGTGGAATACGCGATGGGACGGTGACCCGATCGCAGATGGTCGAAGAACGCCTCCATCTCCCCCGGCGTCCACTGCCACGGATAGAGGTTGCCGAAGGCGACCAACCGCCTGACCAGCAGCAGCCTCGGCGCGATCGTCTCCAACTGCAGAAACCGCGTACGCTGCTGCCTCGACCAGCCCTCAAGCATCCCGTCGAACACGGCCTGCTGCGCATCGAGATAAGCCAGCCCGGCAGGCATCACCGACTGCGCCGACCCCGCCAGAACATCAAGTTGACCCATGTTGCATCCAACGCAACATTGATGCATCGGTAACGCCGTGACCTGCGGATACATGGGCGCGCAAGAGATCGCCACGCCGTCACACGTCCCGCGGTCGTTGTCCCTCAGAGGACTTCAAAGGCGACGCACAGTAGGACGAATGTTGCATTGGATGCAATTCATCCGCTTTGGCCGAGTGACGCTGCGACGGTGTGCATGAAGGCGACGGGGTCGATGCCGGTGTCCCATCCGGTGCCCCCGCGATGCACTTCGAAGTGGAGGTGGGGTCCGGAGCTGTGTCCGGAGGACCCGACGACGCCGATGGGCTGGCCTGCGGTGACGGACTGCCCGACAGCCACGGATGGTGGTTGGAGCATGTGGCAGTAGCGGGTGTAGACGTCGCTGGTGTGGGCGATGTCGACGTAGTAGCCGCAGCCCTGGACTCGGGTGGGTGAGCCGTCGCGGTCGCAGCCCCAGCTGGCGGGGACGACGTTGCAGCGCACGCGTACGACGGAGCCTGCTGCGGCGGCGCAGATCGTGGTGCCGCGTGGTGCGCCGAGGTCGACGCCGTTGTGGCGGGGCCGAGACGGGGTGCGGTATCCGCTCCAGATGGGCGCGTGGACGGGTGCGGTCCAGCCCAGCGGCCCGACCGGGCCGCAGTGGCCGCCGGCGGTCGCGTCCGTGGCGAACAGCAGTGCCGGTCCGGTGATGCAGATGAGGACGAACGTGAGCGCGGTTGCGGTGACGAGGGCTGCGGTCTTACCTGGCATGATCATCTCCAGGGCATGGAAAAGGGGCGTGGGGGGGGGGGGGGGGGCCCCCCCCCCCCCCCCCGCAATGGGGGGGCCCGCCCAGGCCGGCCCCCCGGGGGTGTGTGGT
>NZ_ML660193.1:23472-97898 GCF_007483665.1 Catellatospora sichuanensis
GGCGTTATTACGTGCCTTTATAATCCCCCGGGCTTGGAACGGGGGCGTGGTGTGGCGGAAAGTCCGCCACACCACGCAGGTGAAAGTGCTGGGCCCGGCCTTGCCGGGCCCCGGTTGTCGGTTGTGTCAGCTAGGGCCAGAAGGTGTGGACCCGGAAGCCGGTGTGCTCGGCGCACCAGTTCAGCCACGCGACGGTCACCGCGATGACGCGGTAGGCGTGCTCGTGGCCGGTCTCGGGGATGAGGTGGAGGTAGTCGTCGGTGTGGGTGTGCAGCCAGTCGGCGAGAACCTTGCTGTGGCGGGCATCGAGGGACCGGGCGAGGCCGGGTGCGCCCAGGGGTAGGTGGCGGTCGTCATGGCGGAGTTTGACGCAGATGTCGTGCGGCTCGTCGAGATTGAGGACGCAGGCGGCTTGGGGGCCGCGGCAGGGGTGGTGGGTCGGGACCGCGAACCGTCCGCGGCGCAGTGTGCGGATGTCGAGGTCGCGCTGGCGGGGCCAGTGGGGTTCATAACCGTCGGCACCGACGACCGGACACAGGGGTGTGCCGTCGTGGTGGCTGTGCCGCGGGACGCGGACGGTCTTCGGGTAGGGGCCGAACGGTGGGGTGTTGCGCGCGGGTTCACAGCAGGCCGGGCAGTACAGCTTCACGCCTGTCCCTCCTGCATGTGGTGGCGGCCAGGGGTGCGGTGCAGGTCCCGTAGCCGGACCTGGTTGCGGCCGGGAACCGTCTGGGTTGCGCTGTCGTGGTGGAGCCAGTACCAGGCTTCTTCACGTTTGGCCTGGTAGAGGGCGATGTCTGCACGGTGGAGCAGGGCTGTGCCGGTCCAGGCCTGCGGGCCGGTCAGCGCGAGTCCCGCGCTGGCGCGTGGGGTGAGTTTGATGGTGTTGTCGAGGTCGGGGTGCAGGGTCAGGGGCCGTTCGAGCAGGCCGAGGATGTCGGCGGCGAGGTTCGCGTAGTTCCCCGCTGCGGTGGGCAGGATGAGCAGGAACTCGTCGCCGCCGAGCCGTGCCGCGTACCCGCCGACGGTTGCGGTGGCGTTTTCGAGGCGAACAGCACATTGCTGCAGGAGCTGGTCGCCGGCGGCGTGACCATGTTCGTCGTTGATGGTCTTGAACCGGTCGAGGTCGAGGAGCATGACCATCGTCGGTTCCCGGTCTGCGAGTCGCTGTTCAAGCAGCGGTAGGGCGTGGCGGCGGTTGGGTAGGCCGGTGAGCTCGTCGACGTGCGCGAGGTGCCAGGCGTGTTCGTAGGCGGCGCGGGTGCGCCGCAGCGCCGGCAAGGCGGTGGCCCGCCCGGCGAGAAGCAGTGCTGCGGCCACGACGGTGGCGATCAGCAGGGGCAGGGTGGACAATGGACACCTCCATATGGAGGCCCCGGGGCGCGTTGCTTGCAGGCATTTGGGCGTCCCGGGGCGTTTTCACGGGTGCCGGACACCCCCGGACGGGATGCCGGAGAGCTAGCTGCGTGCTGTCAGTCGCGTGCTGGGTCCAAGACCGGGTCGATGGTCTGGGCGGCGCCGGTGACGTGGAGGCGGTGGCCGTGCAGCTGAGGCAGGTCCAGGGCGTCGAGGTGCGCGCGGGCCAGGCGGGTCGCGGCGTCGGCGGCGGTGTGCTGGTCGGGTGCGCGGACCCAGACCCGCAGGGTTTCGCCCCAGGTGGCCTGCCAGAGCCCGTTGTCGAGCCACTGGCCGTGGGCGTCGATGAAGTAGTCGTCGACGCTGATCCGCTCGTGGCAGGTCCGGGCGGCGAAAGCGGCCTGCACGGTTGCCTGTGCGCGGTCGTTGCCGGCGGCGGGCAGGGTCAGGGTCGTGGCCGCGTTGACGCATACCAGCCAGGCCCTGGGTAGCGGGTCGAGGCCGATATCGGCCAGGAACCGGTCGACGCGCGCGGCGGGGTCGGGCAGGTGGGCCAGGTCGTCGCCGACCGCGGTGATCACCCGGCTCCTGATCGCGCGGCGCAGCAGTCCCAGCCTGGTGCGGTCGGCCGCGTCGCGGTGGTGGTACCAGACGGGCTCCGCGGACGGCCCTTCAGCGGCGACTTCGGCCTCGGAGGACGCGGGGGTCCATGTCGGAGCGTCTCGGTCGAGGTCGAGCTCCGTGGGCCGGGGCGGCGCGCAGGACCAACTGGCCCGCTGGATGTCGACGAACAGCGGCAGCCCGGATCGGCTTGCGGTGATCTGGTCGAGCAATTGCCGCCTGGCGGTGCCCAGCGCGGTGTCGGCGTCGTCGGCTTTGACCGGCACGGTCAAAGCCACCGTCGCGGTGACCGTGAACTGCGGCCCGCCCGAGTGGGGTGTGACCCGAATATCGGCGGGGTAGCCGACCGCGATGCCGAGGTCGAGGATCTGCGACAGGCTCGCGTGGATGAACGGCTGCACCGCCGCGCCGGCCTCGGCCGGGTCGTGATACGCGCGGCAGTAGCCGACTGCGACGGTCGCTGTCACCGGCCACAGCTTCGGCAGCGGCGGCAGGCCCCACTCGGCCAGCACACTGTCCGCGGCCTCTGCACAGATCGTGCCGTCGATGACGGCCGAAATCACAGCCTGTCGGGTTCGTGCCGCCAGCCCTGCGTACAGCTGAGAATAATCGAGCCCGGCCGGGTCCACAGTGAAGGCTTGCGTGTCGTCGGGTTCGGCTGGGCCCTGCATCGGATATGCCAGGATGGCTTGAATGGCCATGAGGCTCCCTTCAAATGGTGAAGGGGCGCCACCCCTCGGGGGTGGCGCCCCGAGGCGATGGGTAGTTCAGGTACTGCGTTGATTCAGTTGCTCACCGGTTGCAGTGGTGCGGCGGGATCTGGTCAGGCGAGCAGGGTGTAGGCGGTCTGCTTGAGGCGGGCGACGGTGCCGGAGGTCAGGACCCGTTCGGCGCGCTTGGCGGCGTTGGCGGCGGGTGCGTGGTGGTCGAGGTACTCCCCGATGGCCTGCAGCCCGGCCCACGCCGATCCGCGGACGTTGGCTTGGGTGTCGGCGGTGGTGAACAGGTCGTCGAGGGTTGCGGTGCGTCGGGCGTGGTAGCCGCGGGTCCGTGAGGTGGGGTTGTCGGGCATGGGCCACAGGTCTGCGCAGACCTTGCGGAACCGGGCCAGGGACAACTCGGTTTCGATCATGGCTTGGGCTTCGGCTTCGAAGGCGTCGCAGTAGTCGAACATCAGCCCGATCGCCGACCGGGCTTGGGCGATCTTGCCTTTGACGTTGGCGGTGTGCCGGAAGGTGTAGTGCCCGCGCGAGGCCCGCAGCGCCATCCGCTGCGTGTTGGCGCACACCACGCGGACAGGTGTGGCGTCGATGCGCAGGGCCGCCGACCCGTCGTGGCTGGTCGTCACCGCGAGGTACAGGTCGATGTCGTCGACGCCGGCCACGCGCAGGGTTCTGGGCAGTTTCATGGTGAGGAACACCTGACGGCCGCCGCGCAGGCTGCCCGCGGTTTCGAAGTGTGCCCCGGACTCGTCGACGAGCAGGTTGATGAGCTCGGTGCATTCCTCGTTCTGGATGACCTTGTAGTCGGTGCCGACGACACCGAGCAGGTCGGGTTTGCCGGTGACGGGGTGGGTGCGGATGGTGGCCTGGTAGTCGGGCACGTCCAGGATGGTGACGCCGTCGGCGGTGAGGTCGACGGCCTGCAGCCGGGCTTTGCGGACGTTCCACCCCGCCAGCAGGGCGGTGGACAGGGCCTGCTCGGCGGTCATGGCGTCGGTGGTGACGGTGCCGAGGCGGTGCCAGGCGTCGAGGCGGGCGGTGGCGAACGCGGCGCGTCCGTCGGCGAAGACTTCCAGTTCGTGGGCCACGGGTGTGGTTCCTCTCGTTGGGTGATACGGAAAGACGCCCCGCCGGGTGGCGTGGGCGTCGACTGTGGGACCAGCAGTAGCCGGTCGGGTGTGGTGCCCGGATGGTCAGGCCGTGTGGGCTGCGAGCAGGTCGCGCTGGCCGGGGGTAAGTTCGTCCCAGAACGGGCTGGCGGGGCCGTGCTCGGCAAGGTCGCGGGCGATCTCGGCGAGGGCCCGGGCGAGGTCGTGTTCGGGGCCGGTGTAGGTGATGGTCAGGGTGCAGCCGTCGCCGGTCAGGACGGTGTCGACGCCAATGGCGGCGGGCTTCACAGGTGCCGAATTCCGGGGATCGCACCGCCGGAAGTGGGCTGCCAGCGCAGGTCGCGGTCGACGATGTTGCCGTACGGGTCCATGGCCGCTTCGAGTTCGCCGAGGGGGATGTAGCCCCACTCGGCGCACTCGGGCATCGCGGTCAGGCGCACGAACCCGAACCCGACCCAGGTCTGCTGGTCGAGTTCGGTGATCCACCATTCGCCGAACTTGGCGGTGTAGTGCAGGTGGACGATCTTGTCGGTGGTGGGTACGCCGTCCTGGGCGTAGATGGTCGGGATCGCGGCCACCTGCTCGGTTGAGGGCAGGAAGTCGTGCCCGCGGTACAGGCTGAGGGTCTCGCGCACAGCGCAGCTCCCCTTTCTGGGGTGGTCGTTGGATGGGGTGGGCTGTCCGCGCACGCGGCAGCAGAACTGCACGTTTGAGGCGCAGTGCTTCGCGGACGTGGGGCGTGGCAGGTCGAGCCGGAGCCTGAGTGCCGGTGCAGTCGACGGTGGGATGTGCACAATGCGTCCGCGACTGGCGGTGGACTGGCGTGTCCGGTGGACGGGCGTCACCAGATGGCGAATGCGGCCTGCCGTTTGGCAGTGGGGTTTGCTGCTCCGCCTACCGGGCGGGAGTCCGGGGGCGTGGGGTGCTCGGTGTCGACCGGCGATTGCGGGTGGACTGCCGTCCCACGGCCCGGAAGTGTCCCGGGGTGTGCGGATGGTGCTGTGGTGGTGAAACGTTGTGCCCTGACGATAGAGGCTCCACCAAACAGCGCAGGTCAGCCCGTATCTGGCCAGTGCTGGCACGGCGGCGCCAGGCACCCAACAATGCCTTTCAGTCGGGGTTGAGAGGGCCCGGGGTGCCGAGGTCGCAGGGCAGTTCGTGCAGGGCCAAGCGATGACGGCCGTTGCCTTGCACCTTCCATACCGGCTGCCATGGTGGCATCCCGCCGTCGCGTGACGCGGTGGCCACCACGGCGCCGTGGTCTTTGCCGTTGAGCCGCCGGTGCAGGTTCTGCTCCCTGGTCCTGGAGCCCAGCCAGAACAACACAGGCAAGCCCGGTCCGCCTTCGGCGCGCAGCCTGCGGTAGCGGTCGAGCTTGGCGACGAGCCGGTCCAGGGATTCAGTGCCGGTGTCGTGCTCGAGGAAGAACCCGACCGCCCGTCCGTCGGCCGTCCACAGGCCGTGGCCGTCGGGGTTGACGCGCCGGCCGAAGCGGTTGGCCGTGGTGCGTTCGGACCACCACCGCACCAGGTGGGACCCGCCGTCGGCGCGACTGTTGGCCAACAGTTCGATGAAGAACTGGTTCACCCCGAGCAGGTGGTCCAGTTTCGGACTGGATGCCAGACGGTCGCGTCGTTCCCTGATCACGCGCAGGCTCGGTGGGGGTTCGTCGCGGGACAGAGCCAGCCAGCGCGCGCCGACGGGGCCGGTCACCCAGTGGTAGGGGAAGGAGCCGAACCCGGGCCGGTAGCGCACGAACCGTTCGAGTACTCCCCAGATGCGTAGTAGCCGCAGCCGGTGCAGCGCGGTGTGCGGTGATCCGAAGAACGCGGCGGTGATCTGCGGTGAGGTGAGCACGCCGTGTTCGCCGAGTAGTTCGATGATGCGGATGTCACGGTCGGTGAGCATCGGGGTGACCGCGGTGAGGTCCATGCGGTCACCCCCGGTGAGAAGGGGAGCCCCCGTGAGGGGATGTCGGGGTCTTTCTGCGGCGCACAAGGTCGTCTCCAAGCTGGGTGTTGTGGCGGTTGGTGATCGGGATGTCGGGCGGCAGGCCGCCGACCGGCCGGGTTGCCAACCGGGCCGCTGCCGGATGTGCTGCACGGCATGGGGCCTGCGGGCCGCTGCCAGCCAATGGCTGCCTGTATTTCCGTTCAGGGCGGGTCGGTACGGCCGGTGCGAGCCGTGGTCCGGGCCATGGCCGATACACCACGAAGGCGGTCGGGCCGCTCGGCGAAGCGGCGGGCGGCCGCGGCGCGTAGCGCGGTGCTCTCCCCCACCGGTGGTGGCAGGGGCCGGGTCTTGAGGGTGAAGGCGGCGGTTTCGCGGGAGCTGATGACCAGGCGGGTGGCGGCGGTGTAGGCGTCGAGGCTGTGCAGGTCGTGCTCGTCCAGGTGCGGGACGGTGTGCCGGGCGAGGGTTTTGGCGTCTTCGGGCGCGCACGCGAAGAAGACCTTGTTACGGGCGTTAGCTGACAGCGCCGCGAGGGTCTCCTTCGGTAGTTGGGCCAGGTGTTGATGGGCCAGGATCATGGACAGGCGGTAGCCGCGGGCTTCGGCGAGCATGTCGTCGACCGACCGGGGCAGGGTCAGGAAGTTGTGTGCTTCGTCGATGACGATGGTGGCGTCGCGGCGCTGTGCTTCGGGTAGCCGGGATCGTGCGGTGGCGGCCTGCCAGGTCGAGGCCAGGACGAACGAGCCGAGCAGGCGGGTGGTCTCTTCGCCGAGGGTGCCTTTGGGTAGGCGTGCGAGGAGGATGCCGCCGTCGAGGATGTCGCCCATGTCGAAACTCGAGACGGGTGTGCCCAGGGTGCGGCGGACGAAGTCGCGCAGCAGGAACGAGCGCAGCCGGGCCAGGACGGGGCCGATGACCTGGGCGCGTAAAGGTGGTGGGGTGGTCTCGTACCAGTCCCAGAAACCGCGCAGGCCTTCGGGGTCGTCGAGGTCGTGGGTGAACCGGGCCCGGAACTGCTTGTCCTGTAGCAGGGGTGGGATGAGGGTGAGGTTCGCGCCGGCGTGGCGGAGCAGGGTGTGGCAGGACACGCGTAGGACGTCGTCGATGCGGGGTCCCCAGTGGCGTTGGAAGATCTTCGCGAAGATCGACACGATGTTGTCGACGGCCAGGTCGTGGTCGTCGCCCTGCAGCGGGTTGAGGGCGGGGGTGTGTTCCTGGTCGGGGTCGATCAGGACGAGGCGGTCGGCGGCGGTCGCGGGGATGCGCTCTAGGAGGTCGTTGACGAGGTCGCCTTTGGGGTCGATGACCACGACGCCGCGGCGGGCGGCGATGTCGTCCAGGACCAGGTTGGCCAGCAGTGTGGATTTGCCGGAGCCGGTCGAGCCCAGTACGTGCAGGTGCTGGCGGGCATCGGCGACCGGCAGCCCGACGCCGTGCCCACCTGCCTCGGCGCGGCCCAGGGGTTTGACGTGGCGGCCCCCCGTGGGGACGTCGACCGGCGCGGGGACGGCCTTGGCCCGGGCGCGTTGCAGGCCAGGGACGGCGATGTCGAGGGGCAGGCCGGCGAGCGCGGCGAGTTCCGGGGTGGACGTGAGGAACCCGCGGCGCATGGCGCGGGCTGCGAGGACGGGTTGGGGGTCGGGTAGGCGCATGGCGCGTAGGCGGTTGCGGTCGGTGTAGGCGTTGAACGCCGCCGTCACGCCTTTGACCAGGGTGCGTAGCCGAGGGGTCGGGTCGGTGCCGGCGCGGCTGGTGGTGTCGGTGACGGCGTAGCGGATCGCGGTCTCCCACAGCGGATACCCGGTCTTGTCGAGGGCTGCCTTGGCGTCGCGGTCGGCGACCGGATCAGCTCGCCGGGCGGCAGTGTCGGGTCGACCGGTCCGCGTGTTGCCGGGCAGGAACAGGTCGAGGATGAACCGCAGGAGGGCGGCTGGGTCGCCCAGGCTGCTGCCGGTTGCCGGCTGCCTCATCCGGGTCGGGGCGGTGGCCGCGTACGTGGTGCGGCGGCCGGTGGCGGGGCGTGCCAGGACCTGCACCGCGAGGTGCTGGGAGCTGTGCAGGGTCGCGCCGAGGGCGAGCAGGGGCCGTAGCGGGTCGGTGTCGTGGTCGGTGCGTATCGGAAGTACGTCGGGTCGGGCCGGCCGGAGTGCTGCGCCTGCGGTGGGGTGTCCTGCTGGTAGGGGTGGGTGGGCGTCGGTGGTGGTCGTGGTCGCTGCGGGCCATGCGGCGCGGGCCGCGGTTTCGACCAGCTGGGCGGCGAGAGTGCCTGGTGTCCAGATGCGGATGGTCAGAGCCCGGCCGAACCACACATACTCGAGTGCGAGGTGGGGTGTTCCGTAGAGGTGTCGGCGCCAGCCGCCGACGCGCAGGAGTCCGGCGGCGGTGGTCCAGAACGTGGCAGCGCCAGCGGCGTCGACCTGTGGTGGTACGGCGACGGTGATCAGCTTCGCGCCTGATGTCAGGCGGCGGTGCCGCCACGCCAGCAATCTAGTGCGCGCCAGGACTGCCACAGCCGCTGCTGCAGGCACCACCGGCAGCGCTGTCCACGGGTGACCGCACAGCCACAAGGCCACGTCATAGATCAGCATCGTCGGCTCCCGTCGCGCACAGACGGTGTTCGGTGTCGGAGGCGACCTGAGCGAAGGCGACCCTGTTGCCTCCAGCGACGAGCAGACCGTTTCCCCTTGTCGCAGACAGCAGGTAGTACCGCTCCCCCGCGGTCAGGGCGAACGTGTCGGCGACGGCTTCGATAGCCTGGGGTGCCTGCCGCATGAGGATCTGAGTGGCGGCGTTCGACACCACAGCGAGGCCGAGGTCGCTGCCGAGCAGGTCGGCGGCGTCCTGGGTGACGACGGTCAGGCCTGCTCCGCGTTTGCGGGAGGCTTTGGCCATGCGGTGCAGGAAGCGAGCGCCTTCGCCGTCGCGCATCAGTAGCCACGCCTCGTCGACCACCACGATCCGTCGGGGTGGGCGCTGCCCAAGAGTCGGTGGGGTGTCGACGGTGCGCCAGGTCGCGTCCAGTGCCAGCAGGGTGCCGATGGCGCGTAGTTCGTCGGGCAGGGCGCGTAGGGACCAGACGGTGAGGTGGCTGTTGGGGGTGTGGGTGGTGGGTCCGTCGAACAGGTGCCGGTGGCTGCCGGTGCTCCACGGTGCAAGGCGTGCGGCGAGGGTGCTGGCGATGGGGTCGGTGTCTTGGTCGAGGGTCGTGGCGAGGTCGCGCAGCAGTGGTGCGGGTCTGCTCCAGGTGTCGGGGTCGGGAGTGATGCCGGCGTGCTGGTAACAGGCGATCAGCGCCCGGTCGAGGGCGGCGCGGTCGGTGGGGGTTACCTGTTCGGAGCCGAGCAGCACGGTGACGGCGGTATGGGCGAACAGCAGCCGGCGGGTATATGCGTCGGGCCGGCTGTCACCGGCAGGGATGTCGAACGGGTTAATGCGCACCCCGGGCGCGCCGAGGGCGATGACGGTGCCGCCGACGGCGTGAGCCAGGCGGGTGTACTCGTCTTCGGGGTCGATGACGGTGACATGGGTGCCCTGGTAAAGGCTGCGCAGCGTCTCGAGTTTGATCAGGTAGGACTTGCCCGCGCCGGACCGTGCGAGCACGACCGAGTTGTGGTTGTCCTGGGTGAACCGGTCCCACCAGACGACCCCGCCGGTGGTGGGGTTGATGCCGTACAGGGTCCCGCCGACCGGTGCGGGGTCGCCGGGTAGGGGCTGTGGGAGGTCGGCGCTCGCGAGGGGGAATGCGGCGGCGATGCTGGTGGTGTCCATCGTGCGGGCGATGTGCAGGTCGTCGACGCCCAGGGGCAGGGTGGTGGTCCAGGCCTGGGTTTGGCGGAACGTCGCGGGTTGGGCGTCGAGGAGCACGGATGCGGCAGCGGCGCGGACCTGCCGGCAGGCGTCGCGCAGTTCGGTTTCGGTGGCGGCGTGGACGGTGAGGTAGAGGCCGGTGCGGAACAGTTTCGCCGCGCCGCGGGCGACGCGTTCGGCGAGCATGGCTGCGTCGTCTGCGGCGGCGTCGAGGTAGGGGTCGGCGATGGTGCCGCGCTGGTCGGCGATGCGGCGTCCGGATTCCATGCGGGCTCGTTGGCGGCGTAGCCGGTCGGCGGCGGTCGCGGGGTCGACGGGTTCCAGGTGGATCGCGACGTCGAGGCGTCCGGGCCAGGACAGTAATGGTTCGAGCCAGGTGGGGCTGACTTCGGCGGGATAGCCGGTGATCGCGAACGATGCGCAGACGCTGGAGCCCAGGCGCAGCTGGTGGGGTTGGACGTGGACGCCTGCCGGGTGGGGCAGGTCGCGGGGGTGGCGGGTCATGGTAGTCCTCCGGGGCGGAACGGGTCGACGGCGTGGGCGAGCACGGTGACGACTTGGGTGGGGTCGAGGACGCGGCAGGTCGCGCCGCAGCGGGTGAGGGCGGCGGCGGTGTCTTCGGCGTGGTGGCGTGCGCGGGCGGGGTTCGGGTCGCGGAGGATGACGAGGATCTGCCGGGCCAGGGGTTCGGTCGTGGTGGCGAGGTCGGTGAGGAAGTCGGCGTGTTCGGTGGCCATCGCGGCCAGGGCCGGGTCGGGCAGCTGTGTGGCGGTGGTGTGTAGGGCGGTGGTGCGGGCGGTGAGGTCGAGTGGCCGGGCGGTGATGAGCAGCTGCGTGGGGCAGGGCAGGGCGTTGAGCCAGCGGCCGAACGCGTCGATGAGCGCGGCCTGCTCTTGGGAGGTGCGCAGGGTGAAGTTCACGGTCGACACGGTGACTATCGCCGCGTTGCCATGCGGTCCGAGGTCGAGTACGCCGTCCGCGCCGACGGCTGTCGCGGGTAGGCGCAGCACTGCCGGTAGCGAATTCGAACCGGTGGTGTGGATGAGTTGGGCGCCGGGGCCAGAGCGGTTGGTGGCGGGAGCGAGGCGTTTGGGGGTGCGGGCGTGGGCCAGGGCGGAAAGGAGCCACCGGTCGAGGGTGAGGCCGTCGCGGCGGCCGAGTGTGACCGTGACCGCGACGGCTGCGACGACGACGCCGGCGGCGACCAGTAGCGGGGCGGGTAGGTCGTCGGCGAAGTGACGCCAGCCGAGCCACAGGCCGGCGGCGGTCGCGGCGAGGATCGCCAGTTGGCGGAACGTCAGGCCGTAGAGGACTTTGTCGGGGGCGTCGACGTCGGCGGGGATGTGCGCGCCCAGGTCCAGGTCGTGGTCGGTCATGGGCGTCTCCTCGGGCGTGGACGGGTTTGCTGCGGGTTGGGCCGGGCGGGTGTGGCGCCTGCGGGCGGGCGTGGGCTAGGGCGGGTTGAGGTGGGCCAGCCGGTTCCGGTCGGGGTGCGGTTGCCGGGACGGCCTGGCGGCACGGCGGGGGTGGCCAGGCGGTTGTACGAGATGTTGCGGATGTTGACGACCTGCGCTGCTCCACCCGCCCGGCCGGCAGTGCGGCCGGGACGTAGCAGGCTCATGCCGCGGTGCAGGACCACGGTCTTGAACAGGTACGAACCCAACCTGGGGCCGCCACCTCCGCGGGTGACGAACTGGCGCATCAGGCCGGGGATGCGGGCGGTGCCCCACAGCAGGACCAGAACCACGAACAGGTGCAGCACCGACAGCTGCCGCCCGGCAGCGCCACGGGCCAGCATCTTCGTGCCGTCGCCGACCAGGACCTGGACGCACAGGTGCAGGCTCACCGCCTGCAGCACCTGGGTGCCCAGCGCGGCCAGCAGCGACCGCCACCACGCCCGCGCCGCCCCGTCGGTTCCCGGAAGGCCGTGGCACGCCAACGCGACCGGTGCGATCGCCGCCAGGACGATCAGGATCCCGACGCGGACGATCCACTGGCACATCAGCAGCCCGGCCAGCACGGCGATGAGGACGAGCACGACCGTGAACAGGAACGCGGTCGTCCCGGACAGGTCTGCCTGCGCCGCGGTGATCAGGTCACGCAGTGTCGTCAGGGACTGCGGGGCCCAGATGCTGCCCGCGGTCATCGCGCCGGTGATCGCGTTGGCGAGCTCGATCAGGCCGGAGCACAGCGGTGCGGCGAAGTTCGCGCCGATGAACGCCACGACCAGCCGCGAACCCAGCTCGGAGATGCTGTGCCGGACCTGCACGACACCACCGGCCATGGTCATCGCACCGGCGGCGAGCACCGCGACGACGAAGCAGGTGTTCACGACGCCGACGCTGGTGGCGGTGACCTGCTGGACCTGCGGAAGGACGGTCACGTCCGGGGACGTGAACACGCTGGCGCCCAGCAGGTCCAGCAGCGACGACAGCACGTCGAGCAGTACCTGCGCGAGGAACGTGTTGAGGCTGTTGAGCATTGCCTGCACCGGCGAGCCGGGTATTAGGTCCCCGACGTCGGGCAGCGGGATCGGCGGGAACATCTCAGGCACCGACGATGCCGCGGACGATGTCGAGCAGCACCGGGGCGAGCAGGGCCAGGGCGTAGCCGAGCATCGCCGAGCGCAGGGACCCCTTGGCGCGTTCGACTTCGGCGGGGTCGCCGCCGGCGGCCAGGTAGCGCAGGCCGCCGATCGTGAGGAACAGGGTGGCGACACCGGCGAGGATCCCGATGATCCACGCGGTGAGGTTGCCGATCACTTCCGGCAGGGACTTGATCGAAAGCGCCGGAGACCCCGGCGCCGGGGCCATGGACAGTACGTGCTCGAGGACAGACCGCATCTCGGGCGACCTTTCTGATGGTGGCGGGGTCCGCAGCGGACCGGCCTGCGGGGCGGGCCGTCGGGTCTTGCCGTCATCGGCGCCTGCGCAGGTTGCCGCGGCTGTGTCGGCGGCCGCGTTCTTGCGGCTGCTCATCTACCAAGTGCCGTGGTGTTGGGCTGTTTGTGACAACGGCCTGGCCAACAGCGGCCCAACACAGCCCGTCTACGGGCCGTAGGTGGGTGTGGGGGCGTGTTCGTGGTCGGACAGGGACGCGGCAAGGCGGTGCTCGGCGCGGCGGCGGCGCTGCCGGGCCGCGGCCACGGAGATGCCGGCCTGTGCGGCGGCTTTGGCCAGGGGCACCAGATCCAGGCGCGTCGACCCGATCAGCGTCGCCTCACCGGCGGTGATCACGTTGGCGGCTACGGCGCGCAGCAGCACTAGATCGGGGTGATCCCAGGGCCGTGCTGGCGCGGACGACCAGAACCCGCCGCCGCTGACGACCTGGTGGCGCGCGTCGGCGTCGCGAAACCGCAGCGCGGCCCGCTCCCCTGCCCGGATCAGTCGCGGGTACACATGGGCGGCGTCGATGTCCGCGGTGTGCAGCGCCTGCAGAAAACCGGCCAGCAGCTCCGCGTCCAGGTCTGCGCGCTCGCCTACCATCCCCGCCGACAGTGCCCCGGCCGTGCGGCGCAGACCGGGCAGGGCCATTCCCGCGGCTGCCACAACCCAGGCCGCCGGGCCGCGTCGTGCACGGGCGACCAGTTCCCGCCATACGGTGTCACGCACCGACGGGCTGGCATCGGGTCGCATTAACAGGCGGCGCAGCTCGTCGAGTGGGATGCTGCGAGCTGGCAGGCCTGCAAGCGCCCGGCCGTCCAGCGATAGTGGCTGGGGACGGCAGCACAGCAGGCCAAAAGCCCGCTGCAAGGCGTCGAGCGCTCCTTCGGGCCAAGGGGATACAGATTGCGTCACGGTGACCTCCTCGAGACTGCGCCGGTCGCGGCGCAGGAGGCCTCCATCAGGTCAGCAGCACCCAACAGATCCGAGCCAAGAAGCTCTGTAGCAGTTGCGCCTGTCGATGATCGACTCGACGTAGTGACTGGTAAGAGTCTTGTTGGGCTGTGTTGGGCGGGTCGCTGTATGCGGAGCTGCCAGGCCCGCGGCTGTTGGGCGGCACAGGGTCGGCGAACTCACGTGCAACTGCAGGCGGGCTCGTTAGTCCGCCGCAACACCAGGAGCGTTCCTACCGTGTTGGCCAACAGCGGGCGTGGATGCAGGCGCCAACACCTCCGTGTTGGCCAACACGATCCGAGGCCTGAGCCATAGAACCGCGGGCTACCCGCGCCGACACGAGCATCCTTCATGGAAACGACATGCTTCCGCGGCGCTGCCGTTCACCTTCGCCTTGTGGCCGACTCGAAGGCGCTCATGGCGAGTTCACGCCACCGACTTGCTCTACGTCTGCCTGAGCGAGCCGACCTGGAGCCGCTGTTCGACCTCTTCTCGGATCGGCAAGTCCGGGTCCGGACACGATGACCCGGCACAGACCCAGCCGATGATCGGGAAATGGCGGGCGGCATGGAACCGCGATGGCCTCGCCATGTGGAGCGCCTGGAACGGCGACGAGTCCGCCAAGACGAATCGTCCGTGACTGGCAACCATTCACCAGGTACGGTTGTCAATACCAGGGCGCCACATTGAGCCTCTTTTAAACATGCGGCGAGAGCAACTCGCGTATCACCCACTCGATCCTCCTTGCAAGGGAAGGTAGGTCATGCCGCG
This sequence comes from Catellatospora sichuanensis, assembly GCF_007483665.1. Taxonomy (GTDB): domain Bacteria; phylum Actinomycetota; class Actinomycetes; order Mycobacteriales; family Micromonosporaceae; genus Catellatospora; species Catellatospora sichuanensis. Next base: position 37,648 of record NZ_ML660193.1, read on the forward strand.
ACGATCTGTTCTGGTCGACCCAGCCTTCCCTTCACGACTCAAGGAGCTGCGTGAACAGCGAGGATTCTCGCTCCGGCGCCTTGGTCAGCAGGTGCACTGCTCTCACGGGTTCCTGTGGGACCTGGAATCTGGCAAGAAGCAGCCGAGCGTGGCGGTCGCTGTATTACTGGACGCCGCGCTTGGCGGCAATGCCGAATTGTCAGCCATGGTGCGGGAGATGTCAGCCGACAGCGGCGGACAGAATACTGCTCGCGACTTCCACGACTCCCCCAATGGTCTCGGGCTAGAGTTTGCGCCGGATTGGCGACAGGGCATCGCCCTGGCCGTAGACCTTTGGCAGGAAGATGTGCAGCGGCGCGAAATGTTGCGGGCGGTCGGGTTCAGCGCGACGGCGTTCATGGCACCCGCGATGCGGTGGCTTGTCTCGCCGATGGACGAACATCCGACCGGCGATGGTGATCGGCTGATCGGCGAGCCGGACATCGAGACGGTCAAACGGATCACGGCGACCTACCGCACGCTCGACAACCAGTTCGGCGGTGGCCATGTGCGGGAGAGCATCGTGCGGTTCCTCCAAGGCGAGGTGGCCGCGATGCTGCACGGCCGGTACGACGCGAACACGGGCCGGGCGTTGCTGTCGGCTGCGGCTGAAGCGACGCAGCTGGCCGGGTGGGCGTCGTACGACATCGGCATGAACGGCCTCGCTCAGCGGTACATGATCCAGGCGCTGCGGCTGGCATACGGTGCAGGCGACCGGGCCCTGGGTGCCGAGATCCTGGCGGCAATGAGTCATCAAGCCGCCTACCTGCGAGCTTCGACGCATGCAGTCGATCTCGCCCGTGCGGCAGGCCGGGTGGCCGCCGAGGCGGGGATCAAGGCGATCGAGGCCGAGTCCGCGGTCCTGGAAGCCCAGGGCCATGCATCGGGTGGCGATGAGGCAGCCTGCGCCAAAGCACTGGACCGGGCTGAGCGCACGTTCGACAAGGCAGATCGCACCAGCGCCCCGCAGTGGATCGGGTACTTCGACGAGTCGTATCTGGCGGCCAAGTTCGGGCACTGCTTCGCCACCCTGGGCCGAGGTGACCTCGCGCAGCGTTTCGCCGAGCGGTCCCTTGACATGGACGGCCGGCACTACGCACGTGGCAAGCAGTTCAACCTGGCGTTGCTGGCGACCGCGCATGCGCAGGCAGGCGACCTCGAACAGGCGAGCGCAGTGGGCATGCAGGCCGTCGACGCAGCCGAAGGGCTGGATTCCATGCGCGCTCGCGACTACCTGGGTGAGTTGTCGGACCGGCTTGCCAAGCATGTCGGCCTGCCCGCCGTGCAAGCGTTCGCCGAACGGGCTCGCCCTGTACTGACCGCGGTCTAGAGCTTGCCCTGCGCTCTCAGTAGAAGGACAGCGAGCAGGCCCGAGACGGAGCCCGCGCCGACAATCTCGCCCAGCCGCATCCGCCGCTCGACGTCGTCGAGAGGTATCCACTCGACTCGTTCGGTCTCGTTGATATCGGGCGCGGTGCCGACGTGGTCGGCCCCGCGCCCCAGGTAGACGAGGTTCGTCTGGTCGACGGTGCCCACCATGGGCTGGAAGGTCACCAGCGGTTCCAGCAGCCGTGGTCTCCAGCCGGTCTCCTCTTCGACCTCCCGTGCGGCACACACGGCGGGGTCTTCGTCGGGGTCGATGTAGCCACCGGGCAGTTCCCACACCCACCGGTCGAGGATGAAGCGGTGGCGCCACATCATCAGCACCCGTTCGGCGTCGTCGACCACGATCACCATCGCCGCTGTCGGCACGCGGAGCACGTACTGCTCGAAGCGGACCCCGTTGGGCAGCTCGACATCGGCGATGCTCAGCGCTGCACGCCGGGTGTCGTCGAGCACCCGTTCGCCGTGGATCGTCCATTCGCTGGCTCGACGCCCTGCCGCCTCCATGGGACGACCCTAGCGGGTTCCGCTCTCGCTCGGCGCATGGCTGTACATCGGTGTCGGCCGACAGCAGCTGACGCTTGTCCGCTTCTTGGTTACAAGCCGCAGCCGCCACGCTACTGACGACGGGGCGTTCCCGTCGATCCCGCTACCGAGCCACCGCCACGCACCGCGGAGCACCGGCAGCGAAAGAAGGCCCCGGCCGGACGTGACACCGTCTCCGTCCGGCCGGGCGCATCGCGTGACGACGGGAGGATTCAGCGGTGGATTCCGCACTGGACAAAAGCGAGCGGGCCCGCACCCGCCTACCCCAGGCCGAACACGTGGCGCGGGTACATTGCCCGATCTCGTGGCCGGAAGGCGATCGCTGCCTCAACTGCCACGAGATGTTCCCGTGCACGGCCTACGGCTGGGCCTTCGACGTGCTCGTCGATGCCGGATGGAGCCCCACCGACGTCCAAGCCCTCGACGCCAGAACGGGTCCATGGTCATGATCATCACCGCTGACAAGCCAGATGCCGGCATCGAGGACGACGCTCGCTCGATCCTGCTGGTGCACACACCTGACGAACACGGCCTGTGCCAGGGCTGCTACGAATTCGCTTGCATGTTCGCCAGGTTCCCGTGCTCGCAGGCTCGATGGGCACAGACGGTGCGGGACGGTGATCTCCCATGAGACCGCTGCACGCCAAGGTGCTCGCGGTACGCAGCACGCCCAGGCAGCAGATCTACGGCACGTTGCTGGCACAGCCTGGACGGACGTGGACCGTCCGCGAACTGACCGCAGCGCTGCCGGACGTGTCCGTGGAGGCGGTGACAGCCACGCTGTACCAGCTGTTAAACGAGCGGCTGCTGGACCAGGTGCGACGCGCCAGTGGTCTGACGCTGCGGCTCAACAGCGAAGGGCACGCGGCGATCGTGCAGGTCACACACGGTTGGGCCACTGCCGTCAGCACTTGGGAGGCCCAGCAGTGAATCGGGTGCGAGCCACGGTGCGGGCCGCCGCGCTACTGGGTCCGGACGCCGCCCACCAGGTCATCTCCGAACATCTACGTTCCGACGCCGGCGGACGGTGCCTGTCCTGCCAGGAGATGGAGCCGTGCCCTCAGCGCGCCACGGCGCACGCGGCGCTGTTCGGTCACAACCGCCAGCTTCCTCGTCGTCGGCCGATGGAGCTGATCGGCGCTGGCGGGACCTTCGGCGCAGGCGGCTGGCCTGCGTTCAGCACCTTTGGCACGGCGAGCGGCGACCGCCCGCTAGGTTCTGTCTCGCGGATCATGAATCTGGTTCGTTAGGCGGGTATGGCCCGTGGAGACCTGAGCTCGGTGGGACACGATCACGCAGCTTGGCACGCGAGAACTTCTGTATAAGCATCGGCGTGAACGCGATCGAAAGACGCCGTTCCTGGTGTGGATCTGCGTCGCCCTCTTCATATCTCCAGCTGTCGGATTTATCGATGTCCGGATTCGTCATGTGCCGAGATCCTAGCTAGATACGGAAAGTGCACATTGTAAGGTTCTTGCGCTACTGCCTCAAGGCCGGCGGTCCAGTGGCGTAGTAGCCTAGAGAAAACTAATAATGACAGTAGGAATGCGGCAACACTGACAGTGATTGCGAACCAGATTGCGGCGTTGGACTGGCTCGCCGCCACATATGCGCCGAGCGCAAAGGATATCGCTGAGCCTAGGGTGAGGAGCGGGTCGGTGGCAGCATAGGTACTGTAAGTCTTTGAATCCCGGAATGGCGGCGTATCGTCACCTGGTGTCCACGGCAGATATGGGCGTAGACCAGGATCCAGACCATCGAACCAGGTTCGAATGCGCCCTGCCCGTCTGTAAAGAACGACGATCTGAGCAGCTAGAACCACATGCTGTCTAAAGAGAATCACGCCAAGAGATGCCAGGCCAACCAAGGCGGCGAGTATTGCAGGACTACTTAATAGCTGGGGCCGGGTACCGATAACGCCGACACCAATTGTCGCAACGCCTCCCATGATGAGCACGTACGAGTTTGACCGCTGAGATCGTTCGCGCTCAAGACCCTCAATCCGGCGGTGAAGTACGTCGAACTCGGCCAGCATGAAGCTTGCGGACGACTCAAACGGGGATTTATTGACACGCTTATTGGTCGATGTCATGTCCGAGCTTCCTGCGCTTCGTCTCCATGTAACGGGCGTTTGACGCTCGTGGATCGGCGCGCAACGGAACACGTTCGACGGAAAGGCCTAGCGCGATTATCTGGTTAATTTTTTCCGGATTGTTGGTCAAGAGCCTGATGGATCGTATGCCTTCATTCATTAATAAATGACCAGCGTGGCGGTAGCTTCTGCCATCAGCTTGTAAGCCCATCGCATGGTAAGCATCGACAGTATCGAGCCCCTCGGTTTCGGACAACATATACGCCTTCATCTTCGTAAGTAGTCCAGCACTTCGACCCTCTTGATCAAGGTAGATTATGATGCCGACACCCTCATCTCGTATCGCAGTTGCTGCGAGCGAAAATTGTTCGCCGCAGTCGCAATGGAACGATGAGAATAGCTCGCCAAAGAGGCAGCGCGAGTGGATGCGCACGAGCGGAGCGGGCTCAATGTGGGGTTTACCCACGAAAACGGCTACTCCTTCGCCTTCCCCGAGGCCACTTGATGACAGGTGAACCACTCGCACTTCACCCCATACTCCAGTCTGAAGATTGATCAATTCCACTCCCGTCGTCTGCCTCCACATGCTGCATCACCGGCGCAAGCGCGGCCAAAATTGCAGTGCCGATGACAGTGGGACCGACAGGGGCGTGGGCCGAGTGACAGAGGCCTACGGAAGGTGCGTGGAACGATCTAGGACCGAGGCCGTACGTCGGCAAGGATGTCCGCAGGTGGCCGCCCTCACAGGATGCGAACGAGCAGCCCCTTACTAAACCGGGTCTCTCTGTCGTCGCCCCGCCTGATGCTGTTGGTCTACCCCGAGGCAGGCCACCACGGCGGAGATGTCCGCGGTCAGGAACAGCTGGAAGTGGTACGGCGGAGAGATCACCGTGACCTGGCCCAGCCGCAACGGCTGATCTCCCGATTCGCCGAGGCGGTCGGCCGCTTCCCGGAACCCGAGCGTAGGTCTGCCGGCATTGCGCGTGAGCCGCTCGCGCCGTGCGTAGATCCGTGCGTAATGGTGAGCCGGTAGCGGCGCGGGGTCCTCAAAGATCCGGAACGACGCCCCGTCTTCCAGCGCTAGCCGGCATGCCTCGAAGGCATCGTTGCGCTCACCGAGCAGGCGGATCAATTGCCCCGTTCCACGCTGCGACCGTACAGCAGCGAAGTACAGCAACGGCACCGTCCGCAGACGACCACCGTCGACCCTCGCCGAGCAACTGACCTCGTAGATGACCGTCGCCGACCGTCGCGCGACAAATCGGAAGTTTGAAGGCCGACGTCAGGCCGTCTCCAGGCCGCCGTGCATGACTCTGGGCCGTCCTCAGGCCGTCAAACGGCGACCAACAACGACAGGAGTTGGCCGACAACACGCACTTGAACAGCAGCTTAGAAGGCATGCCGGTGGCGCGACCATGAGGGCGACGGACGAGTCGGCCTGTACGCCGGATACTGGTCAGCGCTGTGTGGTTGACCGTCTGTACCCTCCGGCCATGGACGAGCTGCTGGTACAGGTCCAGCTTATGGCCGCGTCGCTGTGGCTGACCCTCAAGATCTTCGGTCCGGCGCTGCTCATCGTTTTCGGTCCGCGCCTCTGGCACCGCTTCCGGAGCAAGCGACCCGTACAGCAGCTCAGTACAGCAACGGAAGCAGCCGCACCGGACCGTAGCGGTGTGAGCGAGACCGCTTGACCTCGCACGAGACCCTGAGCGGCCGTGCCGCCGGTAGTTCGCATCGAGGGGGTCACCCCCCGGGCTGACGCGAGCCGACAGCGTGTAACGCGTGCTGGGGTCTGACCCCCACGCGACCCCAACCGGCCGCAAACGAGCGCAGCCAGCACGCTGTCGGTGTGAGGGCTCAGAAGATGTTTGACCGGCTGTTATCAGAGGGCGTTTTGTGAGTTTCTGGGCTGAGCCTGTAAGTCGTGCTTCTTGGGATCGACAGCAGGAGGAGCGCCAGGGGCGACGGTGACGTCGGTCTGGCCGCTAACGTCTTCGACCATGTCGATGACAGCGAATTATGTCTCGGTGCGCGACGGCCGGCGCAGCGTACTATACAGCCATCTCGGCGGCTACGAGGTACTCCAGCTCGCGGTCCTCGGGCCCGCAGTCGTCGGTCGTTTTCTCTCTGTGGGAGCGGGCGTTCGGCGAGGACGACTGGGTAAGCGACGCGCAGGCGCACGGCGGTCTGCTCGTCGACTGGGATCGGCGGGTGCTCATGGTCTTCAGCGACCAGGGGAGCGACCTGGGGTCGGCTTCTACGAGGGCCGCATTCCTGGTGACGGCGGTCGCCGCATGGCCCGGTTGGGATGTGCGGTGGGCGTTCGACGGTCTTGGCGACATGCTCACGCACCTTGGTGAGGACGTCGCCGCGGTGCGCCGGACGAACCGGGACCCGCGCCCGCTTTATCGCGACGAGCCCGCAGACGCGGCGCTGCAGTGCCTGGTGACTGTCGGCGACACCCTCGCCTACGCCCTGGGTGAGGACGCGGCACCGCCATGGGAGGTCGGGGTGGGCCTGATCGAGCAGCTTCGGGAGTCCGATCGCGTGACCGAGTGCACGTTTGTGCCGGAGGGTGGCCTGCATCTGGAGCCGACCACGCGCACTGCCGGGGTGTGGAGTGCGACGATCCCGCTGGAGGGCCTCGCTGAGCGGTGGAACGGCCTCTGGCCCGGCTGGACATTGCAGATATGGGATGGCCTGTACGCAGAGCAGTCGGCGCGCAGCGTGGAGGGCATCCGCATTCCTGCGCCGGACCTCGATCATGGCCGGGAACGGCTGGCACGGCTGGTGGTACAGAACCTGTCGTTATGGGTGGTCGAGGACCAGCAGGCCAGTCTCGCCCAGGCGTACCCGAGCGAGGCCTATCGCGCGATGCTGCTGGAGGAGCCGTGCTGGCACAGCATCCTCGCGGCGACAGCCATCACCCGAGCCGAGTTGTCCGCGACGCTTCGGCTGCTCACCGGCGAGGAGCCGGAGCACCCGGTATGGCTGCGCCGCTATGCTGTTCCACGCGACATCTGAGCTGGCGATTTATGAGGCTCTGGCAATTCGTTACTGCACGATGACGTCTTGTTTGAGCACCCCGATATCCGTTGCGGCTGTGCCGCGTTGGTCTTGTCGTGAGTGGACGCGCCGCTTATCCGAGCGACCTGACCGATACGCAGTGGGCGGTGCTCGGGCCATTCCTGCGGGCCTGGAAGGCCAGGCACCCGTCGGTGTCGGGCCATGAGGGGCGTTATGAGCTGCGGGAGATCGTGAACTCAATCTTCTACCAGAACCGGACGGGTTGCCAGTGGGCCTATCTGCCGCATGACCTGCCGCCGAAGTCCGCGACGTACTACTACTTCGCGCTGTGGCGCGCCGACGGCACCGATCAGGCCATCCACGACCTATTGCGCTGCCAGGCGAGGGAGAAGGCCGGCCGCTCGGAGGACCCGACCGCGGTCGTGCTGGACACCCAATCGATCCGCGCGGCCAACCACGTTCCGGCGGACACGACCGGCAAGGACGCGGCCAAGCGCGTGCCCGGCAGCAAGCGTGGGCTGGCTGTTGACGTCCTTGGACTGATCGTCGCCGTGGTGGTCGTGGCCGCCTCGGCTACCGACAACACAATCGGCGTGAAGCTGTTGGACGAGGTCGTAAAGCACACCCCGACGGTCACCAAGGCGTGGGTGGACTCCGGGTTCAAGGACGACGTCGCGATCCACGGCGCGATCCTCGGCGTCGATGTCGAGCAGGTCAAACGCAGCGACCACCAGCCCGGGTTCGTCCCGGTCAAACGCCGGTGGGTCGTGGAACAGACCAACGGCACGTTAATGCTGCACCGGCGCCTTGTCCGCGAGTACGAGAGCAACCCGGCGTCGTCGGTGTCGCGCACCTTCTGGGCGTCGACGGCGAACCTGGTCCGCCGGCTGACCGGCACGACGACGCCGTCCTGGCGAGACGCGTAGAAAGGACACCGACCATGCCGCCGATCCTGGACCTGATCGCCGAGCGCGAGGCCGCCGCGACCGCGGCGGCCGAAGCATTACGCGAGCAGATCGCCAAGCTCACTGATGAACTGGCCCTCGCCGAGACCGAGTTGGCCGAACTCGCGATCACCCGCAAGACGCTGATGAGGCTGACCGGTGCGGGCGAAACGACGGCGCCTGCCGACGCGACCATCGCCAGCGTCGCCTACCAGCAGATCCTCGCCGTGTTCGCCACCGCCACCAGCGGCATGCGCGCCAAGGACGTGTGTCTGGCGCTCGGTGCCGGTACCACTGCCAAGGACACCGAGGGCATGCGCGCCAAGCTCAAACGCCTTGTCGCCCGGCAGATCCTGGTCGAGACCGAGCCGGGCTTGTTCGCACTCACCCCGACGACCCCGTCCGCATAGCCCCGCGAGCAGGACTCCCACTCCAGAGCCAACCTCAAAACGGGCGGAACCCAACGAACCACCCTCTGACATCCTCACCTCGGACAGCCCTCAACCGATACCGCCCGGCCCGGGGTGCCGCAAGCGTCTGTGACTTCCAGGCTTAGTTGGCCACCGCAGGGCTGCCCATCAGGGTCGGCGTGTGCATTCCCACGGCCACTTGGCCATTCTTCCCGTGGTTAGTTGGCATAGTCATGGAGGGGGACAACACGGAACGGCCGACTCGTGGTCGAGTCGGCCGTTGTTCGGGCGTACCAGGTTGGCGTGGCTTAAGTACTGCTCGGCACTAGCTAGTCGTGGGGATGTCGGTCAGGTAACGGGTCACCGGTCGACCAGACCGCCGGATCGCGATGCCGCTACGGTGTGGCAGCCGCCGGCGCGCCCTGGACCGCGGTCAGCCGCGCCTGCAGCGGCCTGGCGGCGCCGCGGCAGACAAGGTCGACCTGCCCACCCGGCCCGACTGAGGCCAGGGCCGTCGTGGCGGCCGTGATGCGCGTGAGGCCAACCTCCTCGCCGGATAGGCTCTCAAACACCTCGGCGATCCCTGTCTGCCCGACCGTGAGGTCGCACTCGAAATTTGGGAAGCGGCCGGTCTAGGTGGCGATGATCGACGCCGTCACCGCGAACCGGCCCTCGGTTAGCGGCAGGCTGACGACTGTCACCGGGCCCTCCCCCAGGTTTGCCTGACCGGTGGCCTCGAACAACTGCAGCAGCGCCCCGCTTCCGGGTGGGCCCTGCGGGCCCTCCGGCCCCCGCGGACCCCGAGGCCCCTTGACGTTCCAGGTCAGGGGCTGCTCGTTCTTGGCGCAGCCCTTGTCGCCGCGAGGCAGTTCGGGGATGCGCACGTCGCCAGTCTTCTTGCTGACGCACGCCTGGATGACGGCCGCTGCTTCCGGCTCGGCCTGTGCGAAGCTTCCGAATGCCAGCAGGGTTGCGGCCGCGAGCCCGGCCACGCCGAGGACGCGCTGCGCCCTGCGTCGGTTGAACGACTTCATGTGTCTCCTCGACGAGATCAGCAGATCTCCCCGCGGGAGATCAAGAGTGTTGTATCGAGGAAAAAGGGCGAATCGGAAACACCGCGCCGCACTAACAGTAGTTATGCAACTACTTTGTGTTGGCAGTCTCCGGCCGGCTGTGGGTGCATAAATGCCGACCACCCGACACCTTCTCAACAGCCATGGCCGACCATCGTGGGAGAAATGGCCAACTATCCGGGGGAAAGGCCAACTAAGTCTGGGAGTAACAGCGGTGATGTTCAGGGATCCCGAGCAGGTCACGAAACTGGATTAGTACACTTGTTCGATGAAGTGGCACGGTGCGAATGATCTCCCCTGGGCTGACCTGCACAGGCGGCTTACCGGAGGTCCGGTTGTCGATGTCCTGGCCGACGCAGACGGCGGCGACAGCCCAGCGTTCACCCGTCACCGCGAGGCCTACATACCGCCGCCGATCGAACGGCCCACGACGGCAGTGCCCTACGCCGAGCTGCACTGCCACAGCAACTTCTCCTTCCTCGACGGCGCATCGAGCCCGGAAGAACTCGTCGAAGAGGCCGTCCGGCTCGGCCTGAACGCCCTGGCGATCACCGACCACGACGGCATGTACGGCGTGGTCCGGTTCGCCGAGGCCGCCCGCGAGCACAACCTGCAGACGGTGTTCGGCGTCGAACTGTCCCTGGGCCGCGGCGGCCGGACCGGGATGCCAGACCCGCCCGGTGAGCATCTGCTCCTGCTGGCCGAGGGCCAGGAGGGCTACCACCGGCTCGCCGGGGTGCTGGGCGACGGCCACCTGGCCGGCGGCGAGAAGGGAATGCCCCGCTACGACCTCGCCCAGGCCGCCGACCGGCTACGCGGACACGTCGTGGCCCTGACCGGCTGCCGCAAAGGCTCCGTGAAGCAGGCAGTCGCCGACAGCAACCCGGCCGCCGCCACGGCCGCGCTGGAGCAGCTGGTCGACCTGTTCGGCCATGACCATGTCGCGGTCGAGCTGACCGACCACGCCAACCCGCTCGACAGCGAGCACAACGACCTGCTGGCCCACCTCGCTGCGGCTGCTCGGCTCCCGGTTCTGGCGACCAACGCCGTGCACTACCACGCGCCGAAACGGCGGCGGCTGGCCGAGATCGTGGCGGCGGTGCGCTCAAACCGCAGCCTCGACGACATCGCGCCGTGGCTGGGCACCCCGACGGCATACTTGCGCTCAGGGCAGGAGATGGCGCACCGGATGCGGGCCTACCCCACCGCCGTGCCGTACTCGGTCGAACTCGCGGGCCGGTGTGCGTTCGATCTGCAGCTGATCGCGCCGAACCTGCCGCCGTACCCGGTGCCGGACGGTCACGACGAGGACTCCTGGCTGCGACACCTGGCGTACGAGGGCGCCGCCCGCCGGTACGGGCCACCGTCGGCGCACCCGGAGGCGTATGCGCAGATCGACCGCGAGTTGAAGATCATCGCCGAGTTGTGGTTCGCCGGCTACTTCCTGGTGGTCTACGACATCGTCGAGTTCTGCCGGGTCAGCAACATCTACTGCCAGGGCCGCGGGTCGGCCGCGAACTCGGCGGTCTGCTACGCCCTGCGGATCACCAACGCCGATCCGATCCACCACCGGCTGCTGTTCGAGCGGTTCCTGGCCCCAGAACGCGACGGCCCGCCCGACATCGATGTCGACATCGAATCCGACCGGCGCGAGGAAGTGATCCAGCACGTCTACGCCACCTACGGCCGCCGGCACACCGCCCAGGTCGCCAACGTGATCACGTACCGGCCGCGGTCGGCGGTGAGGGACGTGGCCAAGGCATTCGGGTTCTCCCCCGGCCAGCAGGACGCGTGGAGCAAGACCCTGGACCGCTGGCACGACATCAGCCCCGACGCCGCCGCCGGCATCCCCGAACACGTCGTCACCTACGCCGGCGAACTGCTGTCCGCACCCCGGCATTTGGGCATCCACTCCGGCGGCATGGTCATCTGCGACCGACCAGTGACCGAGGTCTGCCCCGTCGAGTGGGCGCGGATGCCCGGGCGCAGCGTCCTGCAATGGGACAAGGACGACTGCGCCGCCGCCGGACTGGTCAAGTTCGACCTGCTGGGCTTAGGGATGCTGTCGGCACTGCGCTACGCCCACGAGTTCCTCGGCAACGACCTCGACCTCGGCGAGCTGCGCTGCGACGACCCCGAGGTCTACGAGATGCTGTGCCGCGCCGATTCCGTCGGAGTGTTCCAGGTCGAGTCGCGGGCGCAGATGTCGACGCTGCCCCGGCTCAAACCCCGCGAGTTCTACGACCTGGTCGTAGAGGTCGCGCTCATCCGACCCGGGCCGATCCAAGGCGGCTCCGTCCACCCCTACATCCGCCGCCGCAACGGCCTCGAGGAACCGCAGTACGGGCACCCGCTCATGCGCCACGCCCTGGAGAAGACCCTCGGGGTGCCGCTGTTCCAGGAGCAGATGATGCAACTCGCCATCGACGTCGCCGGGTTCACCCCCGCCGAAGCCGACCAACTGCGCCGCGCCATGGGCTCCAAACGGTCCATCGAGAAAATGGCCAAGATCAAAGGACGGCTGTACGACGGCATGGCCGCCCGCGGCATCACCGGCGCCGTCGCCGACGACGTCTATGCCAAACTCGAAGCCTTCTCCAGCTACGGATTCCCCGAATCACACTCCATCAGCTTCGCCTACCTCGTATACGCCTCAGCCTGGCTCAAGCGCTACCACCCCGCCGCGTTCTGCGCCGCACTACTCGGCGCCCAACCCATGGGCTTCTACTCCCCACAAAGCCTCGTCGACGACGCCCGCCGCCATGGCGTCACCGTCCACCGCCCCGACATCAACCGCAGCGGCGTCAAAGCCACCCTCGAACACAACCCCACCACCAGATGGGGCTCACAACCACGAGAAGCCCCCAGCCAGTGGGGCCTCGACGGGCCCGAAGTCCGCCTCGGCCTCGACCAGGTCCGAACCCTCAGCACCGACATCGCCACCCACATCGTCGACGAACGCGACAAAAACGGCCCCTACACCGACATGACCGACCTCGCACGACGAGCCGGACTCACCGCCCCACACCTCGAAGCGCTCGCGACCGCCGACGCCTTCGCCGCCTTCGGCCTCGACCGCCGCGCCGCGCTATGGGCCGCCGGCGCAGCCGCCCAGGACACCCCCGACAAACTCGCCGGCACCATCGCCGGCATACAAGCCCCGCCCCTGCCCGGCATGGACGAAGCCGACCTGCTCGTCGCCGACGTCTGGGCCACCGGCCTGTCCCCCGACAACCACCCGATCAAACTCGTCCGCCCCAGCCTCGACGCCGACGGCGTCCTACCGATCGACCGGCTGCGCAGCGTGCCCGACAAGACCCGGATACAGGTCGGCGGACTGGTCACCCACCGGCAGCGGCCCGCCACCGCCCAAGGCGTCACCTTCCTCAACCTCGAAGATGAAACCGGAATGCTCAACGTCATCTGCTCGCCCGGCATGTACTCCCGCTACCGGGCAATGCTGACCCGCCACAACGCGCTCGTCGTCCGCGGACAACTCGAGTCAGCGTCCGGCGTGCTCAACCTCGTCGCGGACAAGGTCACCCCACTGCAGATTGCCACCCGGCCCGCCAGCCGCGACTTCCGTTAGGTCGAAACTCAGGACCGAGTCGAAGATCAGCCGGTCGCCCACTTGCGCGGCCCGCTGCCTCTGCGCCATTCACGCACCGGCATCAGTGACGCCAGGACGGCCCACATCGCATCGGGGATGCTAGAGCCTCCAAGCGTCACACGGTCGGGCCGACCGCGTGCCGTTCCGATCGGGGACGAGGACCTGCGGTCGTCCCGGTCCGTCTTGGAGCGGGCGTGTGGCTGCCGAACGGCCGCACCGCCAGGAAGCCCAGTGATAATCTTGAATTGCTGGAGAACTCCGCGACCGCCCGCGCCTCAGGCGGTCGCCATCACGAAGCCTGAGGCCCGCGACATGGACCCCCTGCTGTTGTTCGGCATCGTCGTCATCGCCTTGTTCGTGCTGTTCCGCATCCGTCCCGGCGGCGGCGGGCGGCTCACCGACCTGGGCGACGCCTTCTGGATCGCCATCCCCATAGCCTTGCTGTTGTTGTGCTTGATAGGCGCCGGCCTGCTTTAGCCCGCACGACCTGACCGGCACCGGCCCACGACAGGGGAGCTGCCAGCCCGATTCGGAGAACTATCCGGCCGGCTGGCGACCGCGGGCGGCGAGTAGGTTCGCTCCTGCGTCACAAACCCCAGAACCCATCGCCGACCAGCAGGTCGACAATGCCGAAAAGGACCATCACAGCCGAGGGTGCCGCACCGCCCGGTGGACCGTACTCGCACACCGTGGTCGCAGGTGATCACGTGTTCCTTGCCGGGGCGTGTCCAGCCCTGCCGGACGGCACGTGGGTGAAGGGCACGTTCGCCGAGCAGGCCGGGGCCGCCTTCGCCAACCTGGCCGCGGTTGCCCGCACCGCTGGCGGCGACCTGAGCCAAGCGGTCCGGGTCGAGCTCTACCTGCGGGACTTCGCCGACTTCGACACGATGAACGAGATCTACGTGGAGTTCTTCGGCACCGAGAACCTGCCGGCCCGCACCACCATCCCCGTCGCGCTCGACGGTTTCGACATCGAGATCGACGCCGTCCGCTACCTCGGGTAGTGGTCAAGAGTAGGGTGCACGTCGTCGCAGCTGTTCGCGCTGCTAATCGGCAAGGTAGCCGCACGGGGCAGCCCTCCTCGCCTACGCCGGACGCGCCGGCTCAACTCGCCCGACGTCGCCGGTTTTACGGTCCCGCCGAGTGATACCCGTTGTCGGTGGCCGGGTCCCATACCCTCGCGCCATGACTATCGGCATCGAATGCATCCTGCAGGTCAAGATCCCGGTCTCCGACCTGCGGCGCAGCGTCGCCTGGTACACCCGCGTTTTCGACCTGCGCCTGGCCTGGGAGTTCGTCGAAGAAGGCGTTGTACGCGGCGCGGTGTTGACCGACCAGCACGAGCGGTTCCTCATCGGCCTGCGCGACCGGGCCGTCATCCCCAGTCGGCCGGAGTTTCCCGGATTCGATCTGTTCAGCTTCGGCGTCGGCTCGGTAGCGGTCCTGGAAGACCTGGCGCGCCGCTTCGACGATCTCGACGTCGAGCACGGGCCGCTCATCGACCGGGGGGCCGGCGGCGGCGTCCAGCTCGACGTGCCCGACCCGGACGGGACGGTGATCCGTTTCCTGTCGCCCTTCGGGGAACATCCGCCGTTCGCCGGGGTCGAGTTCCATGCCGACGGTCCGCCGTCCTTCTACGACACCTCCCGGCTCACGGTCTAGATCGCTCGGCCGTGACGGCGGGGATGACGGAGCGGTCGCTGTCCTGCACGACGCCGAAGACGCACCGAAACATTGGCGCCGAAGCGATCCGCACCCTGGTTGCCCGCCTTCACAAACCGATCAGGCATTGTGAAAAATACCTTCGTCGAGGGAGTCTTTATCGAAGTTTCCCATCGTGAGGAGAGTTCATGGAGCGCAGGGCAGTCCTCCGGTCGACATTGGCAGCGGGCGCCTCGATCGGCATCGCAGGCGTCGCCGGCCCCGCGTGGGCGGCGAAGCCCCCGCCGCCGCCCGGGCCGCGCAACATCGCCTACAAGGGTTGGACGTCGGCCGCCGACTTCGGCACGGGTGCCCATCTCGGCACCGCGACATCGGGTGACGCCTTGCGCATCACGTCCGCGGCCGGCCAGTTCACCTATCTCGGATCGAGCTACGACTACGCGAGCTGGACGTCACCGATGGTGACCACCGGGTTCCCGGCTACCGAGGCGATCGCATCCTGGACCGCTGACACGCCCGGAGCCACGTGGGTGCAGGTGGAACTGCGAGGCGTGACCGCGGCGGGCAACACCTCGGCCTGGAAGATCATGGGACGGTGGGCCGCAGACGATGCCAGCGTGCAGCGCACGTCCGTGCCGGGCCAGACCGACGGCGACGGCGGCATCGCGATCGACACCTGGACCGCGGCCGCCGGTCGGGAACTGATCAGCTGGCAGGCGCGGGTAACCCTGTACCGGCCGGCCGGCGGCTCGCTCACACCCGTGGTGCGCAGCCTCGGCGCGGTCGCCTCCGCCGTGTCCGGGGCCGGCACGGCGACGCTGCCGGCCGTGGCGCAGGGCATCACGCTCAACGTGCCGCAGTACTCGCAAGACATCCACGCAGGGCAGTACCCGCAGTACAACGGGGGCGGCGAGGCGTGGTGCAGCCCGACTTCGACGTCAATGGTGGTCGCGTTCTGGGGCACCGGCCCCACTCCTGCCGACTACGCATGGGTCAATCCGAGCTACGCCGATCCGTGGGTCGACCATGCCGCCCGCCACACCTACGACCTGAACTACCAGGGCACCGGCAACTGGCCGTTCAACACCGCGTACGCGGGCCGGTTCGGCCTGGACGGCTTCGTCACGCGGCTGCGCTCGCTCAACGAGGCGGAGAAGTTCATCGCCGCCGGTATCCCGCTGGTCTTCTCGCTGTCATTCAGCAAGAACGAGATTCCAGGCCTGTCCTATTCGACCAACGGGCACCTGCTGGTGCTGGTCGGCTTCTCGGCGACCGGTCAGCCGGTGTTGAACGATCCCGCCGCGGCGACCAACGCGGCCGTACGCAAGACCGTCGGGCGCGCCGCGTTCGAGGCGGCATGGCTGAGGACCAGCGGCGGCGTCGTGTACGTGATCAAGCAGCCGGGCGTAGCCCTCCCGCCTCCCCCGGCCCAGGCCAACTGGTAGTCGACCGCGCCGGCGGCATCGGCCTCGACCGGATTCCGGCCGAGGCCGAGGCCGCCGGCCGCAGTCTTGCTCCGCACACCTGGACGCTGGTGGCCGCCGACGACCGTGGCCTGCTCGGACATGTGGTCATGTGCCGGCCGCCGAGTCCGCTGGTCCACCTTGCCGACCGCGACGACGCCGAGATCCGCTTGCTGGCAACTTTTGGGAGGGGACGTCAGCTTCCTGGCATACGAGCTCGCCCTGTAGACCGGCGGACTCGGCCAGGCCGGTTGCTGCGGTGAACGCCGCGTCCTGCAACTCCGGCATCTTAATGAGGGACCACCCACCGTCGAGCCTGCTGACCCGCCATACCTGCCCGATCCAGCGCCGCTGCCAAGAGGTCCGCAGCGGCAGGCGGGCGAGCAGGATCGACACGATTCGCCGATGAGGTCCCGTACGACGGTTCGGACGAGGGTGAGACCGCGCCGGGGGCTGAACGTCCGATGCACGTTATCGATCTTGTCGTACTGCCACGCGGGGCCTGCCGGGTGCTCACCTGACGGCCATCCGCCGGTCATGATGCGCCATTACACCTATCCGGCATGACCAGTTCCCCCCTGCATGACAAGGCCACGTCCGTCGACCGGCGGCGATTCCTCACTGGCGTCGCCACCGTCGCCGGCGCCGCCGCGCTGGCCCAGATGACCGCGGGCGAGGCCACCGCTTCGCCTCGCCCGGTCGGCGGCGAATACCCGTTCCAGCTCGGTGAGGCCAGCGGCGACCCCACCTCCTCGGGCTTCGTGCTCTGGACTCGCCTCGTCCCGCGGCCGTTCGAGCCCGGTGGCGGCATGCCGCCCCGGGCGGTCTCTGTCGACTGGCAGGTCAGCGAGGATGCTCACTTCCGCCGCATCGTCCGCGAGGGCGTCGCGCGGGCGCTGCCGAGCCTGGCGCACTCCGTCCACGTCGAGGTCGACGGGCTGCGGCCGGATCGGGAGTGGTTCTACCGCTTCCGTTACCGCGGCGACGTGTCACCCGTCGGGCGCACCCGGACCGCGCCGCACGTGCGGGCCGCGGGCGGCTCTCTCGCCTTCGCGTTTGCGTCCTGCCAGGACTGGACCAGCGGCTACTACCCGTCGTACCGGCACATGGCCCAGGAAGATCTCGACCTGGTGCTGCACCTCGGGGACTACGTCTATGAGGGCGGCATCCCCGCCGACGGCGGCTACCGGCGTACGCCCACGCCGCAGATCCTGCGCGACGCGCCCCGCGACCTGGAGCGCTGGCGGATGCAGTACGCGCTCTTCAAGAGCGACCCCGACCTGCAGGCCGCGCACGCGCGCTTCCCGTGGGCGGTCACCTGGGACGACCACGAGGTGCAGAACGACTACGCCAACACGCAGTCGCAGTACGAAGGCGACATCGGGGCGCTGCGTGCGGCGGCCTACCAGGCCTGGTACGAGCACCAGCCGGTCCGGGCCCCCGCCGCCCCCGGCCCGCATGGTCCGCGGATCTACCGGCGCCTGCGGTGGGGGCAGCTGGCGCAGATCGACGTCGTCGACGGGCGGCAGTACCGCAGCATCCCGCCGTGCGGGTGGGGCGAGGCGGCCGCCTGCGCCGAGGCGTACCAACCGGAAGTGACGATGCTGGGCGCGAAGCAGGAGCGATGGCTCTATGACGGCCTGGCGGCGTCGTCGGCGAAGTGGAACGTGCTCGCCAGCAACGTGATGCTTGCGCGCCTGGACCACGACGGACCCGCCGGCGACCTATTGTGGCACGACGCGTGGGACGGCTTCCCGTCCGCGCGCAACCGGCTCACCGAGGCCTGGGTACGCCACGGGGTGTCGAACCCCGTCGTGGTGACCGGCGACTGGCATTCCACGTTCGTCAACGACATCCTGCGGGACTTCGACGATCCGCAGTCGCCGGTGGTGGCGACCGAGTTCGTCGGGACGTCGATCTCCAGCAACGGCGACGGCGAGGTCTACGGCCCGTACTACGGTCCGATGATCGGGTTCAACCCGCACATCAAGTTCTTCGACGGCGACCGCCGCGGCTACGTCCGCTGCCGGCTGGACGCCACGGGCATGCGGACCGACCTGCAGATGGTGAGGACCGTGAGCCGGGCGGACGCGCCGCAGTCCACGTTCGGATCGTTCTTCGTCGAGTCCGGGCGGCCCGGGGCGCAGCGGATCTGATGCGCCTCACGGGATCCGGGACCGTGCCGCTCGCCCAGCACGGGAGGCGACCGACGTCCCGGATCCCGCCGGTCGCGTCGTCAGCGAGGTGCCGCACCTTCGGCCTGCGTCGGCTGCCGTGCCAGCAGTTCAGGTCCGCCCGGCCAGGGAACGGCCGGGCCGACCCGCTGTCGTCGTGTCAGATGAGCTTGGCGAACGCAGCTCAGGTGTTGGGCCGGGGATGCCGTCGACCGGGCCGGTGTACCCGCCGAGCTGCGCCATCCGCTGCAGGGCGGAGTACGTGTTGAGCGCTCGCGCAAGCCGTCTGGAGTGCGGCCAGCTTGCCGGGGCCGCGAACCCCATGATCAACGCGGTGCGGCTCAGCGGCCGAAGGCCAGGTAGTGCCGCCGCTGTTCGGGCTCCAGGTGCTCGATCGCCGCGCGCAGCAGGACGCGCGGTGCCGTAGCGGCGTACCGGTCGAGGTAGTCCAGCAGCCGGGCGCGGTCGGTCTTGCCAGCCTCGCGAAGCATGCCTCCGGTGGTCGAGGCGAGCATCAGATGGTCGTCGTCTGCCAGAATCTCGGCGAGCGCGAAGGTGTCGTCGACCTGCCCGCGGCGCAGAAAGTGCAGCGTGCAGAAGATCGCGATCCGTTCATAGCGAGCATGAGACCACGTCCTGGGCGTCCCCAGAGCCCGGACCGCAGGCCAATCGATAGACTCGAACATACCCGTGTATGTTCGATGGTGGGCGATACTGGGATCGAACCAGTGACCTCTTCCGTGTGCACGCGGTGAGGACCTGCCTTCCCGTGTCGCCCACCATCGACGCGCCTGGAATTTGGCGCAGCCGTCCGCATCTGGAAGCGCTCGGCAGAGGCGGGAGTCAGCGGGTTCGCTGACTTTTCGCTGACTCTCCAGCCGAAGATCACCCCACTCCCCGAGCGTCGCCAGTCAGGCGCACCGCCAGTTTGGAAGACCGCCGAGAACCGATCGGGATGCCCGAAACGCTGGATCGGTGTCGCCAAGCATCTGCCCGCTGGTGCCCGCCCGAGGCCTGTAGCGGCATGCCGATCTGGCACGCTACTGACATGTGCTACGGGGCGTCGTCTCCGTCGTCAAGTTCGTCTGCCGCATCCCACTCGCTGCGGCGTGCCGCGTACTCAGCGAACACCTGGCGTAGGCCGTCGTGCTGCTCCTTCACTGTGAGGAACTGATCGAGCAGATCGAACAGCTGGTCATGGGCCGCAGTCTCAGCCTCGGCAGACAGCTGCCGGGCAGGTTGGAGCCCGACTCCAGGGGTCAGTTCGAGGACCAACGCTGACCACACCAGCGAACTCTCGCTGCCGAGCCGGACCAGGAGCCACTCGCGGAAGCCCTCCAGCAGCATCCAGCCCATAGCTGCGTCACAGCCGGTTACGAACGAGGTGGTCTCGGCGTAATTCTGTACGCCATACATGCCTGGCCTCAGGCGTACTCGCTGGAACAGGTCGCGAAAGTGGCTGATCATGCACGTCATCATGCCGCACTCTCGCGCTGCTGGCTGGTGATGACTGGTGATCTCCTTGCGACGGCAGTCTCAGACCAAGCCAGGGGTTCTCAGTGCCGGCAAGGGCTCGGCGTAGCCGACCGCGTAGCGGCTTGGCCCTTGCCGGCACTGAGGTTCGCTGGCATGCCCTCCGGGTGGCGTCGTAAGGAGATCACCACCCCAACCCTTCCCCTCCAACCCCTTCCGCAGCTGCGCCGGGTGCATCTCTGAAGCGGTGGCCGGGGTTCGGGGCAGAGCCCCGAGGTCTGAGGAAGCTGTGGTACTCGGACATGACGGCATCACGGGAGGGACGGCCTGGTCCACGATGACAGTCCGAACTCGGCCTCAGGGTTCCTAGGTGAACACTGCGGCTGGCGCCCGCGTCCCCCGCGCGGGCCGGAGGCAGAGCGCGGGGGGAGACGCGGTGCGCCGGGCCGCGCGTGCGCGGCCCTTGATCTTTGAAGGGGCCTATTCGGCAGACGGTCCAGAACCCCAAGTCACTCAGAGACAGAAAGAGAGCACATCCATCAATGGGATGTGCTCTCTTTGCTGGTGGACCATACGTGGCAGAATCCGACCGCATTCCGGCAGCTCACGGCCCGATTTTTACCGTACCGGCGGTACGCACGCGCCGAATGTAGCCCGTTCAATATCCCGCGACGAGCGTCTGGCATCCCGAGGTCCAGCTGGCACTCGTCGTCGGCCTGCAGGGCCAAGTATCCGGATCTGCCGATGTCCGGATGTTCCTGGCGGCTGTCCGTTAGGGATCGGCGGATTCTGGCGGTCATCGCAACAGCGCTGGCGGAACGGGGCAAGCGTGGCGCGGATCTGGTCGCCCGCGCCCCAGTCGTCGTCGAACTGGGCGATCACGGCGAGGTGCTGTCGCAGCTGAACAATCGGCATGCGGGCTCGCCAGTCGCCATCGAGGGAGGTCAGCTCTGCATAGACCTCAAAGAACCGTTGCGCCTCGGGCGGGGGCGCGGTGGACCACACATGGGCGAGGTCGACCTCGGCCCACATATAGGACACGGCCGGGTCGATCAGCGCGGGCTCGCCGTCCGGGGTGGCCAGGACGTTCTGCGCCCACAGGTCGCCGTGCGTCAGGCACGCCGGCCGGTCCGGCAGCAGGTCGGGTAGCCGGTGACACAGCCGCTCCAGCGCCGCCCGGTCTCCGGCGTCGAGCGCCGCCTCGACGCGAGGCTCCCCGAGCCACCGCAGCAGTCGGTGCTGTGCGAAGAAGGTAAACCCGTCGTCATCCCAGGTATTGGCCTGCCGGCGGCGGCCCAGCCAATTGTCGCGGTGCCACCCAAAGCGAGGATGGGTCGTGCTCATGTGCAGGCGGGCGAGCTCATGCGCGAACCGCTCCCAGAAGGTCTCGCTACGCGGCCTCGGCCGCAGCACCGACAACACAAGCAGTTCCCGGTTCGCCAGGATCACCTCGGGTGTCGCCACGCCGCCGAGCTCACGCAGGGCGCCCTTCGGCCTCCGCGACGAAGACATCGTCAGCCGGCGGTTCGGCGAATGCCTTGGCGAAAACCGACGGCGCGTCCCGGCGGGTGGCTGTGCCCGCGAGCGCCGCGACCCCACCCGTCGCCGGCTCGATCGTGACGATGTCGCGCATCCCGGCCCGGTGCAGGCACTCCAGCAGCAACGTCGTCGAGCGCATCACGGCGGGCTCCTCTTGTCCGGGTGCTTGCTGTTCGCCAGATCTTATGTAAACAACAGTTGGCCACCTCCCGAGGACCGACCTCCGGGTCCAGGATCCGACGACCCAGCACGCCGCGATCAGCGCGTTTATCTAACGAAGCCCGTTGTACGTAAGGGGATCCGTCAGCGGACACCCGATGATCCTGAACCCTGACCACGACTACCGAGTCAACTGCCACCAGCGGTTTCTCACATAGCCTGTCCGCACCGAGAAAGACGACGCCACCTGGATCGCCGACTCCGACGATTGCGGTCCAGGTGGCGTCCAGCGTGCGTCGGTTACTCGGTGAGCAGCTCGACCGGGATGTTGCCGCGCGTGGCGTTGGAATACGGGCATACCTGGTGGGTGGCCTCGATGAGCTCGCGACCGACATTCCGGGGCAGGTTCTCTGGCAGCTTCGTCCGCAGGGTGACTTCGAGCTGGAAGCCGCCTTGCCCGTTGGGGACGAGACCGACCTCGGCGGTGACCGACATGCCCGAGACGTCGATCTTCTTCTTCTGCGCCACCAGCTGCATGGAAGTGGCGAAGCAGGCGGCGTAGCCCGCCGCGAAGAGTTGCTCGGGGTTGGTCCCGTCGCCGGTGCCGCCCAACTCCTTCTGGAGGGCCAGCTTGACGTCCAACTTGCCGTCCGAACTGAAGGCGCGGCCGTCGCGGCCGGTCGCGGACGCGATGGCGGTGTACTGGCTCATATCCTGCCCTTCTGGTAAACCGATCGGCCAATCTGTTTGGCGCCTTCAGCGTATGGAGATCAGGAGCCGCTCCCCATGGCTCACCGTCTCCGTTTTATATCTAATCGTCTTGCCGGACGGCGGCCTAGCGATACGATCTGGCAATGGACGTGCTCAGCGACGCAATCGGTGTCATGCGTATGGGGCGCCCGCATTCCGCTGAAATCCGCAAACACGCTCCTTGGGGAGTGCGGGCCGAGCCGTTCTTCGGGGCCGGCTTCCATGTGGTGCTGGAAGGGGCGTGCTGGCTGATCCCGCCGGATGGTGCTGCGATCGCCCTGGGTGTAGGCGATGTGGTGTGCCTGCCGCACGGCTGCGGGCACGCCCTGGCCGACAGCCCGTCGACGCCTCTGACGGGCGCACCCTCGGCCTCCCTGCCGGAGATAACGCCGAGCGCCGACGACGGCGAGAGGGCCAAGACGATCCTGCTGTGCGGCGCATACACGCTCGACCAGACCCGACCACATCCACTGTTCCAGGAGCTGCCCGAGGTCATCCACCTGCCGGCACGTCTCGGCCACCGCACGCCGCTACAAGCTGCCGTCAACCTGCTCGGCGACGAGATCGCCAACCCCGACCACGGAACCGAAGCAGTCGTATCGGCCCTGCTGGACATCATGCTGCTCTACATCCTGCGGGCCTGGCTCGACGAGCAAACCGACGACCGCCCGGCCACCGGGTGGGCCGCGACCCTACGCGACCCCGCGATCACCGCAGCGCTGCGCCACATCCACCAGGAACCCGCTCGCCAGTGGACCGTCGAAGCGCTGGGCGCGAAAGCCGGACTGTCACGGGCGGCCTTCTCCCGCCGGTTCACCTCGCTAGTCGGCAAACCGCCACTGGGCTACCTGACCTGGTGGCGCATGACCCTGGCGGCGCAACTGCTGCGCGACACCGATAAACCGGTACAGACCGTCGGGCAGCGCACCGGATACACCTCCGAATTCGCCTTCGCCAAAGCGTTCAAACGAGAGTACGGCCTGGCCCCCGGTCGGTACCGCCAGCAGTCGCGGAGGTAGTCCGGGTCAGCACGCCGTGACGACGACGGCCTCCTGTTGGACACCATCCTGATCTCCACCAGCGCCGACGATAACGTCCGCTGCTGCCGAGATGAATGCGCTCGGCATCGGCCCGGTTGTCCCGTTCGTCAGCACTGCGGTGCGCGATCATCTGAGAGTGGAGATCCCCGAGATCCAGGCAGCATTCGACGATGTATCGATCAGGCCATCGTCTTTCACGGCTTCGCCGACTACATGCGTAACTACGACATCTTCATCTACGGAACCGCCGATCCCCGTACCGGAATTGCACCACAGCACCTGCGCTACCGGTTCCTACACTGTGTTCGCGCCGTGGCCACGTCCGTTCTGTCGCCGGCGATCTGGCAGCGATCACTCGACAGGCGGCTCGTGGACTGTGAACAGGGCCGAGAGGTTGACGGATACGTATGGGGCGTCAAGTGGCAGTTGCTCTACCCGGGCATGAAGCTTGTGCGCGACTCGGTCGATGCACAGCGATGGTCGCAGGTCCTCGGTCTTGCGTTCCACGAGGCGGTCATCGAAACGAACGGCCACAACATTTCCCTTGTCTTTTCGGACCTGTCCGTCGACACCCGTAGCGGTCGGGCACACACCGTTCCTCGTGGCTGACGATGGACCGGACTTCAAGATCCCTCTTACATGACAGTGCAGTGCCGGCCGTCAGAAGCTGACGACCTCATGCGGATATATTGGGCCGGTCTGATTGCGCCGGAGCCGGCCGCCGCTGCGGGCGGGGAGTCGATCGGGATCCGTGGGCGCTACCGCAGTTGGTCGCGGCGGCGTGCCAGGTAGGCGGTCTCGGCGGTGTTGCCCGCCAGCTCGATTGCTTTGTCGTACGCCGCGCGCGACTGCTGACTGCGGCCCAGCCGGCGCCGCAGGTCGGCGCGGGTCGCGTGGTAGGCGTGATAGCCGGCCAGCTCGTCCTCAAGACGGTCGACGGCCGCCAGCGCCACCTCCGGTCCGTCGATCTCGGCGACCGCGATGGCCCGGTTGAGGGCGACGATCGCCGAGGGGTCGAGGCGGACGAGTTGGTCGTAGAGGGCGACGATCTGCGACCAGTCGGTGTCGCGGATATCGCGGGCGGAGGTGTGCACGGCGTTGATCGCGGCGAGGATCTGGTAGCGGCCCGGAGCCACCCCGGCGGCGGCAGCGGCGAGGCGCTCGCGCACGAGCCGGTGACCCTCGGCGATCAGCGCGTTGTCCCAGGCCCCACGGTCTTGCTCGTCGAGGGCGACCAGTTCGCCGCTGGCCGAAACCCGAGCGGTGCGGCGGGCCTCGGTGAGCAGCATCAGCGCCAGCGGCCCGGCCACCTCACCGTCCTCCTGCAGCAGAGCGCGGATCAGACGGGTGAGCCGGATCGCCTCGGCGGTCAGATCGTGACGTATGGGGTCGGTGTCGGGGCCGGTCGCCAGGTAGCCCTCGTTGAAGACGAGGAACAGCACGGCGAGTACGCCGGAGACGCGTGCCGGGAGATCCTGCGCGGACGGCACCCGATACGGGATGCAAGCCGCCTTGATCTTGGCCTTCGCGCGGGTAATCCGCTGCCCTATGGTGGTCTCCTGCACCAGGAAGGCGCGGGCGATCTCGGGCACGGTCGGCCCGCCGAGCATGCGCAGCGTCAGCGCGACACGGGTCTCCATCGCGAGCGCCGGGTGACAGCAGGTGAAGATCAGCCGGAGCCGGTCGTCGTCGATGGCCCCGAGAGGCTCGGGCGGGTCGTGGTCGTACAACCTCTGAGCCTCCTTGTGCTTGTCGACGCGCTTGTTCTCGCGCCGGATCCGGTCGATGGCCTTGCGGTTGGCGGTGGTGGTAAGCCAGGCAGCGGGATTGGGGGGTATGCCTTCGGCGGGCCGTCGCTCGACGGCGGTGGCGAACGCTTCGGCTGCGGGCTCTTCGGCGATGTCGAGGTCTCCGAATCGCCTGGTCAGGGCGGCGACCACCCGGGCCCACTGCTCGTGGTGGGCCCGGGTGACCGCTTCGCGGACGTCGGTCCTGTTCACAGGATCGGCCGTACCTCGAGTTTCCTGTTGCAGGCTTTGGATCCGTCGGCGGCGAGGTCGAGTGCCGCGTCGAGGTCGGCAGCCTCGATGATCCAGAAGCCGGCGAGGTATTCCTTGGACTCCAGAAAAGGCCCGTCGGTGACCATGGCCTTGCCGCCCCGGTTGTCGATGACGGTGGCCGTGTCGGGCGAGGCGAGGCCGCCGGCGAAGACCCAGTGGCCCTCGGCCTGGAGCCGGGCGTTGAACACGTCGATCGCGGCGTCTTCGTCCGGGGTGGCGACGTCGGTCTCGTCGTAGATGACGGAAATCAGGTACCGCATGTGAAGATCATCTCCCTGTGGGTGTCAAGAGCGGGTGGTGGGCCGGATGACGCCCTTGGCGTCGACTGTCGGGTACTGCGGGCGCCCGGCGGGCCGGAAGACCTGGATGGTCACGCCTTTGGAGTCGACTCGCGACTCGATCAAGTCGAGCGCGAGATCCGGGCCGGCGTCGGGGAACAACCGCGCGCCCTGGCCGAGGATCACCGGGATGACGATCAGAGTCATCTCGTCGACCAGATCATTCTCCAGCAGCCACCGGGTCAGGGCGCCACTGCCGTGCACCTGAAGCTCACCTCCCGGTTTGGCCTTGAGGTCGGCGATGGCGGTGGCGAGGTCGCCGGACAGGACGCTGGTGCCCGACCACGCCGGATCGGCCAATGTGGTCGATGCCACGTACTTGGGCCGGGTGTGCAATGCCCGCACGACGGGTTCCCAGCCGGGGACGTCCTGTTCCGTCAAGGACCCCCACGAGCCGGCGAACACCTCGTAGGTCCGCCGGCCGAGCAGGAACGCGTCGGCGCGCTGGTAGGTCTGGTTGATGAACGCCTTGGTGTCGTCGTCGCCCTTGCCGCGGGCCCATCCGCCGCGCTCGAACCCGTTCCTGCGGTCCTCATCCGACGCACCGCCGTTTCCCTGCATCACTCCGTCGATGGTGATCTGGGTCATGGTTGTCAGCTTCATGTTCGCGCTTCCTTTACTTGGTGCCGCCCTCTTGTGGGCGGCCTCACCCCTGCTACGAACACCACCGCCCCGATCCGACACTGCCTCCCGGATTTCTTTGAGAAACTTTTCCGGGATGCCAGTCGTCAGCGATCCGACAGCACGACAGTTTCGCGGCAACAGCGCTCCACTACCGCAAGCCCGCCAGTGCGGACAAGCTCTTGGACCAGATCGAGCGCGAAGATCCTGACCAGTCGTCCGCACATGCCGCGATCCGTGCGCCCAGACCCGCAAGCCCGCCGCAAGCATGCGGTTCGCACCGGGCGAATCGGACATGCTTCACGAAGCAGGTGAGTGACACGGCGAACAGAGAAGAAAGCCCAGCTCAGCGAGCCGGCCTTTCAGTAAATCTAAATTTCCGAATTGTCTTGGTGGACCATACCCGGCACAATCCGAACCGCGTTCCCGCAGCTCAGGGGCCGGTTGTGACCGTCACCGCAGTGCGATCCCGGCGAATGTGGACCGTCGGTGCCCGGCGTGCCATGTGTTGGTGTCGGAGGGACTGTGCGAACCCCGAGTACATGATCACGGTGGCATCTGACGTGCGGACTGCCTGATTGGGACGACTGGCTGCGGCACTGTGCCATTGCGGTTCTACCGATCCGGAACGCGCCTGGAGAAGTCGTACTGAGCGCGTCCCGGACCGCCGACTAGGTGCAAGCGACAGGTTAGTTCCACACCAAGACGTCGCCGCTGACGGGCGCTACAGGTGACCCTGCAGAGAGCCCGGTGACGGTGACGCTGTACGCGCCGGGTGCGAGGCCGTCGATGCTCGTTTCCATCGGGCCGCCTGACGGCTTCGGTGCCCGGGAGTCGACCACGCGGCCGGTCTCGTCGGTGACGATCACCCGGATGGCCTGTCGGCTGCCATCGGCGACGGTGACGCAGACGAGAAGGTTCTCGCCCGCGAGGATCAGGTCCGGGATCGCGACCTGCAGGCCGATGGACTCACCTGTCCGTACGTCGATGTTGCGTGCGGTGAGGATGCCCTCCAGCTCGTCCAGGGCGGCCGAGTTGCGTTGCAGGTTGCCGTGCTGGTCAGGAACTCGGCGCAGCAGCGGGCTGTCCATCGGCACATCCTGGCGACAGGCTGCCACGATAGGCACCGTCGCATCACCGAAGAGCTCTTCCGCCCGATAGGTGTCGGCCAACTCGACGGCGCCGTTGGTGAGACGAGCGGTCGTGGCAGTGGGCTGCTGGATGCCGACGATCGCGTGCGTGGCGGTCAGGCCTGCCGGACGGCCCGCCTCGGCTTTGGCGAGCGTCGAGTGAAAGGTCATCCCATCGGTGACCATACTGCTGTCGAGCTCCGGGAGACCCGCTTCGGTGGTCTTGACGAGGTTGCGACCGCTCTCGATGCAGGCGTACTCCGGCAGCAGTTGATACATCGACGGCATGCTGCGAACCAAGCCGGTAAGATCGACAGCGAACGGTCCGAGGCCCTTGCGGGCGCCGTTGACAAGCTGCTCGAGCGACTTGGCAGCACCACGGTACGGCGTGCCCAGCGTGATGAGCTTGTGGGTGATCTCGGCCCCACCGCATTCCTCGATGTACCAACGGGCGATGAGGCCACCCATCGAGTGGCACACAAACGTGACCTGCGCATCCGCGTACCTGCCGCCCTGCTGTCGCCACCGCTGCAACGCCGGCTCGACGATCCCGGCGAGTCGGCGTGCGTTGTACCGGTTGGACAGCCGCCAGTCGTAGGCGACGGGAAGAAGATTGCCGGGCGGCGCTTCGGGGTCCGCGACAGACTCGCGGTAGCCGAGCGAACGAAGCCGCGCCATCAGCAGGTCATAGCCTTTGACGGGAGTCCACAGGCCGGGTACGACGTGCAGGTCGGGCATCAGGCCGGCGGGTTCCACGCCGTCGTCGGGGTGCTCGTCGCCGATGCCGTTGGGCAGCTGCAGCTGGCGGAGACTGTCACCCAGTGTGCGAATCGCCCGCAGCGCGGATCCGGCCGACGGGGCCCACACGAGCTTTCCATCGTGGCGCAGGGTGCTGCCGAGGATGCCTGGAAGAACGACGACAAGATCGGTGGGAGTCATGACTCGTCTCCAGGCGGTTCGTCGAGCGGCGCCGTGAGCACCGTGATCAGCGGCAGAACCGCAGGATGGTGCTCCGCGACAGTGACAAGCAAGTTGATCCACACAGCGCCCTGCTCAGAATCGATCCGGCGGGCGGCAGTCAACAGTGCCGCGGCCTGCTCGATGTCGTTGGCGGTCGCCGCGGCGACCGCAAGATAGAAGGTGGCTGTCGCACTATCGGCAGGACTCTCGGCGGCTGTCCATGCGAGCATCGCCGTCGCGGCGAGCGTGGCGATCTCGGGTTGTTGAGCCAGGTGGTGGAGCAGGGCGGCGAACTCGCCGGGGTGTGCGAGCGCGTGCAGGGTGAGCTGGGTGTCGCCAGCTTCCGCCACGGTCAGCAGCCCGGCTGCGCGGATCCCTTCGGAGCGGCCCCGCCGGGCCAGCTCGTTGATGATATCTCGGACCGTTTCGGTGAGTAGATCATCGCGCCGGTCAACGAGCAGTTCCGCTTGCCTGGAGAGACTTGCTGAGATGAATTCGCTGGCTAATACGGCCAGCAGCAGTGGCTGGTAGGCCGCTTCGACACCAGCGCGACGTGCGGCATCGCGCAGCGCGCGGTATCGCGCAGCTGACTGCTCATCAAGGGGCAGCAGCGCCTCGGTGACGGCGCTGTCGGCGTCGGCTGCTAGCAATTCGGGGTGGCGAGCGAGGTGGTCCCGTTCTGCTTCGTAGGTCGTCGTGTCGATCCACGCGTGAGCGGCGGTGAGTAGGTCGGTGTCCAGGATCAGCCAGTCAGGCACGGTGCCGGTCTGGTTGGGCCAGGCGCTATCGAACAGGTTCCGGTCGGCGGCTCGGTGCCGGCGGGCCTGCTGGCGAAGCGCGGCCACCATTGCATCGTCGTTGTCGGCCAGGTCGAGCGCTGTGGCCAACCATCCAACGGCTGCCGGTTCCAGCGGCTGCGCTGCGCGGGCCCTGGCGAGCAGCAGGTAAGCGGTGGTCGGTGGTGTGGTATCGGCAAGGATGCTCTGCCAAACCACCTCACCGGACGTATGGTCGCCGACCTCGCTATAGCGGATGCCGAGGTTGGTCAGCGCCGAGGCGAGGTTGGGGAGGTAGGCGGGATTGTCCGCCGCCTGGACACGGTAAACGGCGACCGCCTCCTCGGCAGGACCGACCGCATCCGCCCACCGACCAACCCCGCTATAGCGGACGCCGAGGTTGCTCAGCGCCCCGGCGAGGTTGGGGAGGTAGGCGGGATTGTCCGCCGCCTGGACACGGTAAACGGCGACCGCCTCCTCGGCAGGACCGACCGCGTCCGCCCACCGACCAACCCCGCTATAGCGGACGCCGAGGTTACTCAGCGCCGAGGCGAGGTCAGGGAGGTAGGCGGGATTGTCCGCCGCCAGGACGCGGCGCAGGGCGACCGCCTCCTCGGTAGGACCGACCGCGTCCGCCCACCGACCAACCTCGCTATAGCGGACGCCGAGGTTGCTCAGCGCCCCGGCGAGGTTGGGGAGGTAGGCGGGGTTGTCCGCCGCCTGGACACGGCGCAGGGCGACCGCCTCCTCGGTAGGACCGACCGCGTCCGCCCACCGACCAACCCCGCTATAGGAGGTGCCGAGGTTGCTCAGCGCCCCGGCGAGGTCAGCGAGGTAAGCGGCATTGTCCGCCGCCAGGACACGGCGCAGGGCGACCGCCTCCTCGGCAGGACCGACCGCATCCGCCCACCGACCAACCTCGCTATAGGAGCTGCCGAGGTTGCTCAGCGCCCCGGCGAGGTCAGGGAGGTAAGCGGCATTGTCCGCCGCCTGGACACGGTAAACGGCGACCGCCTCCTCGGCAGGACCGACCGCATCCGCCCACCGACCAACCCCGCTATAGCGGATGCCGAGGTTGTTCAGCGCCGAGGCGAGGTCAGGGAGGTAGGCGGGATTGTCCGCCGCCTGGACACGGCGCAGGGCGACCGCCTCCTCGGCAGGACCGACCGCATCCGCCCGCCGACCAACCTCGCTATAGCGGATGCCGAGGTTGCTCAGCGCCCCGGCGAGGTCAGGGAGGTAGGCGGGATTGTCCGCCGCCTGGACACGGTAGACAGCGACCGCCTCCTCGGCAGGACCGACCGCATCCGCCCACCGACCAACCTCGCTATAGAACGCGCCGAGGTTGCTCAGCGCCCCGGCGAGGTCAGGGAGGTAGGCGGGATTGTCCGCCGCCTGGACACGGTAGACAGCGACCGCCTCCTCGGCAGGACCGACCGCATCCGCCCGCCGACCAACCACGCTATAGATCGTGCCGAGGTTGTTCAGCGCCATGGCGAGGTTGGGGAGGTAAGCGGCATTGTCCGCCGCCTGGACACGGTAGACAGCGACCGCCTCCTCGGCAGGACCGACCGCATCCGCCCGCCGACCAACCTCGCTATAGAACGCGCCGAGGTTGCTCAGCGCCATGGCGAGGTTGGGGAGGTAGGCGGGATTGTCCGCCGCCTGGACACGGTAGACAGCGACCGCCTCCTCGGCAGGACCGACCGCATCCGCCCGCCGACCGACCCCGCTATAGATCGTGCCGAGGTTGTTCAGCGCCATGGCGAGGTTGGGGAGGTAAGCGGCATTGTCCGCCGCCTGGACACGGCGTAGAGCGACCGCCTCCTCAGTAGGAGGCAGGGCCTCCTGTCGACGGCCCCATCGTTGAAAACGGTCAGCGACGGTAAGTGCCGCGAGTGCGACATCCGGTGTCAGAGTGTGGTCCAGATGAGCTAGGTCGCGCAGGAGGTCCAAGCCCGAGGGCCCGGCATCTGCGGCATGTCGCCATGCGTAGCGCCACAGGTAGACCGGGTCTTGCGCACGTACTCCGCCCGCGAGCAATTCTCGGTATCGGGTAATGAGCGCCGCGCAGATCGGGATCGCCTGAGGGTCGAACGGCGTCTCGTGATTGGGCTGGTGCGGTAGGCGCAGGTGGTCGGCGAGGCTTTGATGGGCCAGCCGGTATACCGCGACGCCGGCTTCGCCGTCCTGCACGATGTAACGGCCCAACTCGTCCAACACCCAAAACACATCGTCGCGGACCAAACGTTCGGGCAGCGGGTCGGCGTTGGCGACGGCCAGCCACTCCTCCTCGGGCATGCCAGCGCCGTACCCGCGTGTCAGCGCTACCAGCAGTGTCCGAGCCGCGGCCCTCGTGGTCTGGTCGGGCGGGAGTTGTCGGTGCCGCGGAGCGTTGACTGCGGCGAGATCGCTCTCGAACGCCTCCTCAATGGAGCCCGCAATCCGGTCGCGCCAATCGTCACGAGACGTGTCGATCGGTGCCGCCCGCAGCTGATCCGTCACTAGCCGCGCGAGCAGGAACGGACGATCGTCGCGCATCTAGTCGCCTCCCATGACGCCGACGAGATGCGCAGCGACCCTTGCCGCGTCCATGCTGGGGTCGACATCCGCCAGCCGCGCCAGGACATAGTCGTAGAGATCCTGCCGGGTGCGCTGTTGAGCATCGACGGAGTCGAGGTCGAGTCCGGGTCCCCTGGGAGCCAGTGTGTCCAGCAGCCCAGAGCCGCCGCCCGGCCGTGGAAGATCACGAGTGGACACAATCACGACCGCGTACCGAGCAAGGCGCACAAGCAGCTCCTCAGCCAGCGAGAATGCCTCCGATCGGGCTTCGTCGACGCCGTCGATGATCACAACCGGAGGAGACGCACCCACCTCGACAGCCCGCTGCAGATGTCCCAGCAACTCCGGTGCGTTGCGGCGTTCAGCCTGGGCAAGAAGCACACCTCGGCGCACCAACTGTCCGGCGATCAGCTCCGCTGCCCGATCCACAGTCATCCCGCGCGCATGAACATGAGCGTGCACCGATCCGGCGCCGGGGTCATCATGGCTCCACGTGTGCCCATCGCTGAGCAGCCTGTCTCGTTCGCCGGGGTTGGACAAGCTTACGACCCGCCCGACGATCGCCGATTTGCCGGTGCCAGCCGAGCCCGTCACCACGTGGAGTCCGGGCAGGCCGGACCGTATCCAGGCCACGACCTGGTTGACCTCCGTCGTCCGGCCGGTGAACCATGATCGGTCCTCGATCTGCTGGCTGCCGCGCGCGGCAAGCAGCAGGTGTTCAACCACCTGTTCCGGAGCTCCGGGGTCGTACAGCGGGTTGCGGAACATCCACCAAGCGCTGCCATTCGTCCGGAGCTGTGGCGCCTGCCGGTCGCCGACCCACTCTTTCAGCAGCCCGTCACAGAGGTCATCACCGCGGACGAACTCATTGTGCACGGACCAGCGCGTCCGCAGCATCAGCGTGGTAGGGCCGAACTTCACCAGCGCCCGCAATCGCTCGCCCAGCAAGCCGTCCTGCGCGGTCTCCACCGCCTGGCACGAGGTAAGAACACCCACCCACACGTGCTGCTCGTCTGTCGGAACATGCCGCAACACCTCCGCCGCCACGTCCGCCGCCGACAGCGCCTGCCCCGAATAGCAGGTGTCCAAGATCAGCAGTAGCTGGTTTGCGCCCGAGACTGCACAATATCCCGCCACATCGTTTGCACCGATGCCAGCCGCGAGACTGCCGCCACTGTCGCGCGCCAGCAGCCGAAGCCCGTTCGGAGAGTTCCGAGCATGCCCACCCCACAGCAGCACCAGGGCACCCCCGTCAGGCAACGCGCCCTCCAGCGCCTTCAGCCCATCCCGGACCGCCTCCTCGCCGGGATCGACCACCGCCTCGCCTGCGAAGTTCGCAGCAAGCAGATCACGAAACGCGGTCGCGTCCCCCACCGCGCATGGCAGGGCTTTGTAAAGGGGATTGTCATATGAACCGACCCCGATGCCTATAAATCGGTTCACGACAACTGACGCCCCCTCGACCGACGAGTCTCAAGGTCGAACTTACACAGCTCAGGTGCCAGGAACTGTCATGAATTAGTCCTTAGGCTTCGACAAATGGTCAAACTCTTTATCCGCCATCCTCGATGCCCGGGAACGATCGGAACGATGGTGTGACCGATCATCCACCCCGATCTCAACTTCAGCCGCTGATGCGGGATCTCGTCGCCGAGCCATGGTCGCGCGCTGCCAACGAGCTGATCGACCCGATCACCAGGCTCGTCCACCCGTCGACGCCAGCATGCAACGGCAGCGCAGCAGCAAGACGGGGCACTCGACCCGAAGCGCGTTGGGGCACGGCAACCGAACCCAGAGGCATTGACCACGCACCCCAGAACTCGGCGAATGCCGCGCCACATCCGAGGATCCTTGACAAGGTACAGCGACTGCCCCTGCTTCGCGCCGGCGGTTCGCGCCGGGCTAATCGGGCTTTACACCCATATCCATCTATCGACACCGAGAGACGAACGAAGTCCCAGCTCAATTAGCTGGGACTTCGAAACGACCAAATGTCCGTATCGTATGGGTGGACCATACCCGGCAGAATCCGAACCGCATCCCAGTAGCTCACGGCCCAGCGGTGAACGTAGCGCCAGTGCGAACACGCAAGGTATAGGCACAGGCTGCGAAGGCTCGAATCCCCGGCGGGACACGGCTCATCTTCCTGCAGCTTCGGTACCGTCACACCGGATCTTTCAAGGCAGCACCGCGCTCGTGCGACGCACTGGTCGAAGAGATCCCGCCTCTTGCGCCGGTGGCCTGATCGTCGTTCGGCAAGGTGGCATCGGCTTCGGGAGGTTGCTGGACCAACCGCTCCCATGGCCGCTGCGGCCGGTTACCGGTCGCGTAATCGGCGGCGAGGTGAAGAGCCGCCCGCTGCTCGCCGGAGATTTCCATCCCGTTGTCGGTGACTGCGGTGAGGATCTCGGCGATTCGCCGAACGAGCATTTCCTGGCCAAACCATTCGGCCAGACGGTCCCACAAGAGCACCTTGGTCACCGTAACGGCTGCAGCGCCAAGTACTCGTCCGCGCGTCTCGCCGACGCAGTCGGTCAGCAACGACAGCATGACCCTGTTGTCCTCAGCCGAGGCATGTAACACGGTCCTGCCCGCACCGGTCTCGGCCATGAAGCCTGCGAGGCGGGCGATTCGGTCTTGGCCAGCGAAGTCGCCTGGTGCGAGGGCCGCAAGTTCGTTGCGCAGTCGCCCTTCCAATTCAGTGGCGACGGCGGGTTTGATGAGGCCGAAGCCCATGTCTTCCCGGTGCCCAACGATCAATAGAAGGATCAGCCGAGCGCTGAGCGTGTTGGTCTCGGAGAAGACGGCGCATATCACGCACTCCCGGACGTCCGCGTCGAGGATCCTCCGCAGTAGCAGCAGTGCGGTCCGCATGAGAAGCACAGATCCACAGGACGCAATTTCGCTGCGGTCTTCAGGGAGCTTCGGAAGCAGATCCAAAAGGATCGGAGTAGCAAGGCGGGCGGGATCGCCCTCGATGTCCTCAGCGACCGGCAGTTCTTCGATCGCTGTGTTCATCCGTTTGATCAGGTCCGTCAGCTCGTCTGGAGTCCAATGGTTGAGGAGCTGCCGGAGGCCTTCTCGGTCGGCGAGCACGGCCAGCGCGTCGTCCACGACGCTCGCGGGCACCACGCCCTCGGGCAGTTGACGTTCGAGGTAGAAGCGAAAGACGGTTGCGCTAGCGATCTTGCGCTCGCGCCGCCAGATACCCTCCCATTCCGGTCCGTAGCCGGTGTTCTCGAAGTAGCAGCGTGCGGCCGGGAACAACCAACGGCATACGGGCTCGGCAAGCTCCGGGTCAGCGGTGTGCAGGAGCGCGATCGGGCTGTCCGCGATGGCGCGGCCGGGTTGGTGGCCACCTTGGCCGAGTCGGTCGGGCTTGGCCGCTAGATCGTCCGCGACGGAGGTTAGGGCTGCGAACAGCGTTGGGTGCAGGACGCGGATCGCATCGATCGCGACCAGGTCGGCGAAGGCAATCTCGTCTCCAACCATGCGCATCGTCATCGACAGGCAGCCCAGCAGGCGCTGAACATGGCGCGGCGTCACGAGCAGTGGGCGGATGACGAACGCGAGGTTGTTCTGCCAGTCCTCAGACTTAATGGGCCCGGTCGGTAAATCGTCGACCATCGTCGTAAGGCCGGCAGTGAGCATCGCGACCACGTCCGGCTGTCGAGCGGCCGGCACGTCATGGGTGACCTGAACGATTTTCTCGAGGTAGGCACGCCCTCGGTTGAGGTCTCCCTCGCCGAGGCATTCCTCGACCCGAGCGCGGTCGAAGGCCAGCAAGTAGAGGGTGTTAGGGAAGTCACCGACCAGGCGCACGAGCCGGACGATGTCAAGGACTTCCTCGGGCCGGAGCCGGTCGACGTCATCGATGACGACGACCAGCCGCTTACCCACGCCGGCGAGCAGCTCGCGCAGTTCCCGGTGCTGCTCGAACACTGAGGGTTGCGCTGCGAGCGCTTGCAGGATATTGAGTGCGCCCTGGGTGGCGCCGCCCGCTCCTGTGAGAGCAGCGAATGGCGATAGGACCTGCCCGTAGGTGGCCAGCTTGCCCGCGACGGTCTTGAGTTTCGCCTCTTTCTTCTCGAGCTGCTTGCTAATCTCCGAGAAAAAGGAGCTGACGAGGGCTTCGGCGCCAGAGAACATCCATGGGTTGAAGTGGACGGCAGTCGCGGTGTCGCCAATGGCGTCGACAGTCATGTTGAGGATGGAGGTCTTGCCGCTTCCCCAGGCACCGGTCAGGCCCATGACGTAGCCGCGGGCAGTCGGAGCCGCCATGATTTCGGCGGCGAGCGCTTGGGCGAATGGTCGGCGTCCGAGCCGATCCCCGGTCAGTGATTGGATTGGGGCGTCGTCCGCGCCAATTGGCGAAGCGGACTCGGCCGCTGTGCTCTTCTGCTTGCTCACGGTTTTCCTTGCTCGTGCGATGTCGGTCGGGCACGGCGCGTGGCCAGTCCAAAGTTTCGGCCACCTCGGGTTGGGCTTGGTAGTGGCTGGCAAGTCTGTCTATATCAATGATCCTGTCGCCGTTGCGAGGCGGCAAGCCGATGGCGTTGATGGTGGAGCTGTCGTGTGCGGGCGCCTTCGGTGAGGTGCGGGCTGCCGGATCCGTTCGCTAGGTGACGCTGTCGGTGCGCGATACCTTGAGGGTTCGACTGGCGCTGACGACCAGCGTCATTGTGCGGCCCGGTAGCGACGCGCCCGAGCACGGAAGGCGGCGTCGCCGCCCTCGAGGATGCGCCGCGCTGCTTCGGCAACCGCCGGGTCGTCGATGGCCCCGCAGGCTACGGTGCTGCTGCGCTCGATCGTGGCGTCCAGGGCAAGAATGAGTTCGGCGTCGCCGAGAATCGGAATGTTGGGGTTGTGCGTGGCGACGATCACCTGGCGGCGGTCTGCGACCTCGGCGAGCTGCCGGACCACGTGGTCGTAGATGAAGCGGTTGTCGAGGTCGTCTTCGGGCTGGTCGATGATGAGTGGGTCCTCGCCAGTGGCCAGGACGAGCGACAGCATGGCGGTGGCGCGCTGTCCTGGGCTCACCCGGCGGACATCGGTCCAGCGCGGGTCGTCGACTTCGGCGACATTAATCTCGACGGTGATGAGGTCCGGGGTGGCGCACTGCTCGATCTGTCTAATCTTGTCGGGTGATAGCGCCTGCAGTTTAGCGGCGCTGCCTTCGGACACGCCGAGCTTGGTCAACTGCTCAGCTCCGCTCTTGATCGCAGCGATGATCGCGGCTGGGCCCGCCTCCGCAAGTTTCACCAGCTGTGCGGCGAAGATCTTCTGTCCGGCCATCGTGTTGGTGAGCAGTTCGACGAGTTCGCTGCGATCGGCTGCGGGTTGGGCGGAGACGCGCACGCGACCGCCGACCCGATCAGACAGGTGCTGAGCCCCGGCTTGCAGCTCTGCTGAAGCCAGAGCGCGATGGGTATGGAGAACTTCGATCTGCTCAGCGCGGCGCTCGCAGAGCGTTTCGAGATGTGCACGCTGGCTGGGGACGGCCGTGATGGCTCGCTCTAGGTCGGCGGCTGCGCGCTGTTTGACCGCGAGTTCGTCGGGGTCAGCTAGACCTGCCTCGGCCAGGGCCACGTTGATCTCGTGGCGGTATGTCTGTGCGAGTTCGCGATGCTGGGCGACGATCGGCGGAAGGCTTACGCCGATCTGCTGGGCCGCAGCGTCGACTAGGTCAGCGGCTGCTCGCACGGCGTCCTCGGCGCGGGCGGCTTGGGCGAAAAACTCCGTCGGCACGGTGCGATGCTGGTTGAGTTCGGGACGGGTTCCGGCGGTGCGGAGTGCCCTTCCCAGCTCGCCCAGGCCCGACAGCCACGCCTGCACGGCGGCGACCTGTTCCTCGGCGGCGGTGAGCGCTTGAGATGCCGCGACCTGCGCTACTGCCCCTCTTTGTCCCAGCACGTTGAGCTGGTCGTGAAGGTCGGCCAGGCTCTCCTCACTGGAGGCGGCGGCCTCCAGCTGCGCTTCGAGCGCGGTGATCTCCCCGTTAAGGCGGGCGAGTTCGTTCAGGCAATCTGCCTCGCCGGCGCGAGCAGCCGCCAGTTGCGGGCGCGCCGACTGAGCCACGAAGTCGCGCAGTGCTTCTTGGCGTTCGGCGAGTTCGGCCAGCTCCCGCTGCCCGTAGATGCTGACGCCGAATCTGCGGTTGACCTCCACCGGCGTCGCGACCCCGTATCGCAGCAGGCGAGGTGGGATGCTGTCACCAGAGCGGGTGATCTCGTAGTGCTGACCGTCGCCAGCGACAACATCGATCTTCGCGTTGGCGTTGGCGGAGAAGTTCGCTCTGCGATTGCGGTTGTTGTCTTCTACCGTCGAAGGTGCCGCACTGCATACGTGGCGGATGATCTCGAGCGTAGTCGACTTTCCAGTGCCCTTTCCTCCGATGATCGCGTTAAGGCCGGGACCGAACTCGACGTCGAGCCCGTCGTGGAACCCACCTTCGATACCGACGCGGCTGATGCGCGGCCAGGCAGGCTCTGGCTTGCCCAGGAATTTCAGGTGAGGGACGCGCTCGTATTTGCGTCGCAGGTGCTCCGGGAACCGGATCCGGTTTTCGGACATAAGAAATGCCTGGCGCAGGCTCTCCAGCGTGTAGGGAGTGCCGAGCTTGAGGTAGACGGCGCGCCTTCCAACCTCACCCAGGTCCCGCACGTCCCCTGAGATGAACCACGCAGGGCGCCGGTCACCGAACTGGCGACGCGGGTTGGTTAGCACATCGGCCTGTTCCTTGCCATAAACATCGAAGCCAACGAGGTGCTCGCTCTGGGCGACCTGATCGCTGATATTGCACACGCCGCGGCCGAACAGCCCGTTGTCCACCGCGGTGGAGTGCGGTGCCAGCACCAGGGCGCCGTAGGTTTCGGCGGCCACCTTGGCCAGAGACAACGGCGATCCGATGTTGGTCGGATTCGGTTCGCGCCGAGGCGTCAGGGGCGGCGGGCCGTCGGGCGGGAACAGGTGATCGAGGAACTGTTGCCCACGGCGATATCCGGCGTCGTCACCGTCCCAGATCGCCATGAGGTGGCATTTGTTCACGTTGAACTCGATGCCTGGGAACACGACCACGCCGTGGCGGCGACCGGCTTCGGCCAACACGGGATACCACGCCAGCGTGTTGTGATCGGTGACGGCGATGACGCCCACGCCTGCGTCTGCGTGCGCCTTAATCAGCACATCGGCGAACGCCTCATTGGGCTCGGGGCCACCTACGTCGCCGTACTTATGATGGAAGTCGGCAGGCGTATGAACTTGAAGGTCTGCCAGCACCCAGCGTGAATATCCCACGTCGGAGGACGATAAGCCCAATGCCTCAGCTCTACGATGAGGTTTTACGGCGCGTCCGCCGAAACGCCCATCTGGTGCGGGAATCTAACCGAGCGGCTGGTCCTGACCGACGTCGTGGTGTATGCCAGCTGCGTCCGACCGGCAGATCGAAGTGTCGAGGTTCCGGTTGCGATCCTCGCTCGGTCCACAAGCCGGCGCGGACGGTTATCCGCAGCCACGGTAGTGCCAGCTGGCAGCGGATCTGCGGGCGTTGTTCGGCGCGGTCCACGGCCGTGGTGGTCCCGGCTTCTATGTGACGTGAGTACGAGACGGTGGCAGCTGGCTTGACGCGCTTACGAGAGCGACAGCTGGCTGCGAACCCGGCGCCAGGCCACAGGCTTCGGCGGTTTGACGACGGCTCTGGCGCTGCACCGATCGCTCGAACGCCGGGGCCACGGGTACCTGCTTCCCGCGTCTAGGGATTTCCACGCGTGTCCATGCTGCTTGCAGCCGTATGCCGCGAGGCCGCCACAGAGGCGTGGCTGACCGAGGAACATGTGCCACCCGACCGACGGTTCGCGCCGGGTGAATCGGGCTTTACGCCCCCATCGCCACCTATCGGCACCGAGGAACAAGCGAAGTCCCAGCTCATCGAGCTGGGACTTCGAAACGGCCATATGTCCGTATTGTATGGGTGGACCATACGCGGCAGAATCCGAACCGCATTCCAGCAGCTCACGGGCCGATTGTGACCGTACCGGCAGTCCGAACGCGCCGAACTCAGCCTGGTCTTTCCGAGTGACCGGCGCCCATCCCGCTGCTTGCCGCCATACGCGCGGCGCGCCGTCACCGGCTCGTGGGCCGAAGGTCCGAATCCGCCGATGGGGGTTGACCCGCAGCCGTAGTGGATTGGGCCTCGGCACCGCATGTGCTCAGCAAGCCGAGGGGCGGACCGGGCGCCGCGGCTGGTTCACCCGCGCCTGCGCTGGGATAGTACCGCCGATAGCGTACACCGGGCCGGATGCCCGGTCACTCGGGTGAACAGCCGTGTGAGCTGTGGTTTTGCGCCACTACGCTCGGGGCTCGTGTTCGATGATCACTGGCTGTTGCTGCCCCCGGCCGTCACCGACGACCCGCTTGGCACGCCGCGGGCGTTCAGAACGCGCACGAACCTGTGGCGTGACGAGCCCGCCGTGGACCCAGTGCTGCGCGGCCTCGCCCACAACCCGGCCGCGCCGACCGACGTCCTGCTGGGTCTCCTCGGCGCCCACGGCGACGCGCTATCGGATGCGTTTAACCGGCGAGCCGACCTGCCGCCGGTCGTGGTCGAGGCGATGCCGCGGCATCCGTCGGCGTGGGTACGAGCGGCGCTGGCGGTCAACCGGTATGTCGACTCGGCGATCCGGCTACGGCTGGTGGACGATCCCGACCGTCGGGTGGTCGGGGCCCTCCGCGCCGACCCGGACCTCGCACTGCCCGACCGTGTATTCACCCCCGAGTTCGACCGGGTTGTCCAACAGTTCCAGCGCACGCTGATGACGGCCGACGAGTTGCACTGCGAGCTGATCGAGTTGATGTCGAAGGACCGGCGGTCGGTGCCGGTGGCCGCCCGGCATCCCGAACCCCGAGTGCGGACCGCCGCGGTTGACCGGCTCGGGCTACTGAACGAGGTCAAACGTGACGAGGTGACGCAGGCGCTGCTGCATGACCCCGTGCCGGAAGTCCGCGCGGCGGCGGTCCGGTACGACGTCGGCCTGACCCGGGTGCACGAGCCGGCAGACCTCCTCTCGTGCAACGGCTATGCCTACCGTGGCCTGCTGCGCGAGCGGCGGCTGTCCCGGCCGCTCATCGCGCACGTGCTCGCCATCGACGTGGACGATCGCATGGGCGGGGTCGCCGCCATGGCGGGCAACCGCACCCTGCCGCCCGACGTGCTGGACACGCTGTTCGAACACCCCTCGTCCGATGTCCGGTGCAGTCTGGCCGAGCGTGACGATCTGAGCCGTGCGCAGCTGACGCGACTCGCCGCCGATCCCGACGTCGCCGTGCGAACCGCGGTTTCGGTCCACCCACGGCTCACCGAGGACGAGCGGGTTGCGATCGACATCGACGTCACCACGTCGCGGGAGCACCGGCCGGTCGGCCGGTCGAGTTCTCGAACCGGCGGGACGAGCACCCGTGGATGCGGGCCTCCACATTGCCGCCGCTGGAGCAGTCGGTGCGGTGGGCCTCATCGGTCAACATCCTGCTGCGCCGTCGTGCGGCGGCCAACCCGCGGCTGCCCGCAGATCTCGTCGCGACACTCGCACACGACGCCGACCTCGGCGTGCGGGTGCTCCTCGCCCAGCATCACCCGGCCGCGCCGTCGGCGTTGCTGCTGCGCTCCTTTCGTGAGTACGGCGGTCGCGGTCGGGCGCGGCTGCTAGCCATGCCGAACTTCCCGACCACGGACCTGGCACGGCTCGCCGACGATCCCGATCCAGCGGTGCGCCGACTCGCCGCGCGTGACCCCCTCGCCGCACCCGCCCTCGTCGAACGCCTCACGCACGACCCCGATCCCATGGTCCGCCGAGCAATGGCCGCCTGCCCACGCCTACCGGTACCGCGCATCGTCGCGCTGCTCGACGACCCGGACCTGGCCGAGCCCGCCGCCGCGAACACCGCTCTACCCGTCGACACGATGCGGCAGCGGTTCGCCGCGGCGGTGTGACACCGCAGTGACCAAGCGGCCCCCGCTCGTCCATCCGTGCGAGCAGTAGTCCGACACAGCTCAATCGCCGCGGGTTTCGTCGATCCGGGACACGGCATGCCAGGTCACCACGGCGGCCTGAACGGAATCCGAATCTGCCGCGACGAGGACGACAAGCAGACGACCCGGCTTCGCCGGCGGCGGTTCGCGCCGGGCCAATCGGG
The DNA here is from genome assembly GCF_007483665.1 of Catellatospora sichuanensis. GTDB lineage: Bacteria > Actinomycetota > Actinomycetes > Mycobacteriales > Micromonosporaceae > Catellatospora > Catellatospora sichuanensis. The sequence goes on from NZ_ML660193.1 coordinate 79,667, forward strand.
CATTCCCCCGCACATGCGTCGCTATCGGAACCGACCGACGAGCGAAGTCCCAGCTCTACGAGCTGGACTTCGAAACTGCGGAATGTCCGTATTGTATGGGTGGGCGATACTGGGATCGAACCAGTGACCTCTTCCGCGTGAACGCGGTCAGGACCTGTCGCCCCGTGTCGCCCACCGTCGACGCGCCTGGAATAAGCCGCAGCCGTCCGCGCATGGAAGCGCTCGGCAGGGGCCGGAGTCAGCGGGTTCGCTGACTTTTCGCTGACGTCGTTATGATCACCGGACGCGGGCAATCATCCGAACCTGGTGTGGAGACCCCATGCAGCACGTCAAGATTCACCGAGGGTACGAAGGAAATTTTCTTGATCCCTTGGATTACCTCAGCGTGCTTCCAGAGCTCGCCGACCACCTGCCTGCCGGTGCGCGCACCTTCGCCACCGATCCCCAGCACTACGACTTCTATAGCCAGCGGTGCGTCAAGGATCTCAAGCCCTTAGCGCTGGTCTTCGGTGAGGAGAACGGAGTGGGGTGGGCTGAGCTGCACCTTGGGCACAACTGCTGGAAGCACGAGGAGGATCTGACGATCCGCTATGTCGGTCTGCGCAGCTTGGTGATCGATCCCGTCGCAGCTGACGACGTGACGAAGCTGCTTGACGTCATACTCGACGAGCTTCTGCCTCACGAGCATGGATGTAGCCATGAGCTGGCCTGCCTTGCCGGGACTCTGACGGTCACGTGTACGGACCTGATCGCCACCTGGCGCGAAGCGGACTGCCCCGAACGCTAGTTGGGCCACCTATCTGGTGCAGTTGAAGCGGAACGGCCCACGTTCTGGAGTCCGCCAGGGTGAACATCTCCGGCCTGGAGAGATTCACGCCTGGCGCTCTCCGTCGGTGGTTGACTCTCCCCGCTGTTTCACATCCTCGTGTGCCCCAGGTGTGCCCCAACATCGTCCCGGACGGTCCTCGCCGTCCTTCCTGCCCGCGTCGCTACAGTCCACGTATGGATCTCCGCAACCTTCGGCTCGGGTTTCGCGATGATGCCCAGCGGAGCCGGGCACAGCGCGTGATTCACGATCGACTCGCTGATGATCGGTTGCAGGAGGAGTGCCGCTACCTGATGAAATTCTGGTGGCAGCTATCGATGTCGTACCAAGAGGTGACGCTCGGCGAGCTACAAGAGCACGTTGGCGCAGACAAGCTCCGAGCCGTCCATGCCCTGATCAAGGCGATCGATCAATCACCCGAGAGCATCGACGAGTGGATCACATGGGCGGTGGAGAATTACCCGGTGATCCGCGACCGGGGCAATCCGGAGGACTGAGAGCCGCATCGTCAGTTTGGAAGATCGCCGGGCGTTGACCGGGTTGCCCGAAACGCCTGCCAGCACCTCCCAGGTGACTGCCCGCCGGTGCCCGCAGACGACCGGCTACGGCACGGCGCTCTGGCACGCTAATGGCACGACCACCATCAGCTTGGGAAGCGAGATCCGCCTGTGTTCAGCACCTAGCCTGATCTCGATGCATGCAGCTCGGGCTAGCAAAGCTCGTCGCTGCCCGCGTCTGCCGTTCTCCGCCGTTTCCCGCGGCAACGGGCACGCAACGGGCAGAACGCCAACTTGCTCTGGCTGCAGGCGCCGGAAGCGTAGCGGCTCTACACTCCCCGCCATGATTGATCGCCCGACCAACCACTGGCGCGAATCGGTGCATCATGAACGGGAGCAGGTCGCTGCCGGCATCCTGGCCCCTGAAGACGCCTTCACCGAAGAATTCTGGCCGCCGACCTTCATCGAAGCAGTCGACATCGCGCTGGCTGCCTATGAGAACGAGGTGGCTGGGCTGCGAGACCCGTCTGACGACGACGTGTCCGCCGTGGCCGAGAGAGTCGTGCTCGCCCTCAATGAGATCGACGCAGAGGATGACCTGATCGAGACCGGCGAACGGGATGAGTTGTGCGAGTACATCGAGGCCGTGCTGACCAACGCCGGCATCGACGTGGACGCCCTGTGCGCCCGGCGGGGCGAAGACCGCGAAGCGCTGACCGACAGCCGGCTCTGGTAACCATGAACCCGTGGACCGCCAACCGGGTGAAGGCTGGGGCTCAACTCCTCCAGCGACCTCCGTTCACAGCCTCGCTCAACAACTTTCGGAGGCGAGTGGCGATCTCCTTGCGGCGGCAGTCTCAGACCGAGCCGGGGTTCTCGGTTCGTGCAAGGGCTCGGTGGAGCGCAGCGGAGCCGACCGCGAAGCGGCTTGGCCCTTGTGCGGGCCGAGGTTCGCCGGTACGCCCTCCAGGTGGCGACGCTCAGTGATCATCTTGTTGTCGAGGCAAGACCGGTAGGTGTGCGCTAAGACTCCGCCGAACGGCACCCGGCTCGTAGCCTGGTAGGACACCATACGTTCGGGATCTCGCGCATGGTGCGTCAGCTCGGCAGGTCACATGGGCGCTGTGCGTGCTCCTCACGGCCGGTCGAGGTCGGCGAGGCCGGCCGGCGCGACGTTGCCTCCCGACAGCACCAGGACCACTTTGCCGCCTGGTCGAGGCAGCGCCAGACCGAGCCGCAGCGCAGCCAGCCCGACCGCCGCCGACGGCTCGATCAGCAGCTTGCTCACGTCCATCAGCTCCCACCAGGCTTGCCTGATCGCGTCCTCCGGCACCTCGACCACCTCGTCGACCAGGGCCTGCACGTGTGCCAACGTGTGCTCGCCGGCGAACGGCGCGGCCAAACCGTCGGCCAGTGACACCGGGCGATGCGGCATGCCGGTAGGCGAGCCGGTCCGCAACGCGTAACTCATCGCATTAGCGGTAGCCGGTTCCACGCCGACGACTCGGCCCTTCGGCCAGACCGCCTTGGTCGCGGCTGCGATCCCGCTGATCAGGCCTCCACCGCCGACCGGAACGATCACGAGATCCGGATCAGTCAGGTCATGCACGATCTCCGCACCCACGCTTCCCTGACCTGCGATCACATCGAGGTCGTCGAACGGGTGCAGGATGGTGAAACCACGCTCACCGGCGACCTGCCGGCACGCGCCGAGCAGATCCTCGGTAAAAATGATCTCGCCGCCACAGCGCCGTACCGCCTCGACTTTCGTCACCACAGCGTGCGGTGGCATACACACCACTACCGGGAGGCCGAGCACCGATCCGGCATAGGCGGTCGCCGCCGCGTGGTTGCCCGCCGAGAAGGTCGCCACGCCCAGCGGCAACTCGTCACGGGCCAGCAGCGCGTTGAACACACCCCGGACCTTGAAACTGCCGGTGTGCTGAAGATTCTCCGGCTTGAGCAGGACCGGAACGCCCAGGCTTTCACTCAGCCGCGGGCAGGGCAACAACGGCGTCCGTACGATCCGGCCGTCCAGCCGCGCGGTCGCAGCCGCAATGTCGTCGCCACTCACCAGATCCATTCACGCACGGTACGCGGATGATCGAGATAGTGCTTACCCTGCGCCGGACTGGCACACCGCTCGAAAGACCACATGCGTGCCATCGCGGATCTGGCAATGTGCTCTGCCCGCTCGCCGACCGTAGGCAGCTCACCGGTCGCCGGCAGTAGACGATCTTGGCGCTGGCCCGTTCAGCTTCGCAGATAGTAGCCAGCTCCAACCAGATCGCCAGCACTCTCCTGCCCGACAGCACGGCTACCAGCCACAGCACTGCTCCCAGCCACGTCCCGGCGGCCGCCGTCACGGAAGCGGGCGTGTCCGAAACCGCCAGATGCCGCAGGCCGCCTTCGGCGGTCGAGTGTGCAAACTGGCGTCGTGTACGTGATCAAGCAGCCGCCGGCGCAGCTCGTTTCCCAAGGTCGACTTGCTCGTTCCCTCCTGGCGGGCGCCGCAACCGCGAGCAGCCTCACCGCCCGGGCCGAACCGGTGGCGCGCCACGTGTCAGTGGGACTGCCGGCGGTGCACGTCGAGCTGCTCCACCAGCGCGACCAGCTTCTCGAACGGCAGCCTGACCACCGGACTGAAGAGATTCCGGCTGACGCCGACACTCGTGGGGACCTGAGTGCCGTCCAGCAACTCCAGGTGGAGCAGCCGCTTGCCGGCCCTGCCGGGCCGCGGACGGATGGTGAACTCGCGTACCCGGCTCAGCGCGACGACCGTGCGACCCAGGCCGAACCGCAAGATAAGCTGGTCACCCACCAGGTAGACACCCTGGCGCAGGCCGGCATACGCGGCGATGAGCAGGACGACCGACGGGATCAGCATGGGATCGGCGTATCGGCCGTCGACGAGCGCCTCCACGACCAGCGTTCCGCAGATCGCGACCCCGACGAGATAGAGCGGGCCGAGGGCGGGCAGCGGGGTGAGGCGCTTCGAGCGGCGTAGGGCGACTGACGGCACGGGCGCATTCTGCCGAGTCACCGGCCCGCCCGTCTGCCCCACTTTCGGTTGATCGTTGGCCCGGCGGCTTCGCCGAGCTTCATTACGCGGCGTGTGTTCCGGTTATGCCTTGCTCGGCGGTGGCGATCCACAGGTCCACCTCGGCGCCCGTGTGGTGGCGGATCGCCCAGTCGATCATGCGAAGACTCATGTGGGCCCAGTACGCCCGGAGCCGGTCCGCGGGCACGGTCTGCCGCAGCAGACTGTCGAACCAGTCTGTGAGGTCCGGCGCTCGCCGTGCGAGATCGAACCGGAGCGTGACCAGGTCCAGAAGTCGATCGCCGCGGCCGGCCCCGTCCCAGTCGATGACCGCGGTGATCCTGCCGTCCCTGACCAGGATGTTCCCGGGGTGAAAGTCCATGTGGACCAGGTCGGTGCCGTCGGCGGCGTTGCGCTGGGCGCCGACCTCGCGCGCCCAGTCCAGCACGCGGGCGCTGCGACGGTCATAGTCGGCCAGCGGCTCGTGCATGCAGTATCCCGGGCCGCTGGCGCGCAGGTGAAGATCGATCCGTCGTGTCTGCGGTGCGGCGTGCAGGAGTCCTCGCATGAGTTCGCTGCAGGCGAGCATGGCCTCGATCAGGCAACGGTCGACGACCGTGGGCGCCGCGCCGGGCCGCAGTTCCTGCACGATGACGCACGCGCCACCGACCTCGGCCACCAGCTCGTACCGGGGAGCCGGCAGGCCGGCTTGCCGTGCGATCGCCGTCAGTGGCTCCGCGTGCGGGCTTCCCTCGGTGAGCACCGACCTGCGCCCGTCCGGCCAGCGCACGTACGCAGCACCGACCTCACCCCCCGGACACCGGCCTTCGACCTCCAGGCGGACACCGGTCACCTCGGCCAGGCGACTGACCAGCTCCGCAGGGTTCAACCGGGGTGTGCGCGGCCACGAAGTCAGGCGCTGCGGCTGGAATGAATCGGTCGACGCGTTCACCTGCCGGAGAGTAGTCCGATCCGTCCGGCCCCGCTGAACCAGCGAAGTGGACGGCGTACGTGTTCAACGGCACGGACATGCCGGAGGTCCGGTAACCAGGTGGGCCAGGGCGTGGCGACTCGCACTGGTCAGATAGCGCAAGGAAGATGTGCCCATGCCGCGGGATCTTGTTGTGGTGGGCGCGCCGACGAGCGCGGGCAGCTACGCACCTGGACAGGAGACGGCTGCGCGGGTCCTGCGCGACCTCGGCCTGATCGATCAGCTGCGGGCGGCAGGTCGTCAGGTCCGTGATGCCGGTGACGGGCCGGTGCAGGTCTGGTCACCGGACCGGCCCCATCCGTACGCCCAGAACCTCGCGGCGGTGGTGGAAGCCGTCGTCGCCGTTGCCGATCAGGTGGCGGCGGCGCTGGCAGCGGACGCGGACGTGCTGGTCCTCGGCGGCAACTGCACGGTCGCGCTCGGCGTGATGAAGGCGTTGACGGCCCACGACCCCGACGCCGGCCTGCTGTACGTCGACCGGCACTTCGATCTCAACACGCCGCAGAGCACCACCGACGGGGCGCTGGACTGGATGGGCCTCGCTCACGCGTTGGACCTGCCAGGCGCGGCCGAGCCGCTGGTGTCGGCCCTGGGACGTCGGCCGCTGCTCACCCCTGGTCAGGTCTATTTCCTGGGCGTCGAGTTCGCGGCCGCGACCTCGTGGGAACGGGAGCGGGTCGAACGCCTGGGCCTGCAGTGGTGTTCGAGCGCCGCGCTGGCCGCGGCCCCGTCGGCGCAGGCGACGCGGGCCCTCGACGTCCTTCCGAGCGCCGGCATGGCGGTGCACCTCGATGTCGACGTCCTGGACTTCACCGACGCGCCGCTGGCCGAGAGCACTGACGGGCGCAACAGCGGCCCGTCATTGGACAGGATAAGCGCGGCGCTGCGCATCGCCTGCCGCGATCATCGGTTCCGCGTGCTCTCGATCGGCGAACTGAACCCCACCCGAGCCGTGGGATGCCCGGAGGTGCTCGACCGGTTCGTCGGCTGCATCCGCAATGCGCTTCGACCGGTGTCGCTTCCACCTCGCCACCCCTGACCGCCCCTGCGGATCAGGCCGTGTGCCTGGCCTGTGAGCGATCCATTCAAATACCCGCCAAAAAGTCACAAATCACCCATTCGCAGTATCGAGGGGCCGCACGAGGACGTTTGTCGCCGTCCCGTCCGCGGCGCACGATCGAGGTGGGTGCCATGAAATCGATCGGGTCGCTGCTACTGGTGCTGGCAACATCCTTGCTGGCCATGCTGATCCCTGCGGTCGGCGCACCCGCGGCGGCCGACGAGCAGGTGCTGGCGGTTCGCGTGGACGGCCCCATCACCCCGGTCGCCGCCGGGTACGTCACCGACGCGGTACGACAGGGCGAAGATCGAGGCGTGCAGGCGCTGGTGCTGGAGCTGGACACGCCCGGCGGCCTGGACACCTCGATGCGGGACATCGTGCAGGCGCTGCTCGCGGCGAAGGTGCCGGTCGTGGTGTACGTGACCCCGCCGGGCGCACGCGCCGCCTCGGCCGGGGCGCTGATCACGTTCGCCGCGCACGTCGCGGCCATGGCCCCGGCGACCACCATCGGCGCGGCCACACCCGTCGACGCACAGACCGGCGAGAAGGCCGGTGACAAAGTGATCAACGACGCGGCGGCGTACGCCGAATCCGTGGCCGCCCAACGCGGCAGGGACACCGCATTTGCGATCGACACGGTGCGGCAGGGCCGGGCGGTGTCCGCAGCGGAGGCGCTGCGCGTCGGCGCGATCGACCTGATCGCCCCGGACCGCGAGGCGCTGCTGAAGGCGCTCGACGGCCGCACCGTCACCCTCGCCGACGCCGACACGGTGACCCTGCGGACCGCCGATGCCACCGTCACCGAGTACGAACCCGGGTGGGCGCGGCGGCTGCTGGGCGTGCTCGCCGACCCGACGCTGGCGTTCCTGTTCCTGTCGCTGGGCACCCTCGCCGTCATGTACGAGCTCGCCGCGCCGGGGCACGGCTTCAGCGGCGCCATCGGCGTGATCCTGCTGATCCTCGGGTTCTTCGCGCTCAGTGTCCTGCCCGTCTCCGTGGCCGGGCTCGCGCTGCTGGCCCTGGCCGCGGGGCTGTTCGCCGCCGAGCTGTTCGCCCCCGGGATCGGTGTGTTCGCCGCCGGAGGTGCGATCGCGCTCCTGCTCGCCGGCGTGTTCCTGTTCGAAGGCACCATGCGGGTCAACCCGGCCGTACTGCTGCCCACCGCTGCGGTGGTGGCCGTCGGCACGGTGATCGCGGGACGGCTCGCCTGGCGGGCACGGCGCAACCCGCCCGTGTCCGGCGCAGCCACGCTCATCGGAGCCGTCGCCCCGGTCGCCTCCGGCACGGGCGGCCAAGCCGACCTGCACGTGGACGGAGCGTGGTGGACCGCCGAGTCCGCCGACGGATCACCACTGCGGCCGGGCCGGCTCGTGCGCGTGGTCGGCATGGACGGGCTGCGGCTCATCGTGGAGCCGGCCGACGACAGTGCGCACCCCGGCCCGGCGGATGGAGGGCAGAACCGCCATGTCTAGTACGGTCATCGCCTTGATCATCGCGCTCGCGGTGGTGCTGCTGCTCTTCTTCGCGTCCGTGCGGGTGTTCCCCGAGTACGAGCGCGGAGTGATCTTCCGGCTGGGCCGGGTCATCGGTGCCAAGGGCCCGGGTCTGTTCTTCATCATCCCGGTCGTGGACCGGGTGGTGCGGGTGTCGCTGCGCACCGTCACCATGGAGATCCCGCCGCAGGACGTCATCACCCGCGACAACGTGACGGTCCGGGTCAACGCCGTCACCTACTTCAACGTCATCGACCCGATCCGTTCGGTCGTCGCGATCGAGAACTACACCAACGGCACGTTCCAGATCGCGCAGACAACCCTGCGTAGCATCCTCGGGCAGGTCGACCTCGACGAACTGCTGACCAAACGCGACGAGATCAACCAGCGGCTGCAGCGCATCGTCGACGACGTGACCAGCCCATGGGGCGTCAAGGTCACCCTCGTGGAGATCAAGGACGTGGAGCTTCCCGAGAGCATGCGCCGGGCGATGGCCGCGCAGGCCGAGGCCGAGCGGGAACGCCGCGCGAAGGTCATCCACGCGAAGGGCGAGTATCAGGCCGCGACGGACCTGGCCCGGGCGGCGCAGCTGCTGGAGGAACACCCCGCCGCGCTGCAGCTGCGCGTGCTGGGAACGATGGTCGAGGTCAGCGCCGAACGCAACTCGACACTGATCTTCCCGGTGCCGGTCGAGCTACTGCGCATGGTGGACGTCGTACGCCGCAACGCCGAAGGCGCGTCAACATCGCCGGACCAGATTCCACCATAGGCGCCGGCCGCGGCATCTCGGTCAGCCGTACGCGGGCCGCGGCGGCGACGCGCGCAGCGCCGCCTGCGACTTCGTATGCCGGAAGAGCCGCGGGATCACCCGGTGCAGGTCCAGGAATGACGACCACCGAGCCACCGCGACGGCCGCGTCCGCCGCGGCGACCTTGCTCGACAGCTCCAGCACCGGCTCGGCCGGGAAGTCCCACAGCTGCACCGCCAGCTGGTGCTGCCAGCCGCGAGCGGCGCCGGCCAGCCGCTGCACCCGCACGGGGCCGAACAGCGACAGCCCGTCGAGGGCCGCGCCGTGTGGCGCGTAGGCCTGGAACAGCCGCCGCTGCCGCGGCGTGAACAGCGCGCCCGGTGGCGTGCGTCCGGCCACCGCCGCGGCCACCGTCGCGCCGGCGAGCCGGGTCTTCAGCGACGCCGAGCAGACGAACCTGTCGGGACACATGTCCAGCTCCACGTGGAAGCCCTTCCGGCGGCGCAACTCGGGGTCGAGCGCGGCCGGATCGGCCGGACGGATGCGCACCGTCGCGTCGGCCCCGGCGTCACCGGTCTGGCGGATCCGCATGATCACCCCAGCCGCCTCCAGCGCGAGGCCCGGCGTGTCGAGGTAGTAGACATGCCTGGTCAGTGCATCGGCGATATCGAAGCCCAGGGACCGCGCCGCCCGGCGGCCCTCCGCCTCGGTCAGTACCGCCTTCAACTCGACCGTGTCGCAGGCGTCGAGGAACGCCGGGACGTCCGGGACGGCGTACCGGGCGCTCGCGCGCTGTCCGATTTCAGGGGCCACGTGTGATCGCAACGAGCACACGCCGATCCCGGTTACCGCCGCGTCGGCTGCCCGTCACCGGGGTGAGCGCGTTTGACCGGGTCGGGGATGGGTACGGCATAGCGCGTTGAAGCGGGAGGTACGCGTGGTGGCGACCTATGAGTATGTGTGCGCTGAATGCGGCCGGTTCGACATCCGGTCCCCCATCGGGGCTGCCCGGCCGCAGCTTGCTTGCCCGACCTGCCACGCCGACGCCCGGCGTGTCTTCTCGCCGCCGATGCTCGGGCTGCTGCCGAAGCCCTGGGCGGCGCTAGCGCAGCAGGAGGAGCAGAGCGGCGACGAGCCGGCCGTCGTCTCGCAGATACCGCCGAAGGCCGGCCGGACGCAGGCAGCCGTTCACCCGGCCCTGGCCCAACTTCCCCGGCCGTGAGGGATTAAAGCCCCCCGAACCTGGGTAATGCGGCAGGGCGCCGCGGGCGGCGCGGCTTGCGGCCACCGACGCGGCGGCTGGACGCCGCCGCCAGCACCCTGTGACCACTCTGTGCACATGGGGAGGCGCTCATGGGAGCCGTGGGCCTGTTCTATGTCGGCGCTGTCCTCTTCCTCAACGGCTTGATGATCCTGGGGAAGGTCGACGCGAAGGCAGCCGCCGTCTTCAACCTCTTCGTCGGCGCGATGCAGGTCATCACGCCGACCTATCTCATCTTCACCGCGGGCGGTGACCCGAACACGATCCTGAACGCGTCGGGCATCTACCTGTTCGGATTCACCTACCTGTATGTGGGGATCACGCTGCTCGCGAACCTGGACAGCACGGGAGTCGGCTGGTTCTCCCTGTTCGTCGCGGCGGCAGCGCTGGGTTACTCGTTCGTCAACTACCGGATCTTCGGTGACGGGCCCTTCGCCGTCATCTGGCTCTACTGGGCCTTCCTGTGGTTCCTGTTCTTCCTGCTACTCGGACTGAAATGGGAGGGCCTGACCGCGTACACCGGCTGGGTGACCACGATCCAGGGCATCGTGACCGCCGCGATCCCGGCCTTCCTGATCATGTCGGGGTACTGGCGGAACCCGACCGCGATCACCATCGCGCTGGCGGCGTTCGGTGTCGTCATGGCCGTGGGCCTGTGGCCGCTGACCCACCCGCGCCCACACGAGGTGGGCGCACGTCCCGGCGCTCCGGTCGCCCGACATCCATGACTACCTGTTCGCGCCTACACCGCACGGCACGGACGTATTTCCACGCGGAACGGACCTTCAGCAACTGAGAGGAGTGAGTTCCCATGCCAGAAGTCGTGTTCAGCGTCGATCAGAGCAAGTCGATGCGCGATCAGGCCGTGCCCGGACACAACCGGTGGCACCCGGACATCCCGGTGGCCGCCATGGTCCGGCCCGGGGACGAATTCCGTATCGAGTGCCGGGAATGGACCGACGCCCAGCTCGGCAACAACGACTCCGCCAACGATGTGCGCGATGTCGACCTCACCCACGCCCACATGCTCAGCGGACCGATCGGTGTCGAGGGCGCGGAACCCGGCGACCTGCTCGTCGTGGACATCCTCGACCTCGGCCCCGTCCCGCAGCAGCCCGGCGAACCCATGATCGGCGAAGCACCCGGGCAGGGCTGGGGGTACACGGGCATCTTCGCCAAGGCCAACGGAGGCGGCTTCCTGACCGATTACTTCCCCGACGCCTACAAGGCCATCTGGGACTTCCACGGCGTGATCGCCACCTCCCGCCACCTGCCCGGCATCAGGTACACCGGCATCACCCACCCGGGGCTGTTCGGCACGGCCCCGTCCGCGGAGATGCTCGCCAGGTGGAACCGGCGCGAGCAGGCGCTCATCGACACCGATCCGCAGCGGGTGCCACCGCTGGGCCTGCCTCCGCTGGCGCAGAACAGCCTGGCCGGGCTGGCCGAGGGTGACGAGGCCCGCCGCGTCGCCGAGGAAGGAGCCCGGACGGTGCCCGCCCGGGAGAACGGAGGCAACCACGACATCAAGAACTTCACCCGAGGATCGCGGGTCTTCTACCCGGTCTACGTCAAGGACGCAAAGCTCTCCGGCGGCGACCTGCACTTCAGCCAGGGCGACGGGGAGATCACGTTCTGTGGGGCCATCGAGATGGGTGGCTACATCGACATGAAGGTCGACCTCATCAAGGGCGGTATGGAGAAGTACGGCGTCACCACGAACCCGATCTTCATGCCGGGCAACGTCGAGCCGCGCTACTCGGAGTTCCTGACCTTCATCGGGGTCTCGGTCGACCATGACACCGACACCAACTACTACCTCGACGCGACGGTGGCATACCGCAGGGCCTGCCTGAACGCCGTCGAATACCTCAAGAAGTGGGGCTTCACCGGCGAGCAGGCGTACCTGCTGCTCGGATCGGCTCCGATCGAGGGGCGCATCAGCGGCGTCGTAGACATCCCCAACGCCTGCTGCTCGCTGTACGTCCCCACCGCCATCTTCGACTTCGACGTGCGGCCGAACGCCGACGGGCCGAAGAAGGCCGACCGGGGACAGTGCGCCGTAACCTCGTGACCGGCGTATCGCATGGCGGCCGCTCCCCTGGGGGCGGCCGCCCCATGTCCGGAGCCTATTTAGGCGAAATTGCTATGATCTACGTCACCTTGTGATGATCCGTGGCGTACATCCCAGGCACCTTTGTCACTGTCAGCCGCGACTTTCGCACCATCCAGGAGACGCACATGAGCCCTGGCCCGGACCCCGACACGGGGCGATTCGTCATCGCGACCGCATGGGAGTGCGTCGCCTGCGACGTGCAGGGGCGCAGCCTCGACGACGGCGAGGCCGCGTGCTGGAACTGCGACGGACAGGTGACGGTGACCGCCCGGCCCTCGGTCAGACTCGACGAAGTCTAGGCGTCGGCGACCCCGCGCCGAGCCCGGCCGACATCTCCGCCGGCCGGATCACGGTCGGACCGGCTGCGCCGCGTCTGAAGCGCTCAGCACGTACGCGAAGGCTTCGACCAGCCCGCCGGGAGTGTGCACGGTGACGGGGACTCTCTCGTACTGGGAGCCCTCGAACGCGTCCAGGCGTGACCAATGAGCGGGCAGCTCGCTCGACTCGAAGACCTGGACGTCGACGCGTTCACCGTGGGGATCGACGACCAGCCCCGGATAGCCGAGCGTGGCGCCCCAACCGGCGTCGAGCAGCCGGCCGTGCAGATGGCCCGCGAACCAGCGGCCGTCGAGTCCGGCGAGCTGATGGTGGTTCGGCCTGCCCGGCGCAAGAGATCCGTAGGTCGCCAGGCGGTGGTTCCCGCCGAGGTTCTCCCTCACCTGATCAACGCTAACTCGGCGGCAGCCGGCCCTCGCCGCCGAGGCGCTTCCACATGACGGCACTCCCGGGTGCCGCACAGGTGGGCGGGAACGCGTGGCAGGGCCGGTCGCTTCTTGACACCGCCGACATCGAGACATAGCCTGCGATCAAACTAGCAGGAAACTTTACCGTTTCGCTGGAGGACGTCGTGCACCGTCGCGCCCGGCAAGTTCTGCTCGTCTCCGCAGTCGCCGCCGCCGGGCTCGCCTGGATCGTCGACGCCACTCCGGCCGACGCCGCCCCCGTCAGCCTGAACAGCGTGGTACCTGCACCGGTGTCGGTCCAGCCCGCCGGCGGCGTCACCTACACGCTGCCGGCAGCCGCCGCGATTCAGACCTCGGCGGGCTCATCGGCCGCCACCGGTGTCGGCACCTATCTCGCCGACATCCTGCGCCCCTCCACCGGATACGCGCTTCCCGTCACGACGACAAGCGGCACCCCGACCAGCGGCATCGCACTGCTGCTGTCCGGAGCCGACCCGAGCGTCGGCAGCGAGGGCTACCAACTGGACGTGACCGCTGCCCTGATCACCGTCCGGGCACAGACCCCGGCCGGGCTGTTCCACGGCGTGCAGACCCTGCGGCAGCTGCTGCCCGCCTCCGTCGAGGCCCGCACCGTCCAGCCCGGACCGTGGGAGGTCGCCGGCGGCAGGATCGTCGACTACCCGCGCTACGGCTACCGCGGCGCGATGCTCGACGTGTCGCGGCACTTCTTCGGGGTGGACGTCGTGAAGCGGTATCTCGACGAGATCAGCCAATACAAAATCAATACGCTGCACCTGCACCTGTCCGACGACCAGGGCTGGCGGATCGTCGTGGACGCCTGGCCGCGGCTGGCGACCGTCGGCGGCAGCACCCAGGTCGGCGGCGGCGCGGGCGGCTACTACACCAAGGCGCAGTACACCGACCTCGTCGCCTACGCCGCCGCCCGCCACATCACGATCGTGCCCGAGATCGACATGCCCGGGCACGTCAACGCCGCCCTGGCCTCCTATGCCGAACTCAACTGCAACAACACGGCCCCGCCGCTGTACACCGGGACCAGCGTCGGCTTCAGTTCGCTGTGCGTCGGCAAGGAGGTCACCTACACGTTCGTGCAGCAGGTCCTCGCCGAACTGGCGGCCCTCACCCCCGGCCCGTACCTGCACATCGGCGGCGACGAGGCGAACAGCACCTCCGACGCCGACTACCGCACGTTCATGAACCGGATCCAGCCCTACGTCGGCAACGCCGGCAAGACCGTCATGGGCTGGCACCAGCTCGGCCAGGCCGACCACTCCCCCGGCCGGATCGCGCAGTACTGGGGCACCACCACCTCCGACGCCGACCTGAGCGCCGCCGTCAACAAGGGCGCCAAGGTCGTGCTGTCCCCCGCCAACAAGGCGTACCTCGACATGAAATACACCAACCAGACCCCGCTCGGACTCACCTGGGCCGGACTGATCGAGGTGCAGACCGCGTACAACTGGGATCCCGCCACCCTGCTCACCAACGTGCCGGCCAGTGCGATCCTCGGGGTGGAGGCCCCGATGTGGAGCGAAACCCTCACCAAACTCGCCGACATCGAGTTCATGGCCTTCCCCCGCCTGCCCGCGCTCGCCGAGCTGGCCTGGTCGCCGCAGTCGGCCCGCAACTGGGACGCCTTCAAGACGCGCCTGGGTACGCATGGCCCCCGTTGGACGCTGCAGAACATCAACTTCTACCGGTCCCCGCAGGTCCCCTGGGCCACCCCTCCCGCCAACGGCCGCATCGAGGCGGAGTCCTACAGCTCCCAGTCGGGCGTGCAGGTCGTCGCCGACGCCGCCGCACACGGCGGCAACCGCGTCGGCTACATCGAGAACGGCGACTGGATCGGATTCTCCGGCGTCAACCCCGCAGGCAAGACCGGCTTCACCGCGCGCGTGTCCTCCGGCGGATCGGGCGGCACCATCCAGATCCGCACCGGCTCGGCCACCGGCCCCCTGCTCGGCACCGCCACCGTCGCCAACACCGGCGGCTGGGCCAACTACGCCGACGTCACCACCACCATCAGCACCGGCTCAGGACCGCTGTACCTCGTCTTCACCGGTAACACCGGCAGCCTGTTCGACATCGACAGCTTCGCCCTCACCGGCACCGCGCCGCCGGCAACCCGGGTCGAGGCCGAGTCATACAGCTCCCAGTCGGGCGTGCAGGTCGTCGCCGACGCCGCCGCACACGGCGGCAACCGCGTCGGCTACATCGAAATCGGCGACTGGATCGGGTTCTCCGGCGTCAACCCCGCAGGCAAGACCGGTTTCACCGCGCGCGTGTCGTCGGGCGGATCGGGTGGCACCATCCAGATCCGCACCGGCTCGGCCACCGGGCCGCTGATCGGCTCCGTCAACGTCGCCAACACCGGCGGCTACGGCGTCTATGCCGACGTCACCACGACACTGACCAGCGGCTCCGGCCCGCTGTACCTCGTCTTCACCAGCACCGGAGGGACCGGCCTGTTCGACCTCGACGACTTCGCCCTCACCGGCGGCGCCTGAACCGCCGACGGCGTTGCGCGCGAGTGCGTGCCGGTCCCGGCTTGCGGCGTGAGCCCGCCATACGATGGCGCATGTCCACCGGAGGTGATCTCCGGCGAGAGGTGAGGACTGGTCATCATGCGTATCGCCGTCGCCGGCGCCACCGGGAACATCGGCTCGCTCACCGTCGCTGCGCTGGAGAACAGCGGACACGACGTGGTACGCATCAGCCGCTCGCTCGGCGTGGACCTGACGACCGGCGCTGGCCTGGACGCCGCGCTGACCGGCGTCGAGGCCGTAATCGACGCCACCAGCGGCCCGGCGCGGGACCGGGCCGAGACGGTGGCGTTCTTCCACGCGGCCACCGCGAACCTGCTCGCCGCCGAACAGCGGGCCGGGGTCCGGCATCATGTGCTGCTCTCGATCGTGGGCATCGACCGTATCGAGGGCAACGCGCACTACGCCGGCAAACGGGAGCAGGAACGCCTCGTCCAGGCAGGTCCGGTGCCGTGGACCATCGTCCCGGCCACGCAGTTCCACGACTTCGCCGCGACGGTCACCGGCTGGACCGCGAAGGACGGGATCGCGCCGATCGCGCCGCTGCTGGTGCAACCGATCGCACCCGCCGATGTGGCCGCCGTCCTCGCGGAGGTCGCGGTGGACGAGCCGCAGGGCCGCCACCGAGACGTGGCCGGACCGGACCCGCAGGACCTGGTGGACATGGCTCGGCGCACCAACGAGGCACGCGGGCGCACCGTGAAACTCGTACCCACCTGGTCCTCGGTCCTCGGCCTCGACATGGCCGGTGATGTGCTGCTGCCCGGCAAGGATGCCCGTATCGCGCCCACCACCTTCGACGAATGGCTGCAGACACAGCGCGACTCGGCCTGATCCCCGACGGCATGCAGGTGCCATCGACAACCGGCGACCCGTCGCCCGCGTCTACGATGCATGACCCGAGTGCGCGACGCCGTCATCACCGTGCTCTGCGTGGCCGTGCTGACCCCGCTGCTGGTCCTGGTGACGTCGGCCGCCGGAATCGGCCCGCGGCACTGGTCCGGCGTGCCGCTGTCCGGGGTGCAACTACCGTTCCTGGAGTCGGGGCCGATATCGTCGGGCACCCGGCCCGCGGCCCTCGACGAGGTGACCGACGCGCTGATCGCCATGGACCACCGCGGCTGGACCGCCGTCTACACCGGCACGGACGGTCTGGTCCACGTCGAGGTGACCCGTCTGAACCACGCACTTTTGCGCGACCTCGGCGGCGATTACGGCGGTGACACGGTGGGGCTGGTCTACAGCCCGCTGACCCCGCCGATGTGGCCGGGCGGTCCCGGCGACGGCACTCCGGCCGTCGAGACCACGTGGCAGCGCACGGACCCGGTCGGCACCTGGGTCACCTTGCTGATCGGCTTCCCCTGGCAGCTCGGCTCGGTGCTGCTGCTGACCGCGATCGCGTGGGCACTGGTGCTGCGTCGCCGCCGCGTGCGCCGGGCGCCGCACGGCTGAACCCGAGGCGGCCGGTTCGGAAGCCGATCGGCTCCCGGACGAGAACAACCACACCGCGATCCCTCAGATCGCATCCCATGGCGCGGCGTCGTACGCCCGCGCGATCGCGGCTGTCATCGCGGTCGGCACCGGCACCGGCGCGTCGTCGACGCGGTTCACCGGGGCCCAGCCCCGCGAGTTGCACAGGAACATCCCGTCGTAGCCGGGCAGGTCCGCGAGGCGGATCGACGCCCGGCCCTGTGCCACGCCCTGTGCCGCGAACTCGCGGCGCAGCACGAGCATGGTGATGCCGGGCAGGGCGGGCGCGGCGGGCCAGACGATCGAGCCGGCACGCCAGAAGCCGACGTTGGTGATCGCGCCCTCGGCGATGGTCCCTTCCGTTCCGACGAGCAGGGCTTCGTCGAACCCGGTCGCGAGCGCCCGGTCGAGGAAGTAGCCCTGCGCCGCGGCGCTGCCGGGGTGCTTCAGCCCTGCGAGCGGGCGCTGGAAGTGCTGTGACCCCATCGCGTGTGGCCGCGACGGCATGACTTCGGGCCGGCGCACCGTCACGATGACTCCGCCCCAGTAGCCGTAGACGCGCACCGATGCGTCCCGGACACCGTCCAGCGCGTGCCGGATGCGGTCCCGGATCAGCGTGCCGTCGAGTTCGGTGCCGTACACCGCGAGGTTTGCGGTCTGCAGGCGGTCCAGATGCAGGTCCAGGCCGCGCGTACGGCCGTCGCGTACCTGCATCGCGGTGAAGTGGCCCCAGGCGCGGTGCTCGATCAGTGCCAGGGCGTCGGCGTCGGCGGCGCGTCCGTCGATCTCCACGCGCAGTTCGTCGAGTTCGGTCACCCGCCGAATGTACGTCGCGCCGCGGATGCCGCGCACGATGGTCGATCGAGGCAGGCGCCGGCGGACAGGTGGTCGAGGGTGCGAACTGTCGTTCGGTCTTGCCAAGCGAGCCTGAGTTTGTGGGTGTCTGGCTGGCCTTGGTGCGGGCTGGCGTGGTGATGGCGGTTGTTGTCGGTGGTGCTCGTTACGCTGGATGTCCTATCTCGACCGGGGGGTTTGGTGTCGGTGGGTGTGCTGACCTCGACGGCGACCTGTGCTGCCCTGTCGGCGGTGGTGGAGCCGACCGGTGTGCGTGTGCGCGAGCGTGTGTTGGCGGTGCGGGTGGGCTGGCTGGCCGGGCTGGTCGCCGGTATGGCCGCCGCGGTGGTGTCCGGACACTGGTCGAGCGCGGATCTGGACATCCTTGCTGGTGGGGTCGGGCCGGACGGGCGGGCGCTGCCGGTCAGGGGCTGGACGGCCCTGCGCAGGCTCGGCTGGACCGCCGCCGTGCCCGGGGGTGTATACGTCAGCGACCGGGTGCGCCGGTGCGCCGAGGAGGAAGCCGCCCGGGCGTTGCGCCTGGCCGTGCACCGCCGCCAGGTCGTGGCCGCGATCGTCGCGACGTGGC
>NZ_VIQO01000046.1 GCF_007483665.1 Catellatospora sichuanensis
GCCCCACTGGTAGGCGAGTACCCAGATGTTGCGGGGGGCGAAGTAGAACAGCGATGGTGCGACGGTGGCGGACGACATGGTGTTCTGGCTGGCCGAGGCCATGTCGGACCAGTTGGTGAGCAGGCTGAAGTTCATCGAGCCCCAGGTCGATCCGTTGTCGTGCGTGGTGGCGTAGACGAGCTGCCTGCCGTTGTAGGGGGCGGTGGTGAAGTCCTTGAGCGAGACCCAGCCCGACTTCGGGGTCGCCAGCACGCCCGTCGACGTCCAGCGGTAGCTCGAGGGAAGAGCGCACGTGCTGGGCGGCGACGGTGATGCTGACGGCGACGGCGGCGCCGAGGGGCTGGTGGACGGCGACGCGCTCGGCGAGGTCGTCGGTGTCACGCCGCCGGTGCACGTCACGCCGTTCAGGGCGAAACTCGACGGCGCCGGATTGCTGCCCGTCCAGGATCCGTTGAACCCGAACGACACCATGGCGTTGGTCGGGACGGACCCGTTGTAACTCATGTTGTTCGCGGTCACCGCCGAGCCGCTCTGCGTGAGCGACGTGTTCCACGCCTGCGTGACCGTCTGCCCGGTGCTGAATGACCACGTCAACGTCCATGCGGTGAGTGGATCGCCCAGGTTGGTGACCGACACGTTGGCGCCGAATCCGCCTGACCACTGCGATGACACGGCGTAGTTCACCGCACAGCCCGCGGCTGCGGCACGGGCGGGCAACGCCACGAGGGCCGTCACCGACGTCAGCAACGCGACGCCGGCCGACACCAGACTGACAATGATTGATCTCGGTTTTGCCATTGGCACACTCCTGACGAGTAGTCGGCCAGCGCATTCCTGGAGCAGTTTCCGGTGACTGCCAACAATCGTGTCGGAGATGTTACGGGAGCGCTCCCAGATGTACAAGGACGAGCGTCGATCTAATGCCGATCCATCGGCCGAGGTCGAGATCGGTCAACAGTTGTGCCAGGTCATGCGGGCTGCTTGTGGATGCCCGCCGACTTCTGCTAATGCGGATGGTGTTGACTGCGACTGTTTATGACCGGGTCCGATAACACATTTTCGCGCGCTGAATTCGTTGGTATCCGCAAAGTATTGTCGGGGAAGGTGTCATGGCGCCCATCGCGCGCCGGTCGCATGCAGGGAATGGACCGGCATGAAGAGACGGCACCCTTGGCAACCCACAGGGCGAGAGCCGGCCGGCCGTCACACAGGACGACCAGCCGCTGGCCGAGCCGCGGGCGGGCGCCAGTCGGCCCAGCGGGCCATCGACCGCAGTGCCATCTGCGGCGGGGTGAGCCGCATCAGTGTGTTGCGCAGCCCCACGGCCAGTGGATTGCTCAGCTGCTGACCGATCCGCCCGATCTGCGCCGCTGCGCGGGCGACCTGCTGCGAGCGGGGGCGGCGCAGCCGGTCGTACTCGGCGAGCGCTGCCGGCACGTCGTCGCCGGGCCCGCAGACCGCGGCGAGCACCGCGGCGTCCTCGATGGCCTGGTTGGCGCCCTGGCCGAGGAACGGCGTCATGGCGTGCGCGGCGTCGCCGAGCAGCACGACCGCCCCTTGTGCGTACGACGGCAGCGGCGTGGCGAGGTGCCGCAGGTCGGTGCGGATCACCGCAGCGGGATCGGTGGCGTCGAGCAGAGCGGGAATCGGCGCGTGCCAACGGCCGAACCGTGCCCGCACCGCGGCGGCCTCGTCGTCGACGTGCTGGTTCTCGGGGGCGTTGATCGCGGCGTACCAGTAGACGCGGCCGCCGCCGAGCGGCACCATGCCGAATTCCGCGCCCGGCCCCCACGTGATCGCGGCCGCGCGCTCGCCGTTCCAGGGCGCGGTCGTGACTCCGCGCCAGGCGGTCGAGCCGCAGTAGACGGGTCCGGGATGGCCGGGGAACAGCCGGGCGCGCACGACGCTGTGCAGGCCGTCGGCGCCGACGATCAGGGCGGCGTCGCGGGTGACCCGCTCGTCGCGGTGACGGTAGGCCACCCGTGGCCGCGGGCCGGGTGCGAGCTCCACCACCTCGGCGCCGGTGATCAGGCAGTCGGCCGGCAGTTGGGTGCGCAGGGCCGCGTGCAGGTCCGCCCGGTGGATGCCGAGCGCGGCGGTGCCCAGCAGGCGGGTCATCGCGTCGCCGTCGATACGCGAGATCCAGCGTCCGTCGGCGTCGCGGGTGCCGCCGGGTGCGTCGGCCGCGCCGGCGGCCCGGACCGCGTCGCCGACGCCGAGCGCGTCGAGACCGCGCAGGCCGTTGGCCATCAGGGTGATGCCCGCGCCGACCTCGGCGAACTGCGGAGCCCGCTCCAGCACGGTGACCTGCCAGCCGCGTCGGCGCAGGCCGATCGCCGCGCACAGTCCGCCGATCCCAGCGCCGATGACGATCGCGTCCACGCCCACCTCTTTCTACAGCTGTAGAAGCGCGATACTACACACGGAGAATGCGAGGGACCACGTGGTAAGCCGGTACACCGTCATCACCGACGCCGCCATCGCGCTCGTCGCCGAGCAGGGTATGCGCGGGCTCACCCACCGTGCCGTCGACGCCCGCGCCGGGCTGCCCACCGGCACGACCTCGGCCTACTACCGCACCCGTAAAGCCCTGATCGAGGCACTCGTGCAACGGCTGGCCGACCTCGACCGGGCCGATCTCGAAGCGCGCGACCTGCCCGCCGACCAGGCTCCGGCGTACCCGCACGATCGGCGCTTCACCCCCGCGGACCTGGACGGGCTCGCGGCCGGGATAGCCGCCGTGATCGACGCCTGGCTCACCACCGGCCGCGACCGGTCCCTGGCCCGGTATGCATGCCTGCTCGAAGCCACCCACCACCCCGAACTGCGCGACATCCTCGGCCACGGCGCCGCCTCCCGCGCTCAGGCCCGCGCACTGCTGGCGGCAGCCGGAGCCCGCGATCCCGACCGGGCCGGCGACCACTTCGTGGCCTGCGTCGACGGGTTGCTGTTCGACCGCCTCGCGGGCGCGGGCGCGCTCACCGCCCCGCCGCCCGGCACGGCCGAAAGCAGGACGGACCTGACTCGCGCCGTAAGGGCGCTGCTGCGCGCCATGTCCGGATAACGCGTCCACGGCTGAGCCGGTTCCGGCGCCTTGGCCCGCCGGGGCACGCGCGCTGCATGCCCCGGCGGTACACCTTCGGACCGCTGTTGCGGATCCTGTGGCACCGACATATGACGTATGACGGCGCTCGATGAGTGTCGAGGGCCGCCGATCAGCCGTTGCGCAGCGCGGGCTAGCGCCGGGTCCAGCGTTGGTTCGCCGCTCCGGTGCAGGTCCACAGGATGACCAAGGTGCCGTTCGCGGTGGCGTTGCCGTTGACGTCGACGCACAGGCCCGACTGGCGGCTGGCGACCGTGCCGTCGGAGTTCAGGTTCCACTGCTGGTTGGCGCCGCCGTTGCAGTCCCAGAGCTGTACCTTGGCGCCTGCTGTGGCATTGAGCGGTGCGTCGAGGCACTTGCCCAGTGCCTGCAGGGCCGCCCCGTTGACAGCCCACTGCTGGTTGTTCTGGCCGTTGCAGTCCCAGATGACGGGCTGGGTGCCGTTGGCGGTGTTGCTCTGCGGGACGTCCAGGCAGCGCCCGGAGGACGTGCTCACCAGCGTGGACGTCGTCGGTGCGGGAGTGGTGCCGCCGCCGCTGACCCGGTACACCACAGTGCCGTGCGCCGGGACGCTGGCGGAGATGGCTCCGCTCGTGGAGCTGGTGGTGCTCGTCCACGCGTCCAGGAGCGTGAAGGACGTGCCGGTCTTGCCGGCGGCTGCGGCCGTCGTGGAAACCGTGGTGGTCGTGGATCCCTGGTTGAACAGGGCGACCGCGACGTCGCCGTTGGCGAGCCTCTTGGCGAGCACGCGCCGCGTGCCGTCGTTGGAGACCTGCGTGGCCTGCAGGCC
Organism: Catellatospora sichuanensis; assembly: GCF_007483665.1. Lineage (GTDB taxonomy): Bacteria > Actinomycetota > Actinomycetes > Mycobacteriales > Micromonosporaceae > Catellatospora > Catellatospora sichuanensis. The sequence continues at coordinate 3,894 of NZ_VIQO01000046.1, forward strand.
CAGGGAATCCTGGTTGATGGCGATCAGGTGCGAGTTCTTGAGGATGGTCTGCGTCGCCGTGGACATGGAGCGCAGGTCGTTGCCGGCGATCAGCGGCGACGCCATGACGGCCCAGAGCGCGAAGTGGCTGCGCATCTCGGTGTCGGTCATGCCGCCTCTGCCGACCTCCATCATGTCGGGGTCGTTGAACTGGCCGGGCCGGGCGTAGGAGGCCAGCGGAACGGTGACGTCCACGATGTTCTGGATGCCCATCGGGTAACCGTTGGTCTGCCCGGTGTTCCACGCGTTGGTGATGTCCTCGGTGGTCCGCCACATGTTGGCCACGTCGCCCCAGTTGCGCAGAGGTCCGGTCTTGGCGTGGATGCTGTTGGGGTTGATGCTGTAGACGATCTGGCGGCCGGAGGCGGCGAGCGCGTCGCGCATCTTGGCGAAGGTCGTCACCTGCTGGTCGATGGTGCCGTTGGGTGAGCACCAGTCGTACTTGAGGAAGTCGACGCCCCAGGCGGCGAACTGCCTGGCGTCCTGGACCTCGTGTCCCTGGCTGCCGGTGGCGCCCGGATACGCGCCGAAGTACTGGGCACAGGTCTTGTCCACGGGCACCTGGTAGAGGCCGAACTTGAGACCGCGGCTGTGCAGGTAGTCGCCGAGCGCCTTCATGCCGCTGGGGAACCTGGTGGGGTCGCCCTGCAGGTTGCCGGCTGAGTCGCGGTTGGGGTTGAACCAGCAGTCGTCGACCACGACGTACTGGTAGCCGAGCTCGCGCATGCCGCTGCTGACGATCGCGTCGGCGTGCTGGCGGATCAAGGTTTCGTTGATGTTGCAGCCGAAGGTGTTCCAGGAGTTCCAGCCCATCGGGGGCGTGCGGGCGACGCCGTTGTCGAGGGCATGCGCGGCGGGGGCCTGCAGGGCGAGCGCGGCCGAGATCAGCAGCAGTGCTGCGGTCAGGGCGGTGGTCAGGCGATGCCTGCGGAGGGGACGGTTCATGGCTTCTCCTCGGGAGTGGTTCGGGCAGGGCAGGAGCGGTGTGGTGGAGTGGCCGCCGGTCCGCGTGAGCCTGGCCCGGCGGGTCGTCGTGTTGCGGCCGGTGGGTGGCCGCGGCGAGGTGCTCGCTGGGCGGGAACGCCAGGGGCGGCCTCGCAGGCGGGCGCTCTGTCCGGACAGGGCAGAGCGTGAGGGTGTAAATGTGCTGTACGCCCGGTGCGGTGCGGGCAGCCGCAAGGCGTCGTCCTAGACTGTGACCGATAACATCGAAATACGTCAAGATGTTGCCGAAAGATTTCGAGTGACCGAACTGGTTCGCGGCGCGATGCTGGCCCGAACCGATGGTCCCGACCCTGGTTACCTGCGAATGAGTGGTGCGGGCGCCCCGCCTGCAGCTGCGGCGGATCGGTTGGGCCGAGGTGCGTGGTGGGATTCCGTTGCGACTCAACCGTTACTAAACCACCATCGACCAACACGATCCAACGGACCGACAAGTGTGTGATCGGTAACAATGTGGACGCTCGGTGAAGCTGGCACAACGGTGTCCCGATCGAGATCTGATCCTCCGGCCTGCGGGCCGTCCTGAGCGAAGAGCGATAAGAAGATCGAGCACCAAGACGGGCGACCAGAAGCCGGGCGGCGACTCGTCCGCTACCCGCACGCTGGCCCCACATCTGCGGGCGCAACGCTAAGTCATATGATGTGTACGCGATGCGTTTCGCGGTAAAAATCCGACCTTAGTCGCGTCGTCGAGCCGGGCCCGCCCTGGTAGTGAACAGGAACTGATCAGGCCGTTCCCGGCGCAGTGCCGGCAATCGACGGCGGTCGTTGACATGTGACGTGATATGTCGTTACCGTGGCGCTGTCCCCATGGGACATGGCCCGGGGCAGAGGGCCGAGCACGGGTCAACGCCGCCGCACGGTGAAAGAACGCCGGGCCACCCGCGGTCGCGCTACTGACCTGAACATTCCGATCGGCTCCACCTGCCGACACGTCGACCAACCGCTTCCCCGCCCGGGGTACGGCGGTCCGGTGGTGCTGTCGGAGTGCCCCAGTCGCGGCCGCGGCAGTGCCGCCTCGCTCCCCAGCAAGGAGACAGCATCGTGACAAAAGTCCACCTACGAAGCCGGCGTCACCGGTGGCTGGCCGCACTCGGCACGGTCACCATGGTCGTTGCCGGAGCCCTGGCGGTGACCGCGCTCACCGGCCCGTCCGCGTTCGCCGCGACGACCGCGGGATGCGGCAAGGCCCCGACGTTGCGCAACGGAACCCACACCATCCAGAGCAGCGGCCAGAACCGAAGTTTCATCCTGCGGATCCCCGACGGCTACAGCAACACCCGGCCCTACCGGCTGATCTTCGCCTACCACTGGCGCGGAGGCACCATGAACGATGTCTCCTCGGGGGGAACCAGCGGGAGCACCTGGTCCTACTACGGCATGCAGGAGCAGTCGAACAACAGCGCGATCCTGGTCGCCCCGCAGGGACTCGGCAACGGCTGGGCCAACACCAACGGTGCGGACCTGACCTTCACCGACGACATGGTCCGGATGATCGAGAACGATCTGTGCGTCGACACCACCCAGCTGTTCGCCATGGGGTTCAGCTACGGCGGTGGGATGAGCTACGCCATCGCCTGTGCCCGGGCGACCACCTTCCGGGCCGTCGTTGCCTACTCGGGCGCGCAGTTGTCCGGTTGCAGCGGCGGCAGCCAGCCGATCGCCTACTTCGGCATCCACGGCATCTCCGACAACGTGCTCAACATCTCGCAGGGCCGGTCGCTGCGGGACAGGTTCCTGAGCAACAACGGCTGCGCCGCGCAGAACGCCCCCGAACCGGCTGCGGGCAGCGGCAGGCACATCACGACCACATACTCGTGCCGCGCCGGGTACCCGGTGCAGTGGGCCGCCTTCGACGGCGGCCACGGCCCGGCGCCGGTGGACGGGTGCCCCGGCTGTGAGGACGGCGTCAGGACCTGGAGCAAGGGGGAGGCCTGGCGGTTCCTCTCGCAGTTCGGGACCAACCCGCCGCCGAGCTCCCCGCCGCCGAGCAGCCCCGCACCTGGCCAGTCGAACGTGCTGATGGTGAGCCAGCAGTCGGGCCGCTGCGTCGACGTGCCCAATTCCGGCACGGCGAACGGCACCCAGCTGCAGCTCTGGGACTGCCATGGCGGGACCAACCAGCGCTGGACCCACAGCGCGAGCCGGCAGCTGACGGTGTACGGCAACAAGTGCCTGGACGCCAACGCCAACGGCACCAGCAACGGCACGGCCGTGATCATCTGGGACTGCAACGGGCAGGCCAACCAGCAGTGGAATGTGAACTCCAACGGAACGATCACCGGCGTCCAGTCGGGCCTGTGCCTCGACGTCAGCGGTCAGGGAACCGCCAACGGGACGAAGATCCAGCTGTGGAGCTGCCACGGCGGCGCCAACCAGCAGTGGACCCTGCGCAACTGATCGCCTGACCGGTGGCGGCGGCACGGGCCGCCGCCACCGCCTCACCTCCTTTCAGATGACGGAGTAGCACAGTGGCATTCACATTGCGGCGGACGTCGACGCGTCTGCTCGCCCTGGCGGTGGGCCTCTCATGCCTGGCGGCATCGGTTCCGCGTACGGCCCTCGCGGACAACCCGATCGTGCAACACGTGTACACCGCCGACCCCGCGCCGCTGGTCCACAACGGCCGGGTCTACCTGTACACCGGACACGACGAGGACGGCTCGACCTACTTCACGATGCGCGACTGGCGCGTCTGGTCGTCGTCGGACATGGTGAACTGGACAGACCACGGATCGCCGATGAACCTGGCGACGTTCAGCTGGGCCAGCTCCGACGCCTGGGCAGGACAGGCCGTCTACCGCAACGGCAAGTTCTACTGGTACGTGCCGGTGCGGATGGCCAACGGGTCGAACGCCATCGGGGTCGCGGTCGCGGACAGCCCGACCGGACCGTTCCGCGACGCGCTCGGCCGTCCGCTGATCCAGAACGCTGAGATCGACCCGACCGTCTTCATCGACACCGACGGCCAGGCGTACCTGTACTACGGCAACCCGCGCCTATGGTACGTGCGGCTCAACGCCGACATGATCTCGTACTCGGGCAGCCCGACCCAGATATCGCTGACCACCGCGGGATTCGGCAGCCGCAGCGGAGACGCGAACCGGCCGACCCTGTACGAGGAAGGACCGTGGGTCTACAAGCGCAACAACCTCTACTACATGGTGTACGCGGCGAAGTGCTGCTCTGAGTTCATCGCCTACTCCACCTCGCCCGGCCCGACCGGGCCGTGGACGTATCGCGGCACCATCATGCCCACCCAGGGCGGCAGCTTCACCAATCACGCCGGTGTCATCGACTTCAACGGCGGCTCGTACTTCTTCTACCACAACGGCGCGCTGCCCGGCGGCGGTGGCTTCACCCGGTCGGTGGCGGTGGAGAAGTTCAGCTACAGCAGCGACGGCACCATCCCGACGATCAACATGACGGCCGCCGGTGCGCCGCAGGTCGGCACGCTCGACCCCTATGTACGCCAGGAGGCGGAGACCGTCGCCTGGGGCAGCGGCATCGAAACCGAGCCCGCGGGCGAGGGCGGGATGAACGTCGGCTGGATCGACAACGGCGACTACATCAAGGTCAAGGGAGTGGCGTTCGGGGCCGGTGCCAGTTCGTTCACGGCCAGGGTGGCCTCGGGAGCAAGCGGCGGCCGAATCGAGGCGCGGGTGGACAGCGCGACCGGAACGACTGTCGCGACCTGCACCGTGCCGGGCACCGGCGGCTGGCAGACCTGGACCACGGTGTCGTGCGCGGTGACCGGCGCGACCGGCACCCACGACCTGTACCTGCGCTTCACGGGCGGCAGCGGATACCTGTTCAACGTGAACTGGTGGCAGTTCACCACCGGCCAGGCCACCGGGTACCCGACCGGCTACCGCCAGCTCGTCATCGGCAACAACGGCCTGTGCGTGGATGTGAGCGGCATGTCCACCGCCGCCGGTGCGGCGATCGTCCAGGGGACCTGCAGCGGGCAGAACAGCCAGAAGTTCCAGTTCGTACCGGTCTCGGGCGGCTATGGCCGACTGCAGGCCCAGCATTCGGGCTACGACGTGGCGGTCGCCAACAGCTCTACTGCCGCCGGAGTCCTCAACATCATCCAGCAGGTGCCCAACAGCGCGGCGAACAGCCTGTGGCTGCCGGTCCGGCAGTCCGACGGCTCGTACTCGTTCCGGAACCAGAACAGCGGACTGTGCCTGGACGTGTACGGCGCCAACAGCACCGTCGGCCAGCAGCTCGATCAGTGGCAGTGCAAGAACGCGCCCGGCACCAACCAGGACTTCACCCCTCGCTGACGACACACGGCACGTCCTCGCCCCGTGGCGGACAAGGAGCTGCTCATGAAACGCACACTCGCCGCGGCGGCGGCCGCCGTGCTGGTCACCCTGGGTTTTGTCGCCGTGGCGGCCCCACCTGCGTCAGCCGCGACGCTGACGCAGGTGGCAAACTTCGGCAACAACCCGACCAACCTCAACATGTACGTGTACGCGCCGGACACGACCGCATCGCGCCCCGCGCTGCTGGTACTGGTCCACTACTGCAGCGGATCGGCATCGGCGATATTCGGCGGCAACGGCCGCGACTTCGCCACCGCAGCGGACCGGCACGGCTACGTCATCGTCCTGCCGGAGGCCACCCGGTCCGGACACTGCTTCGACGTCTCCACGTCGCAGGCGCTGCGCCGTGACGGCGGCGGCGACTCCACCGGCATCATGTCGATGGTCAGCTGGGCACGCACGCGCTACAACGTCGATCCGGCCCGGATCGTGGTGAGCGGCTTCTCCTCCGGGGCCATGATGGCCAACGTCCTGGCGGCCGAGTACCCGGACGTCTTCGCGGCAGCCTCGGCGTTCTCGGGCGTGCCCGCCGGATGCTTCGCCACCGGTGACGGCTCACTGTGGAACAGCCAGTGCTCCAGCGGCAACATCAGCAGGACGCCGCAGCAGTGGGCGGATGTCGCGCGTGCCATGTATCCGGGCTACACCGGCCGGTACCCGCGCATGCAGCTGTGGCACGGGACCACGGACACCACGCTGGCCTATCCGAACTTCAACGAAGAGATCAAGCAGTGGACCCAGCTCAACGGCCTGAACCAGACGCCGGCCCACACCGACCATCCGCAGGCGAGCTGGACCCGGACCCGGTACGGCAGCACCGGCACGCAGGCCACCGTTGAGGCGGTGAGCATCTCCGGCACGGGGCACACGCTCCCGCAGGTGGGGATGCTCGCCTACGCGGTCTCCTTTCTCGGCCTGGACGGCGGCGCACCGCCCAGCAGCCCACCGCCCAGCAGCCCGGCGCCGAGCCGCAGCAACGTGATGATCGTCGGAACCGGCTCAGGCCGCTGCCTCGACGATCCCAACGGCGCGACCGCCAACGGCACCCGGATGCAGTTGTACGACTGCTGGGGCGGTGCCTCGCAACGGTGGACGTACACCTCGAACCGGCAGCTGACCATCGCCGGTAAGTGCCTGGACGCCAGCGGCCGCGGCACGGCCAACGGCACCGCCGTGATCATCTGGGACTGCAGCGGCCAGTCCAATCAGCAGTGGAACCTCAACACCAACGGCACCATCACCGGCGTGCAGTCGGGGCTCTGCCTCGACGCGGCGGGCGCCGGCACCGCCAACGGCACCAGGATCCAGCTTTGGGGCTGCCACGGCGGCACCAACCAGCAATGGACCATACGGAACTGAGCCGACAATCGGAAGGACAACACGTGAGACCAGCTCTTTCGATCGTGGGAAGATCGCTGTTGGCGGGCGCGGTGTTCATCTCCGCCGCGCTGGCGACCACCGTCGCCTACCAGTCGCCGGCGTCGGCCGCGACCCAGGCGACCTACTACGTCGCCCCCGACGGCAACGACGCCAACCCGGGAACCATCACGGCACCGTGGCGAACCGTGCAGCGCGCGCGGGACGCCGTCCGCACCGTGAACGCGAGTATGACCGGCGACATCTACGTGTATCTTCGCGGCGGCAGGTACCCGGTGAGCAGCGCCATCGAGTTCGGGGCCGGTGACTCCGGCACCAACGGCTACCGGGTCGTCTATGCCGCATACGCCAACGAGACGCCGGTCCTCGACGGCGGGGTGCAGGTGACCGGATGGACCCAGCACAGCGGGAACATCTGGAAAGCCCCGCTCGACCGCGCCAACAAGCTGCGTGCGCTCTACGTCAACGACAAGCGGGCATTCATGGCCGCCAAGACGATCAGCTCGGCGGGATGCCACGGCACGTACAACGTCACCGCCGGGCAGGCGTCGTGGGCCTGGGAGTCGGGGTCGCAGTGCGACGGGGCCAGATACAGCGCGGCGGATTTTCCCGCCATTGCCCGCAACCAGGATGACATCGAGATCGAGACGGGCACGACCTGGACCACGGCCATCGTCGGGGTCCGCCAGGTGACGACCGACGGCAGCAACCGGGTGGCGCTGTTCCAGCAGCCGGGCGCGGCCATCGCCCAGGGCGCGTTCAACGGCAATGCGCAGGTCGGCGGCTCTCACAAGGTCATGAACGCCTACGAGTTCCTGGACACCCCCGGCGAGTTCCACTTCGACAAGACCAGCCGGACCTTGTACTACTACAAGAGCAGCTCCGAGAACATGGCGACCGCGACGGTCTTCGCGCCGAACAACGTGACCACGGCGCTGCGCATCGCCGGCACCTCCACCGGCAGCCACGCGCGCAACATCACCTTGTCGGGCCTCACGGTGCAGCATTCGGACTGGAACCTGTTCAACGTGGCCGGCTCGGCGTTCAAGCAGGCGCAGCAGGGCAACCTGGGCGCCATCGCCTACGCCAAGGGCAACTTCCACGTCTACTACTACCGCAATGTCGACGTCACTCCCGGCATCATCGACATCCAGAACGCCGACGGAATCGTGCTGCAGCGCAACAAGATCCAGCACACCGGCGCCGACGGCATCAGCATGGTGAACGATGTGCAGAACACCCAGCTGGTGGGAAACTTCACCAACGACGTGGCCGGAACCGCCATCACCGTGGGCCATCCGCAGCACGTCTTCATCGGCGACCACACGTCGACCAATCGCGAGAAGTACTCCGTGCAGGCCGAGGGACTGCCGAAGAACATCGAGATCAGGAACAACTACCTCTACGACAGCGCGGTGCTGTTCAACGGGCACAGCCCCATCTCGGCGTACTTCGCCGACACCCTCACGGTGCAGCGCAACCGGATCGAGAAGACGCCGTGGTCGGGCATCACGATGGGCTGGGGATGGTGGAACTTCGACGGCTCGTCGGGCTCGATCACACCCAACCGGCCGACGACGACCGCGAAGAACAACAACATCAGCTTCAACCACATCATCGACACGGTGCAGCGCCTCAGTGACACGGCGCCCGTCTACACCCTGGGCAGCCAGCCTGGGACCACCATCACCAGCAACTACCTGCAGGGCGTTCCGTCCGGCCACAAGTACGGCCTGCACCCCGACGAGGGCTCGGCGTACATGACGTTCCGCGACAACGTGCTGAGCGTGGACAAGAACGTCACGTGGCTCATCAACTCCGACGACTTCGGCCGCAAGCACGACCTGAGCATCACGCAGACATACGGCCCGATCAACAAGGTCTCCAACAAGAACCTGCCGAACAGCACGGTCCAGGACATCCTCGTCTCGTCCGACTATGTCTGGCCGGCGGCCGCCTACGGCATCGCCGTCAACTCCGGACTTGAGGACGCCTACCGGGGCATCATCCCGCAGGCCAACCTCTCGATGCCCGACTACGTGCTACCGGCCAGCACGTTCGTCAGCAGCGCCGGGTCGTCGATCCCGGTCCGCAGCACCGGCGACGCGACCAGGTCCCTCTGGCTGGCTCCCTCCGGCACCACCGCCTTCGTCGCCGGCCCGACGATGACCCGTGCCGGCGGCACCGCGACCACCATCGCCGTTCCGACGTCGCCGGGTGACTACCGGCTCTACGTCGTGGATGCGCAAGGCATCCGGTCAGCGGAGTCGAAGTCGATCGTCCGGCAGCAGAGTGGTGGCGGCGGCGGCCAGCAGAACGTCCAGATCGTGGGCGGCCAATCGGGCCGCTGCATCGACGTGCCCGGCAACGCGACCGCCAACGGCAGCCAGGCGCAGCTGTGGGACTGCCACGGCGGCACGAACCAGCGGTGGACCTACACCAGCGGCAAACAGCTGACGGTGTACGGCAACAAGTGCCTGGACGCGTCCGGGGCCGGCACGGCCAACGGCACCGCGGTCGTGATCTGGGACTGCCATGGCGGACTCAACCAGCAGTGGAACCTCAACGCCAACGGCACCATCTCGAACGTCCAGTCCGGGCTGTGCGCGGACGCCACGGGCGCGGCGACCGCCAACGGCACCAGGATCGTGCTGTGGTCGTGCAACAGCGGCACGAACCAGCAGTGGAGCTTGCGCAACTGACCGGTCACAGCAGTCGCCGACCGGGCTTGCGCTCACTTCTGGCGGAAGCCCGGTCGGCGACCGGGTGCTCGTGAGGTAGAGGTTTCCGCATTCCGCGACGCTGCGTGCCTACGCGCCGCCGACCCCACGACGCCGGCGGTGTCTGGTCACGCGGCGTTGAGCCAGGCGAGCACGGCGAGGACCCGGCGGTTGTCGTCCGGGGCCGGCGGGAGATCGAGTTTGGTGAAGATGTTGTTGATGTGTTTGTCGACTGCCTTCTCGGTGACGTAGAGCCGGGTGGCGACGGCGGCGTTCGACCGGCCCTCGGCGATGAGCGTGAGCACCTCCCGCTCCCGGTCGGTGAGACGGTCGAGCGGGCGGGCGCTGAGCAGTCCGGCCACCACCTCCGGGTCGAGCACGGTGCCGCCGGCGGCGACCTGACGTACAGCCGCCACGAAACCGTCGACGTCGACGACCCGGTCCTTGAGCAGGTAGCCCACCGATCCGGTGCCCGCGGCCAGCAACTCGCGTGCGTACAGCGGCTCCACGTACTGGCTCAACACGACGACGGGCAGGCCGGGCCGCGACGAGCGCGCCTTCACGACCGCCTCGAGGCCCTCGGTCGTGAAGGTCGGAGGCAGCCGCACGTCCACGATCGCGACGTCCAGATCGTCGCGCGCCAGTGCATCGTCGAGGGCGTCAGCGGTGCCGACGGCCGCGACGACGGCGATGCCAGCCGCCTCGAGGATCCTCGTGAGACCGACGCGCAGCAGCATCTGGTCCTCCGCGACCAGGGCTTTCAAATCGCCCGGCACCGCACCTCCATACGCACTTCGGTCCCCCCGCCGGCGGGGCTGGCCACGGTCAGTGTGCCGTCGAAGGCGGCCAGCCGCCGGGCCACCCCGGCCAGGCCGCTTCCAGCGGGGTCGGCACCGGCCCGGCCGTCGTCGCCCACCGTCAGCCGCAGCGTGCCACCGTCGTGGTCGCCGACGACCCAGGCCCGGGAAGCGCGCGCGTGTTTGGCTACGTTGGCCAGACACTCGGCGACGGCGAAATAGGCCGCCGATTCGACCGGCGGGGCGAGCCGGGGCAGTCGCAGCGCGACGGTGACGGGGATGGGTATCGGAATGGCCAGGGCCTCGATGCCCGAGACGAGTCCGCGGTCGGCGAGGATCGGCGGGTGGATGCCGCGTACGAGCGTGCGCAGATCCTCCAGCGCGCTGAGGGTGGTGTCCTGGGCCTCCCGCAGCAGCGCGACGGCGGTGTCGGGATCGGTGTGCACCAGTTTCTCGGCCAGTCCCACGTTCATACCTGCGGCGACGATCCTGGCCTGCGCGCCGTCGTGCAGGTCGCGCTCGATTCGGCGCAGCTCGGCCTCGTTGTGGTCGACCGTCGCGGAACGGGACCGGACGACCTGAGCGACCCGCTCCCGGAGCCGCTCGCCGCGTGAGTGGTCGAGGATGGCCCGGTCCGTGTGCAGGCGGGCGCGCACCATCGGCACCGTGAGGAACCACCAGACGAGCAAGAATGGTCCGGACATGGCAGCGGCGACGGTGAACCAGAGCCAGTCGCCGTGCGCGAGGCCGATGACGACGTGGACCAGCGGTCCCACGAGGAACACCACCGGCACGAGCGACATGAGCAGGCCACCTGTGCCGGAGAACCAGCAGAAGGCGAAGTCCCTCCACCGCGCCGGATCCCGGGCCCAGACGATCATGGCGGTGATCGGGTTTTTCCCGTCGGTGTCGGCGTACCGGGCGACCACCGGCTCGCCCAGCAGCCGCGCGGCGACGGACCGATGCGCTCCCGCCAGGAGGGCCGCCAGCGGAACGACCAGCCACAGCACCAGAAGACCGGTCACGGACAGCAGGGCCGGGAACGAACCGGTCATGAGCAGCGCCAGCACCAGCGCAGCGAGCCCGGCAGCCGCGTGGCCGGCCGACAGCACCGTGAGCCGGACCCGCTCGACGACACCGGCACGGCCGACGCCGGCGGGCACCGCGAGCAGCGGTGCCAGCCAGGTCTTCGGCGCCTCCACAGCGGGAGAGTAGTTCACCGGGCTGATCGGCGCTGTGCGCCCCACGCGGCGCCGACCGTCAGCACCGCCGCGGCGACCGCGATGAGCGGCGGCAGCCACAGCTGGCCGTCGGGCACCACTCCTTCATGCCGGACGATCGAGTAGGGCACCGCCGTCGCCGTCGACCCCAGCAGTCCCAGCAGGATCCCGATGACCGCCACGACCGCCGCCTCCAGGACGATGCTGCTGCGTAGCTGGGCCGCCGTGGCGCCGAGCCGCCAGAGCCGGTCCAGCTCGGGGCGGCGGTGAGCGACGACGGCGACGGAGGCGTTCACCACCATGATGGCGGTGAACAGGCAGATCATTCCGATGACCACAAAGTTGATCATCGTGATGGTGCCGCCGACACCCTCGGGATCTCCCGCAGCGGTGAGCGTGCGTTCGTCGATGCCGATCATCAGCAGGGTGCCGACAGCGGTGGAGACGAGCACGATGACCGGGGCGAGCGCACCGGCGAGCAGGTGGGCCCGCCGGGTCGTGTTCGCTGCCGCCAGGTGGCCGCTGCCGGACATGGCCAGCAGCGGGCGCAACGGTGTCGCGAGCAGCCGCAGGAGCCCCGGCGCCAGCGTGGCCAGACCGACGCCGACCACGATCGACGCCGATCCTGACGTCTGCATGGCGGCGTAGGCGTCGTCGGCCTTCCCCGTGACGGTGACGGTGGCGACGGCCGAGGCCAGGCCGACCGCGACCAGCAGGACGCCGACCAGGATCCGCCACCGGTGCAGGCGATGCTCCGGCACATCCACCTGCCGCAGGGAGAACGCCGCGGCGCCGCGCGTGGCGCGTCGGGACGCGATCCCGGCCGCGACCGTACCGACCAGCACCACCACGCCCGCAGCGCTCGACAGCGACGCCGGCCCGCCGGCATACGTCGACGCGGGCGTGACCAGGTCGCCCCGCTGCAGGGCGCCGAACAGGGCAGGTCCGCCGACCGACGCGACGACGGCACCGGCCGACGCTGCGAGCAGCACCACCACGCCGGCCTCGTACACGATCAGCGCCCGTACCTGCCGGGGCGTCGCGCCGATGGTCCGCAACAGGCCTGCCTCGCGGGTCCGCTGCCCGGCGACGATGCCGACCGTCGACGCCACCGAGAACAAGACGATCAGCGCGGCCCAGCCGCCGACGATGCTACCCATGATGATGAGCAGCTCGCGGTCGTCGTCGTGCGTGCTGAGGGCCGACTCGACCAGGGTGCCGAACGACGCCGTCAGCGCCGTGCCGAGCAGGGCGGCCAGGAACGTCGCGACGGCGGCCGTGGGACGGTGTCGCAGCGAGCGCAGCGCGAGCGCCGTCATCGTGCCACCCCGGTGAGCTGGTCGAGGTGGGCCAACTGAGCGGCGACCGCGTCGACGCTCGGAGCGGCCATCCGGCCGCCCACCCGGCCGTCGACCAGGAAGACGACATTGTCGGCATACGAGGCCGCGACCGGGTCATGGGTGACCATCACCGTCGTCTGTCCCAGGTCGTCGACGGCAGCCCGCAGCAGCTGCAGCACCTCGCGCGCCGTCGCACTGTCCAGCGCACCCGTCGGCTCGTCGGCCAGCAGCACGGCGGGTCCGGTGACGAGCGCCCGGGCGACGGCGACTCGCTGCTGCTGGCCTCCCGAGAGGGCACCCGGCAGGTGCCCGGCACGGTTCTCCAGTCCCACCCGGGCCAGAGCTGTCCGGATGGCTTCCGGCTGCGCCCGCCGGCCGGACAGGCGCGCCGGCAGCGCCACGTTCTCCGCCGCGGTCAGGTAGGGGACGAGGCTGAAGTCCTGGAACACGAAGCCGATACGGTCGCGGCGCATCCGCGTCCGCCTGGCCTCGGCCCAGTGTGTGACATCGGCGCCCTCGATCAGGACATGGCCGGACGTCGGCCGCTCCAGCCCCGCCACGCAGGCGAGGAAGGTCGACTTGCCCGAGCCGGACGGGCCCATGACGGCCGTGAAGGTGCCACGCGCGAACGCGAGGTCGATGCCGACGAGGGCGTCGACGGCCCAGGACCCGCTGCCGTGTCGTTTCGTGAGGCCCTGGACTGCGAGGGCGGGTGTGTCATCAACCATGTCAGCGACGCTAGGTGCCGGTTCGAGCACTATCGATAGTGCTGGGCCGACCCGGCACGGTGGGGCTGACCCCACCTGCGGGCGGCAACGGTTCTCCGTCGCCGTCTCGTAGTTCGTGGCCGAAGCCCGGGTACGGCCCTGCACCCGGCGGATCAGCAGGATCATGCGAGGGCCTTCTGTTCAGGGCGTGCAAGTCGCACGCACCCGGCCAGAGGGCCCTCGCGATTACACCTACGCGCTGCTGCAGGACGGCGAAGGAGCCGACGGAGTTCCGCCGGCGAGGAACCCGAACGTGGCCGAACCGGACGCCGGCAGTGAGCCGTTGTAGGAGACGTTCCGGACCGTGACGGCCGAGCCGTTGGCGGACAGGGTTCCGTTCCACACCTGGGTGATGGTCTGGCCACTGCTGAGCGTCCACTGGACGGTCCACCCGGTGATCGGCGAGCTGCCGGCTGTCACTGTCACTTCGCCCTGGAAGCCACCGGGCCACGAATTGACGGTCTTGTAGCTTGCGCTGCATGCTCCGCCCGGGGCGGGCGTGGACGGTGCCGGGCTGCTGGGAGCTGGACTCGAAGAAGCGCTCGGCGACGGGCCGCTGGACGGGGAAGCGCTCGGCGAGGCGCTGCCGGACGGGGAAGCGCTGGGCGAGGGGCTGCCGGGGAACTGGGCCAGGAACGTGTTCACCGCGGCCGAGGTCCACGTCCGGGTGCCGCTGGTCGCGGTCGTTCCGTCCACCGGGTGGGGAGCGTGGTCACCGTCGAACGCGGCCCATTGGACCGGATACCCGGCACGGCATCCCGCGTAGACGGTGGTGATGTGCGTGAGGCTGCCCTGGGCGGGCTCACGTGGGCTCTGTGCGGTGCATCCGTTGTTGCGTACGAAGGTGTCGCGCACCGAACGTCCGCTGGAGATGTTGAGCACGCTGTCGTGGGTGCCGTGGATCCCGAAGTAGGCGACCGGTTGGGTGCCTCCGCTGCAGCCGCTGAGGTTGGCGCCGGAGTAGACCACGACCGCGCGGAAGACCGTCGGCCGAGCGCAGGCCAGCGCGTAGCTCATCGCACCGCCGTAGCTCCATCCCATCGCGAAGACCTGGCTGGTGTCCACGCACAGGTCGCCTTCGACGAGTCTGATCAGGTCGTCGACCAGGGTCACGTCGCGCCCGTTGGTGTTGGCCCAGCCGTTGCTGATGCCCTGCGGCGCTACGAAGATCGTGCTGTCGTTCGACAGCTGCTTCTGCCCGTAGAAGGCCCAGGCTGCGCCGTCCGCGCCGCCGGTGGCGACGTCGTTGGCCGTGCCGTTGAGCCAGTGCAGACCGAAGATGAGCCGATACGGCCGGGTGTTGTTGTACGTGTTCGGAATGCTCAGGATGTAGCTGCGGCTCTGGCCGCTGCTCTGGATCGAGTGGGTCCCGTTGGTCAGGGTCGGGGTCCTGCCGCAGCCGGCCGTCGGACCGGCCTCGGCCAAGCGCGGCACCAGTAGGACGGCGCCGGCCAGCGCCAGGGTCAGCAGGCTGCTCAGCACCCAGCGGCGCCGGGCTGGGGTGGTCATTGGTCTCATGACACTTCCTCGATGGCAACAGTTTCGGGTCGGCTTTGCCCGGCCTGCCCTGCCCGCAAGCCGGATCCCCGTTCGCATACGTTGTCGGGCTCCATCGACGACGTGTGTCACACAGCTTGCCTCTCGGACAGGAAAGTGTCAATCGATTGGTTCGGATGCCCTCCGGGCGATGCACAGCCTCCCGAGGCGGCCGAACGCGTTCCGGAGGCACTCCGGAAGTTTCGGTGCTATCAGGAGGATCGGCGGAACGACGGGCAATAGCTAGTGATGAACGTTTCCCCGTGGGGTTCGATTTAGATCACTAAGCTACGGCGACTAGCTGCTCAAAGACCTCGGCGGCGTGGGTGCGGCTATTCCCTCGTGTCGGTGAGGCACCACATTGGCCGGACACACCTTCCGGAAGTTATCGGAAGAAGACATTGCGACTTGGGCTCGCGCATGGCAACATGCCCCGGTATCGATGCCCGCTCCACGGCGCCGCGGCCGCTCGCCCGAACAGCCCTGCGCCGGCCAGAAAGGAACCCATGATGACAGCGCTACCCACCGCGTATCGTGGCGAGGACCCACCGAGACGATCGCCGATCCGCACGGCCGCGCTCACCGGTGCGGTCGCCGCACTCGCGCTGCTGACGGTCGTGCTCGTGATCCCGAACGCGAGCGCCGCAGCCAGCACCCTCGGTGCCGCCGCAGCCCAGTCGGGACGGTACTTCGGCACCGCCATCGCCGCCAACAGGCTCAACGATTCGACGTACACCACCATCGCCGCCCGCGAGTTCAACATGGTGACGGCCGAGAACGAGATGAAGATCGACGCCCTGCAGCCCCAGCGCGGCCAGTTCTCCTTCAACACGGCCGACCAGATCTACAACTGGGCGACCCAGCGCGGTATGAAGGTGCGCGGCCACACCCTGGCCTGGCACGCCCAGCAGCCCGGCTGGATGCAGAGCCTCAACGGCAGCACGCTGCGCCAGGCGATGATCGACCACATCAACGGCGTCATGGCCCACTACAGGGGCAAGCTCGCGGCCTGGGACGTCGTCAACGAGGCCTTCAACGAGGACGGCAGCCGCCGTTCGTCCAACCTGCAGGGCACCGGCAACGACTGGATCGAGGTGGCCTTCCGCACCGCCCGCGCGGCGGACCCCGGCGTCAAGCTCTGCTACAACGACTACAACATCGAGAACTGGAGCTACGGCAAGACCCAGGGCGTGTACCGCATGATCCAGGACTTCAAGTCCCGCGGCGTGCCCATCGACTGCGTCGGGCTGCAGACCCACTTCACCGGCGGTAGCTCGCTGCCCGGCAACTTCCAGACCACCCTGTCGAGCTTCGCCGCCCTCGGGGTGGACGTCACCCTCACCGAGGTCGACGTCACCAACGCGTCGACGTCGCAGTACGCCGGCCTGACCCAGGCCTGCATGAACGTGCCGCGCTGCATCGGCATCACCGTCTGGGGCGTACGCGACAGCGACTCCTGGCGCTCCAGCGAGAGCCCGCTGCTGTTCAACAGCGGGGGCGGCGCGAAGGCGGCGTACACCTCCGTCCTCAACGCCCTCAACGCCGCCACGCCGTCGCCGTCGCAGTCGCCACCCGCATCGCCCTCCCCGACTTCCTCGCCGACTTCCCCGCCTTCCCCGACCTCCTCGCCTACACCTCCGGCGGGCGGCGTCAACCAGATCGTGGGCGCGCAGTCGGGGCGGTGCATCGACGTGCCCAACTCGTCGCAGACCAACGGCACGCGGGTGCAGCTGTACGACTGCCACAGCCAGACCAACCAGCGGTGGACCTATACCGCCGGCAAGCAACTGCAGGTCTTCGGGACCAGGTGCCTGGACGCCGCCGGTTCCGGCAACGGTTCGGCGGTCCAGATCTACAGCTGTAACGGCCAGGCCAACCAGCAGTGGAACGTCAACGCCAACGGCACCATCACCGGTGCGCAGTCCGGGCGGTGCCTGGACGTCTGGAGCACCGCCAACGGCGCTCAGGTCCAGATCTACGACTGCAACGGCCAGGCCAACCAGCGGTTCAGCCTCCGCCCCGTGGCATAGCCGACGCCCAGCCCGCAGGCCTTCGACCCGGACCCGAACATTCAGGTCCGGGTCGAAGGCCGATCGGTCGCCGGGAGTGGCGTCAGCGGAAAGGTCACTGCCGGCGCAGCGGGGCGGGCACATCGGCACTTGGACCGTGGCGCACCCCAGCGAGCATGTCGGCGACGGTGTGCGCACTGATACCGAGTCGGGCACCGTCGGCGTGGCGAGCCACCACGGCCTGTACGTGTTCTTCGGCGGCCGCGGCCAGACCGTCGTAGACGGCGGCGAACACTTCCAGGGCACGCCGGCGCAGCCACCCGGACGGCAGCAACTGCAGCGGCAGCTGCGGGTCGAGGGTGGGGAAGCGGCGGTACGTGTCCATCACCTCGGTGCGGGCCCGTACCGCCTCGGCGCCGGGGACCCGCCCACCGCGTATCCGGGGCAGCAGCATGCTCCAGCGCCCGACGAAGGACTCGTACTCCGCGGCGATGGCCGGGATGTCCCACGCTTCGACAGGGTTGCGGCCGCTGGCGGCCGCGAACTCGACGTGCCGGGCCCGGAACACCGTCATCGCGCCGAGGTTGACCTGAGCCAGCTGCGCCCGCGCCTGCTCGGTGAACTCGTCGGGCGAGACCCACAGCCCGTCGAAAAGGGGCGCGTAGCCCAGCCAGCGCAGCTGGCCCCGAAGCGCTCGCCGCTGCGTGTTCTCCTCTTGTGGCAGGGAGAAGGCGATCAGCGTCCACCAGCCTTCCCACGGCCGGGGCGCCGACGCCGACGACACGATCCAACTGCCACCGGTCGACAGGTGGGCGGCGGCGGGCTGGGTCAGCCGGTGGGAACTGTTGCGTCCCTGCCGACTGCTTTCGAGCACACCCCGGCGGGTCAGGCGGCTTATCGCCGTTCGGGCACCGCCAAGGCTCACGCCGGCCTCGCCGAGCAGCGCCGTGATTGCCGCAGACGGCAGCCAGGCACGGGTGCGCAGGGTGTAGTCGGCTAGCAGCGTCACTGCCAGGCCCTGCGGCGCGTTGCCGGATTGCCGCCGGGGAAGCCGGACCGCCCCCACCGCGTCCTGCGGGAATATCTCCTCGATGTCGAAGGGGCTGGTCACGTGGGCTGCTCCGGCACGGATCGAGGTGGATGTCGGTAACGACCGTAACGCAACCCGCACGGACTCATCGGCCAGCGCCGAAGTGCTCGGGCGAGCGGAGTGGTCCTGAGCCCAGGCAGGGCCGGTCCGCGCCGAAAATCTATCGTGAATGTTCGATTGACAGTTTTGTGCCTTCAGGGACACACTATGTGTCACACGATGACGGGCGGGACCGGATCGTGAGGGCCAGGCGCGGTACGGACCACACCGGACCTTCGCGACGTGTGCACATGTGACCAGCCGGGCCGGGTCACGCGCGCCGCCCGACGGCATCGGCGGGATGACTGCCACCGCGTCGGGCCGCCATGCCCTCAGTCAACAGTCGGCACGCCGTGGCGTGGGTCGCGTGCGAGCGCGCCTCCGCGGCCTGCCTCAGCCCGTTGTGGGCAAAGGAGATGGACGTATGAGAATCAACCGGAAGCTACTGCTCGGACTCGCCACCTCGTTGGCGGTGGCCGGACTCACGATCCCGGCGGTTCAACCCGCCTTCGCGGCGTCGCTGGTCGAGGTGACCAACTTCGGCAGCAACCCGGGCGGTATGCGCATGCACATCTACGTGCCCGACTCTCGCCCGGCCAACCCCGCGATCGTGGTGGCCATGCACGGCTGCGGGGGCTCGGGCCCGGGCTTCTACTCCGGCAGCGAGTTCGCGTCGCTGGCCAACCAGTACGGCTTCATCGTCATCTACCCGAGCGCCATGCAGGAGGCCGGTTTCGGCAGATGCTTCGACACCTGGTCGGCAGCCGCCAAGCGCCGCGACGGCGGTAGCGACCCGGTCTCGATCATGTCGATGGTCGCCTACGCGGGGCTGCAGTACGGCGGTGACCAGAACCGGGTCTACGCCACGGGAAGTTCCTCCGGCGGCATGATGACCCAGCACATGCTTGCCCTCTACCCGGACAGGTTCAAAGCCGGCGCGGCGTTCATGGGCGTGCCGTTCAACTGCTTCGCCAACGCGGCCGACTACCCGCCCGGAACCAGCCAGTGCACCGGCGGAAGCATGAACCGGACCCCGCAGCAGTGGGGTGACGCGGTGCGGCAGGTGTATCCCGGCTTCGCCGGCCCGCGGCCCCGGGTGCAGCTGTGGCACGGCACCAACGACACCCTCGTGCCGTACTCGCTGCTGCAGGAGTCGGTGGAGCAGTGGACCAACGTGCACGGACTCAGCCAGACCCCCACCTCCTCCGACACCCCGCAGACCAACTGGAACCGCCGCCGCTTCGCCGACGGGTCGGGCACCGTGCAGGTCGAGGCCCTCAGCATCCAGGGCGCAGGGCACAGCCTGCCGTCGAGCGGCATGGCCGCGTCCGCCATCGCGTTCTTCGGCTTGACCACCACGGGCCCGACACCGCCGTCCAGCCCGTCCGCTTCGCCCAGCCCGTCCACACCGCCCAGCCCGTCCGCTTCGCCCAGCCCGTCCACACCGCCCAGCCCGTCCGCGCCGCCTGGCTCCGGCTCCTGCCGCGTCACCAGCACCATCAACGCGTGGAACAACGGCCTGGTCGAGAACATCACCGTGACGAACACCGCAAACGCCGCGATCAACGGCTGGTCCCTGGTCTTCACCCTGCCCAGCGGCCAGGCCATCACCTCGGGCTGGAACGCCGGCTACTCGCCCACCTCGGGGCAGGTGACGGCCCGGAACCTGGCCTACAACGCCGGTATCCCCGCCAACGGATCCGTCGATATCGGCTTCCAGGCCACCCACACCGGTAACACCGGCAAGCCGACCTCATTCACCCTCAACGGCGCGGCCTGCCTCATCACCTGATCGAGACGAGCGCCAGGGGTGGGTCCGAGCCAGGTCACACCCCTGGCGCCGGTACGTCGGTGGCGCTGCGCATCGTCGGCACCCAGGGACGGTACCTCCCACCGGCACCGGCGGTGGTCGCTTCCCGGGACTAGGGTGCCAACGGCGGTCGTGCGCGAAACGAACACTCGGTGTCGAAGTCGGCGGTTCCGTCAGCGGCAAGGTCGACCCACAGTTCGGTTCCCCGGCGATGCACGAACCAGCCGGGGTAGTTCCGGGACTCGAGCAGTATCGCCCCGTCGAGGTCGGCGGGGCGGACGCAGAATGTCGCGTCGCCCCGGAACAGGTCGGTGTCGTCCGCGGGGCTCAGCAGCAGCCGCCACGACAAATGGCGCAGGTAGCGACCGTCGCTCGCCCGCAGCGACACACACTTGACGTCAGCAAGGCCCGCCACGACTGTGAAGGTGGCCTGCCGGCGTGCCGGTGTACCGGCGGTGGCCGTCACGGGCGAGAACACGGCGAGATCCGCGGCGGTGGTGACGAACAGCCCGGCGTCGTTCGCCGCTTCCAGCGAGGTCAGGCCGATCGCCAGCAGACCGGCGGGGCTGCGCGAGGGCGTCGGCCGCCGAGGGCCGGGTGTACGGCTGGGGCTGGGCGGGCGAACGGCAGGGCTGCGCGCGGGCGTCGCGACGGCCGCCGGCGGCGACAGGACAGCCGGCAGTGGAGGGGGAGTTGTCGCAGGCCAGGTGATCACGGCGACCGTGGCGCCCACCACCACGGTGCCCGTCACGACCGCTGCGGCGACCTTGGGGACGGCGAGGGCCTTGGCCAGGTGGCCGAGCACTCCCGCTTTCGCGGCCCCGGCCAGGGCCACCGAGGATGCCACGGTCGCCGTTCCGGCCTTGCCGAGCACGGCGGCGGTGAGCGCGACCGGCACGGGCAGCAGCGCGAGGCCCATCAGCAGTTTGTCGGCGGCCATCAGCTGAGCGGCTGCCGGATCGCAGATCGCGCAGCCGCGGACGTGCCGTGCCAGACGTTTGCGCAGTACCGAGGACGGCACGCCGTCCCAGTCGGCGACCAGCAGGTCCAATTCGCCGCATCGGGGCCGGGTGTCGAGCGCGGCCAGCAGCGCCCGGCACTGCTCCAACTGCTGGCGCATCCGCTGCACGCGCACCCCGGCGTGGGCGACACTGACTCCCGCGGCGGCCGCCAACTCGGTTCGCGTCAGCCGCCCGGCGAGTTCCAGCCACCACAGTGACAGCAGCACGCGGTCTTCGTCGTCGAGCCATCGTGCGGCCTGTGCTGCCTGGCGCCGCTGCGCGGCGATGCCCAGGCGCAGCAATGTCAGCCCTTCGAACGAACCGTCGGCGTCAGGGAACTCGGACAGCCCGGCCAGATCGCCGGCACGGGGCTCGGAACTCCGCAGCCGCTGCAGGTGGTTGCTGATCTGACGGACCGTGATGGTGCCCACCCACGCGCGAAAGGTGGCCGGGTCGCGCAGGTCCGGCAGGTCGCGGATGACACGCACCATCGTTTCCTGCACGACGTCGTCGACGTCGGCATCGGCGTCGACGGCCCTGCGCACGATGGTGTAGACGAACGGCAGGTACGCCTCGATCAGGACGTCGAGCGCTCGCCGGTCGCCGGCCTGCGCCGCGACGATGAGTGCGGCGTCGTCTGTGCTGTGGGGTGGCATGTCCAGATCGCTGTCGTCGGTGGTTCGCGGTGGTTGACTTTGACCGACTCCTGGCCCCGCGTCAAGACACCGGTGAGTTGGCAGGCGGGGAACGAGGGCACGCACGGCGTGTGACGTCATCTGAGCCGTGACCGGACATCCGTTCCGCGCTGACGCGGCGCCCCACCGGAGGAGCGTGGTGCGCGGGCCGTTTCCGTTGACATCACACATCATATGACTTAGCTTTGCTGCATTCCATCGGACGGCCGGCTCTTCCGGCCATTCTCGAGATGAGAATCAATGAAGCAGCGAGTACTCTGGCCGGCCGCCGTCGCGGTGGCGCTGGCCTTGGCGGGCTGTGGAAGCGCCACCGGAAACGAACCCTCGTCCAACTCCGCGAGCGGCAAACTCGTGGTGTGGGACTGGAAGTCCAGTGACAAGACCGCAACGGCCTATGTGGAGAAGGCGAAGGCCGACTTCGCCAAGAAGCACCCCGGCGTGACCGTCGAGTTCGTCGCCCAGCCGTTCGACCAGTACTACACGCTGCTCGGGGCGGCGATCCAGGCGGGCAAGGGCCCTGACGTCATGATGTTCAACGGCGGTGGCCAGATCCGCGACCGGGTCGACGCCCTGGTGCCGCTGGACCAGTACGTCGGCCCGGACAAGGAGCGCCTGGCCGGCTGGGACGCGTTCACCAAGGACGGCAAGGTCTACGCCTCACCGGTGACCCTGCAGGGCCACCCGATCTACTACAACAAGGACCTCTACAAGAAGGCCGGTCTGGACCCGCAGCAGCCGGCGACGACCTGGGACGGGTTCACCGCAGACTGCGCCACCATCACCAAGGCGACGAAGGCCAGCTGCTTCGCCCTCGGCAACAAGGAGGGCATCGGCATCCAGTTCTTCCTGTCGGCGTTCGGCTCGGGCATCCTGACGCCGCAGGAGTACGACAGCTGGATCGCCGGCAAGCGCGACTGGAACTCCCCGAACGTCAAGAAGGTCTTCCAGCTGTGGAAGGACGTCAACGACCGCGGCCTCAACAGCAAGGGCGGCAACTCGACCACCATGTTCACCGACGCCTTCGGCATCTTCCAGTCGGCCAAGGCGACCAACATCATCGGCCTGATGTCCGACATCGGGCACTGGAAGGACTTCAACGAGTTCATCGGCCCCGACAACCTCGGCGTGATGAAGTCGCCGGTCATCACCACCGGAGCGACGCCCAGCCTGCCGTTCGACGGCGGCATCGGCTACGCGGTCGCCAAGTGGACCAAGGACCCGGTCCTCGCCGCCGACCTGGTGCGCTCGCTGACCTCCACCGACGCGCTGGCCACCTTCTACGCCAATGCCGGCGCGGTCGTCTCCGACACCACCGTGAAGACCACCGACGGCGGGGCGGCCGTCACCGCCATCGTCGCCGACCTCAAGACCGGCAAGCCCGCTCTGCACGTGGCGCTGTCGTCGAAGACCATCGAACTGATGGGGCGGCTGTCCCAGCAGATCCTCGAAGGGTCCGTCAGCGTCGACGCCGCGCTCAAGCAGCTCGGCGAGTCGGACCGGAGCTGACCAGTGCCGCTCGGTGAATCTCCACCGCTGTTGGCCCGCCCCGCTCGGGCGGGGCGGGCCTATGGAACAGACCCCGCGCCACGCAGGCGCTCCCGGACGGGCCCGATGTCGGCCGAACGCCTGGCCCCGTTCGTGCTGATCGCTCCTGCCGTACTGATCATCGTGCTGTTCCGGCTCTGGCCGCTGCTGCTCGGCGTCAACTTCTCCTTCACCGGCGACGGCGACCGCAACGGGGCGGCGGTCGGCCTGGACAACTACGCGGAACTGTTCGCCGACCCGCTGTTCCGGGGCGCGCTGCGCAACGTCGGGTGGCTCGTGTTGCTGCTCCCCGTCGCGGTCGCGATCCCCGGCATGCTCGCGACGTTCATCTACCTGCGCGTGCCGGGCCACCGGCTCTACCGCAGCGTCTACTTCTTCCCCGCGGTGCTCTCCCCGGTGATCGTCGGTTCCATCTTCAACCTCCTGCTGTCCTTCGACGGCCCGCTCAACAGCCTGCTCGACGTGGTGGGGATCGGACCGGTCGACTGGCTGGGGGACTCCAAGGTCGCGCTGTTCACCGTGGTCGGCGTGCACGTCTGGGCGACGTTCGGGATGGCGCTGGTGGTCTTCCTGTCCGGGTTCGCGACGCTGGACCCCGCGCTGCTGGACGCCGCCCGCTCCGACGGGGCGGCCCTGCCGCAGGTGATCCGGCACGTGATCATCCCGGGCCTGTCCCGCACGATCCAGTTCGTATTCGTGACGACCATGATCGGGATGCTGACCTCCATGTTCGGCCTGATCTACGTGATGACCAGCGGAGGTCCGGGCGGCTCGACCTACCTGCCGGAGTACTACATCTGGATCCAGCAGGGCCAGATGAACCGCCCGGCGTTCGCGTCGGCGGCCTCCACGGTGCTGTTCCTGGTCATGCTCGTCGTAGGGCTCGCGCAGGTCAGCTTCCTGCGACGCACCGGCAAGGAGGACTGATGCTCGGCGCTCGGATGAGCCGGTGGCTGATCGCCGTACCCATGGCGCTGCTCGCTCTGGCGACCGTCTACCCGCTGGTCTTCACCGCCAACGCGGCGATGAAGACCCGTCGCGACTACATCCTGGACAGGTTCAGCCTGGCGGACACCCTGCGCTGGGACAACATCAGCACCGCCTGGACCACCGCCGGCACCGCGCGATACTTCTTCAACTCGGTGCTCGTGGTGGCCGGCGCGGTGACACTGCTGCTGCTGTTCGGGTCCATGGCCGGCTTCGCGTTGAGCCACCTGCGGTTCCGCGGCTCGCGGGCACTCCTGCTGGGATGCCTCGCCGCGCTGTTCGTGCCCTTCCAGGTGATCATGGTGCCGCTCGTGCGGACCATGGCCGACACCGGGCTGGTCGACACCTACCCGGGACTGATCCTCGCCTACACGGCGCAGTTCCTGCCCTTCACGATCTACCTGATGACCAGCTACTACAGCGCGATACCTGCCGAGATCGTCGACGCGGCGCGCATCGACGGCAACACCCCCTACGGCGTATACCGCAGGATCATGCTCCCGATCGGGCGGCCGGCCCTGCTGTCGGTGGGTGTGCTCAACGCGCTGTTCTGCTGGAACGACGTGCTCATCGCGCTGCTCATGATGCCGTCCGCGGAGCACCGCACCCTCATGGTCGGGGTGACGTCGCTGCGCGGTCAATACACGGCCGACATCCCCACCTTCGCCTCAGGGGTGCTGATCGCAGCCGTGCCCGTACTGGCGGTCTACCTGTTCTTCCAGCGCCGGATCGCCGACGCTGTCACCGCCGGTTCGACGAAAGGCTGACATGCGGATCACTGGGTATCGCGCCCTGAACACCGTGCAGGAATGGGGCCGTGCCGTCGGCGACGCCAACGGCGTCTACGCCGACGGCCTCACCGAGGTGCCGCTGGTCCTGGTCACCACCGACGAAGGCATCACCGGCGTCGGGATGGGCCCGCACGTGGAACTGGACGCGGTCTTCGCCGCGATCGACGGCGAGGACCCGCGGGGCGTCACGGCGCTCTACGACCGCATGCTGCGGCAGATGTTCAAGGCCGGACATGCCGGAACGGTCTTCGGTACCATCGGCGCGTTCGACACCGCGCTGTGGGACATCAAGGCCAAGGCGGCGGGGGAGCCCCTGTGGCGTCTGCTGGGCGGACGCGACCGCGTCGTGCCGGCCTATGCCTCCGGGCTGGACATCGACCTCGACGACGAGGAGCTGGTCGGCACCTACCAGGCATACGCCGAGCATGGCCTGCGTGCGGCCAAGCTCAAAGGCGGCCTGGACGTCGAACGCGACCGGCACCGGCTGAGCCTGGTGCGCGATGTGCTGACCGAGGCCGGCGGCGGGTCGCGGCCCGGCCTCATGCTCGACGCGAACGAGTGCTGGAGCCGCAAGCAGGCTGTCCGGCACGTCGCGGAGCTGGAGCACACGCTGGATCTGATCTGGGTCGAGGAGCCGGTGCGGCGGTGGGACGCCGAAGGTATGGCCGCGGTGGGCCGCGGGGTCCGCGCCGCGGTCGCCAGCGGCGAGAACCTCAGCGGGCTGGAGCAGTTCCGGCCACTGCTGGCGGCCGGAGCTCTGGACATCGTGCAGACGGCATCGGTGTGGGGGGTGACCCACTTCCTGCGCGTCGCCGCGCTGGCACACGGCCACGATCTGCCCGTCAGCCCGATCGGCACCAACCCGGTCGGCCTCCTGCACGCGGCGGCGTCGGTGCCCAACCACATGGCCAGTGAGCTGCAGGTCCTGCAGCCGCCCGTCGGCGTCGCTCTCGACCTGCGCATCGAGAGCGGGGCCTTCATCCTCGGCGACTCACCCGGTCTAGGGATCGTCGTGGACGAAGAGCTGATCGGCGCCTGCGAGCTCAAACCCGCCACCGTGTCGTTCGACGGGCCGGGCGTCCGGCCGGAGCGGGCCGGTCAGCGGCTGCTGGCGGCGGCCGGCTGACCGGCGTGGTGCGGAGGAAGGCGAGCACCCTTCCACAGGCGGGTGCGGTGGCCGGTCGGGCTGCCGCACCCGCCCTGCCTTGCGCGGTGCCGCCCGCCTTGTCTGCAGCAGGCAAGGACCCCGAACGGGGATGCGGCAATGCCCGATGGTCACACATAACACTTTCGTGCGAGAATTTTGGTAGAGGGACCCTAACCGGGCAGTGACATATGACATCGTACCTGTGACGTCGTGAGAGCTTGTCCTACACTTACGGCGACTATTGCTCCTGGAGGACGCGTTGACGCGGCAGTTCTTGGCGGATCCATTCGGCGTACCTGTGGCGCCAGCCGCGGAGGTCGCTCCGCCGCGTGTCCGCGGAACCAAGCTGGGCATCAACGTGGTGCAGCAGATCGTCAACGACATCGTCCGGGGAGTGCTGAATCCGGGCTCGACGCTGCCGCCCGAGGCGGACCTGTGCGACCAGTTCGGGGTCAGCCGCACCGTGATCCGCGAGTCGGTCAAGGTCGTGCAGGAGAAGGGCCTCGTGCGCATCGAGCACGGCAGGGGCACCCAGGTCACCGATCCGCGCCAGTGGAACCTGCTCGACGACGTCGTGCTCACCGCCATCATCGCCCACGACGCCAACCTTTCCTTCCTGGACGAGCTGGTCGCCACCCGGACCGCTCTCGAAGCCGACATGGCGGCCACCGCGGCCGTCTCGCGCGCGGGTGAAGAGAAGCTCCGCATCAGCGCAGCGCTCGAGCTCATGCGCTCGAAGATCAATAATGTCGCGGAGTTCGCCGCCGCGGACGCGCACTTCCACGACATGGTCATGGCCGCGTCCAGCAACCGGCTCGGACGCGCCATCGTGAACAGCATTCACGACAAGGCGCGAGGGAGCATGCGCTACCACGGCGAATACAACGAGGCGGTGATGCGACGCACGTTGGACGAGCACCAGGCCGTGCACGACGCCATCATGGCCAAGAACGCCGAGGCCGCCGCCGCCGCCATGCGTGCCCACATCACCGGCTCGTGGAGCCGTCGCCGGCCGGTCCCGGAGACTGATGCTCCCGCGGCGGCCACCCGCCGGCAGGCGACCCGCTGACGTAGTACCCAGGCAGACGCCACGGTCTTCGGCCGTCGGTCGAGTGGCGCTGTCCGACCCTTCCACCAGTCTGTCTGCCTCCGGTCGCCTGCGTTCCCGTGCGCCGGATCCATGTTGCATCCCCAGGTCGGCACGATATTTGCGCGAAGGTCTTGCTAAGACGTCACACGTATGATGTTCTTTCGAGGCATTGAGCGCGCGTCGCGCGCGGTTGATGCCAAGTGATCGCCGTGTCGGGCGCTGCTGTGTCCGGAACTGCAGGGGTTCTTACAGTTCCGGACGCCCCGACACCACAAGACGACGCCGGCCCGCACCCGCCGCGTGCGGGCCGGCGTCCCATCTACTGGCATGAAGACCGGCCAGCGCCGATCTTCACTATGATTCGGGGCGCCAACACAGTGCATGAGCTGGTTTCCGGCTGGTCGGCGACAGGCCGGCCAACCGTGTACTCGGCGGTTTCCGTGAGTGTCGCAGTTCAGCATGTCGGCATCGGACAGCTGCCCTGCGCCGCCGGAATCACGCGGCAGCCGTCGGTTCGGCTCGCTTACGGCGACGACAGGCGGCCCAGATGATCATCGATGCGCACATGCAGCTGTGGACGGCGGACAGCCCCTGGCTCGCGGCGGCAGAATACGCCCCCATCCGGCGTGACCACGGGATCGACGAACTGCGGGCGACCCTGGCCGAGTCGGATGTGGATGCATGCGTGCTGGTCGAGGCCGACGGCACCAGCGCCGCGGACACGACGCGGTGCCTGGAGGTGGCAGCCTGGACCCCGCAGGTGCTGGGCGTGGTGGGATGGGCGCCGCTGACCGACCCGGATCTCGGCGACGTCATCGGCAAGCACCGGGCCGGGCCCGGCGGTCAGCGGCTCGTCGGCCTGCAGGAGCGCGCGTACGAGAAGGCCGATGACTTCCTCGACGATCCGGCGGTGCGTTCCGGGCTGGCGGTGGTCGGCGAACTCGGGCTGGTCATCGAGCTGGCGGCGCGCACTGAACAGCTGCCATCCGTGGCGCGCGTGGCCGAGACCATGCCCCAGGCGCGTTTCGTGCTGCAGCAGGCCGGCTCACCGTGGATCACCGGAGGCGCGGAAGGTCTGGCCGAATGGCAGCGCCTCATCCAGCCGGTGGCTGAGTGCGGCAACGTGCGGGCCAAGCTCGGCGGCCTGCTGACCCTCGCGCACTGGGACCGGTGGTCGGTCGACGATCTACGGCCCTTCGTGGACCACGCGATCGAGGTGTTCGGCCCAGGGCGACTCATCTTCGGCTCGGACTGGCCCACGTGCCGCCTGGCGGCCACCCACGCCGAGTCGCTACAGGCGATCAGTTCTCTGCTGGGCGGCATACACCCGGCTGTCTTCTCGCTGACCGCCGTCGGCACCTACCTGCTCGACACCGGCGACCTGCTGCGCCGTCCCCGTCAGAGCTGACCCGGACGGACGCGGCAGCCGCGGCGGCCGCGACCGGCGGCTCGCCCCCGCCGTGGCCGGGACGAGCCGCGGACGATCAGGCGGCTGCTGCTGCCAGCCGCAGCGGATCGATGCCGTACACCCGAGCCGCCGTGGCGGCGAGCACGTCGTTCCAGCCGCCGGCGTCGAGGTCGGCCAGGCTGCGCTGGACGATGTCCAGCGTGCGGCCGTACGGTTCGTGGAGCAGGCAGATGGGCCAGTCGCCGCCGTACATCAGCCGGTCCGACCCGAAGAGGTCGAACGCTGTGCGGATGTACGCCCCCGCCCGCGCCGGAGCGCCGTCGTCCGCGACGCGCCCCGGGTACAGCCCCGAGAGTTTGACGCAGACCCGTGGGTGTCCGGCGAGGACCTCCAGTGTCTGCCGCCACTGCTCGGCCTGTGCGGGGTCGTCGTGCAAGGGCGGTGCCCCGAGGTGGTCGAGCACGAGGTGCAGCCCGGGATGACGGCGCGCCACCTCGGCCGCGACGGTCAGCGCCGCGGACCCCGCCGCGACGAAGTCGAACGGCACACCGTGCTGTTCCAGCAGGTCCAGGCCGGCATCCACGGTACGGCCGAGGATCCAGTGCGGATCGGGCCGCTCGTGGATGAGGCAGCGCACGCCGGCGAAGAGCGGATGCTCACGCAGGTGCGCCAGTCTGCTTGCGGCGAGGGCGGGCCGGTCCAGGGGCAACCAGCCGACGACACCCACGACCTGGCGGTGCGAACTCGCGGTCTCGAACATCAGGTCGGTGTCGAAGTCGCTGTCGGCCGACTGCACCAGCACGACCGCGGTGACTCCCCGGCCGGCGAGTTCGGGCAGCACCTCGGGTAATGCCATGGCCCGGTTCACGGGCGCCAGGCCGGAACCCAGCCACGGGTAGACGCCACGCGAGGGATCCCATACGTGCAGGTGCGCGTCGACGATGGTGCCGAGGGGAGGACTGGTCATGGGGCAGCTCCGACGGTGAAGTCAACAGGGGGCGGCGATCTCCGGGGGTCGACGGTGGCGTGCGGCTTGCCGTGGGGTGGCTCGCAGGCCCGGGCATCGACCGCTCGGTCGTGACCCGTTGTCATCCCGTTAAACATATGATGTCATATCTGGGCTGTCGACGCCGCAGGCTTCGGCGCTGAGCGAGGGCCGCTGTCGACGGCGCGACGGCGGCCCTCGCGACACGCCCGTCCAGCCGTCGCGGCCCACGCTCGGCAGCAGAGCCCTGCCAGGGAAGGAACAACATGCGCCAAGCCGTCTACCACGGCGACCGTCGCCTGAGCGTCATCGACGTGCCGGAGACGCCACCGGCCGCCGGGCAGGTGCGGATCGACGTCGCCTTCACCGGGATCTGCGGCACCGACCTGCACATCCTGCACGGTGACATGGACCAGCGGGTCGCCGTCCCGGCCGTGCTCGGACACGAGATGTCGGGCACGGTGGCCGAAGTCGGCGACGGGGTGGACGGCTGGACCCCCGGCGAGCCCGTCACCGTCCTACCCGTACTGCCCTGCGGCGACTGCACGACCTGCCGCGCCGGACACGGACACGTCTGCCCCCGGCTGACTTTCATCGGTATCGACAGCACAGGATCCATGCAGCAGCGCTGGAACGTGCCCGCACGAGCACTGGTACGCCTGCCGGCAGACCTGGATCTCGCGCACGGCGCGCTGGTCGAGCCGACCGCGGTGGCCGTGCACGACGTGCGGCGCAGTGCCCTGACCAGCGGCGAGCACGCCGTCGTGGTCGGCGGCGGCCCGGTCGGTCTGCTGATCGCCGTGGTCGCCCGGCACGCCGGCGGCCACGTCCTGATCGTGGAACCGAACCCGCGGCGGCGAGCGGTGGCCGAGCGCCTCGGCTTCGCCACCGCGGACCCGGCCGGCCCCGACGTGGCCGCGGCCGTCCACGACTGGACCGGTGGCGACGGCGCCGCGGTGGCGTTCGAGGTGTCCGGAGCGGCAGCGGCGGTCGCCACGGCCGTGGACTGCCTGGCCCCGCGCGGGCGATTGGTGATGGTCGCGATCCACGCCGCGCCGCGGGAGGTCAACCTGCACCGCTTCTTCTGGCGTGAACTCACGATGCTCGGCGCGCGGCTCTACAGCGCGGACGACATGGTGACCGCCGTGGCGATGGTGGCCTCCGGCCGGATCCCCGCCGCCGACCTGATCACCACGGTGGAGCCGCTGCACCGGGTCGGAGACGCGTTCGCCGCACTGGAATCCGGAGCCGGAGTGATGAAGGTTCTGCTCGACTGCGCAGGCCCGCGATGACCGCCGCGATGTTCGACCTCACCGGCAAGCTCGCCGTGGTCACCGGCGCACGACGCGGCATCGGCCTGGCCATCGCCGACGCGCTCGCCGCCGCCGGGGCCGACATCATCGCCGTGAGCGCCCACCTCGAACCCGACGGAAGCGAGGTCGCCCGGCGGGTGACGGCCCACGGCAGGCAGTGCGAGGTCCGCGCCGTCGACCTCGCCGGCCGTGAGGCCGTCGCGGCGCTGGCCGCAGACCTGACGTCCGGGCAGCGCCCAGTCGACATCCTGGTCAACAACGCCGGCACCATCGCGCGGGCGCCGGCGGCCGAGCACAGCGACGAGGACTGGGACCACGTCCTGGCAGTCGACCTCACCGCACCGTTCATCCTTGCCCGCGAAGTCGGCCGGGCGATGCTGGCCCGGCGCACCGGAAAGATCATATTCACGGCGTCGCTGCTGAGCTTCCAGGGCGGGATCACCGTGCCGGGATACGCCGCGGCGAAGTCCGGCATCGCCGGGCTGACCAGGGCACTGGCCAACGAATGGGCGGCCCACGGGGTCAACGTGAACGCCATCGTGCCCGGCTACATCGCCACCGACAACAACCAGGCCCTGCGGGACGATCCGAGGCGCAACGCCGCCATCGTCGACCGCATCCCGGCCGGACGGTGGGGCACCCCCGCCGATCTCGGCGGCGTCGCCGTCTTCCTCGCCTCGGCCGCCTCCGACTACGTGCACGGCACACTCGTGCCCGTCGACGGCGGCTGGCTGGGCCGCTGACCCAGCCGCGGAGTTCGAACCCGGGCCGACGCGCCCACCGCGACCCATACCACCGAAGGAGCGCCCGATGCAGGTGATCGGATTGCACACGCGGCTCAAGACCGGTCGGGAAGCCGACTACGACCGCATCCACGCGGTGCTGTCGCCGGAGCACGAACAGGCCCTGCGCGACAGCGGGGTCCACTCGTGGCACATCTGGCGCGACGGCCTCGACCTGTTCCACACCGTGGTGTGCGACGACTGGGCGGACATGGAGTCGTCGATGGCGCGGCTGGCGCTGACCGCACGCTGGCACGAGGTCATCCACCCGCTGCTCGACATGTCCGTCTCCCAGCGCGGTCCGCTGCCGCTGGTCTGGCAACTGCCGGAGACGGCGCAGCGCCACGCTTCCTGAGACTCTCATCGCGCCGACCATGAGGAGCCGCCCGTGACGCCACCAGCCCACAGCATGCCCACCCGGCCGCTGGGCCGCACCGGCCTCGACGTGACCGTGCTCGGGTTCGGTGCCGGGGGCATCGGCAACCTCGGCTACGCCAGGCCCGACCGCGACGCCGCGCAGGCCGTCGACGCGGCCTGGGCGGCGGGGATACGGCTGTTCGACACCGCTCCCCACTACGGGCTCGGCCTGTCGGAGCGCCGGCTCGGCGAGGCCCTGCGCGGCCGCTCTCGGGACGAGTACGTGCTGTCCACCAAGGTGGGTCGCCTGCTGCGCCCCCATCCCGCCCCGACCGGCTCCGACCTGGCAGCCGGCGGCTTCGACGTCCCCGACGATTTGGTGCGGGTCTGGGACTTCAGCGCCGACGGGGTGCGGCGCAGCCTGGAGGAGAGCCTGGTCCGGCTCGGCGTCGACCGGGTCGACATCGTCTACGTCCACGACCCCGACCATGCCGTCGACGACGCGATCCGCAGCGCCATCCCGGCGCTGATCGCACTGCGTGAGCAAGGCGTGATCGGCGCGGTCGGCGTGGGCATGAACCAGTGGCAGGCACCCCTGCGGATGGTCCAGGAGACCGACCTCGACGTCGTGATGCTCGCCGGCCGCTACACCCTGCTCGACCGGTCCGGTGAGCAGCTGCTGGACGAGTGCGCCCGGCGCGGCGTGGCCGTCGTCAGCGCGGCACCGTTCAACTCGGGCATCCTGGCGCGGCCGTGGCCGCCCGACGGCGCGAACTACGACTACGGTGCGGCTCCCGACGAGGTGCTCCAGCACGCCCGCCGACTGGCGCGGACCTGCCAGGCGCACGGCGTGCCGCTGCCCGCCGCCGCGCTGCAGTTCCCGCTGCGCCACCCGGCCGTGGCCACCGTGGTGGCCGGCATGCGGTCGGCGGAGCAGGTGGCAGCTGCCGCCGGCGGCATCCGGGCGTCCGCGCCGGACAGCCTCTGGCAGGCAGCCGTCGGGATGTGAAACGGCCGCGGGGATGGCGACCGGCGGGTCCGCCGGTCGCCATCCCCGCGAGGACAGCGGTCTCCGATCAGCTGCGCAGGCTCCACTGCTGGTTCGTGCCGCCGTGGCACGCCCACAGGTGCAGCAGGGTGCCGTTGGCGGTGCCGTAGGCGCTGGCGTCCACGCACAGGCCCGACTGCACCCCCGTGATGGTGCCGTTGGCGTTGACGTTGAACTGCTGGTTGGTCTGGCCGTTGCAGTCCCAGATGACCAGGCGGGTGCCGTTGGCGGTGCCCTGCCCGGTGGCGTCCAGGCACTTGTTGCCGTACACCGTCAGCTGCTTGCTCGTGGTGTAGGTCCAGCGCTGCTGGGCGGCGCCGGAGCAGTCCCACAGGTTCACCTGGGTGCCGTTGGCGGTGCTGCCGCCCGGCACGTCGACACAGCGGCCCGACGGGCCGCCGACGATGCTGACCGTCTGCGAGGTGCCGGACTGCACCCCGGCGGAGGCCATGACCGTCCTGGCGGCGGCGGGCCAGTTGCCGCCGGTGACCACGACCGTGCCCGTGTTGACGTTGTTCCGGGAACCGCTCGTGACGTTGGTGTTGGTGCTGGTCGTCCAGTTGTTGGTCAGCGTCAGGTTACCCGTGTTGTTGTTGGCCCAGTGCTGCCCGTACGCCCACTGGCCCACGTTCTCGAAGACGTTGTTCGCGGCCGACAGATACCGTGAGCCCTCGTCGAAGTACAGTCCCAGCCAGCCGTTGGTGTTGCGGAAGTAGTTCTGGTTCACGGTCGTGCCGGGCAGCGCGGACAGGCTGTAGAACGCGGCACCGTCGGTCATCTGGCGCATCACATCGTGCACGTGGTTGGCCTGCACGCGGTAGTTCTTCGCGATGGTCGCCGTGGTGTACTTCGGCTGGTAGTTGTACAGGCCTCGGTCGGTGTAGTCCTGTGCGCCGCCCGCGTCGTTGGCGCCCCAGCCGTAGCCGATCGCGATGCCGGTGTAGGGCAGGTTGTACACCTCGTTGTTGGCGATCGCCGAGTCCGCCGTGTACGTCATCAGCAGCCCGACGTGGCTGCGGTAGTCGATGGCGACGTCGTGGACGACGTTGTTGCTGTACACGATGTCGCTGTTGATCATCCGGGTGTCGCTGGGATGATGGGCGTCGGCCTGCACCCCGCCCGCGATGACCGCACCGGCCGCGAGCTGCTCGAACGTGTTGCCGATGACGTCGACGTCACGCGCGCCGAGCCCGACCCCGGTGGCGTGCGCGTTGGCGTCCATACCGATGCCGAGGGCGACCTGGCCGAGGTTGGTGAAGCGGTTGCCGGTGAACCGGACGGCGTTGGCCGCCGAAACCTGCACGGCGGCGGGCATCTGCCGCCAGTGCGGCCGGGCGGCCTCGAAGGCAGGGCAGCCCGACTGGCAGGAGTTGAGCCAGTCCGACGGCCTCGACCAGGTGCCGTAGATGTACGCACCGGTCTGCTGATCGGCGTAGCCCTGGCTGCTGTTGGGCTGCAGCCAGCTGGTGTGGGAGAACTGCAGCCCGGAGAAGGCGATGTGGTGGGCGGGCGCCGCGTAGCTGCCGCCGACCCTCAGCAGCGACTCCAGGCGGGGCAGCTGCACCTCGGCCGTGGCCATGTTCTCACCGCTGAGCGGCTTGTAGTACAGCTGGCCGGCGGCGGTGTCGAGGAACCACTCGCCGGCGGCGTCGAGGAACTCCCGCGCGTTGACCAGGTACACCGGCCCCGAGTGGAAGGGGCGGCTGAGGGTGTCGTAGCCCCACGTGTTGTTGTTCCAGGCGGGCTGCTCCATGGTGATGGCATTGTTGTTGATGGACTGCACCGGCACGTACCGGTCGGTGAAGGAGTTGACCGACTCCAGCTCGATGCGGCCCTCGCCGGAGACGTTGTTCAGGTAGGACAGCGCGCTGCTGGTGAACGTCATGCCGGAGGTCGTGAAGGCGAAGTCGCTGCGGTTGAGCTGGGTGCGCGCCCTGGTGGCGAGGCGGCCGTTGACGAAGAGCTGGCGGGTGTCGAAGCCGGCGCTCGCAGCGGCGCGCCAGATGTTCGCCGTGGCGTCGACCTGCGTCCAGCCGGTGACCTTCTGGCCGCCGGAGATGACCGGCAGTGCGCCGGATGCGGCCTGCCAGAACACGGTGTAGCCGTTGGTCCCGGAGTCGGCGGCGGTGAACGTGAGCGGTGCGGTCAGGGCATAGGTGCCGCCCGCGAGCTGTACGACGATGTCGCCGGTCATCGAGGGCGCGATCGCGCGCACCGTCGTCTGGGCCTGGGCCACTGAGCACGGTTGGGCCGCCGAGCATGCCGTGCCGCTGCCGGTGGGGGAGACGTGGACGGTCGTCATGACCGCGGCTTGCGCGGGCGCCGCGGAAAGGGCGGACCCGGCCAGGAGCAGTGCGACGGCGTATCGGGACAGCAGCGCGCGGCGGCGTGTGGTTCGTGGATGTGCGCGGCTGTGGGGAGAAGCCACGATGGATTCCTTCCAGGAGGAGAGCTGCTGGCGATGGCACAGCAGGCGTCGGCGGACGTCATCAGGCGGAAACGCCGACGAAACCGATGGCCAGCATCACATCACATGTATGACGTCATAGCAATATTCGCCGGATGGCACCGTCCACCCTGGACCCGGCGCCCGGAAGAGGCGGTTCGCACGGCGGAAGCCCGGCCGGTGCGGCTGTCCGGACAGCGGGTGCTGCCCGGACAGCCGCCGCCCGCCCGGACGGGACAGCCGCCTGCGTGCCTGGCGGTCGAGCTACGAGCCGAGGGCCATGGCGAAGATGTGCATCGTCGGCACTCCGGTCGCCGGACCTGCGCTGATGTTGGGCAGTTCGACGCGCACGACGGGCTTCGCCGACAGCGGCACGCCGACGTAGTAGATGGTCGCGGCCGTGTTCTCGCGGCGGTTGCCGGGCCGGTTCTGGTAGGCCATCACGATCGCCGAGGTCGCACCCGACTTCGGAGGGCCGTACCAGTCGGGCACGCCGAGGGTGAACGCCTGGCGCGTGCCGTCGGCATACACCACCGTGGCGGTGCCGGACACGGCTCCGTAGGTGCCCGCGGCGAGGAAACCGAGCTGGCTGCCGGTGCCGCTCACGGCGATGGACTGTCCCGTGGCGACCGCGTTGTCCGGTGCGCCCGACTGCACGGCGGGCCAGCGGAAGTTCACTCCGTTGCGGCTCACCGTGGCGCCCGGCGTCACTCCGGCCTGGGCGAGCGCCTGCGCCGACAGCGTCGCCCCACCGCCGTCGAAGTTGCCGACGCCGGTGTTGTCGTCGCTGGTCGTGCTGACATTGCTGAAGGTCTCCTCCAGGGTCGGCACCTGTGTGGCGACCGGCTGCGCCCGGTAGGTCCGACCGGCTCGGACGGTCAGCCGGATGCTGTCGGAGTCGACCCGCACCGAGGCCGGCGTCGTGCCGTCGGCCACGTCGACGACGGTGTGGCCGCCGCCGAACACCCGGCCGCGCAACTGGACGGTGCCGTCGCGATCGGCCCGGATGAGGCCCTCCGTCAACCGGCCGGCGCTCCAGGCGATGCCCACGGTGTACCCGCCCCGGCCGCGCAGGCCCGCCACCCGGCCGCTCGGCCACGCCGGCGGCAGCGCCGGCAGCAGGTGCAGCTCGCCGTTGTGGCTGTGCAGCAGCATCTCAGCGATGCCCGAGGTCGCACCGAAGTTGCCGTCGATCTGGAAAGGCGGGTGCAGGTCGAACATGTTCGGCGCGAGCCGGGACGTGGTGACGAGGTCTTTGATCAGCTTGTGGGCCCGTGCGCCCTCCTCCATCCGCGCCCAAAAGTTGATCTTCCAGGCGAGTGACCATCCGGTGCCGTCGTCGCCGCGCAGCTCCAGGGTCCGCCGTGCCGCTTCGAACAGCGTGGACGTGGTCCGTTTGGTGATCTGGTTGCTGGGATGCAGGCCGTAGAGGTGGGAGATGTGGCGATGGGTGCGCTCGGGCTCGACCCAGTCGTAGAGCCACTCCTGGATGTTGCCGCGGGAGCCCACCCGCATCGGCGCCAGCCGCTGGCGGGCTGCGCGGACCTGCGTCCGGAAGTCGGTGTCCACGCCGAGCACCTCGCCGGCCGCGGCGCATCCGTCGAACAGGTCCCGCAGGATCTGGTTGTCCATCGTCGGACCCGCGCAGACGCTGACGTCGCTATGGTGGGCGAGCTCGGGGGAGTTGGAGGGGTTGGTGACGAGGTAGCCGAGATTCGGTTCGGTCACCAGGGTGTTGAGGAAGAACTGGGCGGCGCCCTTCAGCGCCGGGTAGTTGGTCCGCAGGAACTCGACGTCGCCGGTGAAGCGGTAGTGGTCCCAGATCATGGACGCCAGCCAGGCGCCGCCGGTCTGCCACATGCCCCACAGTGCGCCGTCGACGACCGAGGTCGCCCGCCAGGCGTCGGTGTTGTGGTGGGCGACCCAGCCGCCGGCCCCGTACTGCACCTGGGCGGTGCGTGCGCCGGTCACCGCGAGGTCCCTGACCATGGCGAACACCGGTTCGTAGCATTCGGACAGGTTCGTGGTGTCCGCGGGCCAGTAGTTCATCGGCAGGTTGGCGTTGAGGGTGTACTTCGAGTCCCACGGGGGACTCATCTGGTCGTTCCAGATGCCCTGCAGGTTCGCGGGCTGGGTGCCCGGCCGGGAGGAGGCGATCAGCAGGTATCGGCCGAACTGGAACAGCAGCGCGGAGAACTGCGGATCGTCGACGGCGGAGTGCCGCGCGATGCGGACGTCGGTCGGCTGGTCTGCCGCGGAGGTCCGCCCGAGGTCGAGCGTCGTTCGGGAGAACAGCGCCTGGTAGTCGGCGAGGTGCCGACTGCGCAGCTGGTCGTAGCCGAGGTTGCGGGCGGCGGCCAGGTGCCCGCGGGCGATGCCCCCGTAGTCGCCGCCGACATTGCGGTAGTTGACGTAGCTCGAGCCGATGGTGATCACGAGGGTGGCGCTGGTCGCGCCCGTCACCCGCAGCACGCCGCCGGAGCTGGAGACGGTGCCGCCCGATGCGGTGACGGCGGCCAGGGCCAGGAACCGTACCGCTCCGGTGATGCCTTCCATGCTGCCGGAGGTGCCGTCGATGGCCACGGTGGTGCCGTCGGGACTGGACAGGGTGGTCCGCTGCGGGCTGTCGAACGTCGCGGTGAAGGTGACGGCGGCGCTGCGGTCGGCGGTCAGCCGGATGACGATCGCCTGGTCCGGTGCGCTGGCGAAGACCTCCCGCTGGTACCGCACGCCGTTCATCAGGTAGCTGACGGCGGTGGTGGCGGTGGTCAGGTCGAGCCGCCGCGTGTACTGCGAGGCGCTGCCCGAGGTGGGGAAGGTGAGCCGGAGGTTGCCGACCGGCTGGTACGCCAGCTGCCCGACCGGCCGGCCCAGCATTCTCTGGTTGATCAGGTCCTGGGCCTGGCTCCACTGGTTGGCGAAGACCAGCCGCCGGATCTCGGCCAGGGCCTGCGCCCCGGCGGTGTTGCTCGGGTCGTGCGGGCCGCCTGCCCACACCGTGTCCTCGTTGAGCTGGAGCCGTTCGACGTCGACGTTGCCGAAGACCATCGCACCGAGCCGGCCGTTGCCGACCGGCATGGCGCGCAGCCAGTCGGTGCCGGCGGGCTGGGCGTACCAGAGCGCGAGATCGTCGGCTGCGAGCACCTCGGGCGGCGCCGTCGAGCCGGCCTGCGCCTCAGCGGTCCACGGTAGGGGCAGCAGCAGGGCTCCCGTGCCGACCGCACCGGTTTTGATCACTTGTCTGCGGGTCAGATCCGACATCTCGGTTCTCCAACGGGGACGGTCCTCATGGATGGGCGCCGGTCCTCATGCCACCAGCACCCGCGGCGGGGCCTGGTCGCCGCAGCGTGGGAAGCGACGGTGTTCTATGTGTATCGACGAGGTTAAGAGATGTGACGTCAGACGTCAATGTTCGCTCCGGACCTGCCGGACCCGCGCAGTCGCGCGAATGTGACCGATAACAGGTCGGACGTCAAGGCCTGGCGAAAATGTTTCGCACGAGCGCAGGTCAGCCAGACTGACGCCGCCCAGCGCTGCGACGTGCGACAAGTCGATTGACGCGTGTGGGTTGACAACCGGAGTGTTACCGATAACATCGACCGGGCCGACTCCCTGACCGCGTCGAAGACCGACGGCGGGCCGCCATTTCGGCGAGCGCACAGGGACGGCGAGATCGGCAACAGTTTCGTCGAGGTGAACCGGCGGCGCGGGACCCCATCGACTGGCGATCTTTGATGGTCATTCGCGCCGTCAGAGGCCGCCGCCTGTCGGGCGCGGCAACCGGCAGGCAGCATCCCCCGCTCCGGCATCGGACGCGACGGCGCGCGCCCGTTCCCGGTCTCACCCGCCACGAAGGGACCACACGTCCATGACGGACAGACCCCACCCCCATCGCTTCAGACGCTGGACATCCACCGGCTCGGCATCGACGCTGATCGTCGCAGCCGCATTCGCCGCAGGCCCCTCCGGTCTCGGAGGTCCTGCGCCCGCCGCGGCGCATCCCATCGTCAGTTCCGACTTCCAGCAGGTCACGCTGGCCAAGGGCGTCTCCGAGATGGGCGAGCCGATGACGCTGGCGGTGCTGCCCGACCGGTCGGTCCTGCACACCGCCCGCAACGGCACGCTGCGCCGCACCGACGCGGCCGGCAACACGTCGGTCGTCGGCACCATCCCGGTCTACACGCACGACGAGGAGGGCCTGCACGGCGTCGGCATCGATCCGAACTTCGCCTCGAACCGGCACATCTTCCTCTACTACGCCCCGCCGCTGTCCACCCCGGGCGGTGACGCCCCCACCACCGGCAGCAACTGGTCGGCGTGGCAGGGGGTCAACCGGCTCTCCCGGTTCACCCTGAACTCCGACTTCACCGTCAACCAGTCGAGCAAGGTCGACATCCTCGACGTCGCCGCCGACCGGGGCATCTGCTGCCACACCGGCGGCGACATCGACTTCGACGCCGCGGGCAACCTCTACCTGTCGACCGGCGACGACAGCAACCCGTTCGAGTCCGCAGGCTTCGCGCCCCTGGACGAGCGGACCAGCCGCAACCCCGCCTACGACGCCCAGCGTTCCGCGGCCAACACCAACGACCTGCGCGGCAAGATCCTGCGGATCAAGGTGAACGCGAACGGTTCGTACTCGATCCCCGACGGCAACATGTTCGTCGACTCCGACGCGCGGACCCGTCCCGAGATCTACGCGATGGGTTTCCGCAACCCGTTCCGGATCGGCGTCGACAAGGCCAGCGGCGTGGTCTACGTCGGCGAGTACGGCCCCGACTCCGGCTCCACCACCAACCGGGGACCGAGCGGGCAGGTCGAGTTCGACCGGGTGACCGGGCCGGGCAACTACGGCTGGCCCTACTGCACCGGCACGAACACCTCCAACGAGACGTATGCCGAGTGGGACTTCGCGAGCAACACGGCCGGATCGAAGTACAACTGCTCCGGCGGACCCACCAACAACTCGTTCCGCAACACCGGCCTGCCTACCCTGCCGGCCGCGAAGACGGCCTGGATCCGCTACGCCGGGGATGCCGGCAGCCCGTCGGAGTTCGGCAGCGGCTCGGAGTCCCCGATGGGCGGACCCGTCTACCGCTACGACGCCGCGCTGAACTCCAGCACGAAGTTCCCGCAGGGCTTCGACGGGCAGTTCTTCGCCGGTGAATTCGGCCGCAGCTGGATCAAGCCGATCCACGTCAACTCCGACGGCACCCGGGGCACCATCGAGTCGTTCCCGTGGAACGGCAAGCAGGTCATGGACATGGCGTTCGGGCCCGACGGCGCGCTGTACGTGCTGGACTACGGCACCGGCTACTACAACGGCGACGCCAACTCGGCCCTGTACCGCTACGACTACGTCGGCAGCGGCAACCGGGCGCCGACCGCGGTGGCGAAGGCCGACCGGACCTCCGGGGTGGCCCCGCTGACCGTGACCTTCTCCTCGGCGGGATCCTCCGATCCCGAAGGGGGCACGCTCACCTACTCGTGGACGTTCGGTGACGGCACCACGTCGACGGCGGCCAACCCGGTCAAGACCTACAGCGCCAACGGCGCCTACACCGCCACGCTGACGGTCCGCGACCCCCAGGGAGCCACCGGATCGGCGAGCGTGCAGATCGGCGTCGGCAACACCGCGCCGACGGTCACCATCAGCACCCCGGCCAACGGGCAGCTGTTCAGCTTCGGTGACACCGTCCCGTTCAGCGTCACGGTGACCGACCCGGAGGACGGCACGATCGACTGCACCAAGGTCAAGATGACCTACGTGCTCGGCCACGACAGCCACGGCCACCAGATCACCTCGCAGAGCGGGTGCACCGGATCGATCGCGGTCCCCGTCGACGGCGAGCACGACGACGCGGCCAACATCTTCGGGGTCTTCGACGCCGAGTACACCGACGCGGGCGGCCTGACCACCCACACCCAGCACATCCTGCAGCCGCGCAGGCGGCAGGCCGAACACTTCAAGACCTCGTCGGGGATCGCCACCTACGTCAAGACCGCCGCCGAGGGCGGCAAGACCGTCGGCGACATCCACAACGGCGACTGGATCGCGTTCGAGCCGTACCGGATCAACAACGTGACCTCGTTCACCGCCCGGGTCTCCTCGGCGGGCGCCGGCGGCACCCTGCAGATCCGCGCAGGCTCGGCCACCGGCACCGTGCTCGGTTCGGCGACCGTGCCGGTCACCGGATCATGGGACACCTTCGCCACGGTCACCGGGACGATCGCCAACCCGCCGACCGGCACCGCGACCCTGTACCTCACCTTCGCAGGCTCCGGCACCGGCTTCCTGTACGACCTCGACTCGTTCACCCTCGGCACCACCACCGGCGGCACCGACCGCACCGGTCCGATCAAGGGGCTGGCCGGAAAGTGCCTGGACGTGCGCAACGGTGCGACCGCCGACGGCACGCAGATCCAGCTCTACACCTGTAACGGCGGCAGCTCGCAGGCGTGGACGGTCGGCTCCGGCTCGACGATCAAGGCGTTCGGCAAGTGCCTGGACGTCAACGGCGGCGCCACGGCAGACGGCACGAAGATCCAGCTGTGGACGTGCAACGGCGGTGCGGCGCAGAACTGGGCGGCGCAGTCCGACGGGTCGCTGCGCAACCCGCAGTCCGGCAAGTGCCTGGACGTGTCCAACAACAGCTCGACCGACGGCCAGGCCGTGCACCTGTGGACCTGCCACGGCGGCGCCAACCAGAAATGGACCCTGCCCTGACGTGACGGTCCCTCACCGGCGCTCGCGCGTCGCGTGAGGGACCCTCCGGCACCGCACACCGAGGAGAACCTCATGCGCAGACTTTTCCGACCCACGCTCAGCGCGGCCGTCGCCGTCCTGGCCGCGCTGGCAGGCGCCGTTCCGGCCAGCCCGGCCAGCGCCGCCGACGCACCGTACGACGTGCTGGTCTTCTCCAAGACGGCCGGCTTCCGGCACGACTCGATCGCCGCGGGCATCCAGGCGATCCAATCCCTGGGGGCGGCCAACAGCTTCACCGTCACCGCGACCGAGGACGCCGCCGCCTTCACCACCGGCAACCTGGCCCAGTACGAGGCGGTCGTCTTCCTCAACACCACCGGTGACGTGCTCAACGCCAGCCAGCAGACCGCGTTCGAGTCCTACATCGGCGCCGGCGGCGGCTTCGTCGGCGTGCACGCCGCCGCCGACACCGAGTACAACTGGCCCTTCTACGGCAACCTGGTCGGGGCCTACTTCGCCTCCCACCCGGCGATCCAGCAGGCCAACATCAAGGTCGAGAACCGGGCCCACCCGGCCACCGCCCACCTGCCGCAGACCTGGACCCGCACCGAGGAGTGGTACAACTACCAGACCAACGCCCGCTCCACCGCGCGCGTGCTGGCCACCGTCGACGAGTCCTCGTACTCCGGCGGCTCGATGGGCAGCGACCACCCGCACTCCTGGTGCAAGACCTACAGCGGGGGCCGCGCCTTCTACACCGGCGGCGGGCACTCGCAGTCGGCGTACTCCGAGTCGGCGTTCCGCAGCCACCTGCTCGGCGGCATCCGGTACGCGGCAGGCCGCGCCAGGGCCGACTGCCGCCCGGAGACCGGCTACACCGCTCTCTACAACGGCTCGACCACGGGCTGGTCGCAGACCGGGCCGGGCAGCTTCAGCAACAGCGACGCCACACTGACCTCGTCGGGCGGCATGGGCATGCTCGGCTACAGCGCACGGGAGTACACCAACTACTCGCTGAAGCTCGACTGGCGGATGGCCGACGACGACAACTCCGGCGTGGTCATCGGCTACCCGGCAGGCAGCACCGCACAGGGGGCGCTGGACAACGGCTACGAGGTCCAGATCGACGCCACCGACGCCACCGACCGGACCACCGGCGCGATCTACGCGATCAAGTCCGCCGACATCGCCGCCCGGGACGCGGCACTCAACCCGCCGGGGGAGTGGAACACCTTCGAACTGCTCGTCGAAGGCGAACGGCTCCAGGTCTTCCTGAACGGTTCGAAGATCAACGACTTCACCAACACTAACCCGGCGCGGTCGATGGCCGGCTACATCGGCATCCAGAACCACGGCACCGGCGACGCCGTCTCCTTCCGCAACATCCGGATCAAGGACCTGGGCGGGACCCCGCCCACCGGCGACATCACCCGCCAGGCCGAGTCGTTCTCCTCGGCCGGCGGAGTCTCGGCGCTGGCCAAGTCGGGTGCGAACGGCGGCCAGGTACTGGGCAACATCGAGTCCGGCGACTGGGCGGCGTACAACGGTCTCGATCTGACCGGGACCACCTCGTTCCGGGCCCGGGTGGCATCCGCGGGCTCCGGCGGCGCGATCCAG
Organism: Catellatospora sichuanensis; assembly: GCF_007483665.1. Taxonomy (GTDB): domain Bacteria; phylum Actinomycetota; class Actinomycetes; order Mycobacteriales; family Micromonosporaceae; genus Catellatospora; species Catellatospora sichuanensis. The sequence goes on from NZ_VIQO01000046.1 coordinate 47,889, forward strand.
GTCCGGACCGGTTCGGTCACCGGGCCGGTGCTCGGCACCGTCACGGTGGCCAACACCGGCAGCTGGACGAACTTCCAGAATGTCACCACCAGCCTGTCGGGCGTTCCGTCGAGCACGCAGAACCTGTACCTGACCTTCACCGGCCCGAGCGGATTCCTCTACGACGTCGACGAGTTCGTCCTGCTCAAGGGCACCACCCCCACCACCGGCACCGGCCCGATCAAGGGGCTGGCCGGAAAGTGCCTGGACGTGCGAGGCGGGGCGAGCACCGACGGCACCCAGATCCAGATCTACACCTGCAACGGCGGTGCCTCGCAGACGTGGACGGTGAGCCCGAACTCGACGATCAAGGCGTTCGGCAAGTGCCTGGACGTCAGCGGCGGTGCTTCGGCGGACGGTACGAAGATCCAGCTGTGGACGTGTACCGGCGGTGCGCCGCAGGTCTGGTCGGCGCAGGCTGACGGTTCGCTGCGCAATCCGCAGTCGGGTAAGTGCCTGGACGTGTCCAACAACAGCTCTGCCGACGGCCAGGCCGTGCACCTGTGGACCTGCCACAACGGCGCCAACCAGAAATGGACCCTGCCCTGAACCGCAAGAAGCCGACCTGCGCGGGATCCTGAGGCCCAGTTCAGCTCGCGCTAGGCCCACGGCGACCTCGAAGTGCCCCGGCCAGGGGCGCTTCGGGGTATGCCGCGGACGGGAGGCCGGCAATGGCCGGGACATGCGACCGGCCGCCGCCAAGGCGTCCTGCTACCTCAAGCCCAGTCAGATCTCAGGCTGCCCTCCACGGCGGCCCTGGTCCGCCTGGATGTCTTCCACTCGACTATGAGTTCTGCGAGGAATCCGATGGATCTTACGAAACGTCGTCACACCCGATTGGCGGCCGTCGCCATGTCCGTGGTGACCTTGGCATTCGCCGGCGTGGCGGTGGCAGCCCAGACCGGTGTCGCGCTGGCCGCGACGGTCGGCACGCCCACCCGGATCGTGGGCGGCCAGTCCGGTCGCTGCCTGGAGGTGCCGAACTTCAGCACCAGCAACGGCGCACAGACACAGCTGTGGGACTGCACCGGCACCGCCAGCCAGACCTGGACCTACACTGCAGCCGGCCAGCTGATGGTCTACGGCAACAAATGCCTCGACGCGTCAGGCAGGGGCACGGCCAACGGCACGCCGGCCATCATCTGGGACTGCAACGGGCAGAGCAACCAGCAGTGGAACGTCAACGGCAACGGCACCATCACCGGGGTGCAGTCAGGGCTGTGCCTGGATGCGGTCGCAGCAGGGACCGCGAACGGCACCAAGGTGAACCTCTGGGCGTGCCACGGTGGCTCGAACCAGCAGTGGACGCAGTCAGGTCCGACCACACCCACGCCCACCGCCACGCCCACCGCCACGCCCACCGCCACGCCCACCGCCACACCTCCGACCGGCGCAGGCCCCTGCGACATCTACGGCGCGGGTGGCACGCCCTGCGTGGCGGCGCACAGCACGACGCGCGCCCTGTACCGCGCCTACAACGGAAACCTGTACCAGGTCAGACGCTCGTCAGACAGCACCACCCGCAACATCGGCCTGCTCGCCCCCGGCGGTGTCGCCAACGCGGCGGCCCAGGACACGTTCTGCGTGAACACCACCTGCGTCATCACGGTCCTGTTCGACCAGTCCGGGCGCGGCAACGACCTTTGGTACCAGGGTTCCAGCGTGGTTCCGGGTTCACCGCAGAGCCGCCCGGCCGTGGCGACCACCGAATCGCTGACGGTCGGCGGCAGCAAGGCCTACTCGCTCTACATCAACCCCGGGAACAGCTACTGGCGCGACGGCCACCTCACGGGTGTCCCGACGGGCAGCGCACCCGAGGGCATGTACATGGTCACCAGCGGCACGCACGTCAACAGCGGGTGCTGCTTCGACTACGGCAACAGCGAAACCACCCGCAAGGCCGACGCCGCCGGTGCCATGGACGCCATCTACTTCGGCAAGAGCTGCTGGTTCGGGGGCTGCTCCGGTTCCGGACCCTGGGTCCAGGCGGACCTCGAATGGGGTCTGTTCCCCGGCGGCAGCAGCACGTGGAACCCGAACCAGCAGGCGTTCACCAGCAAGTTCGTCACGGCGACGCTGAAGAACAACGGGACGTCGCGTTTCGCGATCAAGGGCAGCAACGCCCAGTCCGGCAACCTGTACACCCTGTGGGACGGCGCGCTTCCCAACGGATACAGCCCCATGCGAAAGCAGGGCGCCATCGTCTTGGGCAGTGGCGGCGACTGCTGCAAGCCCGACGGCGGCGCCAACGACAGCGCGGGCACTTTCTACGAGGGTGCCATCGTTTCGGGCTACCCGTCTGATGCGACCGAGAACATGGTCCAGGCGAGCATCGTCGCCGCCGGCTACCGATGAACCAGATCGGCCGCCGGCCCTGACAGGTGCTGGCGGTGCCCCGCGCCATCGCGGCGGAACCACGCCCTGCAGCCGCGAGGACAGACCCGGCGATGTCGGTCGTTGGCGCCGACATCGCCGGTTCCTGAGCACCTTCACGTAGCGGTCAGCGTCCAGCCGATTGCTTTGCGTCGGTCCTCGATGGACATCCGAACCATTGCAGTCCACTTCGTGGACATCGTTCAGCGGTGACGGAGCCATCCGATGCCCTGTCGCTGCGACAGGGCGCCGGCTCACCGGGTGAATGACGTGAGTGGGCGGGTGACGCCGCCGGCGAGTCCGGCGTGTAGCCGACCCCGCGACGGCCTGCGTGACCAGGCCGGGTGATCTGGTCACCTGGCGCAGAGGACCGCCTGCCGCTGTTTGGTGAGGCGGACGCTGTCAGCCGCGGCGTTGTCACCGTCGGTGAGGGCATAGCCGGCGCGTTCGTACCGCTTGATGTTGCTCGTGCTGCGGTGGCCGGTGAACAGTTCGTAGTACGCGGTTTCCGCGGGGGCCTGCTGTTCGGCGTATGCGAGAAGCCAGGAACCGATGCCGTTGCCGGCCTGGTCGGGAGCCACCATGAGGCGACCGATCAGCCACCCACTTCCGTGTTCCCGGGCGCGGACCGCTGCCACGAGGCGCCCGTTTCGGCGTACGCACCACTGCTGCCAGGTCGACATCGATTCGCGCAGGTCGTCGAGTGTCTCCCGGAGCGGCGACAGGTCCAGGGTGTCGTTCGCGATGGCCTCCTGCACCCAGCAGCACCGCTGGAGCACGAGCAGCTCGGCCAGGTCGTCAGGCTGGGCGATGGCCAGCCTGAGCCCTTCGACCGGCCCGGACGTGCCGGTGGGAGCAGTGTCGGGTTCTGTGTGCAGGGACGCGTTCGATGCATTTGATGACATGTCACCGATCCTATGCGACGATATGCGGCCGCCGCCAGGCGTCCCGCTACCTCAAGCCACTGGCCGAGGCGGCGGGGGAGAACCTGCAGACACTGCGCCACTACGAACGCCGTGGCCTGTTGGCAGAATTGGCCCGCAGCCCCGGCGGGCACCGCCTCTACCCGGCCGAGATCGTGTTCGTCGGATGGAGCACCACATGGGGCTTCGGTGTCGCTGCGATGCCGCTCAGGGCCGGAGCGCGGTGATGGCGGCTGCCGCGGCCTGTGCGATGAGCGCGTCGTCGTACTTGGCGTCCTGCTCATCGTGGCTGGACAGGATGGCCAGGACGATGGGGGCGCCGTCGGTGGGCCAGATGACGGCGATGTCGTTGCGGGTGCCGTAGGCGGCGGCTCCGGTCTTGTCGCCGACCTGCCATCCTGCGGGGACGCCGGCTCGGATGAGCTTGGCGCCGGTGGTGTTGCCGCGCAGCCAGTCGTTGAGCACGGTGCGGTCGTCGTCGGCCAGGCCGTCGCCGAGGGTGTATGCGCGCAGATCGTCGACCAGGGCGCGGGGCGTGCTGGTGTCGCGGGTGTCACCGGGGGTGGCCTGGTTGAGTTCGGGCTCGCGGCGGGCGACGTCGGTGGTCTGGTCGCCGAGGCCGCGCAACGCCTTCTCGAAGCCGTCAGGGCCGCCGAGGTGGTCCAGCAGCAGGTTGCCGGCGGTGTTGTCGCTGTAACGCACGGCGGCATCGGCCAGGTCGCGCAGGCTCATGCCGGTCTGGACGTGCTTCTCGGTGACAGGGGAGTAGGTCACCAGGTCGGCATCGGTGTAATGGACGACGCGATCGAGCTGCTCAGCGGTGGTGGTGTCCAGGACCGCGGCGGCCGCGAGGGCCTTGAAGGTGGAGGCGTAGGCGAAGCGCTCGTCGGCGCGGTGTTCGACGGTGCGGCCGGTGCCGGTGTCGATCGCGTACACCCCCAGCCTGGCGTCGAACCGGGTCTCGAGGTCCGCGAATGCGGTGGCGGCCGAGGGCGCCGCAGCGCTGGGCGTCGGGGTGGCGGGGGTGTTGCTCGCGCAACCGCTGAGGACGAGGCAGGTGAGCGTGGCGGCCACAGCGGCCCGCCGCACAGAGATGATCATGTGGGTGCCTTTCCTCGGTACGTGTCCTGCGCCGATCCGGGGTACGCCGGACGCCTAAGCCGCCAGGTTCGGGCGGCCGACGTCCCCGGATCGACGCGGTGAGCCTCCCACCGCACGTCGAATGCGGGCAAAGACGAAAACGATCGGATCCATGCTGTTGTTGCATAGGATGATGGTGTGGATCTTGTAGCGGCCTGCCGTGCCTTCCTGGCGGTGAGCGGGCAGGGCAGCTTCACCGCGGGTGCGGCGATGGCGCGGATCCCGCAGTCGGTGGCCAGCAGGCGCGTCGCCGCGCTGGAGGAGCACCTGGGCGGTCGGGTGTTCGCGCGCTCGTCGCGGACGGTGCGGTTGACGCCGTTCGGGCGCGACATGCTGCCATGGGCCAGGCGGGTGGTCGACGCGGCCGACGCGATGGCGCTGGACGCGGCACGGGCCAGGCTGCGCCCGATGCGCCTGGCCGTGCCGGCGGTGTGCAGCACGCTCGCGCTCGCCAGGCTCGCCGCGGCGGGTCGCGACGAGCAGGTGCACCTGGATCTGCTCGCGGCGGGTCCGGTCGAGCGGGCGGAGCTGGTGCGGGCCGAGCAGGTCGGTGCGGCGCTGGTGGCCGTCCCGCCCGGCGGCGCCGCGTGGCAGGTGCCCGTCGGGGTGGCCATGGTCGCCGAGCCGAGCCGGTCGGCCGTGCACGTGGAGTCGCTGCGCGCCGGTAGGGTCGCGCGCGCCACGCGTCGGCGGCGGATCTGGGTGCAGCCAGAGGACGACGTGGCGCACGTGCGCGACGAGCTGACGCGCCTGGGCGCGGCGGTCGGGCTGCAGCCGGCACAGGTTGCGACCGCGGCATCGCTGGTGGCCGCGGCGTCAGAGGTATTGAGCTCCGACGATCTGCTGGCGTGTTCGCGTACGCAGTCGGCGGAGCTGGGTCTGCACTGGCGGCCGATCGGCGAGATCGACCTGCGCCGCGGCTACGACCTTGCGGCAGGCAGCCGCGAGGACGCCGCGGCGGTGGGGCAGCTGCTGGAGGCCGAGATCGGTCGTTGCCTTGGTGTTGCCGACGGGCAGGGCAGGGGGCGGTCGTGAACGACGCCGCGGTCGTGGCAGAAGCCCGAGCAGCCCTGCACGATGCGGGCTTGCGAGGTTCGTTCCTGGTGCGGGACCTGGACTCCGGGCAGGAGCTGGGCATCGAAGCGGACGTGGAGTGGCCGGTCGCGTCACTGGTGAAGGTGCCCATCGCGGTCGCGACGCTGGAGCGCGCCGCGCGCGGCGAGATCGACCCGGCCGCGCCGGTCACCGTCCAGCCTGGACGGGTGAGCACACCAGGCCCGACGGGGCTGAGCAGGTTTCGGCACCCGGCGACGATCGCCGTCGAGGACCTGGCGTACCTGGCCGTGGCGGTGAGCGACAGCACCGCCGCCGACGCGCTGCTGGCGCTCACCCCGCCCGAGCAGGTCACCGCCGAGCTGCGCAGGCTGGGTCTGGTCGGCATCAGCGTGCGCTACCTGATGCGTGAACTGACCCGCACCCCCGCCGAACTTCTCGACCGGGGCCAGGCGCACGTCGCGCACTCGCTGGCCATCGCCGGTGCCACGCCGACCGGCGGTCACGCGGTGGCGCAACTGGACGTCGCCCGCGCCAACACCGGCTCGGCGCGCGCGTTCGTCGACCTGCTGCACGCGCTGTGGCGGCCCTCGACCGTGCACACCGCGGTCGCTGAGCGGGTACGGGAGCTGATGGGTGCCAGCGTGATGCGCCACCGTCTGGCGCCGGACTTCAGCTCGGACGCCTCGGTGTGGTCGTCGAAGACGGGCAGCCTGCTCAATCTGCGCCACGAGATCGGCGTCGTCGAGCACGCCGACGGTCAGACCTTCGCCGTCGCGGCGCTCACCGAGTCCAGCGTCGCGGCCGCGGTGCAGCCCGAAGCCGAGGCGCTCATGGCGCACGTCGCCAGGATGCTGCGCGACCAGCTACGCCGCTTCGACCGGTTATGACCGTGCCTTGCACGAGCGCGAAACTCCTGCAGGCCGCTTGATCCACCCGCGCGGATACCACCACCCCTCGGCGACGCCGAGCAGCGCGAGCGCGATCTGGATTGCGCCGCCGAGGATCAACGGGGCGTGCGCATCGGGCCCCGGGGAGGTCGCGTTCCCGGGGCCCGATGTCGCGCTCACCGCAGGCCGTACGCCCGGATGATCTCCTGCTTGATGCTGTAGTCGGTGTCCATCTCGGCGCTCGCGCGGACGGAGATGAAGCCGCCCTTGCCGGCGGGCTTGAGGGTGCCCTTCCACCAGCCGTCGTCGTTCTTGGTCAGGGTGACCTTCGCCCACGTGGCGCCGTCGTCGTACGAGACGTCGAGGGTGACCGTGGTGACCTTGCCGGGCAGCGTGCCGCCGTGGGACGGCACCGACCGGACCTCGATCCGCGCCGGCGCACCTGCCTTGACGTCACCGTGCAGGTCGGACTCCAGCCGGTAGTCCAGCTGCATCACCGAGAACGGCTCGCGGTAATCGGAGTCGACGGTGTCGGACATGAACGTCCACTCGGTGTGGGTGCGGGTCGACAGGCGGAAGACGTCGGCGTCGCGTTCCGCGTCGAGGACGACGCGGTAGGGCAGGTTGCCCGCGGGCACCCGCTGCCACTGCACGTCCGCACCCCACACGTTGTCCCTGAGCAGCGTGTCGCCCTGGAACAGCTGCAGGTGGGTCGGGCTCTGACCCCACGGCAGGTTGCCGCCCTGCTGCATGACATCGCTGTAGGAGCTCCAGGTCTGCACGTTCCAGGTCAGGTAGTCCCGCGCCCGCGAGGTGCGCACGCCGAACGTCTCGCTGAACGCCGGGCGGATCGCCGGGGCGAACCAGTCGACGCGTGTCGTGCTGCCGCTGCCGAACGTGTTGAAGCCGGACGTGACCGACCACGGCAGCGTGCCGGTGATGTTCTGCGTGTGCGACTCGACCCAGACCTGGCCGGGGGTGACCCACTCGGTTCTGGTGCCCGGATGCCATTCGCGCTCCAGGAAACCGAGGGAGGGGCTCAGTGTGACGTCGAAACGGTAGCCGCCACCGATGCTCGGGGCCGCGGCGTTGTAGTGCCGCGCCTCGATCTTGGCCAGGTCGCCGTGGCTCGGCGTGTAGACCAGGGGCCGGTCCGGCACCTGGCCGGGGTAGTCGCGGGTCAGGTCGTACACGAAACTCGTGTACTCGGTGCGCTTGGCGGTCAGCGTGAAGATGCCCAGCTTCGCCAGGGCGATGAGGACCTTGCCGGCGTCGCGGTGCACGGTGGCCACCGGGATCGGCGACTCACCGACGTGCTCGAGCAGGCCGCCGACCCCGTCGTTGACCACGATCAGGGCCTTGGCGCCGGCGGCGGCCGCGGCCGCGGTGCGCTCGGCCGGTGCTACCTCGTCGCTGCGCTCGATGACGACGATCCGGCCCCGGGCGTCGACCTTCTTGTAGTCGGCTGCGGCGCCCTTGCCCGCGTAGACCGCCCGGGCTGAGTCCGTGCCGCTGGCGGTCACGCTGCCGGATTGAACGATGGTATCGAAACGCAGCAGGCCGCCGAGCGCGCTCAGGCCGAGCAGGGGCTCGCCCTTACGCCAGCGGGTGGTCAGGGTGAACCGGTTCTGCGTCGTCGCCTCGGTCGGCGAGACGTACAGGTCGTCGTAGGCGGTCGGGATCTGGTAGGCGTTGCGCAGTTCCATGCCGAGGCTGTCGACGATGCTCAGGTCGACCTTGCGCTGGCGGTCCTCGGCGCGCTGGGGCGCCCGCGTGTCCAGCAGCCGCGCCTTGCCGGCGTCCAGCACGATCTCGGCGGAGGTGTCCAGGACCGTCTCGGGGTCGACCAGGGTGGCCAGACCCGAGCGGTCGGGCTTCTCGCCGGGAACCTCGAGGTAGGCGAACGACGCATAGGTGCCGGGGGGCATGCGCAACGTGGCCGAACCGTCGACGTAAACCTGGTACGGCCAGTAGTCGCCGGTCTTGCTGAGCACGACCACGCCTGCGGCGGGGCTGCCGTCCTTGCCGAGCAGCTTGATGGTCAGGTCGTAGCGCTCGTCCTCCTTGACCATGCCGACCGAGGTGCGGGTCAGCGGCCGGCCGGTGGCCGCGTCGGTGCCGACCACGTAACCGGTGTGGCGGCCGGAGGCGGCGGTCCGCGGGTCACCGGTCACCGGGACCGCGGCGGTGCCGCCGGCCGGGACGGTCACCGTTGACGCGCCCAGCGTGAACGGGCCGCCCGTGTTGGTCAGCGCCAGGTTCAGCGTCACGTCGGCCGCGCCGTGGTTGGTGAAGGTCAGATCCTTCATCACGGCGACGTCACCTGGCTCGTGCGGCCAGTTGTAGTTGCCGAAGAACAGCGAGCCGGTGCCGTCGACCGTGGTGCGCACGGCGGCGGCGACATCAAGGCGCCCGGTGCCCACCTCGTACGGCGAGTACCGGTCCGCCAGACCCTTCGACGTGCTCATCAGATGCTGCTTGAGCTGCGCACCGGTCCAGTCCGGGTGCTGCTGAGCCACGATCGCCGCGGCACCCGCCACATGCGGGGTCGCCATCGACGTGCCACTGATGGTCCGGTACAGACCCTCACCGCCGTCGGTCATCTCCTGCGACCGCGCCGCCGTGATGTCCACCCCCGGCGCAGCGATGTCCGGCTTCATCCCACCCGAGTAGGCCAGCGGACCCGTGCTCGAGAAGTACGCCAGGTTGTCCTGCTTGTCCGTCGCCGCCACCGTCAATGCCGACGCCGCCGCACCCGGAGTCGAGATCGTCTCCGGACCTCCGTTACCCGCCGCGATCACGAACAGCGTCCCGTACTGCGCCGACAACGTATCCACCGTCTGCGACATCGGGTCACTGCCGTCCGAGGGCACCGAGTCGCCGAGGCTCATGTTGACGATGTCCGCGCCGGACTCCGCGGCCCACTGCATCCCCGCGATGATCCAGGAGTCCTGGCCGTAGCCCTCCGGACCGCCGAGCACCTTACCCACGATCAGGTCGGCGTCGGGGGCGACACCCTTGAGCTCACCGCCGGACGCCGATCCGGTGCCGACGATGGTGCCCGCCACGTGCGTGCCGTGACCGTTGACATCGGTGACCGCCTCACCCGGCACGAAACTGGCGGTGCCGTCGATCTGGTCCTTGAGATCCGGGTGGTTGACGTCGACCCCGGTGTCGAGCACTGCGACCTTCACGCCCCTGCCGGTGAAACCGGCGGCCCACGCCTCGGGCGCGCCGACCAGCGGCACGCTCTCCTTCAGGTTGACCTTCACCCGCCCGTCGAGCCACAGCTTGGCCACACCCCCGCCCAGCGTCGCGCTGCCCTGGACCGCCACGGACCCCGGCGCGGCCGAGGAGGACGCGGCCGAGGGTGGCGCGATCGTGCTCCAGAAGGTGCGGGCCTGCTTCTTCTCCGCGCTCAGCGCCGCACCGCCGATACCGGCCAGCCTGCGCACCAGCCTGCTGCCACGCGGCGCCTTCGGCTCCACCGCCGCCCGCGACTTCGCCGGGGTGTACGTCGCGATCAGCGGCACCCCACCGGACTTCGCATCGTCGTAACCCATCTCGATCAGATCGGTTACGTTGAACAGCTCCCGGTCGAGCCGGTCCGCGGCGAGCAGACCCGCCGCCTCGTCCGGGATGACGTAGACGTCACCCTTGATCTGCTGGAGCCGCACTCCGCCGACGGCGTCGTCCGGCCGGTCGACATCGGCGGTCTGCTTGCCGTCGGCCATCGTGGTGACCGTGACGACATCGCCGGTGACCAGCGTGACCTTATGGGTCGCGGTGGCTTTCGCGGGCACGGCGGGACTGCTCGCCACGGCATGTGCGGGCGCCTGGACGACGGCGATGCTCGCCGCCAGCAGCGGCACCACGCCGGCCATCGAGATCAGCCGCCCGCGCCGGAAGGATGAACCTTGTGAGGGGAAGATCATGAATAGGGTCTACCGGGCCGTGGCGCGCATGGTGAATAGTTGATGTTGGCGGGGTCGTGCCATGGCTGGATTCCGCCAACGACGCGGGCCGACCGCCTCAACCTGGACCTGGTGCACACGCTGGATGAGACGCCGCCGGGCTGGACCGGCGAGACCGGCCGCATCACCGTCGACATGCTGCGCCGCCACCTGCCAACCGGCCACCATGGCTCGTCTGACACGGCGCGGGACCCGGCCGGGGCATGGCGTTGGCACCGGTCGTCCTCGGCGGCATCCACATCGTCCTCGCGGTCGGCGGCCCGCGCCGGCGCACACTGCACCACCTCGAGGACGTCTTGCATGACGCCGTTCCGGGAGCTGTCGTCATCTGGGACAGGGACACGCTGCAGCGGGAGGCCGACACCCGCCGCGGAGAGCCCACCGGCCATGACACCCCGGCCGGTCGCGTCGGCGTGAGTGACATTGGCGGGCTTCCGCCATGGCGCAGGCCCGCCCCCGTCGGGTGTAGATCATCATCGGTGCCTGTGGCACCTTGGGGCGGCCCATCGGCGACTCCATACAAAGGAGACCAATGATCGCCACCCGCCGCAATGCTGCTGTAGTTGCCGCAGCCACACTTCTATCTCTACTTACCGCTCCGGCACACGCCGGACCAGACAGCACGAGCGGCGAGGTCGGCGCGCTCGGCCAGGCGAAGGTCACCACCGTCACGCTGATCACCGGTGACCGGGCGGTCCTGCGGACCGACGCGAACGGTATGCACTCCGCCGGCCTGGAGCGCGACGGACTGCCCGCTTCGGACTACCTGACCCGGCAGCGGGGAGCCGACCTGTACGTGATCCCGGCCGAGGCCGTGCCGCTGCTCGCCGGCGGCCTGCTCGACGAGGAGCTGTTCAACGTCAGCGGTCTGGTGGCGCAAGGCTACGACGACGCGTCCACCGACACCATTCCGCTGCTGGCGGTGGCGAAGGACGATGCCGCCGCGGCGCGGGGGGTCCTGCCGGTCCCGAAGGAGGCGACACGGGGCCGGACGCTGCCATCGGCGTCCGCGGTCGCGTTCACCGCACCGAAGAACAAGACCGCGCAGGTATGGTCCGACCTGGCCGCAGAAGCGACCGGGGCCGGTGGCCCCCGCACCACGATCTGGCTGGACCGCAAGGTGAGCGCCAGCCTCGACAGCAGCGTGCCGGCGATCGGCGCGCCCGCCGCGTGGAGTGCCGGCTTCGACGGCGCGGGCACCAAGGTGGCGGTCCTGGACACCGGGTACGACGCCGCGCACCCCGACCTCGCGGGCCGGGTCGTTGCCGAGCAGAACTTCACCTACACGTGGAAGATCGACGACTTCGACGGCCACGGTACGCACGTCGCGTCGACCATCGCCGGTTCGGGCGCCGCCTCCCAGGGCCGGTCCCGCGGCGTGGCCCCCTCAGCCCAGCTGCTGGTCGGCAAGGTGCTCGACGACTACGGGCACGGGCAGACGTCCTGGATCATCGCCGGCATGGAGTGGGCCGTCGCCCAGGGCGCCGACGTGGTCAACATGAGCCTGGGCAGCGAGTCCCCCGACTGCACGGACCCCCTTGCCGTCGCCGTCGAGCATCTCGCCGCGACCAGCGGAGCCCTGTTCGTGGTGGCGGCGGGCAACGCCGGCCCGGGTCGCTCGACGGTGTCGTCGCCGGGCTGCGCTCCCAGTGTGCTGACTGTCGGCGCGGTCGACGACAAAGGCGCCACCGCGCAGTTCTCCAGCCGCGGCGCCGTCGCCGGAGGCGGGCGTAGCAAGCCCGATCTGGCTGCCCCGGGCGTCGCCATCATGGCGGCCAAGGCCGGCGGCAACGGCGACAACGCGTACACGGCCCTGTCCGGGACGTCGATGGCCGCGCCGCACGTGGCCGGCGCGGCAGCGATCCTGGCCCAGCAGCACCCGGACTGGACACCCGCGCGGATCAAGGCGGCACTCGTATCGGCGGCGCATCCCCGTACCGCATCGCGTGTGCAGGAGCAGGGCGCGGGCATGCTGGACGTCGCGCGTGCCACCCGGCAGACCGTGCTCGGGCCCGGACTTGTCGATGTGGCCGCCTTCAGCTGGCCGCACGGGCGCGACCAGACCGCGACGGCGCACATCGCCTACACCAACACCGCGAGCACCCCGGTCACGTTGAACGTGAAGCTGGGCGAGGTCACCGGTGAGGACGGGGCCCCAGCGCCCCGCGGCATGGTCTCGCTGGGTGCCGGCAGCGTCACGGTCCCGGCCGGGGGCACCGCCGAGGTCCCGGTCACCGTCGACGCGAGCGCGAAACTGGCACTGGAGGCGTACGGCTCCTTCGGCGGCCGCCTGACCGCGCGCACCGCGGACGGCAGCCAGGAGGTCGTCACGCCGTTCGCGTTCTGGGTCGAGCCGGAGACGGTGGAGTTGACCATCCGTACCACCGACCGGCGGGGCGAGGGCGCGACCTTCTCCAGCAGCGTCGAGGTGACCGGCCTGGACGACGCGACCTGGCAGGACTACTTCCCGGCAGGGGTGCGCGAGCAGACGATGCGGCTGCGGGCCGGCCGGTACGCGATCTCCGCGTTCATCTTCAGCGGTGAGCCCGGCACCACAGGTCAGCAGGGTGTCGCGCAGTCGGTGGCCTACCTCGGTGATCCCGAGATCGTCCTCGACCGGGACACCGTCCTGCACTACGACGCTCGGCGGGCGCACCGCATCCGGGTGGAGGCGGACCGGCCCGCGGAGAGCCAGGGCCTGCGCCTGGACTACGGCCGCTGGTGGGACAGATGGCTGGTCACGGGCGGGATGACGCTCGGCAAATACACCGACGAGGTGTACGCCGCACCCACCGGCAAGGCGAGGACCGGCGGATTCGAGTTCTCGGCGACGTGGCGGATGTTCGCTCCGGAGCTGTCCGTGACCGTCGCGGGTGACGGTGCTGCGGTGCCGGTCGAATACCTGCCGCGCTCACCGGCGCTGCCCGATACCCGTATCGCGGAGCTGGTCGATGCCGGATCCGGCACCGCGGCCGAGCTCGCGGCAGCCGGCGCCACCGGGCGGCTGGTGCTGGTGAACAGCCCGACCGACGTCAACCAGGCGGTGTACGAGGCGACGAACGCCGGCGCGCTCGGTGTGGTGCTCGCCCATGATGCGCCCGGCCGGTGGCTGCCGCGGCTGTACGCGGGCCCGTCGCTGCCCACGCTCTCGGTCACCCAGCCCGTGGAGGAGCAGCTGCGCGGCCGGCTCGCGAAGGGACCCGTTCGGCTCGCCTGGCAGGGCACGCCGGTCTCCCGCAGCCCGTACGTCTACAACCTGTCGTTCATCGCGGACGGCCGGATCAACGGTGCCCTTCGCGTGAAACACCACGACGACCGGCTGGCCAGGGTGCAAACCGACTGGTACACGAAGGGCGCGCCCGCGTCCTTCTACGACGTGATGTTCGTGCAGCGCCCGTACGCCGCGGATTTCAACCTCGGCGCGAACCTCGTCGGTGACGTCCACCCGCTCGACGCCCCGGTGACCCGGGTCGAGTACTACACCCCGGACAGCACACTGTGGTGGCACGGTGCGATCAGCGGGACCTGGAACGGGCTGGACACCGACGGCCCGAGGAGGCACGTCGCGGGCCGCAGCTCCGAGAGCTGGTACAAGCAGCCGGCCCGGCCGGGTGTGGGCTGGACCTACACCGGTGTCCGGGCGCCGATCGGCATCCGCGAGGCGAACACCGTGACCGCGTCGATCCCGCTGTGGCGCGACAGCGATCCCCACCATTTCGGGCAGGCCGCGGCCTATGACTACGGGCGGGTGGACCTGTACCGCAACGGAACCCTGTTCGGCCGCGGCGAGGCAGACCAGCCGGGGTACATGGTGCTGCAGGTGCCGGACGCGCCGGCCGACTACCGACTTCGGCTGTACGTGCAGAGATCTCCTGAGGTGGACCCGAACTGGCAGATGTCATTCGGGACCGACACCTTCTGGCGCTTCCGCTCGGCCCGCCCCGCCGACGGGGTCGCCGAACGGCTGCCGCTGCTGCTGCCCGAATACGACATGGAACTCGACCTGTACAACCTGGCGCCCGCCGTGTCCCACTACCCTGTCCGGCTGTCGGCGGAAGGTCAGCCCGGCTATGACGCCGGCCGGATCGTCGCGGCGCGGGCATGGGTGTCCTACGGCGCCCCGACCGAGGCTTCCGAGATCACCGACTGGATGGAGGTGCCGGTCGTGCACACCGGCGAGGGCTGGGTGGCACAGGTGAACAACGCCGCCGCGTCCGGCCGGTACGTCTCGCTGAAGGTCGACCTGCTCGATGAGCATGGCAACGGCGTGGAGCAGGCGATCGTCAGAGCGTACGGCGTGCGGTAGCAGCAAGATCCACCCGTACCGCGCGATCGAAACGCAGGTACGCCGGCTGCGGGGACGGTGAGGCCGTCGAAGCCTCACCGTCCCCCGACGTACGTCGAGTACGCCATTTGTACGTGGATCTCGCCGGCGTCACGTTCGGCGGAGCCGGCCTGGTCCACTGCCTCTACGCGCTCTCGGCGCGTCTACCGGGCGTGGCCATCACGCTGTGCGGACCGTCGGGGATCACCCGCCAGGTCATCGTGTTGACCTGGCTGGACCAGGTGGCCGCTCTGTGCGACAGCACCCGTGAGCAGTGCGGTTCCTCGCAGCAGTTCGCCGGCGGCTCGGCGAGCTTCCTTGTGCGAACCAGCGTAAAATCGGGCAAGACGGGCTTTGGGAAAGATTGTTTGACGTCCGTGTTCGGAGGGCGGTAGCCATGACTGTTCGAACTCCTTCCATCGAAGATCATCCCGACCTTGCCGAGCTTCGGTTGCGGTACGAGGAAGCCGCCGAAACCAAGGCGGCACAGGTAGTAGAAGGTCTGACCTTCCTCGCGGGTCTCTACCTCGCCATCTCGCCATGGGTGGTCGGCTTCACCAGCCACTCCAGCCTGACCGCGAGCAACGTCTTCACCGGTGTCGCACTGGCGGTGCTGGCATTGTGCTTCGCCACCATGTACGGACGTTCGCACCGGATCGTGTGGGTCGCCCCGATCATCAGCGCATGGGCGATCGTCGCACCTTGGCTTGTCAGCGGACCCGCACCAAGCGTGGGCGCCATCGTCAGCAACGTCATCGTCGGCCTGGTGGGCCTGGCGTGCACCCTTGCGATGATGTCCGTAGGCAGGCGAAGGGCCGCCGGCACGGCAGGCCTCGGGGCGTCGGCCGAACCTCTCCGCGACGGGCGTCGGTTATAGACCCCAATCCCGTAGCGCGACGGCACCGGAAAGTACGTGGGACGATCCCGCGTAGGCACATCATGCGGCCGGCCGTTTCCGTCTGACGGGCGACCACGCTCGACGTCAGCCGGTTGTCGTCGCGACCAGGGACCTGAACGCGTCCACGCCGGTGAGCTCGGCCGACAACTCCCACAGGCGCGCCGCCTCTGCGGGGTCTATCGCGTGGGCGTGCACGCCGCCCGAGTCGCTTGCCGGGCCGGCGATGTCGCAGTCCTCGCAGTACACGCCGCCCATGCCCGCGAGCTGCGGTGAGGTCGCTGCCCACACCTGCGTCGCCGCGCCCTGCTCGAGGGTCTTGAAGGTCGGGTCGGCCAGGTTGCCGTCCTCGTCGATCCAGCCTGCGGCGACCATCTCGTCTGTGGACAGGTGACGCTGCAAGGGGGTGAGGATGGCACCGGGGTGCAGCGCGAACGCTCGGACGCCGGCATCGCGCCCGAGCTTGTCGAGGTGCACGGCGAAGAGCACGTTGGCTGCCTTGGCCTGCCCGTACGCCTGCCAGCGGTCGTAGCCCGTCGTGGACTGCACGTCGTGCCAGCGGATGCCGGTGATGCCGTGGGCACCGGAGGAGACGGCGACGACCCGGCCGCGGGCGCGGGCGATCGCGGGCCAGATCCGGTTGATCAGCGCGTAGTGGCCGAGGTGGTTGACCGCGAACTGCGCCTCCCAGCCTGGGCCGACCCGAGTCTCGGGGCAGGCCATGATGCCCGCGTTGTTGATGACGATGTCGGCATCGCGGCCGGAGGCGCAAAAGCGCTCGGCGAACCCGCGGACGCTGTCGAGATCGGCCAGGTCGAGTGCGTCGATCTCGACGCCGTCGATCCCGCCGAGCTCTTGCCTGGCGAGCTCGGGTCGCTTGGCGGGGACGACGACGTGGGCGCCGGCACCAGCCAGCGCGCGTGTCGTCACCAGCCCGAGGCCGGAGTATCCGCCAGTGACGATGGCCGTCTTGCCGGTCAGATCGATCCCTTTGAGAACGTCGTCGGTGGTACTGCGGGCGTCGAAACCCGAGCCGATCCCGCGCTGCGGTGTGGTCATGAACCCGAAGTTAGATGCTCGACCGGGGTCTAGGTCAACGGCGTACGCTCGGCGGATGACCGCGGCGGCGAGTGGGCTGACTATCGGCCAGGTCTGCGCGCGGACCGGCCTGAGTGTGCACACCCTGCGCCTGTACGAGCGGGAGGGTCTGTTTGCGGGTGAGGTGCGGCGCGATGGGCGCGGCCGTCGCGTCTACTCGGCGTGGGATGTGGAGTGGCTGGAGTACTGCATGAGGTTCCGTGCGTCGGGTATGCCGCTGGCCACGATCCGGCGCTTCGCCGAGCTTGTGCGGCAGGGAGTCGGCAACGAGCACATCCGCCTCAAGCTGCTGCGTGAGCATCGGGATGTGGTGGTGGAGCGGATCGCGGAGCTGACCGCCTGCCTCGAAGTGATCGATTTCAAGGTCGGCGTGTACGAAGAGCACCTGGCGCAGGGCAATGCGGGAGACCTGTGGGGGCCGCCATGACGGCGCCGCGTTCAAGGAAGGCCATGCCATCGCGGGCCGAAGTCTGCCGGCCCGGCGCCCCGCCCGGCCACGACCGGGGCGCCACCCCGCTCTAGGGTGTCGAGCGCCGGCGGTTCGGCAGCCACCATGCCGTGACCAGGTGCTCGGTGCGTTTGAGGTCGAGGCCGGTGAGTTCTTGGAATCGCCGTATCCGGTACCGGACGGTGTTGGGGTGCACGGCCAGCCGCGCGGAGACTTCGCGTACCTGCTGATCGTGTTCGAGGTAGACCCGGGTGGTCTGCTCGATGTCGTGATTTGCCCGGCCCGGACCGTCGAACGCTTTCAGATGCCGTTCGCACAGCCCGGCACCTGAGGTTCGTGGTCGGCTACACCCCGCTTGAATTCCGTGACACCCTGCACATGCTCGCCGACGGCAAGGTCGACCCGGCCATGCTGATCACCGGTACGGTCGGACTCGGCCACGTGCGGACAGCCTTCGAGGCACCGTGGCCCGACGACCACGCCAAGATCATGATCGATCCGAGTCGCACTGCGGTGAGCTGGCAACGCGCCTAGGACACTGTCACAGCGGAGCTACGGGCGTTCGGTGACCAGCGTTGACTCGCCCGTGGGTCACCGAAGCTGTTCTTCCTGGTTGTGGGTGTGACATGTGTACGAAGGTGGCAGGATCGCCCGCGTGACCGAGGGAAAGTTCGTGAACGTGAGCCGGCCGCTGGGCGGCGGACCGTACGCCTGTCCGTGCTGCGGGTACCTGACCCTCGACGAGCGGGGCGGATATGAGCTCTGCCCGGTGTGCTTCTGGGAGGACGACGGCCAGGACCAGCACGACGCGGATGAAGTGCGAGGCGGGCCGAACGGCAAGCTCAGCCTCACCGCGGCCCGCCGTAACTTCGCGAACCTCGGCGCGTCGTCGGAGAAGCGCCTGGCAAACGTGCGCGCACCGCGCGACGAGGAGCATCCGCTGGCTCACGGCTGAGTCCCGACTCAGTCGTCGGCGTAACCGACAACGGCGGTTGCTCCCGCTTACCGCTGTGGGCCGACCGGAACACCCCGCTCGGCGGGCTTCCGCAGGGGCGACGGATCGACGACACCGGCCGTTCGGCCTAACCGGGGTCACGCGCTCGGCTGCTTACCCCTATCCTCCCGGGGTGCTCGAGAACCTCAACATCACAGAACTCCTCCTTCTGCTGCCTGTCGCGGCCGTGACGGTCACCGTCCTCGGCTACTTCGCCGGCCGGGCCTTCCGGCGGTGGCGCTCACAGGCCAGCCGGTGACCAGACGGCGAGCCCACCGCACGAGGGATCGGGCCATCCGCCCATGCCGTGGGCTGCCCGCTGCGGCGGTGCTGACTCCGTCCGCGCGTCCTGGCGGCATGCGCGGCCCGGCGTATCGCTCATCAGTCGCCATCACATGATCAGCCAGACGGGCTCGTGTTCGCCCCGGCGCGTGTGCGGATGCCTTCCCGGCCGGTCGGACAGAATAGCAACATGACCATTGTCAAGATCAATGCCATCACGGTGCCGGCCGACAGCGGCGACGAGTTGGCGCGCCGCTTCGCCGCGCGGGCCGGCGCCGTCGATGACCAGGACGGATTCGAAGGCTTCGAGTTGCTCCGCCCGAACGACGAGCGGACCACGTGGCTCGTCATCACCCGCTGGCGCGACGAGGATGCATTCCAGGCATGGGTCAGTTCGCCCGCCTTCGCGCACGGCCACCGCTCCGCCGCCGAGCGCGCGGGTGAGCAGGCGCCGCCACCAGTAGGAGTGCACAGCGAGGTCTGGTCATACGTTCCCGCCGGCGGATCGAGCCCGGCACGACCGTGACAGAGCCAGGCCCGTCGCGAACCCGGCCGAACGTTCGCGGTCACCCCCGGGTAGGCATGGAGCTGGTTTGCTGAGGTCAGGCCGGGCGACGTCCCCATGCCGAGATCAGCGGCGGAGGGTGAGGTCGAGCCCGCCCGCATCGACGGCGGCCAGGTGCGCGTCGATCTCGACGTCGTTGGCCAGCCCCGCCGCGAGCAACTCGGCGCGGACCATGCGCACCGTCGCGGTCTTCAAGCGGTCGCAGGCCACCCCGCCGACCGGGAAGCAGCCGGCCGCCGTGACATCGACCAGGCCCGCCGCACGCAACGCCCGTGGCAGCGTACGGCCGAAGCGCAGATCGGCGCCGCGGCGGGTCATCAACTCCCGGACGGCGCGCCGCAGCCGGTTGGCGCGCACCTCGGAGCAACGACGGAAAGGCATACGCCATGGCGCTGCTCAGCTGGCTGTCCGGGTCCGCCGACGAGCGCCCCGACGCGGTCCGGGTCGACGGCCAGGCGGTGTCCTGGGTGCAGCTGCGCCGCCTCGCCGCCGCGGTCGCCGACGACCTGCGTGGTGTCGACCGGGTCGCCGTGACGGCGACGTCCAGCATGCATACCGTGGTCGGCGTCGTGGGCGCGCTGCTGGCCGGCGCGGCGGTCGTGCCGGTGCCGCCGGACGCCGGACCGGTGGAACGCGACCACATCCTGCGCGACTCGCAGGCCGGGGCGCTGCTCGCACCGGCCGACGGCGAGCGGCCGGACCCCACCTCGGGACCGCCGGTCGTCCCTGTCGACCTCACCCGGCACTCGGACACGAGCCACCCGGAGCCCGACCCGGCCACCAGTGCACTGATCCTCTACACCAGCGGCACCACCGGTGCGCCGAAGGGCGTGGTGCTGTCCCGGCGGGCCGTCGCCGCCTGCCTCGACGGGCTCGCCGCGGCCTGGGCCTGGACGCCGGACGACCGGCTGGTGCACGGGCTGCCGCTGTTCCACGTGCACGGCCTGGTGCTCGGCGTGCTCGGTCCGCTGCGGGTGGGCAGCGGGCTGCACCACGTGGGCCGGTTCCGCCCGGAGCAGTACGCGGCCGCGGGCGGCTCGCTGTACTTCGGCGTACCCACCATCTGGTCGCGGATCGCCGCCGACGCAGACTCGGCCCGGGCGCTGCGCGCGGCGCGGCTGCTGGTCTCGGGCAGCGCCGCGCTGCCCGCGTCGGTCTTCGCCGACCTCGCGGGTCTCACCGGCCATCAGGTCGTCGAGCGGTACGGCATGACCGAAACGTTGATCACCGTGAGCGCCACGGCCGACGGGCCCCGCCGCCCAGGCACCGTCGGGCTGCCGCTGCCCGGAGTGCGGACCCGGGTGGTGGACGAGGCGGGCCGGCCGGTCCCTGCGGACGGGATGGGGGAACTCGAGGTCTGCGGCCAGACCCTCTTCGAGGGCTACCTCAACCGCTCCGACGCCGATGCGGCCACCCGCACCGAGGACGGCTGGTTCCGCACCGGAGACGTGGCCACCATCGGCCCGGACGGCTGGCACCGCATCGTCGGCCGGGCCGCCACCGACCTGATCAAGAGCGGTGGATACCGGATCGGCGCCGGCGAGGTGGAGGACGCGCTGCTCGCGCACCCCGGCGTCCGGGAGGCCGCCGTGGTCGGCACCCCCCACCCCGACCTCGGCCAGCAGGTGACCGCGTACGTGGTGGGCGACGGCGTGCACGAGGCCGAACTGATCGACTTCGTGGCGCGGCACCTGTCGGCGCACAAGCGTCCCCGCCAGGTGCGGCTGGTCGAGGCGCTGCCGCGCAACGCCCTCGGCAAGGTGCAGAAGAGCAGGCTCGCAGCGGACTGAGCGAGCCCTCGACACGCGCCGGAACGAGATGCTGGCGCTCGCCCGCCGGCACAGCTGGGTCGAGGACTGACGAGGTTCCGCCTGACCGGGGCACGTTCCGAAACTCGATCACCCCGGCGGCTCGGCCGGTGCGATGATCTACGCCTGGGTCGCTGGCTCAACTGGCAGAGCATCCGACTGAGTAGCGCGTCCGCTTACCGCCCGTGCGGTCATGGAGGCGCTTCCTTCTCCTTGTCGGATCGGAAGGTTCGGGGGGTACCTCCGCGCAAGCGGAGGATCTGGCATTCAGCTCCCGCGCTCTCCTCGGCCGTCGCCCGCCGTTCGTGAGTGGATCCACCTGCGCACGAACAGCCGGTAGGCGGCGTCGGTCGCCGCCGGATCGGCTCCGGCGAGCAGTTCCAGCAGCAGCCCACGGCTGGTGGCGATACCGAGCAGCAGCGTGTCGCGGTCCAGCGGCCGGTCGAGCCGGTGCACGATCGCCTCGGCGGGGCATGCCCCTGGTCGCACGGCCGGCCGTCCGCATGATCGGATCGGTTCGCCGCGATCGGGCGCGGCCGGGGGTTGTTCGGCCAGGCTTGACGTCGAAGGGAGGCCACATGATCTCGGCACTCAACCGGCTCGTCGACCTCGTCGAGCAGCACCTCACCGAGGAGCTCGACCTCGGCGGGCTGGCCGGTTCGCTCGGCACCACCGAGTACCACCTGCGCCGGATGTTCTCGTCGCTGTCGGGCATGCCGCTGTCGGAGTACGTACGCCGCCGGCGCATGACCGTCGCCGCCGCCGACGTGGTCCGCGGCGAGGACGACCTGCTGAGCATCGCGGTCCGGCACGGGTACGGCTCGACCGAGGCGTTCGGTCGCGCGTTCCGGGCCGTGCACGGGGCGAGCCCCGGTGACGTCCGCCGCGATGGTGGCCCCCTTCGTACACAACCGCAGCTCAGGTTCCGCCTGACCGTCGAAGGGAGCATCCCCATGGACACCCGCATCGTCGAGCGCCCCGCGTTCCGCCTCATCGGGCACGCGGCCCGTGTTCCGCTGATCCACCACGGCGTCAACCCGCACATCCAGCAGCACATCGCCTCGCTGCCGGTGGCCGAGCACGGCCGGCTGAAGGCCCTCAGCGCCGCCGAGCCGGCCGGTCTGCTGCAGGTCACCGACGGCGTCGACCCCGACGCGGTCGAAGGCACCCAGCTGACCTACCTGCATGGCGTCGCCGTGGCCGCGGACGCCGCCGTGCCCGGCGACCTCGACGCCATCGAGGTGCCGGCGGGGCGGTGGGCGGTCTTCAGCACCTCCGGCCCGTACCCGCAGGCGCTTCAGACGACCTGGGCCGCGACGGCCACCGAGTGGTTCCCGTCCAACCCGTGGCGGCTGCGGCCGGGTCCGTCGATCGTCGCGATCCTCGACCGGGCGGCCGACTTCAGCACCGCGACCTGCGAGCTGTGGCTGCCTGTCGAAGCGGCGTGACCTGAGCACCCGCATCCGTCGACCGGCGGGGGTCGTGCTCAGCCGAGGGTGATCTGGCCGTCGCTGATGGTGACGGCCTTCGGGCCGAGGGGCAGCGTGGCGGGGCCCACGACGACGGAGCCGTCGGTCGCCGAGAAGCGGCTGCCGTGGCAACGGCAGATGATCTGGTCGTTCTCGACGGCGGTGACCTGGCAGCCCCAGTGTGTGCAGGTCGATGTGAACGCCTTGAAGTCGCCTTCCACGGGTTGGGTGACGACGACCATCGCTGTGCTGTAAATCTTGCCTCCGCCGACCGGGATGTCCGTGGCCGGGCCGAGCGTGACGGGCTCGACCACGGGCACGACGGGGTCGGCTGCAGGCGCGGCGATGGCGGGGGTGACCGGCGAGCCGTGGGCCCCTGTCAGGCCACCGGTCGCTGCCGCGCCTGCGCTGGTCAGCAGTGTTCGTCGGGTCGCACCCATGCCATCCCCCTGTTGATCGACAACCGCAGCCTAGCGTCGTTTTTTGCGCCAGATGTCCTTTCTGTGGCAAGTGGGGATCGGGCCGGACGCGACGTGGGGTCCCGGCGGCAGCCGGGACCCCACTCAGGAAACCGGGTGTCGTCAACCGCAGTGGTGGATGTCGCTCCTGGCCTGCGCCACGACCACATCGGCTACGCCGGGCGCGCTGACCCGCAACGCCGTGACGGCCAGGCCGGCCGAGGCACCGGGAACCGGCTTCTGCTCGTTGAGCGTGACGGTCAGTACGCCGACGCGGATCACCGTGTTCGGCGCGATGGCGGCCACGGGTCGGCTGACCCCGCCGATGGTGAGCGCGCCCAGGCTCACCGACCCGGTGGCGGCCGGTGTGAGCGGCCCGACCTGGCAGGTGCTGCGGGACACGGCGTGCACGTCGGTGGCCCGGATGGCGGGCAGGCCCGGCAGGCCGATGGTCAGTTCGTCAGTCCACGCGTTGGCGACCGATCTGGCCTGGCCGGTGTCGACGCGGGCGCCGATGGCGCTCGCGCGGACGATGCCGGCGGTGACCCGGCCGCCGACCCGCTCGGTGTGGGAGGTCGCCGAGGTGGAGATCTCCCCGGTGTCGCTCACCACGAGCGGCGGCAGCGCCAGCACCTTGCTGGACAGGCCGACAGCGCGGCCGGTGTGGTAGAGCAACTTCGCGGTCGCGCTCGCCTGGGACGGCAGGTACTGACCGTCGCCGGCGAAGTCGGCGGACACCGGCACGCTGGTCGCCGGTGCGGGCTGTGCCACGTTCGCGATGGTGCAGGTGGCGACGCCCGCGGCGTTGGTGGTGCCGGTGCACGACTGCGCCGATGCGCCCGAGCCCAGCGTGAACGTGACGGTGCGGCTGCTGATCGGGCCGTCGCCGTCCTCGCGCAGCGTGCCGCTCAGGGTGGCCGGGAAGTCGTTGGCGACCGTGCCGGGTCCGTCGACGGTCAGCGTCGTACCGTGCCTCCACACCAGATCGCCGCTGGGCACCGTGCCCGTCCCGGACACACCGATGTAGTAGGTCTCGCCCGCCGTCGCGGTGAACCGTGGGTTCGCCGCCCGCACCCGATGGGTCTTCTTGGGCTTCTTGTTCTTGTCTTTCTGCTTGCCGGCGAGTTGCCGGGGCGCGGCGGCGACGCGGTCGGCCACGGTGACCTGTCCGCGGTAGACCGACAGCGCGGCGCCGGCGGTGTGGCTGAACTCGACCGGCCCGGCCGTGGCGGTCCAGCGGTACCAGGCCGTCGCCGTCGGTGCGTCCGCCCCTGACCCCTCGGCCGGGTCGCCGGTGGCGATGCCGACGTCGGTGTTCTGAGAGCCGGTGGATCCGCTGATCGCCACCGCTCCGGTGGGGACGTCGTTGGCCGGGTACTGCGGCATGATCTGCACGCAGATCGGGCCGGTGTCGCTCTCGGTGCGGGTGCCGACACCGATCAGGTACACCCGCTCTGAGGGCTCGCCGCCCTGGCTGGCCCACGTGTGCAGGGTCTGCGGTGTGCCCTGGGAGTCGTTCTCGCCCTGGGTCCACCGGGCCATCAGGTCGTGCTGCAGGGTGTCGCCGGTGGAGTGGAACACCCCGACCACGGTGTCCACGGTGCTGCCCGCGGTGGACACCACCACCGGCGTGGACGTGTCCGGCGGATCGTAGTTGAACCACAACGTGTGGTGCGCCGCGATGCCGGGGACCAGTTCGGCCTCCCCGGCGTCGACGCCCCGGTCGCCGGCGAGCGTGCAGTACCGCTCACTGGCGGCCCGTTCGGAGGTCCACGGGTGCTCGGTGCGCTCGGTGGGGCCGCTGTCCAGCACGCTCTGCAGCCAGTCGCGGGCGGGGCCGCTGCCGACCATGGCGTACGTGCCGGGGCTGCCGCAGTACTCCGGGGCCTTGGACAGCGCGCCCGCGACGACCGTTCCGCGTGGAGTCGTCACCAGCGCGGGGCTGCCGCTGTCGCCGCCGCAGACGCCGCTGCCGGCGGCGAAGGTCGCGGTCAGCACGTCGGTGCTGGTGGTGACGGTGCCGTCAACGGTCTGCAGGGTTTCGGCCGGTCCGGTGTCCGGTCCCGTGACGCCCCAGCCGACCGCGGTCATCGGGTCACTCGGGCCGTCCCAGGCCGCCGACTCGCCCGGCTCGGCCAGCGGCGCGAACGGAATGTCGGCCGGTTCGGCGAGCCGGATCAGGGCCAGGTCGAGCGACGGGTCGGCGCCGGGCTGGGACGGCCAGGACGGGTGGCGCCGGGCGCCGGCCACGGCGACAGAGGTCGCGGTCTCGACAGTGGTGCCGCCGAGTGCGACCCGCATGCGGTATGGCCGCAGCGCGTCGACGCAGTGCCCGGCCGTCAGCACCCACTCGGGCCGGACGAGAGCACCGCTGCACACGAGACCCGGCAGGGTGACCCGGGCGATGAAGGGGAACTGGCCGTCGGTGGCGTCAGATCCGCCGCCGACCGCGTGGGCGGGTTGTGCCAGGCCGGTCAGGCCCGACAGCGGCAGCGCCAGGAGGGCGAGCAGCGACCAGGCCCGCCTCCGCGGTCGCCGTGTTGTCGACGGGCCGGGTGCGCCGGCCCGCAGACGCGTACGATTCATGGACTCACATCCCGTCAGATGCAGTGAGGGCCGTGGATACGGCCTGATCAGTCAACTGACGGGCCGGACAGCTGGTTACTCTCCGCCACCGTGGGGCCGCCATGAAGAGCTCGACGCAGCCCGCCCGGACAGCGGCTCGCAGGCCCAACGGGGACCCTGTCCAAAACAGGGCGGTCTCCAGCGGCGTGCGGCAGGCCCGGACCTGACAACTGGATCTTGCCGCAGCGCCGGGCCCACGCCTGTATCGTGAATAACACCTGGCAGCAGCCGCACCGGGCGGCCAGACGCGCCGACGACGGCGCCGCGGTCCACGCGCACAGCGATGAGAATGGCGACGCTATGGCCGACACCGGCGCGCCGCCGCGCAGCGCCATCAGGACGCCAGACCAGCGGCTGCGCATATTCGTCTCCTCGACCCTGGAAGAACTGGCCGCCGAGCGCGCCGCGGCCCGGACAGCGATCGAACAGCTGCGGCTGGCACCGGTCATGTTCGAATCCGGTGCCCGGCCCCACCCGGCACAAGACGTCTACCGTGCCTACCTGGCCCAATCCGATGTCTTCGTCGGCATATACGGCGACCGCTACGGCTGGGTCGGGCCGGGCATGACCGTCTCCGGCCTCGAAGACGAACTGCAACGCGCCACCGACCTGCCGCGACTGCTGTACGTCAGGTCGCCCGCACCAGGCCGCGACCCCGAACTGGCCCGGATGCTCGACCGGATCAGGCAGGACGGCCGGACCTCCTACAAGAAGTTCACCGACGCCGCCCAGCTACGCGAACTGATCCTCACCGACCTGGCGACCCTGCTCGCGGAACGGTTCGGCAAGCCGCAGCCCCCGGTGCGCGAGACCGAGGTCGCCGCGCCGCCCGCACCGGCGACGGCGCTGATCGGGCGAGACGGCGACCTCGACCGCATAGCCGCACTGCTCGACTCCGACGAACGCCGCCTCGTCGTGCTGACCGGCGCCGGCGGCATCGGCAAGACCCGGCTCGCCCTCGCGGTGATGCAGCGCACCGCAGGCCGGTGGCGCGACGGCGCGGCGTTCGTCGACCTGTCCACGATCACCGACGCCCGGCGCGTCCCCGATGCGATAGCCCTGGCGCTCGACCTGGTGGTGCAGGGCCGCGAACGTCCACTGGACACGCTGCACCGGCGCCTGTCCGACCGCGACATGCTCATCGTCCTCGACAACTTCGAACAGGTGCTCGACGCCGCACCCGTGGTCGCGGACCTGCTGCAGCGAGCCCCGCACCTACGCGTCCTGGTGACCAGCCGCGTCGTCCTGCGGGTGCGCGGCGAGCAGGACTGGCGGGTAGACCCGCTGGAGGTCCCACCGGCCACGGCCCCGGTCGAGGAACTGGCGCAGGCACCCGCACTACGGCTGTTCGTCGAACGGGTCCGCGACGTCCAGCCCGGCTTCGAGTTGACCGGCCAGAACGCACCGATTCTCGCCGAGCTCTCCCGGCGGCTGGGCGGCCTGCCGCTGGCCCTGGAGCTGGCGGCCGCCTGGATGCGCCTGCTCACCCCTGAACAGATGCTGACCCAGGTCTACGGCCGCCTCGAACAACCCGGCACCCTCATCGATCTGCCCGATCGCCAGCAGACCCTGACCAGCACGATCGGCTGGAGCTACGACCTGCTGCCGACCACCGCACGGCAGCTGCTCGCCCGGCTGTCGGTGTTCGCGGCCCCGTTCACCGTCGACGCCGTGATCGCGGTCTGCGGCGACGACGGCTCCGACGTCGTCACCGACCTGTCCATGCTGCTGGACAGCAGCATGGTGAGCCCGTCCGAGCGCGCCGACCGTCAGCGCGCGTACCAACTGCTCGAACCGATCCGGCGCTTCGCCGCCGAGCGCCTCGACCCGGCAGGCCCGACACCTGGCCGGCTGCACCGGTACATTCTGGACGTCCTCACCGCCGCGGGCACCAGGCGAGGGCACCTGGACCAGCTCATGCGGCAGCTCGACAGCGAGCAGCTCAACTTGCAGGCCGTGATCGAATGGATCGGCCGCGACGGGCAGCCGTCCGGTCCGCTGCTGCGCGCCCTGGGCGACGCCTGGGTGTGGATGCAGGCCTGCGGGCACCTGCGGCAGACCTCCGAGCTGTGGCAGCGGATCCAGTCGCTGCCCCCCGACAGGCTGCGTACCGACGACGACCAGCTGGCGCTGGCCTGGCTCAAGGCCAACCGGCTGCTCAACGACGGCTCCTTCGCCGAAGCCAGCGCCCTGGTCGAACGGATACTTCCCGACGCCCGTCGGCTCGCACCCCCACCGCGCACCGCACTGCTGCTCACCACGCGGGCGATCGCGCTGGCCGCCACCGCACCCCAGCAGGCCCGGACCGACTTCGAGGAGGCGCTGCGCACGGCACGCGCCGCCGAGGACCCGCTCAGCCTCGGGTACGTCCTGTCCCACTACGGGCTGCTGCTGTGCCTGGCCGGTGAGACCGACCAGGCACGGGAACACCACCGGGAGACGCTGGACATCGCCCATGTGCTCAACGACGAGAACCTGCGCGCCGAGGCCCACTACGAGCTGGCGCTGGACGCCATGCAGGCCGGCGACCCCGCCGCTGCGCAGGCCGAGCTGGCCGTCGCGGTGGCCGCATACCGCGCCTTCGACAATCTCGACGGGCTGACCCGATGCATCGGCGCGCTCAGCGCACTGGCCTTGCGCAGACAGGACGCCCGCCTCGCCGCTCGCCTCGCCGGAGCCGGCAGCGCGGCACGAGAGCGTATCGGGCTGGTGCCCTGGCCGTTGGTCACCGAATGGGAACGGCAGACCAACGACCAGGCCAAGGCCCTCCTCGGCGGCGACGCGTTCGACGCGCAACTCGCGGCGGGCCGCGACCTCACCGTCGACGAAGCGCTCGCCGAGAGCGGGCAGCGGGCAGCGTCATAGCCGGCTGCTTTTGACGGTGAGCCGGATCGCTTGGTGGAGCAGGAAGCATCCGAGTAGCACCATCAGGATGGCCACCGGCCAGCGCAGCGGATCCGGCATGTACAGCGCGAGGAACCAGACCTTCTGTTCGGCACCGGCGAGCAGGATCACCACCGGGATGACGCCCTGGGGAATGAGGCAGAGCGGGCCGAAGATCCAGGAGAGTCCCGCGACGAGGCTCTCCCTTCTGGACAGCTTGACTTTGGGCACGTCGACCCTGGGTGCCGCCGCGGCAACGGTCTTCGCGGCCCGCCCGGTGCGCATCTGGTACAACATCTCGGGGCCCTTGGCCCGTAGCCGCCCGATCGCGACCCGCCCCAGCCACCACCCGAGGAAGACGCCTGTGGCCAGCCCGACCGGGCCACCGGCCCACAGCAGCACGGCGTTGTCGTACACGGTGCCGAAGACGACCGTCATGACCGCCGGAACGGCCGGCAGCAGGCCGACCCAGAACAGCACCTGGGACTGCCACGGGGTCTCGCCGTGCTCGAGCGGGTTGTCCGGCCGCTTGTGCGCGTCCGGGCCGGGTGCCAGCGCCACGACCGAGGTGTACAGGGCCAGGCCCACGCCGCCGCCGAGCAGGGCCGGCACCAGCGCGAGCACCCACGGCCAGGCCCAGGTGTACCCGCTCCAGAGCGTGAACCCGACCGTGACGGCGACGGTCAGCGACCCGAACACCAGCAGGTACGCCCACTGCCGCCCGCGCAGGTCTTCGCGTTCGCTGCCGGTCTGCAGGGTCAGCCACAGCGCGGTGCCGTCTGGGGCGTAGAGGTTGCAGGCCACCGTGGCCGCCATCAACGCCATGCCCGGGCCGGCCCAGGGAAGAACCGCCGTCCAGCCCAGCGTCAGCGGCAGCAGCGCGGTTCCCAACGCCCACCCGAGCACGATCGCCAGGATCTGGATCCGCGCCGGGTCGCGCCACCAGGTGCGCAGTTCCTTGCGTACGACGGCCGCGGTGCGCCCGGCCAGCACCGGCGAAGTGGCGGCCGGCGCGTGGCTGCTGCCGCGGATCGTCGTCCGGCCGTGCCGCAACGATCCCAGTGTGCGGCTCCACCCGAGCAGCAGCAGGCCGCTCAGCGCGACCATGGCCGCCAGCATGCCGACCGCACGCCACCACTGTCCCTCGTGGGCGGACTCGACGGCGGCCACGCCCCATCCGGACGGGATCGCCCGCACCACGGCCGAGTACCCCGACGGGAACCCGGTGGAGAGGACTTCCGAGTTGGCGATCACGACGAGGACGATCCAGCCGGACTGGGTGAGCACCAGGAACGCGGCGAGCAGCAGCCCGGTGAACGCCGAGCCGAGGCGCCCCCGCGCGATCAGACCGAACACGCTGTGGGACGTACGGGACAGGAGCACCACCAGCACCAGCTGCAGCGCGGCCGCCGGCACCGAGACGAGCGCCGGCAGGACACCCTGCCGGATGCCGTACACGACGAGGCTCAGGAAGGCCAGTGCCGTCACCGCGGTGGTGACGCCGACGAACGCGGCACCGAGCAGGCCGATCGCCAACTGCCGCCGTGGCATCGGCAGCAGCGCGAAGTGCTCGACGCGCAGGACCGACGAGGCGCCCCACACCGGGCCGACCAGCCACCCGAGCAACCAGACGACGTAAGTCGTGGCGAGCAGATCAGGGACCACGCCAGGACCGGACGGGTTCACCAGGCTGAGCCAGACGGTGGTGGCGGCGCCCAGGAGGCCGAGCACCCCGCCGGTGATCATCAATGCGGCTCTGCCGCCCGTCATGGAGTTCCGGACGATCGCCAGCTTCAT
Source organism: Catellatospora sichuanensis (assembly GCF_007483665.1). Lineage (GTDB taxonomy): Bacteria > Actinomycetota > Actinomycetes > Mycobacteriales > Micromonosporaceae > Catellatospora > Catellatospora sichuanensis. The sequence continues at coordinate 77,927 of NZ_VIQO01000046.1, forward strand.
CCGGATCAGGACGCCAACCATGACAGCCCCTCCGCGGCCCGGACGTCGCCGCCTGCCAGCCGGACGAAGGTCTCCTCGAGGGAGCCGTGGCCGCGGACCTCGGCGAGCGGACCGGCCGTCACCACACGGCCCTCGACCATGATGGCCACCGTGTCGCACAGCTGCTCGACGAGTGCCATGACGTGGCTGGACAGCACCACCGAACCGCCGTCGGCCACGAACCGCGCCAGGATCGACTTCAACGCCATCGCCGACACGGGGTCGACCGCCTCAAACGGTTCGTCCAGCACCAGTAGCCGGGGCGCGTGCAGCAGCGCGGTCGCCAGGCCGATCTTCTTTCGCATGCCGGTCGAGTAGTCGACGACCAGCGTCCGTTCGGCGTGCTCCAGGTCCATCACGTCGAGCAGTTCGCGGGTCCGCTCGGTGATCGCGGCCGGGTCGAGGCCGCGGAGCTGGCCGAGAAACGTGAGCAGTTCCCGCCCGGTCAGCCTTTCGGGCAGCGCGAGGCTGTCGGGCAGCACCCCGATCAAGGCCTTGGCCCGTACCGGGTCGGACCACATGTCGACACCGAACACGGCCGAGCTGCCAGCGTCGGGCCGCAGCAGCCCGACCGCCATCGACAACGCCGTCGTCTTGCCGGCGCCGTTGGGCCCGACCAGGCCGAAGAACGATCCCGCGGGAACGGTCAGGTCGACCCGGTCGACCGCGGGCTTGCCACCGAAGGTCTTGGTCAGGCCGGCGAGGATCAGCGCCGGCGGCCCGTCGTCCTGCGCCGACGGGTGCGAGCCGGTGGCCTTCCTGCTCGAGTCTGGCATCGATGCACTGCCGTTGACCACGGTTCTCCTATCGCTGCGGGCGGTCGTAGCCGATGCGGCCGCGCTGCTGCGCCAGCCGGCGTCGGTGCGTACGAACTGGATGGATTTCATCCCGCCGCCCGGTGTGGGGACACCTTTCGTGCGGCAATGCTCAAGTTAGGCGCGCCGCGTACGGCCCGGTATGACGCTGCCTGCCGAGTGGGGGTGTAGTTTCCCCCACCCCCACCGGGTGCCACCTGTCACGAGGCGGGGGGGTCGGGATCCGACGGAGAGCATGCCGGTACAGCTTGTCTCGCTTCGGCAAGATGGCCTCGGTCGATGGTCAGAGATGACGTGGCCAGAACTGGACCACAGCCGCGACGACCTCCGCCTTTGCCTGCCGGATCTCGGCGGCGATCTGCTGCCAGATCCCGATGCCGACCAGCGCGGCTGCCCCGACCAGGCACCATGTCCGGAACCGGCCGTCCGTCGCGCGTGGCCCGCTGGGCGCGGGCACGGCACCTGTCCGATTGCGGACGAGGTCGACACTGCCGCCGCGCTGACGTTCGGCGAGCCCGGCGAGCAGCCACACGGCGGCCAGGAACACCACCATCACGGCGATGTCGTCGCTGTCAGGCGGCGGCAGATCGCTGACTACCGTGTCGGCAACCGTGCCACCGACGAATACGGTGCCGGCCAACGCACCCGTCCACGGGCTGAGCCAATTGACGAAAAGCATCGTCAGCAGGGCGCCGAGGGCAATCGGCAGCAGGGGCGACGGGAGACAAGGGCTGGTGTCGGAGCAGCGTGGTTCCATCGACAGGGGCACGGATGGCTCACCGGGCGGTGCCGACCACACCACGACGAACAACGCCACGACCACTGCGGACATGGCAAGCTGCGCGATCCGCCGGGTACGAGTGTCTGGTCTGGTGAGGGGCGCTACGCGGTGATCGTACGGAGCCGGTGCCGGTGGCGTTGCCCGCTTGCCACCGGCGGTGACAGCCTTGGGCGACGGCGCGTCCCGCGCAGTTGGAGCCGGTGACGTACCCTGCGGCGATGCTGAGCCCGTCGCCTGACCAGGAGCTGCTGAAAGCCCGTGGTCCCGTCGCCACCACCGGGGTCGTCATCGCGCTGGTCATCACGCGCTGGCGGGACCTGCTGGCGGTGCTCGTGCCGACGCTGGTGCCTGCGCTGGCGGTGCGGTACGCGGTGGCGGAGGAGCCGATCACCAGCCGGCTGGCGGGCGGTCAAGCAGGCTGGACGACCGCGTTGCTGGCCGTCGCCTGGTGTCTGGCTGTCGGCGCAGGTGTGGTGGTGTCGGCTGCCGCGCTGCGCGGCAGCGCGGTGACGTGGCGTGCGGCGCTGAGCAGGGCTGCTCGTTCGATGCTCACCATGGTTCTCGCGGTTCTCATGATCGTGGTCGTCGTTCTGCTCGGCGCGGCGGTGATCGTGGGCTGCGCCGCGCGCGGCCCTGGCCCGCTGATCGCGATCGTCCCGCTGGTGCTGCTGATCGGGCTGGTGTGCAGGTCGGCACTGCTGATCCCGCAGGCTGTGCTTCACGCTGGCGGTGTCGCGACCGTGGCCAGGCAGCGCCTGGCCGCCAACGTCTCGGTGCTGCTGGGCACCGCGGGCCTGCCGCTGCTGGTGGGTCTGGCACCACGGCTGGTGTGGGCGATCACCCACGATGCCTATCCGGTACCGGGCACCCTGCCGCTCGGTGTGGCGATCGTCGCCCACCTCGTCGAGGACTGCGCAACGGTCGTGGCTGTGGCACTGCAGGCCGCCACCCTCGCGGTGGTCTACCTGCAACGCCATCCAGGTTCTGGCACCCTGGCAGACCTCGCCAAGGTCGACGCCGACCTGGCCGTCATGAGGGATGGCCGGGACAGGCCCGTGGGCAGCCGCGCTCGGGGCATCGCCGCGGCCGCACTCGTCGCTGTACCGGCGCTGCTGGCCGGGGGTCTGGCCGCAACCGGCCGTGGCGGGCCCACCGTGACGGCTCAGGACGTCAACTACGGCTGGGACGTCGAAGCGGTGGCCTGGCCGGCCGGCTCACACCCGGTCATCGTCACCAGCAGCACCGTGCACTGGTGCCGCGACGACGCCTGCGAGCACACCGACTTCCACGACCGCAACGTCGGTGGCACGAGCCCGCACAACCTCGCCGGCATCGGCCCGGACAGGGCCGTCGCCATGGCCGCGGTGCACGGCCGCGGCGGAGACGACCTGGTACGCACCGACGGCAACGACGCCGTCCGGATGGAGCTGTGCTGGCAGCCGGGCGTGTGCGAGCAGGGCGTCACCAAGTGGCACACCGGCGGCACGGACGGCCAGCCGCACCTGGCGGCCATGCCCGGCCGCGACGGATCCGTCGTCGTCGCCAGCGCCCACGTGCTCGACGCGAGCGCCGACTCGCAGAAGCCGCAACAGCATCGCACCCGGATCACGCTGACCCGGTGCAACACGGTGCATTGCACCGACCGGCACCTGACCGACTTCGGCACCCTGGAGCTGGACCTGCTGGCCAGGCTCGACAGCGGAGATGCCACTGGTCTGCGGTTCCGGCAGCGTGACGCCGTGCTGCAGGTACGCGTCGACGAGCGCGACGTGCCGACAGTTCTGGTCCGAGACGGCGCGGGCGGCGTCGGCTGGATCGGCACCTGCGACTCGCCACGGTGCGACCGGCCGACTCTGCACCAGGTTGAGCTGGCCGGGTTCGGGCGTGGCCCGATGACCTGGCTCGACGATCCCCGTTCCGGCGCGGCCTCGCTGCTGGACGGTGAACTGGCCTACGGCACGGGAAACGCATTTCGACACGTCGGCCTGCGGACGTCTGGCAAGCCGGTGACGGCCGGCACACTCGCCGCGACCGGCACCGGTGTCTACGCGCTCACCATGGAGGAGGCACCGCCCATCGCGGGTCTGTCGCTTCGGATCGACGTCGCAGGCTCGCCGAGCAATGGACAGCAGCTGATGCTGTGGCGGTGCCCGGTCACCGGCTGCGACCAGCCGCAACGTACACCGTTGTGGCAGATCGACAACCAGTTCAACGCCTTGGCGATGACCGTCGCGGTCGATGGCCGGGTGCTGATCGTATTCAATGATGAGCAAGGTATCCGTGCGGTCGTCGTCACCTGGTGAGTCGAATTTCCTTCTCGGCTGAGGGGAACGCCGGCGGCGCGGCGTGGTGGTACGCCGACGTGCGCGAGGGTGCCACGATGCGCGGCGGGTGGTGCCTCAAGCAGTCCTTGTACGGCACCGGCACATGCTTCGCACGCAGGTCAGGCGGCTAGAACGCCGTCAGAGTGGACACGTCCAGCCGCCGCGCCGCTCGGCCGTTGGGAGAGCGCACGGGTCCTGATCCACGGGCTGTGGCTGATTCCGCACCACGAGCATTACGAGAAGCGCGAGTCCAGCCAGACAGAACGCTGCAGCTATAGCCCATGTGCTCTTCCTGCCCGTGGTTGGTCGGCTTCGATGCGGCTGCGGATCAGCGCGGCGACCCCGGCGGCCACGGGCGGTCAGCCGCAGGCCGGGTGCGGCGTCCTGCAGCCGCAGGTGCAGGGCGGCGATCATTGCCTGTCTGCTGGGTGCGGGCCGGTGGGCCGTGGTGGGTGCGCCGGGGTGCGGCACACGGTGCCGGTACGTGGTGGCCGCAGCGGCATGGCGTGCCGTGTCCGCGGGACGGGTAGCAGGTGGCCTGCGCCGTGCGCGCGCAGCGCCTTTGCCGCGGCGGGGGAGTGCCCGGTGATGGTGAATGCGGCCCGGTGCCTGGCTGCCTGCCGTTCGCACAGGACGATGGCGACGACACCGACGATGTCGATGCGCGTGACCGCGCTCAGGTCCAACCGGACCACGGCGGGGGCGTACTGGCGCAGCAGCCCGAGCACGGCCTTGGGCAGCCGGTGAGCGTTGTCGGCGTGCAGCGAGCCGACCGCGGAAACGTTCAGCGTCCGCTGTTCGCCGCCCAGGCGCAGCGCCAGATCGTCGGTCATCGCGCCTGTTCCGGGTGTTGTTCGCCGCCGCGGCGCCCGCTGCGGCCGGCGGCAGTGGCCGACAGGGTGGCGGCTGCCGCACGGATGCGCAGCAGCCGCATGACGTCGGGCCGCCACGGCATGGCCAGGGTGTGCTCGGGGTTGCGGGCGCCGCTGATCGCGCCGACGATCGTCGCGGTGGTCTGGGTCTGCCCGCCCATCATCAGCGCGTACCGGATCGCGGCTGCGGGCTCGTCGGGATGGCGCAGAAACGCGGTCAGCGCCGCAGGCACGCTGCGCAGCGCGGTCCGGTCCACGCCGAGGGTCGCGGCGGTCTCGGCGGGCGCGCTGCGGTGCCGGACCAGCGTCTGCACGGTGCGCAGCGCCGCCCGGAACTCCGTGGTGCGCATCTGCGCCGCGACCGCAGACAGGAACCGGTACTTGTCCGCCGGTGCGAAGGGCTGAGTCTGGGCGGCGAGCGCGACCGCTGCCGCCGACGCCGCGGCTCCGTCTCGGGCCAGCAGGTGCGTGTGGGTGACGCCGGCCGACCGGCGGCCCAGGGCGGCGGCTGCGGCGGCTCCGTTGCCGGGGACGAGGCCTGCCGCGCACGCCCGCACGGCGGCGACGCTGCCGTAGCTGCCCTGCCCGTGATGGACGCTCGGAGCGGTCTGCCACCAGCGGATGCCGCCCGCGATGACGGTCAGGACCCGGGCGGTGGCGGTGCCGGCCAGGTCCGTGCGGTCGGCGGGCCATTCCTTGGCCAGGTCCGCGGCGAGGCTGTCGTCGTTGACCCGGCCGCCGTGCGCGCCCAGATGCTCGGCGAGCACGATCATCTGTAGCGCGGCGGGGCTGGGTTGAAGCACGCTCGGTGCGGCGCGCAGGATCGTGTCCACCTGTGCCGGATCAGGTGTGGTGCGGCCGTGCAGCGGTGCGGCCATCAGGTCGGCGCAAGCGGCTACCAGCAGGCAGCCGTGTGCACGTCGTCGCAGCTGCTGCTGGTCGAGCGGGTATGTCACTGTGCGTCGATCTTCCTTGCGTGTTCGTGTGGTGCCGGGTGCCCGGCCGGACGCGTGTGCCCGGGTACGGATGCCTGCCGGCGAGGGCGCGGCGGGACGGCGGCGGCTCTGGCGTGCACGACGGCGAGCAGTCGCCGCGCCCACGCCCCCGGCGCCGGTGCGGCGGCCGCGGTCTGGGCTTCGGGCACCGGCTCGCTGACCCCGGCGACGCGCGCGATGGCGGCGGCGAATGCGGCGGTGTCATGGGGGTTGACCACGACCGCTCCCGGCAGTTCGCCGCTGTCGCATGTCAGCTCGCTGACCACCATCGGCGCGCGGCCGTGTGCGGCGATGAACTCGTGGGCGTGCGCGGCCGTGCCGTGGTTCGCGGGTGTGGCCAGCAGCCCGTCGCAGGCCAGGTACAGGGCGGCCAGCTCCCGCCGATCAGGAGTGGCACGCAGGTAGTGCACGAGAGGCTGGCCGACGTCGGCGTACGTACCGTTGATCTTCGCGATGAGCCGGTCGACCCGCTCACGGATCTCAGCTTCGGCAGCGGTCTGCGGCTCGCCGCAGGCCACGTGCAGCAGGGCCACGGTCGCCGGGGCCGGGTGGTGCTCGGCAAGGAACCGCTCGAAGGCGTTGAGGCGCTGCTCGACGGCCTCGCCTGGGTCCCAGTCCGCGACCGACAGCAGCACCGGCCCTGCCACCCGCAACGCATCCCGGATCTCTCGCGCCCGAGCACGCACCAGCGCCGAACGGGCGAGCCGTCCGATTCCCGCCGTGTCGGCCGGCAACGGGTAGGCCATCACTCGTACGCGCCGACTCCCGACGGCGATCTGGCCGTCGCGCACGGGCAGCCCGTTCACCCGTCCGGCCAGGTCGAGCAGATTGTCGGCAGCCCGCCGGTGAGGTAGCGCGATGACGTCGGCGCCGAGCAGGCCTGACAGCAGCGCCCGGTGCTCGGGCAGCCGCACCAGCGACTCCGCCGGAGGGAACGTCGTGTGCAGCTGCATCACGCTGGACAGGTCCGGGCGCAACTGCCGCATGATGCCGGGCAGCAGTTGCAACTGGTGACCGTGCACCCACAGCGTCCCGGAATCGACCGCCGTGTCGGCGACGGCCGTCGCCACCTGCTGGTTGGCGGCGAGATAGGTGTCGAACCAGCCGTCGGGGAAGCAGCCTTGCCGGCCGTGGCCCAGTGAGCGAAGCAGCGCCGCGGCGTGTGCGGCGGCAGACGCCTGCTGCGGGTCACCAGGTTCGGCAGCCACCCAGGTCGCCGCCTGCGTCGCGGCGAACGGCCGCAACGCCGCCAGCGCGGCATCGACATGGCCGTGCCCGTCATCGGCATCGCTGGGTGGGATCCGATCAGCTGCTATGACCAGCCGATGCCGGTGGGTGCGGATCACGGGGCCACCTGCGGGCGCGGAAAATCACCGAGCGTCAGGTCGCCGTCGGCGGAGATGACCTGAAGCACCCGGTCGACCTTGGCCAGTTTCAGGTTGCGGCGCGCCCGCGCCGACGGCGACCGCAGCGCGACGATCCCACCGTCTCGCATGGCGCGGCGGTGCGTGTCCAGCAGCAGCAGGATCCCCGCCGCGTCGATGATCTCGCAATCGGCCAGGTCGATGACCAGCCGCCGCGGGTGCAGAGCCAAGGCCTCCTCGAGGACGTCGTTGACGCCCGGCGCGGAACTCGCGTCGAGGTCGCCGCGTACCTGCACCTCGACCAACGGCACGACCTGCGTCGTCTGCGACGCCCGGCTCACCTCGTCCACCTGCCACCTCCTCGCTGGTGATCTCACCCTTGCCAGCGGGTACGGCGTTTACTACGCAAACCCATGACAGTTGTGTGACAACCGGAGGTCGATGGTCCCCGCGTACGCGCATCAGGACCAGGGTGGTGACGCCTGTGGCATCGACGGCTGTCAGGTCGTGCAGGTCGACGAGGACGCGGTCGACGGCGAGGTGTTCGAGCAGGATCTCCACGGCGGCTGACAGCCGCCGGCAGGTCGTGGCGTCCAGGCGTCCGCGTGCTCCCAGGCATGTGCCGGCTGGTGTGGCGTACAGCCGCAGTTGCAGCAGGTCGGCCATGAAAAGTTCTCCCGGCGGTGGCGTCAGCGGCTGGGCTGGTTGCGGCGGGACCGGCGTGTCGGGCGCAGGCAGCCCGGCCCTGGTCGGTGACTGCGGTGCCGACGTGGGCCGGCGCTCGGCAGCCGGTCACCGTCAGCGCAGGCCAGCAGGTCGGCCGCTTCGCACGCGTCGACAGTGGCTCTGACCTGCGCAGAGGCCTGCACCACCCGCAAGGTGACGCCGCGGGCGTCGGCGTCACGGCGGCAGGCGATCAGCGTGGCGACCCCGGCGACGTCGATGAAGTCCAGGCCGCCGACGTCGATGGTGAACCGGGCTGGGTTCAGCCGGTTCATCGCCAGGTCCACGGCCCGGGTCAGCTGGTGCACGCTAGTGGTGTCCAGGGCGCCCTCGGCGATCAGGTACAACCCGATCGGGCCGGAGTACAGCCGCATCCGCAACGTTCTGCTCACCTGCCGCACCGGCATCCTGGAGCCGGTCGTCCAGATGTCGGGCAGGTCGTCATCGCGCCGGTTCGCCCCACCGCGGCACCTCCTTGTATCGGGTGCACCAGACGATTGATGCCGGGTGTGGCGGAAGTTCCGCGAACCCGTGACAGTTGTGTGACAAATCGCCGGATCGGCTGCTCAGCCCTATCGCGCCCGCCTGCGCGGGGGCAGTATTCCGCGGGTGGTTGCGGTATTGGTGATCGAAGACGACGACCGGATCAGGCTGTCGCTGTCGCTGGCGCTGGAAGACGAGGGCTACGCGGTGTATACCGCCGCGACGGCGGAGGAAGGGCTGCTGCGCCAGCGTCGCGAACCCGCCGACACCGTGCTGGTCGACCTGATGCTGCCCGGCATCGACGGGTTCCAGTGCATTCGCGAGCTTCGCCGCGACGACGATGTGCCGATCGTGGTCGTCAGTGCCCGCGAGGACACCCACGACATCGTCGCGGCCCTTGAAGCAGGTGCCGACGACTACCTGGTCAAACCGGTCGCGGTGAAGGAACTGTCGGCGCGGCTGCGCGCGTTGCGTCGCCGGGCACGCACCGGACCGGCCACGCCGGCGGGGCACCAGGACCTCGGGGACCTGAAAGTGCGTGCCCAGGCCGGGGAGGTACTGCTGCACGGACAGCCGTTGGCACTGACCCGCACCGAGTTCCGGCTGCTGTGCGAACTGGCCGGGCACGCCGGGCAGGTGCTGTCCCGCCAGCAGCTGCTCGAGCGGGTCTGGGAGTACGACTTCGGCGACGAACGCCTCGTCGACGTGCACGTCGGCCGGCTGCGCCAGAAGATCGAAGACGACCCTGCCAACCCGCAGCGGCTGGTGACCGTACGCGGCCTCGGCTACAAGATGCCCCGATGAGACGTCCAGGGCTACGGGCCAGGGTCACCGCCGGGTTCGCCGTCGGAGCCCTACTGGTATCAGCGGCGATGGCGCTGCTGTCCTACCAGCTGACCGAACGGTTCCTGCTCGACGAACGCGAACGCACCGCCAGGCGGGCGGCGCTGTTCGACGCCGGTATCGTGCGCGCCGGCCTGGACACCGACAACCCCGAGGTCCTACCCGTGCTGCGCTCGCTGGACACCGGTGCCAACCGCCGTGCGCTCATCTGGCGCGACGGCGACTTCTACTCCCGCACCGTCGTGGACAAGACTCTCACCGACAGCCTCCCCAAAAGCGTCATCAGCCTCGTCGAGCAAGGCAAACCGGCCGTACAGCGGGTACGCATCGCGGGACGCCCCGCCATGGTCTTCGGCATCCCGATCGGTGAATCCACGGCCCTGTACGAGATCGACTATATGAGCGAGCTCGACGGCAATCTCAAAGTCCTCGCCCTCGTCCTGACACTCGTCGCGGCGACCACCGCCGGCGCTGGGGCCCTGCTGGGCGTGTACGCCAGCCGCCGGGTCATGCGACCGCTGAACACGGTCGCCGATGCCGCCCGCGACATCGCCGGCGGCCGCCTCGGCGCCCGCCTCGATCCGGCCACCGAACCCGACCTGGCCCGCCTGGCGACCTCGTTCAACCACATGGTCGACCAGCTGTCCGCCCGGATGGAACGCGACCGGCGCTTCGCCGCCGACGTCAGCCACGAGCTCCGCTCGCCGCTGCAGACCCTCGCCGCGGCCGCGAGCGTCCTGGAGCGGCGCCGTGAGAAGTTCGATGAGCGGTCCGCCACCGCGGCGGGGCTGGTGGTCGAGGAGGTACAGCGTTTCCAGGAACTCGTCACCGACCTGCTGGAGTTGGCCCGCAGCGATCAACCCGCCGACACCGCCCCCGTCGACGTCGGGGCCCTTGCCCGGCAGGTGTGCCGCCACCGCGGCCTGCCGACCTCCCTGGTCACCGCCGACGTCGACACCGGCCCGGTGTGGCGCGTCGACCGGCGACGCATCGAACAGGTCCTGGCCAACCTGATCGACAACGCCCAGGCTCACGGCGGCGGCGTGGTCGCCGTGCGCCTGGCCACGCAGCCAGCCGCCAGGATCCTCGAGGTCGATGACGAAGGCCCCGGGGTCAGCGCCGCCGACCGTGAGGCGATTTTCGACCGGTTCGTGCGGGGGCGTTCGGCCGGCGCCCGCGGCGACAACGACGGCACCGGTCTCGGCCTGGCCCTGGTCGTCCAGCACGTCACCGCCCACGAAGGCAGCGTGCAGGTCCTCGACCGGCCCGGCGGCGGCGCCCGCTTCCGCATCGAACTACCCCCGGAGCGTTCATGAACCTCGCCCGCGCCGCCGCGGCCACCCTCACGGCCGTGCTGCTGGCAGGCCTCGCGGCAGGCTGCGGCGTGCCCACCGAGGAAACCGCCCGCGAGATCGAGCACACTGGCACAGCCACCCCAGCCGCACCGACGCCGGCCGCCGAGGCCTCCGGCCCCGTCACGGAAAAGCTCTACCTGCTGCGCGACGGACACCTCGTCGCGGTGCAACGCCGGGTGCCCACCCAACCCGACGCTCAGCAGCTACTCGCCCATCTGTTGGCCGGACCTACACCCGCCGAACAGGACACCGATCTGAGCAGCGCGCTGGCCGGTACGACCGCGATCAACTCAGCGACCGACGCCGCAGGGTCGGCTACCGTCGAGCTGTCCACCGCGTTGGAAGGCACTGGCCGCAGCGACGACGTCCTGGCTTTCGGGCAGCTGGTGTGCACCCTGTCCAGCAGGCCCGACATCAACCAGGTCGTGTTCACCCGCCAGGGCGCCCGCGTCGGTGTGCCCCGCGGCAACGGCTCCCTCACCGAAGACCCCCTGACCTGCGCCGACTACATCAACCTCATCACGTCCTGACAGCGGTGCCGGCGGGCACAGGCTTGTCGCCAAGATGCCGCGTTGCGCGGCGTCCGACCCCGCCATACCCACGCTGTCGCAACGGACACCGCGGTCGGCGGGTGCAGGCAAGCCACCATCCGAAAACACGACGTACTCCCGGCGACAGCTGCGACAACGCTGCGAAAGCTGATCACCACCTCGACGAGGAATACCTCCCGCGCACGCTGTCTGATCCGCGTCTGCCCACCGAGATGCCATGGTGGGATCGACACCACGCCCAACTCGCCACCGTCGCTAGACAGCTAGCGCCGTGGGATATCAAGGTGCCGGGCGAAGAACCGGATCGAGCTGTCGATTTCGAAGGACGGGACTCGGAAGTGGCTGCCGGGGTTGGCGTGCAGGGTCTTCTCGGCGGAGCCGAGTGCGTCGAACAGCTTCATGACGGAGTCCCGTGGATTGCCTTCATCGTCCCACTGCAGCACGAACTCGACCGGGATCGTGATCCGCGCTGCGGTGTCGATGAGCCAGTCGCTTCCGATGAGGCCGAGGACCGCAGCCGTGATCCGAGGTTCGGCCGCGACGAGGCGTATGCCCATCTCACCCCCATGGGACAGGCCGTAGTACCCGACGGGCTGGGTTTCGCCGACGTAGTCCAGTTTCTGCAGTGCATCCAGGGTGGTCTGCCAGTCGGGTATGAGCTGCGCCGCCACGGTCTCGTTGAGGGCACGCCACGCCGGGCCGAAGGGCTCACCCGCAGCCTCTCGTTCCTGGATGAGCGCGACGAGCCGCCGGATCTCCGGGTGCTCCGGCCTGTCACCGGTGCCCGGCGCGTCGATCGCGGCGACCGCGAAGCCGCAGGAGGTGACGTAGGGGAAGGCACGGGAGACGACCTCCCATCCCTTCTTGTGCTGGCCGCCGCCGTGTCCGATCAAGACCAGCGGACGGGGACCGGAGCCCTCGGCGGGCGTCCAGAGCACCCCGGGGATGTCCCCGATGGTGAAGTGCTGTTCGCGGATGCCGTCTGCGACGGTTTCTGAGGTGATGCGCATCGCAGGATTACATCGGCATTCCCGCTGACGCGGCGAGTCAATTGCCGGGCGGCCGGGCCGGAGACGACGAGGCCCGGCGCCGGTTGCGATCGCCTCGATACCCAGGTCAGCGTCGATTCGGGCGTGCGCAGGGAAGCCGCCGGGCGCGTTTGTCTACAACGCGCATCACCTGGTGAGCGTCTGCGGTGACGAGATGCTCGATCATGGAGTATCGCCCGATGTCGGGGCCACCGGCGTTCTCGTTGATGGCGAGCAGGCGGTCCTGATCGGGGGCTACGGCGCTGACTGTGACCTCATCACCCCGATCCGTCTCGGATCCGACGGTATCCAGGTCACCGGTCCGTCTGCCCGGCTGGTACTGCTCGACGGCGTGGAGGTGCGTGACGCACGCGTGACCTGCCGAGGTGCTGAACTGCAAGCGATGATCAAAGGCAACATCGGTCTGGTACTGCGGACGTCACGTCAATGCTTTGGATCTCGCCTGGTTCGCGGATAGCCTGGTTGTGTCCCGGTCGCTGTGGCAGGGACTTGTCGCAGGCATAGCGGTGAGCGTGGCATACCGGGGGCGATGACCGACAGCTGGCACGGCAGCGGAGCGCGTGCCGCCGGGGAGGGTCTTCGATGATGCTGGAAGACGCCATCGGTTACTGGGATCCGACTCCAGCGGTGGCATCCTCTGCCGACCTGAGCTTCTGGCTTGACGACCGCCGCCCACCGCAGCCCGACGACCGGCTGCCGGACCTGCGGTAACGCCGCTGGCATACTCAGGGATCATTCCAGACAAAGGCAGAAGGGGTGACCTGCAGGGTCCAGGAAGACCCGGTATGACGTACCGGGCTGTTCCGGGTGTTTGGTCGCACCGAGATCGATCACTGCCTTCTCGGCGGCGTCGAGGTCGTCGACGAGCATGTCGAGGTGCATGTGCTTGGGTCGCTCCTGGGTCGGCCACGTCGGAGGCGTGTAGTCGGCCACTCGATGGAAGGCGATGCACTGGCCGTCCTCGGGGCAGACCGAAGCCCGGTCGGCGGAGACGTCGATTTTCCAATCCAGCATCGCGCCGTAGAACTCGGCGAGCGCACCGGGATCGGGGCAGTCGATAGCGATGAGGGGCAAGCGAGCGATGGCCATGCCGGCCAGGATATCGACCATTTGGGTAAAGGCTCGTCCGGATTCCGCAGTGACGTGCTGGCCCTGTCGACCGCCCACTCGCCGAGCCGGGCGAACGTCGACTCCTGCATCGCACCGTCAAAGCGGTGGTCGCCCGAGTGGAACTCGCCGCCGTACACGTCCGGGGCACCCTGGTGTCGTAGATCTCGAAAAGCGACCATTTCGGGCCAGGTTGGCAGGAAGACGTGACCGGGAGCTTGGCGCAGGGTAGCGACCGCCGCGGCTGCACCAAGCTCACCGACCGTGATGATCAGCAGGTGGTGTGGTTGTGGAGCACCCAACCCGTCCGATTGGGGTGCTCCGCGCCGTGGCCACGGAGCCAGTTGCGGCCGTAAACGTCGTTGTAACCCGCGCCGTCGGCACGGAAACCACGGCCTGGACTGAGCGTGAAGAGGTAGCCAGTCCCGCCGTAGCCGTCGATCGAGGCGTAGAACGGGGCATTCTCCTTCGTCATGCAGAGAACGTCAGCATGTGCCGGCGCCGCGACAGCGGCCCCAGTCGTGACGGCTACCAGCATGGCAGCGGCGGTTGCCAGGATTCGTTTCAAGTCTGCTCCCCGGATTGTCGTCGGCTGATCATAGGGGCCAGGATCCGTCTCACTCCATAGGCGACCGACCGCTCGCGAGCTGCCCGCGACGCGCGACGGGCAGTCAGGACGCAGCCATCATGTGGTCGGAGCGCCGCTCCCGGGCCGGTCCGGCCGGCGGGCCGCAGGCCCGAGGGTGCGTGCAGGCGATCGGTCTGCGGTCTCATCGGCCGGGTCGTCCCGCATCCGGTAGGTCTCGATCCAGACTTCGGAGCCCGGCACCAGATCGGACTCGGCGAGGTCGGCGACCGTCACCGACACCTCCGGGTCGGCGGGATCGGATGAGATCACGAGGTTGCCGTCGGCGTCCTGCCATGCGTCGACGCCCCACATCCCGACCGTTCCGGTCAGCACGGACCCGTCGGGTCGGCGCACCTGCAGGATGTCTCCGCGCATGGAGACGCGGCAGCCCGCGGGGTAGGCCAGGTCGCGTAGCTTCACCGCGGGAAGCACCCGCCACCCGTAGTCGCTGTGGGCCAGGCCGGCGATCGTCACCATGTGCAGCACCCACAGATTGTGCCATCGTCGTCCGGCCTCGGTTTGCCTGGCCGATGGCACCTACGTCAACGACATCAGCATGTTCCCGGCGGTGAGCTGGTGTTCAAGGCGAACGAGAGCATCCTTGCGGTCCAGTACCCGCCCGCCGCCGACGGCGACGACCGCGCGCTGGCCGCCGCCCGGCCGATCCGTCGCCCGCCGTGGGGGCGACGGATCGGGCCGCGGGGCCGGCTGATTCAGCAGCCGGCCCTGCGAAACCGAACTACTTTGCGTCGGCCAGGTCGGCGATTGCCCGCGCCGCGCGGAAGTACGGGCTGCGACCCAGCTCGCCGATCGTCTTGATGCCCAGGGCGTCCTTGAGGTGCTCGGCGGCGCGCTCGCTCACACCGGCGAGCGCGGCGACGGGCGCGTTGGCGAGCTCTTCAAGGCTCTTGTCCTGGTAGTCCTTGTCCAGCAGCTTGGCGAGGTCAGCGGAAACCGGCATGGCCACTCCTTCGGGGTCGTGGTCCGGCGTGGTGCCGAACGTGCGCCCCGAATCCTTTCACTTTCGACATTGGGCCGATCTCGCGGCCCCGGTCTGCTGGACCCGTTGGCACGGCGAGACGTGATGTCGTCTGGACTTTCCTGTTGCAGACGGTCGGCAAGGGACTCGATCCGCTTGTCGCAGGTCCGTCCGCCGAACCCAGGCGTAGCGGCACGACAGGCCGCACGGGTGACCCCTCGGAGCGACCATTTTCGCTTAGTTTAAGCAGATCAGAGCGCAATGTCCGAGTCGGCTGTCGTGCCCTGTACGCAAGGGCGTCGGCGTCCTCAACCGCCGGTGTACTCCGGATCGTCGGGCCCTTCCGCGGGTTCGATGGGGTGCGGAGTACGTCCCCGCTGTTCGTGAACCTCGGCCTCGTCATCCTCACGGACGATTTCCGGCTCCTCGGGCGTCTGGCTCATCGCGGCCTCCTCGATCTTGCAACGGCAGACGTACCCACGACGCGCCACTTTCATTCACCGGCACACGGCAGGGCTCAGGGTGCCGGCGCGGTCACGCCTCGAAGTCGATGTATCCGCAGCCGAGGTCGCGCGGCCCGACCCACCGCCTGGCGACTTACGGAAGTCCTGCGCCGGGCCACCCGCGGGGGTACTTCGTAGGTTTCATCGCCCGCCCGATCGGTGAGTTGGTAGGTGTCACCGGCCGGTCCGGCTCGGTGACCCCCTGCCGCGGAAGGACCCCGTCATGGCGAAGTTCTTGACCATCGGATACGGCGACCAGGCCGGATACGACCGTACCGCCGCTGAGCTGCGCGATCGGGCGCATGCCCATGATGTGCGGCTGCGGGAGGCTGGTGCCGAGTCAGGGATCGCCGGTGCGCCTGTACAGGTGAGAAATCATGATGCCACCGGCGTGGTCGTCGAGAAAGGTCCGTTCATGTCGGCTGCACTGCCGGTGGCCGGGTTCGCCCTCATCGAGGCGGCCTCGATGGACGAGGCGATCGAAGCCGTGTCCGCGACTCCCTGCGCGGTCGCGCACGGAGTCGTCGAGGTGTGGCCGCTGCACGAGTCGGCGTAGGTCGCCGCTCCGCCGTCGCCGATGACAACCGCGTGGATCGCTGCATCTGGTCTGCCCAGGTCGGGCCGAATGCGGTGACCGCGACCGAAACGCCGAGCACCTGTGCGACATCGTCGAGGCCCGTGTAGAACAGGCTGGGGGTGCCCGACGTCTCGGCGAGCTTCTCCTGGATCTGCCGAGTGGCCGCGGTTGGTGTCCGGGGCACCGGCTACGGATTCCCGGCGGCGAGGTTCTGCTGCGCGATCCAGTAGGCCGCGGCCTCGCGGACGCCCGCGTCCGGATCGTCGAGCGCGCGGGCGACGGCGTCCACGTACTGACGGGAGTCCTTCTTCCACCACAGCAGCGAGTACACGGCTGCTCGGCGGACCGACGGGACCAGGTCTCGCGCCATGACGTCGGCGAGAGCGGGCAGTACACGCTTGCCGAGCCGTGGGCCGAGGCGCCGGTTGCCGAGCACGTCGACAGCGTGGTGGCGGACGAGGGCATACGGCGATGCCAGTCCACGGATCGCCTCGTCGACCTCGTACGGGCGGATCCGGCACGAAGTGGTCCCCACGCGCCGGTAGGCCACCAACGCCGGCTCGTACGTCGGGTGGCGTGCGAGGAAGCGCTCAAGCGGACGGTAGTCCAGCGGCAGCGGGTCGACGGCGTCGTCGCGGAACCCGTTGTACGGCGCCGTCATCGCCGCCGCGACGGTATCCTCCGGCAACCAATCGAGCTTGGCCTCCACGAGGTCGGGCCGGCCGAGCCGAGTCAGGGCACTCGCGATCCATGACTGGTCGGGGCCGGCGTGCTGGGTCAGTGCGGCGTCGAGCGCGGCGACGACCCGGTCGTCGGCGCCGCCGATCTCGGCCAACAGCTTCGCGGCCTGCCAGGCCCGACACGAGCCGGACAGCTGCACAGTCAACACCTGGAAGGCCGCTGGACCGGCGGCGCGAAGCGCCTGCACGGCGTAGTCGCCACCGACGGGGTCCGAATATGCATCCAATTTCGATACATATATCGCGAGCCGCTGAGGCTCGGGCAGGGCCGCGACGCGAGTGCGCTCGACAGCCTCCCCGTCGAACTCGGGGAAGTGCCGGCGCAACTCCTGCTTGGTGAGGCAGCGCTCGATCATGGCCTCGTAACGCTCCTGGTCGACGAGGACGACGACGAACCGGCGGTCGGTGATGCCGCGGGCGCGCAGAGTCCGTGCCGACCGCTTGGCAACGCGGACGAGCGCTGACAGGAACAACTCATACGTTGACGTCCACTCTTCAGGCGTGCCCCGGCATGCCTGCGCCGTGAGTGCTTGCTGCCAGTGCGCCCACCGGTCCTCGGGAAGCCACAGGTCACCGAATGTCGGCCAGTCGGGCGGGTGCCACCGCACGTCACCGTCGGACTCCGCCAGGGCTTCTTCGCTGTTCACACCGAGCAGCGGCAAGCAGATGACGCCGTCCTCCTCCGCGTAGATCTCGGCCATGGCGGCGGCGTACCACCGCTGGTCCGGCTCAACGGCGATCGCGGCCTTGACGGTGGCCACGAGCCCGGCCTCCAGTTCGCGCTCAAACGCCGCCCAGTCGAACGTCACCGGACCAACACCACCCAACCCAGGGAACGAGGCGCCGAGCATACAGCCCAGCTTGGTGGTCGCGGTGGAGTAGGCAACCCGCCATGGCGTGAGGCACGGCCGAAAAGTTTTCGGTCATGGCGTGTGGTGCTTTCACAGCCTGGCATGCGCATGTAGCAGATAGTGCCTGTTACGCCATCGATCCAACGAAATGCTTTGGCCATCTTGTCGAAAAGGTTTTCGGCATCCAGAGTGGCTGGTACGCCGGACCGGTCCGGAAGTCCATATCGATGGCTTGAACCACGGAGCGGTTGCCCGCCGCTCCCTCGCAGCTCCAGGCACGACCCTGTCACCGCGAATATTCACAACCGTCCCTCACGTGGAGGTGAATACCCATGTCACAACTCGTGCGCGGCAAGCGCAGAAGCCTGGCACTCGGCCTGTCCGCAGTACTGGCCACCGGCGTGATCGCCGTTCAGGCGAACAGTCCGGCGATGGCGGCGCAGACCATCGGCTTCCCCACGTTCAGCGGTCCGGCGATCCCTGCTGCGCCGGTCGGTTACACCAGCGGCAACATGATGCAGTCGATCTACAACGCGGAGTCGGGTGGTACCGATTTCTGGATGGACCGGTTGCTGGCCCGTCCTGGCAACGATCCGGCCGGTACCTGGCTGATGTCGCGTGGCCGTGCGCTGTACATGAAGACGCACACTCCGGGCACGCTCGGTTTCGCCGGGCAGGCCGCGTACTGGGAGAGCATCAACAACGGCAACGCCTACACGGTCGCGGTGACCCCCGGTACGTTCACCGAGCAGGTGGGTTCGCGCTGGCAGGCGCCCAGCCACTGGAAGAGTGTGCACACCAGCGGTTCGGTCACGATCAATCAGACGAAGTTCATCACCGACAACAACGTCGCGGTGACGAACCTGTCGATCACCAACGGCGGCAGCAGCTCCACGACGCTGCAGCTGCGGGCCACCTCGCCGTTCGCGACCTCCGGCAGCGGGAACGAGCTGACCGGCCAGGTCAACGCGTACAACAACCTCACCACGCTCTACCCGCGGCTGTCCGGTGACAGCTTCACCGTCAGCAGCGGCGGCCTCAACCGGTCTGTCACCATCGCGGCGGGCGCGACCGTGACCGCCAAGGTGGTCATGGGCTTCGTGGCGAACGAGATCCCGGCGTCGTTGACTGAGTACAACGCGTACAAGGGTTACACGAACGCGACCGCGTTCAGCACCCAC
>NZ_VIQO01000047.1 GCF_007483665.1 Catellatospora sichuanensis
TGGACCAGCGCCACAGCATCCTTACGGAACTGTTCGGTGTACTGCGAAGGGCGTGCCACCAGGACATCCTTCCTCCTGGCCATCCTGCCAGGGATCAGGGTGTCCGGCCCGAAGGTGGAAGCTCAGGCATCGGGGTGAGATACAGCGTGACTGCCGCAGACGGGCAGCGCCTGGCGGTGATCTGCCACTCCTCGGGCCGCCGCGACCTGGCCGTCTTCGCGTCGGTCGGCGCCGATGCCGCCCAGAGCTACGTGCCGTTGACAACCGACCAGGCCCACGACGTCGCCGACCTGCTACATCCACATGCCATTGTCAACAGGTTGGCCGATCCGGGTACGGGTGCGGCGAGCAGGGTAGTGACTCTGCCGGTCGGCGCCGGATCCCGCTACGTCGGCAGCAATCTCGCCGACCTGGACGCCCGGCTGCCAGCAGACGTCAGAGCCCTGGGCCTACTCCGAGCTGGTCAGATCGTCGCCGTGCACGGCGATCGTGCCGTCATCAACAGCGGTGACATAGTGATCGCAGCGGGTAACCACGTATTACTCGAAGTCGTTGCCGCTGAGCTGGCGACCGGTGATCCGACGTGATGCAGGCGCTGGGTCGATGTCGCCTCCCGGGGCCGCCCGGGCCGGCCGCCCGGTTTGAGGCTCCGCCCGGATGGGTACGCCAAACGGTGCCGCAGCCGAGGTGAAGGTTGGCTACTGGTGAACACCTCTGAACGACCCGATACGGCGCATAGCGAGGCGCCTGTACCAGACCTTTGGCTCCCAAGCACCGTGCCGGGCCCTGTATCCGTCGGCGTCGACGGGTCGGCTGCGTCCCATCGCGCGCTGCTGTGGGCAGCGCAGGAAGCGCGCCTGCGACGGGTGCACCTCAACGTCGTCTTCATCGCCAAGCCGCATCTGCCACCGCCCCTCGGCGAAGCGCTCGACCACCCGTCCGGGTACGTCCAACATCTGCTCAGCGAAGCCGGCGACGAGGTTGGCGGCTGCGCCGCACGGCTCGATCTCGCCGGCTACTCTGACGTCACCGCAACGGTGGCGCTGGGCTGGGACGACCCGGTCGACGGTCTGGCCCGTGCGGCCGCAGGATCGACGATGATGGTCGTCGGTGACCATGAGCCGGCTGGCATCCGCGCGCTGCTGCTCGGCTCGTCCGCGCTACGCACCGCCGAGCATGCAAGCTGCCCCGTCGCGGTCGTCAGGGCGCGGCCCCGGGACCCGCACCCCAGCGCACACGACGACCGGGTGATGGTCGGCATCGACGGATCGGCATCGTCAGTTGTGGCTGCAGCACTCGCGTTCGAGGAGGCACACCTGCGCGACATCGGCCTCACTGCCGTCCACGTTTGGTATGCGACGCCCCAGGAGATCACTGCCGAGGTGGCCTGGGGAGGCAATCCGGGGCCTCAGCCCGACGCGTTGGCACTGCTGGAACACGTGACGGCACCGGGCCGACTCGCCCATCCCGACGTTGACGTTCGGCATCTGGCTGTCATGGGGCAACCCGCCACGGCCCTGACCGAACTGTCGTCAGCCGCACGCATGCTGGTGGTCGGCTCCGGCGGCCATGGCACCGTCGCCGAACGCCTCCTCGGATCCACCGGCAAGGCGCTCGTCCATCACGCACACTGCCCCGTGCTCATCGTGCCGACCCATTGCCACCCGCAGTACTGACGCCCGCCAAGATCAGGAGTCCCGTCAAGGCCCACTGGTGCCGAACGCCTTCATTGCCCCGATTGTCCACTCGCCGAGGGTGACGTCAGCCAGCCGGAACTGAACTCAGGTGAGCGTGCGCGCCGGCCCCAGGTAAGCGTTGTCACCGGCCGCGCTGGCGGTGGGTGGCGGTCGGTGGGGCGGAAAGGTGGGTGGCGATGATCGGGTCGGTCTCATCATCGAACTGGCCGATGACCTGTTCAAGGAGGTCTTCGAGCGCAACGAGGCCGACAGTCGTGTCGTACCGGCTGACCAGGGCGAGCTGGGCGCGGTGGTCGCGCATGCCGCGGATGGCCGACATGACACTTTGGTGCGGGTGCAGTTCGTATGGTGCCGTGGCCAGGTCCGCGGCGGTGGTGTGCAGGCCGGCGGTGGTGGCCTTGAGTGCGTCGCGCACGTGCACGATGCCGCAGAGGATGCCCTGCGGGCCGGTGACGGCCAGGCGGGAGCGGCCGCGAGCGTGGGCGGTCTGCTCGATCTGTGCGGCGGTCGCGGTGCCGGGCACCGACACGATCTGTTCGGCGGGGATCATGACGGTGTCGATGGTGGTGTTGTTGAGGGTGAGCATCGCCGACAGCAGCCGTTCGTCGGCCGATGGCAGGGTGCCGTGCTCGGCGGAGGAGGCCAGCAGCATCTGCAGTTCGGCGGGGCCGTGGGCCTGGGCGAGTTCGTTCTGCGGGGTGACCTTGACCAGGCGCAGGCAGGCGTTGGCGATGGCGTTGAGGACGGCCAGGGCGGGGCGGGCGACGCGGGCGAATGCTCGGAACGGCAGCGCGAGCACGAGTGCGGAACGTTCGGGGTGGCTGATCGCCCACGACTTGGGTGCCATCTCTCCCACGACCATGTGCAGGAACACCACCACTGCGAGCGCGAGCAGGAACGCGGCGACGTAGCTGGCCTGTGGTGGTATCCCGGCGGCGACGAACAGCGGGTCAAGCAGGTCGGCCAGGGCCGGTTTGGCCAGCGCGCCCAGTCCGAGCGAGCACAAGGTGATGCCCAGCTGCGCGCCGGCGAGCATCAGCGACAGTTCCCGGGTGCCGGCAATCGCGGCCTTCGCGGCGCGTGAGCCGGCGGCGGCGAAATGTTCCAGGCGGTGGCGTTTGGACGCGACGAGCGCGAACTCGGCAGCGACGAAGAACGCGTTGAAGGCCAGAAGGAGCACGGAGACGAGCAGCGCGGTGGCGGTGTTCATCGCCGGTGCTCCTCGATCGTCTCGATGCGGACGCTGACCGGGACGTGGCGGTCCACGTCCAGGACGGTCAGGCGAACCCGACGCGGGCGGGGGTCTTCGGAGTCGGGCGCGGTGACCTCGACGCTGTCGCCGCGGGTGGTGATGCGGCCCAGCCCGTGCAGGATCAGCCCGGACACGGTGTCGTAGACGCCGTCTTCGGGCAGTTCGATGCCGGTGGCGTCGGCTATCTGGTCCAGCCGCCAGCGCCCGGGCACGGTCCAGGAACCGTCGGGTTGACGGTGTGCCTGCGGTTCGGGCAGGTCGTCCTCGTCACGGATCGGCCCGACGAGCTCCTCGGCGATGTCTTCGAGGCTGATGATCCCGGCGAAGCCGCCGTACTCGTCGGCGACGACGGCCAGCTGCCGATGCTCGGCACGCAACCGCTCGAGCACGGCGGGCAGGGTGATCGAGGCGGGCACGACCACCGGCGGCGCGGCGATGGCCCCGACCGGGGTGCTGGCGCGGCGGTCGGTGGGCACGGCCAGGACGTCGGAGATCGACACGACGCCGATGACGTCGTCGACGCCGGTGCCGATGACCGGGAACCGGGAGCGGCCGGTGTCGAGCAGCTGCACGAGCCGGATGGCCGGGTCGGCGGCGGCCATGACGATCACGTCGACGCGCGGGACCATGGCCTCACCGGCGGTCAGGGTTCGAAAGTCCAGGCCGGAGTCGAGCAGGGTGGCGTTGTCGTCGTCGAGTTCGCCGCGTTCGCGGGCTTCGGCGACGATCTGTTCCAGGTCTTCGCGGGTGGCGCCCTGGGGCAGTTCCTCGATCGGTTCGATGCCTACGGCGCGCAGCAGCCGGTTGGCGGCGGCGTCGAACACCCGGATCAACGGCCCGGCCACGGCCAGGTAGATGAGCGTGGATCGTGAAAGTGAGCGGGCGAGGGCTTCGGGGCGGGTGATGGCCAGGTTCTTGGGCGCGAGCTCGCCGAGGACCATCTGCACGATGGTGGCGATGAGCAGCGCGAGCGCCACCGAGACCGACAGGCTCGCTGCGGCGGGGACGCCCGCGGCTGCCAGCAGTGGGGCCATGCCCTCGCCGAGGTAGGGCTCGGCGACGTAGCCGGCCAGTAGTGCGGTGACGGTGATGCCCAGCTGCGCGCCGGAGAGCATGAACGACAGCCGGCCGGTAACCTTCAGCGCACGCGCGGCGGCTGGGTCGCCGCCGTCTGCCTGCTGGCGCAGTTTGCCGCGGTCGGCTGCGACGTAGGCGAACTCCTGTGCGACGAAGTAGGCGGTGGCGGCGGTCAGCGCGATGATCAGCGCCATCCCGATGAGGATCAGCACGGTGGTGCCAGCACCCCTTGGTTCAGCTGCTGGGGCGTCGCCCCGGGTTTGGACCGGTGCTGGGACCGGCGGCCGGGTCTATGATCAACCACAGGCGGAGATTAACACGTTAAGCTGTATGGTTGCTGGAAAGATGCTGGTCATGGTGTTGATGCGGATCGGCGAACTCGACGTCGCGGCCGGGTTCAGCCACTTCGGGCTCATCACCTGTCTCGAGCGCACTTCGGGCGGATTCCGGCTCTAGGGACCGACGACGGTCGAGCAGATCGCCGGCCTGCCTCGACTACGACGTCGCCGCGCTACGTTGCTGGCCGAGTCCGCCGGGCACTCGGCACACGGCCTGGCCGGCAGGCTGACCGTACACGCGCATCGGCTGTCGCGGACACGGCCGACTGCTCACCGCGCTGCCGATGCCTGAGCGCCGTGATCGGTCTGCGCCCGCCGCGGTGCGCCGCCATCGGCATGGCCTTCATCGCAGGGCCGTCGAGCCCGGCCGACAGCTGGCTGCTGGATCGATGCAGGTACGCAGGCCCGGCCCCTTTTGGCAAGTGACCGAGCCGCCGACCAGGGCTCGCCACCGAGCGTAGTGCAGGCATCGGCCTGATCCGCTCGACGCGGCGGTACGCGGCCCGCTCGCGCCCGTCTGCCTGGCGCCCAGGGCGCCAGCAGAGGGATGGGCGCGTTACGGCAGCTACCGGCCGCGCGTTGGACGACCAGCAAGACCAACCCAGCCGACGACGCGCAAGGCGAAGCCGTCTCGCTTGCCGCGCGAGAAGCAGGAGGACCACCAGTGAGCGTTGACAGCGCCGTCCTCGACCCGCAGACCCCGCACCACGAAGCGCCGGGACACGGCCGTGATCCGGTCGAGTCTGCATCTGCCGCGGTTCCTGTGCTGCTCAAGACCGCTGTCATCGGCGGGGTGGTGCTCACCGTGCTGGTCGCCGCGGGCATGGCGGCGCGGGTGGTCCCGGTCGGCTCACGCGCCGGCAACTACAGCTACCGCTACGTCCGTTCGTTCTCCCCCGACATCCTGTGGCCGTTCGTGATAGCCGCTGCCGTGGTGATCGGTGCACTGTGGCTGTCGCGGCGGACCCACCGACGGTTCGAATGGGCCACCGTCGCGGGCTGGCTGCTGCTTGCGGTGCCGCTGCAGCTGCTGCTGCGCACCTATGACGAGGTATCGCTGTCAGGCCTGGTCGCCAGCAATCGGGCCAATGGCTTCCTCGCCCCGGCGCAGCAGCTCACCGCCGGGCAGTTTCTGCGCGCCCATGGCGACATCGCCGCGGACCTGCCTACCCACGCCCGCACCAACATGCCCGGCAAGACCCTGCTGTACCACCTGCTGAACGCGTTCACCGACTCGGCCCAGGCCATGGGCGTCATGATCATCGCAGTGTCGAGTATCAGCGCACTGCTGATCTACCTGATCGCCCGGGACCTGCTGCACGATCCGCGCACCGCCCTGTACGCCCTGGCTCTCGCGGTGCTTGTGCCGGGCAAGCTGTATTTCCTGCCCATCCTCAACGTCGTCAGCCCCGTGCCGATCCTGCTCGCGCTGTGGCTGCTCGTGCGCTTCCTGCACCGGCCGCACTGGGCCTATGCCGCGGCCGTCGGTGCGGTGCTGTACCTGACCGTGCTGTTCGAGCCGCTGCCCCTTGCCATGGGCCTGATCTTCGCCGCCCTGCTCGGCTGGGCGGTGGCCACCAAGCTGCTGACGTGGCCGGCGGCCCTGCGGCTGATCGCCGTCACCGCGGCTGCGCTCGCCGCGTGCCACGTCGGGATGCACATGGTTTTCGGGTACGACACCATCGCCAACTTCGCCTACGTCTTCGCCGACGCGCATTCGTTCAACGGCAACGGCCACCGCCCCTACCAGGTGTGGGTGGTACGCAACCTGTGGGACTTCACGCTGTGCGCCGGGCTCGCGGCCACCGTCGCCATCGCGGCCGGAACCCTCGCCGCGCTCCGCCAGCCCCGCAACAGCCCCATCGCCGCGCTGGCTCTGTCCGGGGTCGGCGTGCTCGTGTTCCTGGACCTGTTCGGTGTCAACCGCGGCGAAACGGTCCGGCTGTGGATCTTCCTTGCCGTGTTCCTGCAGCTCACCGCAGCATGGCTTTGCGCTCGCACGGCAAAGCTGTGGCCCGTCGCGGTCCTCGTGACCGGTACCGCGCTGCAGGCCGCGGTAGGCATGGCAATGGTCGGCTTCGTGCGCGTCTGAACGGCCCGTCGCGCTGGCGATGGCAATTGCTGTCGCCTTCGCGGCGAGCCGCACGCCATTTGAGCACGCGCATCCGTGAGCGGCCAGCAGTCACACACCACGGCGTCGCCCCGGGTCGATGCGATGAACTCGATAGACTCGCCTACTGCCACCGGCACCTTCGGCCGCGGCCCGCGCTGGCCATCCCAGCATGATCGTCACGGGCTCGCTAAAGTCGCTGCCGACCCGGGTCAAGAACTCGTACACCCCGACCACCGAAGCGGACCCGCGGGCACCCGGCGGTCCTTCTTCAGCTGCGGACAGCGGTTAGAGCTGCCGCATCGGTAATGAACGTACGTATCGTGTACGGGCTCCACTGTGTCGCGGGAGCCGCCGAGGACGAGCGATGCCGGCTGCGGACTTCGAGGTTGCTGCCCGGCGGCAGCTCTGCCTCGCCGACCAGGAAGCCCGCGAAGAGCCCGTCGCTGAGCGGGCGTGCAGCCGGGTGGCACCATGCACGCACATTGCGGTCCACACGAGTTCGACCGGTTCCGGCGCGAGCTCCAGATCTCCCAGCCGGTGCAGACGTGCTCGTCAGCGGCGTCCGGGTCGGCGAACAGCTGTGCCTGCAATTGCACGTTCGCACCGTCGAGCTGCTGCCCGTCGAATGCCGGCTTGCTGATTGACGGCGGAAGTGGCGGAATGGACGCTTCAGCGGCGGGCCGCGCAGGGCCGATGAACACGAGCAGGCCAGCGATCGCGGTTGCCACGACGGCCAGTGCTGCCTTCCCGGCCATGGCGACTCCGTGCGCGGTCATCCGCGACTTGTCTTCCGGCACGATTCAGCCCTCGCGGTGCAGACGCCTGGAAGGAGTCACCACCGCAGGTCGGCCGCCACGCCCGCCCGCCTGTACCGGCGGCGCCGTGACGGCTGCGAGGTCCTGGTACCGCTGCAAGCAGCTGCCCATGGCAAACAGGAAGGCGATGACGGCCAGCCCTTGGATAAGTTCCTCGGCAGAGGCGGCTAGGAGGTAACGCACGTATGCCGCACCGGTGAGGTCCTCGCCGGGCAGGTGAGCCAGCAGATTGCGGCCGGTCACCGCGCCCGCGACCTCCACCGCGGTCACACCGGCCCCGTACGCGGCCGCCGCCGCGAGCATCGACCAGCGGGTTCGTGGCGGCAGGTGGAACAGGAACCGCAGGTACGAGATCGCGAACACAAGTGCCACCGGCGCGAGGATCAGCATCCACGATGAGGCGTTGCCGATCGTGGCGAGCGGTCCGGTGCGCAGTACCCGATGTGCTTCGGTCATGTCGTCCAGCGACAGCAGCGCGAACACCACGCTCAGGATGCGCCAATGGCGCACGTAACGGTGCTGTCCGGCGGCGCCGGCGGCGGCCGCGACCTCCCAAAGGATCCATGCCGTCAACAGCAGGATCACGGAGGAGAACCATGTTGGTAGGTTCTGGTGCTCGTCGACGTTGAAGAACGTCGCCAGCCAGACCGCGACGTGGACCTTGCGGCCCACGCCCAATCCGTGGTGCAGGAAGTTGGTGGCGAAACTGAGCACGTGGATGGCCAGCAGTGCCCACATCAGGCGCTGGGCGAGGACGCGGATCTCCGGCATCGCAATGGTCATCAGCAACTCCCCGGTCGCAGGCCCGTCGATGGACCGAGCGTCACTTTATTCCTAAAAGTCGACTTCTCCGCTCAATCCCACACCGATCGTTCTTCTGCGGGCGTGTCGGCCCAGGCACGCCCTTGCGCACGCGGCGTCGTCGTCGTGTCCGTTGCCGAATTAGCCTGCACCGCGACCCAGACCCGGACGTTGGCGCAGGTCGGCACGGCGATGTTAGACACCCCGGCAGCCGACCTCATACTTGCCTCACCAGGAGGGCGTCTGCAGGCGCACCGCCCGAAGGCAGCGGCGCCCGCATCGCGTTCGTCGTCGCCGCGGGCCGCTATGCCTGGCGTTTGTCGGTACCGTTGCCGCGGTCAGCGGAAGCCACACCTTCACGCTGGGCGCGCAGGCGGCGCATCGCCTCCGACGCCGACAACGTCTCGGGCAGGAACACCGCCGACCGTGCGCAGTCCCCGGCAGTGCCGGACTTGCCGAGCAGGTCACGCAGGTGCACCACGCCAACCACGGCCTCGCCGCAGCATCCGCGCCGGACACGGCCAGACCGGACTGACGGCCAACCCCGCGGTCCGAGACCAGATAGGCGATCCTTCACCTACGTCGCGTGACGTACGCAGTAAGCCGCCGGCGTGCTGACGACCGCGACAGCGCTGACGCGCGAACATCACCGGTAGCTCCGTTCTCGGCCGTATAGATAGCAGCGGGCACACCGCCGAGAGGATCCGCACAAATGCCTCATTCACCGCCGACGCACGCTGCCATAGCGCGGCGCATGATCGCGCGACGTATGCGTAGGCGACACACCGGCGAAGCGACGATCAACGGGGCGGTGATCGCCAACGCCTTCCTGTCCTTGGCGTTCGCGCCCCCGGACGGGGTCGGCCGGCAGGCAGCGGCGGAACTGCTCGCCGTCAGCGCGGTGCTGCTGTTCACGGCCACGCTGGTGCTCGCCACCCGCGCCCGCGCGCTCGAGCCCTTCTTCGGCGGCCTCGACCGCATGTACCGGGCGCACCGCCGCACCGGCACGGCAGGCTTCATGCTGCTGGCAGCGCACGTCGCCACGATCCCGTGGACGCTGGACTCCCCCGGCGGCACACCCTCCGGACTGCTCGCCTTCGTCGGCATGCTCGTGCTGGTGCTGCTCGCCGTCGCACCACGCACACCAGTACTGCGCCGCGTCATCACGCTGGGCTACGGAACATGGCGGAACACCCACAAACTCGTCGGCGTCTTCTTCATCATCGGCTTCGCCCACACCCTGCTCGTCGACCCTGTAACCCGCACCGCCCCGGCTCAGTTCGCGGTCCTCGTCGCCGCATACGTCATCGGCATCGCCGCGTTCCTCTACACCGTGCTGCTCGCCCGTTTCATCCGGCCACGTCTTCGGTACGAGGTACAGACGGTCCGGCGGCTGAGCCCGGCCACCGCCGAGGTCACCCTGCGGCCGCGCGGCAGCAAGCGCCTGAAGTTCAGGTCAGGGCAGTTCGTCTTCGTCAGGATCCACCAGCGCGCCCTGCGCGAACCACACCCATTCACCGTCTCCAGCGCGCCGACCGACAACGTCCTACGACTGACCGTAAAAGCAGCCGGTGACTACACCACGAGACTCGTGCAGCAACTGCTCGCCGGCAGTGTCGCCACGCTCGAGGGGCCCTACGGCATGCTCGACTACCGTGCCGGGGCATATCGCCAGATCTGGATCGCCGGAGGTATCGGCATCACCCCGTTCCTGAGCTGGCTTCGCGACATGACACCGGTTTGCCCGCATGACGTCGACCTCTTCTACACGGTCCGCCGGCCCGAAGACCTGCTGTTCCACGACGAGATCCTCATCCACGCCGGCCGCCTCGGAATACGGCTGCACCTCAACATCTCTGGCGTCCAAGGCACGCTCACCACCACCCGGGTTCAGGCCGTCGCCGGGCCGGTCCGCGACGCCGAGGTCTACATGTGCGGCCCAATGCCCATGCTCAGTACCTTCGCCAAGGACCTGGGCACCGCAGGGCTCCCGGCCGCAGCGATCCACTTCGAGGAGTTCAGCTTCCGGTAAACGTGCAACTGCGGCTGCTTCACACCTGAGCTTGAAAAGCGCTTCCTCCTGCGAGTACCGGCGGGCCACCGCGGATCTGGCCCGCCGCCTGGACGGCCCCGCATTTGGCTTGACTGCAGGTTCTCGGCGAGACGATCGGTGCTCGGCGTCCTGGCCGGGTGTTCGTCCGTCAGCGGACTGCAGTGCCCGGCGGTGGTGGAAACACGGTCTGTGGTCTGCGACCGGACCTCGGTCCGCTCAGGGGGATGACATGACAATGGCGGAGCCTGCGACGAAGGTCACCGAGCATGCGCCGCGCGACAGAACTCTGCTGCTGGCGGCGACGGGCGTGCCGCTGGGCACGCTCGCGTCCCTCCGCGACGAGTTGCCATCAACCATGCTCTACATGGTCATCGTCATTACGCCCCAAACCTTCGCGTGCCTGTCATAGAGTGCTTTCCCCCAACGCGGAAGGTCCCGTAACCCCTGGGCCTTCGGCGTCAGTGCGTCCGGTCCAGGCGGTGACCGGATAGCCGTAGCGCTGCATCAGCGGCAGGGTCAGCGCCGTGGTGGCCAGCCGGGTCGTGGCCGGCAGCTCATCGCGCCAGGCGTCGTCGGTGCGCACCTCCACCGTGCCAGTGCGGAAGCGGCCGGGATTGCCGGACACGGTGTGATTGGGGGCCAGCTCGACGGTCCGGTCGTCGAGGAACGGGCTCGACGCCGGCGTCACGTCGACGAACCGCAGCAGCTCGTCGACCGCAGCGCGGGGGTCTGCGGTGAAGTCCTCGTAGCGCTGCAGGCGGTAGCGCCCCGGAAACGCCAGCGACGTCCACTCCGTCAAACTGTTCCACGACACCCACTTCATCGCGCTGTCGTAAGGGCGGTGTCCGAGCATCATGTCGGGAGCCGAGCTGTCCAGCTGCTTCTTACGGCGCCGCCACGAGTGCGCGACCGCCCTGGGGTCCCGCACCACCTGCAACAGGTACGGCGTGATGTCGGCGGGCTGGCGCGCCACCACCGCAGCACCCGAGGGCAGCTTCGACGAGTCGATGATGAGCTCCGCGCCGGTCACCTCGGCGATCGCCCGGTACAGCCGGGTGAAGACGCCCACCAGATGGTGTCCCCGCCGCAGCAGGCGCGGCGCGTGCCGGGCACGAGCCGTGTCACGCTGCCATTTCTTCACGTGGCGCGGGTCGGGAATGTCGTCGCCGAACGCGCACCGCAGCACGTCGCGCCACAGCGGGCACGCGCGCACCGGCTGCCCGCAACCGCAGCTGCGCCCGCCGAGCAGGCCCCGCTCGAACAGAAACCACAGCTCACCTGCGGTGAACACGCCGGGATGGGAACCGAGCACGTTGTCGATGATCGTGGTGCCGCTACGTCCCCACCCGGCCAGGTAGAGCACTTTCGCCATCCGACGAGGATGCTTCGCGAATGTCAGAACACGGTCAAGATCCCGTTTGACAATTCCGTGACAATCTCGGCTTCTCTGCCCAACGTACATGCCACGCTACCCACGGTCGACTTCAGCATGGGCCAGAAGCGCTGTCATAGGATCATCGCCGACCCGGCAGCGGCCCAGACCAACGGCATGGTGCTTTCAGGGCTACTGCCGTACGGCCGCGACCAGGGCGTCAACCGTTTCAACGCGGGGGTGGTGTTCGGGCCCGGCGACGCATTCGGCGCCGCGCCCAGGCCACGCGGGCGTGCTCGAGGTGCGCCTGCCGGCTGCGGTGGTGGTCGAGCTGGCGGCCGTGCTGTGCGCCGGCCCGGCGCGCATGACCTCGCTGACCCTCCTGCCCTGCGGCTGCGCGTCGTCCCCTTCCGTCGTCCGGCCGGATCGCAATTCCGACCTAGACGAGCGGGGACGGGCCAAGAAGACCGGCACAAAATGGCTCGCGTCCCGTACCGAAGGCGGTGACCGTGTCCACGAACTGCAGATGGGCAAGCTGGTGCAGGTCATCTCCACCGGCGCCACACCAACCCGCCGGGTCGAACCCAGGCGCCTGACCCGACGCGGTTGGTCCGTGCTGATCAGCACCCTGCCATCTGAAGAATGCCGGTTCAGTTGGGAGCCATTTGCCAGCACTCCCGCACCGTAGGGCCGCAGGTATCAGCGACTACCACGGAGACCTGCCGCCCAGCGATATGGTGACGCCAATCTCGACGTCGGCCGGCGGCCGCACTCGGCCCACCCGTGCCGCGCCGGCCGCCGCCGCGGCCGTGCTCTGCGGCGCCGCGTTCGCCGTCGGCTTGCTCATCGGCTGCAAGCCGATGGACGGTCAGCGGCATCTCGCCAGGATGCGAGGAGCCTGCGGCAGGATTGCCTGCCGCCCGTCGCCCCGCGAATGCCGAGCCGTAGCACGTCACGGGGTATCGGTAAGCCGAGCCCAGTACGGCAGCCCCCTGCTCGACGCCGTCTGGCGCCACTGGTCCAGACATCGATGAGACGACACATCGCCGGGCGATGCTGGCGGGCACATTCGTGACACCGGCGTAAGGAGCCGCGGGACCGGGCACCGCCCACGGGCCGCTTGCCGACGTCCACGGTGCCGCATCGGTCGCCGCCTGTGGGCAGGATAACCGCAAGCCCAGCTTGCTCGCTTCGCGAGCATTGGGCAGCCCGGGTGCCGGAATGTTTACCGTCTGGTCACCGGCGGGCCTGTGAGCGTCGCCGGAAGGCCCGGCCTGCGAAGTAGCCGAGGATCGCGACCGTCACGGCCGCGACTGGCAGTAGAAGGAGGATCTCTGCGGTGTTGAGGTGTTCGAGCACCCTGCGAGGATAGGGGTAAGCAGCTGAGCGTGTGAACCCGGCTAGTCCGAACGGCCGAGGTCGTCGCTCCTTCGCTCCTTCGCGAAGGTCGTCGAGATGCGGGTCCGGTCGCCCTGATCGGGGCACCCCGCCTCCGGAATTCACCCCACGGTGGCCGTCGGAAGCACGCCGTTCGAGTTCAGGTGGGTCGTCACGACCCGGTCGTAGTAGCCACTCGAAGACGCCTACGCCGGCCTGGTATGGCTGCACGGACACGCCTGGCCAAACTCGGCATCGACCCGGCTCGCATCGAGTTGTTCGGTGACGACTCCGGCGGCGGACTGGCCGCCGCGGCGTCGATTCGCGCCCGCGACCTCCAGGGGGCGTGTCCGCCCCTGCTCGGCCAGCCGCTGCCTCTACACGATGTCCCTCCACTAGGGGGTGCGGGCTTCGCCGGGCGCCGGCTGGGCGGTGGCGAGGATGTGTACCGACGCTCCGGGTAGCGCGGTGCCGGCTGCTCTGGCCAGGTCGATTGCGTGCTGGTCGAGTAGAGGCACCTGGCGTGCCCAGTCAGGAACTCGGTGAGCCCGGCTCCGTAGCTGCTTGTTCCTTCCACCGCCCAGCACCGCCGGTCCGGTAGATGGTGCCGAGCGAACTCGAGTAGCCGCCGGTAGCCGTCACCGTCGGCTGGAGCTTGGGTGCTCCCATGGGCAAGGCACGCCTTCAGGCGGCCAGTTTGTCAACGAGTCATCCCGAACCACAGAGCTAGCCTGACAGCGACCACCAGGCCGCCCGCAGAGTCTCACAGTTTGCCAAGCTGACCGTGGCGGAAGGCGAGTTCGCGTTCACCGCCTGCACTGGCACCCGCGACGCAGTGACCTTCTACGACCTGTTCCGACTCGAACATACGATGATCGCCGAGCACTGGAGTGTGCTCACCGAAGTCCCCGCCCACATGCCGCGCTCGGCCACAAGGCCGCCGCCCCGGTCCCACCGAGCCGACCACAGGATTGTGTCACGACTCGATCCGCTGCTCTGACGGGTGAGGCACTATGTCGCCAGGTAGCTGAGCACCGCCAGCACCCGCCGATGCGTTTGCGGCTCGTCGACCAGGTGCAGTCTGGTGAAGATGCTGCGGACGTGGGCCTCGACGGTGCGTTCGGCCAGGTGCAGGTCGGCGGCGATGCCGGCGTTGGAGCGACCGGCAGCCATGCGGGCGACGATCTCGCGTTCGCGTGGCGACAGCACACCCAGCCCGTCGGCCGCTCGGGGTCGGCGCAGCAGTCGTTGTACGACTATCGGGTCGATTGCGGTGCCCGCCGCGGCTACCTCACGCACGTGGCCGGTGAACGCGGCGATGTCGGTGATCCGGTCCTTGAGCAGGTATCCGATGCCGCCGCCGGGCTGCTGCAGCAGCGCCAGCGCCTCACGGTGCTCCAGGTGCTGTGACAGCAGCAGTACACCGACGCCGGGATGGTTGCGGCGTACGCTCAGCGCCGCGCGCACGCCCTCCACGGAGAACGTGGGCGGCATACGGATGTCGACGATCGCGACGTCGGGGCGGTGTTCGGCCACAGCTGCCAGCAGTTGCTCGGCGTCACCGACGTCGGCCGCCACGGTGATGCCATGCCTCTCGAGCAGTAGTTTCAGGCCGCCGCGCAACAGCAGCGAGTCGTCGGCCAGTACGGCGGTGGTCATGACGCTCCCAGCGGCAGCACGGCGCGCACCGCCGTGCCCCTGCCACGGGCGCTCGACACTCGCAGCGTCCCGCCACAGGATTCGACACGCTCGCGCAGGCCCTGCAGTCCCCCGCCGGGCACCGCCAGTGCGCCACCGACGCCGTCGTCTCGGACCGTGACTTCGATGCGGTCGTCTTCGGTCGTGATCGTCACGGTCACCAATCCGGCATGCGCGTGTTTCTCGCTGTTGGCGACGGCCTCCATGGTGACGTAGTAGGCGGTCGCCGCGACCGGCTCGGGCAGCGTGAGGTGCGCGACGCGGTCGTCGACCGTCACGGGGACGCGGGCGCGTTCGGCGATGGCGGCCACGGCCCCGGACAGGCCGTGGCACACCAGCGCGACCGGGTTCATACCGCGAACGAGGTCACGCAGGTCTGCGATGGCGTTGTCGACCTCTGCCGCGCCGCGAGCGATCAGCGTCGGGTCGTCCTGGCGCAGCATCATCGCCGCGGCCAGCAGCCGCTGCTGTACACCGTCATGTACGTCGCGTTCCACGCGGCGGCGCTCGCGGTCACGAGCGTCGCGCAGCCGGCGGTGTTCGGCGCGCTGGCTGCTGGCAGTCGCGCCCATCGGTATGAGCGCCGCGCCGAGTGCATACAGCACGGTGGGCCACTGCCCGGGGCCGTAGGTGACGGTGCTCAACGCTGCGGTGCACAGCCCGTTGGCGGCCAGCGCGGCCCAGAATGGGGCGTAGATGTGCCGGTCGTCGGTGCCGGCGCGGCGGTAGCGCACGATGAACACAGCTGCCAGGAACACGCCCACCAGCGGATAGGTCCAGGCCCGCAGGTGCAGCAGCTGCGCCAGGCTCAGGTGCCCGGCCGCCAGCATGCCGCAGGCCAGCACCGGCCAGTAGGCGTACCCGGCCGCGGCGACCGTGCGGTCCCACCGGCTGCGTAGCCGACCGGAGGTGACGACCAGACCTGCGTGCAGGTGCATCGGATCGTGCACGATGCTCAGCATCAGTCCGCCGGCGAAGACCGCGGGCAGCGCGACACGGCCCCAGGCGTCCAGCAGCCACACCAGGCCGCAGGCCACCAACAGCGGCCCCATGCGGCCGTCCGGTCGCTGCCGCCACAGCCGCAGGCCCACCTCGACGTGCAGCACCCCGGCGACAGCAAGGCAGGTCAGCTCCCAGGGCGTCGTCCAGTAGACCGCCAGCAGCGGGCCGCAGACAAGCACCGCCGCGGCGACCCGCACCGGCCAGCGGAGAAGATCCACCATGGGACCGATGCTGGCCGCGGCCACGATCACGGGCCAGCATCCGTCGGCAGGCCGACTGTCGTGGCGCCGACAGCCGCATAACGAGGCCGTTCAATCGCATTACCTGACTGGTAGGTTCCGTTCCCGGCCCGCCGAGGGATGCTGGCCGCGGCTAGCCCGCGGCTAGCGATGACGGCGTCTACCGCACGCTGAGCAGGTATGTTGCAGTCGAGGGCGGCGTTCCGCCTGCCTGGACGGCAGGTGGGCGCGACATAGAAGGCGGGTGGGGCCGATCCCGATCGGCCCCACCCGCCTGGTGCTTACCGCGGCGTGCATTTACGTAGCACGGCGCAACCGACATGGCGGCCGGCTACCACGAGGCTCCGGCACTTCAATGAGCCCAATGTGCCGTTTCGTGATCATGCGCAGAGGGATTTGCGCACCTCGCACTCCACGGCGGTAAGCGACCGCACTGAGGCCCTCGCGGCGGAATTCCTGGACCATCGCCCCGCAGCGAATGCCGTGCGCCTGACGCGTCCGCGACAGAAAGTACGTGCCAGCACGGATGCCCTGTGATCAGCAGGTTCCTAGCGTGGAAACGGCCAACCGCCGAGTAGCCGATCACTCCACAGGAGCAGCCCATGCATCACCCACCGATCGAACCCCCAGCCGGGCCGCCAGACCGCGACACACAGCCTTGGATCCGTCGGGCAGCGCCGGCCGGCACCGGGCGGACAGCCAGACTGCTCGCGGCCGTGGGTGCCGCCGGGCTCTGCGTCGCCCTGGTCGGAGCATTACCGAGCGCCGCCTTGGCGCAAGCACCGGACCGGCTCATGGCGGTGTGTGAGCATCGACTCTGCCTGCTCGTGCTCGAGGAGGCCAGCGACAGCGACAGCGACGGCATCACCGACGCCGACGAGACCGCGCTGGGCAGCGACCCGCACGACCCCGCGAGCCGCCCTGAGTCGAAGGAACTCTTCGAACACGCCATCGCCCGCAAGCTGCCTTCGTTCGAGCAGCACCTGACCGAGCTCGTCGCGCTGCCGCAGACCACCGCAGGCGGCGAAAAGCTCGCCACCGGGCTCGGCCTGCTCGACGTCCCGGCCAAGGGCACGTACCTGGCTTCCGTCGACGGCCTGCTGCAGAACCTGCAAGCCAACGGCTTCAACGTGGGCACCAACATGACCCTGCGGCTGCCCCGCAAGCCATCGATCACCCGGGCGGAACGGGTGCTGTTCGCCGGACGCGGCAACCTCGCGCTGTGGGGCGCCGCCACCGACGGGATCTTCGACGTCGACGGCATCTACGGTGCGACGAACTACGGGCCCAACGGCAGGAGCACACCCGACGGCTTCACCGACGGCGGGTTCACGTTCGGCGACGGCGGGGTGCTCGGGCACCGGTACTCGGTCACCTACGACGACGGCAGCCGCGACGACGTCTTCACCTCCACCGGGCCGCCCGGACGCGACCACTCCACCATGAGCACCGGCGTCGACAGCTACGACGGCAACGGCAAACGGGCGGGCACCACGATCATCGTCACCCAGAGCAGCGAAACCCGCACCGAGACCACGATCGGGTCAGAGGCACGCGACGAGGACGGCAACGTCGAGGCGTCAGGGGTTACCCACGCCTCACACACCGTGACCAACAACGCCGACGGCTCGACGTTCGACATCACGGTCAGCGTCACCACCAACTACGACAAGGACGGCAGCCAGACCGACAAGACCACCAGCTCCACCACCGTCGTGACGCACCCCGACGGCACTACCACCACCACGACGGGTACGACCACCTACGGTGACGACGACACAGTCGACGAAGAGACCGAGACCACGACGACGACCGAGCCCGACGGCACCAGCAGCACGGCGACGATCACCATTACCTACGACGAGGAAGGCGAGGAGGAAGGGACCGAAACGACCGAAGGCTGCGTCGAGGACAACGACTGCCCGGAAGACGCGGGGGACGGCACCGACGAAGCCGGCTACACGCCCGACCCCGACTACGCGGGCGTGCCGGTCATCACGGCCGAGGACATGGCACGCGTCATCGCCCGGCTCAACAGCACCCGCAACCCCGACCCGGACTCCGGCGGCGTCGACCCCCGCACCGGTGAGATCGACATCAGCGACGTCATCGTTCCGGCCGGCGGATATGACCCGACGATCGCGCTGGTCCACCCCGACGGCGTGGTGACGATCGCGGTCGGCGGCACCCCGAGCTTCAACCGCACCCAGCCCAGGTACGGCAACGACCTCAACGTCATGGTCGACCTCGCCGGCATCCACCCGCCCAACAACGACACCGACCCGGTGTCCTGGCCCTCCTGAACAGTCCTGCGGTCATGCGTCCCCGCAGCGGTTCTGCCGGAGCAGGGACGCATGACCGCAGTTGCCGACGGCGCCCACGATGGCCGCCACTGAAATCGCTTCATCTAGCCGATCGGGGAAACTCAGTGCCGCTGCACGTAACCGCGGTCGCCGCCACCAACACCGGACGGGCTGCGACGGTAAGGGAACACTACTGGGCGGGCTACCGGTGCCACTCGCGGATCGTGCGCTCCACCCGACCGCGGCTGGCTCCGGTGCTGCTGGTCGGCGGCGCCTTCCAGCGCAAGGAGGACTGGGGCCGCCTGGAGCAGGGACTGCTGACCTACGCGGATGTCGTCACCGTGGACCTGCCCGGATGGGGCACGGCAGACCTGCTGCCCGAAACCTACGGCGTCGACTTCCTCGCCGCAGCCCTCGACCACATCCTCGGCGAACTCGGATTAGCGCAGGTCAACGTCACCAGCGGCTCGTATGGCACCGCGATCGCCTACCGCCTGGCCCAACTCCACCCCGGCCGAGTCGCCCGGATGGTGCTCATCGGCACGATGACCGCCATCCCCGACGACGCCGCCGACGCCTTCCGCCACACCCTCGACCTGCTGGCAGCAGGCCAGATGGACGAGTTCGCCACGACGACCGTCGACCTCAGCCTCACCCGCGACATCGACGCCGACATCACCATACGGCGCCAAGTCCTGCGAAGAATCCTGCTGAACCGCGTCCGCACCGCCACCGCCGACGAAATCGCCAAGTACGCCGCCAACACCCGGCGGCTGCTCAACGGCACCCTGGTCGACTTCACGCGGCCACCGACACAGCCGGCTCTGGTCACCACCGGCGAGCACGACACGTTCACCACCCCACGGATGTGCCGGGAACTCGCCGGCACCTGCCCCGACAGCTGGTTCGCGGTGATCCGCAACGCCGACCACCTCGTGCACATGGAACGCAGCGCAGAGGTCGTCGACCTCATGACCCGCTTCTTTGGCGACGCAGACCTCACCGACCTGCCTTACTGCACCGGCGTGCACCGCTCGGGCAGTGCCACCAGTGCGGGACCCGCCGCCGGCACCGAGTGACCGGCTCCTATCAGATGGCACGACAACGGCGCTCACTTATCAAAACGAGTCGCCGTTCAGCAAC
Source organism: Catellatospora sichuanensis (assembly GCF_007483665.1). GTDB lineage: Bacteria > Actinomycetota > Actinomycetes > Mycobacteriales > Micromonosporaceae > Catellatospora > Catellatospora sichuanensis. The sequence continues at coordinate 19,281 of NZ_VIQO01000047.1, forward strand.
ATCGAAAGAGACATCATCCAGCCACGCGTCGTGGGCCCAGCCGTGGCCGGGGCACCACGCCCGCGCGTCCGGGTATGGATCGGCTGGATGCCTCGTTCAGCCGGCGTTGACCAGCTCCCACTAGGAATCTTCAACAAGACGACACGAGGTTGTCGGTACCTCAACCCGTGACAATAATCTGGGATCCAGTCATCTCAACAGCTCATGGCAAGTCCTCGGCGAACATTGGCCATGCGGGACGTTCAGGCTGCCAGTAGCGTGGCTACCGGCTACCGAAGAACGCGATGCGCGGTCGACGCACCAGCGGTATTGGCATTGGACATCTTGCCGAGCCACCTCCGTTTCGTGGCGCTCCACCACATCGCCCAGATCGGGCTAATAGATGACGTAACCTGACGCCTTAGATGCAATGGGCACGAGTCCGGACAGCCGTTGCGCCAGCGAAGCCGAGGGTATGCCGACGGACAGTTGCTGGCCGCAAATGGTGATCTTGATAATCAGGTCAGATCAGCGCGGCCCCTGGCCGTTGACATCGCAGCGCTCGCGAACAGAACTGCACCCGCCGCACCGGCCGACCGGGTTCTCGGCGGCCGACGCGGCGCCGATGCCGATTGTCCGCTCGATCGCAGTCGCAGCCCCGGCGCCCGAAGATGGCGCCCCAGGGGACGCGGCCGGGGACTGTGCGACCACACACAAACGGCTCAGGCGCACTTCCGGTGGTGACCGTGCGTGAGGTCAGCTGAGCAGGATGCGGTGGCGTAGCAGGGTGAAGCCAGCTCGGCCGTGCATCTGGCGCATGATCCGCTTTGTCTTGGTGTTTACGCCTTCGGTTCCGCCGTTGTGGTAGGGCAGGGTGACGGCCGCGTGGACGGCGTCCCGGTCCTGGTCGAGACCGCGGCTGAGGGAGTGCAGGCAAGGTAGGTTCGCCGCTCGGGTGGCGGTGATCCACTGGTCGAGGCGTTCACTGTTGCCGTCCTGCGGCCGCAGTAGGCCGGCGAACGAGCGGATGAGTTCGGCGAGGTCGATCATCTCGGGGCAGGTGGCGGTGAGATCGTCGCGGGTGGTGCGCTGTTTGTCGGTGAGGTTGTCCGGGTGGGTGAGCATGAGTCTGGCCAGGCGGCGGGGCGAGATGGAGGGCCGGTCTCCTTCGACTCGGCCCTGGGTGATGTAGCGGTAGAGAAGGTTGACGCTGCCCTGGTAGCCCTGGTCTTTGATCTCGGCGAAAAGTCGCAGGACGCTGACGGCGGGTTCGTCGGTGCGGCGTTGCCGTAGATGGTCGCGGTAGGGGTCGACCAGGGTCGGCCGGTACTGCGGTGCGCGTTGCAGGCGTTCGGGTTCGGGTACGCGTGCGTAGCGTTTGACGGTGTTGAGCGACAGGTTCAGCCTTCGTGCGCATTCCAGCAGGCCGACCCGCTGCTGGAGTAGGTCATGGATTTGATGCCAGCGTTGCAGGGTGGTCTGGGCGCGTGGGCCGTCCTGGGGCAGGCTGGCCTTGGCCCAGCAGGCGCTGTGCGCGGCGACCTCCTTCGTCACGGCCTTGCCGAGGTTGCTCCACAGGTGCCAGCGGTCCGCGACCTGCACCGCGTCGGGCAGTGCGCGCCGGACCGCTTCGGCGTATGCGCCCGAACCGTCTCGGCAGACCACCTGCACGCCGGGGTGCTCACGCAGCCATGCCTCGAGGGTGTCCGCGCTACGGTCGGGCAGTACGTCCACGCGCCTACGGGTCTCGGCGTCGATCAGAACCGTGGCGTAACGGTGGCGCCGGCGTAACGCGAAGTCGTCCACGCCCAGCACCCTCGGAACCGGCAGCCGGGCGACCGGCACGCGTAGCAGCGCCCGGACAGTGGTGTGCCGTGACAGACGGATGCCCAGCTCCGACAGCAACCGGGCCGCGCCGCGCCCGGCCAGTTCCCGGGCCACCGCGCCGACCTGCCCGGCCAGCCGCATGGTCCGCCGCTGGTAGCGCTCCAGCACACCGGGCACCTGCTCACGGAACGTCAGACGGCAGCCATACGTCGGGCAGACCAGCCGACGCATGCGCACCACGAGCAGTACCCGACGGGCGTCGACGCAGACGTCGCTCACGGTCCGTTCGTGATAGCCGTGCACACGTGCGGTGGCTGCGCCGCAGTCCGGGCAGAGCACCGCCTGCCCCGTGGTTCGCCCACGCACCAGGATCCATTCGCCCTCGTCCGTCACCTCCTCCACGACCAGCGGCGACAACCCGGCGAACACGATGCGGGCAAGACCAGCAGCATCACACCCGGCAGCAGTATCCAATATGGATGACCGCGACGCACAGTCACCACCGGAAGTGATCCAGAGCCGTTAGTTACACAGACCCCGCGGCGCCGTTGCGGGCAGGTAGGTGCTGCCCTTTTCGTGTCCGGCGTATCACCGCCCACCCCGCTCGGCTGACGGCTCCTCGTCGCAACGTTATGCCGTGGGGTTTCAGTCGAGGCCGCGCCGCAGTTCGCGTACGGCCAGTGGCGCGAACACGGCGCAGATGCCTGCTGCCCATGCGATTGCGAGCAGGGCGTCTGCGGTGACGGTGTGTCCGGCGGGTAGCGCGCCTTGGCCGAGGGTGAGTCCGCGTAGGGCGTTGGCGGCGGCGGTGACGGGTTGGTGTTCGGCGAAGGCCTGCAGCCAGCCGGGCATGGTTTGGGTGGGCAGGAATACGGAGCTGGTCAGGGTCATGGGGAAGACGACCATGTAGATCGCGGCTTGGATGGCTTCGGAGTTGCGGACGGCCAGGCCGAGGTAGGCCATCAGCCATGAGCATGCGAAGCCGAAGATGAGCGCGACACCCAGTGCGGAGAGCAGTCCTGTCAGGCCGTTGTGCCAGCGGAAGCCGAGGGTGATGCCGACGGCGAGTTGCAGGCCGAGGATGGCGGTGTTGCGGATCAGGTCGGCCAGGGTGCGGCCGGTTAGTGCGGCTGAGCGGGCCATGGGCAGGGAGCGGAAGCGATCGAGGATGCCGTTGGTGCGGTCGTTGTGCAGACCGTAGGCGGCGGGCGCGGACCCGAACACTGCGGACTGGGCGAGGATGCCGGGGATAAGCCAATTGATGTATTGGCCGTGGGCTGCGGGTGGTAGGGCGGTCTGGATGGCGCCGCCGAAGACGTACAGGAACATGAGCATGAAGACGACCGGCTGGATGGTCGACAGGATGAGCACGTCGGGCAGGCGGAGATTGGCCAGCAGGTTCCTGCGGGTGATCACGCCGGTGTGGATGGCGGCGCGGCTGATGCCAAGGGCGTATGCGGCTGCGGCGCTCATGCGGTGCTCCGGGCGGAGCGGCTGGTGTTGTGGCGGGTGAGGGCGAGGAAGACGTCGTCGAGCGTCGGCCCATGCAGTGCGATGTCGGTGGGCGTCAGGTCGGCTTGGTCCAGCAAGCCCATCGCGTGTCGCAGCGTGAGCGGTCCATCGGGTGCGGGCAGCAGGATCCGGTCGCGGTCGCGCCGTGGGGCCAGGGGCTGTAGTGCAGTCATGGCTGCGTCCAGTTGGTGCGGGGGTAGGTCGAGTTCGACGACTGCGGCACCGGTGCGGTCCTTGAGTTCGGTGGCGGTGCCTTCGGTGAGCAGGCGGCCGTGGTCGATGACGGCGATGCGGTCGGCGAGTTGGTCGGCTTCATCCAGGTATTGGGTGGTCAGTAGGACTGTCGTGCCGTCGGCGGCTAGGTCGCGTACGAGTGACCAGAGGTCGTGGCGGCTGGCGGGGTCGACGCCGGTCGTGGGTTCGTCGAGGAACAGGACTTGGGGGCGGCCGATGAGGCTGGCGGCCAGGTCGATGCGCCGTCGCATGCCGCCGGAGTAGGTCTTCACCTGCCGGTCGGCGGCCGTGTCGAGGCCGATGCGGGTCAGGATTTCGGCGGCGCGGCTGGTGGCGGCCCGGCGGGTAAGGCCGTAGAGGCGGCCGATCATGGTGATGTTCTCGCGTCCGGTCAGATGGTCGTCGACTGCGGCGAACTGGCCTGCCAGTCCAATGAGTTGCCGTACCCGGCCCGCTTCGGCGACGACGTCGTGGCCGGCGACGAGGGCGGTGCCGCCGTCGGGGCGCAGCAGGGTCGCAAGGATGCGAATCAGGGTGGTCTTGCCTGCGCCGTTCGGGCCTAGCAGGGCGTAGATGCCGCCGCGTGAGACTCGCAGGCTCAGGCCGTCGAGGGCACGGGTGCCGCCGCGGAACTGTTTGGTGAGCCCATCGACTGCGATGGCCGGGTCGTTCATCGGCACCTCCAGTTGTGTACTTGAAAGTCAACATAAGGCTAAGTACACTTCGACGTCAACAAGTGTTCGGAGGCTACAGGTGAGCGCAGACAGACCGGAGCCCGTACGGCGCTTGCCTCGCGCGCAGCGGCGGGAGCAGATCCTGGTTGCGGCAACCGAGGCGTTCGCGCGCAGCGGGTACGCGGCCACGGGTTTGGACGACATCGCCTCCGAGGCGTGTGTTACCCGGGTGATCCTGTACCGGCACTTCGATTCCAAGACCGACCTGTACCAGGCGGTCCTGGACCGCATGTGCGCTCGCCTTGATGCCCACGTCGACGAACCGGTCGGCGGGTTCTCTGACGCCAGCGTCGACGGCCTGCTGGCCGCGGCGATCGAGTCCCCGGCCGGGTTCCGGCTGCTGTTCCAGCACGCGCTGCGTGAACCGGAGTTCAAGGAGCGCATCGAGAAGTTCCGCGCCGACATCACCGCCGCTGCCTTCCTGCAGATCGCCGCAGTAGTTCCCGACAAGGCCCTGGCCCGCTGGGCTGCGCAGCTGGCGCCGGTGGTCGCGATCGAGGCGATCATCGCCTGGCTCGACGCAGGCCAGCCCGAACCGTCCCGGGCAGCCGCCCGGGTGCGGCAGGCGGTCATGGGCGTCATCGGCGCCGCCGTCGCCTCCGAGGTCGACTGCTCCCTTCCCGCCCCCGCACGCACGGAGGACCACCCATGACCAGCACAGCAAAACCGGAGACAGGTGAGACCCCGACCGCCCGGCAGAAGCGGGTGTGGGACAAGTCCGCCCCCGGCTACGACAAGCAGATGACCTTCGTGGAGAAGGTGTGGTTTCCCGGCGCGCGCCAGTGGCTCGGCGAGCGGGCGCACGGCCGGGTGCTCGAGGTTGCGGTCGGCACCGGCCGCAACCTGCCCCACTACCGTTCAGGCGTCACCATCACCGGTGTCGACCTGAGCCCGGCGATGCTCGCCCTGGCCCGCGATCGGGCTGCCGCGCTGGGCCTGGCCGCCGAACTGCGCGAAGGCGACGCCGAGCAGCTGCCGTTTCCCGACGCGTCGTTCGACACGGTGGTGTGCGCCCTGTCGCTGTGCTCCATCCCCCAGCCCGCCGCCGCACTCGCTGAGATGCGCCGGGTCCTGGTGCCCGGCGGCACGCTGCTGCTGGTCGACCACATCGGTAGCAGCTGGCTGCCGCTGCACGCCGCACAGCGGCTGTTCGAGCAGATCACCGTACGTGCCGCAGGCGAGCACTTCACCCGCCGCCAGCTGCCCCTCGTGCAGGCCGCGGGGTTCGAGGTCGAGGAGTCCGAGCGGCTCAAGGCCGGCACGGTCGAACGTATCCGTGCCCGCAAACCCGCTGCGCAGGCCGACGCGTGAACCTCGCTGACGGCACGACGCTCGGGCCGGCACTCGGGGTCGGCCGTGAGGCCGAGGTCTACGGCTTCGGTGATGACGCGGTGCTCAAGCTCTACCGGCCTGGGTTCGGCGGCCACCGCACCGAGGCCGCGGCCCTGCGGGCCCTCGACAGTCAGGGCATCGCGCCGAAGCTCGTCGACGTCGTGGTCCACGACGGCCGCACCGGCCTGATAGTCGAGCGCGTGCCCGGGTCGGACATGCTGACACATCTGCAGCGGCAGCCGTGGCACGTGCGCGCTGTCGCCCGTTCGCTGGCGGCAGCACACCTGGCGGTCCACCAGGTGCAGGCACCGGCGGACCTGGCCGACCTGCGCGAGGTGATGGCGGCCCGGATCCGCGACGCCGGACTGCCGCAGCACCTGCTCGGTTTCGTCTCGCGGGTCCTAGACGGACTGCCTGACGGCGACCGGCTGTGCCACGGCGACTACCACCCGGGCAACGTGCTGCGGGCCGGTGACCGGACCGCGGTCATCGACTGGGGCGCTGCGACCCGCGGTGCACCCGGGGCTGACCATGCCCGCACGCTTCTGCTGCTGCGCTGGGCCGACCCGCTGCCCGACACACCGCTGGTGTCACGGGCGGTCATCGCGACCGGCCGCCGGCTGCTGGCCTCGGCGTACGCCCGCGCTTACCGGCGAGGTTCGGCACCGCTGCAGCAGACCCAGTCATGGCTGACGGTGCACCTGGCGGCACGGCTGAGCGAGGGCATCGCCGCGGAGCGGGACATGCTGCTGCGCCGGCTCCGCCGAGCACAGCACAACACCGTCTGAGCCGCCGGCCTGCGCGTCATCTCGTGTTGATGCGCTGGCCGGCGGCGACTGCTCGGACCGATTGGCGGTCAGCTCCAGCATGTAGCCATCGACCTCGCGGCACTGGTCGGCGTGGCCGAGGTAGCGCAAAGCTGTTTTGGGCCTGGTTATTTCAGCGCCACGCTTTGCTGATCAGCCGGAACCCGTCGGCCTTCCTCTGCTGATCCCGCAGCCTGTGGTCGGGGTCGGCAGTTGGACGACCTGTCCCGCATCGGTGCACCGGGCTAAGGCGGCGTTGACGTCCGCCCGGGAGCATGGGCATGGGCTCAGTGTCGGGTCGGTTCGGGCCGCCACGGGTTGGTGCCGGGCGTCGTCGGCGGGGTCGAGGTGAGCCGCAGCGCGTAGGTGGGCCGGTCGGCGGCGACTGGGCCGAGATACTCGTGCCCGGTCAGGTGGCACCAGGCGGGAAGATCCAGCGGCGCGGCCGGGTCCGTGGCGACCACATGCACGACCGTGGCGGCCGGCAGCCCGGTGATGGACCGGCGCAGCTGCAAAAGCAAAACCACGCACGTCTGGTCGCCGCCATCGAACACCACCGACGAAACGGGCCCACCGCTCATCGGCGACCGCCGCCGGCGGCGTCGGTCAGCAGGTCGGCTACGTGGCGGATGTCGGTTTCAGTGGTGCTCGCGCCCAGCGACAACCTGATCGCACCCGCAGCCCGCTGGACGTCCAGGCCCATCGCGGCCAGCACCGGCGAGCTGATGCTGCCGTCGTGGCAGGCCGAGCCGGTCGATGCCGCCAGCTGTGGCACCTGCGCGAGCAGCTGGGCACCGACGGTTCCTTCGATGCTTATGTTGAGGGTGTTGGGCAGCCGCTGTTCAAGGTGGCCGTTGAGGGCCACCCGGTCGCCGAGCGCGGTCATGAGCAGGCGGTGCAGTTGGTCGCGTAGCTCGGTGACGTGGGTGTGCCCGCCGGTGGTGGTCGCTTGCTGGGCGGCGGCTCCCAGGCCGGCGATCCCGGCGACGTTTTCGGTCCCGGATCGCAGGCCGTGTTCCTGGCCGCCGCCGCGGATGAGTGGCTGCACGGTGAGACCGTCGCGGATGTAGAGCGCGCCGACGCCTTTCGGGCCGCCGAACTTGTGCCCGGCGACGGTCAGCAGGTCCGCGCCGAGCTCATCAACCACGAATGGGATCTTGCCGACGCTTTGGGCGGCGTCGGTGTGCAGCAGCGCCCCGGCACGGTGGGTGAGCGCGGCGAGTTCAGCGATGGGTTGGATGGTGCCGGTCTCGTTGTTGGCGTGCATGACCGTGACCAGGATGGTGTCGGGGGTGAGCGCGGCGGCCAGGTCGGCGGCCCGGACCAGGCCGTACTCGTCGACGGGCAGCACGGTCAGGCGGAGGTCGTGGCGAGTCAAGGCGCGGCAGGTTTCCAGGACCGCGGGGTGTTCGGTGGCCTGGGTGATGACGTGCCCGGTGCGGCCTGCGGTCGTGCCGTTGATGGCCAGGGTGTTAGCTTCGCTGCCGCAGCCGGTGAACACGATCTCCTGCGGTCGGGCGCCCAGCAGGTGCGCGAGCTGTGTGCGGGCGGTGGCGACTGCTTGGCGTGGAGCCTGTCCGTATTGGTGGCTGCTGGACGGGTTGCCGAACTGGGTGCCGAGGTAGGCGACCATCGTGTCCAGCACGCCCGGGGCCAGGGGTGTGGTGGCGTTGTGATCCAGATACACCGGCAGCTCCATGACCACTGACCCTTCTAGGCCTGGGGGGCCAGCGGCAGGCCGGCCAGTCGCCATTCGGTGACGCCGTCGGTCAGCCGAGCCGCTCGGCGGCCGTGCCGCTGCAGCACCATGACGGCTTCGTAGGCGAAGACGCAGTACGGGCCGCGGCAGTACGCCACAACCTCCCGGTCGGCGGGCACCTCGTCCAGGCGTGCTTCGAGCTCCTCGATGGGGATGTTGACCGCTCCAGGCAGGTGCCCAGCGTTGTACTCCACCTCCGGACGCACGTCGACCAGCGTCAGCTCCTGTGCCTGCATGCATCGCAGCAGGTCGTCGCGGTCGACGGCCGCGATGGTGGTGTCCTCGCCGAGGTAGGCGTCGCGGGCCGAGCGCACGTCCGGCAGCCGGGAGGCGGCCAGCTCGCGGGCACGGACCAGCAGGTCCAGCACGTCGTGTCCGGCGATGCTGTAGAAGATGCGGGTCCCGTCGCGGCGGGTGGTGACCAGGCCGGCCTGCTTGAGCGTCTGCAGGTGTGCTGACGCGGTGGTGAGGTTCAGGCCCGCCGCGGCAGACAGGGCATCGACGGTGCGTTCGGACTGGGCCAGCAGGTCCAGCAGTTCGAGGCGCTTGCCGTGGCCGATGGCCTTGCCGACCCGTGCGAGCTGCTCGAACAGGGCTGCTTTGCGGTTCGTGTCACCCATGCTCGCCATCCTCCAAACTTCCATGGAATAGTATCAGACATGTGGCGGTGCCGACGAAGGAGCACACGATGATCGACGACCACCTGACCGCCCTGGTCGACGAAGGCCTGGGCAACAGCGCCTACCTGCTCGACCTCGGCGAAGGCCGCGCACTGGCCGTCGACCCGCCCCGCGACCTTCGCGCCCTGCGCGCCGCCGCCGACCGACGCGGACTACGCATCGCCTACGCCGCCGACACCCACCTGCACGCCGACTTCCTCACCGGCGCCGTCCAACTCGCCACCGACGACGGTGCGACGATCCTGGCCTCCGCAGCCGGGATGCGCGCCTTCGACCACCGCGGCCTGCACGACGGCGACGAGATCAACCTCGGCGGACTGACCCTGCGTGCGCTGGCCACACCGGGGCACACCGACGAGCACCTGTCGTTCCTGCTCCTTGACGCCGGCACCCCGGTCGGGGTGTTCACCGGCGGATCGCTGATCGTCGGCGCGGCCGCCCGCACCGACCTGCTCGGCGCCGACCGCACCGTCGAACTCGCCCACGCCCAGCACGCGTCGCTGCAGCGGCTGGCCGCGCTGCCCGACGCGACCGCGGTGTGGCCCACCCACGGCGCCGGATCGTTCTGCTCGTCGCCTCCCGGCGCCGCCCGCACCTCCACCATCGGCGCCGAGAAGGCGACCAACCCGCTGCTGGCAGCTGCCGACGCCGACGCCTTCGCACGGCAGCTGACCGAAAGCCTTGGCAGCTACCCCGCCTACTTCACCTGGCTAGCCGACATCAACCGGCAGGGACCGCCTGTGCTATCCGCCGAGCCGCTACTACCCGCCCTGACCGCCGACCATGTCCAAGCCCTGCTGCGCGACGGGGCAGTGGCCGTCGACGTCCGCCCGATCACCGACGTCGCCGCCGTACACATCCCCGGCGCCGTCTCGATCGCGCTTCGCCCGGCGTTCGCCACCTGGCTCGGCTGGGTCATCGACCCCGAGACGCCGATCGTCATCGTCCGCAACCCCGACCAGCCCGCCGCCGACATCCTCTGGCCCGCACTCAACATCGGCTACACCCGCATCGTCGGCGAACTGGCCGGCGGCATGCCCGCCTGGACCGCCACCGGACGCCCCACGACCACCACCAGCCTTGTCGCGCCCACTGACATCCGCGGCCACGTGCTCGACATCCGCCAGGACAGCGAATACCAGGCCGGGCACCTGCCGAAAGCCATACACATCGAGCTCGGCGAGCTCCATGCACGCACCAGCGACGTCGAGGCAGGGCCGGTGACGGTCATGTGCGGGCACGGCGAACGCGCGATGACCGCAGCCACCCTGCTGCAACGCCACGGCCGCCACGACGTCGCCGTCCTCGACGGCGGCGCCGACGACTGGGCCCGCACCACCGGCGTCTCCCTGCAGGAGGGCAAGTGAGCACCACGACCACCGCCGCACCCACCCGGCCGATCCGGCTGGGCCTGCGCGAGAACCTCGCCCAGTTCACCCTCCTGGTCGCCGTCAACGCCCTGGTCGGAGGCATGATCGGCCAGGAACGCACCGTCCTGCCGCTGCTGGCCGACCAGATCTTCGCCCTCAGTGCCTTCACCGCCACGCTCACCTTCATCGTCGCGTTCGGCGTCACCAAAGCCCTGACCAACCTCGCCGCCGGCAGCCTGTCCGACCGCTACGGACGCAAACCCGTCCTCGTCGCCGGATGGCTCATCGGCCTTCCCGTGCCGCTGCTGCTGATCTGGGCACCGTCATGGGGCTGGGTCATCGCCGCCAACATCCTGCTCGGCATCAACCAGGGCCTGACCTGGTCCACCACCATCGTCATGAAGATCGACCTCGTCGGGCCCGCCAGACGCGGCCTGGCCATGGGCTTCAACGAAGCAGCCGGATACATGGCGGTCGCGGCCACCGCGCTGGCCACCGGCTGGCTGGCCGCCGAACACGGCCTACGACCCACACCGTTCTACCTCGGCCTCGCCTTCGCCGCCCTCGGCCTGGGACTGTCCACGATCTTCGTACGCGAAACCCGCGACTACGCCCGCCACGAAGCCGCCAACCACGTACCAGCCAACAGCGACCACCACGACGAACTCACCAGCAGGCAGATCTTCACACTGACGTCCTTCCGGGAGAAGGCCCTGTCAGCGGCAAGCCAGGCCGGGCTCGTCAACAACCTCAACGACGGCCTCGCCTGGGGCCTCTACCCCATCCTGTTCGCCACCTCCGGCCTCGGCGTCGCCCGCATCGGCGTCCTCGTCGCCCTCTACCCCGCCGTCTGGGGTCTCGGGCAGATGCTCACCGGCTGGCTGTCCGACCACTGGGGCCGCAAATGGCTCATCACCGCCGGCATGCTCCTGCAAGCCGCCGGCATCGGCCTGGTCGCCGCCGCCCACACCTTCACCCCATGGGCCATCGCCGCGATCCTCATGGGCGCCGGAACCGCCCTGGTCTACCCCACCCTGCTCGCCGTCATCGGCGACGTCGCCCACCCCGCCTGGCGCGCCCGCTCCGTCGGCGTCTACCGGCTCTGGCGCGACCTCGGCTACGCCGTCGGCGCGCTCATCGCCGGCATCACCGCAGACCTGTTCGGCATCCGCCCCGCCATCTGGACCATCGCCGCCATCACCGCCGCCTCCGGCCTCATCGTCGCCATGCGCATGTACGAAACCCACCGGCCCAGCGCGACCTGACCAGAGGCCACGTCGACGTAGGTCGAGCTAAGGGCGCCCCCTGATCTCCCCCGCGCATCTAAAGCGCACACCGCACCTGGCGATGTCAGCAGGTTGCCCAGTTCAGAGCACGTTTGGTGCGCTTGACATTCGCCTTATGAAAGTCGTAGCTTTCGTTCGTGGCTACTTTCAAAGCACATGAGGGCTGGGAGGCCTTGGGTGATCCCAGCCGCTTCGCCATCGTGCAGTGCCTGGCCGAGCGGCCCCGAGACGTCGGAGAGCTGGCCGGTCAGTTGCCGATCACCCGCCAGGCCGTGTCGCAGCATCTTCGGGTGCTCAAAGGGGCCGGGCTCGTCTCAGCCGAGCCGGTGGGCACGCGCCGGATCTACCGACTGAACCCGGCCGGGGTGACCGCACTAAAAGACCAGCTCGACACGTTCTGGCGCCGCGCGTTGGACGGCTTTCAGAACGCTGTCGAGCACAAACCAGAGGAGAAGTCATGACACAGGCAGGTTCTACGGTGGTCCGTCGACAGGTCGTGGTCAACGCGCCGATCGACAAGGCATTCAGCGTGTTCACCGACCGGTTCGGCGACTTCAAACCGCGAGAGCACAACCTGCTGGCAGTGCCGATCACCGAAACCGTGTTCGAACCCAGAGTCGGCGGGAACATCGTCGACCGCGGCGAAGACGGCAGCGAATGCCGCTGGGCGCGCATCCTCGCCTACGACCCGCCGCACCGCGTGGTGTTCACCTGGGACATCGGCCCCACCTGGCAGATCGAGACCAACCCCGCCCTCACCAGTGAAGTCGAAGTGACCTTCACCGCCGAAACAGGCGACCGCACCCGCGTCGATCTCGAACACCGCCACCTCGACCGGCACGGACCCGGCTGGGAATCGGTCCGCGACGGCGTCGAGCACGACCAGGGCTGGCCCCTGTACCTGAACCGGTACACCGCGCTGTTCGACCAGGCATAACCATGGCAGCGATCACCACCACGATCCAGGTCGAGCGGCCCGCCGCCGACGTGTTCAGCTATGTCACCGACCCCACCCGCTTCCACGAATGGCAGCAGGGCGTCGTCGGCGGACACATGGACACCGCAGCCGAGCCCACTGTCGGCACCCGGTGCGTCACCACGCGGCGGATCGGCGGCAAGAACCGGTCCAGTGTTTCCACCGTCACCCGCATCGACCCGACGAAAAGGTGGGCTGTCCAAGGCATCGACGGACCCATTCGCGCCACCGTCGACCTAACGGTCCAACCGATCACGGCCGGCAGCTCTCAGCTGACTATCAGCGTCGACTTCACCGGACACGGCATCGGCAAGATCCTCGTCCCACTCATGGTGCGACCCGAGGCCCGCAAGGCGATGCCGAACAACCTCGCGGCGCTGAAACGCAACCTCGAAGAACACTGACGCACCACCAAGGCACAGCGCCGCGACCATGGGCCCGACAAATCACATGGTCGCGGCGCAGGTGGTGAGACCAACCTGCCCTACGCCATATATGCCTGGCCCCGCATGGTGCAGGCGCCGTGGCGACGCCAGTCCGCCGTGGCTGCGTGTGCACGTCGCCGCGGTGGCACTGATCACCGGGCTGTTCCTGATCGGTTTCGTGGACACCGCGCTGTACCTGCCGCGCGTCCGCCACGACGCAGACCCCGCCCGTAAAGCCGACAGAGCAGCGCGCAGTTGCGCTCCGCCGCGGGCCTGGGTTCGTCGTTGTCCGTGGGTCTGTTACCCGTCGCCATGTGGGGACTGCGCCCGAGGAAGCGAACGGCACATCCCGCTTGTCGGAGCTGCGCTCTACTCTCGTCTTCATGGGCATCACTCCCGCACACGTGCGCCGTCCGCTCTACGCAGCCCTGCGTGACGGACGCACCCCGCTCGAAGATCAGGAAGCGCTCGCTGCGAACTGGCTAAGGGCGCAGCCTGGCTCGCCAATGATCCTCGTAAGCGCCATCCGGGACTTCGGCAACAGCACCCTTGCCGACGACTTCCCGCGTACCGCGGTCGAGAAGCTCGGGCGGCATACCTCCGTCTCCCACCGCGGGCCTCTGCTGGTCGCATGGCCCGCGGCAGAGAACCTTTCTCAGTTACAGCATGCTGATGAGGCAACTGCGATCTGCGTCATCGAGGGTGGCGACGTCCTACAGCAGCCGTGGCTTCGCGCCCAGCGGGCCATCGATCTCGCCACCGGCGAACGTCTGGAGTCCAGGTCCGACCTCGTGTCAGCAGTTGTGGCCGTTGCGCTTAAGTCACTCGTTCCCAAGCTCAACGGGCTCAGTTCATCATTTGACAGGCCAACCGTGATCGACGCGCTCTGCCACCTCAAGGCAGGCGGCTATGAGATCGACCCCGCGGGGGTATATGAGTTCGCGTTGCAGGCCGGCGCTGAAGGCGACGAGGCACTACTGATGCACGAGGTGGCTAACGGGCTACGGAAGGGACACAACTACCGACGAAGCCAGCGCCTCAAGCCGGAGATTGTCCGTCGCTGGGAGTCGGAAGCTGCGGCACTGACCGACCTCCCGTAGGCGGAACAGACAGCCGGGCCACTCGCCGCCGCGCGAAGTCAAAGGGTTCACCAGCACGACGTTGCCCGCGACATCGCGCCAGTCCGGCGGTTGCGCAATCGCATGTCGCCCGCAAGCCTGAAACACCTGCAGCTTGGCGGGCACACACTTGCGCGACGAAGATCCAAACAGGCCAGTTGTACACCGACACCTTGACGTTCAATCAAGTGATCAACGAGGGGAATTTCGCCTTTGCGGCGGTAGGCCTGACCAGGCTCGCGTGTCCAAGTGGGGACTTGAACCCCCACGGCCCGCACCGGTGCGGAGACCGGTGTTCATGCGCGGAACTTACACCATGATCAGCACGCGATCAAACCGAAAATTCGTTCTCGTGAAGGACTACCCGCACGGACAGTAACATTAGACGACCCTTCTGGTGCTGCTCCGCTCTCGATGTAGGGCAGCGAGCCCTTGCGACGCGCCTTCGCGGTGGACCACCGGGACCGGCTGGGTCTGACGGTCTCGTGGGCAACGGCCGGATGCGGTCAGCGGCGCGCATTCCTGCTGGCTTGAAGCCTGCCGCGTGGCGTCGCTCGCGTCTAGCCGAGGGCTTCGCGGTTGCCGGCTGCGTCGACCGACGGGTGTCCGCTTGTGTGCCGTCGGGGCGGGGCAGGTGTAAGCAGTAGGTCTCACGCACCGCCGGCTGTGTCATAGCGGCTGCACGCTAGCTGAGGTTGGGTGGCCTGGGCCGGCGGTCAGGCCTGGGGGTGCTGGCTGGCGCGTTTGGCCGCTGCGCCGATCAGATCGGCGTAGCGGCGATACTGCTGCTCGATGTGCGCAGTCTCCCGCACGAGTGTTCCTTCGTGCGGGCGGTAGGTGCGGGTCGGCTGGTCGCGGAATGACAGCCAGTCGAATCCGGTGCTCACCCAGACGTCGTCGAAGATGAGGATGTTCGGATAGGGGTCCGGGACGTGCGCCACGGTGAGGCGGTCGTAGCGGCGAGCGAGTATCTGCAGCTTATGCAGCGCCGCTCTGTCGTTATGGGTGGTGTCGTGGCCGAGGCCGTAGCCGATGTGGGCTGTCATGTCCGCCCGCCGGAGCATGACCTCGAGTTTGGCGATGAAGCCGTCGGTGACGACCGCGTCGCGTACCCATGGTGCGGCCAGAAGCAAGCGGCGGCGTGCGGTGTCCAGGGCCGTGGTTAGCAGCTCCCGGTGTTCGAACAGCGGCACGCTTCGCACCGTCAGTGCGTCGAGTTCTGCGCGAGCGGTGTCACTGTCCTTGCGGTGCGGGCCAGTGACGGCTCGCGGGGACCGTGACTCCTCGGATGGCGTGCTGTCGGCGCGGCGTTGCAGGTCACGGACGACGTCGTACGATGCACGTTGTCTGCTGAGCGGGTCGGGTAGTTCGGGTTCGCGTACTGCTGGCGCTAGCTGGATCTTGGTCCGGCTGAGTCCGCCGGCGTGGTGTAGGGCGTTGTCGTGGGCTTCGCTGAGGGTGTCGTCGACGATGACGTTGAAGCGGTGGTCGTCGGCTGTTTCCGAGACGTAGACCAGCAGTACGGCTGGCAGGAACAGGCGTGGTTGGCGGGTGACCGCTTCGACGCTGAGCACCTCGATTGTCGGTCGGCTTTCGTCGGAATTGCCGCGGTCGAGTAGCTGGTTGAGCATTCGAGGTGTGACGTCCGAGGTGGCGACCTCGTTGGTGCGCGACGACGGCAGCAGCACCATGCTTCGAGCTTCGGTGTCGGCACGAGTGATCAGGTCGGGCCTGCTGTGCGGGACTGGTTTCCAGAGCATGCGGTCGAAGGCCCGCTGGTGTTCGGTGCGCTGCGGTGTGGTGGTGGACATCTCCGTGACGGCTAGCTTGCCCCGGTGGGTCAGTAGGACCTTGTGGGCGCCGAGCGTGTCGGGACGGTACTCGATGGTTTCGGCCGACAGTTGGACCGCGACGGCGTCGGATACGGTCGGTGCGTCGATTCCAAGGACGGCTGCCATGTTGTCGACCTTGTGGATGCCGTGGTCGGCCAGTCGCAGTACGAACTCGTCGACCAAAGGCAGGTCCTTGCGTTCCTGGGCCAGTACGTCGAGGGTCAGCAGTGAGACGGGTACGGCTACCTCGCCGGCGTAGGCCAGGTGGTATCCGGGATGCTGGTCGCTGTAGCGGCGTGCGGCGATGACGGTGGGGTCAGCCATTGCTTGCGGCTCCGATCGCGCAGTTATCGCTGTTGCGGCGGATGTGGGTCAGCACGGTGTTGAGCGGACCGGGCGCTGACTCGCAGAATGGAGCGTCCCCGACGATGACAAGTCCGTAGCGGGAGCGCGACAGTGCGACGTTGATGCGCCGCCAGTTGCGGGCGTCGAGGAAGCCGAAGGCGCGTTTGTCGTTGCTGCGGACCACCGAGTAGAAGGTGATGTCGGCTTCTCGTCCTTGTACCGCGTCGACTGTCTTGACCTCGATGTCCAGGTGGTCGGACGGGGGGCCCGCGACGGCGCGGCGTAGTTGCTCCATCTGCTTGTCGTATGCGGTCAGCACGAGCACCCGCAGGGGCTTGCCGTCGGGCGTCTTGATGTGTCCCTTGTCCAGCGCGGTGCGTAGCGTCATGATCGCCCGGCGGATCACACGGACCTCGCGGTGGTTGACCCAGCTTGTGCCGTCGCTGCGCTCACGTCGGTCGGCGATCGCGCCGGTGTCCATCCACGTGACCGGCTTGTAGAGCACGTCCCAGCCGGGCAGCGTCCGCGTCGCCTTGGAGACGAGCCGGCCTTCGTAGAAGCACGCGGAGACGAGGTCACCGATGCCGGGATGCATCCGGTACTGGTGGGTGAGCCGGTGCCTGGCCGCCGCAGGCGCATGGTCGAGCAGCCGCTGGAACAAGCTGTGTTCGACGTCGGCGCGCTCGAGGTTGTGGCGCTGCATCAGCTCAGGATGGTCAAGGACTTCCTCCTGCATCGGCGGCAGCTGGTTGGGGTCTCCGACCAGTACCCATCGTTTGGACCGGGCAAGCGGAACGAGGGTCTCGGTGGCGGTGGCCTTGGATGCCTCGTCGAGGATGCACAGGTCGAACTTGAGGTCCTGGACGGCGGGGTGCGACAGGAAACCCAGGCAGGTGCCGGCAATGACCCGTGAGGCGCGCAGGACGACGCCTTCCAGCTCCCTGCCGGATTCGATCCGCTGGAACCATTCGGCTTGCAGTGTGAGCAGCCCGACGAGTTTGCGCAGGTGCTCGTCGGTGCCCACGACGGCGTCGAAGGCGCCTCGGGCGACGTCTAGGGTCGGCTCCGTGGGCAGTTCGAGGTCGCCGTTGAGCGCCGTGTTGGCCTGGCCGCGCAGTTGCTCGATGCGTTCGGTGAGCGCCTGGACCCGGTCGTTGAGCACGGCCGTCTCCGAGGCGTTTTCTTCTTCGCCGAAGTCGGGCAGCTTGCCGGTCGAGCCGGTCGGCGAGTCGGCAAGGCTGTTCAGCCGCGCCTTGGCGGCGTCGAGGTCGCGTATAGCCTCGATCAGCTCCAGGATCAAGGCCGCGCCCTGTACATGTCCGTGGTCGACGCCTGTTTCCTGGGCTCGTTTGCGCAGCTCGGCGGCTGCCCGCTGCCGAACCTGACGGATCGTGGCCGGCATCTTCTGGTCGAGTAGATGCTGGCGAGCTTCGGCGGCGATGCGTGGGTCGTCTTCTTTGCCGAGGCGGACGAGGTTCTGCACACCGGCTTCGGCGAGACGGACCAGCGCGTTGTCGACCGCGACGTGGGTCTGGCTGACCAGCAGGATCCGGGCGTCGGGCTTGCGCGCCAGTTCCTGCTGTACGAGTTCAGCGATGAAGCTGGTTTTGCCGGTACCGGGTGGGCCTTCCAGGAGGAAGAAGTCGGGACTGGCGACCGCGGCGGTCACAGCCGCTTTCTTGTCATCGTCGAGCGCCGCGCTGAACCAGGAGGCTACGTCGCGGGCGTAGGGGGCGGCGATCCGGCTGGGGTCGAGCAGAAGTTGGCGAAGTTGGGGACGGACCGAGATCCCGGCCCGAACGCTGACGACGGCATCACGCTGACGCCGCAGCGACGAGGCGGTCGGCCCGATGTGCAGGGCGAGGTCACCGACAGGCGGTAAGGATTTGACCTTGCGGGGGTATGCGACCGTGATGGTCGAGTCGTCCTGCGCCACGACGACGCCGGGCCCGCCGACGGGCTTGCCGGTGGGAGTGCGGCACACCCGGTCCTGGCCGACGATGTCGCCGTCGGTACTACGGCGCAGGTAGAACGTCACCCGCTTGCGGTCGATATCGACGGCCTTGTACTCCAGTGGTGTTTCCCGTTCCCGCTCAAGGTCCTCTTTCGCCTCAAGCAGGCTGATCCACTTGCCGAACAGTGCGTCCTCGGCCTGGCGGTGCTTCTCGTCGTCCAGGCGCAGGTAATGGTCGTCAACTGCTGCGAGGATCATGCGCTGGGTGTCCAGCGCCGTGACGTGCGGCTGCTGGCGCGACGTCCACTTGATCTGCTCGCCGACTGCCCAGCCCCGTCGGCGGATGCCTTCCAGAACCTGGTCTTCTGCGTCGTTGACCCTGGTCACGAAGAACTCGGGCTTGCCGGCAGCGACCGCCAGACGGAGGCGGCGGGTGCTTCCGATCAGCTCCAGCGTGTCCGCCGACATGTTGCCTGCACGGTCTGTGTAGCGGACCAGGTGGCTTCCGTGGGCCAACTCGCGGCCCAGCTCCTGTTCCACGGCGTCGGCATCGCGATCGAGCGGCGGTTTGACCAGGCGCCGGGCTGCATCCTCGTTGACGCGCAGCTGCGCTGGGCGCACGAAATCGGAGAAGCGACGCTGACGGCCGACTTGGATCTCGCGCAGCATGCTGCGCAGCACGACGGCATTTTGCGGGCGGGCTTGCGGGTCCCTGTTCGTGCACCTCTCCAGCAACGCCTTGACCTGAGGCGGCACGTCGACGTCGGCGAGCGCGTTGTCGATGTCGGGGTAGTCGTCGAATGGGCCGGCGGTCAGGCAGCGTAGCGCTGTCGCGGCGAAGCCCCACACGTCACGGCTGGCGCTGCCCATGCCATACAAGTCCGGCGGTGCGTAGGGGCGCGAGAAGTGGTCGACGACTGTGAGCTCCGACAGCATCTGGCTGCGGATCTTGCTGATGCCGAAGTCGGCGAGTTTGGGCGTGCCGTCCTCGGCGATCAGGATGTTGGCCGGTTTCACGTCGCGGTGGACCACGTCGCGCTCGTGGGCGTGCGCCAGCGCTTCGACCAGCGGAAGTCCCCACTGCTCGGCGAAGTCGTCCCAGCCCAGGTCTCCGTCAGCGGGCAGGACGCTGAGCAGGTTCCGGTCGAACCAGGGCATGACTAGGTAGAACGCGTCCTCGGCTTCATCTTCGCCGAACGCTATCAACGAGACGATGTTGGGGTGGTCGAGCAGGTAGAGAGCGTCGACTTCGCGGCGGAAAAAGACCCGCTGGATCTCGTCTGCGTCGGCGCGTGAGATCAGTTTCAGGGCGACGACGGCTCCGTCGCCTTCGGTGTCGATCGCTTTGAGGATCTTTGCCTGGCCGCCACTGCGTTCTTTGTCGGTCTTGACGACGTACCGCTCCGCCACCACACGCAACGCTAGGCCTCCTCGCTGTAGTCGGCGCAGCGTAGCCTAACGGACCGGGCCCGCGCGGGCCGTGCGGCGTCGAACGGCTGTGCCATTTCAACGGGTCTCACCGGCGGACGCGGATGTCAGCCTGGTCGTGCAGCCACGGCAAGCGGCCGAGGCCACTAATTTCGGATCGTTGGAGCAGCTTGCGCCGATCTGACGATAAGCGGCCACTTCCGGCAACCACCCTCGCGCTTCCGAGGTGTGCGACTCCGACCGATACAGCGCTACGTTCAGCAGCAACCTGACAGTTTGTCAGCCAGACAGGCGAGCGGTGTCGCCACACGTGGGCGCCAAGCTGGCCATGCCGCAGGCTAATGGGCTACTTGATCTCGTCGACTGGGCCAACGCAAGTAGCCATGTCGGGGTCAAACAGCGCAGCGTGCACCGCCGTAGTATCTGAACATTCATCCGCGAGCGGGTGACAACGCCTCGTCATCGTTGACCTTGGGAGGGTTGCAGTGCGCGTGGACTCGCCGCGCTGGGAGCAGTTGAATCCCAGCTCCTTCGCGCACGAGCAGGATGGGCTACACGAGCTGGCCTCGTATCTGCCTGACGCCGACCCGTACCATGTGTGGGCAAATGTCGAGTTCGTCGGCACCGACGGCTCGATCAACGAGGTAGATGCTCTCGTCTTGACGCCCAGCGGATTGTTCGTTGTCGAGCTCAAGCACTGGCAGGGCGAGATATGGGGTGACGGGATCCAGTGGGTGCGCCGGATGCCCAATGGACGTCAGACTCCTGAGGACAACCCCTACATACTTGCCAACCGCAAGGCGAAGCGTCTGGCTGGCTTGATCAGGTTTTATGCACGCAAGCAGGGCAAGGAAGCGCTTACGCCCTATGTCGGAGCGGCGGTGTTCTTGCACGCCCGCGACCTGCGTACTCGCTTCGACGAGGTCGGCCGACAGGGCGTGTACGGCCTGCATGCCAACAGCGCCGGGCTGGATAGTTTGCAGCAGTTCGTGCTGGCTCGCCCGGTGCAGCAGCAGCGTCTGGTCGACGCCCAACGTGGCCGGCAGATCATCGAGCTCGTCAAGGGTGCCAAGATCCGACCGTCGGTCGCTGACCGCCGCATCGGACAGTTGATCTTGCATCCGCGGCCATTCGCGGAGGGCGTCGGTTGGCAGGACTTCCTCGCGGGACATTCGATGAACACGAGTGTGGTTCGTCGGGTGCGGTTCTACCTCACCAGCCGGGCCGCCGAGGAGGATGTGCCGATCATCCGCCGGGCCGCCGATCGCGAGTTCCGGCTGCTGCAAGGCATCAACCACCCCGGCATCGCCCATCCGGTGGACCTGGTCGACCACTCGTTCGGTCCGGCTGTGGTGTTCGACCACACGGCGGACTCCGTGCGGCTGGATCAGTGGCTGGTTCAGCGTGAGCGGAAGCTGACGCTGGCTCAGAAACTCGACCTTGTCCAGGACCTCGCCGAGATCGTCGAGTACGCGCACTCCCGGCGGCTGTCGCATCGCGCCCTGCACCCGCGCGCTGTCGTGGTGGCCAACGCGGACAAGCCACGTCCCCACCTGTCGGTCATTGACTGGCAGACCGGCGGCAGCATCGCCGGGGCGACTCAGGTGACCCGGTTGAGCTCCACCGCAGACGGCGCCGGGTTGGAATTGTTCTTCGACGACGAGGTTCGCCGCTACCAGGCACCGGAGAGCACCGTGAGCGCGCAGGCGTCGGGTGTGCTGCTTGACGTGTTCGGGTTGGGCGCCACGGCGTACCGCATCTTCGCCGGCAACGCTCCCGCGGAGACGGCCGAGGAATTGCTGTCCGCGGTGCGCAACAGGGGCCTAAACCTGGCTGCGGTGGTGGACGGGATGCCCGACTCGCTGGTCACCCTCATCTACGACGCCACCCACGGCGATCCGGGACAGCGGTTGCGCAGCATCAGCGAGTTCCGCCGCAAGCTGGAGGAAGTCTGGGAGGAGATCACCGCTCCGGAGCCGGAAGCCGTCACCGATCCGCTGTCCGCGGCCAAGCATGACGTGCTCGACGGTGGTTTGACTGTGCTGCGCCGCCTGGGGTCGGGAGCGACCGCGACCGCGCTGCTTGTCTGGCGGGGCGACGGCGACAAGCGCCAGGAACTGGTACTCAAGGTCGCCCGCGACGAACAGCACGCCGACCGGCTGGCCGCCGAGGCCGAGAGCCTGAGCAAGCTGAAATACGCCCACATCGCCTCACTGGTCGAAGGGCCGGTCACGGTCGGTGGGCGCACCGCGCTGCTGCTGGAGAGCGCCGGCCCCCGCACTCTGGCCGAGGAACTTCAGAGCGGGCGCTTGGCCCTGGAGATGCTGGAGCGCTACGGCCGCGACCTGCTCGACATCCTTACCTACCTCGACAGCCAGGGTGTGTGGCACCGCGACCTGAAGCCAGCGAACCTGGCCGCTCGGCCCCGCACCAAGGACAAGCAGCTGCACCTGTGTGCGTTCGACTTCTCCCTGGCCTCTGCCTCGGCCGACCAGCTCACAGCGGGCACTCCCCCGTACCTCGACCCGTTCCTCGGCGGCAAGCGGCCGCGCTACGACGCCGCGGCCGAGCGGTTCGCCGCCGCGGTGACCCTGTACGAGATGGCCACCGGGCAGCTGCCCCGGTGGGGAGACAACGCGAACCCGGCCGCCATTGATGACGAGGTGGCGCTTGAGCCGACCGCGTTCGACCCGGCGATCGCCGACCGGTTGATCACCTTCTTCGCTAAGGCTCTTGCCCGCGACGCCGCCCAGCGGTTCGACACCGTCGAAGAAATGGCCGACGCCTGGCGGGCGATCTTCCGTAACATTCCGAAGCTGCCCGCCATCCCGGTCACCGGCCCGACCTCGATCACCCGTGACACGCCGCTGGACGCGACTGACCTCACCGTTCGGGCTCGGTCGGCGCTGGAGCGCCTGGGCGTACACACCGTCGGTGACCTGCTCGACTACAAGCCTGCAGATCTGACCCGTGCACAGGGTGTACCCGACGCCACGCGCAAGGAGATCCGCGCGGTGACGCGTACCCTCCAGGCGCAGTTCGGAGCCATCCCCGCCGCCCCGCTGGTCGCCGCGGACAAGCCGATTGCGCAGGGCGTCGAGGCGGTCTGCGCGAACCTTCTCGCCGAAACCAGCGACAAAGACCGCGGCCCTATGAAGGTTCTGCTCGGTCAGGCCGCAACGGCGGACGGCATGTACCTACGCTGGCCGGCCCAGTCCGAGGCCGCCCGCGGGACCGGTCAGACCCAACCGCAGATCTCGGTGCTGCTGCGCAAGCACGCCAGGATGTGGCTCGACAACGCAGCGCTCTGCCAGGTCCGCGACGAGATCGTGGCCCTGCTGAAGACTCGTGGCGCGGTGATGAGCAGCGACGAGCTTGCCGAGGCGCTGATTGCTGCCCGCGGCTCGTTCACCACGGGGCCGGGACGCCTGCCGCAGGCCATAGGCCTGGTCCGTGCAGCTGTCGAGGTCGAGCTCGCCCGCGGCGGCGACGCGCGCGTGGCCATCCACCGCTTCCGCAAGGGCTCCGACACGGTACTCGTCGGGCTGGAGCCCGACGATCCGGCGTCCCTGATCACCGCCGCGAACTTGCTCGACCACGCCGTCGAGCTCGGCCAGCGCGCCGGCAAGGTCGCGGCGGAGGACCCACTGCTGCCACGGCAGCGCGCGATCGAAGAGCTGCGCGCTGTCGCGGTACCCGACGGCATGCCTGCCCTGGCTGATCAGCGGCTGCTACAACTCGCTGCGGCGGCCAGCAACGGGATGGCCGCCGTCAGTGCACAGGGCCTTATCTACCCGGTCGGTATGCCCGCCGAGCGAGCGCTGCGCCTGTCCGCGAGCGCGCTCACCGGTCAGCGCCTGACGGAGGACGCGCTGCGCGAGCGCATTCAGGCGCGCTTCCCGCAGGCGCAGCCGCTGCCGAGCCGCCCCGCGCTCGAGCGTCTAGTGCAGGATTGCGGCGTTCCGCTGCTGTGGGACGGCGTGTCGCAGAGTTTCGTGCCGCCAACCTGGCAGAGCCAACCCACGTCAACCCGTGTTGTCACAAACTACGCGCCGCTGCCCACGGCAAACGACGCGGCGGAGGCGGACCGACGGTTGGAGGCGACGATCGAACGCCGCGGGTACCTCGCAGTCATGACCGCCCTGCGCAACCTCGCCAAGGCGCGCGTCAAGCTGATGAACAGGCATGGGCTGGTGGAGCTTGACGTTACCGCGGTGATGCTGGAGAAGTTGCAGGCGCTCGGCTTCCCGTGGGAGGCCATAGTCGCGGCCGACAGCGGCAAAGCCGCCGACGCCGACTTCCGCGGTCTCACAGAACTGTTCCAGCACCATGTCGTGCCTGCGATCTCCGATGCGCTGGAGCTTGACCGTCCGCTACTCATCACCGAACCGGCGCCGCTGGCCAGGTACGGCCAGATGCACGTGCTGCAGCAACTTACGGATCCGACCCGGAGTCGACCTGCAGCCAGGCTGCTGCTCCTGCCCGCCCGGCGTCCCGAGCCCGTCATGCTTGACCAGGCACAGGTCCCATTGACCTCGCCAGCCTCTCAGTCCCTGTGGCTGCCCGACACCTGGCTCGACGCCAACCACGCCGCACCGAAGGCCCGGCTCGCTGGCACCCTCAAAGGAGCGCTCCGCTGATGATCGACGTCAAGGCTCTACAGGGCCAGGTCAGGTGCCTCGTCGAAGACCTCCGCATTCAGGTCACGACCGATAGCGGGCGCAAATCAGCGCTGCAGAAGGAGTACGCCGAGGCAAAGGCAGCCGACCGGGTCGGTGTCACGTTCGAAACGTGGCTGGAGGACGTGCTGGACCAGGCAGCCGTAGCGTGGGTGCTGGGCTGTGTGTTCGTCCGATTCTGCGAGGACAATCAGCTCATCGACCGTCAGTGGTTAGGGGGGCCCGACACGAGTGCGTCGGTCGAGTGGGCGCTGCAGGCGCGGCAGGCATACCTGATCAGCAACCCCACTCACAATGACCGGCACTGGCTGCGCGACGGCGCGTTCGCGCACATGCGCGGCCTACGCGCCACCGCCAAGATCTTCGACGAGCACAACCCCGTTTGGCATTTCGACATCTCCGCTGACGCCGCCGAGGCCCTTTCTGACTTCTTCCGCCGTGGCGATGGGCACCGGTCACTGCACACCGAGACTCTCGACACGCGCTTCCTCGGCGACCTCTACCAGGACCTTTCGTCCCACGCCCGGTCGACGTACGCATTGCTGCAGACGCCGGAGTTTGTCGAAGAATTCATCCTTGACCGTACCTTCGAACCTGCGGTCCAACAGTTCGGCCTCCCCGAGACGTCCGTCATCGACCCGACGTGCGGCTCCGGCCACTTCCTGCTCGGCGCATTCGAGCGCCTGCTGGCCAAGTGGCGTGAACGTGAACCTGCCACCGCCGTCGACACCCTTGTCGAACGCGCGCTGGGGCAGGTCACTGGCGTCGATTTGAATCCCTTTGCTGTCGCCATCGCCCGCTTTCGGCTAGTCGTCGCCGCGCTGCGTGCCACTGGTCGCACCAACCTCAACAACACTTATCCGGTACGGGTAGCGACAGGCGATTCGCTGCTCACTTGGGGCGTCACGTCCCGCCACCAGGGAGACCTCCTCGCCGAACTCGAAGGACGTCCCACCTTCGCATACATTTCCGAAGACGCCGACCTACTCGTCGACTACCTCCGCCCCGGCCAGTACACCGTTGTAGTTGGCAACCCGCCCTACATCACGGTCAAAGACAAGGTCCTCAACGAGCGATACCGTGACATGTACTCGGCCTGCTCAGGCAAGTACGCGCTGTCAGTACCGTTCGCGCAGCGGTTCTTCCAGTTAGCCAAGCGCGGCGATGAAGACGGCGACGGAGCAGGTCGCGTCGGCCAGATCACAGCAAACTCGTTCATGAAACGCGAATTCGGCAAGAAACTCATCAATGAGTACTTCGCCGGCGAGGTCGAACTGACGGAGGTCATCGACACATCGGGCGCATATATCCCGGGCCACGGCACCCCGACCGTGATTCTCATCGGCAACAATCGCTACGTGAGTCGGCGCTACAGCAGCGAGATTCGCATGGTTCTCGGCGTGCGTGGCGAGCCGGGCCAGCCAGTACAACCCTCTAAGGGACACGTTTGGACAGCGATCATCAAGCAGATCGAAAAACCCGGCACCGACTCAGAGTGGATCAGTGTTAACGACTCTGCCCGCGACCAGTTGGCTTCCCACCCTTGGAGTCTTTCTGGCGGTGGCGCATCTGATGTGCTCAATCATCTGAACAAGTCGACTAGGAGGTTGGGGTCCACGATCGAGGGTGCCATCGGGTTTGCCAGTTTTCCCGGACAGGATGAAGCCTTCTTCGCCCCCCGAAGCTGGTTTGAACGCAGGTGTATGTCTGGCGATCTTCATCGGCCTCTGATCATCGGCGAGTTGGTTCGAGACTGGGACTGCCGTCGCGGCGATAACGCGCTGGTTCCCTATGGCGAAGACCTACTGCCGCTGCCCTTCGACCTGAACGCGCCTTGGGCACGCCACCTCTGGACTCTCCACCGCACGCTCGGCTCAACTACTGGGTTCGGCGGCCAGACGCGCGCAGCCTCCGACGATCCCTGGTGGACGTGGTATCGCTGGGTTCCAGAGCGTTACCGCACGCCGTTGTCGATTACGTTTGCGTTCGTGGCTACGCATAACCACTTTGTTTTGGATCGGGGCGGAAAGGTCTTCAACCGATCTGCGCCCGTGATCAAAATGCCCGTGGGAACCACGGAAGACGATCACCTGCAGCTGCTGGCGGTGCTTAACAGCTCCACCACCTGCTTCTGGCTCAAGCAGGTCAGCCAGCCTAAGGCAGGTACAGCCAATTCCAGCGGCGGAGGCAACCGGTGGAGCCCTGAGCCCTGGTACGAGCGCTACGAGTTCACCGGCACGAAGTTACAGGAGTTCCCCTTGCCCTCGGCGTATCCGCCCAAGCTGGGTCGGGAGCTGGATACCCTGGCCCAGCGGCTGGCTGAGCTGACTCCGTCTGCGGTCGTCGCATCGGACGTGGCGACGCATTCACGGCTGGCTGAAGCGCGCGCCGAGTACGCCACGGTCCGCTCACGGATGATTTCGCTGCAGGAGGAGCTGGATTGGCAGGTCTACCGGCTCTACGGGTTTATCGATGATGACCTGACCGCAGCAAATCCGCCCGAGCTGGCGCTGGGCGAGCGGGCCTTCGAGATCGTGCTGGCTCGGAAGATGGCGGCGGGCGATGCCGAGACGCAGTGGTTCGATCGGCATCGTGCGACGCCGATCACCGACCTGCCCACACACTGGCCCGCCGAGTATCGGGCGCTGGTGGAAAAGCGGATCGCAGTGATCGAGGCCGACCGCAACATTGAGCTTATCGAGCGGCCGGAATGCAAACGTCGCTGGAACACTTCCGCCTGGGACGACCTGGAGAAAGCCGCCCTGGAGGGCTGGCTGCTGGACTGGTTGGAGGCTCCCTCGCTGTGGGGCGGTGTGCCGACCCCGCTTTCGGTGGCGCAGATCGCTGACCGCGTCCGCCACGACGCTGGCTTCCGGGCCGTGCTCGACCTGTGGGTCGGCACGGACCACCACGACCTAGTCAAAACTCTGGCCACGCTGATCACTGACGCGCACGTGCCGTTCCTGCCCGCCGACCGCTACAAGCCTTCCGGGCTGCGTAAACGCGTCCAGTGGGAGCGGACCTGGTCGCTGCAGCGCCGCGAGGGCACCGGTGTGAAGGTCGACATCGCGGTTCCGCCGAATTACGCCTCGGCCGACTTCACTAAGCCGTCGTACTGGCGCAACCGCGGCAAACTCGACGTACCCAAGGAACGCTTCATCTCATACCCCCGCATGGGCCGCGACGAGGACAGCAGCGAGCTGCTCGGCTGGGCGGGTTGGGACCACCTGCAGCAGGCCCAGGCCCTGGCCGCCGTCTACCTAGACCGCAAGCAACAGGCTGGCTGGCCCACCGACCGGCTCCTGCCGCTGCTCGCGGGCCTGGCTGAGCTGGAGCCGTGGCTCGAGCAGTGGCACGATGGGCCCAAACCCGGCTACCTGGGCACCCCGGCCAAGTTCTTCTCCGGCCTCATCGACACCGAGCTCGGCTCCCTCGGAGCCGACCGCTTGACCCTGACCAAGCTGCGTGGTGTGGAGGAACTCGCATGACCCTGATGCGTGACCTGATCCGTATCCCGACGTCGGTGAGCGAGGGCGACTTTGTCGTCCGCGCGTCCGAGGGCGCCGATCTCGCCAACTATGTGGTGACTGACGACCTGCGCGGCAACTTCACCGAGGCCCTGCAGACCATCGGGCATGCGGTAACGACCAGCCGGTCGCAGGCAAAGTTCCTGCACGGCTCGTTCGGCGCGGGTAAGTCGCATTTCATGTCGGTGCTGCGGGAGATCCTCAAACACAACCCGCAAGCCCGCGCGATCCGCGGCCTGGCCGAGCCTGTCGCCTCGGCGGACGCCTGGCTGCCCGGCAAGAAGCTGCTGTGCCTTACCTTCCACATGCTCGACGCCCGGTCGGTGGAGCAGGCCGTCCTGGAGGGCTACCTGCGCCAGATCGCAGCCCTGCATCCGGACGCGCCAACCCCGGCCGTACACCGCTCGGACGCTCTGCTCAGAGACGCGGCGAACCTGCGCCAGGCCATGGGCGACGACGCGTTCTTCGGCAAGCTCGGCGACGACACCGGTCCCGCCGCGACCGGGCAGGGCTTGGCCGCGATGATGGCGCGGGCTCAGGGCTGGACGCCGCAGACCTACGACGCCGCTGCCGCCGCGGCACCCGGCACTGCTGAGCGCGACAGCCTAGTCAGTGCACTGACCAGGACGTTCTTCACCGGGGCGGTGCAGAGCGGCGAGTACCTCGATCTCGACACGGGCCTGCAGGTCATCACCCGCCACGCGAAGAGCCTCGGCTACGACGCGGCCGTGCTGTTCCTCGACGAGCTGATCCTGTGGCTGTCGACGAAGATCGCCGACCACACCTTCGTTAACACCGAGGGCGCGAAACTGAACAAGCTGGTCGAGTCGTCGGACGCGGCGCGGCCGCTGCCGCTTGTGTCGTTCGTCGCCCGGCAGCGCAACCTGGAGGAGTTCCTCGGCCCGCAGGTCGGCGGCACCGAGCGCGAGGCGCTTGCGCACGTGATGCGCAGCGTGCAGGGCCGATTCGGCGAGATCGTGCTCGCCGACACGAATCTGCCCGAGATCACTGAGAAGCGGCTGCTGCGTCCCGTCAGCGACGAGGCCCGGCGGACCATCGACGACGCGTTCACTGCCGTGCGCAACCGGCGCGAGGTGTGGGACACGCTGCTGCTGGGCGCGCAGTACGGCGACGCCGGCATCGGCTCCGACGCGGCGGCGTTCCGGCGGCTCTACCCGTTCTCCCCTGCGCTCGTCGCGACGCTGGTGGCGCTGTCGCAGGCGCTGCAGCGCGAGCGCACGGCGCTGCGGGTCATGACCGAGTTGCTCGTCGCCTGCCGCGACACCCTCGCCGTCAACGACCTGATCGGGGTGTCCGCGCTGTTCGACCCGCTGGTCCTTCACGGCGAGCTGCCCGACCGGCCGAAGCTGCGCCAGCAGTTCCGCGCCGCCCGGGACACGTACACGTCTAAGCTGCGGCCGCTGCTGCTGGCCAAGAACGGCATCGCCGAGGAGCAGGCCGCATCGCACGAGCAGTTCCAGCTCGACGACAAGCTGATTAAGACGCTGTTGCTGGGCGCGCTGGTGCCCGACGTACCCGCGCTGCACAACCTGACCGCGTCACGCCTACACGCGCTGAACTTCGGCAGCATCAGCTCGCCGGTGCCGGGGTACGAGAACCAGATCGTCATCGACCGGCTGACCCGGCTGTCGGCTGACGCGGGCGAGATCCACAAGACCGAGGGCGCGGACCCGGTGTTCTCGCTGAAGCTGTCCTCGGTCGACTACGACAAGCTGCTCGAACTCGTCGGCAACGAGGAGACCACCGCAGGTGTGCTGCAGGGCCTCATCCGAGACCTGACCACGTCGGCCCTGGGTCTGCGTGACAGCGAGGAGGTACTCGGCGAGTACGTCCACCAGCGTGAATGGCGGGGCCGACGGCATCGCATCGGCGTCAAGTTCGGCAACATCCGCAACCGGGAGACCATGCCCGACAGCGCCCTTTACGCCGAGGGCGACACCTGGCGCATTGTCGTCGACTACCCTTTCGACACCCAGGGACACAGCCGGCGTGACGACCTGGCCCGCATCGAGGGGCTCGAGCGTGGTTCGCGCACCGTGTTCTGGTTACCGTACTTCCTCACCGATGAACTGATGGGGCGCGTAGCCCAGCTCGCTAAGATCAACTATCTGCTGGGCGTTACGGGCACCGGTGAGAAGCTCAACAGCCTCGCCGCGGACTGGTCGCAGGCTGATCGGCAGCAGGGCAGGATCTACCTGCAGCAGCGCCAGCAGCAGCTGCGCTCCTCGCTGGCCGATAGCCTCAAACAGGCATATGGCGTGATCAAGTCGCAGGCCGCGGATGTAGAGCTCGACCAGATACCTGTGTTCCACACTCTCGCCGACGGCCTGCAGTTGGGCGATCCACGCGGCGGGACCATGGACTCGGCGTTCGCACACCTCACGGCCGATGTGCTGCGCTGGTCCTACCCTGGAACGCCTGCGCTGCCCGAAGACGAGAAGCCCGTCACGAAGGCCGAGCTGGCGAAGGTTTGGCACTACGCCAAGATCGCCGCGGCCGCCCCGGACCGGGCCGCCACCATTGAGCAGGCCGACCGGCGCATCCTGCAGCGCATCTGCAACCACCTGCGCCTCGGCGAGCTCGTCGAGAACCGCTACGTGCTCACGAACGCGACTTGCTGGTGGAGTCAGCATCTGCTGCAGGAGGCCGCCAAGCAAGACTTCCGCGACCACTTCCCCGTGCATGTACTGCGCGACCTGCTCGACGAGCCCGCTCCCCGGGGATTCGAACGGGACTTACAGAACATGGTCATTGCAGTGTTCGCGCTGGAGCAGCAGCTGGCCTGGTATCGCCAGGGCGGGAAGCTAGAGCTGAGCTCGCTGCAAGAGATCAGCGACCAGCTGGAGTTGCGCCATCCGCCCATGCCGGAGCCGGAGGTATGGGACCAGGCTGTGAAACGGGCCCGTCCCCTGTTCGGCAAGCAGGTGCCGGAGTGGCGCAGCCCGGCCGCGCTGGCGGAGTTCGCCGCGATGGTCCGAGGCGAGGCGAAGACCCACGCCCCGGACGCGCAGGTGCTACTCAAGGAGCTGTCCGGGCATGCCAAGGTGCTCGGGCTGGACCAGGAAGCGAAATCCGGCCGGCTTGCGACCGCTCGGCGGGTGGCCAAGCTGCTCCACCAGATCTCGAATGAGACCGACGACGTCGTGCTCGTCAGCTACGTCGCGGAGGCCGAGGTCGGTGACATCGACGACCTGGCCGCGAGCGTCGCCTACAAGAAGGCCAGCGCGGTGACGGCTGCGTTGGCCCGGATGAACTGGCCTCTGGTGGACGCCGTCATCAGCCACAGTGCCGCCAACGAACGCGCTCGGGTGATCGTCGACAAGCTGCGCATCGTCGCCGCGAACGACCAGCACGCCGGTGACCTCGTTGCGGCTCTGCACGAGGCGTCGATCGCCGCGACGGCTTTCCTCGCCGACCTGCCGTCGGTCGTGGTGGACCCCGATCCGGATCCGGTTCCCGATGGCAAAGACGGCGATGATCCGGTCAACCCGCCTAAGGTGCTTGAGGTCAGGCGTCGGGCCGACCTCGACGACCTTCTTAGCGCCTTGCAGGGCGACCTTACAGACGGCGGCACCATCCGTGTGACATGGGAGATCCTCAGGTGAGCCAGGAGGCGGTGCGGCCGGCCGCCGTGCGCCGGAAGATCGAGGGCTGGCTACAGGAGAACGACGAGCAGCCAGCGATCGCCCTGCGCGCCCGGCCCGTTTGGGACGGCGACCCCTTGCTGACAATCGGCGGCGCGATCACCCGGGTAGTGCCTTGTCCGACGCCACTGGCCGCACGGTCGGCACTGCATGAGATCCCCGACGGCGAGCGGGTGGTGTTACTTACCGAGCTCAACGACACCGAACTCGGTGACGGCATCCTGGCCCACCTCAGCCGCCACACGGTACGCAGCATCGACCAGTGGGACTTGGTACGGCAGATGTTCCGTCTCAAGCACCTGGACCCGACGTTCACCGACCGTGCTCGTGGCGGCGGCCGGTGGATCGCCGACGCCCTCACCGAGTACGCCCCGGCGGAAGGTTGGCCGGTGCCCCCGGGCACGGTGCTGACCCGCGACTTCGCACTGCGCTGCTTGACCACCCAACTGCTGGGCCTGAGCGATGACGACCTCGACATTGCCGGGTTGCTGCAGTGGACCACGTTGCCCCAGCCGCAGCTCGACTTCATCGCGCTGCCAGCCCCGGTCATCGACGGCGTGACCCGGTTTATCGCTGACGCGGCCGGACCGGCGGCCACACCGGTGATGTGCGCCGTCCGCGCCAGCCACGGCGTCGACGCCATCGCGCTGGGCCTGCTCGCCTCGGCGCTGTGGCCGCAACGCGCCTCGGCCGAGCCGAACACGCAGGTCGTCGTAGCGCGCACCCGGCTGGAGCCGTACTTCGGAGGCAACCGGCTGACCGACACGCAGGCACGCGCGTTCGCCGCCGCGGCCGAGGCCTGGGTCGACCGGGCGCTGGACTCCGGTGCCCGCACCGAAGTAGGGCGCATCTTGACTAGAGCAGAGTCCCTCGCTGCCAAAATCGACGCCGACGCGCTGCTTGGCGGCTCGGACCTGCTGCCGGCAGGTTTTACGCAGCGGCTGCGGGCGTTTGCCGATGCCGTGCGCCTGGCCGTGCCCGCCTCCGACACCGCAATGCCCGACATGGTCGCCGCCGCGCAGAGGACACTCGGCCCGGTCGAGCAGCATCGTGCCGGCACCCCCAGCCGGGTCGAGGCCGCCCGGATGGCGGTGCGGCTGCTGCGTTGGCTTTCCGAGGCCGACAGCGCCGCACCTGCGACGCTGCTCGCTGCACTCGACCGGCAGGTCACCACCGATGGTTGGGTGGACCGTGCCCGCCTTGATGTGTTCGCCGGGGACGTCGACCCGCACGTCGCTGACGCATACGGGCGGCTTCACCGGGCCGTCGACACGCGCCGGGCCCGCCATGACGAGCAGTTCGCCCGGCTGCTTGCAGCCGACACCGCCGCCGACGCCGAGCCTGGCGCCCTGCTGCGGGTCGAGGACGTGCTAGCAAGGGTTGTCCAACCGATCGTCTCCAACGAGCGCCGGGTCCTGCTGCTCATCCTCGACGGCCTTAGCGTCGCCGCCTCCACCGAACTCGCCGAGTCTCTGACCCGCTCAGGCTCGTGGCTCGAACTCACCCCCGCGGGCGGCGTCCGCACCGGCGTACTTGCCGCACTGCCCACCATCACCGAAGTCAGCCGGTGCAGTCTGCTGTCCGGCCGGATCGCGGTCGGCGGCCAAGCCCAAGAGCAGGCGAATTTCCGCAAACGCTTCCCCGACGGAGTTCTGCTGCATAAAGCCGACCTGCGCGCCGGAGCCGGCGCCGCGCTCGACACCGAGGTCCGGACCGCAGTCGGCGACGCATCCACGTCCGTCGTCGCAGCCGTCATCAACACGGTCGACGACGCACTCGACCGCAGCGACCCCGGAACGATCGTGTGGGGCGAGGACACCATCCTCGCCGTCAAGGACCTGCTCACCCTGGCACAAGACCGGGTCGTGGTGATCGTGTCCGACCATGGGCACGTCATTGACCGCGGCCCCGAAGCCATCATCCGAACAACACCCGACCGCGACAACCGATGGCGGTCCGCCGACCCGGCACCCGGCGACGGCGAGATCACCGTCAACGGCGCACGCGTGGCCAAGGGCGGCGGCAGCGTCGTGCTGCCCTGGCGCGAACAGCTGCGCTACGGGCCACGCAAGGCCGGCTACCACGGCGGCGCCGCACCAGCCGAGGCCGTCATCCCGCTGATCGTCCTGGCCACTGACGAGGCCGCCATCCCCGGCTGGTCCGGCGCCCCGGTCGCAAGCCCCGCGTGGTGGCGCGAAACCGTGCCCGACCCTGAGCCGCCCGCGCCCGCGGCGAGCGTCCGGCCGCGTTCGGGGTCGAAGCAGCCGAAACAACCGGTTCAGGACACGGTGTTGTTCGACCTCACACCCGCCATGGCACCAGCCGCCACACCGGCCGCACCGGTCCCCTTTCAGGCGCCGCTGGTCGAGCGGCTACTGGCTAGCAAGGTCTACCAGCAGCGCAAGGACACCCGCGCACCGCTGCCCGACGAACGCGTCGCCGCACTACTGACCGCCCTGATGGCCGGCAACGGCCGAGCGACTACGGACACGCTCGCAGCGCACGCCAACGTCCCCGCCCACCGCATCGCCGGCACCATCACTGCCCTGCGCAAGCTGCTGCAGATCGAGGGCTACCCCGTCCTGACCGTCGACGCCGACGGGCAGACCGTCAAACTCGACACCAGCCTGCTGACCGAGCAGTTCGAACTCGACCCGCAGTAAACCCGCACCACCAGGAGCCCGCACCATGACACCAGACGTCTCGGCCCGGCGCAGGCGCGACATCATCGACGCGCTGCGCCGCGGTGCCGTGCCCGGCAACGGGCTCGACGTCCTTGCTGTCGGCCTCGACCGGTTCACCACCGCTATGGACGACGACCTCGACCGGGTCGCCGGTGGCGGCAGCGTCTTCAAAGCCATCCGCGGCGAGTACGGTGCCGGCAAGACGTTCTTCACCCGCTGGCTGGCCGAACGTGCCAAACGCCGCGGCTTCGCCGCCGCCGAGGTGCAGATCTCCGAGACCGAGACGCCCCTGCACCGCATGGAGACCGTCTACCGGCGCCTGGTCGAGCACCTGTCGACCGAGCAGTTCCCGCCCAGCGCGCTGCGCCCCATCCTCGACGGCTGGATCTTCGCCCTAGAAGAGGACGTGCTGGCCAGCGGGTCCGTGGCCGAGGAAGACGCCGAAGGCCTCGACAAGGCCGTCGGGGAGCTCCTCGAACGGCGCCTGGCCGAGATCTCCCGCAGTACCCCGGCCTTTGCCGCGGCGCTGCGCGGATACCGCGGCGCCAACGCCGCAGGCGATCAGGCTACCGCCGACGGCCTGGCGGCATGGCTCGGCGGGCAGCCGCACGTTGCCGCCGCGACCCGCCGTCATGCCGGGGTGAAAGGCGACCTCGACCACTTCGGTGCGCTCAGCTTCCTGCAAGGCCAGCTCACCGTCCTGCGCGACAGCGGCCACCCCGGACTGCTGCTCGTCCTCGACGAGGTCGAAACCCTCCAGCGCGTACGCTCCGACGCCCGCGACAAGGCCCTCAACGCACTGCGCCAGCTCGTCGACGAGGTGTATTCCGGGCGCTTCCCTGGCCTGTACCTCGTCATCACCGGCACCCCGGCCTTCTACGACGGCCAGCAGGGCATGCAGCGGCTCGCCCCGCTGGCGCAACGGCTGGCCACCGATTTCGGGCCCGACCCGCGCTTCGATAACCCGCGCGCCACGCAGATCCGCCTGCCCGGCTTCACCATCGAGACCCTGGTGGAGCTCGGTGGCAAGGTCACCGGCCTCTACGCCGACGCTTACGCCGCTCCACGCGTGACCCAGGTCGTCGACGCGGCCTACATCGGTGATCTCGCCGCGGCCGTGACCGGCAGGCTGGGCGGGCAGGTAGGCGTCGCACCCCGCGTATTCCTCAAGAAGCTCGTCGCCGACGTGCTCGACCGCGTCGAGCAGTTCCCCGACTTCGACCCGCGCCGCGACTACAAGCTGACCATCCGCGGCGACGAACTCACCGACATCGAACGCAACGCCGCCTCGGCCGACGACATCCAGCTGCCGATGTGAGCGCCATGTCGCTGGACAGGCTCGACCCGGTACTCGTGCACCACATCGTCAACTCGCTCGGCTGGCCTGACCTGCGCCCGCTGCAGCAGGATGCGATCGGGCCCCTCACCGGCGGCGACGACGCGCTACTACTGGCGCCGACCGCCGGCGGCAAGACGGAGGCCGCGATGTTCCCGCTGCTGTCCCGGATGACCGCGCAGCGCTGGCAGGGCACTTCGGTGCTCTACCTGTGCCCGTTGAAAGCGCTGCTCAACAACCTGGAGCCGCGGCTGGAGCGGTATGCGGGCTGGGTGGGACGCCGCGCCGCCGTCTGGCACGGCGATGTCCGCGGCAGCGCCCGCCGCAATGTACTCACCGAGCGCCCCGACATCCTGCTGACCACACCCGAGTCCCTCGAATCGATGCTGGTCAGCGTCAATGTCGACCACCTTGCGTTCTTCTCCGGCTTGCAAGCTGTGGTCGTCGACGAGGTGCACGCTTTCGCCGGCGACGACCGGGGCTGGCATTTGCTCGCCGTGCTCGAACGGCTCACCGCGCTGGTCGGTCGGCCACTGCAACGCATCGGCCTGTCTGCGACCGTCGGCAACCCCGACCAGCTGCTTCACTGGCTGCAGGGCTCCAACGCTGGGCAACGCCAGGCACGCGTGGTCGCGCCCGAACTGCATACGGCAAGCGCCGAACCGGCCGGGCCGCCACCTGGTGACATCGAGCTGGACTACGTGGGATCACTGAACAACGCCGCCACGATCATCGCCTCGTTGCACGCCGGGCAGAAACGGCTGGTCTTTTGCGAGTCACGGCAGACAGTTGAGGAACTCGGCCAGCTGCTGCGCGAACGCG
This sequence comes from Catellatospora sichuanensis, assembly GCF_007483665.1. Taxonomy (GTDB): domain Bacteria; phylum Actinomycetota; class Actinomycetes; order Mycobacteriales; family Micromonosporaceae; genus Catellatospora; species Catellatospora sichuanensis. The sequence goes on from NZ_VIQO01000047.1 coordinate 55,591, forward strand.
GCCTAACTGTCTTCCTGTCGCACGCCTCGCTTTCAGCCGACGAGCGCCGCCGATCCGAGCAGGCGTTCGCCGAGGCGCGTGATTGTGTGATCGTGTCGACCAGCACCCTCGAACTCGGCATCGACGTCGGTGACCTCGACCGGGTGATCCAGATCAACACACCGTCGACCGTCGCGTCTTTCCTGCAGCGGCTAGGCCGGACCGGACGGCGTCCTGGCAGTATCCGCAACTGCCTGTTCTTGGCTGTCGATACCGGCTCGCTGGTCGAAGCGTCCGCGCTACTGGTGCTATGGGGCAGGCACTGGGTCGAGCCCGTGACAGCGCCGCCCGAGCCGCGCCACATCGTCGCCCAACAAGTCCTCGCCCTGTGCCTGCAACAGCACCGTGTCGGCAACCAAAGCTGGCAGCGGTCTTGGAACGGCCTGGTGCCATTCGACACCAGCGCAGCCCCGATCGTGCGCTACCTGGTCGACAACGGCTACCTCGACACCGACCAGGGCATGCTGTTCATCGGTCCCGCCGCCGAGCTGCGCTTCGGCCGCCGCAACTTCATGGACATGACGGCGGTGTTCACCGGGCCGCCGGAGTTCACGGTTTTGACGGGACGCACCGAGCTCGGCCGCATCGACCCCAGCCTGCTCACGGAGGAGGTTCAGGGTGAGCGCCGGCTTCTGCTCGGCGGGCGCAGCTGGGCGGTGACCTACATCGACTGGCGGCGGCGCCGGTGCTTTGTCGAACCGGCCGACGGCGGCGGCCGCGCCCGCTGGACGAACCTGGGGTGGGCTGGGCTGTCCTTTGCGCTCACCCGGGCGATGCGGGACGTGCTGCTGGGTGCCGACCCGCCGGTCCGGCTGACCAAACGTGCCTTGGAGCGGCTGGCGCATGCCCGGGACGAGCAGTCCTCGGTCGTGCACCCGGGCGGCAACGTCATCGTGCGGGACCGCCAGGGCGATGACGTCCGCTGGTGGACCTGGGCCGGGTACCGGGCCAACGCGACGCTGGCCGCCACGCTGGGCGGCGTTGTCGACCCCATGCAGCGCTTCGACGACCGGCACATTCGGCTGCGGGACGACCTCACCCCGGCCATGTGGCGCGACGGGATCGCCGACGCGGCGGAACGGGTTTGCCTGCCGGAGGTCAACGACAAGGCTTTAGTGGGCCTGAAGTTCAGCGATGCTTTGCCGAAGCGACTGGCGATCGCAACGATCGCCGCCCGACTGGCCGACGTCGACGCTGCCCGAGCGATCCTCCTAGAGGATCATCGCTTTCTCGTCAGATACAGCGGATGACTTGGCTCAGGTGTAGTTGTACAGGGCCGGTGTGCTCAGATCAGCGGTCCCCCCACGCGTCACAACGCGGGATGCGTTCACCTTCTGAGGCATGGGCTTCTCGGCCGCCGCGGGACAGGTGATGCCAGCTGCGCCGCCAACGCCGGGTTACTCCGTGCCGGGAAATGTGTTAGGCGTCCGCCATGAGGGGGTCGTACGGTTGTCCCGTTATGTTGAAGGCACCGGTCGCTGAGGAGTTGGTGTGGGCGAGTGTCACTCGTCCGCCGGTTCCGCTCGTCTATCTCGACTTGAACCACTACATCCAGCTGGCGAAGGCGAGCCGGTCTGCCGCTGGCCACGCGGGTGAGGGTGGCCGGCCAATCGCCGTTCTACCCGGTTATGCAGACCTGTTGGACGCAGCTCGTCGCGCTAAGGCTGAAGGACGAGCACGGTTTCCGCTCTCAGGCGTCCACTTCATCGAGGTTGCGCACGCAGTGCCGAGCCCACGTCAGCGCGGCCACGTCACCGACGTCATGGAAGAGCTGTCCGACTTCGCCTACCTGCTCGGCCGTCCGTACTTGGTGCGGATGGAGATCGCTGCTGGCCTCGACAAGATGTACGACATTCCGGCCAGCCATGTCCCAATGCCGCTGCTGTACCACTCCGCGCTATGGGCGTTGCTCGGTGAGCGGATCGGGTTCGAGTTCGTCGATGAGACCGGAAGCGTCTCAGGCCCCCGACCTCGCGAGGAACTCGCGGGCGAGGCGTTCGACGCCCAGCTGGCCGGGTTGAACCATATCCGCGAGCGAAAGCTTCTCGAAGGCCCTCAGGACCACGAGATCCCCGACCTTCGACGACGCGGATACGATCCCGATGCCTACGCGGCCGCGCTTCGGAGGCGCCTAACCTTCGAGTTGGACACCTCGACCTTTCTGAACCTCAACCCGATCTGGCGCCGCGGCCGCCTACGCGATCAGATCTTCGGTCGAGAGGTCGCTCGCGAGTGGATGACTCAATTAGTTCTCCACCTTCGGCAGCGCGCAGATGCCCGGTTGCGCCACGACCCGCCGCTGGAGTTGGCCGCCTTCTGGGCTGCCATGCCACTGGTCCAGGTCGCCATCAGCATGAAGGCCCAGTACCATCGCGACCCTTCACGGGTGTGGCGGACCAACGACATAGCCGACATCGATGCGCTCGCCGTCGCCTATGCCTACTGCGACGCGGTCCTCACCGACAAGCAAGCGCGCGCCGCGCTTGCCGGCTCCCGCGAACTACGGACCTTCGGAGCAATCCTGCACGCTAACGCACTCGAGATGGCGAACTGGCTCGACGGCCTCCCGACGGTGCAGAATCCGGACGATCACGTCCCGCATCCACTGTCACGTTCCAGCTGAGGTCGTCGGCACTTCCCGGTGCCGCTGCCTCCTTGCCAGACCGCCTCCAAGTCAGGACTCTTCAAGTCCTTGCCGTACCGCCTCAGCCAGGGCCGGGTCTGGCCAGCGCTCAAGGAAGGTCTGAGCTTCGGCTCGCGCCTGCGACGTACACCCGTTCCGTCGATGCAGTTCAAGCCAGGGAAGCACCGTTTCAGGGCTGAACACGTCCGGACGCAGCTCGCAGTATGTATCCCATGCGGCGGCTACGCGGTCCTGGCGCAGCTGCGCGAATATGAGCCACCAGCTGATGCCGGCGTCAGGGCCTACATCTGCTGCTGCCGCTCGAGCTTCACGTTCGGCTCCTGGCCAGTCCTCGACGATGGCCCGTGACTCAACGACGGCATAACGCAGGGACCGTCGATGCTCGCTGGGAAGCTCCGTGCCAGCCAGCAGGTCCTTGGCGAGCTGGTCGGCTTCGTCCCGGCGATTCAGATTCGCTAGGATATTGATCTTGTCGTATGCGGCCTTTGCTGAACCGAAATGGTCCCGCGTCTGGTCGCAGACCAGGAGCGCTTCTTCATAGCGGCCCGCCTTCTGCAACACCTCGATCAGTAGTTCGCCTGCCGCTGGGGAGGCCGAATGCGAGCGCAGCATGGCGACAGCAGCTTCGGAGTCGCCTGCCAACGCGGCGCTGCGAGCCAGGAACAGCTGACGGTCGGTGTGGCTGACGTTGCCCCGGATGCCGTGTGCGTCGAGGTCGGACTCGTGCAACTGCCCGAGCCCTGCCAGACGGCTGAGGCAGGTTCGCACCAGCATCGGCGACGCCGCGGACTTCAGACCTTCACGCAACATCGCCGCGATAAGGGCTGGATGTGCCATTCCCTCGATGGCGATTGCTCGGACGATGTGCTCGGCGGCCTTACCGCTCACGGCGTCCGCGAATGTCAGCGCCAGCCCGCGATCCCTGAGGGCAACAGCCGCAGTTGCGCCGCAGACAGCAACTTCCGGCGTGGTTGACTCGCGTTCTGTCGCCTGACCACCGAGACGGCTCGGTGTAGCCAGGTCGATGACCTCCCTAAATGCCTGGGACATCAGCCGAGCCTGCACAAGCAGCAGATGGACGCCGTGGGTGGGCCCAGCCCAGCGCAGGATCTCCTCGCGGACAGCCAGGCCCAGCTCCTCAGCTTGCCGCAGGTCCGCGCCGGGAAGCACCGAGCGTCCGGTGATCATCTTTTCCATCAGCGTGCGCGCGATTCCGAGCCGGCCGCCGGTCATACGTGGGAGGCTGGCCGCCGCACGCCTGAAGTGCCGTAGCGCCGTGTCGAATTCGCTCCGGCGTAGTGCTCGATCACCCATGAACAGCAAAATCCCTGGCTCGCTGTCAAGCATCTCCGGCTGCACGCGATCGATGATCTCATCCATTCGTCGTGCTTGGCGGGCGTCGTCGGGCTCGTTAAGCACGCAGTCCGCGACTTGCGCGAAGATGGTTGTAACTCCGTTCTCGGTCGAGCGCCGAAGGAACTCTTCTGCCCGGCCCCGATCGCCTGCGGCCAGTGACAACAGGGACGCGATACCCAGCAGCCGCGCGGCGTCGGCGGGGATGGACGCTGCTGCTGCAGCGAACGCTGTTGCGCCTACATCAGAATGTCCATGCTCGTTGGCATAGGCTCCGACGGCCGCCTCGAGCAGACCGCGTCCTCGGGGCGACCATTGACCGGTTTGGGCAAGCAGTCTTTCGGCCGCCGCGCGTGGCTCGAACCGTCCGTCTGCCAGCTCACGAGCCACGCGCATTGCCCCGTCGATGTCACGCCCTCGTGCGGCGTCGAGCATCTCCACGGCAGAGCCTGGCAGCAGAGACATGGCCGTGCTAAGAACGTCGGCGGTAGCTGCCGGCTGTCCGAACGCGATCGCTTTTAGAGCGTCCGCCGCGTTCAGGTCGAGTCTGTTGCCTTCGGGGACGACGATCGTCCATGCCTTCTTCGTGAACGTGATCTGATCGCTGGTGACATGTACCCAGAACACGTCCTTGGTCTCCGGATTGGCCAGCAGGACGAGCACATGCAACGAATGCGCGAGCCAGTACCTGAGATGCTTGTTCTCGCCTTTGAAGACCCATCCACCGTCTCGGCGTTGCTTGAAGAACGAGGGACCGCATTTGATCTGAAGCGCGATCAACCGCCCGGACGGTGTCCGGTTCGAGTAGAAGAACTCAGCTTGAGCATCGATCCCGTAGTCGACGCCCATCTGCTCACGAACGTGCCAGCCGAGGTCAGCGAACGCGAGTGTGGACAGGGCGACGCCCTGGCGCTCATGATCTGCGGTTGAGCGTATCCGGCCTGTAGCCGCAGACATCATCTGCGCAATCCTCCATCAGCTGTGACTCCGGCGGTCACAGCAGCCAGCTGGTCGGTGCCCTCAGTCGGTCGTGGAAGTCAGGGCGACGTAGTTCGGTCGCGACAGGCTCGCGAGCCGGGTCGTGAACCCATGGCGGCCGACGAAGCTCAGCGAGCGGCCATTCTGCTGATGCACCCTGCACCATACGGCGTGGTTCGGAAACTCCCTCGCTATTTCACGAGCAGTCGCGTCCATGATGACGTTGCTGACGCGGTGGTCGTCACCTATCGTTGCGCCCTGCCAGTCGCAGGAGACAGCTATGAGCGAGAGACACACAGATGGAATGATGCCGTCGCCGTCGCTAAGAGAGTCGCTTCGCTCGTAAGCGGAGACAGCGAGCAATTCACCGGATTCCCGCAGAGCGAGGAGCAAGATTCTGCTGTCCACCTCGGCCGCTGCGCTGCCGAATGCCCACTCAACGAGACTGTCTCGGATGTGATCCTCGACTTCCGTTTCCCAGAGCACATCCGACAACGCACATTTAAACTCGCGGAACAGCGGTTCGTGCTTCCGGTTCCCGCGCACGATCTTCCATGGCAGGGGTTCGGTCACAGGTCGTCTTCTACGGCCACGGCGGGGGTGCTGTACGGTCGCGTAGCCCATGCAGCGCGGCGCAGCGCAGCAGCGTCCTGAGTCGAAATGCTTACTGGCTCACGTTGAGCGGAGAAGACCGATCGCTCTGCCGCAGGGATCCAAGTACCGGCCAATAAGGCGCGACCGGTGTTAGCCACGTCGATCGCAGGAAGGATGTCCTGCACTATGTGCGTGCCGTGTGAAAATATGAGACGAACGACGACGACAGCTGGATTCTTGAGATCTCTATGGACGACGTCTGCCGCTCCCAGTGGTAGATCCTCTACGTTGCCGTCGCTTAAGCGTAGCTTTACTCGAGTGGTATCGACGTCGTCTACCCAAGCCGAAATCGCGTCGCGAATGACGAGGTCGTTAAAGGTCGCGAAAAGTTGACTTCGCGCTTCGTCTGCCGCTTGCGCACATTGCGCGGCTGCCGAGATGAGCTCCTCGGTCGCCTCTAAGGGTATCGCCCCTTGCGCAAACGCCCTTGCCGCTCCTATGGGCAGCTTAGATACCAGGGTCATCAAGCGGCGATATTCAGGCCTTGATTCGACACGCCTGGCTTCGATCTTCACAAGATTGGCCTGGGCGGTATGGCCGTTTCTTTCCAGGCGCAGTGCATCGATTAGCAGACTACTGTGCATCCAGGTCGCTACAGGTGCCGGCGTCGGCCCAGCCGCAGTGTCGGCTACCTTCTCACCGTTTCGCACGAAGTACAACTTGCGGCGCTTGAGGCGCCGAGATTCGCGGGACGCCCGCTGCGGCGCCTGGTCGACACCGCCCATGTCGGTTACAGGCCAGACCGCAAGCGTCATGTCTGCCATGTTACTTGACAGAAGCACTGGCTCCAATGCGTGCCACGTGCGCAAACAGAGCCTCAAGGCCGTCGGTGCGAGGCTGGAGCCAGCCTGCCGTCAGGACAGCCCGCTTTGTGGGCATTTCGTGTGAGCGGCAATTGGGCCTCTGCATAACGTCAGCAGCCGACACGCTGACGTTCGACCACGATGCTTGATCAGACTTGCCGACCCAGGCTTACCCGACCCGAGCGGCGGACTTCAGCGACGGCCGGCCACGGCACAATATTCCGCATGTCGGTATTTCGATCGCGTCGTGTTGAAGCAATCTTGGGATCGCGCGTTGACGAGCTCACGTTCGGCCACGTGGTCAGCCTGGTCGGCCAGGCGCGCGAAGCCTATGACCTCGACTTCAAGCAGGAGCTGTATAGCGGCTCCGACAGGGGCAAGCGTGATCTTTGCAGTGATGTCGCCGCGATGGCCAACACTGCTGGCGGCGTGATCCTCGTCGGCGTCCAGGATGAGCACGCGACCGCGAGCGGAGTGCCGGGGGTAGAGGTCACCGACGACGTGATCAATCGGATTCGGCAGGTCGTAGCAGGAGGCGTCACTCCACTGCCCCAGTTTGACGTCTTCGGAGTTCAAGACCCGGGCCAAGCCAGCCGCGGTGTTCTGGTTATCGCGGTACCGCGGAGTCCGACGCGACCGCACGGCGTCTTGATCAACGAAGGACTACGGTTCCCGAGGAGGAACGGCGCAACCATCGCCTACTTGGCTGAGCCCGAGGTCGCCGATGCGTACCGTGAGCGTTTTCGACGAGCCGACGACGCCGATCGGACGCTACGGCAGTACGAGGCCAGCGTGATCAGCATGCTGAGGCCGGGCCAGTTCAGCTACCTGGTGCTGAGCCTCCAGCCTGACGTGCTCGGCGATGTGACGATTGATACAGCGTCCCTACGTACCTTCAAGAATGACGTCGTAGGGCGCTCGGTCAGGATCTTTGACAGCGAATGCACGTGGTCGGATGCCCGCGTCGCGAGCGGCCGGTTCATCGCAGTGCATACCTACAACGAGGACCGCTCTCCGACGTACATGGCGTGTGAACTCTACCGAACGGGCGGAGGCGCCATCGCGATCATGATCGGCAGGCCACCCGATGGCCCGACCTCCCACGAAGCAGCCGACGAGTCCCGTCACGACGTGAGCGACGAGCAGTGCGTCGACGCGGTGCTGGGTGCGCTGATGTTTCTCGGGTGGCACGCCCGTGACCGCGCCGCAACCGGAGGCACCGTCAGCGTGCGTGCCACCACGTGGCCCAATGCAGCTTCTGACCTTGTGACCTACCGCTCTTATCAGTCACGGACCAGGATCGGCGTTCTCGACGCAGAGCGACCCCCCATGTTCGAGAGCGTATTCGATCTTGACGACATTGCCGAGCCGGGCTCAGCCCTCGTTGCAGCCGCAAGCCGAATGGCCTCTGGCCTCCTCCAAGGCTTCGGCCTACCGGAAGCACCTCAGCTGTCACCGACAGGTGCCGTGCGCATCAACTACTGGTCGGGCTACCGGCGAAACGCGGTCACATCATGGACGACCGAGCACAACATTGAGATCTCCAAGGAGTCGATCTAGCAGGCTCGCAAGCCACATCGCGTCGCCATTCTCCCGACATCGTCGAACTCGCACAGCGGACGACTGCCAGCCACCGGGGAATGGCATGCATACCAGATTCGCTGCTTCTTGGGTCGAAATCCACAAGCCGGAGTTATCCACAGCTCGCCGAATTCCTCGGTTGATAGCCGTCGACTTTCGGGAGAAGGTAGCTGCCGCGGCGAGACCACTCCAGCGGTGCCGGCCACGCCTACGGGAGGTGGGGCACCTGACGCAGCAGGTCACCGCGCATTCGGATGCGGGCTGCCCAAGGATCAACGGGGGTGGGCAGCCCGCATCCACACGGGTGGCGACGGGATACGTGCCGCTATTAGCACACCTGATCGATTATCATGTGGCATTGTGACCAGCGACGAGGTCGGCCTCGGGCATGGCCGAAAACCGCTTACGAACCGCCAGCAGCAGATCTTGGCTGGTATCAGACGATTGGGAGAGCTGCACGGCTATCCGCCGACCGTGCGGGAGATCGCGGCCGAGGTCGGCCTGGCTTCGCCTTCGTCTGTCGCTCATCACATCAAGGTTCTCCAGCAGCGTGGGTTGATCCGCCGTGACGCCGAGCGCTCCCGAGCCGTCGACGCGCGTCCTGCTGGTAACGATGACGTCCCCGCAGATACCGGCAACCTGGTGTTCGTTCCCTTGGTCGGAACCATCGCCGCAGGTCAGCCCGTTCTGGCCGAGGAGTCGGTCGAGCAAGTCCTTCCGCTTCCGCGCGAGCTGGTGGGCGGCGGGGTGCTGTTCGGGCTGCGGGTCCGCGGGGACTCCATGGTCGAGGCGGCTATCTGCGACGGTGATGTCGTCGTGGTCAGGCAGCAGCCGACGGCCGACAACGGCGATATGGTTGCTGCTTTGATCGATGGTGAGGCGACGGTGAAGGTCTACCACCGTGTGAGCGGCCGTACGCAGTTGTTGCCGCGAAACAGCGCGTACGCTCCCATCGTCGGCGACCACGCAATTGTTCTGGGCCGGGTGGTGGCGGTCCTTCGTCGCATCTGACCGCCGCACGAATCGTCAGCGGAAGTCCCTGCTGACGACCGTTGTCGCGATGGGAAGCGGACTCAGGTGCTCTGCGACCAGGTTGATCACCCCCGACGCCGACTGCAGCGTTCCCCGGATGACCAGGGCTGGGCTCGACTTTGCGATCTTGCCGAACCTAGCCCAGGCGCCTTCAGAGACCACGACATTGAGGATTCCGGTCTCGTCCTCAAGGCTGAGGAACGTGACACCGCGGGCGGTCGCCGGCCGCTGCCTGTGGGTGACCAGCCCGCCAACGTGCACCCTCGTCCTGTCCGGCACGCCAGCCAGGTGGGCGACCGGCAGCACTCCAGCGGTGTCCAGGCGGCCGCGCACGAGATGGATGGGGTGGCTGTCCGGGGACAGGCCGGTGGCTACGACGTCGGCAACGAGCAGGTCGACGTCAGTCATACCGGGCAGTGTCGGTGCCTGCATCCCGGTGACAGTGCCGGGCAGCCGGTCGGGGGTGTCGCGGACGGCGGCGCCTGCGGCCCACAGAGCTTCGCGGCGGCCGAGGGCGAGCGAGGCGAACGCGTCGGCGGTGGCCAGCGCTTCGAGTTGGCCGACGGTGAGGCCGCAGCGTCGGGCGAGGTCGCTCATGCTGGTGAACGGTCCGTCGGCGTCTCGAGCGGCGATGATCCGTTTGGCGGTGTCTTCGGAGATGGTGTCGACCTGGTCGAGGCCGAGGCGTACGACGGGCCCGCCGAGGCCCCATTCGTGGGGCTGCTCGCCGGGGGCCGATCCCCAGCGGGTGTCTGCGGTGGTTTCCAGGGTCGCTTTGGCGCCGCTGGCGTTGATGCACGGCCGGCGGACCTGGACGCCGTGGCGGCGGGCGTCGTCGACGAGGCTTTGGGGGTTGTAGAACCCCATCGGTTGGGCTTTGAGCAGCGCGGCGAGGAACGGGGCGGGGTGGTAGCGCTTTAGCCAGGCGCTGGCGTAGACGAGGTAGGCGAAGCTCATCGCGTGTGACTCGGGGAAGCCGTAGTTGGCGAACGCCGCAAGTTTGAGGAAGATGTCGTCGGCGGTGGCGCCGGTGATGCCGTTGGCGGCCATGCCGGCGAACAGGCGGTCTTTGAGGGCGTCCATCTTGGCGGCGCTGCGTTTGGAGCCCATCGCGCGGCGCAGCTGGTCGGCCTCGGCGGGGGTGAACCCGGCGACGTCGACGGCGAGCTGCATCATCTGTTCCTGCCATAGGGGCACGCCGAGGGTTTTCTCGAGGCTGTTGCGCATGAGCGGGTGAGCGTAGGTGGGCTGTTCGAGTCCGTTGCGGCGGCGGATGTAGGGGTGGACGGATCCGCCTTGGATGGGGCCGGGGCGGATGAGGCCGACTTCGACGACGAGGTCGTAGAACGTGCGGGGTTTGAGGCGGGGCAGGGTCGACATCTGGGCGCGGGATTCGACTTGGAAGACCCCTACGCTGTCGGCGCGGCAGAGCATGGCGTAGACCTCGGGGTCGCTGCAGTCGAGGTCGCCGAGGTCGAGGGTCTGGTCGAGGAAGTCGAACGCGTAGTGCAGGGCGCTGAGCATGCCCAGGCCGAGCAGGTCGAACTTGGTCAGGCCGGCGTCGGCGGCGGAGTCTTTGTCCCATTGCAGGACGGTGCGTTTGTCCATGCGGGCGTGTTCGATGGGGCAGACTTCGGCGACTTCGCGGTGGCAGATGACCATGCCGCCGGAGTGGATGCCAAGGTGGCGTGGTGCTTCCAGGAGTTGTCGCGCGTAGGTGACGACGTGGATGGGGATGCCGTCGACGGCGTCGTCGGCGATGTCGGACCACCGGTCGAGCTGTTTGGACCAGGCGTCTTGCTGGCCTGGGGAGTAGCCGAATGCGCGGGCGACGTCGCGGACGGCGCTGCGGGGCCGGTAGGTGATGACGTTAGCGACCAGCGCGGAGTTGCGGCGGCCGTGTTTGTCGTAGACGTACTGGATGACTTCTTCGCGGCGGTCGGATTCGATGTCGACGTCGATGTCGGGTGGTCCGTCGCGTTCGGGGGCCAGGAACCGTTCGAACAGCAGGCGTTGGGCGACGGGGTCGACGTTGGTGATCCGCAGGGCGTAGCAGACGGCGCTGTTGGCGGCTGAGCCTCGGCCTTGGCAGTAGATGTCGGCTGAGGCGCAGAACCGGACGATGTCCCAGACGACGAGGAAGTAGCCGGGGAACTTCAGGTCTTCGATCATGGCGAGTTCGTGGTCGATCTGCGCCCACGCGTCGGGGTGCGCCTGGCGGGGGCCGTAGCGGCGCTGGGCGCCTTCGTAGGTCAGCTGCCGCAGGTAGCTGGCTTCGGTGTGACCTGCGGGGACGTCGAACGGCGGCAGCTCCGGTGCGATCAGGGACAGGTCGAAGGCGCATTCGCGTCCCAGGGTTGCGGCGTGCGCGACCGCTGTGGGGAAGTCGACGAAGCGGGCTGCCTGCTCGGCGCCACCGCGTAGGTGGGCGGTAGCGGCTGCGGGCAGGTACGGGTCGAGCTCGTCCAGGGACGTGCGGGCCCGGACCGCGGCGATGACCGCGGCGAGCCGGCCCCGGGCGGGGGCGTCGTAGTGGACGTTGCCTGTCGCCACGACCGGCAGTCCCGCAGCGGCGGCGAGGTCGGCCAGGGCGTCGTTGCGGTCGCCGTCGAGCGGGGTGCCGTGGTCGATCAGCTCGACGGCGACGTTGTCCGGGCCGAACAGCGCGGTCAGGCGGTCGAGTTCCCGGCTGGCAGCGGTGGGGCCCTGGCTGAGCAGCGCCGCGGGGACGGCGCCTTTGCGGCAGCCGGTCAGGGCGATGACGTGTCCGGCGAGGCCTGCGGCCATGGCGTCGAGGTCGTAGACGGGTTTGCCTTTCTCGCCGCCGGCCAGATGCGCGGTCGACAGCATCCCGGACAGGCGGTGGTAGCCCTCCTGGCCGCGGGCGAGCAGGAGCAGGTGCTGGCCGGCGGGGTCGGGTACGCCGGTCTGCGCGCCGGGTAGGTCCAGGGACACCTCGACGCCGTAGACGGTCGGTAGGCCGACGGCGCGGGCGGCGCCGGCGAACTGGACGGCGCCGTAGAACCCGTCGTGGTCGGTGATGGCCAGGGCGTCCAGGCCGAGGCGGACGGCTTCGGTGACCAGGTCTTCGGGTGAGCTAGCGCCGTCGAGGAAGCTGAAGTTGCTGTGGCAGTGCAGCTCGGCGTAGGCGACGGTCGACGTCGGCCGGATCAGGGTCGGGGCGACGAACGGTGTTTTCTTGCGGGTGAAGCCGGGGCCGTCGCCGCCGTCGGCGTCGCCGATGGGGTCGATGACCCGACCGGCGAGCCGCTGCTGGAGCTGGTCCCAGCTCAGCTCGGCTTGGGAGTCGAATCGGCTCATGGTGCGGCCCTAGTCGAACCGGCCGGTGATCGTCCACCGGCCGGCGGTCAGGCCGAGCTGCACGGCTTCGCCGTCGTCGAGGACCACCTGCAGCCGGACGGCGCGTCGGGCGTCGTTGGTGTCCCACCACCGTTCGGCCACCGCCCACGGGCCGAACCATTCGACAACTGCGGCCTGTCCCCTGCCGCGCTGTATGCGGGCTGGGGAGGCTGACATCTGCAGGCGGGCGTCGACGCCGATGTCGGCGCCGGTGCGGTCGACGAGCCGGACAGGTTCGGCAGGGCCATGGACCGCCGGGTAGGGGGCCAGGAGCGCGCCGGGCCACGGGCCGGGTGGTCGGGCGGGTTGGCGTTCGTCGCCGAACGGGCGCAGGGTGACCATCTGTTCGGGGTCGCGGCCGCCGGCGGGGATGGGCAGCATCACGGCTTCGGGTCCGAGCAGGCCCTGGACTCGGTGCAGGGCCCGGTGGGCGCGGTCGCGGCCGGGGCCGGCTTCGCCCCACAGGCCGGGTTGCAGCCCGGCGTGGCGGACCAGGCCGTGCGGGATGAGCCGTAGCGCGATCAGGCCGCTGGTGAGTTTGCGGCGGGTCAGCCAGCCGTCGAGCTGCCATCTGGTCCGGTCTGCGATGGCTTGTTCGGTGAGCAGCCCGTCGTGGCGCCACAGCCGGGACAGTTCTTGTCCTTGGGCGGTGACCGCGACGATTTCCAGGCGGGTCGCGGCCAGGCCGTGGCCGGTGAGGCGCTCGTGCAGCTGTACGGCGAGGGCGCGGGCGGCGAACGCGCCGGCGTCGACGCGTTCGATTGGGTCGTCGAACGTTTCGGCGGCGATCAGGTCCGGTGGGGGTTGGCGGATGTGCAGGGGCCGGTCGTCGCGTCCGGCGGCGAGCCGGTGGGCGATCGCGCCGTCGATGCCGAACCGGTCGAGGACTTGGGAGGCTGGTAGTGCGGCGAACGCGCCGAGGGTGGTGACGCCCATGCGGCGGAGTAGGTCGACCAGACGGCTGCGGTCGATGGCGGTGATCGGCATTGCTGCCAGGTACGCGGGGGTTTCGCCGTCGGGGATGACGTGGCCGGCGCGTGCGGCCAGCAGGGCGGCGAAGATCCCGTCGGCGACGCCGATCTGGGCTTCGACGCCGGCGTCGACGGCGACCTGCTCGATGATCCGTTCCGCGGCGGCGTGTTCGCTGCCGAAGTAGCGGGCGGGTCCGCGGGCGGCGAACGCGGCGGAGCCGGGGCGGACGATCGCGACGCCGGCGGCGACTTCTTCGATCGCTGCAACGACCGGTTCGAACATGACTGCGTCGCGGGCCTGGTCGTAGGCGACAACGGTCAGGTCGGGGCAGCGACTCTGCGCGTCGCGTTTGCGTAGGTTGCGGCGGATGCCTGCGGCGCGGGCCGCCGGTGAGCAGGCTACGACGCGGTTGGCGTGCAGGACCGCGGTCGCGGCGTCGGGTGCGGCTTCACCGGCCAGGACCGCTGCGGCCACGGGCCAGTCGGGGCACCAGACGAGCATCGTGCGTACGGCGTTGTGGGTCATCGGACGACCTGCAGGCGGCGGCGTGGCTGGTCGGCTGCGGGGAGCGTGGCCTGGAACTGTAGGTCTTCGGGTAGCCAGACCTGTGTGCGGCGGGGTCGGCCTGCGCCGCCGCGGCCGGTGACCGTCACTGACAGCTGGCGGCAGCGCAGCCGGCGTCGGCCGTACCAGGTTCCACCTTCGGCGGTCAGCGTCATCGACGCCCCGGTCCATGTCGTCATCGACACCAGAGCCGCGTCGGTGGCTCGGGCGCGGGCAGACAGCTGCGAGCACAGCGCCGCTGTCAGCGGTGAGGCGGGCGCGACGGCGACGAGGTCGAAGCCGTCGAGCAGTGTCGCCACTACCGTCGCGAGGTCGGGGCCGGGGTCGGGGATCAGCGCGATGTGTTCGAGGTCGACGCCGATGGTCATGGCCGCGGCCAGTGAAAGGGTCGGCATGCCGACGATCGCGCACCAGGCGCCGGCCTTGGTCGGGGCTGCCAGCAGGGCGAGTAGCAGCGACGATGCGCCGCTGCCTGCGGAGGTGATGGTTGTGGTGCTTCCGCGGGGCAGCCCACCGGGCAGAATGTCACGCAGAGTAGCGGTGACGGGTAGTCGGTTGGCGGCGTGTCCGTCGCGGTCGGCGGACAGCGCGCTGGCAGGGCGTATGCCGAGTTCCGCCAGGCCAGCCACCGTCTTCACCCCCACACCTTAGAACATAAGTTCTAACGAACGAAGGACCCCGTGCGGGTTGCATTCACAGAACGTGACCAAACTTCGCAGTCGGACACGGCCATGCAGAAGTCGCGCCAAACGCGCCTAGCGGACCTGATGGGGCAGGGGCCGAGATCGACGCGCGCCGTGCGGCCGGCAGCGGGAACTCTGGGGGCGAATATTTGCAGGTCAGCTGACTCGGCGTAACGTGATGGCGTCATGACCAGCTGTGCCCCATCGTCGAACGTGCCGCGCGGCTTGCTACGCCCTCCCCTGCAGCCGATGTCCGCGGCTGCGGTCCGGACGATGCCGATCGGGCCGAGGCTGGCCTATGAACTCAAGTGGGACGGCTTCCGGGGACTCCTGTTCGCCGGCGCCAATCCCAAGATCTACTCTCGGGCGGGCCGAGACCTGACTCCCTACTTCCCGGAGCTCGCCGCGGAGGCCCGCGGCCTACCGCAGGGATGCGTCATCGACGGTGAGCTGGTCGTCTGGGATGGCGCAGCAGGCAGGACGTCGTTCACCCGCCTTCAGAAGCGCCTGACCGCCGGGCGGGGCCTGAGCCAAGTCGTCCGGGCGTTCCCGTCGCAGTTGGCCTGCTTCGACCTGCTGCACGACGGCACCGAACTGATGCTGAATCGACCGCTGGCAGAGCGGCGCGCACGGCTTGCCGACGTGCTGGGCTCGAGTCCTTGGTTCAGCTTGTGCCCGCAGACCGGCGAGCCCGGTGAGGCCGAGCAGTGGCTGACAGAGACGGCTGTCGCCGGCGTGGAAGGCCTGGTGATCAAAGACCTCGGCGGGGTCTACCGGCCCGGCCGCCGGGACTGGCGCAAGCTACGCCGGTATGACACCACCGAAGCCGTCATAGGCGGGATCGTCGCCGGCAGCAACGGACCTACCAGCCTGCTGCTGGGCAGATATGACGCCGGCGGGCGCCTGCGTTACATGGGACGCACGACACCGCTGAGCATCACGCAGCAGCGGGAGTTGGCCGTCCTGCCGCAGCTGGGCAGCCTCTGCAACCCCGAACGCCATCCCTGGCCGCAGCCACTGCCCGCAGCGTGGACGGGGATTTTCAACAGCCCGGAACCGCTGCGGTACGTGCAGCTCGCCCCAGACCTCGTCGCTGAACTCCAAGCAGACTCCGCCCGGGAGCGCGGCCGGTTCCGCCACCTGACCCGCTACGTACGTATACGAGCGGAGTTGCTTCCGATGCAACTGCTTCGCATGGCGGGTGACGACTGGGATCAGCCGCTCGAGTGACCATGGCGCGCCGCTAGCCTGGCTCGAATGGGTCATACCGTCACTAACGACGCAATGTTGTGTTTAATGCAACCATGAAGGAGCTGGCCGCCTCGACCGTCGCCCCCAATCTGTTGCCGTCATCGGGAGTTGTCTTTCTCGATCCGGCGCCGGCGGTGCTGGAGGCCATGCTGGAGGGCTGGTCACGGCAGCAGCGGGTGCGGTTTTTGAAGGCGGAGACCATCCGGCGACGCGTGGACCTGGTGAGGCGGCTGTCGCGTTTTGCCAATCAGTACCCGTGGGAGTGGAGCGCAGCAGAGGTCGAGGCGTTCGTCGATCACCTGCGGGGTGGCCCGAAGCCAATCGTGTACTCGACGGCCAGGGCGTACCTCAACGGCATCCAGTTGTTCTTGGAATACGTCACCGATCCGCGCTACGAGTGGCAGCAGCTGTGCGAGGAGCGGTTCGGGCGTGCTCCGCGGCAGGTTCTGGGCGAGTGGAACACCATCGCGCACGTCTCAGAGTACGAGGGCCGGCCGGGTCGGCGCCCGCTGACCTATGACGAGGTCCAGGCGTTGTTCGATGCCGCAGATGGGCGGGTCGAGGTGATCAGGTCCCGGGGCCGCAAAGGTGGCCTGGCTGCGCAGCGGGACTCGGCGATGCTCAAGACGGTGTATGCGTTCGGTCTTCGGCGCCGCGAGGCGTGGGGTCTGGATCTGGCCGATCTTCGTCGCAATCCGCGGGTGCCGGACTTCGGCCAGTTCGGCGCTGCGCTGGTGCGCTGGGGCAAGTCGTCGCGGGGCAGTCCGCCCAAGCGCCGCACGGTGTTGCTGGTGCCGGAGATGGACTGGATCGTCGCGGTGCTGCAGCAGTGGCTGGACGAGGTGCGGCCCAGGTTCCAGCCTGCCGGCCACGCCGCGTTGTGGGTCAACGAGCGCCATGAGCGGGTGTCGTGGCGCAGCCTCAACGACGCGTTCGTCGCCGCCCGGGAGGCGGCCGGCCTGGACCCGGCACTGGACCTGCACTGCCTGCGGCACTCCTACGTCACGCACTTGATCGAGTTCGGGTATCCCGAGCGGTTCGTGCAGGAGCAGGCCGGCCACGCCTACGCCTCCACCACCGCGTTGTACACCGGGGTGTCCGACGAGTACCGCAACCGGCTGTTGACCCGTGCTCTGCAGACACGCGGACCGAATCTGTGGGAGGCGTTGTGACCAGCGGACTTGCCATCGCATGGCATCTGCGGCTGCGGATGGCGGAGAAGGGCATGTACGCCACGACGGAGCTGGTGCCGCTGCTGGCCGAGCGCGGCGTTGACTTGTCCCGTGAGCAGGTGTTCCGGCTGGTGACCCAGCCTCCGCAGCGGCTCAGCATGGACACCCTGGCGGCGTTGTGCGACATCCTCGGCTGCACGCCCAACGACCTGATCGAAGTGCAGCCGGTGCAGGCTGCGGTGCGTAAGGCGGTGGACGAGGTCGACCGGTCCGGTCCGCCGCCAGTGCGGCGGACCGCCATTCGTCGACCGGCAGCCGAATGACCAAGGAGGCACTCGTTGGCGCGATGCGCCAGCGGGTGCTCGACCGGCTCAGTGCCTGCCTGCCCGGCCTGGCCCAGGTTGACGCCGTCCGGCTGGTCGCGGCGGCCAACGCGGACAAGCGCCGCGGTCTACGAGAGCTCGACGCGTTTCTGCAGCGCGGGCTCGACGTCCTGGTGTCGGCATCGTCGGACACGCCACCGGGCGCGTTTCGGCTTCTGGTGCTGCTGGAGGGCGAGGGCCATCCAGTACGGGTGCCGGTGTGCGCCGAGTGCGGCCTGCGGCGGACGCATCTGCCTGGGCGCGGCGGTCGTGGTCGCGTGTGCCAGAGCTGCGCGGCCAAGGCACGGGCCCGCCCGTGCGCGCGGTGCGGGCAGACCCGACCCGTAGCCGTGATCGAGCCGGAAGGTCCGCTGTGCCATCCATGCCGTGACCGGGATCCGCGTCGGCACGAGCCGTGTTCGCGATGCGGTCGAGCCCGGCGGGTCAACGGTCGACTTCCGGATGGGTCGCCGCTGTGCAGCACGTGCCATGGCAAGCCGGTCCACATCTGTGCTGAGTGTGGGCGGGTCGATAAGGTCGCACGTCGCGGGCCGGACGGGCCGTTGTGCCCGCCCTGCTACGAGCGCGGCGGGCGGCAGCCGCGCCGTTGCGGCCGCTGCGGCCGGACGGGGCGGATTTCCGTGCGCGGTCGCGACGGCGGCCCGGACCTGTGCCGGCGCTGCAACCGGCAACCCGTGGTGGAGTGTGCTGGTTGCAAGCGGCTTCGACCCTGTGCCTTCGTGGCCACGGCGCGGCCGCTATGCGTGTCGTGCCGGCCGAGACGAGCCACGCCAAGTGCCCGGTGCGGCACAAGCTGCCAGCCCGTCGCCCGTTGGCCCATAGGTGGGGTCTGCCGCCACTGTTACCGCCACGCCCGCGCCAACCCGTCGCCTTGCCCTTCCTGCGGCAAAGTACGCGTGCTCGTCGCGGCCGACTTCCGAGGCCGCGACGTGTGCGGGCCGTGCGCCGGTACCACGATCGACTACACATGCCGTACCTGCGGGCAAGCCGAGGAACGATACCGGCACGGCGAATGCGTCCGGTGCGTCGCGCGATCAAAGCTGGAAGACCAGTTCCGCAGGCCCGACGGATCTGTTCCGGCGGAGCTCACGCCGCTGCTGGCGGCGCTTGCCGCAGCGCATCGGCCGCGTTCGGTGCTGGCATGGGTCGAGCGTGGTGACGGCAGTGCGGCACTGCTACGTGACCTCGTGCGATCCGGTTGCGCTATCACGCATGAGGCCCTCGATGCCGCAACGCGGCAGCAAGCCGCTGCCGCACTACGTGAGATGCTCGTCCACGCCGGTGTCCTGCCCCGCCGCGACGAGCAACTCGAGCGGCTGGCTCCCTGGCTGAGCCGGACGCTGGCCACCGCACCCGCGCATCACCGGCAGGTGTTGCGCGCCTACGGCAACTGGTCGGTACTGAGGCGTGCCAGGCTGCGCGCGGACAGGACCCGGTTCACCGCCGCCAGCGCCCGCAACGCCCGCCTCAAAGTCTCCACAGCTCTGACGTTCCTGCGTTGGCTCGACACGACCGACCTCACCCTCGAGCGGGCTCGCCAGGCACACGTCGACACATGGATAGAGGACGGCGGCCTCAATCGGCGGCTTCTCGGCGACTTCCTCACATGGGCCAGCCGGAGAGGACTGGCCCAGAAGCTGTCCGTCGCCGCGATCACCCCGTCTGGGCCCGACCTGTCCATGACCGAAGACCAGAGGTGGGCGCTGCTCGACCGCCTCCTGCACGACACGACGATCTCCGTCGACGTCCGGACGGCCGCGTCGCTGCTGCTGATCTACGGCTTGCCGGTCACGTTCATCGCGACCCTGACCACCGACAATGTCACCACCAGCGGCGGCAAGCACTTCCTGCAGGTCAAGGAACATCGTACGCAGCTGCCGCCCGCCGTCGCCGCCCTGATCACGCAAGCCGCGTCCGCAGCGCGCACCTCGTCGCTGGTCGGGCGCGCTGTGCCCGGCACCCCGTGGCTGTTTCCCGGTCGCCTGGCGGGTCGGCCCATCTCGGCAGCCGCCCTGTGCCAAAGACTCCGCCAGCACGGAATCCGAATTCGCCGTGCGCGCAACTCCGCACTGATCAGCTTGGCTGAGGACCTGCCCGCGCCGGTATTGAGCAAGATCCTCGGGATCAGCATCACGGCTGCGATCAGATGGACGCGCTACGCCAGGCGGGACTGGCTCCCCTTCGTCGGCGAACGCGCTGCGTCGGCCGCGAGCCGGTCACAGCGATGACCACCTCCCACACAACCGGCTCGAGCCGTGGTGTGTTGACCGCTGACGACCCGCACCGGGCCGCACGGGCGTCTGCTGCAGGCCGAGGACCAGTGACCAGAGGAACGGGACAGGCGGCAGGGCGGGGCGAGCGCCCCACCCTGCCGTTGAACTTAGCCGACCTGCAGGGTCACGTCGTCCAGCACGAAGCTGGTCTGCAGGTAGGCGTCCTCGGTGCCGGTGAAGGTCAGCGTGACCGTCTGGCCGGCGTACGCGCCGAGGTTGATGGTGCGCTGGGTGTAGCCCGCCGCCGCGTTCACGTTGGACAGCGTCACCAGGGTGGTGGCGCGGGCTTTGATGGTGAACGTGTCGTAGGCGACCGCCCCGTACTCGTTCGTGTCGATGTGCAGCCAGTAGGTCAGTACCGCACTGGTGCAGCCCGACGGGATGGTGACGGTCTGGCTGATGGCCTCGGTCGCGGTGTAGCCGTATCCGCCGAGCCACGCGTACCGGGTGCCGCTGCGCGGCACCTGCCCGATAGAGGTGCCGATCGCGCCGGTGGAGCCGGTCCACGGCGAGGTGCCGCTTTCGAACCCGCCGTTGAGGATCAGCTGGGCGGCGGTGCAGCCGCCCGGCCCGCCGGTCACGGTCAGCGTGTACGTGGTGCTGTGCGACACCGAACCCGCGCCGGTGATGGTGATGGTGTAGGTGCCGCCGGCCACCGACGAGCCGACCGCGATGGTGGCGGTCGACGAGCTGCCGGAGGTGACCGACGACGGGCTGAACGAGACCGTTACGCCCGTGGGGGCGCCGCTGGCGGTCAGGGTAACCGTCTGGGCGCTGCCCGAGGTGGTGGCGGTGCCGACGGTGGTCGTGGTGCTGGACCCCGCGTTCACGGTGCCCGACGCGGGGCTGGCCGAGATCGAGAAGTCGTTGGTCGGCGTCGAGGTGCCGACCGCCCGGTTCCACAGCGTGTAGGCGATGCCGTCGGCAGCCCGGTTCAGCGCGGTGGCGTCGATGTTGCTGAGAGTGTCGCACGAGGAGTGGTAGCAGGAGTCGTAGGACTGACCGGCCGTGCCGCCCCACTTCGACGCCTGGGCCGACGTCTTGGTGGCGCTGGCGCCCATCGCGTAACCGGAGGTCGGGATGCCCGCGTTCTGGAACGAGTAGTCGTCGGAACGGCCCTGGCCCTCGACGTTCTCCTCCGGCTGCAGGCTGAGGGAGTCCCAGTACGCCTTCATCGGCTGCGACGCGGTCGAGGTGATGTTGTTGATGAAGTAGCCGCCGTTCTTCGACGCGATCATGTCGAAGTTGTAGTAGGCCTTGATCGCCGTTCGCTGGGTACTGGTCAGCGAGTTGACGTAGAACTTGGAGCCGTTGAGGCCCTGTTCCTCGTCGGTCCACCAGCCGAAGCGGACCTTGTTCAGCATGGTCGGGTTCTGCGCGGCCAGCGCGAGGGCGACCTCGAGCAGCGCCGCCGAGCCGGAGCCGTTGTCGTTGATGCCCGGACCGACCGAGACGCCGTCCAGGTGGGCGCCGAACATGTAGACGTTGCTCGCGTTACCGCCCGGCCACTCGGCGATCAGGTTCGGGCCTGCACCGCTGGTGCAGCCGGAGGTGCAGGGCTGCTCGGTGACGGTGAAGCCGGCGGCCTGCAGCTTGCCCTTGACGTACGCCACCGACTGCAGGTAGCCCTGGCCGGTCGAGCGGCGGGTGCCGCCGTTGTTGGTGGCGATGGTGCTGAGCTGTGTCAGGTGCGCCTGCACGTTGGCGACGTCGATGTCCGGCGCGGTGCCACCGGGGGTGCCGCCGTTGACCGTGAGCGTGTACTGCGCGGTGTGGGTGATCGAACCGGCGCCGGTCACGGTGATGGTGTACGTGCCCGCAGCCGCACTGGACGTGGTCGCCACCGTCATCGTGGAGCTGTTGCCCGACGTCACCGACGTCGGGCTGAACGACACGGTGACCCCCGACGGGGCACCCGAGGAGGTCAGCGACACGGTCTGGGCGCTGCCGGAGACGGTCGCGGTGTTGACCGTCGCGGTGACCGAGGAGCCCGCGTTGACGCTGCCCGAGGTGGGGCTGACCGAGACGGAGAAGTCGGTGCTGGAACCGGTGCAGGTCGGGTCACCGGTCTGGGCCGGGACCGCGACCGCGTTCCACGCGTCCTTGGTCCGATTGAACAGGACGCACGAGGAGTCCAGGTTCTTCGCGGCGGTCAGGGTCGCGGTGCGGTACTTCTTGTGGGTCATGCCGGAGGTCTTCAGCAGCATGCCGCCGTAGAAGATCTTTCCGGCGGACTGGATGCCCACGCCGGTGACCGACGACGGGCCGCCCGAGCAGATGGGGCTGTTCGGCTTGCCGCCGCCCGGCGCGCTGCCCTCGGCGAGCAGGTAGAACCAGTGGTTGAGCGGACCTGCGGCCGCGTGTACCTCCGTGTTCGGGATCGACGAGGAGTAGCAGTTCGGGTGGCCGCCGACCAGCGAGGGGTTGTACATGTTGCGGATCGGGCCGTCGCCGACGATGTCGATCTCCTCACCGACCAGGTAGTCGGGTTCGTCGTAGGCGCTGGACTGGTTGGCGTATGCCTCGGTCAGGGCGCCGAAGATGTCGCCGGTGGCTTCGCCGAGGCCGGCTTCGGAGCTGGTGCCGCCGGGGGTGTTCTGGTCCATGCCATGGCCGAACTCGTGACCCACCACATCCATCGATGAGATCCAGTTGCCTGCCGAGTTCTTGCCGATCGTGATCGTCGAGCCGTCCCAGTAGGCGTTCTGCTCGTTCAGGCCGACCTTGATCGGCCAGCTGCCACCGTTGCCGTTGTGCCCGTTGCGGCCCAGCCAGGCCGACAGCATGTCCCATTCCTTCTGCGCCGAGTACACCGCGTCGACGCAGCCGGTCTCCTTGCTGGTGCCCACCCCGTTGCCCCAGCTGTCGTCCGCGCCGGAGAAGACGGTGCTGGTGCTGTAGTCCTGGCAGTTCAGGCCGGTGCGCGTGGTGTCGCGCAGGTAGTACGTGCTGCCCGACTGCGACGTGGTGATCGACAACGGGCTGGGCCCGTTCCACTTGCCGGTGCCGGAACCGGCCGCGGCGTCCTCCTGCTTGGCCAGCACCTGGCCGTTGCGCGCGTCCACGAAGACATGCAGGTGGCTGGGGGCCGAGGCGGTGCGCCCGGCGACGACGACCTCCCACGCGAGTCGCGCGGTGCTGTCCTTGACGTGCACCACGAGGGTGCGTGACTCGACCTGGTCGACCTTGGTGAGCAGGCCCTTGGCGGTCTGCTCGGCGCGGTCGGCGGCGACCGTCGGCACGACGGAGACGTTGATCTTCGTCTTGGTGGCGGCCGAGATCGCCCGGATGGCGCCCCGGCCGTCGGCGAGTACGGCGGCGTCGCCGCCGACCACCGGCAGGCCCCGGTAGGTGCGCTCGTAGGCAATGGAGAACAGGCCGTCCACCCACGGGATCACCATGCGACGGTCGTACTGCTCGAAGGGGCCTTTCGCCAGCGCGTCGTGACCGCCGTCGGCAGCGCGGTCGGCTGCAGAGATCGCCAGCGACAGCGGGCTCTGTGCAACCGTGGGTGTAGGGGGCGGGGTGGCTGCGGTCGACTGGGTGGCCACCCCGGTCACGGTGCCCAGGGTAAGCGCAACCGCGACAGCGGCCGCCATGGCAGTTCTTCGATACATCGCAATCCTCCCGCCGAGATGGGTTGAGGGGTGTGGCAGCAGGGCCCGTGTTGATGGGATCTCCGGCAACCGGTGACAGCTCGGCTTTGGCGATGACACTAGGAACGGCGGAGGCTGGCCGAAATCAGGGCAACCCCTTGCTCTGGTGCGCGAAGGACCGTCGGGCGCACTATGATCCGGTGCCAGATTCTGCGACGGCAGTGAATGCGCATCAGGGGGCCACCGGCACCATGCTGCCGGTGGTACCGGGCGTCGTGCGCGGCGCCCGTCGGGTGGTGCTGTTCGGTCCGCCCGGGATCGGCAAGACCGCTGCGGCCGGTGTACTCGGGCAGCAGCTGGGCATGCCTGTCCTAAGGCTGGCTCCGAGCCCACAGGACGCCCAGGTCCCCTACACCGGACTGCTCGAACTCGCACTGGCCCTCCAACCGCTGCCGGCCGCGCGGGAACTCGCGACCGGAATCGACAAGGCCGTCGGAGTGCCGGGCTCTGCCGATCCCGCCGGGACCGCTCTACGGCTGCGCCGGTTGACCGCCACCCTGCTGCTGGACACCCCGCCTCTGACACTGGTGGTGGACAACGCCCAGTGGCTGGATACGGCCAGCGCGGCCGTCTTGCGTTGGGCACTGCGCCTGGCTCCCGACCTTCCCGTCATAGCCGCAGAGCGAATCTGGCGCCCGGGGAGCGAAGGCCACTGGTGCGGCGAGGACCCCTGTGCGGTACGCATCCCGGCGCTGACACCCGATCAGGTCGCAACCCTGCTGTCGCCGTACCGGCTAACCCCCTACGAGGTCACGCAGACCCACATCCGCAGCGGAGGGAACCCGGCCCTAGCCCTCGCATTCGCCGGGGCCCGCAGCCGCGCCACCGACCTGCCGGCCGCTCAGGGTCTCGTAGACGACCTGGTCCTGCCGCCGGCCGCCCGCCGACTGGTGAACGAATGGCTGGGCACTGTGTCGGCCGAAGTTCAGGAACTGTTGACGGTCGCCGCACTCGACGACCGGCCCGACCGCGAACTGCTGAGCCGCCTCGCCGGCCCGCCCGCCGACAACCTTCTCGCAGAGGCCGAGGCAGCCGGACTGATCAACATCGGGCCGGCCGACGGGAAGATCCGGTTCGCCGCCTCCGCGATCGGTGCCGAACTCGCGGCCCGACCGCCGGTCGCCACACGCAGGCTCCTGCACACCCGCCTGGCCGAAGCCAGCCGCGACAGCATCCGCCGCGACCGTCACACCACGCTGGCGGCCGACACCAACGACCCGCAGTCGGCCGACCGCGCCGCCCGCGCCGCCGCCCGCGCCCGGCTGCGCGGAGAACCCGCACTAGCGGCCGAACTCTCCCTCCTCGCCGCCGAACGTACCCCGGAGACCGACGCCGACCTGCTCACCGAACGGGCGCTGACCGCCGTACGCGACGCCGCCCACAACGGCGACCTGCCCCGCGGCCAGGCCGCCGTCCGCCTCGTCCTGCACCACGACAGCAGCCCCGCCAACCGCGTCAACGCCCTCATCTCCCTGATCGACTCAGGCGGACAGCACCTGCACAACGGCGACAAGCTGTTCGCCGACGCACTTCACGAAGCGGCCGGACATCCGGACCTGACCGCGCAGATCCTCATCCGCCAGGCGATCTGGGCCAACGTCAACGGCGATCCCGACCGGGCGTGCGCCCAGGCTGCCCGGGCCGCCAGCCTCGCCCGGAGCGCTGGCGACACCGCCACCACCGCCATGGCCCTCACGATGCAGGCCCGCATCCAACGCATCCTCGGCCGCCCCCAAGCCGAGACCACGCTCGGCCACGCCCTGTCCCTGCCACGCAGCACTCACATCCCCGTCAACGCCAGGCCCGAACAGCTCTCCGCCCGGCACGCCATCTTCGACGACCGTCTGGACGAAGCCCGCAGCGCACTGCTGCCTCTGCTCGTCGAAGCCGAGCGGACCGGAGACGCCGAAGCCACCGTGGATGTCCTGCGCAGCCTCGCCGAAGTCGAGATCCGCGCCGGACGGTGCGGACTGGCCCTCGACTACGCCGGCCGCGCCCTGTCGCTTACCGACAGAGCCGCCTTGGACCCCGCACCAACGTGCTACACCTCCGCCCTGGTCGAGGGCACCGCCTCGTGCACCGACTCCGCCCTCGCTCACGCACGCCGCGGGGCGGACACCTCCCGCCGGGAGGACAACAAAGTCTTCCTCTCCCGAAACCTCTTCGTCCTCGGACATCTTCTCCTGGTCACCGGGCGTCCGAAAGAAGCCCTGGAGGCGCTGGAAGAGGTCCGTACGCTTGAGAAGCGCCAGCAGGTCCGCGACCCGTCCGTCCTGCGCTGGCACGCCGACCTCGCCCAAGCCCTCATCTCCCTCGGCTACCTCGACCAAGCCCGCAAACTGCTGACCGATACCCGTCGCACCGCGACTGATCTAGATAGAAGCTGCGTCCTCCCCGTGCTCGACCGCTCCCAGGCACTCCTGGAAGCCACCCTGGGCAACTACGATGCGGCCGCCGACCTCCTCACCGCAGCAGCCGACCACCTCCGCCACCTGCCCATCGAACACGGTCGAACCCTCCTGGCCCTCAGCCACACCGAACGACGCGGACGCCGACGCGCCAGCGCCCGCACCGCGGCGCAGAGCGCCGCCGACCTCTTCAGCACGCACCAGGCACACCCCTGGATCGAAGCCGCCACCCGCACCCTCCACCGGCTGGACCCCGCCCGCACGCACCGCGACACGCTCCCGCGCCTCACCACCGCCGAACAGCGCTGCGCGGAGCTCGCCGCCAGCGGAGCGAGCAACCGCGACATCGCCACAGCCCTCACCATCAGCGTCAAAACAGTCGAAGCGAACCTCACCCGCGTCTACCGGAAACTCGGCCTCCACTCGCGCATCCAACTCGCACACGCTGTCATCCCCGGCACATAAATAACGACCTATCGCAACGGCTCCCAGAGGAACCCGCGTCCGATCCGGGACACGCACACCCCGCCACGTTCACCGCGGCGCTGGTCGGCACCGCGGCGGCAGCCCGGCAGGGCAACCGCGCGACGCCGCGTGCAGGCCGACACTGTGCGCAAGGGCGGCCGCCACCGGTGCTGGACAGTGGTCGTCGACGGCCTGGCTGCCGGGATGGACTGGTCGACGCTGCGCGACATGGTGTCGACGCCACGCAAGCGGCGTGGGCCGAGTTCGGCAGCCTCGTCGAGGGCCGGCTCACCCCCGCCCAGCAGCACCCCGACCATGCGATGGTCCTGACGGCGGGCCTGGCCGGGATGCACGACCTGGAACGGCCTACGGCATCGACGCCGACGACCTGGGCGACAGTTCCAGCATCGGCGCCGAGCCGAAAATCCGCGCGCCATCCGGAAACCGTGCAGCTGCTCGGCGAAGACGTGTGGATCGCGGTCGCCTTGCCCGGCCAGGCGCAGGGTTGCCCCACCGAGGGCGTCGACGTCATCGCCCAGTGGATGTCGGCGGCCGACGACACCGCGACCCGGACTGGGTACGCGAAGCCATCGCGTCCAACATCGGCAACGGTTTACCACCACCCGGGCGACGACCTCGAGGCGCTGCACTGATCGGCGGAACCGCCGCCCGCCCGCCCGCCCCGATGGACCGAAACCTAGACCGGCTCGGCCACCGGGTGCGCCACCGGCGCGCCGAGCCGACCGCTCGGGTGCCTCCAATGCAGGTAGCCAGGGCAAAGGCTATCGCGCCACCGCCGGGCGCGCCCGTCCGGCAGGCGTGCCGCGACAGTTACGGCCGCGGCGGCGGCGTGCTTCCGTGGAAGCACCCGATCGGAGTGCCAGCTCCGCCGACAGCCAGGAGCCCGGCAACTGGGTGGGCCCGGACATGACCACCCTGTCCGCTCTCGCACCGGCAGCGACCTTGGCTCCGTGGTGATGATCGTCCCGCTCGCGGCGATGTCAGCGCCTCCAGGCTGCTCAACCATACTGACCCGGCCGCATTCTCGGATGCATACACGTTGGCCGCTGCCCGACAGAGGCGTTCAGGACGGCAGCGTGTTGGCTCTTGAACAAAGCTTCGCCTTCCTCGCCCGAGACCGACACAAGTTCGACACGATATGCAACCGGGTGAAGTCGTCCTCGGACGAGGACCGACCGCTGCTCGTCGGCGGACGCCACGGCCTGCGCTCTGGCGACGGCAAGCCTTACCCGCCGGCCACCGCAACCGCAATTCCCAGCATCCGGAGACGCCCGGTGCTCACGGGTTTTATCGTCGGCAGCGCGGGTCTCGCAGACGCCAGCACGGTCCGCTCATGTGGATGGCGAAAGGGCGCGTTGTGTCCAGTCTTCAGGAGGTCATAGCGGCGCTGATCCCGGGCCGCCGTAGCAGGGCACTCCTCACGATCTCGCGACCGGGCATCAAGCAGGTGAGCCTTACGCCGGAGGTCGGGACGGGACCTGGAATACCAGCGGCAGATATCCCATCTAGTGAACGCCGCGCTGAGCCTCTGCGCCAGCCTGTTCGCGCCGGTGCCGTAGGCGGCGTGAGTGAGCCAGGCGAGGGCGACCTGTGCGCGCAGGCCGAGGGAATACCGCAGATTCCGAATATATACGCTCCGCCAGCTGTCCGGCTGGATCTGCGCCCGGCCGACGTTGCCCTGCATGATTGGACGGCGGGCTAGGTGCTGGCATGTGTCGTCTGATGCCTTCCGTTCACGTTCACGACCGACGAGGTTCGAGCCTGGTCTTGACGTTGCACGACCCTACGACGCCGATGAACCCGGTTGCATGATCATGGACATCTCTAGGAGTCAGCTCAAGAACAACCGCAGCGCTTAGCCCGCGCGGAAGCCGAAGCCATACACGCCATGGCTTCCACCGACGGCAAGGCCGCTGCTGGCACGGTTCCAAGCGGCAGCCAACACGGTTCCGTGGAGCCTGGTCATGGCGATACGCCGACCGGTTGACACCTCCCATATCCGCACCGTCCGGTCTTCGGTGCAGGTGGCCAGCCAGGATCCGTCCGGCGAGACCGCCACCGCATTCACGGCGCCAGCGTGGCCTACGAATGTGGCACGGTGCTTGCCGGTGGCCGCGTCCCAGACCTGCACCGTCCCGTCGCTGCTGCCGGTGGCCAGCCAGGACCCGTCCGGCGAGACCGCCACCGCATTCACGGCAGCGGCATGGCTTCGCAGGATGGTGCGGTGCCCGCGGGTGGCCGCATCCCAGATCCGCACCGTCCCATCGCTGCTGCCAGTCGCCAGCCAGGACCCGTCCGGCGAGACCGCCACCGCGCTAACCCAGCCGGTGTGGTCACGCAGCATGGTGCTGTGGCGGCCACTGGCCACATCCCAGATCCGCACGGTGCCGTCGGTGCTGCTGCTGGCCAGCCAGGACCCGTCCGGTGCCACCACCAGTGCAAGCACCGCGCCAGTGTGACCTCGCAGCATGTTGCGCTGGCCGCCGCTAGTGGCGTCCCAGAGCCGCACCAGTCCGTCGCTGCCGCCGCTCGCCAGCAATGACCTGTCAGGCCACACCGCCACCGCATTCACCGCGCCGGTATGGCCTTCGAGTGTGGTGCGGTGCTTGCCGGTCGTAGCGTCCCAGATCTGTACTGTCCGGTCGTCGCTGCCAGTCGCCAGCCACGACCCGTCCGGCACCACCGCCACCGCATTCACCGCACCTGTATGGCCCCGCAGGGTAGCGCGGCGCCGACCACTGGCTGCATCCCAAACTTGTACCGTCCGGTCGCCGCTGCTGGAGACCAGCCAATCACCGTCCGGGGATATGGCCACCGCGTTCACAGTGTCGGTGTGGCCTCGCAGAATGGTGCGGCGCCCACCACTGACCGCGTCCCAGAACCGCACTGTCCCGTCTCTGCTTCCGGTGGCCAGCCAAGACCCGTCCGGTGCGATCGTTACCGCACTCACAGCGTCGGTATGGCCTCGCAAGATGATGCGGTGTACGCCTATGGCCGCATCCCAGATGCGCACAGTCCGGTCGGCGCCACCTGCGGCCAGCCAAACACCGTCCGGTGACACCGCCACTGCATTCACCGCACCAGTATGGCCTCGCAGGATTTCGAGGCGCCTACCACTGGCCGCGTCCCAGATGCGTACAGTCCGGTCGCTGCTGCCGGTGACCAGCCAAGAGCCGTCGGGGGCCACCGCTACGGCGTTGACCGCGCCGGCGTGGCCTTCAAGGCTGATGCGGTGCTGGCCGGTGACCGCGTCCCAGATCTGCACCGTCCAGTCGTCGCTGCCGGTGGCAAGCCATGAACCGTCGGGGGCCACCGCTACGGCGTTGACCGCGCCGGCGTGGCCTTCAAGGCTGATGCGGTGCCGGCCGGTGACCGCGTCCCAGATCTGCACCGTCTGGTCGCTGCTGCCGGTGGCAAGCCATGCCCCGTCCGGAGATACCGCCACTGCAAGGACTGCGCCTACGTGGCCTTCGAGGGTCGTGCGGTGATCTCCGGTGGCCGCGTCCCAGACCTGCGCCGTCCCGTCGGTGCCGCCGGTGACCAGCCAAGAGCTGTCCGGCGACACCGCCACCACCCGCACCCAGTCGGTGTGACCTTGTAGATTGGCGCGCCTGCCTGATGACACCCCCCAGACCCGCGCCGTCCGGTCGCTGCCGCCGGTGGCCAGCCAAGAGCCGTCCGGTGACACCACGATTCCGTTCACCGCGCCGGCATGGCCCCGAAGGATGGTGCGGTGCCGGCCGGTGGTCGCGTCCCACACCCGCACCGTCCCGTCACTGCCCCCAGTGGCCAGCCGAGACCCGTCCGGTGACACCGCCACCGCGAGCACCGTGCCAATGTGGCCTTCGAGCGACCTTCGTTGCTTGCATGTGGCCGCGTCCCAGATTCGTACTGTGCGGTCGCTGCTGCCAGTGGCAAGCCAAGAACCGTCAGGAGACACCGCAACGGCGTTCACCGCACTGGTGTGGCCCCGAAAGATCGAGCGGTGCCGCCCACTGGCCTCGTCCCAGACCCGCACCGTCCCGTCACTGCCTCCGGTGGCAAGCCAAGACCCGTCTGGAGACACCGCCACCGCAAGCACCGCGCCAATGTGACCTCGCAAAATGGTGCGGTGGTGCCGACCGCTAGCAGCATCCCAAACCCGTACCGTCCCGTCGTCGCTGCCGGTGGCTAGCCATGATCCGTCCGGCGACACCGCCACCGCGTTGACTGCACCCGTGTGGCCTCGCAGGACGGTGTGGTGGCGACCACTGGCCGCATCCCATATGCGCACCGTCCGGTCGTCGCTGCCAGCGGCCACCCACGACCCGTCCGGCGATACCGCCACCGACCGCACCGTGCCGGTGTGGCCCCGCAGGATGATGCGTTGCCGACCGGTGGCCACATCCCATATCCGCACCGTGCGGTCGTCGCTGCCGGTGGCCAGCCAAGACCCGTCCGGCGACACGGCCACCGACAGCACCCACTGGTCATGTCCTTCAATAACCCGGCGCAAGGCGGGGTCTGGCATGTCAGGCAGCGGCCACACGCTGGTGAGGGCGGCTCCGGAACTAACCGCGGCCAACACCTCGGCTTGAGGTGCCCAGTGGGGGTCCTGCCGGACCCGGTCGTAGAGGATGAACCGACGGGCCTGCAATGGCTCCGTCGGGTTGAGCAGGTGGCTGAACTGCGCGAACAAGCTACCCAACCGTGCCGCCAGCGGCGTGTCGACCCGGCACAGATCGGAGTATGGCCCTAGCGGACCGTTGTCTTCGAGGAGCCGGTGCTGCACCCAGCGCAGGTCGCAGGCCAGCCGCTCCGCCTCCTCGGCACGTCCGGCGCCGAGGAGGTGCTCGATCAGATGCTCGCGCAGGTACCGGTCCCCGTCGCCGAGTTGCCACCACGCCACGTCCTCGCCGCGCTCGTAATCCCAGGGAGCGGCCTCCCGGGCTAGCCCTGCGCCTGCTGCGTCAAGCAACTGTCCGTGTAGGTGAACGACCTTCTCCCGGCCCAGCCGGTGCAAAAGATAGTCGCGGATGACGTCATGTAGCCCTACGGCACCGCCCCCGCTGTCGGACTTCGGGGCTAGCAGCGCCAGACTCGCCAACCGCGCACACAGCGCCCGCGTGTCCAGCAGCGTCATGCCGCCGGTGCGCTGCCACAGCGCCGCCACCAACGGCACCGGGATGACCTCATCCTCGACGAACACCGCCAGCTCGGCGAGCCGCTCATACTGCTGCGCGGTGAGCAGACCCGTGCTCGCCTCAATCGTAGCTGCGACAGCCTTGTCGCGCTGCTCGGGGTCGCTTACGTCGAGCTGCGCAGACGCCATGCCTGTGTAATCGTCGGCGACTAGCTTGCTGCCCCGTAGTTGAACCAGAAGCTCCTGCGCGACCTTGGCTACGTCGGCCTCGGTCAGGGCCTGGTCTCGCAGGATCCGGTTCACCAGTCGCAGCAGCAGCGGCCACCGGCCGGTCTCCTGCAGCAGTTCTGCGACCACTGTAGGCGGCAGGCCCTGCAGGTCGTGGGTCAGTACGTCATGCGCCTGCTCATTCGACATCTGATCGACTTGGACAGGCACTGCTTCGGACGCGACCAGCGCAGGTCTCCGGGTCGTTACCAGGCGACGGGATCGGCCAGCAACCGGGAACGCCAGCACCTGGTCCTCGAACCACACGTCATCGACGATCATTAGACGGCGTGGACCAGAACCAAGGATAGACGCCAGATGCTCGGCCGCCTGTCGCACGTCCGTGAACTGCTGCGCCCGAGCTGGGTCGATGCGGCGCACCATGTCGTTGATCTTCTCTACCAGCGCGGTCCCGTGCACGTCTCGACCCAGCGTCACCCAGTACACCCGGCGGCCGAACCGGCGAAGCACCCGCTTGTCGGAGCGCACCAGCCGCGCCACCGTCGTCTTGCCAAACCCGCCCGCACCGTGGACGGCGGTGGTGATCCCCACCGACCCGGCGCCCCGGTGCTTGCGCAGCGCCCGCACAATCTGGTCCACCTGCTTTGGGCGGTCCACAACCCACCGCTCCAGACGCTGCGGCACAGGCACCAGCTCCGCCAGCCGCCGCTCATACGCCTGCTGCACGCGCCACGTCCACAAGCTGGCGATCGCGGCCACCGTCGTTAATCCGGCCACCCACGGCCACGGATGCCGCTCCACCGAGTCTTCGAACCATGGAAGACCATCAACGTCCCCTCCAGTTGCGGCATTGACCGCCGCTGCCACCGCGGTCAGCGTCGCGAACGCTGCCACCGTTGTCCCGAGCAGCAGCACTATCCGCCACCAGCGACCCACTGCAAGCCTCCCCACGGGAAAGCTTCCATCCAATCCCAATACACATCCACCCACTACCATCCAGGTGTCCGGCATCGATTGACCGCCAGTGCGATGTCATCCCTCCCGCCCGTGATTCGGCGATCGCCATCGACGCTCGCAGGCAGACCTGATGCACGGTGTTGCTCACTGGAGACCGCAACAAGATCCTGGCTGGGCCGCAGCGCTGCAGCCGTGCCACCGTTGGACCATGCTTAGGTCCGACGGCACCGGGAACCGCTCCAGCGCGACTAGATAACGACTCCATAACGGTCGCTGCTCTCGCTGCGTCTACCGACGGCAGGTGCTCGCGCGTTGGAGCCATCGGCGTTGCCTTGGCGCTTGGAGGATGATGCGCGTGCCAGCTGGATTGCCTCGTGGAGGCGACCACGGCCCGACATTCAAGATCGCGATTCGCCGCGTCGCGTACCAGCCTCAGCCCAACATGGCCTCATTGGCTGATGCGTAACTGGCGTTGGGTGGGCTCCTGGGCCACCAGTGTCCCGTCGCGTCACCCAACATCGCTGGTCATGCAACGTGACATCGCTGCGACCACGTTTGCGCATCACTGCGACACGGGTCTAGCCGGACCGACGCTACTGTCTGGTTCAGCCTATGACCGGGTGGAGGTTCCGCGCTGCAACCTCGGCAGCGCGGAACCTCCACCCGGTCGACATCCATTGATCTGAGACGGGCTGCATCACCGCCCGCGGCGCCGGACGGATCACGGACGTCGCGCTGATCCACTTGGGTCGGCCGCGAAGATGCGCACCCGCGCCGCTGGCATGTCCGACTCGTCTGTCTGGTCAGCAAGAAGCGTGGCGACTTGCCCGCCAGGTATGTGGTACAGGAACCGCTCGGTGACACCGGGACGGCCGAGGGCAACGATGTCAATGCGGTGTCGCAGCCCTCCCAGGTTGAACAAGTGCGGGAACGGGTCGTCTGCTACGAGCCGTCCAGTGGTGGGCGCGATGACGGCCACGGTGCATGGGCCCGGACCGGCGATGATCTGGCAGGCGAGCAGAAGGTCGTTCATCACCCTGAGCTTCCACCCCAGGACCGGACACCGGGGTTCTCACGCTGCGAGGGCGTGGTCGTGACGATACCCGAGGCGGACCTCGGTGGGTGTGCGGTATCCGAGGGTGGAATGTAGACGGTTGGCGTTGT
>NZ_VIQO01000048.1 GCF_007483665.1 Catellatospora sichuanensis
GCCGCCCCGGCGCAGGCCGCCGCTCCGGCGCCCGTGGCCGCGGCCCCCGCGCCGGCTCCGGCGCAGGCGGCGGCTCCGGCCGCCGAGGCGGTCAACGGCGCGGACGGCTACGTCACCCCGCTGGTGCGCAAGCTCGCCACCGAGCACGGCGTCGACCTGGGCAAGGTCACCGGCACCGGTGTCGGCGGCCGCATCCGCAAGCAGGACGTGCTGGACGCGGCGGAGAAGGCCAAGGCTCCGGCGGCCGCTCCCGCGGCTGCCGCGCCCGCCGCCGGCGCACCGGCTCCGGCCGCCAAGGCCGCGCCGAGCCCGCTGCGCGGCCGCACCGAGAAGCTGTCCCGGCTGCGTACCACCATCGCCAAGCGCATGGTGGAGTCGCTGCAGGTCTCGGCGCAGCTCACCACCGTGGTCGAGGTCGACGTCACCAAGATCGCGAAGCTGCGCGGGCAGGCCAAGGCCGACTTCCTCGCCAAGAACGGCGTGAAGCTGTCCTTCCTGCCGTTCTTCGCGCTGGCGGCGGTCGAGGCGCTGCGGGTGCACCCGAACGTGAACGCGTCGATGGACCTGGAGGCCGGCACGGTCACCTACCACGACGCCGAGCACCTGGGCATGGCCGTGGACACCGACAAGGGCCTCATCGTCCCGGTGATCCGCAACGCCGGCGACCTCAACCTGGCGGGCCTGGCCCGCCGGATCGCCGACGTGGCCGAGCGCACCCGCTCCAACAAGATCCTGCCGGACGAGCTGTCGGGCGGCACCTTCACGCTGACCAACACCGGCAGCCGGGGCGCCCTGTTCGACACGCCGATCATCAACCAGCCGCAGGTCGCCATCCTCGGCACCGGCGCGGTCGTCAAGCGCGCCGTGGTCGTGGACGACCCGAGCCTGGGCGAGCTGATCGTGCCGCGCTACATGGTCTACCTGGCCCTGTCCTACGACCACCGCCTGGTCGACGGCTCCGACGCCGCGCGTTTCCTGGGCACGGTCAAGGAGCGCCTGGAGTCGGGCAACTTCGAGGGCGAATTGGGTCTCTGAGGCCGGTCGGGGATCACCCCGGCTGACAAGCGGAGAAGGGGCGGCCGGCGTGAGCCGGCCACCCCTTTCGCGTGCGACGGGTCCGAGCTGGACGGGATCGTTACTGTGTCGGGGTGCCCGTCGTCGTCACCCGTGACCTTTCCGTGGAGCTCGGTGGCGGCACCGTGCTGGACCGCGTGAGCCTCGCCGCCGTCACCGGCCAGATCGTGGCCGTGCAGGGAGTGAACGGCTGCGGCAAGTCCACTCTGCTGCGCTGCCTGAGCGGCCTGCTGCGGCCCGGCGGCGGCGAGGTCGAGGTGCTGGGCGCGGCCCCGTCCGCCGACCCGGCCTTCTGGCGGCAGGTCGGCCTGCTGGCCGAGGAGCCCGCCTGGTATCCCGGCATGACCGTGCGCGAGCACCTCGAACTGGTGGCGCTGACCCATGGCACGACCGCGCCGGTCGACCGCACACTCGACGACTTCGAGCTCACCGCCCGCGCGGACGCGAGCCCGCTGACCCTATCGTCCGGGCAGCGGCAGCGGCTGGCACTCGCCGCGACGATGGCCCGCCCCAGCCGCCTGCTCCTGCTCGACGAACCCGAGCAGAAGCTCGACGCCGGGTTCCGCGATCGCCTGGCCGCGATGCTGCGGGCGTACGCCCACGCGGGCGGCACGGTCGTGCTGGCCACCCATGACGCGGCACTGGTCGCCGCCATGGACGCGACCGGCCTCCACCTGCGCGCCGGGCGGCTCACCCAGCCCGGCCCCGTGCCCGCATGACCGACGGCACCGCCGCCCTGCCCATGTCCGACGGCACGGACACGGACAACGCCGCCTCGTCCAGGGCCGACGCCACCGTCGGCACGCCGCGCACCGGTGACGCCGCGGCCCGCGCGGCCCGGGCTGCGATCCGCTCCCCCGGTCGGCGGCACGCCGACAAGCACTGGTCCGACCGCTGCCTGCCCGTCGCGGGTGTCGCGGTCGGCGGCGCGCTGCTGTTCGGCCCGTTCCAGGGCCTGCTCAGCGATCTGTCCACGCCGGTCCCGCCCGCGCCACCGGTGACCGCCGTCGGCGGCGTCGCGCTCGCGGTGGCGGCCCTGGCCGGGCTGATCCGGGTCGCTGCGGTGGCGGGCCCGGTGCTGCTCACGCCCGCGGATGCACGCTGGCTGCTGATGTCGCCAATGCCTCGGCGCGCGGTGCTGGGGCCGGCCGCGCTGCGCGTCGCCGTGGCGGCCGTGATCTGCGGCGTGCTGCTCGGCGGCCTCGTGCTGTCGCTGCTGGGCATACCCGATCACGGCGCACTCCGGCTGGCCGCGGCCGTGCTGTGCGGCGGCTCGTACACGCTGACCGGCGTGGGTCTGGCGGCGCTGGCACAGCGGTCGGAGCGGTCCGCGGCACGGCTGCGCCGGGTCGCCGTCGGCACGGCGGTGCTCGCGCTGCTCACCGGCGCGACCCTGGCCGCGGCGGGTGTCGCGGTGCGCCCTCTGCTCGTCGTCCCACTGCCCGCGGTGCTCGTCACGGCCGGCGCGGGCGCGCTCTGCGCCCTGGTGACGGCAGTACTGGTGTGGCGGAGCCTCGCGACGTTCCCGGCCCCGGCGGTGCTGGACGCCGCGACCCGGCTGAGCGCCGCGGGCGATGCGGTCGTCGCGCTGGAACCGTCGTTCCTGTCCCGCGTGGCGGAGAACGCGTACTGGCGCGAGCGGAGGCCGCCGTCCCGGCCGTGGCCCGCCTGGCCGGGTCCGCTGGTGCTGGCCTGGTCGGACTGGCGCGGACTGCGCCGCCGGCCCGCCCGGCTGGCCCTGCTCGCACTCAGCACGCTGGTGCCCGTCCTGCTGGCGACGGTGTGGCCCGACCGGCCGCTGCTGTTCGCCGCCGCGGTGTTCGTGCTCGGTCTGGCCGCGGCGAGCGCCGGTGCG
Organism: Catellatospora sichuanensis; assembly: GCF_007483665.1. Lineage (GTDB taxonomy): Bacteria > Actinomycetota > Actinomycetes > Mycobacteriales > Micromonosporaceae > Catellatospora > Catellatospora sichuanensis. The sequence continues at coordinate 2,930 of NZ_VIQO01000048.1, forward strand.
GGCGGCGTACGCCGGGAGACCGGCAGTCCCGCCCTGCGCCGCCTGTTCGGTGTCGGCGACCTGTCCGCCGACGCGGCCCGGCTGGTGCTGCCCGCCCTGTTGGCCGCAGCCTGGCTCGCCGCCGCGCTGGGCCTGCTGGAGTCGGCCGGGGCGCTGCCCGGCGAGGGCTGGGTCTGGCTCGGCCCGGCCGCAGCCGGGGTGCCGGCCGTCGCCGCGTTGCGGATGGCCCGGCGAGGTCACATCGACCACGCTTCCACTCCCGTGGTGATGCCGATGCTCGGGTCCCGGGTCCCGATCGGCTGGCTGACCTGGTGCCTGTCCGGGCTGGACGTGGCAGTGCCGGGCCTGCTGCCGCTGCTGCTGGCCCTGTCCGGGACGAGCGCCGCACCCGGCCCGGTGGCGGCCGCACAGGCGGCGCTGTCGGTGCTCGTGCTCGCCGGTTACCTGTGGCGTCGGCACCGGTAGGCCTCACGTGCCACGCATCGTGGCCCACGGGGCGGCGCGATCGGCGGTCCCGGGGCAGGACGCGCCGGTGCCGAGAAGATCGAACCTGACGCCCGCCGCGGGCCCCGCTGGTCGAGCTGACCGCCGAGCAGAACGCCCGCATCGACGCCGAGCTGGCGAGCCGCTTCGAGGAGTTGCGCCAGGCGGTGTCGGCGCGCTGAGCCCGTGCCGCGATCGGGCATGATTGCCGTATGCGGATCGTGGTGGCGGGAGCTTCGGGCTTCCTGGGCCAACCCCTGGTGTCGACCCTGCGTTCGTCGGGTCACGAGGTCGTCCAACTGGTACGCCGTCCCGCGGCGGACGCCTCGGAGCGGCAGTGGGACCCGGCTGAGCCGATCCGGCTGCCCGAGGGCACCGATGCGGTGGTGAACCTGTGCGGGGTCGGCGTGAGCGACCGCCGCTGGACCGAGGAGTACCAGGCGCTGATCCTGTCCAGCCGGGTGGTGCCGACCGCGACGCTGGCCCGCGCGGTCGCCGCGCAGCGCATCCCGATCCTGGTCAACGCCTCGGGGGTGGGCTACTACGGCGACACCGGCGACCGTGAGGTGACCGAGCTGTCCCCGTCCGGCGACGACTTCCTGGCCGGGATCTCCCGGCACTGGGAGCAGGCGACCTCGCCCGCGGCCGCCGCCGGAGCCCGGGTCTCGATGCTGCGCACCGGCTACCCGCTGCACCGGGACGGCGGTTTCCTCAAGGCGCAGCTGGTCCCGTTCAAGATGGGCATCGGCGGCCGGCTGGGCAACGGGCGGCAGTGGGTGCCGTGGATCTCGTTGTTCGACTGGCTGGCCGCGACGCAGTTCATCCTGGACAACGACCAGGTCGAGGGCCCGGTGAACATGGTCGGTCCGGCGCCGGTCACCAACACCCAGTTCACCAAGGCGTTCGGCGCGGAGCTGCACCGCCCGACGGTGATGCCGATCCCGAAGGCCGCCCTCAAGATCCTCTACGGCGAGTTCGGCAACGAGGCGTACCGCAGCCTGCGCGTCATGCCCGGCGCGCTGACCGCCGCCGGTTTCCCCTTCCGCCACCGCACCGTCACCCAGGCCCTGCACGCCGCCCTCACCGACCCCATCCCCGCCTGACCCGTCGCCCCCGAGTCCCCCTTTGAATCGACATTGGCCTATCACATCGAGAACGATCTACGTACAGTCGATGTGATAGGCCAACGTCTATGACGATCGGGGTGGCGGCCGGTCAGGGGGTCAGCACTGGCCGTCGGCTATGACGTAGTGGTTGGGGGCGGTCTGCTTCAGGGTGTGGGTGTAGAAGGTGTTGTAGAGGCCCATGTTCTGGTTCGAGCCGTTGGCGTAGGCGTAACCGAGGGAGTGGTACGCCCGGCCCGCCGCGACCTGGGCGTAGTTGCTGGCGGTGAAGCAGGCCGCGGTGGCGCTCGTGGTGGCCGGGACGGCCGCCGACTTGGCGCCCTCGACGCCCGACGAGTTCACCGCGCTGACCGTGAAGCTGTAGGTGGTGGACGCGGCCAGGCCGGTGTTCGTGTACGAGGTCGCGGTGACCGGGGACGAGGTGACCTTCACGCCGCCGCGGTACACGTGATAGCCGGTCGCACCGGACACCGCCGACCAGAACAGGGACACGCTGGTGTCGGTGACCGAGGTGACGGCGAGGCCGGTCGGGGCGGCGGGGCCGGGCGGCGGGGTGGCCGCGGTCGTCGCCGAGACCGCGCCGGACGCGGGCCCCTCCCCGGCCGCGTTCACGGCGCGCACGGTGTAGCTGTAGGTCGTCGACGCGGTCAGGCCGCTGTCGGTGTAGGACGTGCCGGTGACCGGGGACGCGGTCACCTTCGTGCCGCCGCGGTAGACGTGGTAGCCGGTCGCGCCGGAGACCGCGGCCCAGGACAGGCTGACGCTGACGTTCGTGGTGCCGGTGACGGCCAGGCCGGCGGGCGCGCCCGGCGGCGTGGTCGCGGTGTTGTCGAGGCCGAAGTACACCGCGTCGCGGTACGCCGAGCAGATGGTGTCGAGGAAGTACGACGTCGCGGTGCCGCACTGGTCCGTGCCGCTGCCCGGGTCGACCGGGGTGCCGTGCCCCATGCCCGCGACCTTGTAGAGCCGCACGTCATTGCCGTAAGTCTCCAGCGTCGTGCCGCCGGGCAGGCTCGTCGTGCCGGTCGGGGTCTGCGTGACGCCGCGTACGTTGGTCCACTGGGCCACCAGCTCGGTGCCGTTGGCGGGCACCACGGTGGAGTCGGACTGGCCGTGCCAGACCGCCACCTTCGGCCAGGGGCCGCCATAGCCGGGGTAGGCGTTGCGGACCAGGTCGCCCCACTGCTGCGGAGTCTTGTTCTGGGCCGCGGACTGGCAGACGGTGCCGCAGTTGTACGGGATACCCGCGACGACCGAGCCGGCCTTGAACACGTCCGGGTAGGTCGCCAGCATGACCGCGCTCATCGCACCGCCCGCGGACAGCCCTGAGACGTAGACGCGGTTCGCGTCCGCGCCGAGGTTCGCCACCGCGTGGGAGACCATCTGCCGCACCGACAGCGCTTCGCCCTGACCGCGCGCGATGTCCGCGGCCTGGAACCAGTTGAAGCAGCTCAGCGAGTTGTTGGCGGACTTCTGCTCGGCCACGATGAGGCTGAAGCCCCACAGGTCGGCGTACTTGCGCCAGCCGGAGTTGGTGAAGTAGCCGGAGGCGTTCTGGGTGCAGCCGTGCAGCAGCACCACGACGGGCCGACCGGGGGGCAGGTTGTCCGGGCGGTAGCTGTACATGGTCAGGTTGCCGGGGTTGCTGCCGAACGAGCTGACCTGCGTCAGCGTCGCGGCCTGGGCGGGGGCGGCGGCGACGGCCACCCCGGCGAGTCCGGTCAGGACGGCGAGCGCCGCGCGGAGCAACCGCGGGGCGGAGGGTCTGGGCATGGCGGGCTCCTCGATAGTGATCCGTGTCACTCCCCTGTGGAGCCGCACGCTACGGTCTGCGGCAACACTCCCGACATGTCCACGAAACACACATTGCCGCGCCCCGCTATGGCGCCGGCGGGGACGGGCCTCCACACCGGATCGGCGAACCCAGGTTGATCACGCGGTGGCCAGCCGCGAGGCACGGTCGGGCGCCTCGAGTCGCCAGGCTGCGGGCAGGGCTGCCAGTGTCGCGATGAGATCCGAGGTCGCTTCGGGCGAGCCGGCCGCCTCGACCATGCACAGCTGGCGGCGTACCCCCGTGGTTTCGGCGCTGTGCGCCAGCGCCGCGGCGACCTCCTGCGGCGGGCCGACCGGCTGGATCCGCAGCAGGTGCTCGACGTGGGCGGCCAGGTCGCGGCCCGGCGGCGCGCCGCCGACCGGCACCGCGGCGCGGATGCCCGCGAGCCAGCGCGGCAGGTTGGCGCGCAGCTCGCGCTCGCCGTCGGCCCGGCTGGGGCAGGGGTACGCCAGCCGCACCCGCGCGTGGTCCGCAGCGGCCGGATCGTGCCCGTGCGCGGACGCGGCCTGTGCCCACCGGTTCACCAGCGCCACCACCTCGGCGTCGTCGGCGTGCACGCCCAGCAGCAGCGGCAGCCCGTGCCGCCCGGCCAGCTCCGCGGTCTCGCCCGAGGTCACCGCGACCCGCACCGGCATCGGTCTCGCGGGCCTGGGCACCACGGCCAGCGGCCCGAAGCGGTGGAAGTCCCCGTCGGCGCGCACCTCGGCCGCCCCCGACAGCCAGCGCAGCAGCACCTCCAGGGACTCGGCGAAACCCCGGCGGTAGTGGTCGAGTCCGCGGCCGAGCACCTCGATCTCCTGCCACGGGCCACCTCGGGCCACCCCGAGCTGGAACCGTTCACCGGCCAGGGCGTGCAGCAGCGTGGCCTCCTCGCCCAGCGCGACCGGATGCCGCGAGCCCAGCACGCAGGCCGCGGTGCCGACGGTGATGCGCCTGGTGCCGGCCAGCACGTGCCCGGCGAGCACGGTCGCCGACGGGCACTGCCCGTACGCGACGAAGTGGTGCTCGGCCAGCCATACCCCGCCGATGCCGGCCCGCTCGGCCTCGCGCGCGTGCGCCACCGCCACAGCCGGGCCGAAGGCGCTGGTCAGGAAGATATCCACAGTAACCCTCCTTACGGTCAAATCCGCCCAGCTCACAGGCGGTCGGGCGTTAAGAAGGGCACCTTCTATAACGCGGAGCGTTAAGAAGGTGCCCTTCCTTGCTTCTCAGCAGTCGCGGAGCTCGGGCGACTGGTTGCGGAGCTGGGCCACCGGGGAGATGAACTCCTGGTAGGTCTCGCCGCCGACGGCGCCGAGGGCGAACGCGGCGACGCGGTGGCAGTTCTGGAAGGCGAGCTTGATGCCGAAGTGGCGCTCCAGGCCACCGCGGATCGCGTCGCTGGCCAGGGCGCGCAGCAGCTCGCCGCGCTCGGCCTCGCTCGGCGGCGGCGTGCCGTGCTCGCCGAACTCCGCGCCGGGCGCGTCGGCCAGCCGCTCGGCCGCGGCGCTGACCACGGTCCAGGCGTACGGCAGCGACTGGCGCACGCAGTCGACGAACTCGGCGTCGTCGACCTGACCGGCCTCGGCCCGCTCCAGCAGCGCCACGGGGACGTCAAGGGACATGGGTTGTTCTCCTTCTGTTGGGACGGCGGGGCCGTCAGTGGTGTCGTGCCAGCTCGAGCCGCTGCGGCCCGAGCACGAACGCGGGGTCGACCTGAGCGGCGAGGTCCTCGCCGCTGCGGGCGTTGCCCCAGGCCTGCGCGTTGCGCAGGTGGAACTCGACGGCCTGCGCGGTGTAGCGCGGCCAGTCCTTCACCACACCATCCACAGTGGACCGGATCCTGTCCAGTGCGGCGCGGTTGGCCTGCTCCAGCTCGCTGATCGGCTGCGGCGCGCCGCGCTCTGCGGCGCGCACGAAGCCGGACCGGCTGATCCAGGTGAGCAGGTCGTCGCCGACGTGCTCGCGCAGGAACGCCACGTCAGACTGGTCGTCGATCTTGTTGCCGATCACGTGCACCCGCACCCCGAAGTCGCGGGCGTAGCCGATGTACTGCCGGTACACCCCCACGCTGCGCAGGGTCGGCTCGCACACCAGGAAGGTCGCGTCGAACCGGGTGAACAGGCCGGAGGCGAAGCTGTCCGCACCCGCCGTCATGTCCACCACGACGTACTCCCCCGGCCCGTCGACCAGGTGGTTGAGCAGCAGCTCGACCGCGCCGACCTTGGAGTGGTAGCAGGCCACGCCCAGGTCCTCGGTGGCGAACGGCCCGGTCACCGCCAGCCGCACCCCGCCGACCCGGCGCACGAGCGCGTCGTAGATCGGGTTGGTCTCGTCGACCCGCAGCAGCCGGGAACCCTGCCCCGGCGGCGTCGTCTTGACCATGGCGGTGGCCGAGGAGATGCGCGGGTTGTCGCCGCGGAGGTAGTCCTTGATCTTGTCCAGGTGGTCGCCGAGCGAAGGGAGCAGGACTGCCTCGTCCTCGCTGATCCCGAGCGCCGCCGCCAGGTGCTGATTGATGTCCGCGTCGATGGCCAGCAGCGCCGCGGGGGTCGCCGCCGCCGCGAGATGCCTGGCCACCAGCGCCGCAAGGGTGGTCTTACCGCTGCCGCCCTTGCCGACGAATGCCATCTTCATACTGCTATTGATAGTCATTTTCAATAGGCCGGTCAATCACCCCGCGTGATCCCGCGCGTGTCGTTCCGTCACGGTGTGATGCCGTCCGCCGGACGGCAGGATGGACACGGCTCGCTGATAAACTGCGCCGAGTGTCGATCGCCTCGCCCGCCAGCCCGCTGAGCCCGCCCGCCGACGTCGCGGAGACGGCCGGCGGCGTCCCCGCCGAGGCTGCCGTGAAGACCCGCCGCCACCGCGCAGACCTGCTGGTCGCGGCCACCGCGCTGCTCCTCGCGGTATGGGTCACCGGCGCGCTCTGGTCCGACCCGGCGCACCGCGCCAGCGGCGTCAACTCCGGTGACCAGGCGTTCTTCGAGTGGCTGCTGTCCTACGGCGCGTACGCGCTCACGCACGGCGTGGACCCGCTCTTCACCCAACTGCTCAACGTGCCGGACGGGGTGAACCTGGCGGTCAACACCTCGATCTCGGTGTACGCCTTCGTCTTCGCCCCGCTGACCATCCTGGCCGGCCCGGCGATCACGTTCGTGGTCATCCTGACGCTGAACCTGGCCGGCACCGCGTTCGCATGGTACTGGCTGTTCTCCCGACACCTCGGCGCGAACCGGATCGGCGCGGCCGTCGGCGGCCTGTTCTGCGGCTTCGCCCCGGCCATGATCTCGCACGCGAACGCCCACCTGAACTGGACCGCGCAGTGGGTGATCCCGCTGATCATCGCGCGGTGCCTGCTGCTGGTGCGGCGGGACCGGCCGGTGCGCGACGGCGCGCTGCTGGGCCTGCTCATCGCGGTCTGCTTCTCCATCGCCGCCGAGGCGCTGTTCTTCACCGCGCTGGCGCTGGGCGTGTTCACGCTGGTCTGGGCGCTGTCCCGGCGCGCCGAGGTGAAGGCACTGGTGCGCCCGGTGCTCACCGGGCTGGGCAGCGGCGCGCTCGTGGCGGGCGCGCTGCTGGCATACCCCCTGTGGCTGCACTTCGCCGGGCCGCAGCGTTACCACGGCACCGGCTTCGACCCGCACGTGCACAACGAGGACCTCGCCGCGTACGCCGCCTGGCCGGAGCGCTCACTGGCCGGCGCGGTAGGCCTCAACGCCGATCTGGCCGCGAACCCGACCGAGGAGAACTCGTTCTTCGGCCTGCCCCTGCTGCTGCTCGTGATCATCGGCCTGGTGGTGCTGTGGCGGCGCACCGACCGGGCACACCGGGTCAACCTGGTCGGGCTGGGCGTCACTGCGGCCGTGTTCTTCCTGCTCTCGCTCGGCCCGGAGCTGCGCTGGCTGGGCCGGCTCACCGCCATCCCGATGCCCGAGGCGCTGATCGGCGGGCTGCCGGTGTTCAACGCCGCACTGCCGTCCCGGCTCGCTCTGATCGTCGCGCCCGTGTTCGGTCTGGTCCTGGCCTGGCTGGCCACCGCGCTCAGCCGCACCGACGGCGGCAGCATGCGGGTGGCCCTGCCCGGCCCGCGCTGGGCCTGGGTCGCCGGGTTCGCCGTCGCGCTGCTGCCGCTGGTGCCGACGCCGCTGCTGGCCCGCGAGCGCGCCCCCGTGCCGGAGTTCTTCACCTCCGGCCAGTGGCGCGAGTACGTCGCCGACGGCGGCACCGTGGTGCCCGTGCCGATCACCAACGACCTGCTCCCCGACGGCCAGCGCTGGCAGGCCGCGGCCCTGGCCGACGCGGCCGGGGCGGGCGAGGGCGTGTTCCGCCTGCCCGCGGGCTTCTTCCTGGGCCCCGGCGGCCCGAACGGCACCGGCCGCATCGGCCCGATCCCCCGCCCGACCCAGACGCTGCTGGAGACGGTCGCCAAGACCGGCGCGGCCCCCGCGGTCACCGAGGCCGACCGGGCCGCACTGCGCGAGGACCTGCGCTACTGGAACGCGAGCATCGTGGTGCTCGCCGACGACGTGCACGGCGCCCACTGGCCGACCTACCAGCCCGCCCTCAAGACCGTGATGACCGACCTGCTCGGCCCGCCGCAGCGCGTCGGCGACGTCTGGCTCTGGAAGGCCTGACGCCCCCCACCCGACCGTCGGCCGCCCGCCCGCCCGGCCGACCCTTCCATGATCCGCCGACTTGCCGGGCGAGTTGGCGAATGGCCCTTCAAGATACGCACGGGTGCCAGGCAAGTCGAACGATCATGAACAGGATCTGACGATCATGAGCCGGGGCGGCGTCACCAGTGCCAGGCGGTGCGGGTCAGGCGCGGGGCGAGGTGATCGCGCCAGGCATCGCGCACCTGGCCCGCGATGCGGCGCACCAGGGGTGTGCCGAGCCAGCCGAGGACGACGGCGCTGTAGGCGACGCTGATCCACTGGCCGCCGGTCAGGTGGTCGAACTGCCAGGACACCAGCGGGTACCACAGCGAGCTGTACTCGGGCGAGTACCAGCACAGCGCCTCGACCGACTGCGGGGTGTTGAAGCAGGCGGTGGGCCACAGTTCGTGCCAGAACAGGCTGTTGAGGCCGATCCAGACCGACAGCACCAGTACGGCCAGCGTGATCAGGTTCGCGCCGAGACCCGCCTGGCGGTGCCCCAGGCGCAGCGCGAGCGCCAGCGCGGCGGGCAGGATGCCGGCCAGGAAGAAGCGCGGCCCCCAGGACATCCCGGCGTACCAGGCCCACCAGGGGGCGTACACCAGCACCAGGCCGCCGACGAAGATCAGCCAGAGCCGCTGGATCCGGGCCAGGTCGATGCCGGTCGGGCCCAGGTCGGCCAGGGCGCGGCGGGTCGGCAGGAACATGCCGGGCAGGTACCAGACGATGCCGCGGCCGAAGGCGAACAGGATCGCCAGCACCCCGAAGAAGAACGGGTACGAGAAGCCGGGCCGCCCCGAGAACGGCATGACGTCCTTCGCGCCGCGGTCGCCGACATAGCCGCCCTTGCGGAGAAGGATCTCCAGCAGCACCAGTGCGGCGGCGACCGCGACCGGCACCAGCAGCCGCAGGCGGCGGTGCCGCCACGTCTCGACCAGGCTGACCAGGCCGAGCCCGACCACGGTGGCCGGGGTGTTGACCACGCCGACCACGGCCGCCGCCCAGCCCCAGCCGCGCCGCCGTCCCCGCACCACGACCACGATGCCGACCATCACGCCCATCATGGTGAAGGTCTCGCTGCCGTAGTGGCCGACGTCCGGCGCGAGCATGCTCGCCGCCACCGTGATCAGCATGAACCGGCGGATCAGCGCGCCGGGGACCAGCCCGCGCAGCAGCAGCCCGAGCGCGGCCAGCCCGGCCGCGAAGACGACCAGGTTGAAGTACTCGATCCCGGCCTCGGGGGTGGCCACGGCACGGCCCAGCAGCCATAGCGGCGCGGAGAACAGCGGGCCCATGATGGAGTACTCGCTGTTGTTGAGGCGGCCCTCGCCGAGCAGCAGGCTCAGGCTGTTGAGCCGGTCCACGCCGTCGGCCACGACCGCGACCTGCTGGCCCCAGACCAGGCGGGCCAGTCCGGCGAGGATGAGCAGCGTCTCCGCGACCGCGGTCCAGCCCGGACGCCGCCGCGCGGGCGGCTCGGCTGCGGTGGGCGCGGCGGGTTCCATGGTGGTCAGCGACACGGCGCTACCTTACGCACCGTGCCCCCGCGGGTCGGCACGGCCGCGGGGGCCGCCGGTGTCGGCGCGTCTTCACGCACTCGCACCTTTGCGGGCGTCGATGCGGCGACGCACCTGTGCCAGCACCCGCCGCCCGAGATCGGTCCGTTTGACCTGCCGGACGACGGGCGAGAGGACCTTGCGCGCGGCACGCGGCAGCCGGGTCGCCTTCAGGTAGGGCTTGACGAAGGCCTGGTAGCTCTGTGTCGGCGGGCGTACCGCGCCGGGCTCGAACTCGTGCGAGGCGGCGGCGAGCCACACGTACTGCTGGAGCACCCGCTCCTGCGGGCCGCCGCCACGGCCGGCCGCGCAGGCCAGGATCGTCTTGGCCACCACCTCACGGCGCATGAGCTGCGACAGCTCGCCGTGCACGGTGTCGAGCAGCCCGTGCACGGACGCGAGCCCGGTGCCGTCCCAGATCCGGGTGACCGTGGAGCGGCCCGTGTTGACACTGACGAACGGCACGTCGGCCCACTCCGGCACGTACTGCCGGATCACTCCCATGTGCATCGCCCGCTCCCGCTTGCGCTGCGGGTCGACGGCGAACGCGGCCACGATGAAGTCGGGCGCGAGGAAGGGGGTGACCATGCCGACGCTGTAGGCCAGGGCCGACCAGCGCCGCATGCGCTCCATGAGGTACGCGTAGTCGGTCAGCCTCAGCCCGGTGAGCCCGGCCGCCGCACCGCGGTCGGTGATCGTCAGCAGCCGCGCCCGCTCCTTCTCGTGCACCTCGGGATGGGCCGCGCCGGGGGTCACCGCCGCCAGCAGCAGCTTGCTCCGGATCGCCTCGTCGGCCGTCGCCCGCGAGCAGTCGCCGGCGACCTCCGGCGGATACCAGTACCCGGTCGCCAGTTCGCCGGCGGCGCCGCCGATCGTCACCGCGAGCTGCTCGGCGAGCTGCCCGGAGCGCGCCGGGCGGACCGTGTACGAGGACGGGAACTGGTAGTCGTACTCGGCGTGCAGCCGGCGTACCCGGTCGACGAGGTCGGTCGCGGTGACCCGGGCGAGCGGGCTGGCGTGGACGAGCTGGTGCTCGACCTCGACGCCCAGCTTCTCCCGGAGGACGCCGACCAGATGGCGCGCCGTGTCCCCCTCGGCCTTGGTGTCGATGTTGGTGAAGAAGGTCGGGAGCACGCCCGCGCCGACCATCGACGCGGCGATCACCCGGGAGTCCTTGCCGCCGGACAGGCCGAGCCGCAGCGTGCCGTCGTACAGCCGGGACAGGCCCGCCGTCGCGGCGCCCAGCCCGGTGCCGGCCAGTTCCATCAGCTCGTCGAAGGAGCACTCGGCCTGGGCCGCGACGGCACGGCGCATCAGATCGTCGGCGCTGAACCGCTGCCGCTCCGCCACCTCCCAGCCGCCGCCGGGCCGCCGCACCGCCGACATCCGCACGCCGGGGTCCAGCAGCCGGACGCCCGCGTAGGGCGACGAATCGCCCCCGAAATGCCCCGCCGACACGTACGACGCCCAGCCGTCGAGGTCGGGCGCGAGCGGGCTGCCCAGCGCCTGCGCGACCAGGCCGGGCCGGCTGGCGAACACCACGAAGTCGTCGGTGCGCCCGATGAAGATCCGGCACATGCCGAGCCAGTCCTGCTGCAGCTCGGCCTGCCCGTCGCGCACCGCCAGCAGGCCGAAGGGCGGCACCACCGGCGCGTGCACGTCGTCGCCCGCCAGCAGGCGGCCCGCCATCCGCAGCGGCCCGCCGGCCGGGTCGACGCCGACCGGGATGCCGAACGACACCACGGTGACTTCGCCGTCCTGCGCCGTCAGCGGCCACCGCAGCCGGTTCCAGTCCGCGCTGTGCCCGGCGAGCACGCCCCAGCCGGGACCTTCGTGCCGGTGGCGCACGTACGACTCCGGAACCACCGGCGCCAGCGCCTGCTCCGCTCGTTCGACCAGCCTGCGCCGCGCGTCGTCCGACACGTTGCCGTGACGGGCGAAATAGCCGAGCACGAAGTACATACGTTCCCCCATGTCCTTACCGTCGGCAGAGGGTAAGGCCCTGGTCGCGCCAGGGAGGTGGGACAAACCAGACAACCGACGGGCAGGAGACCGTCCACATTGCCTGATCCGGCGATGAATGAGCAGCTCAGACGTGGTATGAAAGGCAGAAGTGCACCTTCGGCCGGATCTCGTCGGCCGAAGGTGCACTTCCTCCCCACCCCGGGTTACTGCGGCAGGCCGCGTTGCCGCTCGGGTCTGCCCGCCCGCCAGAGCCGGCCCGGCCACCAGACGAACCGGCCGATGTCCACCGTCAGCGCGGGCACCAGCAGCGAGCGCACCAGCAGCGTGTCCAGCAGCACGCCGAAGGCGACCGCGAATGCGATCTCCACCACGAAGACCAGGGGCAGCACCGCAAGCGCCGCGAACGTCGCCGCCAGCACCACACCGGCGGAGGTGATCACGCCGCCGGTCACCGCCAGCCCCTTGAGCGTGCCCGCCGTGTGGCCGAGCTTGGCGGCCTCCTCACGGACCCGGGTCATCAGGAAGATGTTGTAGTCGACGCCCAGGGCCACCAGGAACACGAACGCGAACAGCGGGTACGAGGAGTCGGCCCCGGCGAAGCCCAGCACGTCCTTGAACACGATCCCGGAGATGCCCAGTGTCGCCAGGTAGGACAGCACCACCGTGGCGATCAGCAGCAGCGGCGCGATCAGCGAGCGCAGCAGCACCATCAGGATCAGGAAGATGACGCCCAGCACCAGCGGAATGATCACGTTGCGGTCGCGCTGCGAGGTGTGCTGCACGTCGTAGTTGATCGCGCTGAACCCGCCGACCTTGGCCTGCGCGCCGTCGATCGCGTGCACCGCGGCCCGCAGCCGTTCGACCGTCGCCAGCGCGGCCGGCGAGTCGGCCGGATCGGTCAGCGTCGCGTCGATGCGCACCATGCCGTCGACGACCTTCGGCGCCGGCAGCGGCGGCACGACGACCGGCGCCTGCGCGCCCTGCCCGGTCGTACCCGCCCCGTCGGTCGCCGGGGTCTGGCCGGGAGCGGGGTTCTGGCCGGGAGCGGGGGCGTCACCGGCCGGCGGGACGACCGGCATGACCGGCATCCCGGTGAACGGGGCCGCCTCGGCCACGCCCTTGGTCTGGCGCACCGCCAGCAGCACCTGATCCAGCTTCTCGGCCCGGGTGACGATCTCGGCGGGGCTGCCGGTGCCGCCCGGGAAGTGCGCGGTGGTCAGCTCCTGTGCGGCCACCGAGTCGGGGTTGCCGGTGAAGCCCTCCGACTGCGGGATGCCGTCGGCCTCCAGGCGGGTCAGCCCTGCGACTCCGGCCAGCAGCAGCACCGCGGTGCCGATCCAGACCAGCCGGGCCCGTCGGCCGACCAGCGCGGACACCTTCGCCCAGATGCCCCGCTCCGCCACGGGCGCGGTGTCGAACTTCGGCCGCACCGGCCAGAACGCCACCCGGCCGAGCAGGGCCAGGATCGCCGGGAGCAGGGTCAGCGAGACGGCGAGGCTGCTGGCGATGCCGATCGCGCCGACCGGGCCGAGGCCCTTGTTGGAGGCGAGGTCGGACACGAGCAGGCAGAGCAGGCCGAGGATGACCGTCGCGCCGCTGGCCAGGATCGGCTCGAAGGAGGCGCGCAGCGCGACCCGCATCGCGTCGTACCGGCTCTCGGTGTGCCGCAGTTCCTCGCGGAAGCGCGCCACCAGCAGCATCGCGTAGTCGGTGGCCGCGCCGAGCACCAGCACGTCGAGGATGGCCTGGCTCTGGCCGGAGACCGTGATGACCTCCTCCTTGGCCAGCAGGTAGACCACGCCGTTGGCCAGCGCGAACGCCAGGCCCGCGCCGAAGAGCACGACCACGGGCAGGATCGGGCTGCGGTACACGATCAGCAGGATGATCAGAATGATGCCGACGGTGACGCCGAGCAGCAGGCCGTCGATGGAGCCGAAGACCTCCATCATGTCGGTGAGGATGCCGCCCAGCCCGCCGACGTGCGCGTCCAGCCCGCCGGGCAGGCCCGTGTGGTCGCGGATCCAGGTCACGTCGGCCATGTTCTTCTGCGCGTCGGTCTCCGTGAACAGCACGGTGACCTGGGCCGCCTTGCCGTCGTCGGAGTAGCGCGGGAGCAGCGGGACGTCGGCGAGCCGGCTGCCGAGCTCACGCTTGATGGTGGCCAGCTGCTCGGCGATGACCGTCTTGTCCGCCTCGGTGAGCCCGCTGTCGCGGCCGTAGACCAGCTGCGCGGGCACCACGTCGAGCCCGGCGAACTTCTTGCTCAGGTCGAGCACGACGGTCGCCTCGGCGCTCTCCGGCAGGAACGAGGCGTTGTCGTTCTTCTGGACATCGGCGGTCTTGCTGGCAAAGCCGCCCATGGCCCCGCCCACGACCAGCCAGACCACGAGCCCGACCGCCGGCAGCAGCCAGCGCAGGCGCCGTGGCCGCGGTGGCGCGACAGCCCCGGCCTCCTGCCCCGGTTCGCCCCGGAGCTCCTTCTTCTCCCGCGTCGCCGTCATCGCGAGGCGTCCTTTCCCTACGTGCAGCAAGGTTGGCACAACGTGACACTATTTGTGAAAGCTTTCACAAGCTCGCGCACACGATACCGATCGCAAGCCGGGCACGCATTCACGGGGACGGGTGACGCCGAGCACCTTCCCTGGCCGGGAGCGCACGCGCGAGTAGCCTGAGCGACGTGACCAGCATCGTCTCGCCGGCACTCGCGGTACGCCGCGCCGGCACCGTCGAGTATCTGACCGCCTGGGACGAGCAGCGCCGCCTGCATGCGGGCGTCGTCGAGGGCAGCGAGCCGAACACCGTGCTGCTGCTGGAGCACCCGAGCGTCTACACCGCAGGCAAGCTCACCGAACCCTGGGAGCGCCCGTTCGACGGCACCCCGGTGGTGGACGTGGACCGCGGCGGGAAGATCACCTGGCACGGGCCGGGGCAGCTCGTCGGCTACCCGATCATCGAGCTGCCGGTGCAGCGCGGCGGGCTGGCCGACGTGGTCGCGCATGTGCGGCGTACCGAGCAGATGCTCATCGACGTCTGCGCCGAGCTCGGCGTCGCCACCACCCGGATCAAGGGCAACAACCGCTCCGGCGTATGGGTGCGCGAGGACGAGCGCGGGCCGGACCGCAAGGTCGCCGCGATCGGCATCCGGGTGGCCCGCAACGTCTCGCTGCACGGCTTCGCCCTCAACTGCAATCCCGACATGACATGGTACGACCGGATCGTGCCCTGCGGCATCACCGACGCCTCGGTCACCTCGCTCAGCGCCGAACTCGGCCGCGAGGTGACCGTCGACGAGGTCCTCCCCATCGTGGAGCGCCACCTGCCGACCCTCATCGGCGGCTGACCCCGCCCCGCACCTTCCGCAACTCTTGAGGAGTCGCGGCCCAGGCTGTCCACCTCGGCGCAAGTCTTCAAGAGTTGCGCCGAGGTTGGCGTCAGGCCGGGAGGGCGGTCAGGGGTGGGAGGGGGCAGTGGAGCATGCCGCAGACGGTGCGGGTGAGCTCCTGCTCGGCGACGGTCATCGTGCCGTCTTCGGAGATCACCGCGACGACGGCCTGGATCAGGAGCGACTTGTCCCGTGGGGCGAGGCCGTCGAGCAGCGGCCAGGCGCCGTCCAGGGCCAGCACGCCGTGCTGCGGGGCGGTCATCGGCACCGGCTGTCCGGGCAGGATCATCGCCAGGCCGACGTGGTACGCGTGGTCGGCCGACGCCTCGTCCGGATGCCCAGCGCGGGCCAGCACCGCGAGCAGTGAGGCGATCGCGTTGCGGCAGGTCGCAAGACTGCGTTTGCGGGTCGGCCAGGGCGGGGTCTCGTAGGTCGCCTCGTACAGGTCGCGGTGCAGCAGCCGGGACAGGGCGTACTCGAAGACGCTGACGCGGCCGTCGGCCCTGGCCAGCACGTCGATGGTGCCGAGCAGGTCCTGCCTGGTCGCCGCCGGGTGGGCGCGCAGCGCCGGGAAGCACAGCTGGCCCAGCGGCAGCCGCAGCAGCGGGTGCAGTCCGGCGAGCCATCCCGCGGCCGCGACCGTGTCCGCGACGATGCTCTCGCCGTGCCGCTCGCGCAGCGCCGAGAGCTGGCTGTCGCGCACCTCCGGCTGCTCCGACAGCAGCAGGCCGAACAGCAGGCCGGGGGCGGTGTCGCCGCGCCGGGCGCGGGCCAGGACCTCGGGCGGGAAACGTTCGAGGATGGACTCCGCCCGCTGGTAGGCGGGCTGCTGCGGCGCGCCTACGGAGGCGGCGACCGCGTCGGGGCGTACCGCCATCCGGGTGTCCTGGCCCGGCAGCGGGCCGCCGTGCTCGGTCAACGACAGGCCCATCGCGGCGTCCTCGGCCAGACCCGACGGTGGCGCGGCACGCCACTGCTGGGCGAGCGCGGTGAGCTGGGCCGGGTCGAAGCCCGGTTCGAGGGCCCGGATGCGGTCGGCCAGCGGCGGGTGGGTGGCGAACAGCGAGCGCAGCCGGGCCGGGCCGAACAGCATGTGGCCGACCTCGTCGATCTTGGGGGTGGCCATGCGGGAGCCGGTCTCCAGGCCGCCGATCTTCTTGAGCGCCCCGGCGATGCCGGAGGTCTGCCGGGTGAACTGCACCGCCGACGCGTCGGCCAGGTACTCCCGCTGCCGGGACACCGACGCCTGGATCAGCCGCCCGGCGAACACGCCCACGGACCCGGCCACGATCAGCGCGATGCCGATCAGCGGCAGCGGGTTGCTGCCCTGGTTGTCGCGGCGCTCGCGCCCGCCGAACGCACCCGCGTAGAGGAACGTGCGCCCCATGATGGCCAGGAACAGGATGCCGAACAGCAGCCCGATGAGCCGGATGTTGATCCGCATGTCGCCGTTGAGCACGTGGCTGAACTCGTGCGCGATGACGCCCTGCAGCTCGTCGCGGTTGAGCCGGTCCAGCGCGCCGCGGGTGACCGCGATCGCCGCGTCCGCCGGGGACCAGCCCGCCGCGAACGCGTTGATGCCCTGCTCGTCCTCCAGCACGTACACCTCGGGCACCGGCACGCCGGAGGCCAGCGCGACCTCCTCGACCACGTTGCGCAGCCGGCGCAGCCGCAGGTCGGTGGTGTCCTCCGGGACCAGCACGCCGCCCAGGTCGCGGGCCACCTTGCCGCCGCCCGCACGCAGCCCGATCGTGCGGAACAGCGACGCCAGCAGGATCGAGCCGCCGGTCAGCACCGCGGTCCAGAACATCAGCCAGGCCAGCTCGGCCGCCGGGGCCTCGAACGCGCCCAGCGCGAACGCGACCGCGAGGCAGACGACCACCACGATGGCGAGCACGGCCAGCACGTAGAGCAGGATCAGGCGGAACGACATCCGCTTGACCTGCCGCTGGCGCTCGAAGAAGTCCATCGCGGCGGCGGTCAGAACTGCACGCGCGGGGCTTCGCGCTTGCCCGGGTCGTCGATCTCCAGCAGCGCGGCCTTGTGGAAGCCGAACGGCCCGGCCAGCACGCTGCCGGGGAACGTCTCGCGCTTGTTGTTGTACGCCAGCACGGCGTCGTTGTAGCCCTGCCGTGCGAACGCGACCCGGTTCTCGGTGGAGGTCAGCTCCTCCGACAGCTGCATCATGTTCTGGTTGGCCTTGAGGTCCGGATAGGCCTCGGACACCGCGAACAGCCGGCCCAGCGCCTGGGTGAGGCCGTTCTCGGCCCCGCTCAGGCCCTGCATGGCCGCCGGGTCGCCCGGGTTGCGGGCCGCGTTGGCCTGCGCGGTCATCGCGGCGGTGCGCGCGGCGGTGACCGCCTCCAGGGTCTCGCGCTCGTGCTTGAGGTAGCCCTTCGCCGTCTCGACCAGGTTCGGGATCAGATCGTGGCGGCGGGTGAGCTGCACGTCGATCTGGGCGAACGCGTTCTGGTAGCCGTTGCGCGAGCGGACCAGCCCGTTGTAGAGCGAAGCCACCCAGGCCACGATCACCGCCACGATGACCAGCAGGCAGATCAGTCCGACCAGGAGTTCCATGCCCTCACCGTGCCACCTGATCATCCGTTTTGCCTGGCAATCGGGCGTATGAGCGGTCAAGATACGCCCGATTGCCAGGCAAGTCGGTCGATCAAGCGCCGCGCGACCCGGTGTGGTGGCCGCGCGGCGGGTTCAGGGTTACGGGGTGACGCGGTGCAGGTCGCGGGGGTACGCGGTGACCTCGCGGATGTTCTGCGCCCCGGTGATGCGGGCGACGAAACGCTCCAGGCCGATCGCGAACCCGCCGTGCGGCGGCATGCCGTGGCGGAACGCCTGCAGGTAGGGCTCGTACGGCTCGGCGCTCTCCCCGCGCGCGGCCAGCGCGGCGAGGTAGTCGCTGTGGCGGTGCAGCCGCTGCCCGCCGGTGACCAGCTCCAGGCCCCGGAACAGCAGGTCGAAGCTGTTCGACCAGCGCTCGTCGCCGGGCTGCGGGTGGGTGTAGAACGGCCGCTTCACCATCGGGTAGCCGGTGACGAAGACGAACTCGCTGCCGTGCTCGCGCTTGGCCCACTCCCCGATCGCCCGCTCGTGGGCCGGGGCGAGGTCGGGTTCGTCCGCGGGCGCACCGGCGATCTTGAGCGCCTCGCTGAAGTGCAGGGACGGGATCTCGGCCGGTACCGTGGGCAGGTCCAGGCCCGCGACGGCCGCACCGAGCGCGCCCACTCGCGCGACCATGGACGCGACGGTCTCGCGCAGCACCGCCATCACGTCGCGGTGGTCGCCGATGAAGCCCAGCTCCGCGTCGAGTGAGGTGTACTGCGCCAGGTGCCGGGTCGTGTCGCTGGGCTCGGCCCGGAACACCGGCCCGACCTCGTACACCCGCTCGAACACGCCGACCAGCTGCTGCTTGTAGAACTGCGGCGACTGGGCCAGGTAGGCCGGGCGGCCGAAGTAGTCCAGCGCGAAGACGTTCGCCCCGGATTCGGTCGCCGTCGCGACGATCTTGGGTGTGTGGATCTCGGTGAAGCCGAGCCTGTCCAGGCCCTCGCGGAACCCGGCCGTCGCCGCGGCGCTGATCCGCAGCGCGCGGGCCCGGGACGGGTGGCGCAGCGACAGCGGGGCGTGGTCCAGCTGGGTGGGCAGGGTCGGCGTCAGCACCGGCCGGTACAGGTCGAACGGCATGGGCTGGGCGGGCTCGCCGAGCAGCCGTAGCGCCGGCTCGGTCAGCTCCACCCCGCCCGGCGCGGCCGGGTTCGCGATGACCAGGCCCTCGACGGCGACCACGGTCTCCTCGGGCAGCGATTCCAGGTGGGCCCGCAGCTCCGGCTCGGTGACCACGACCTGGCTGAGCCCGGACGCGTCGCGCACGATGAGGAAGGAGACCGATTTGAGCAGCCGGCGGCGATGGATCCAGCCGGCGATGGTGATCCGTGCGCCCACATGGCGGGGCAGCTCGACGGAAAGGATGCGTTGCATGGTGGGTTACCTCCGGGTTCTTCCGCAACGCCATCCCCAAAGGGGTGTGGGCGGTTTGGGAACCCGCGGTGCCACCACACCTTCACCCGGATGATCCGGGCCTCTACCAGCGCGTGAGCGGAGCCACACGGGTGGCTGCACGCCGTCCCGACCCGGGCGTCACTCCGGTGATTCGCCCCGTCACTGCTGTTGGCAGGAAGTTACCGAGCAGTGTTGCACCCGCGCAACCCCATTTCTTGTATGCCGATCCGCACCCCACCGGTGGATGTGCTGGTCGCCGCCACTGCGGCGGAGCACCGCCTGACCGTGCTGCACTACGACCGGGACTTCGAGCGGCTCACAGCGGTGAGCGGCGGAGCGCATGAGTGGGTGATTCCCGCCGGTAGCGGGCACTGAGACGTCCGTTACCCAGCAGAAGATCAAGGGCTTTTCGGCGCGTACGCTGGCGGCATGACCATCGTCGCTCCCGAGGGCCGGCGCCTCCTGCGCGTCGAGGCCCGTAACGCCGAGACCCCCATCGAGCGTAAGCCTGAGTGGATCAAGGTCAAGGCGAAGATGGGTCCGGAGTTCACCCAGCTGAGCTCACTGGTGAAGCGGGAAGGCCTGCACACCGTGTGCCAGGAGGCCGGCTGCCCGAACATCTACGAGTGCTGGGAAGACCGCGAGGCGACCTTCCTCATCGGCGGCGACCAGTGCACCCGGCGCTGCGACTTCTGCCAGATCGACACCGGCAAACCGGCCGAGTTCGACGCCGACGAGCCCCGCCGCGTCGGCGAGTCCGTCGCCACCATGGGCCTGAAGTACGCCACGGTGACCGGCGTGGCCCGCGACGACCTGCCCGACGGCGGCGCGTGGCTGTACGCCGAGACGGTCCGCCAGATCCACGCGCTCGTCCCCGGCTGCGGCGTGGAACTGCTGATCCCCGACTTCAACGCCGTCCCGGAGCAGCTGGCCGAGGTCTTCTCGGCCGCGCCCGAGGTGCTGGCGCACAACGTGGAGACGGTGCCGCGCATCTTCAAGCGCATCCGCCCCGGGTTCCGCTACGACCGCTCCCTCGGCGTGATCACCCAGGCCCGCAAGGCCGGGCTGGTCACCAAGTCGAACCTGATCCTGGGCATGGGCGAGGAGCGCGCGGAGATCTCGCAAGCGCTGCGCGACCTGCACGAGGCGGGCTGCGAGCTGATCACCATCACGCAGTACCTGCGCCCCACGCCGCGGCACCACCCCGTGGAGCGCTGGGTGAAGCCCGAGGAGTTCGTCGAGCTGCGCGAGGAGGCCGAGGAGATCGGCTTCGCCGGCGTGATGAGCGGTCCCCTGGTGCGTTCGTCATACCGGGCCGGACGCTTGTATCGTCAGGCACTCGACGCGCGCACTGCCGCCGCCTGATCGCCCCACCGTCACCCAATCTAGGATCGCGTCTATGGCAAAGGCCGAAGAAAAGGTCTCCTTCTTCCAGCGGTTGAAGCAGATCGGCATGGTGTTCAAGTTCACCGCCAAGCAGGACAAGTGGTTCACGCCCCTGGTGGCGGCCGCTGTGGTGCTGCCGCTGGCCATCACCGTGGCGGTCTTCCTGTTCACCGGTGACTGGATCTGGATCCCGCTGGGCATCCTGACCGCGCTGCTGGCGGTGCTCATCGTGCTCAACCTGCGGTCGAACACCGCGATGATGAACATGATGGAGGGCCAGCCCGGCGCGGCCGGCCAGCTCGTCGAGCAGATGCGCGGTGACTGGCGGGTCAAGCAGGCCGTTTCGGCCACCACGCAGTTCGACGTGGTGCACCTGGTGATCGGCAAGCCGGGCGTCATCCTGCTCGCCGAGGGCAACCCGGCGCGGCTCAAGCCGCTGCTGGGCGAGCAGAAGCGCCGCCTGAGCAAGGTGATCGGCGACGCCCCGCTGTACGACTACATCATCGGCACCGAAGAGGGCCAGCTGTCCATCCGCAAGCTGCGGATGACGCTGATGCGCCTGCCCCGCAACCTGTCGGGCAAGGACGTCAACGCCCTGGACCGGGCGCTGACCGCCCTGAACGCCCGCCCCCAGATGCCGCGCGGCCAGCTCCCCAAGGAGTTCCGCCCCCCGCGCATGCCGCGCGGCGGCGGCGGCCGCCAGCGCTGAGGCCAAAGGAAGGGCACCTTCTTAACGCTCCGCGTTATAGAAGGTGCCCTTCTTAACGCCCTGCTTAATCGAACTTTATAAGATCCAGTAGGAATGTTGCGGTAGAGATCTACTGGATCTAGCGTGGTGCGTATGGAGATGAGGCGCATCACCGATCCCGAGGTCCTCAAGGGCCTCGCGCAGCCGGTCCGGCAGAAGCTCTACCGGCTGCTCACCCAGCTCGGCCCGGCCACCGGCGCGACCCTGTCCAAGCGCCTGGGCACCGACCCCGGGCAGACCAGTTACCACCTGCGCGAGCTGGCCAAGGCCGGCTTCGTCGAGGACGTACCCGAGCTGGCCCGCGACCGCCGCGAGCGCTGGTGGCGCGCCGTTCCCGGGCCCACCGGCTGGTCCTCGCTCGACTTCCCCACCCCCGAGGGCCAGGCGATCTCGTCGGCCGTCAAGGCGCAGACCGTCATCGACGAGTTCGAGCGCGTACGCGGCTACGAGCAGTCCCGCGACTCCTGGAGCGAGCAGTGGCAGGCCGCCGCGATGAGCAGCGACACGTTCCTGCAGCTCACCTCGGCCGAGCTCGCCGAGATGACGCAGGAGCTGCACGAACTCGTCGTCCGCTGGAAGCAGGCGAGCAACGAACGCGCCGCCCGCTCCGACGGCGACACCGACCGCGAACACGTCTTCCTGTTCTTCCACGCCTTCCCGGAGCGCCCCTGATGACGACCGCGACCCTGGCTCCCCCGCGCACCCCGCCCGCCGTCCCCGCCCACCGCCGGCCCGCCTTCCTGCGCTACCTCGGCGGGCAGGCCGTGTCGATCCTCGGCGACCAGGTCTGGTACGTCGCGCTGTCCTTCAGCGCCGTCCAGCTCGCCTCCCCCGGCACCGCAGGCGTCGTCCTGGCCGTCTCCGCCCTGCCCCGGCTCGTGCTGCTGCTGTTCGGCGGCGCGATCGTCGACCGGTACGGCCCCCGCCGCCTCATGATCGGCAGCGACCTCGCGCGAGGCGCGATCGCCCTGGTCACCGCCGCGGTGGCGCTGGCGCAGCCGAGTGTCGCCCTGCTGGTCGTAGTCGCACTGGCATTCGGACTCGCCGACGCGCTGTTCCTGCCCGCCGCCGGGGCCATGCTGCCGCGCCTGCTGCCCCCCACGCAGCTCACCGGCGGGCTGGCGCTGTCCGGGCTGACGGCCCGCCTCGCGCTGACGTTCGGCGCGCCGCTGGGCGGCCTGCTGCTGCCGCTGGGCGGCCTGCCGCTGGCCTGCCTGGTCAACGCGGCGACGTTCGCGGTGTCGGTCCTCGCACTGTGGTCGGTGCGTCCGACCGTCTCCGGCGATGCCGCATCTATCCCGGCCACGACCGGCGGGTCGGCAGCACCAGTCACAGCACCGGAGTCAGCGGCGCGTGCCACGGCAGCGACCGGCGGGTCAGCGGCGCTTGCCACGGCAGCGGACGGCGAGTCGGCAGCACCAGCCACGGCGGCGACCCGCGGGTCCGCGGCGCTCGCCACGACGGCCGGTCCGGAGGACGGGGCCGCACCCGCCCGCGCCTCGATCGGCTCGGCGGTGCGCGAGGGCCTGCGCTATCTCGCCCGACACCCGCTGCTGCGGTCCGTGACCCTGGTGGGGCTGCTGATCAACCTCGGCGCGGTCGGGCCGCTCAACGTGGGTCTGGCGCTGGTGGCCGACGAGCGCGGCTGGGGCGCGGGCGGCATCGGCGTGATGCTCGCCGGGTTCGGCGCGGGTTCGGTCGCCGGGAACCTGCTGATGTTGCGGTGGCGTCCGGCAGGGCGGCTCGGCGTGATCATGGCCTGCTGCGCGGTCGTGCAGTGCGGCGCGCTGTTCGCGATCGCCGTCGCCCCGCTCCCGGCCTGGGCCTTCGTCGCCACCGCGGTGGGCGGACTGGCCGGCGGGCCGCAGGCGGTGCTGCTCAGCGGCCTGACGCACACGTACACCGCCGACTCGCACCGCGGCCGGGTCGCCTCGATCAACAACTTGGCCAGCCTGGGCGTGACCCCGCTGGCGATGGCCGTGATGGGCTTCGCCGCGGCCCACCTGGGCACGGTCAGCACGTTCGCCGCCAGCGCCTCGTTGATCCTCGTCGCGGCCGCGATGTGCGTGACGATCCCAGCCCTGCGCCACGCCCGCCTACCCCGGCCCTCGTCACCGACGCCGACACGGTGAGGCGGCCACCGTCCGCCGCCATGATCGTCGGACTTGCCAGGCACCTGTACGTATCTTGAGCCCGCATTCGCCCACCTGCCTGGCAAGTCGGGCGATCATGGTGCGGGCCGGGACCGGGCCGGACCTGGAGTGGTCGGGAGCGGGGCGGCGATCGCGGCCAGATCGGGCTGGTCCTGCCGGGACACGGCCGAGGCGGAGTTGGGGCCGACCTGGCCGGGACGACCAGCGCCGGGAGAGGGTCAGGGGGTGGGGCGGATCAGGGTGCCGGCGATGCGGTCATGCAGGCCGCGGCGGTCGCCGTCCATGATCAGCGCGGGAATGACCAGCGCCAGCAGGGTGCCCCGCAGGGCTCCCTTGAGGGGGCCGACCGGCTGACCCGTATCGACGCCGAGGCAGGTAATCTTCGCCAGGCGCATGCCCGGCGTCTGCCCGAAGAATCCGACGAAGACGCCGTAAACGGCGATCAGCACCACCGGTGCCGCCCAGCCGTCCCGCATCGGGTCCGCGAATAAGCCGGCGGCCAGGACGCACAGCATCCAGTCGAGCAGCAGCGCCCCGAACCTTCGGGCCAGGGAGGGTACGGCAGGCAGGGATGCGTCGGTCACCCGCCGAGCGTACCGTCCGCTCCGCCGTACCGGCCGGGTGAGCTGTCCGGGCAGCCCTTGAGGCCGGTTTACCGGTGACGTAACACGGCGGAAACAAAGCTGACACGGCCGGGCAACGCCGCGGTTCTAGCGTCGCCACCAGCCAATGGCCACCCGACGCAGCGCAGCGCCGTCGGCCGCGTCTCCCGAGGTCAGCCCAGGAGATGTGCTGAAGTGGGGGCCGGGAGCTCCCGCAGACCATCCGTGCCAGGAGGACGTGTTGTTCGCCAATTCCGAGGAACTGCTTCGGTACCTCAAGGACGAAGACGTCAAGTTCGTCGACGTCCGCTTCTGTGACCTGCCCGGCGTGATGCAGTTCTTCACCGTGCCGGTGCAGTCGTTCGATGCGAGCGTCTTCACCGACGGGCTCGCCTTCGACGGCTCGTCCATCCGCGGCTTCCAGCAGATCCACGAGTCGGACATGCTGCTGCTGCCGGACGTGACCACCGCGTTCATCGACCCGTTCCGCATCCAGAAGACCCTGGCGCTGAACTTCTTCATCCACGACCCGTTCACGCGTGAGGCCTACTCCCGTGACCCGCGGAACGTGGCCAAGAAGGCCGAGGCGTACCTGGCCGCCAGCGGCATCGCGGACACCGCGTACTTCGGCGCCGAGGCGGAGTTCTACATCTTCGACTCGATCCGCTACTCGACGCAGGCCAACCAGGCGTTCTACCACATCGACTCGGTCGAGGGCGCGTGGAACACCGGCGCGGCGACCAACGCCGACGGCAGCGCCAACCGGGGCTACAAGCCCGGCTACAAGGGCGGCTACTTCCCGGTCGCGCCGACCGACCACTACGCCGACCTGCGCGACACCATGGTGACGAACCTGGTGGACCTCGGCTTCACGGTCGAGCGCGGCCACCACGAGGTGGGCACCGCCGGCCAGGCCGAGATCAACTACAAGTTCTCGACGCTGCTGGCCGCCGGCGACCAGATGCAGCTGTTCAAGTACGTCATCAAGAACACCGCCTGGCACGCGGGCAAGACCGCGACGTTCATGCCGAAGCCGCTGTTCGGCGACAACGGCTCCGGCATGCACACCCACCAGAGCCTCTGGCTGGGCGGCGAGCCGCTGTTCTACGACGAGACCGGCTACGCCGGCCTCGCGGACACGGCCCGCTGGTACATCGGCGGTCTGCTGCACCACGCCCCGTCGCTGCTGGCCTTCACCAACCCGTCGGTCAACTCGTACCGCCGCCTGGTGCCGGGCTTCGAGGCGCCGGTCAACCTGGTGTACTCGCAGCGCAACCGCTCCGCCTGCACCCGTATCCCGGTCACCGGCACGAACGCGAAGGCCAAGCGCATCGAGTTCCGCTGCCCCGACCCGTCGTCGAACCCGTACCTGGCGTTCTCGGCGATGCTGATGGCCGGTCTCGACGGCATCCGCAACAAGATCGAGCCCCCGGCTCCGATCGACAAGGACCTCTACGACCTGCCGCCGGAGGAGGTCGCCAACGTCACCCAGGTGCCGGGCTCCCTCTCCGACGTGCTCACGTCGCTGGAGAAGGACAACGACTACCTGCAGGCCGGTGGCGTCTTCACGAGCGACCTGATCGAGACCTGGGTCGACTACAAGCGGTCCAACGAGATCGACCCGGTCCGCCTGCGTCCGACCCCGCACGAGTTCCAGATGTACTTCGACTGCTGAGTTCGCTCGGTGGTACGGAAAAGGCCCCGCCTTCGGCGGGGCCTTTTCCGTGTTCCGGCTCGGTGGCCGGGGGAAGATCGCCGTTTCGGGTCAGAACCTGCGGTCAGACCGCAGATCTTGACCGGAAACAGCGATCTCCACCGCTGACCGGCGGCCGGCGCGAGCCGGCGACGTCAGCGCGAACCGGCGGTCGGCGCGGGCGGACGGTCAGGCGGCAGCGGCGGTGGCCGGAGCCGCAGCGGGAGCGGGCTCCGCCGGGGCGGGCGCGGGTGCAGCCGCGGGTGCGGCAGCCGGGGCGGGTTCGGTGGCTGTGGCGGCGGCGACGGCCGGGGCGAGTACCGGGCTGGCGGCGGCGGCCGCGACGATGGCCGTGGCGGCGGCGGCCGGCGCGGCGGTGAGGATGCTCGGGCTGTTGGCCGCGCCGATCGGTCCGGAACCGACCGACATCAGCACCGACAGCAGTGCGGCGCTGAAGGCCAGCGACAGCGCGCCGCGCCAGTCGATCGCAGCGACGTCGACACCCACCGCACCGCTGACCTGGCCGACGCCGAACGCGGCGATCAGTGCCTGCACGAAGGTCTTGACGGCACGCTCGGTGCTGGCGATCCAGAACTGCTTGTTCAGCAGATACATCGGAGTTCTCCTGGGGATGAGGGGGCATGCCCGAAGGCGCTCACGAGCTTAGATGCCGTGTGCCTGTGTCACCTATCCGCTTCCCGACCGACCACGAGGGTGCTGGGGCCTATCGTGTGCCGCATGGCGCACCCCCTCCGCCGCGCGCTGCTCACCGCGGCCGCGTTCGTTTGTGCACTGCTGCCCGCGACGCCCGCCCGAGCGGCCGGCGACCTGGCGGTGACCGTACGCGGCGATGATCCACTCGCGACGGTTCTCGTGCTGGCCAACCGGGGTGACGCGCCGTGCCAGCTGGTGACCTCGACGTACGGCACGCTCGCGGTGACCCGGCTGGAGCAGGACGGCGTCGCCGTCACGCCGCTGCCGATGGAGACCTCGTTCGAGGAGTCGCTGGAGACGGTGCTGGCCAAGCGCCTGCACACGCTGGAGCCGGGAGCGAGCACGGAGGTGCCGCTGCGCGCCATCCCGATCGGGCCGACGGGGCACGCCATCGAGATCGTCACGTGGTCGGCCGGGGCGGGCGCGTTCGGCTCGCTGTACCCGGTGAAGCCCGGCTCACCGCTGCGCCTGGAGTTCACCTACGCGGTGCCGATCGTGCCGGCCGGCGGCCCGGCCGCCTGCGCCCCGCTGGCCGGGGCGGGTGTCGCGGCCGAAGCGGACGATACGAGCCGCCCGTGGTGGCACTGGGCGGTCCTCGCCGGTGTGGGCGTGATCCTGACCCTGGTGGCCGTGGCCCTCCTGCTCGCGCCGAACCGGCGCAAGCGCCGCCAGGCAGGTGATGGTGACGGCCCTGCCGCGGACGGCTCCGTTTCGGACGGCAGGTCCGGCAGTGCGGGGCCCGGTGGGGTGGCCGGGATCGGCGGGGCGGTGGTGCTGGCGCTGGCGGTGGCGCTGGGCGCGGCGGCGGTGCCGGGCCGTCCGGCGTACGCGGAGATCATCGTGACCGACCGAGGGCTGGACGAGGCCTGGGCAGCCTGCAGCGCGATCCTGCGCGGGCCCGGCGGCGACCCGGCGGGCATCCTGCCCGCGCTGGACGCGCCCGGGGTGACCGTCAGCATCATCCGGGCCCAGCCCGGCGACACCCACGAGGGCGCGCTGGACCGCAACAACATCCTGATCTTCTGGGATCCCAAGGACCGCCACGCCTACCACGGCACCGGCGGCAACGCCGACCCGTGCGACGCGCTCTACCACGAGTTCCACCACGGCTGGCAGCACAACCAGGGCAAGTACAGCCGGGAGGACTGCGCGGGCAGCGGCATCCCGACCACCGAGGTGCTGGCCACCCGGGCACAGAACCGGCTGCGAGAGGCGCTGGGCCGCCCGGCGCGCAGCCACTACGGCGAACGGCCGCTGCCGAGTGGGGACTGCACCGCTCCCCCGCCGCCCCCGGCCTGCACGGGCGCGGGTTGCGGGCACAGCACCGGCGACCCGCACCTGCGCACCGTCGACGGGCTGCGCTACGACTTCCAGGCTGCGGGCGAGTTCATCGCGGTGCGCGACACCGCAGGGGCGTACGAGATCCAGGTCCGCCAGGAGCCGGTGCCGGGCTCGCGCATCGTCGCGGTCAACTCCGCGGTCGCCGCGAAGGTCGACGGAGACCGGGTCGAAGCGCGGATGACCACGGCCGGGGTGGAGTTGCTGGTGGCGGGGGTGCCGACCGGCCCGGCCCCGGCGGAGCCGGCGTCCCCGCGGCGGCTTCCCGGCGGCGGCGAGCTCCGCACGGCCGCGGGCGGCGACGTCGAGCTGCGCTGGAAGGACGGCTCCCGCCTGGTGATCGAGCCGATCGGCATCTGGGGCCTGGCGCTGTCGGTCGAGCCCGCGCAGGCCCACGCGGGCAAGCTCGAAGGCCTGCTCGGCGACTTCAACGGCAAGTCCGACGACGACGTGCGCCCTCGCGGCGGGCAGCCGCTGGGCACGCAGCCGACGTTCGCCGCGCTGTATCCCGCGTACGCCGACAGCTGGCGCATCGACGCCGCATCGTCGCTGTTCACCTATCCGGAGGGCAGGTCCACCGACAGCTATGTCGACCGGGCCTTCCCGGAGCAGGACGCGGCCACCGCCGACCTGCCGAACCGGGCCTCCGCGGAGGCGATCTGCCGCGGGCTCGGCGTCTCGGACCCGGCCGTGCTGGCGGGCTGCGTGCTGGACGTGGCGCTGACCGGGCAGCCCGACTTCGCGGTCGCGGCCAAGGCGGGCCAGGTCTTCGCCGGTGGCGCGGAGCTGGGCGGGCAGACCTGGACGGTGCGGGTGGACACCCCGGAAGCGGTCGCGAAGGTCGACTTCGCGGGCACGAAGGGGCAGAAGGTCTTCCTCGATGTGCCCGCCACGACACTGCCGAACCAGTGCGGCGGCCTGGACCTGCTCGGCCCGGACGGCAAGCAGGTGGCCACCGGCTGCGTCATCAACGGCAGCGGCTACATCGACGGCACCGTGCTGCCGGAGACCGGCACGTACAGCATCGCGGTCGACCCGAGCGGCGACAGCACCGGCGAGGCGCGGTTGCGCCTGCTGACCGTCGAGGACCAGCAGGAGGCGATCGGCCTCGACGGTCCGGAGCTGACCGCTCGCCTGGCCAAGCCTGGGGCGGTCGCCCGGTTCACCTTCGCCGCGACAGCCGGGCAGAAGGTGTTCGTGGACGTGCCCGCCACGAACCTGCCGAACCAGTGCGGCGGCCTCGACCTGCTCGGCCCGGACGGCAAGCAGGTGACCACCGGCTGCGTCATCAACGGCAGCGGCTACATCGACGGCTTCACCCTGCCCGGCACCGGCTCCTACACGGTGGTCGTGGATCCGCGGGACAGGAGCACCGGCGAGGCGAAGGTGCGGGTGACCCGCGCCGTCGACCAGCGGCTCGAACTGTCCGTGAACGGCGAAGCGGTCACCGCGCGCATCGACCGGCCGGGCGCGGTCAGCGTGCTGACCTTCACCGGCCGGACCGGGCAGCGGGTGTTCATCGAGGTGCCGAGCACGGACCTGCCGAGCCAGTGCGGCGGGCTGGAGCTGCGCGGCCCGGACGGCGACGTGGTGGAGTCCGGCTGCGTGATCAACGGCAAGGGCGGGCTGCGGGAAGAGGGCACCGAGCTGCCGTCGACCGGGACGTATCAACTCATCGTGGATCCGCAGGAGCGGGCGACCGGAACGGCCCAGGTAAGACTGCGCACGTGACCAGCAAAGTCTGGGTTACCTGGTGGTAACGCGGATCACAACGGTTGCGTAGACTCCGCGAACGTGAAACCCCCACGCCTTCTCCTCCGCCGCCTGCGTACCACCGCGTTCTGGCTGCTCGGCGTCGTGACGGTGCTGGCCGTCGTCGTCGCCGGGCTGACCGTCTGGTCCGTGCGCCGCGCTCTGCCGACCCTCGACGGCGAGCTCACCCTGAGCGGGCTCGCCGCGCCGGTGACCGTGCGCCGCGACGCGCACGGCATCCCCCAGATCTACGCGAAGACCAGCAACGACATGTACCGCGCCCAGGGCTTCGTGCATGCCCAGGACCGGTTCTGGGAGATGGACTTCCGCCGCCACGTCACGGCCGGGCGGGTCTCCGAGCTGTTCGGCGAGTCCCAGCTGGAGACGGACAAGTACCTGCGCACCATGGGCTGGCGCCGGGTCGCCGAGCAGGAGGTGGCACTGCTCACGCCGGAGTCCCGCAAGAGCCTGGAGGCGTACGCCGAGGGCGTCAACGCGTGGCTGGCCGCCAACACGGACACCGACGGAGACGGGTTCGCCGCGTCGGGCGCGCTGAGCCTGGAGTACGGCATCCTCGGCCTGCAGAACTCGGACTACGTCATCGAGCGGTGGACCCCGGTGGACAGCCTGGCCTGGCTCAAGGCGATGGCCTGGGACCTGCGCGGCAACATGGAGGCCGAGATCCGCCGCGCCGCGCTGCAGGCCGAGGGCCTGACCAAGGAGCAGGTGGACCAGCTCTACCCCGCCTACCCGATCGACCGCAATCTGCCGATCGTCACCGGCGGCGCGATCACCGGCGGCGCGTTCGACGCCAAGGCGACCGCCCCGGTCACCCCGCCGGGCACGCCGACCACCCCGGTGGCAGGCCTGGCTGCGGACAGCCTCAACGAGATGGCCGACGCGCTGGCCGCGCTGCCGGGCCTGATGGGCAACGCCGACGGCGACGGCATCGGCTCCAACTCGTGGGTGATCAGCGGCAAGCTGACCGCCACCGGCAAGCCGATCCTCGCCAACGACCCGCACCTGAGCCCGAGCCAGCCCGGCATCTGGTACCAGATGGGCCTGCACTGCGAGTGCGGCCAGGACGTCGCAGGCTTCACCTTCTCCGGCGTGCCCGGCGTGGTCATCGGCCACAACGCGAAGATCGCCTGGGGCTTCACCAACCTCGACCCCGACGTGATCGACATGTACCTGGAGCAGGTCGAGGGCGACAAGGTCAAGGTCGGTGACAGCTGGGAGCCGCTGGCCTCGCGCCAGGAGGTGCTCAAGGTCGCCGGTGGCGACGACGTCACCATCACGGTGCGCACGAGCAAGCACGGGCCGCTGCTGTCGGACGCCAGCGAGAGCCTGAAGAAGCTCGGCGGGCAGTACGCGATCGCGATGCGCTGGACCGCGCTCGACCCGGGCCGCACCGGCGACGCCGTGTTCGCCATCAACAAGGCGGGCAGCTGGGACGAGTTCCGGGCCGCGGCGGCGCTGTTCGAGGTGCCCGCGCAGAACATCGTCTACGCCGACGTCGAGGGCAACATCGGCTACCAGTCGCCGGGGCGTATCCCGGTGCGCGGCAAGGGCGACGGCAAGCGGTTCGCGCCCGGCTGGGACCCGGCGTACGACTGGACGGGCTTCATCCCGTTCAACGAGCTGCCCAGCGTGCTCAACCCCGAGCGGGGTTACGTGGTCACCGCGAACCAGGCGGTCATCGGCGACCAGTACCAGCAGCACCTGACCGACGACTGGAGCTACGGCTACCGCAGCCAGCGCATCTACGACATGATCGCCGCCGCGGGTGGGAAGATCACCCTCGACGACGTGCAGAAGCAGCAGTTCGACAACCGCAACGGCTTCGCCCCGGCGCTGATCCCGGCCCTGCAGAAGGCGCCGCGGCAGGCCCCGTCGCAGGTCGAGAAGAACGCCGACGCGCTGCTCGTCGACTGGGACTTCCAGCAGGGCGAGGACTCCGCGGCCGCGGCGTACTACAACGCGGTCTGGAAGAACCTGCTCGGCCTGACCTTCGACGAACTGGGCGAGGACTACGCCGCCGACGGCGGGGACCGCTGGTTCGAGGTGGTCCGCGGGCTGCTGAACTCCCCCGACGACAAGTGGTGGGACAGCAAGGGCACGCCCGCCGTCGAGCAGCGGGACGACATGCTGGCCCAGGCCATGTCGGCGGCGGTGAAGGAGCTGTCCGAGGCGCAGGGCGAGGACCCGAAGCAGTGGCGCTGGGGCGCCATGCACACCCTCACCCCGACCCACGCGACGTTCGGCGAGTCCGGCATCGGCCCGATCGAGTGGCTGTTCAACCGGGACACCGTCGGCGTCTCCGGCGGCGACGCGATCGTCAACGCCACCGGCTGGAGCGCCGGGCAGGGGTACGAGGTCGACGCGGTGCCGTCCATGCGCATGATCGTGAACATGGCGGACCTGGACGACTCGCGCTGGATCCAGCTGACCGGCAACTCCGGCCACGCGTTCCACGACAACTACGCCGACCAGTTCGAGCTGTGGCGTACGGGGCAGACCCTGCCGTTCCGCTTCGCCAAGGCGACCATCGAGAAGGAGTCGACGAACACGCAGACCCTCAAGCCCTAGGGCGGATCAGCGGAAGGGGCGTCTGCCCACCGGAGTTGGGTGGGCAGACGCCCCTTCTCATGTCGCCGCTTCGCCGACCCCGGCTGTCCCTCGATCATCGGACTTGCCTGGCACCTGTGCGAATGCGCCGTCAAGATACGCACACGTGCCAGGCAAGTCGAACGATCTTTGGGTGGTCCGCCGGATCAGGGCAGCAGCAGGCCCAGGGAGAGGGCGAACGGCACGAGCAGCAGGCCGCCGGCCGCAGTGACCGCCAACCGCACCCGGTCGCGGCCCTGCGTCGAGCGCAGCGCCGCGATGGCCCAGGCGGTGCACAGCAGGGCGAGCACGGTCACCGCCCGCAGCACGAGCCAGGCCAGCGGCTGGCCGAACAGGAACGGCTCGGTCTGCTTGCCGGAGGTGGCCACCGTCATGATCGGGAACGCGACCCCACCGACCAGGGCGATCAGCCCCGTCAGCACCAGCAGACGCGCCGGGCGGGCTCCCGCGGGCCGACCGAGGCCGCCCCGCACCCGGCGCACCAGCGCCCAGACCGGCCAGCTGAGCAGTGCCAGCGCGATCGCCGCGAACGCGGCCCACCACAGCGGGCCCACCCCGGACACCGGAATGCTGTCGCTGCGCTGCGCGGGCAGCGCGTCGGCCGCGGAGGTGGGCAGCCGCCCGCCGGTCACCTGGGTGATCCAGTCGGTCATCAGCGTGCCGTAGCCCGGCAGCAGCTCGCCCATCCCGAAGCCGTTGATCGTCGGGCCGCCGACGCGGTCGTAGCCGTCGGTGGTGACCCGGCCCGCGTGCGCCCCGTGCGGCAGGATCCGGACCGTGACGCTGGGGCTGGCGGTCAGCTCGCGGCGGAAGACCTCCGCGCTCTCCCGCGGCGGCACCTGCGTGTCCAGCTCACCCCAGATCGCCAGCACCGGCTGCCGAATCTGCCGCAGCGCGGGCACCGGGTCGTACGCCGCCTGCGGGAACCCGTCCGTCGCGATGGCCAGGCCCATGCCGGTGCCGACGATCGCGTCCACGGTGGACGGCGTCACCCCGGCCCGGGTGATCCGGTTGATCAGGTTCCACGCCTGGGTACGCGCCGGCGGCAGCCCCGGCGCACCGATGGTGACCAGGAACTTCACCTCCGCCGAGCGGGACGCGGCCAGCGGCGCGATCCAGCCGCCTTCGCTGAGCCCCCACAACCCGGTGCGCGCCGGGTCGACGTCGGGCAGCGCGGCCAGCGCGCGCACCCCGGCCACGGCGTCGTCGGCCAGCGCCGAGTAGTCGCGGTGGGTCTTCGTGTAGTCGGCCCGCTTGTCGTAGATCAGGGTGACCAGCCCGGCGCGGGCGAACACCTCCGCCTCCTGGCCCAGCTCCTCGCGCGGCCCCGCGCCGGAGCCGTGCACCAGCACGATCGCCGGGTGGCGCACGGCCGGGTCGAGGTCGGCGCGGCGCACCACCGAGCCGTGCAGTTCGGTGCCGCCGTTGCGGAACGTGAGGTCGGTGGCGGTCAGCCCCGCGGGTGGGGTGTACGGGGTCGACGCGGACTCGGCGGCGGCGGGCGACACGCCCGCGAGTGCC
This sequence comes from Catellatospora sichuanensis, assembly GCF_007483665.1. Taxonomy (GTDB): domain Bacteria; phylum Actinomycetota; class Actinomycetes; order Mycobacteriales; family Micromonosporaceae; genus Catellatospora; species Catellatospora sichuanensis. Next base: position 36,463 of record NZ_VIQO01000048.1, read on the forward strand.
AGCAGGACCGCTCCGAAGGCGGTGAACAGTGATTTCCTCATGTCACGATCCTCGGGAAATCCGCGGCCGCCGACATCGCCGACGAGAGCGGTCCGCGCCCTCACTCGCGCGAGGGAGTCACTCACCGGGCCGGATGAGCCCCGACTCGTAGGCGGCGATCACGGCCTGTGCCCGGTCCCGCAGCCCGAGCTTGCTCAGCACGCTGCTGACGTGCGTCTTCACCGTGTGCTCGCTGACGAACAGGGCCGCTGCCAGCTCCGGGTTGGACAGGCCACGGCCGAGCAGCACCAGCACCTCGTGCTCGCGCTCGGTCAGCCGGGCCAGTTCCGCGGACGGGGCCGGCGCGGCCCGCCCGCCCATGCGCACCACGTCGTCGATGAGGCGTCGGGTCACCGCGGGCGCGAGCAGCGCCTGCCCGGCGGTGACCACCCGCACCGCGTGCACCAGGTCGTCCCGGCGTACGTCCTTGAGCAGGAAACCGCTGGCCCCGGCGCGCAGCGCGGCGAACACGTGCTCGTCGGAGCCGAACGTGGTCAGCATGACCACCTTCGTCGGCCCGGCCGCGCAGATGCGCCGCGCCGCCTCGATGCCGTCCATGACCGGCATCCGGATGTCGAGCAGCGCCACGTCGGGGGCGTGCTGCGCCACCGCCCGGACCGCCTCGGCACCGTCGGCGGCCTCGGCGACCACCTCGATGTCCGGCTGCGCGGACAGGATCATCGCGAACCCCGACCGCACCAGCTCCTGGTCGTCGGCGACCACCACGCTGATGGTCATGGCCGCTCCTGCGCACTGCGCCCGTTGCCGCCCGCGCGCCCGCTGCCCGACGGCACGGCCCACCGGCCGTGGCAGCCCGACGTCCCGGTCACGCGAACACCGCCGTCACCCGGAACCCGCCGACGGGGTCCGGCCCGAATTCGACTGTGCCGCCCGCAGCGGCCACCCGCTCGCTGAGGCCGACCAGGCCGTTGCCCGGCGTGACCGGGCCCGCGCCCCGGCCGTCGTCGGCGACGCTCACCCGGGTGCCGTTCTCGTCCCAGGTGAGCGACACCCGCGCGGAGGTCGCGGCGGCGTGCCGGACCACGTTCGTCAGCGCCTCCTGGACCACCCGGTACGCGGCGAGCTGGACGTCCGGCGGGAGCGGGCGCGCCTGCCCGTGCTCGGTGTAGGTCACGTCGAGGCCGTCGTGGCGGGTGCCGCGGACCAGTTCGGGCAGGTCGGACAGGCCGGGTGGCGGGGTCAGCGACGACTCGCGCAGCCCGCCCACGGCCGTGCGCAGCTGCGCCATGGCGCTGCGTCCGGCCTCGGAGATCGCGTCGAACGCGGCCTCGGCACGGGCCGGGTCGCGCCGGGCGATCGCGCCGCCCGCCTCGGCCTGCACCACCATCAGGCTGAACGCGTGGCCGAGGATGTCGTGCAGGTCGCGGGCGATCCGGGTGCGCTCGCGCTCGGCGGCGAGCTGTGCCGCCTGGGCTCGTTCGCGCGCCGCGGCCTCGCGCCGGGTGCGGGCCAGGGTGCCCAGCATGTACGCCGCCGACCAGGTCGCCATCTCGCGGACCGCGGTGTTCACCGACTGGATGATCGACAGCATGCCGGCGGCGGTGACGACCAGCACCACCAGCCGCTGCCGGGGCGGCGACTGGTAGGCCACCGCGTAGAAGCAGACCAGCGGGCCGTACCAGATGGGCTGGGCGGGGCCGGTGCCGGCGATCGCGTACGCGGCGATCCCGACGGCGGTGAGCAGCAACGCGTACGTGGGCTGCCAGCGCCGCAGCAGCACCGGCAGCGAGGTCACCAGCACCGGCCAGTAGTCGGCGAACGCCCACGGGCCGTCCTCGCCGAACCGGCGGGTGAACACGTACGGCGCGGACTGCGCGGCCAGCACCAGCAGGGTCAGCCCGATGTCCACCGACCAGGCCCGGCGGGACAGGTCAGCGGGCCGAGCCATCCCCCACGTCACGATCAGCCAGCCTAGGGCACCGCGACCCGTCCCGGGCACCCCCGGCGGGCTCGTCTGTCCGCGATGGACGGTCGGACGTCAGGCGGCGGCCGGTGTGAGCGCGACGACGATGCAGGGCGCGCCCAGGGAGATGCCGGTGTCCACGGCCATGGCCAGGCCGTCGGCGTAGGTGACCGGGCCGCGCACCGCGGACGGGGCGACGCCGAAGGTCTCCGGAATGGTGGAGTGGCCGTGCACGATCTGGCGGCCGCCGAGTTTGTCCAGTAGCAGCCGGGCGTTGGCGACGCCGTCGTTGTGCTCCAGGAACTCGAAGCGGCGGAACAGCAGCCGGGTGCTGCGCCCGAAGGTCCGCTCGTCGCGTTCGCGCATGATGGTGCGCACCGCTGCGTTGATCTCGTCGATGGTCGGCCCGAACTCCAGGTAGGCCAGGGTGTCTGCGTGCAGCAGCAGGTGATCGTCGACCAGCGCCACCGCGGGCAGGTCGGCCAGCCAGCCGGCGCGCTGCTCGTCCAGCGCCTCGAGATCGTGGTCCTGGCCGCCGTTGAGCGCCCACACCTGCTCGATGGTGCGCACCTCGGTCACCGGCGACGCGGGGACGAAGCGGCTGCCGTACAGCAGCATGTCGTGGTTGCCGATCACGCAGCCGACCTCGCCGCCCGCCGCGGCCGCCTCGCCCTGCAGCCGCCGGATCAGGTCGATCACGCCGATGCCGTCCGGGCCGCGGTCGGTCAGGTCGCCGAGGAACCACAGCCGCGCGTCGCCACCGGTCCACGCACCCTGCCCGTCGAGCAGGCCGGTCACCCGCAGCGCCTGGGTCAGCGGCACGAGATGGCCGTGCACGTCACCGACCACATAGAGCGTCACGCGATCACCCTACGACATGACCATGGGCACTCCATGAGCACGCCGACGCACCCGCGCGCCGGGCTGACCCGCCCCTGCCGAGCCGGCGTCAAACCCTCCGCCCTCCATAGACGCTGGCCTATTACATCGAGTATTAGTAGATCATTCTCGATGTAATAGGCCAGCGTCTATGCAAATCGGGCGCCTCAGGCCAGGAACAGGCGCTCCACGGCCGCGCGGGCGCGGCGGGTGACCTTGAGGTACTCGTCCAGGAACTCCCCCGGGTCGCCGCCGCCCAGCAGGCGCGCCACCCCGGCCAGTTCGACGCCGTGCCGCGGCAGCTGGTCCACCGCCCGGCCGCGGATCAGCGTCAGCGCGTTGCGCACCCGCGAGCACAGCGTCCACGCCGTGGCCAGCACCTCGGCGTCCTCGACCGATACGATCCCGGCCGCGTGCGCCGCCGCGAGCGCGTCGAGGGTGCGGGTGGAGCGCAGCCCCGCCACCTCGTGTCCGTGCCGCAGCTGCCACAGCTGCACCGTCCACTCGACGTCGGCGATACCGCCCCGGCCCAGCTTGGTATGGGTGAGCGGGTCCGCGCCGCGGGGCAGCCTCTCGTTCTCCACCCGCGCCTTGATCCGGCGGATCTCGACGATCTGCTCGCGGCGCAGCCCGTCGACCGGGTAGCGCACCGGATCGACGAGCGCGATGAACTCGGCGGCCAGCGCGGCGTCCCCGGCGACGGGCCGGGCCCGCAGCAGCGCCTGCGCCTCCCACACCTGCGACCAGGTGGCGTAGTAGCGCTGGTAGGCGGCGAGGCTGCGCACCAGGGGGCCCTGCCGGCCCTCCGGGCGCAGGTCGGCGTCGATGCCCAGCGGCGGGTCGGGCGCGGGCGCGGACAGCAGCGTGCGCAACTGCTCGGCGATCGCCAGCGCGACGCCGTTGGCCTCGTCGTCGCGCATACCCGGCGCGGGCTGGTACACGAACAGCACGTCGGCGTCGCTGGGGTAGCTCGTTTCGGCCCCGCCCAGCCGGCCCATGCCGATCACGGAGAAGCGCAGCTCGTCCGGTGCACCCGCGGCCTGCCGGGCCACGGCCAGCGCCGCCGCGATGGTCGCGTCGGTCAGGTCGGCCAGCCCCTGCCCCACCTCGGTGATGCCGACCGGTTTGGCCGGTGCCAGCTCGCCCGCACCGGAGAGCAGGTCGGCGCTGCCGATGCGGAACAGCTCGCGGCGACGCATCGCCCGCACCGCGGCCACCGCCGCACGCGGGTCGGGGTGCCGCCCGGCGGCCGCGGCGGTGCCGTCGAGCAGCGACTGCCGGGTGCGCAGGGCCAGCTCGGTGTCGTCGGCCAGCAGCCGCAGCGCCTCCGGGTCGCGCGACAGCAGGTCGGTCAGGTAGCGCGAGCTGTCCAGCACCCGGGCCAGCCGCAGCGCCACCGGGCCCTCGTCGCGCAGCAGGCGCAGATACCAGGGCGTGGTGCCCAGCGTGTCGGACACCTGCCGGTAGGCCAGCAGCCCGGCGTCCGGGTTGGGCGCGTCGGCGAACTCGGCCAGCAGCACCGGCAGCAGGGTGCGCTGGATCGCGGCGGTGCGGGACACCCCCGAGGTCAGCGCTTCGATGTGCCGCAGCGCGCCCGCCGGATCGGCGTATCCGAGCAGTTCCAGGCGCTTGCGCGCGGCGTCGGCGCGCAGCGACAGGCCGTCGGCGGGCACCCGGGCCACCGCCGCCAGCAGGGGCCGGTAGAGCAGCTTGGCGTGCAACCTGCGCACCTCGGCGGCGTGGGTGACCCAGTCGGCGCGGAACGCCGCGATCGGGTCCAGGCCGCCGCCCTCCCGGCCGCGGCCGGTGCCGAGCGACGGCTCCTCGCGCTTGTAGTTCATGGCCCGCGCCAGCCAGCGCAGCGCCAGGGTGCCCGCCTGGCCGTCGTCGGCGGGCACGGTGTGCGTGCGCCGCAGCCGCTGCAGCTGCAGCCGGTGCTCCACGTTGCGCAGGAAGCGGTACGCGGCGCTGAGCGCCTCCCCGTCACCGCGGCCCACGTAACCGCCCGCGACCAGGGAACGCAGCGCGTTGAGGGTGTTGCCGGAGCGCAGCGTCTCGTCCCCGCGCCCGTGCACCAGCTGGAGCAACTGCACCGCGAACTCGATGTCGCGCAGCCCGCCGGGCCCGCGTTTGATCTCCCGCTCGACCTCGGCGCGCGGCACCTGGTCGATGATGCGCCGCCGCATCGCCCGCACGTCCTCGACCGCCTCCGGCCGTTCCGCCGCGTGCCAGATCAGCGGCTGCAGCGCCGCGAGCCACGCCTTGCCCAGGCCCGCGTCGCCGGCCACCGGCCGGGCCTTGAGCAGCGCCTGGAACTCCCAGGTGCGGGCCCAGCGCTGGTAGTAGACGAGGTGGCTGGCCAGCGTGCGCACCAGCGGTCCGCGCCCGCCCTCCGGCCGCAGCGCGGCGTCCACCGGCCAGGCCACGTGGCCGCAGATCTCCATCAGCGCCGCGGCAACGGTGGTGCCCGCGGCGAGGTCCTCGTCCTCGGCCGCGACGAAGATGACGTCGACGTCCGAAACGTAGTTCAGTTCGTCCCCACCGCACTTGCCCATCGCGATGACGGCCAGCCGCGGCCGCTGGTCCCCGACCCGCCCGAGCGCGATCCGGTACGCCGCCCGCAGCGTCGCGTCGGCCAGCGCGGTCACCTCGGCCATCGTCGTCTCGACGTCGACGCCGTCGGCGAGGTCGGCCGCCGCGATACGCAGCAGCCCGCGCTGGTATCCGGCGCGCAGCGACGGCACGTCGGCCAGCCCGCTGTGCACCTCGTAGCGCGGCGGCACGCTGTGCGTGAGCACCCGCCACTGCCCGGCCTGCGCGGCGATCTGGTCGCCCAGCGCCGAGGACGCCCCCAGCACGGTGAGCAGCCGGATGCGCAGGTCCTCGTCGGAGCCGAGCCGCTCCAGCACACCCTTCTCGAAGCCTGCGTCCCGCTCGGCGATGCGGTGCAGCTGGCGCAGTGCCAGGTCGGGGTCGGCGGCGCGGCCGAGCTGCTCCAGGACGAGCGCGCCCTCCTCGTCGACCGGCCGCTGCGCGGCCCCGTCCCACAGGTTCAGCCCCGTCCCGCCCAGCAGCACCGCCGGGTCGGGGCCGGTCGCCGACAGCGTGAAGCCGTACCGTGCCAACCGCCCGATTCCCGCCACCCGCTCAGGTTATCGGCGCGCACCCGGGCACAGAAGCCGCGGCACGGCTCAGCTCAGCAGCGGAAGTTCCCGGCGGCCCGCGCCGGGCAGGGTGCCCAGGGCCAGCTCGGCGAAGCGGCGCGCGAACGGCTGCCACACCTCGGCCACGTCGTCCTGGGTGGCCTCGATCCCGGCGATCAGCCCGTCGGGCTGCCAGCCCTGCTCGGTCATCCAGTCCCGATTGCCCTCCACCCAGGCGGCGAACATGTCGACGTCGCACTCGATGTGGAACTGCGTGCCCCAGGCCCGGTCGCCGAGGCGGAACGCCTGGTGGGGATAGCGCGGCGAGGCGGCCAGCAGGGTCGCCCCGAGTGGCAGCTCGGTGATCTCGTCGAAGTGGTACTGGATCACGTCGGGAGCGAACGGCACCGCCCACCACAGCGGGTCGGACTCGGCCACGTCACGCCGCGCGACCAGCCGCGCGCCGATCTCGGGGCCGCTGGTCGAGCGCTCGACCGTGCCGCCGTGCGCCTGGGCCAGCAACTGCCCGCCGAGGCAGATCGCCAGCGTCGGCACCCGGTTCTTGACCGCCTTGCGCAGCAGTGACTCCAGCTTCGGGAACCACGGCGCGCCCGGCACCCCGTCCTTGGCGAACGCGTCCTGCTCCCCGCCCATGACCACGAACGCGGCGTAGCCCGCCAGGTCGTCGGGCAGCGCGTCGCCGGCGTGCGGGCGCAGGACGGCCAGTTCCAGCCCCGCGTCGGTCAGCCAGCCGCCGAGCCGGCGCAGGTCGTCGGTCGGGTCGTTCTCGATCACCAGTGCGGTCGCCACGCTGACGAGGTTAGCCCGGCCCCGACGCCCGCGGTCAGCCACCCGGAGCAGGAACGACTCAGCCGCCGGCGACCGGCCCCGGCGCACCGAACGGCGAGGTCGGCAGCTCGGGTGGCGCCGGACGGTCCCAGTCCGCGTCGGCCCGGGCGAACTCCAGCCGGGTGGACAGCTCCAGCACCAGGCCGGTGCCGTAGTGGCCGGTCAGGCCGCAGGCGACCAGCACGGCAACCGCGATCGGCCACCGCACGAACCAGTACGGCTGCGGCCGCACCTCCTGCACCAGGTGGGTCACTCCCTCGCCGCGGCCGGCGACGAGGTCGTTCACCAGATCGTCGGACTTCGTCACAGTTTCGCCAGCACTTCCCGCGCCGCCAGCACGGCCGCTTCCAGCACCCGCTCCGGGGCGACCATCGTGTTGCGGTACTGCACGTGCACCAGGCGGGCACCGACGCGGACCGTGAGGTAGAGGTGTCCGGACGGATCCCGCTCGCGCCAGTAGCCGGCCTCGTCCCCGAGCCCGTCGAGCAGATGCCGCTCGCGATTGAGCACGAACGAGGTGATGAAGTGGTCGTGCGCCCGGGTCACGGGGCCGTCCCCGGCCGCACGCCCCACGTTGATCACACCCACGGCGAGCGAGACGTCGTCATCCGTGGGACGTTTCACCACGCACCATGCCGACGACTTCTCGTCCTGCCGGTCGGTCTCCTGCGTCGCCGTGCCGTGGCCGGGCACGACCAGGTCCAGCAGCTCAGCACGCAGCAGCGGGCAGACCAGCGCCGGTGCCGGCGGCATGACCTGCACCGACCCTTCCCGCAGCTGGGCCGTGTAGCCGCCGGTTAGCAGGCCGCAGAACGCGATGCCCGCCACGGTCCGGCGATGCCTGCGCCACCAGGCCTGCCGCCGGCTCTCCCCGCTCAGGCTCACGTTCACGACGCGATGCTAGGTGACGGCCGCCAGCGGGTCAGGCCCTTCGGGCGGCCACCTTATTGATCTTGCTTCGTAGCGCCCGGCGGGCCACCGGCCCCAGCTCCTCGACGACCTCGAGCAGGGCGCCGAGCTGCTCAAGCGCCGCCATCGCACGCTGCGCTCCCGCGCTGTCGACGCCTTCGTAGAGCTCCAGCCCCACGAACGAGACGGAGATCGCGCTGGCCAGCCCCGGCACGTCCGCCATCTCTGCGAACGGCGAGCCGGCCAGCACCCGGCGCAGCACGGACTCGATCTCCGCGGTCCACATGCCGAGCGTCTCGGCGGTCACCCGGGCCAGCTTCTCGTCGTGCTGCGCCCCGGCCAGCATCTGCGCCAGCACCGCGACGTTGCCCAGGTCGCGCTCCTCCTCGTGCAGCGCGCGGCCCACGTCGAGCAGCTCCCGCAGCGAGCCCACGGTCGCGAAGCGCTCCCGGTATGCCTCGACCCGCTGGCCGGTAGCGGCCGTGCACGCCGCCACCAGGAGGTCGTCCACGCTGCCGAAGTGGTAGAAGATCAGCGCCTGGTTGACTCCCGCCATGCCGGCGATGTTGCGGGCCGAGACGCCCGCGATCCCGTGTTTGCGCAGCGTGTCCATGGCCCCGTCGAGCAACCGCTGCTTGGTGTCGGACATGCCGCTCCCTCGTTACCCGGGCCCGCAGCGTGCCGAACACACGTATTGCGGGCGGTGCCGGCCACCCCCCGTTGCCAATGTGGCCGGCACCGCCCGTACTGTCGCGTCCCCGACTAGCGGGACGCGCAGACCTTCTCGCACCGGTCTGACAAAACAGGTGCCGATGCGTTCGGCAGTGTCGGGTCAGGACGGTCCCCTGAGGAAACACGGCCCGCGCCACATATTTGAGCGGTCGGTCAAACGTCAGCCTAGCAGGCTTGAGCGCTCGCTCAAACAGTGGCGGGCCCTATGGAAGGACCAACTCGGCGTACACCGGCCGATGGTCGCTGTCCGGCAACTCCAGCACCCGGAAGTCCTTGACGCCCACCCGCCGGTCGGCCAGCACCCGGTCCAGCGTCACCGGCGGGATCGGGTCCCCGTCGTACGGCCCCCAGGTGCCGGACAGGCCCCGCCCCAGCACGTCGGCCGCGTCCCGGTAACCGGAGTCGATCAGGTCGCGCAGCAGGTGGTGGTCGAGCGTGGCGTTGAAGTCGCCGAGCAGCACCCGCACCGGCCCCTCCGGCGTGGCCCGCGGCTGGCCCTCGAAGCCGCGTACCCACAGCGGCGTCACGAAGTCGGCCCAGGGTGCCAGCGGGTGCGCCGACTCGACCAGCACGCTGCCCCCACCCGGCACCGACACCTCGGCCCGCGCCTGCCGGAAGCCGCCCGGGTTGACCCGCATGCCGTCATCACGCAGCGGAAACCGGGACAGCAGCGCGGAGCCCTCCACCCCCGGCGCCGAGTGGTCCGCCCGGTACGGCAACTCGTCACGCATGCCCGCCGCGTCCACCGCGACCAGGTAGTCCGGGGTCACCTCCTGCAATGCCAGCACGTCCACCCGATGCGACCGCACGAGGTTCACCAGCTCGGCCGCCCCCGCCGAGCCCACCAGCACGTTCGCGCTCATCACCCGCAGCGGTCGGCCCGCCGCCCCGGCCATCGGGTCACCGTCGGCGAACCAGCGCGGCAGCACCACCGCGGCCAGCGCCACCGCGGTGACCGCGGCGAGCGCGGCGGCCGCCCAGCGCCGCCACACCAGCAGCACCGCCAGCGGCACCAGCGAACCGGCGGCGACGTACGGGGTGAACGCCATCAACTGCGCGATCGGATACCGGGCGTCCCAGCCGGCGATCCGGAACACGGCCCACACCGCCGCAGGCAGCGCCAGGACCCAGGGCAGCGCGCGCAGAAGGAACCGTTTCATGCACGGGATGCTATACATTTTCATGGTCAACTGGGTGTGGGCTTTGTGAAGGTTCCGTGCACGGCGTTAGGCTCTGCGGCCATGACCGCCACCCTGCACCCCGCGACCCTCCGGCCCGGCGACACGGTAGCGCTGGTGTCGCCCTCGGGGCCGGTGCCCGCCGAGCGCGTCGAGGCGGCGGTGTCGGTGCTCACCGGCTGGGGCCTGGCACCCCGGGTCTACCCGCACGTGCTGGCCCGGCACGGCTACTTCGGCGGCACCGATGAGCAGCGCCTCGGCGACCTCAACGACGCACTCGGCGACCAGCAGATCCGCGCCGTGCTGTGCACCCGCGGCGGCTACGGCGCGCAGCGCATCACCGACCGCGTCGACCTCGACGCCGTGCGGCGCGATCCGAAGCTGGTCATGGGCTTCTCCGACATCACCGCGCTGCACCTCGCGCTGTGGCGCGGCGCGCGGCTGGCCACCGTGCACGGACCGGTCGCGGCCCAGTTCGACAAGGGCGCGGACTCGCCGACCGCGCTCGGCGCACGCCACGCGCTGATGAGCGGGGAACCGGTGGTCGTGGCCGCCGACCCCGCCGAGGACACCCATCGGATACGCACCACCGGCCACGCCGAGGGCACCCTGCTCGGCGGAAACCTGTCGCTGCTGGTCAGCACGCTGGGCACGCCGCACCTGCCGGACCTGACGGGCGCGATCCTGCTCATCGAGGACGTCGGCGAGTACCCGTACCGCGTCGACCGGATGCTGACCCACCTGCGCCGCAGCGGTGCGCTCGACCACGTCGCGGGTATCGCCGTCGGGCAGTTCACCGACTGCGCGGACGCCTGGCCGGTCACCATCGCCGACGTGCTCACCGACCGCCTGCTCGACCTGGACCTGCCGGTGCTGGGCGGCCTGCCGATCGGCCACGGCGCACAGCACACCGCGGTGCCGCTGGGCACCCGTGCGGTGCTCGACGCCGACGCGGGCACCCTGACGGTCGCCCCGGCCACCACCGGCTGATCCGCGCTCGCGCGGCTGCCCGGGCCTCGCCCGGGCCGGACGCCGCCACGGCGGCGTCCGGCCGGGTCACTACGCGTTGGCCAGGGACGCCGTGATGACGATGCCGACGATCAGGCTGACCGGGATGCCCGCGACCCAGCCGATGAGGTTGCCCGCGCCCTTGCCGCCGTCCCGGCCGATGATGCCGCCCACGCCCGCGACCAGGGCGACGACTCCCAGAACGAACTGCGCGAAGAAGCCTGCCAGCAGGAAGACGTAGGCGGGATCGCCGTCGGCGACCGGGCCGTGGTCCGTCCGCTGCCCGAAGACCAGCCCGGCGAACAGTGGCAGCACCATAGTCAGCGCGTGCGCGCCCAGCATCTGGAAGATGCCACGCCAGACCAGCCGCGCCTCGACCGGCCGCCTGTACGGCGGCGGGGCGTCCAGCGAGGGATCGGACCACGCGGCGACGGCGGGTGCCGCCGGCGTGGATGCCACCGGCGGGGCCGCCGGGGCCGGTGCCCGGTAGGGGTTGTCGCTCACGGGGGTGCCTCCATGTCGAACACGGCCGGGCCGTCAGGGGTGCGTGCCGCGCAGCCTATCGCTGCGCGGCATCGACGGCGCTCCCCCGGCCCGGCACGGACCCCGAGGGCCGGGCCGCTCCCGATGGACGCCCCGCGACGGCACGAGGTGTGCCGCGTATCGGAACGCGGCACACCTCGTGTCGAACTGCTGCGGTGCGGTCACCGTCCCCGAGGCGGGGTCAGAAGCACTGCGAGGCCGACCACAGCGTGCCGCTGCGGGCATCGGTGTGGATGTGGTCGGAGTGGTCGGGGTAGCCGGGGCCGAGGATGCCGGTGAACCCGTGGTAGCGGGCCTGCTTGCCGATGGTGCACAGGGAATGCGGGCCCGAGCCGAGGTCGACTCCGTCACCGTAGAGGTGCCGGCTGCTGGAGACTCCGCCCGCGGCGTTGTTGCATGCGGTGCTGCGGAATCCGGAGGTGACCCGCAGCGCCTGGTCGCCCAGCGCGTGCCGCAGCGCCTCCAGCCGCCACATCGCCCGCAGCGCGTTGGCCTTGGCCGTGGCGGCCGAGACCGCGCCGCCGGCCCAGGTGGTGTTGCACTTGTTCAGCTCGGCGTAGCTGAAATGGATCGGCGTGCAGTCGTCGTCCTGCAGGGAGTAGATCTTGTTGAAGGTCAGCGGGCCGGCGATGCCGTCGGCGCCGAGACCGTACGCCTGCTGGAAGCGGACCACCGCGTCACGGGTCTCGCCGCCGAAGATGCCGTCGATGACGATGGTGTTGTTGTAGCCCGGCCAGCCCGCGACGCGGATCTGCAGCTGGCGGACGTCCTCTCCGGACATGCCCGAGGACAGGGAGCGGCCCCAGGTGTAGCAGCCGTCGGCGTACGCGGGAGACGCGCCGACGGTGATGGCGGCCACTGATCCGATGGCCGCCATCACCAGCACGGTGAACGCCCGGATGAGGGCGTTGCGGGGGAAACGTCGAGACATGCAGGCACTGTGCCAACCACGTCCATCGATGTCAAGAGTTTACATTTCTTGCAGTTACTACGTAGTATCCTTTCGCAAAATCGAGCAGCGGGCCGTCACCGGCCACTGTCCGATCAGCGCCGCGAGCGCACCTTGCGGTCCCCGCCCGCGGCCGCGACCCCGTAGGCCAGCGCGTCGACCAGGGCCCGCCAGCTCGCTTCCACCACGTTCTCGTGCACGCCGACCGTGGTCCAGTCACGACCGTCGGTGTCGACGGTCTCGACCAGCACCCGCGTCACCGCGTCGGTGCCGTGCGAGCCGGCCAGGATGCGCACCTTGTAGTCGGCCAGCTCCAGCCCGGTCAGCTGCGGGAAGTGCCGCTCCAGCGCCTGGCGCAGGGCCTGGTCGAGGGCGTTCACCGGGCCGTTGCCCTCCGCGGTGGCGATCACCCGCTCGCCGCGTACCCGCAGCTTGACGGTCGCCTCGCTGACCACCGCGCCGTCCTCGCGGTGCTCGACGATCACCCGGTACGACTCCAGCGTGAACGGGGTCGTCTGCTCGCCCAGGGACTGCCGCACCAGCAGCTCGAAAGAAGCGTCGGCGGCCTCGAAGGACCAGCCCGCCGCCTCCAGCTCCTTCACCCGGTGCGTCACCTTGGACAGCGTGTCCGGCTGGCCGGCCAGGTCCAGACCGAGCTCGCGGCTCTTGAGCTCGATGCTGGCCCGGCCGGCCATCTCGGTGACGAGGATCGTCATGTCGTTGCCGACCACGGCCGGGTCCACGTGGTTGTAGAGGGCCGGGTCGACTTTGATCGCGCTCGCGTGCAGACCCGCCTTGTGGGCGAACGCTGCGGACCCGACGTAGGCCTGGTGGGAGTCGGGTGCGATGTTGGCGATCTCGGCGATGGCGTGCGAGACGTGCGCCATCTGTTCGAGGCAGCCCTCCGGTAGGACGGTCATGCCCAGCTTGAGTTGCAGGTTCGCCACCACGGCGAAGATGTCGGCGTTGCCGGGGCGCTCCCCGTAGCCGTTCGCGGTGCCCTGCACGTGGCGTACGCCCGCCTCCACCGCGGCGATGGTGTTGGCGACGGCGCACGCGGTGTCGTTCTGCGCGTGCATGCCGAACATCTCCGGCGAGACGCCCAGCCGGTCGACGAGTTCGCCGATGGCCTTGCTGATCTGCGAGGGCAGCATGCCGCCGTTGGTGTCGCAGAGCACCACCCGCTCGGCGCCCGCGTCGAGCGCGGTGCGTACCACCGCGGCGGTGTAGTCGGGGTCGAAGCGGAAGCCGTCGAAGAAGTGCTCGCAGTCGACGAAGACGCGGCGGCCGTGCGAGCGCAGGTGGGTCACGCTGTCGGCGACCATGGCGAGGTTCTCCTCGCGCGTGGTGCGCAGCGCGCGCTCGACGTGGCGCACGTCGGACTTCGCGACCAGGCAGACCACCGGCGTCTGCGCCGCGAGCAGGCCCGCGAGCTGCGCGTCGTCGGCCGCCGCGACACCTGCCTTGCGGGTCGAGCCGAACGCGACCAGTAACGCGTTCTCCAGTTTCAGTTCGGTTCTGGCCCGTTCGAAGAACTCGGTGTCCTTGGGCACCGCGCCAGGCCACCCGCCCTCGATGAACCCGACCCCGAACTGATCGAGCAGGCGCGCCACCGCGAGTTTGTCGGCCACCGAGTAGGTGATGCCCTCGCGCTGGGCGCCGTCGCGCAGCGTGGTGTCGAAGATCTGCATGTCGTGTGACCTCCTGTGTGGACGCCCGCCTGAGGGACGCCGACCTGAGAACCGAAGACGCTATGGAGCTGAAGGAACCCGAGAGAAGAAAAAGAAGCCGGAAAACCAAAAGACCCCCCGCGGTCGCGGGAGGTCTGCGCGTCGGCGAGGGGCCTGGTTGCCCAGGTGCGGCCGGCGCGCTAGGTGCCAATAATCAGTACGAAGCGGATCACGCTGAGTAGCGTCCCACTTCTGCGACGCTCAGACCAGCAGGCTCCCGCATACCGGGATGGCGTGTCGTCGATCCATTCCCGGATCATGGCGGTGACCTGCACCGCCCGGCACACCCACGGTCCCGTGTCGGTCGCCACAATGTCATGATCCGGTAATCCGCGCGCCACGACGCCCTGCCTAATCTTGAACGGCTCAAGAAAGACCGTTCAGGAGGTACCTGCTTTGCTCACCGTCGGCGATCACTTCCCCGCCTACGAACTCACCGCCTGCGTCTCGCTGGACGCCGACAAGGCGTTCGAGACGATCACCAACAAGACCTACGAGGGCAAGTGGCGGGTGCTTTTCAGCTGGCCCAAGGACTTCACCTTCGTATGCCCCACCGAGATCGCCGAGTTCGGCCGGCTGAACGAGGATTTCGCCGACCGTGACGCGCAGGTGCTGGGCTGGTCCGTCGACAACGAGTTCGTCCACCACGCGTGGCGCAAGAACCACCCCGACCTGCGCGAGCTGCCCTTCCCGATGCTGGCCGACGTCAAGCGCGAGCTCACCGAGGCCGCCGGCGTGCTGGGCGAGGACGGCGTGCCGCAGCGCGCGACGTTCATCGTGGACCCGAACAACGAGATCCAGTTCGTGATGGTCACCGCCGGCTCGGTCGGCCGCAACGTTTCCGAGGTGCTGCGCGTGCTCGACGCCCTGCAGACCGACGAGCTGTGCCCGTGCAACTGGAACAAGGGCGGCGAGACCCTCGACGCCGGCAAGCTGCTGGCCGCCGCCTGATGGGCATCGAGGCGATCAAGGCGGCGCTGCCGGCGTACGCCCGGGACACCAAGCTCAACATCGGCAGCGTGCTGGGCACCTCGCCGCTGACCGCGCAGCAGCTCTGGGGCACGGCCCTGGCCTGCGCGTTCGCCGCCCGCAACGGCTTCGTGCTGCGGGAGATCGCGGCCGAGGCGGCCGACCACCTCAAGCCCGAGGCGATCGAGGCGGCCAAGGGCGCGGCGTCGATCATGGCGATGAACAACGTGTACTACCGGTCCAAGCACCTGATCGGCGACGACGCCTACCAGTCGCTGCCGGCCCGGCTGCGCATGCAGATCATCGGGAACCCGGGCGTCGACAAGGCCGACTTCGAGCTGTGGAGCCTGGCCGTCTCGGCCATCACGGGCTGCGGCGTCTGCCTCGAGTCGCACGAGAAGACCCTGATCGGCACCGGCATCGGCCGCGAGGCCGTGCACGAGGCCCTGCGCATCGCCGCGGTCGTCCACGCCGCCGCCGTCACCCTCGACGCCGAGTCCGCCCTGTCGGCCTGACCCGCCGGACACCCCAGCCCCACACCTGGCGCAACTCTTAAGAAGTCGCGCCTTCCGGCAGCCTCCGACGCCGCAACTTTTCAAGAGTTGCGGCGGGTGGGGGCGGTGAAGAGCATTACCCGGAAGGAGCCCGGCGGGAGACGTCTCGCCGGGCTTTCCGCATGTCAGGGTGACCGTGACCACTCGACGTTAGTTGAACGGTCAAGTATTCTTGGCGTCATGAGCACCCGTATGCCTGCGCTCTACCTGAGCCACGGCGCTCCGCCGCTGGCCGACGACCCGCTGTGGACCCGTCAGCTGGCGGACTGGTCGAGCGCCCTGCCCCGGCCCACCGCGATCCTGGTCGTCTCCGCGCACTGGGAGAACGCCCCGCTGGCCGTCGGCGCGACCACGACCGTGCCGCTCTACTACGACTTCGGCGGCTTCGCACAGCGCTATTACGAGGTGAAGTACCCGGCACCCGGCGCTCCCGAGCTGGCCGCGAAGGTGCGCTCGCTGCTGCGCAGCGCTCAGACGCCGGTCGCCGACGTGCCCGACCGAGGGCTGGACCACGGCGCGTACGTGCCGCTGGTCGAGATGTTCCCCGAGGCCGACGTGCCGGTGCTGCAGATCTCCATGCCCACGCTCGACCCGCAGCGCCTGCTGGAGATCGGTCGCAAGCTCGCGCCGCTGCGCGACGAGGGCGTGCTCATCATCGGCAGCGGGTTCTTCACGCACAACCTGCGCGCCGCGATGCCGTACCTGCACCTGGGCTTCGACGCGCCGGTGCAGGGCTGGTCGGCGGAGTTCGACGACTGGGGACGGCAGGCACTGGACGCCGGCGACGTCGACGGGCTGCTCGACTTCCTGCACAAAGCACCGTCGGGCGCGATGGCGCACCCGCGCACCGAGCACTTCGCGCCGCTGTTCGTCACCCTCGGCGCGGGCGAGGACGACCTGTCCTCGCAACGCACCGTCATCGACGGCTTCTGGATGGGCCTGGCCAAACGTTCCGTCCAACTCGGCTGACCTGATTGCTGATGTGACGCGGTCGGCCTACACCGTGCCACGTGACCTTGATTACGGTATCGGGGTGACCACCACGCCGACCGAGCGCAGCATCGCCTTCGCCGCCGTATTCAACTTCCGTGACCTCGGTGGCCTGACCACCGCCGACGGCCGCACCGTACGCCGGCGCACGGTGTACCGGTCCGACACGCTGAGCAGGCTCGGCGCCGAGGACCGCGACGCGTTCGCGGCGCTCGGCATCCGCACCGTGATCGACCTGCGCCGGCCCGCCGAGGTCGCCTCGATGGGCCGCGTGCCGGAGTGGACGCAGGTGGTGTGGCGGCACAACCACCTCGAGCACCCGACCTGGGACCACTCCACCTACACCGCGGAGATCGGCGTCCCGCGCTGGCTGGCCGAGCGCTACCTGGAGCTGGCCCACCACGGCAGGGCCGACATCGCCCGGGTGGTCGGCATGCTCACCGACGACGACCACGGCCCGACCGTGGTGCACTGCGTGGCCGGCAAGGACCGCACCGGCCTGATCGTGGCGCTGGCCCTGGACCTGCTGGGCGTGCCCGACGACCAGATCGCGGCGGACTACGCGCTGACCGAGCGCAGCGCGCCGATGTTCAGCCAGTGGGTGCGCACGGCGTTCCCGAACGAGAACCACCTGTCCACACCGCCGTTCTTCACGTACACCCCGGCCGAGGCCATGCTGATGACGCTGCACGGGCTGCGCCGCCGCCACGGCTCGGTGACCGAATACCTGGTCGGCGCGGGCCTGCAGCGCGACCGGGTGGAGCGGCTGCGCGACCGGCTGCTGGAGGTGTGAGCGGCATGAGCGAGCGGACCACGTCGTCGGAGCCTCCTGCCGCCGGCGAGCGCAGCGGGCAGGCGGGATCGTCGAGGCTGGTGGACTTCACGGGTCCGCTGTTCAATTTCCGGGACGTGGGCGGCCTGGCCACCACCGACGGGGCAGAGGTGCGCCGGGGTGTGCTGTTCCGCTCCGACACGCTGACCGCGCTGGGCGAGGCCGACCGCGAGCGGTTCGCGCAGTTCGGCGTGCGCACCGTGATCGACCTGCGGCACCCGGTGGAGCTGGAGCGCTACGGCCGCGCTCCGGTCTGGTGCTGCGAGGACTGGCACAACGTGCCGTTGAACAACCCGGTGTGGCGGGCCGAGGACTACTCGCCCGAAGCGGGTGTGGTGGCGTTCCTGCTGGCGCGCTATCACGAGACCGCCGAGCACGCGGCGGCCGACATCGCGCGGGCGGTCGAGCTGATCGCGGCCGCCCCAGGGCCGACCGTGGTGCACTGCTGGGGCGGGCGTGACCGCACCGGCGTGGTGATCGCGCTGGTACTGGAGCTCGCCGGGGTGTCCGATGCGGACATCGCCGACGACTACGAGCTGACCGAGCAGGGCATGGCGCGCTATCTGGACTGGCAGCGCCGGAACCGGCCGGACAAGGGCCCGCTGCAGCCTTATCTGGCGAGCACACCGGCCGAGGTGATGCGCACCTTCCTGGCGCAGTTGCGCGACCGGCACGGCTCCGTCCGGGCTTACCTGACCGGGGCCGGCCTGGCCGAGGAGAGCATCGCGGTGCTGCGGTCGAGATTGCGCGAGCAGCGGCCGTGAGGTGACCTCGGCGTTATCGAGGGGTGCCATGATGTGACGGAATTTTCATCGGGGAGGAGCCGTCCACCATGCACATCGGAACGCGAGCGTTGCTGGCCGTGGCCACCGCCGTCGCCGTGGCCGCACTGGCCGCATGCGGGGGCGAGACGAACGGCGACGCCATGCAGCAGCCCTCCCCGGGGGAGGCCGTCCCGGCGACCGGGGCCTTCAAGGAGATCGACACGGCGGCCCGGGAGCTGGTCACCCGGCAGGCCTACTGGCGGTCGCCCGCCGTGCTCGACGTGGAGCAGACGCACCGGATCGGGCTGGCGGTCGGCGAGGGCGAGAAGCTGACCCAGAAGATCAACACGATGCTGGAGGGCACCCAGACCACGGCCGCCGGGCCGGTGGAGGTCGGGCCCACGGTCAAGGCCACGCTGCGCGGCAACACCGAGGACGTGGAGATCACGCCGTCGGAGTCGGTCAACGCCACCACCGGCAGCGACGTGCAGATGCTGTGGACCTGGCTGGTGCATCCGAAACACCCGACCGACAAGCTGCTGCTCACCGCGTACCTCGAGGTGCCGTTGAGCAACGGGCACACCATCACGCACGAGGTCGCGCTGTCGGTGCAGGTGCGCCGCACCATGGCGTACACGGTGTGGCAGGTGGTCACCCACTGGGGCACCTGGTCGGCCGTGGTCACCAGCCTCGTCGGCGCGGTGAGCTGGCTGCTGCGCCGCCGCAAGAAGAAGAAGGGCGAGGCGCAGCAGCAGGAGGAGGCACCGGAGCCCTCGGTGGCCAATGTGGCCGCCTGACCCATGGCCTCGCGACCCGGCGACCGAATGAAGAAATCTTCGGACAACTAGGGTCTGGCGAAAGTTAACTTCAACGGCGATAGTGGCGGGTGAATGTCCATCCCCCACTTCCGCGGAGTACCCATGGCCAGATCACGCCTGCGGGCGGCCGTCGTCGCCGGCCTCACCGCGCTCAGCCTCGCGGCGCTGTCCGCCGCCGCCGGCGCACCCGCCGCGGCCGCGCCGCCCACGCACGACGAGCAGATCACGTTCCAGGAGTGGTCCCGTTACACCGACTGGCGGCAGGGCGCCCACCAGGGCACCCTCGCCATCCCGGGGGTGCGCACCGGGATCACCATGCTGTTGCCGGCCGGCAAGACGGACTACGCCGACCCGTACACCGGCGTCACCAAGAGCTGGAACTACTCCACCTGGACCTCGCCGGTGACCGAGGTCGGTTTCGACGCCACCGAGCTGGTCGCCTCCTGGAACGCCGACACCCCGGCGGGCACCTGGATCCAGGTCGAGATGCAGGGCACCTACAACACCGGCGGGCAGACCCCCTGGTACACGATGGCCCGCTGGGCATCCGGGGACGGCGACATCAAGCGCACCACGGTCGACCGGCAGGGCGACCCGTGGTCGACGATCTGGACCGACACCTTCTCCATCGACGACGCCGACAACGGCGTGCTGCTGCACGCCTACCAGCTGCGCCTGACCCTGTACCGGGCACCGGGCCAGTGGCGCTCGCCGCGGGTGTGGATGCTCGGCGCGATGAGCTCCAACGTGCCGGACCGGTTCACCGTCACCCCGAGCGCTGGCGGCATCGCGTGGGGCACCGAACTGGCCGTGCCGCGGCTCTCGCAGAACATCCACATCGGCGAGTACCCGGAGTACGACGGCGGCGGCGAGGCCTGGTGCTCGCCCACCTCGACGTCGATGGTCGTGCAGTACTACGGCCGCGGCCCGTCGGCCGAGGACACCGCCTGGGTCGACCCGTCCTACGCCGACCCGCAGGTCGACCACGCGGCCCGGATGACGTACGACTACGCCTACGAAGGCGCGGGCAACTGGCCGTTCAACACCGCGTACGCCGCGTCGTTCCCGGGCCTGGACGCCAAGGTGACCCGGCTGCACTCGCTCGACGAGGCGGAGCGCTTCATCAAGGCCGGCATCCCCGTGATCACCAGCCAGTCCTTCCTGTCCGAGGAGCTGGACGGGGCCGGCTACGGCACCTCCGGGCACCTGTTCGTCATCGTCGGCTTCACCGCCGAGGGCGACGTGATCATCAACGACCCGGCGTCCTCCAGCAACGACGCGGTGCGCAACATCTACCCGCGTGAGCAGTTCGAGCAGATCTGGCTGCGTACCAAGCGCTACCGCGCGAACGGCACGGTGGCCTCCGGCTCGGGCGGCATCGCCTACCTGATCAAGCCGTGGTGGAAGCCGTGGCCGGTGGTTCCGGGCTCGACCAACTGGTGAACCGATGATCAGGGTGCGGCCCCGCCGTGGGACGCACCCTGATCACCGTCGGGTGTCCAGGATCGCGTCGGACAGCGCGATCACGCCGAACGTGCCGCCCTGCGGGTCGGCCAGCAGCGCGTAGTGGCCCACCGGCAGGTCCAGCGGCCCGGTCAGCACCCCGCCGCCCAGCTCCAGACAGCGCGCGATGGTGGCGGCGCAGTCCTCGATCTCGAAGGTGACCCGCCAGTGCGCGGGAGTGCCGGCCGGGTAGCGCTCGTCCATCACGGACAGTCCGCCCACCGTACGGTTGTCGACGAACCACTCGATGTGGTCGACGCCCTCGGCGATCTCGCTCTTGCGCTCGGACCAGTTGAACGCCTTGCCGTAGAAAGCCACCGCGGTGGCCTCGTCCCAGGTCACAACCTCGGTCCAGCACATCGTGGCAGGCTCGGCGGCCGCCTCGGCACCCCCGGACGTGCCCCGCTGCCACAGCCCGAAGACCGCACCCGCGGCGTCGGCGACCAGGGCGGCACGGCCGCGCGCGCCGCGGTCGTGTGCCGGGACCAGGACCGATCCGCCGGCATCGAGCACCGCCGCCACGCCGTCCTCGGCGGCCACCGCGGACACGTAGCACTGCCAGGTCGACCGCCCGCCCGGCTCGGTCGGCAGCAGGCCCGCGACCGCGCGGCCGTCGAGCGCGAACACCTCGCCCGGCGTCCATCCGAAAAGCCCGCTGTAGAACGCCGACGCACCGGCCGGATCCGCGGTCACGTACTCCGCCCAGCACGGGGTGGCGGGCGCGTATCCCCTCACTCGCATGCCCGCCACCTTAGGGCCATCCGCCGGTCGCGGCGACCTCTGCGCGTGCCGACCGGATCGCCCCGTTCGGCTGGCCGGACAGGCGATCCGGCCACCCGCGGCGGTGCGCACGGGTCGGTCACGCGCGATGATGGCGCCATGCTCCAGGATCGTTCCCTGCTCGCCGGGTGCAACGTGGCACTCAACGAGTCCGACGTGGTGGGTCTGCGAGTGAACTGGCCCGGCCGCACGGTGCGCCTGCTGCTGCACGTGCTCGCCCTGCCCGAGCACGGGCCGGCCGACCCCGACACCCGCCGCGCCCTGGTGTTCACCGGCGTCTGCCTGATGCGGGTGCTGCTGCGTGCGGACCGTTCCACGAGCCGCGACTACGGCCACGCCATCGAGCTGGCCGACGCCGAGGCCGCCGACGCGTTCCTCGCCTCGGTCGGCTGGTCGAACCCGATGTACGGGTGGAGCTTCCTCGACGACCCCCAGCTCACCCAAGACTGGCCCGCGCCGGCCAGCCTGGTGCTCGCGGGAACCGGCCCGGCCACGCACTCCATGTACTGGTTCTGCGAGTGCGGCCGGGCGGAGCCGGGCGGCGACTCGGCGTACTGCATCGAGGGCGACATCCACTTCGAACGCCTGGAGGTGCAGCGCGCCGACGGCTCACCGGTGCCGCTGACCTCCTTCGCCGCCGACGGCCGCCGCTGGTGGGACGCCTTCCACTCCGGCGACGCCCGTGTCTCCCCCGCCGCCCAGCAAGCCCAACCACCCTCCCCCGCCTGGACGTGAGGAAGGGCACCTGCACATCGCCATACGTTGTGGAAGGTGCCCTTCCCCACCGCCGGAGGCCGACGGCGCAGGTCAGGCCACTACAGCGGCACGGGCCATGGCGTCGCGGTAGATGGGGCCGTGCAGGAAGCGGTCCGGCAGGGCGCGCATGGTCAGGCGCAGCGCGCGGACCGAGACCGACGCGGACAGGTCGGTGGTGGGCAGGCCCAGCGTGCCGTAGATCCGGCGGGCCCAGCCTGGTTGCAGCGAGAACGCGGTGGCGGCCAGGCCGGTGTAGACCAGTCGCGCCGGGGTGAGTCCGAGGTGCCACGGCAGCGGCGGCGCCATCAGGAAGAACAGGGTGTCCAGGGCCTCGCGGGTCAGCGCCAGCTCCGGGCGCATACGCCGGTAGTAGGTGTCGACCTCGGCCGCCGTGCCCGGCACGGACGCCGGGTCCAGCCCGACCAGCTCGGCGGCCCGGCGCTGCTCGGTGTAGTACCCGTCGACGTCCGCGTCGCTCAGCTCCAGGCCCGCCCGGCGGGCCGTGCTCACGAACGATTCCACCTCGGTGACGTGTACCCAGCGCAGCAGCGCGGGCTCGTCGATGCGGTAGCGCTCCCCGGTGTGCCGGTCCACCGCGCGCATCCGGGCGTGCACGCCCCGGATGCGCCGCCCGGCCGCGCGGGCCTGCGCGGTGGTGCCGAACATGACCGTGCCGACGTAGTCCGCGGTGCGCATCAGCCGGCCCCACGGCTCGACCTTGTAGCTGGAGTTCTGCACCACCCCGGCGATCGCCCTCGGGTGCAGCGCCTGCAGGAACAGCGAGCGCACTCCGGCCACCCAGAGCACCGGCTCGGCGTGCACCCGCCAGGTCACCGACCCGGGGCCGAACAGCCCGACGTCAGCCGCATCGTCCATGCGTCCCAGCGTGCCACGCCCACCGGGACGCCGGAACGCCCTCGCCGCCGCGGTCTCCCGACCGTGCGAACTTCAGCACCCGATCATGCGGTATGCCCGACTCACCGCCCGCGTCCGCCGGGGTTCAAGATCGTCCGACTTGCCAGGCAGGTGGGCGAATGTGGGCTCAAGATACGCCCGGTTGCCTGGCAAGTCGGATGATCGAAGGGCTAGCTGATCTTCGCGTTGAGGTGGATGGCGATGGCATCGTGCGCGGCGACGTTGGCCACGAACCAGCCGGCGGCGTCCACCGTGATCACCGGACCGGTACAGGTGGTGCCGCTCTTCTCACCGTGGATCACGTCGCAGTAGCGGCCCGCGGGCAGGTTGGTCTGGTACGACCGCCCGTTGATCGCACCGCCCTCGTCGTTGATCGTCAGGTAGCCCTTGCCGTTGCGCCCGAACGCGATGTGGTTGTTGCCGTTGTCGTACCAGTTCACGACCGTGGTGCCCTTGACCGCGTTGTGGAAGCCGACCATGTTCGCGACGACCTGCCAGCGGTGCTCGCACCGCCAGCCGCCCGAGAAGCAGGTGCTGTTGTTGGTCTTGCCGTTGGCGTCCGACGGCGGGCCCTGGTCCTTGTTGCTGAACTCGTAGCTGCTCATCACCGTGGGCGAACCGTAGGGCCAGGCCAGCATGAACGCGTTGGCCAGCGCGTAGATGCCGTTGTCCTTGTAGGTCAGGATGTCGCCGCCCTCACGCTGGGTGTCGTGGTTGTCGACGAACACGGCGGCCTTGGCCGTGGCGATGTGGCCCCACGGCTCGCCGAAGTTCTTCAGGTAGCTCAGCCTCTCGTGCCGGAACACCCGGCCCAGGTCCTTGCCGTAGCGGAACTCGTGCACGTCGCCGTTGCCGGTGTACTCCGTCGGCTGCACCGGCTCGCCCGCGCCGTAGATGACCTCCTGCACGTGGTAGACCGAGCGGGACAGCTTGCCCTTGATCGCGGCGATGTCGGCCGCGGGCATGTGCTTGCTGGCGTCCCAGCGGAACCCGTCGACCCCGAGGCTGAGCAGGTCGTTGAGGTAGCCGGCCAGCTTGGTCCGGACGTAGTCGCTCTCGGTCTTGAGGTCGGCGAGGTTGACCAGCTCGCAGTTCTGCACCTCGTAGCGGTCGCCGTAGTTCACGATGTCGTCGTTGCCGTTGCGGCCGCAGTGGTGGAAGTCCTGCGTCTG
Source organism: Catellatospora sichuanensis (assembly GCF_007483665.1). Lineage (GTDB taxonomy): Bacteria > Actinomycetota > Actinomycetes > Mycobacteriales > Micromonosporaceae > Catellatospora > Catellatospora sichuanensis. Next base: position 60,399 of record NZ_VIQO01000048.1, read on the forward strand.
GTAGATGCCCGGGTAGGTGTACGAGGTGTAGGTCGAGCCGGCCCAGCCGGTGCCGGAGCCGACGCCCGTCATGTGGTTGACCACCGCGTCGACGATGACCTTCACACCGGCGTTGTGGCAGGTGGTGACCATCGACTGGAACTGGGCGCGGGTGCCCTTGCGGGATTCGACCCGGTAGCTGACCGGCTGGTAGGCGACCCACCACTGCTGGCCGCGCACGTGCTCCTGGGGCGGTGACACCTGCACGTAGCCGTAGCCGCGCGGGCCGAGGTAGTTGGTGCACTCGGCCGCGACCGAGGGCCAGTTCCACTCGAAGAGCTGGACGATGACGTCCTTGCTGCCCGAGGGGGCCGCGGCCGCGGGGGCGGCGGCCGGGATCGGCAGCGTGGCGGCGAGGAGCGCCGCCAGCGCCAAGGGGAGAAGTCTGCGTCGTTGCATGAGGACACTCCGGACGTACGAGGGGACGGATCGTCGCGCAGTGGTGCGGGGTACGCGGATGAAACCGCATTGAAACCTTGCCGCAATATTCACAAGAAGTTTCAACGAAGTCAACGGATCCGAAGAGGAACGGCACGAGAGCCGCTACGCAAGATCTTTCCGACCGGGGATGACGACTCAGCCGAGCAGGCGGGCGGCGGACGCCAGATATTCGCGGCCCTCGTCGGGAGCACCGTGCCGGATCATGTACAGACCCGACGAGACGCGTTCGGTGAACCCCCACTCCCAGATCGCCTGCTCGTCCACGCCGGTCGCGGCGGCCAGCCGCGCGCAGTATCCCCGCACGAGCCCCACCGGGTCCGCCGCCGCCAGCACCTCGTCCGTCCAGCCGCGCACCGCGACGCCCAGGTCGTACGCCGGATCGCAGAGGAAGCCGTCCGGATCGACGAAGACGAAGCCCGACTCCGCGCCGGAGCGGGGCGACAGCACGGCGAGCGCGTTGTCGGGGTGCGGGTCCCCGTGGCAGACCACGCTGCGGTCCAGGTCGAACGCGGCCGCGCGACGCCGGGCGTATCCGACGGCCCGGTCGACGACCTCGGCCGGGCAGGGACGGCCGATCTCCGGCCACAGTTCGATGATCAGCTCGGCCAGCGTGCTGCCCTTGTCCGTCCCGGGCGGCACGTCCGCGTCCGGCGGGCACGGCACGAGCCAGGCCTGCCGCAGCGTCGCGGCGAGCACGTCGAGGGTGTGCTCAGGCGAGGGCGAGGTGGTCGCCAGGGCGGGGCCGAGGGGTTCCAGCAGCGCGGCGTCCCGTTCCGGATCATGGGCGTACAGCCGGACGTAGCCGTGCCCGTCCGCGGCAGCGATGGTGCGCACCTGCCCGGCGAAGCCGTCCCCGGGCGGCGCGAGCCGCAGCACCGCGTCCGCGCCGTCGGCCGTACGCACGCGCAGCACCAGCGCCGCCGACCCGCCGTCGAGCGCCGCACCGGGCGTCAGCGACCAGGCCGCGCACACGTGCGCGAGCCGCTCCGGCAGCTCCGCCAGCCAGTCCCGGCCCGGCGCCCCCTTGCTCAGCGCGGTACGCCGCATCCGGTCAGGCAACTCGATCACGACGCCACGATGGCATGCCCCCGCCGGGAACCGGGCGCGCGGGTCCGGGCCGCGTTAGGCTCGGCCATGCTCGCTCGTGCCTGGGGAATGGCCAGATCCCTTGCGATGTACCACGGCATCCCCGGCCGCCATCGGCGGATGCGCCGCTTCTACGGGCAGTTCCTCGGGCCGGGCGACCTCGCCTTCGACATCGGCGCGCACGTCGGCAGCCGGGTGCGCCCGTGGCGGCGGCTCGGCGCGCGGGTGCTCGCGATCGAGCCGCAGCCCGACTGCCTGCGCGTGCTGCGCCTGTTCTTCGGACGCGACCCGGGCGTGACCATCCTGCCGACCGCCGTCGGCGCGCGGCCGGGCACGGCCTCGCTCGCGCTGTCCTCGGCCACGCCGACGGTCTCCTCGCTGTCCCACGAGTGGATCGAGTCGGTGACCGCGGCCGACGAGCGCTTCGCCGAGGTCCGCTGGGACCGCTCGATCGAGGTCGAGGTGGTCACCCTGGACGATCTCATCGCGACACACGGCGAACCGGCCTTCTGCAAGATCGACGTCGAGGGCTTCGAGGTGGACGTGCTGCGCGGGCTGTCCCGGCCGCTACGCGCGCTGTCCTTCGAATACCTGCCGCCCGCCCACGACGCCGCCCTCACCGCGCTGGACCTGGTAGAACAGCTCGGCGAGCGCGCGGGCGGGTACGAGTACAACTACGCGCCCGTGGAGACCATGCGCTTCGCGAGCGAGCAGTGGCTGGACGCGACCGGCCTGATGCAACTGCTGGAGCAGCGGTTCCGCCAGCTCGGCCGCTCCGGCGACGTCTACGCCCGCTTGCTGTAGCGCCCAGCGCGCGTCGCGTGGTCGGCGCGCGGCTCGCCTGTCGCTGTTCGCGGCGAGCGCGGTGCCTGCTCGCCACGGACTGCGGCGCCTGCGGGCGCGCCCGCCATGGCCGGAGCCTGCACGTGGGCCGGCCGGACGGCGGCCGCCGTGGCAGCGCGGTGCCGCCAGAGGAAGACGACATCGCGACCGAACGACTCGGTGAGCAGGGCGAGCGCGGCGACGAGCGCGGCGACGACCACCGGCCGGGGCAGCACGTCCGCGGCGGCGGTCACCAGCACGATGCCCTGGATCGCGGCCACCACCTTGCGCCAGTACCGCGGGAACAGCTGCCCGCGCAGCCACGGCAGCACCCACGTGGCGACGACGTACACATAGCGCATCGCGCCGATCGCCAGCACCCACGGTCCTACTGCCGGGGCGACGTAGCAGCTCAGCACCAGGATGAGGAACGCGTCGACCTCCATGTCGAACCGAGCGCCGAACGGCGAGGCGGTGCCGGTGCGCCGGGCGACCTTGCCGTCGACCGCGTCGAGCACCAGCGCTACGACCGTGATCCCGACCAGCACCGGCACCCGGACGTCGCCCGTGAAGGAGGCCGCGGTCAGCGCCGCGACGCAGCCGGTCAGCGCCGCACGGGTCAGCGTGACCAGGTCGGCGGGTCCGAACGCGACGGCCCCGGCGGTACGCATCGCGCGGGTCAACAGCACGCACATGCCGACGGCGTACGCGATCCCGGCCGCCCAGCCGGCGACACCGAGGCCGACCGCCGCCGACAGCAGCGCGAGCATGGCGAACTGGACGAACAGCCCGATCACCGGGCCCGGTCTCACCGGCGGCACCGTACCTCCGTTAGGTTCGACCTTGATCCGAGGAGAGGAAGCCGATGGCATCCTACGCGCGCGCCTTCTGGACCGCCGCGCCCGGCGCGGGCGAGATCCGTCCCGTGGCGCTGCCCGATCCCGGGCCCGGCGAGGTGCTCGTGCGCACCCTCCACTCCGGCGTGAGCAGGGGCACCGAGACGCTGGTCTTCCGCGGTGAGGTGCCGCCCGGCCAGTACGCCGTCATGCGCGCCCCGTTCCAGGAGGGCGACTTCCCGGGGCCGGTCAAGTACGGCTACCTCAACGTCGGCGTCGTCGAACAGGGCCCGCCGGAACTGCTCGGACGCACCGTGTTCTGCCTGTACCCGCACCAGAGCCGCTATGTCGTCCCGGCGAGCGCGGTGGTGCCGGTGCCCGACGGCGTGCCGGCCCGGCGGGCCGTGCTGGCGGGCACCGTGGAGACCGCGGTCAACGCGCTGTGGGACGGCGCGCCGCTGGTCGGCGACCGGATCGCGGTGCTGGGCGCGGGCATGGTGGGCTGCTGCACCGCGGCGCTGCTGGCACGCTTCCCCGGGGTGTCGGTGCAGCTGGTGGACACGAACCCGGAGCGGGCCGCGACCGCGGCGGCGCTCGGCGTCGCGTTCGCCCCGCCCGAGGCGGCCAAGCGCGGGTGCGACCTGGTCTTCCACGCCTCCGCCAGCGGTGCCGGGCTGCAGCGCGCGCTGGAACTGCTGGGCCCGGAGGGCACCGTCGTCGAGCTGAGCTGGTACGGCGACCGCGAGGTCGGCCTGTCGCTGGGCGGCGTCTTCCACTCCGGACGGCTGACCATCCGCGGCAGCCAGGTCGGCACGGTCTCCCCGGCCCGCGCGGCGCGGCGCTCCTACGCGGACCGGCTCGGCATCGCCCTGGACCTGCTGCGCGACCCGGCCTTCGACGCGCTGCTGTCCGGCGAGTCGGCGTTCGACCGGCTGCCCGAGGTGCTGACCGGCCTCGCCGACGGCAGCCTGCCCGCCCTGTGCCACACCATCAGCTACGAGGGAGAGTGACCCGCATGTTCAGCGTGACGGTCCGCGACCACATGATGATCGCCCACAGCTTCCGGGGCGAGGTCTTCGGCCCGGCGCAGCGCCTGCACGGCGCGACGTTCGTCGTGGACGCGACGTTCCGGCGCGCGGAGCTCGACCCCGACGACATCGTGGTCGACATCGCCGCCGCGTCGCAGGAGCTCAGCACCGTCGTCGGCGCGCTGAACCTGCGCAACCTCGACGACGACCCCGCGTTCGCGGGCGTGAACACCACGACCGAGAAGCTGGCCCAGGTCATCGCGGACCGGCTCGCCGCCCGGGTGCACGCGGGCGCGTTCGGGGACAACGCGCGCGGGCTGGCCGGGATCACGGTGACGCTGCACGAGTCGCACATCGCCTGGGCCAGCTACGAGCGGCCCCTGTGAGGACCGTCCACGTCGTCCTGCCCGGCGGCGTCGACGATCCGGCCGCGCCCAGCGGCGGCAACGTCTACGACCGGCGCGTCTGTGCCGGGCTGGCCGCATCCGGCTGGACGGTGCGTGAGCACCCGGTGCCCGGCGGGTGGCCGTATCCCGCCGCGCCCGACCTCACCCGGCTCGCCGGGGTGCTCGCGGCGCTGCCCGACGACGCGGTGGTGCTGCTCGACGGCCTGGTCGCCGTCGCCGCCCCGGACGTGCTCGCCACGGGCGCGCCACGGCTGCGGCTCGTCGTGCTGGCGCACATGCTGTTCGGCGAGACCGACGCCGGCCTGCGGCACGGCGAGAGCCGGGTGCTGCGGGACGCGGCCGCCGTCGTCACCACCAGCCGGTGGTGCCGCGAGCGCGCGATCGAGGCGTACGCCCTGCCGCCCGATCGCGTCCACCCGGCCCCGCCCGGCGTGGACGCCGCACCGCTCGCGCCCGGATCACCCGCCGGGACACGGCTGCTCTGCGTGGCCGCGCTCGCCCCGCACAAGGGCCACGACCTGCTTCTCGACGCCCTGAACACGCTCCGCGAGCTACCCTGGACCTGCACGTTCGTCGGCTCGCCCGACCGCGACCCGGCATACGTGGCGCGGTTGCGGGCGCATCCGGTCGCCGACCGGGTCGCCTTCACGGGCGTACGCACGGGCGCCGCGCTGGCCGCCGCTTTCGGCGCCGCAGACCTCCTCGTGCTGCCCTCGCGCGGGGAGAGCTATGGCATGGTCGTCATCGAAGCGCTGGCTCGGGGCATCCCAGTGCTGGCCACCGACGGGCAGGGGCTGCCCGAGGCGCTGGGCGCGGCCCCGGACGCGAGCCTGCCCGGCCTGCTCGTCCCCGCCGAGAGCCCGGCGATTGCCGAAGCGCTGCGCGATTGGCTCACCGACGGGGACCTGCGTGGGCGGCTGCGCGGCGCGGCCCGGGCGCGGCGTGTCGGCCTCACCGGCTGGACCCGCACCGCCGAGCAGGTCGGCGAGGTGCTCTCCCGGGTGGGGGCGCGCCGTCCGCTGGCCCGATGACGTCGCTGTGTGTATAAATCCACAGACACGGGGGGACGGTGCCTCTAGGAAGAGTGAAGTGTCTGGACAGGAGGTCGCGTTGCACCATGCCGTGACAGGGGTCCGCCTGCCGCCTTCGGGCCGTGCCGCGGGTCGCCTCGGGGCCTGGGCGCGCGCCGCCGCCGGGCTGCTCATCCTCGCGCTGCTGGTGTGGCAGGTGGGCACCGGGCCGTTCCTCGACGGCGTACGCCTGGTCGACCGGCCCGCGCTGCTGGCCGCGCTCGGCCTCGGCGCGCTGAGCACGGTGTGCTGCGCCTGGCGGTGGAGCCTGGTCGCCGAGGGCCTCGGTGTGCGGCTGCCGCTGGGCCGGGCCGTCAAGGCGTACTACCGCTCGCTGTTCCTCAACACGACGCTGCCCGGCGGGGTGGTCGGCGACGTGCACCGCGCGGTGCGGCACGGCCTGGACATCAGCGACGTACGGCTCGCCGTCCGAGCAGTCGTGCTGGAACGCGCCATCGGGCTGGCCGTGCAGGTCACCGCCTCACTGCTGATGCTGCTGGTGCTCCCGTCCCCGGTCCGCGCCCGTATGCCGCTGATCGTCGCGGTCGTCGCGGTGACCGGACTGGCCGTCGCGCTGGGCGTGCGGGCGGTCGCGCGCGGCCGGTCCGCCCGCTGGGCGGGGGCGCTGCGCACCGCGTACGCCGATGTGCGCGAGGTCCTGCTCACCCGGCGGCGCTGGATCGGCATCGGCCTTGCCTCCGCGGTCGTCGTCACCGGACAGCTCGTCATGTTCGTGGTCGCGGCGCGCACCGCGGGCGCGGACGCGCCGGTGACCCTGCTGGTGCCGCTGACGCAACTGGCTCTGCTGGCCATGGCGCTGCCGCTGAACATCGCCGGCTGGGGTCCCCGCGAGGGTGTCGCGGCGTGGGCGTTCGCCGCCGCGGGTATGACCTCCACGCAGGGCGTCGCGGCGGCGGTCACCTACGGCGTGCTGGGCCTGGTCGCCGCCCTGCCCGGAGCCGCGGTCCTGCTCGCACGCACGAAGGGGCGGAGTGGAAGTGGACAGCATGCGTGAGCGCCCGTACGTCCTGCTCAGCTGCAGCATGTCGATCGACGGCTACCTCGACGGTGCGACCGACGAGCGGCTGCTGCTGTCGAACGCGGCCGACTTCGACCGCGTCGACGCGGTCCGCGCCTCGTGCGATGCGATCCTGGTCGGCGCGCGCACGGTGCGCCGGGACAACCCGCGGCTGATGGTGCGCACCCAGGCCCGCCGTGACGCCCGGGTGGCCCGCGGCATGCCGCCGTGCCCGATCAAGGTGACCGTCACCGAGAAGGCCAAACTGGACCCCGCCGCTGCCTTCTTCACCGCCGGTGACGCCGAGAAGGTCGTGTACTGCGCGAGCCCGCGCGTCGAGCACGCCCGCACCCTGTTCGGCGAGGTGGCGACCGTGGTCGACGGCGGCATGCCGGTGGACCTGCGCCAGGTGACCGAGGACCTGCACGACCGCGGCGTGTCCCGGCTGATGGTCGAGGGCGGCGGCACCATCCACACCCAGTTCCTCACCGCCGACCTCGCCGACGAGCTGCACCTGGTGGTGGCCCCGTTCTTCGTCGGCGACTCGCGGGCGAGCCGCTTCGTCAACGACGGGGACTTCCCGTGGAACCCTGGACGGCGCGCGAAGCTGGCCGACGTCCAGCAGATCGGGGACGTGGTGCTGCTGCGCTACGCGTTGTCGCCCCGCTTCGACAGCGCCGACCAGGAAGGCCGGTGACCGGCATGCCGCCCCTGGCGACGGTGCGCACCCAGGTCCAGGTGCCGATGCGGTTTCCCGACGGCTACACCACCATGGCCCGGGTCGTCACCTTCACCGGGCTGGTCGACGGCCGCGAGCACCTGGCGCTCGGGCTCGGCGACCACGCCGCGCCGCACGGCCGCGACCTGGACGACCTGCCCGTCCCCCTGGTCCGCCCGCACAGTGAGTGCCTGACCGGGGACGTGTTCGGCAGCCAGCGCTGCGACTGCGGCCCGCAGCTGCGCGAGGCCGCCGAACGCATCACCGTGGCCGGCGGCTTCCTGCTCTACCTGCGCCAGGAGGGACGCGGCATCGGCCTGTACGCCAAGATGGAGGCGTATGCGCTGCAGGACACCGGCCTGGACACCTACGAGGCGAACCTCGCCCTCGGCCACGACGAGGACGCGCGTGACTACACGGTCGCCGCGCAGATGCTGCACGCCCTCGATGTGTCCCGGGTCGCGCTGCTGTCCAACAACCCCGACAAGGCCGAGCAGCTCGCCCGGCTGGGGGTCGCGGTGACCGAGCGCGTGCCCACCGCAGTGCACCTGTCCCCCGCCAACGCCGGCTACCTGGCCACGAAGGCCCGCCATGCCGCGCACACCCTCCAGCTCCGCCCGGCCCGCTGACATGCTCGACGCGACCCACCCGGCCGGGCAGACCACAGACGCATCACCTGAGGACACGGCACAGGTTCCGGGCCCGCCCCAGGACTCTGATCCGGTGCCACACCCGGGCCCGGCGCAGGACCCGAGTCCGATGCAGGACCTGGACGCGGTGCACCCGGACGCGGTGCAGACCTCCGCTCCGCTGCTGGCGGGCAGGCCGCGGCGTGTGCGCCAGGTGCTGCTCGGCGCGGCGGTCCTGCTCCTGCTGGTGCTGCTCGTCGCGCCGAACGAGCTCGGCCGTCTCGCCCCCGCGGCGTTCCTGCGCATCCCGGTGGACGGCCTGGTCGCCGTCGCCCTGGCGGTACTGCTGCCGACCCGCTTCCGGCGCGTCGCCGTGCCGGTGACCGGTGCCCTGCTCGGCCTGCTGACCATCCTGAAGATCATCAGCCTCGGCTTCTCGGCGGTGCTCGACCGCCCGTTCCACCCCGTGCTCGACTGGCCGTTCCTCGTCGCCGGAGCGGACTACCTGCGCCAGTCCAGCGGGTCGGCCGCCATGTGGGCCGCCGCCGCGGCCGCCATGCTGCTTGCCCTGGCCGTGCTGCTGCTGGTCATGGCCGCGTACCGGCATGCCGCCCGGCTCGCGCTGCGCCACCGCACCGCCGCCGCCCGCGCCGTGGCCGGGCTCGCCGCCGCCTGGACCGCCTGCGCCCTGGCCGGGGTGCAGCTGGTGCCCGGCGTGCCCGTGGCCGCCCACGACTCCTACGACCAGGTGAACCAGGTGCGCACCGGCGCCCAGGACGAGCAGGTGTTCGGGGCCCTGCTGTCCACCGACGCGTACCGCGCCACCCCCACCGGGGACCTGCTGACCGCGCTGCGCGGCAAGGACGTCATCGTCGCGTTCGTGGAGAGCTACGGCCGGGTCGCGCTCGCCGACCCGGAACTGTCCTCCCAGGTCGGGGCCGCCCTCGACGCCGGCAACGCCCGGCTGCGCGACGCCGGCTACACCGCCCGCAGCGCCTGGCTCACCTCGCCGACCACCGGCGGCGGCAGCTGGCTGGCCCAGTCCACGCTGCTGTCCGGCCTGTGGGTCGACAACCAGCAGCGCTACACCACCATGATGGCCAGCGACCGGTTCACCCTGCCCGCCGCGTTCGGCCGGGCCGGCTGGCGCACCGTCGCCGTCATGCCCGCCACCACCACCCCGTGGCCCGAAGGCTCGGTATACGGCTACGACCAGCTCTACACCGCACCCGACCTCGGCTACAAAGGACCGCGCTACAGCTTCGCGACCATGCCCGACCAGTACACCCTGCACACCTTCCAGCAGCGCGAGCGCACACCGGGCCACCTGCCGCTGATGGCGGTCATCCCGCTGATCTCCAGCCACTCGCCCTGGGAGCCGGTGCCGAAGATGCTGCCCTGGGACGCCGTCGGCGACGGCTCCGTGTACGACACCGCCGCCGGCTCCGACGACCCCGCCGAGATCGTCGAGAAGCGCGACCGCCGCCGGGTCCGCCACGCCTACCGCAACGCCATCGCGTACTCGCTGAACACGCTCGTCTCCTACGTGGAGACCTACGGCGGCGACGACCTCGTGCTGGTGTTCCTCGGCGACCACCAGCCCTCGCCGTCGGTCTCCGGCCAGCACGCCAGCCGCGACTCGCCGATCACCGTGGTCGCCCGCGACCCGGCGGTCCTCGACCGGATCACCGGCTGGGGCTGGCAGGACGGCCTCAAACCCGGCCCCGACGCCCCCGTCTGGCGCATGGACGCCTTCCGCGACCGTTTCCTCGCCGCGTACGCCCGCTGACCCGCCGCGGCCGCGTCCACGCCGCCGTGCGTCGAGATCACTCGACTTGCCTGGCACATGTGGGAAAGCGTGCTCAAGATACGCACGACTGCCAGGCAAGTCGGCCGATCGTGGGCGGGCCGCGGCGGGCGTCGAAGGCGGACGGCCGTGAGGTGCGCAACGTGAGTCGGTTTGCTGATAGCGCAACAAACGCCAATCCGCTCCACTCAGCACATGCTGCGTCGTGTCTGCCTCGCCCTGCTCGCCGTCACCGTCCTCGCCGGCTGCGGCGACGACCCCGAACCGACCACTCCCGCGCCGAGCGCGGTGACCAGCGTGTCCGCGGAGGCCTCCCCCAGCGCGGCGGCCAGCCCGGCGGCGTCGCCGTCACCGTCCCCCGCCGTCAACTTCACCGTCGACGGCGCGGGCCCGTACACGATCGGCGCGAACCTGGCGGCGCTGACGGCGGGAGGCCTGCTGGAGGAGGTCAAGACCGGTGCGGAGACCTGCCCGGCCAACACCACCGCCCGCGGCACCGGCGTGTGGAAGGACATCCAGCTGCAGTTCCGGCCCGACGGCGCGCTCTACCTGGCGGTGAACCGGTCCAAGACGATCCCGACGCCGTCCGGCGCCCGCCTCGGCATGACCCTCGCCGCGGTGTCGTCGATCTACGGCAACCTCGGCAAGGAACTGAACGGCGGCGCCGCGCTCCTGGTCACCACGACGTCCGGACGGGGGATCCTGTTCGACCTCGACCAGAACAAGAAGGTCTTCGCCATGATCGCCGGGGACGCCGCCTACCTGAAGTCCAGCTACGAGGGCGGCACCGACTTCTGCTGACGAGCACCACCGGACCTGCCTGCCGTCGGCCGTGCGACGATCGTCACCCGGCCGGCGGGTCGGCAGGAAGTTCGACGGTGTGCTCGACCGGGAAGTGCTTCTTGGGCGGCGGCACACCCGGCCAGGTGTAGACGTTGACGGTGCGCCGGTCGAGCCAGCGCAGGCTTTGCCCGATCCGCGTGAAGGTGTGGCTCTCGTTGGGCGAATCCCACGCCTCACTCCGGTGGACCGATTCGCCACCGCGGTCCTGCACGTGCAGGGTCGTCCGGCCGTCACCGTTGCCGTCGATGGTGTACGCGACGTGTGCCGTCAACCGCCGGTCGGGACTGGCCTTCGGCTTGGACACCAGGTGCAGTTCGAGGCCGTCCGCCACGCAGGCGTCGTAAGCGGCTCGCAGAGGTGCGGTTGCCCAGCCCTCACGGGCGGCCATCCGCATCAGCTGGTACTGCACCACGTCGAGGATGGCCAGCCTGCGACTCCGCTCAGGCAGGTCCAGGATCGCGGCGGCCAGTCCGAAGCCGCCCGGCGCGTTCGGCTTCGGCTCGCACGGGAACCCGTCCGGCAGGCCCTCCAACGGTTCGTGGAGCCGGACCCAGTCCGAGTCCGTTGACCGGATCTCCCGCTGCGAGATGGCGCGAATACAACTCCGTGACAGCCGTGGACTGCTGCCGGAACTTGGCCGGTGCGCCGCCTGAGGTGTAGCGGCTGGGGAACAGCGGCGGCCAGCAGTCGACGGAACAGGCGGGTGGTCCTCGGCACCGGGCGAGCATCGCAGGTCGCACCGACAGCCACTACCCCAGCGCCGCCCGGCCAGACCTGGCAGCACCCCATCCGACGGAGGACGCGGAACGGCGGCGTAGCTCCCCGACTCCAATGATCATGGCCAGCCGATCTTGACGGCGCAGGCTGTCACCAGCGTCAGTGCGGTCACCACCAGCCAGACCGTGCGGCGATACCGTGCGTGGGCGGCGAGTGAGGCCAGACCGGTGAGTCCGAGCGCCGTCACCAGCGCCAGCGCGGCCAGCACTGCGACCGCCAGTTGCAGCGTGCCTTCCACCTGCGCCGACCAGTCCGTCGCGAGATACCAGCCGAGCAGGGCCAGGAATGCCAGCCAGGAAAGCCCGGCGAGGCCGCCGGAGAACCACACCACCACGTCGAGGACCGGATGCTCCCGGTCGCGCCACGACTCGACCGGTTCGGCAGACGGTGCATCCGGCTCATCGTTGATCATCGCAGCATCGTAGGGACGATCCGCAAGTCCGCGGCGTCAGCCGGTCTGTTGCTGAGCGAGCTCGACATGCATCAGGTCAGCCGCTTGCTCCACAATGGCCGCGAACGCGTCCGGTGGGATCCTGGCGACGAAGACCCTGCCCGCGTCCTCAGGATAGGGATGGTCCACCCGCCGAAACGCGAAGACGATCACCAGGTTTTCGTCCAGGTAGGCGTAGCGGGACACGTTGTCGACGATCTCGGACCAGCTCAGGAACCAGTGCCGCTCTCGAAACTCCGTCTCGTCGGCCTCCAACCGCCGGTAGATCTCCTCCGGCGAGCGTTCCGGAAAGGGGCAGGGCGGTATCTCGCGCCGGCGCACCCGGGCTGCGGCGGACCACATGTAGTGGTAGATGGACGGGACGTAGGCCGTGTTGTCGTGCGTCGTCAGCCGTTTGCCTGCGGCCCACAGGTCCACCACGCGCAGGCTCGAAGGCTGCACCTCACCGATCTCCACGGCGAACGTGGTCCGGTCACCGAATCGTCGTATCATCGGGCGCGCACGTTATCAGGCGACCGGCACCGTTCGCGTTCTGCAGCGAAGGCCTGCCCCGCGCTCAGCAGATAACGCAAGGACGAGGCGATCGTCCAAGCTCCGGAGGGCGGTTCGCCACCTCGCCTCCACCGCGCGCCTACCATCGTCCCCAGTCGCGGGAGCACCGAAATGGCGACTGCTGAGACCCGCTCTCGCCGGACTCTGGAATGATCCGGCGTCGTGGACGACAGAGATGCGCTGATCGAGCTGCTGGACACGCTCGAACCATGGGATGACAAGGAGGCCGACCACCTTGCCTTCTCCCGGAACTGGATCGCCAGTGGAGCCCAGCTCTGCCGAACCGAGCCGCCCGACAATCCGGCGGTCCATCTCGTCTCCTACGTCGCGCCGTTCGACCAGGATTCCGGTCGACTCCTGCTGGCCGCGCACCGCAAGTCGGGGCTGTGGCTGCCGCCTGGGGGTCATGTCGAACCAGGGGAAACGCCTTGGCAGGCCGCGGTTCGCGAGACGGCCGAGGAGCTCGGCATCGTCGCGACGCCATGGCCGGGGTGCGGAACGACGCCGTTGTTCGTCACAGTCACGCTGACTCGGGGTCATGTACCGCACACTGACGTGTCCCTCTGGCACGTCATCACGGCCACACCCGACGACATCGTCGGGTTCGACGAGCGAGAATTCGACTCACTTCGCTGGATCCGACTGTCCGATGCACGCACCGAGCCCGCCGATACCACCGACCCCCATCTGTCCAGGTTCGCCGAGAAGCTATCCGATCGCGCGGAGCGCCGTTGCCCTCAACTGTGACCGCAGGGCTGCTTTGCAGCCAACCCTGCGGTGCCGACCTGCCGGCCAGGTCATGCGGCGTTGTCAGCCGTCAAGCCACCGACAGGCGAGCAGAGCCGAGGTGCACGGCAGTGCGATCTGCCCGACCGGATTCGAACCGGCGTCCACGCATCCCGAAGGGCGTGCGGAATCTTAGGCCGCTAGACGACAGGCAGGGGCCCACCATAATCAGCGACAAGCTGGTTCGACGAGCGTATTCAGCGCCATCCCGCCAGCCGACGCGTGCGCCGGCCCCTGATCCACGACGACATCCAGGGGCCTGACACTGCGGACCAGACTGCTCTGAACCTGCAACCCGCATCGGCGGGCCTGAAGGAGGAAGCGATGACCGCCGAGGAGTCCGTATGAGGATTTCACCGTTCGCGTTCAGACTGCTCCATCGCATCCGAAACGTGTACTGGCGGATCGCCAAGCCGACGACCTACGGCGTGAAAGCGCTGATCATCCACTCGGCCGATGCCGACCGAGTGCTCCTCGTCCGGCATAGCTACGGCGACCGATCCCTGTGGAGGCTGCCTGGAGGCGGATACAAGCCGGCCCGGGAGACCCCGGAGCAAGCGGCCAGGCGTGAGTGCATCGAGGAACTGGGCGTCGAGTTGGACCCGTTCGCCCTCGTTCTGGAGAAACACCTGACCACCAGCGGAGGCAGACAGGGCCACCTGCAGATCGTCCGCCTCCACGCGGTCTCGGGCGAAGTGAGCCCGAATGGGAAGATCTCCGAAGCCCGGTGGTCGGCCGTCGACCTCACGGACCTTCCTGGTGACCAGGCGGTCTCCAAGTGGGTGCACTCGGCTCTGAAAGCGCACGCTCAGGCCCGGTACGGCAGCAGCATATAGCGCTCATGCTCTGGCTGGCGGTCCTAGAGGTTCACGGGGACGACTGGCGCAGCGGCCAGGTCAGCGCATCTACGATGCTGCGATGAGCGGAGACCCCATCGCGCAGCGGCTTGACGAGATCGCCGTGAATCTCAAGCATTTGCGCGATCGCGGCCTCCCCGGCAAAGGCGCTGACTGGCATGCGTCACGCTACGTCTTCGGCGCCGATGGGCATGACTGGCGGGTGCTGCCAGTTGCCGCCGATGAACTTGACGAGCTCGAAGCGGCCCTCGGTGTGGTGCTTCCAGCGGAGTTCCGTGCGTACCTGCTGCGCTTCGGCGCGCGGCAGGGTCCCGTCTATGGGCTGTTCGGCCCACGGCAGATCGTGGCTGAGGCACGTGGTTGGTGCGATGATCCAGATGACTTGAGCCAGCTCGCGCGGCCCTTTCCCTTCACGGCGGGTTGCGGGGTAGCGCCAGAGGAGGCCCTCGCCGGCTTGCCGGACGGCTCGATCGCCATCGCAGAGCGCGGCTGTGAGTTCTTCACCGTCGTAGCCGTGACGGGACCCCTGGCCGGAACGGTGTGGGACAACGATTACGTGGACGGCCGTTACGGTTTCTGGCCTGCGAGGGCTGAGGTCGGCGGCAGGTCGCTGCCCCGTCCTGCCCAGCCGGTCGGTTTCCTTGACTGGGTTCACACGTGGACCGAGGACGCCCTGGCCAAGACGGCACCACAGCCAGAGGTACCACGCCGCGGCCTTCGTGCCCTCCTCCGACGGTCGAGGTGAAAGCTTCAACCGGATCCGACCCCAGCGTGGCCGCGCGGTCAGCAAACAGCGGTTCTCAGCAACGAGTACGTGGCATTGAGCCTCGTCCAGTAGGGCGCTCCACCTTGACCAGGTCGGTAGATCATGGCCACGGGGTGCGGGCCGCCCTGCAGACCAGGGGCTAGCGGACATGATCTGCCCTGGCGCACGCGAAGATCATTCGGTATAACTCCGTCGTGAACCCAATCGACAAGGTGCCGCTCTGGCTATTGATCTCCGCTGTCGTAATCATCGCCGGTATCCCTGCGGTGACACTCCTCGTGGAGGGCCACCTCTCCGCAGCATGCTTGACGCTCTTAAGCGTCAGCTACTCAGTGGCCCTTGGCCGAGCGACGCTGAGGCGCGAACTCATCGCCCGAGGTGTCCAGATCGAGAAGTGATCACGTATGTGAGCCGTCAGCGCATGTTCCCCAGGACCGCCGTAGACAGCCGGAGCTTTCGCGACGGATTTACCGTGGTTGGGCGAATACCGCTTCGGCGTTCCGTGGCCGTCATGCGCCCAGAGCGGGCGTACGCGTGGGGGGCATGAGGCCGCGCAGTTGGTCGACCCGGGCCTGCGCGCCGGTCAGGGAGTAGCTGCCCAGGGTCCGCAGCGGCATCAGGGCACCACCGAGTCGCAGCACGGGGCCGTGGACCGGCAGACCCACCCGCTCGTCGACCTGGGCGCAGAAGATGTCCTCGACCTCGCTCCACGGGGTTACCACGGTGCGGCTGTCGAAGCCGCGAACGTGCGCCGTCGCCGTCGATGACCACGCCCATCCGCAGCGCCCGCCAAACGCCGACGACGCCCATGAGAGAGCACACGACGCCGAGCACCGCGCCGACCATGTTCCGCCCCGCCAGCACCTCCTCGTTGGTCAGATACAGCAGGCCGAGCATGATGAAGACCGCCAGGAGGACCGCTACCTGGATGCTGGGACGGATGACGACGCGTTTCACGGCAAATGCCACATGCCCCTTCACCAGGGCATCAGCGATGCGGTCGCCCGCCGCCATCCACGCCAAAGTCCTGGGCAACCCTCAGAGCAGGCACCGCGCGGGTCGGCGGCAGTCAGGGAGCCGGATGGAACCCCACAAAACCGGTCTCCTCGAACGGGAACTCCATCAGCCGATCCAGCAGATGACGGCGTCGCCGGCGTCTGCCGCTGAGGCGAAATACGTCTTGATGTCCGGCAGATCACCGACCGCCCAGTCCAGCTCAGCCTGACTTTCCCAAACTGCCGGGTAGATCTCCGCTCGCGCCAGCTCCGACACATCAACGCCCCGAATGAGATCGCCTTCGCTGACATCCGCCAAAGCCGTCGATGCCTGGCGTACTTGCTCCGGCGTCAGGTAACACGGCGCGCCATAGCCCCAGTCGGCCTCAGGATCGTCCAGATCATCGACGAACCACTCCTCGCCACGGATGATCGACACGGGAAACTCAGCGCGGTCAAGTAGGAAGCTCAGGGCATGCCACGCTTTATCGGTGCCGAACGAGCGTCGTTCCGAGATGTCGCTGTCCTTCTCGGAAACCACCGCCTCGTCAGCCAGCTCGTACGCCCAGTCAAGATCAGACTTCGCGCGTTCCAGCTCAGCTGGAGAGACACGCAGCCAGAGGCCGTACATACCCATGCGGAGCAGGCTAACTGCCCGCCACACTTTGATCAACGCGCAGCGTAGGGCCGTGCGGGTGTTCCCAGTATGTTCCCCAGGACGGCCGGACTCACTCGGCCCCGAACGAAATGCGGCTCCGACGAGCTTGCCGGTCGGAGCCGCATTTGTGCTGTGGGTGGCGGGTAGAGGATGCGAACCTCTGTAGCTTTCGGGACAGATTTGCAGGTCGCTGTCACTCCATTGCTACTACTCGTCCGATCCGCTTTGGCCACCGAGCCGGCTATTCGTGCCGCGTCCCCTCGTCCCTACGCACCTGAACCTCCCACTCCGACACCGTGCCGACCAGACGGATCCTTACCGGAAACGGCCCCTTGTCGCCCGCACCGAGCATCGGGAATCCGTCCGACCGCCCCCAACCCCCGTCGCAGGGAATATCCATGGTGAAGGAAAAGCTCTTTCCGCCGATGTCAGCCAGTACGCGGCCACCGCCATCACAGCGGCCGAATGCCCACAGACCGTGACCGTCATCCGGAATCGATCCGTCGATGTGGCTCTCTGCTGACGTGCGCGAACCCCAGGAGACCACGAGCGGCATCGTGGCGTAGGTCTTTTCCAGAGGGCTCGGGCTAGGCGTGGGGCGATGGTCAGGCGCGGGACTCGGGCTAAGCGCGGGCTCAGGTCCACTGTCGTTGTCGCGAGAACCGCAGCCGACACAGGCATCGGCGTCGGCCTTCCCGCTCGGCTCCTTCACCTCAGAGGTGCCCAGTGCAACGACGGCTGCAGCCGCCACAACGGCCACCACCCCCGCCAGCCCGGCCCATAAGCCCACCGGCAGGCCCGTTCGCGTCTCTGGAGGTGGTGGTGCGGCGGCGTACGGATTCCGGTCCGGCAAGGTCACTGCGCTCCCCATGATCGCTCGGCCGACATTGTGGCAGCCTCGCGCTCGCCCTGCTTGCCCGTCCAGGCCTCGGCAGAATGGAGGCTTCCAGCGGTCAACGGCGGTCAAGGTCCCGGTCCGCCGTCTGAACGAGAACAGCGAAGGGACCACGGGTTTAGCCCTGGTCCCGGTGGTGGGCGTGGCAGGGTTCGAACCTGCGACCCGCTGCTGTAAGACCTGGGCGACGTTCTGCCCGAGTCCGCTCCCGATTCTCCCCCAGCAACGCCCGGGTCTTAACGCGGCTGACATCCACATGCGGTCGTGGCCATAGCTACAGCGGCTGCTACACGCCAGCCATGCCACACGATCCTCTCGACACGAACTACCGGCGGTTCGGTCGCTAAGCGTGTGTCCCGAGGTCAGCAACGTTGCTGCGGTCCGGCGCGGTGCGCTGTGGGTGGACCGGTTGCTGTACTGACACGCCGGCCATCACCTACCCGCGAGGCGCCGCCACCAGTCGGCATCGACGGTCAGCGTTGAAGCCTCGGCAGGCACTCCGGACCCCACCCTGTGCTTAGGCAGAGCCCGCCAGTCCAAGGGGATCAGCTCACGCCGGATGACCCAAGATCACGTAAGGCTCGTACTTCAACGCCTCTTCCACGACCTCTTCGTCTGTCAGCTCAGGCACGGTCCAAAACATCAGGTCCCACACGCGGGGACTGATCACCAGCCGTCGGAGTTCCTCGTACCGAGGACCGAGCGCGTTCGGCAGCATGGGGTCACGCAGTTCACGAACCAGATCGACCGCACGCGCACGTTCATCCGCACTGAGTTCCACGGAGCCATTGTCCGTACGGCGACCGACATCGGACAAGATCGCCGGTTGCGAGCGTTCCCGCTATGTTCCGTAGCCCGTCACAACCAGTCGGACTCAGCCGGACACACCCGACCTCAAACGAGACGCGGCCCACCGGACCTGTGGTGGCACCGCCCACGCACACTCACCGACATGCCTAACCGTCTGCCCAGGGTCACCGACCCGACTCCCCGGATCGGGGTCACTCTGCTCGCCGTCCTACCTGCTGGTGCCCTTGGTCGCGCTGGCCGGGTGGGGGCGGGACCAGGCCCGGGGCGCAGACGTGGACGCCGAGGTGATCGCGGTGACGGTTGGTGAGCGCAGCGAGAGCTCCTACACCGTACGGTTCGAGACCCGGACGGGGCAGGTCTGCGAGTCGGTCATGCGCCCGGAGAGCAAATCCGCGCCCCGCGAGGTCTACCCAGGTGACCTGGTGCCGATGCACTACCCCGAGCATCGGCCGTGCGAGAACGTGAAGCCTAGAGGGATCCTCGGCCCGTGGGCCCGTTCTGGCTCGTACTCGCGTTCTTCCTGCTGTGCAGTGGCTGCGCCGCAGTCACGTGGTGGTGGCCCGAAGTGTTCGGCCATGCCGTCTGTTGAGCGTCATTCGCTGTGAGCATGTGGCGTAGGCCTGCGTCGTTGCTGGTGAGCGGGATCTTGAGAGCAGCCCGGAGGGTTGCTCTTCTTCGTGTGCGACGCCAACGTGAGCACGTAGGAACTG
>NZ_VIQO01000049.1 GCF_007483665.1 Catellatospora sichuanensis
TACAACGCCAACCGTCTACATTCCACCCTCGGATACCGCACACCCACCGAGGTCCGCCTCGGGTATCGTCACGACCACGCCCTCGCAGCGTGAGAACCCCGGTGTCCGGTCCTGGGGTGGAAGCTCAATGCTCGCCGGACTGCGAGTCCCACGCCTGAGCAACTAGGCCATGTCTAACGGACCCGGGGACGGCAGACGGATCACTGTTGCAAATGACACATGGCCCTCGCCGCGCGCCGCGGCGAGGGCCATGTGTCATCACGGCCGGGCGCAGGGGCGCCCAGCCCAGGGTCGCGATGCCCGCTGCGACGATCACCGACGACACGAAAACAGGGCTGGCGAGCGGCACCGGACGTCCTAATCCGGCGAGTACCGCCAGCGCGTTCCCGGCAGCCAGGCATATGCCGCCTACGGCTTCGGTGTGCCAGAACCGCTGGGCAGGCGCGGCAATCGTCGGCGTGGCGGCGACTGGACGGCATTGCCAGAAGAACACAGCCCACAGTGACGTCTTGACCGCGTTCGTCGCCGGGATGGCCGCCGGTGTCACGATCACGATCACGGCCGTCACCACCGCGACTCCGAGGGCGATCAGCCGGCAAGGACCGGATCGATTGCCGGGCGGGGATGACGGGCGGGAGCCGATCGGCTCATGCAGCCCTCTCACCTACCCGCACACGTTCAGGCACCGGCGCGCCGAGGTGGGTGGGCCGTCGCACGTCGGGCGCGCAGGGGGACTGCACCGCTGGCTGACGGCCGTGCGGCGGCTGTCTGAGTTTCTGCGGAGGCAGAACGTGGTTAAGCAGTCCGAGGTTGCGCAAACAGCGCACAGACAAATTGCCGCCGCCGCCGCGCTCATCTCCCAGCATCACCCCGCCGACAACGGACTTTGCAGATGCGGTCGCGATTTGCCGTGCACCGTCGCCTTGGCATGCGAACGCACCCGCGATCATCACGCCGGTGTGCTGGCCATACTTCACGCCACCATCGAGCTTCCGATCGTTGCTCAGTCCCCGCGTCGCTGAATCACCCGACGTGGGCGGACAAACCGCTTAACCTCTCGGCGGCAACCTCGGACACCGGCCACACTCCGCCGACGGCCGTGCGTGTCTATGCCTGAGCGGCGGAGGTCGGGCCCCGGCGCCGAGCGCATCGCGGTGTGCAACATCCACACCAGTGCCAGAGCCATCCAGACGGCGAGGTAGACGAACGCGGCCGTCGGGGACACGGCCGTCCACAGGATCCCGGCGATCGCGCTGGCGGCGAGGTTGCCTGCGGCTTGGATGGCCGCGAGGAGCCCGAAGGCCGATCCACGGAGCTCGGTCGGCGCGAGTGCGGCGACGGCGGCGTGCTGGGCGGTCTCGACGCAGCCAATGGCCAGACCCGCCGTGGCGAACGGCAGTGCCATCAGCACGATGGTGGTGGTGTCGGCGGCGAAGCCGAGGTAGGCGGCAAGGAACAGGGCTACGCCTGCGGCCAGGACCCAGACTGGTCCCCGTACGCCGATCCGGTCGGCGGTGTACCCGGCCGGCAGCGACGCCAGCGTGGCGGCGAGGTTGTAGACCGCGTACAGCGCCAGGGCGATGGTCGTGGCTGTCGTGGCGCCGTGGTCTGGGGTGAGCTGTTCGGTGGCGCGCAGGATCAGCAGGGTGGCCGCGACGTTGCCGACCTCGAACGCGGTGATCGCACCCATGAGCCGGCCGAGGTCGCCGCGCAGCACGGGCCGGATCCGGATCCGGATCGCGATGCGCTCGGCCTTGGTGGGGCGTGGAGTGTTGCGGATGGCGTAGACGATCGCAGCGGCGGCCAGCAGCCCGGGGATGACCGACAGCGCGATCGCCCACCGCAGGCCGACCGAGGCGACCAGCGCCAGGGCCAGCAGCGGGCCGAAAATCGCGCCCAGGTTGTCCATCATGCGTTCGAAGCCGTACGCCCGCCCGTACGCGGCCGGGTGCACCACGTCGGCCAGCAGCGCGTTGCGGGCCGGCACTCGCAGCCCTCGGGCCGTCCATGCCCCGGCGCGCAGGACACCGACCTGCCACACGCTGGTCGCCACCGATGTCAGCGACGCCCGCACGGCCGTTGCCGCGTATCCACCAACCCGCGCCGGAGCACCCGAACCAGGACGCGACACGTCGGGCCGAGATCGCGCCTGGCCAGCGCCCGTTCGCAGTGGTGTTCGGCTGCTCCGACTCCAGACTGGCGGCAGAGATCATCTTTGATCGTGGCCTGGGTGACCTGTTCGTGGTGCGCACCGCGGGTCACGTGATGGGCGCGGAGGTGCTGGGCAGCATCGAGTACGGGGCAGACGTACTCGACTGCCCGCTGGTACTGGTTCTCGGCCATGACTCGTGCGGCGTGGTGGGCGCCGCCTGCGCCGCGTTGGAGGACGGGATCGCACCAGCGGGCTACGTCCGCGACGTGGTCGAGCGGGTGACGCCCAGCGTGCTCGCGGCCCGAGCCGCAGGCCTGTTCGAGCCCGACGAAATCCTGGCCGAGCACATCAGGCATACGGTCGATCTTCTCCTGGACCGCTCTCGGGTGCTCGCCGAACGGGTAGAAGCAGGCCGGGCCGCCGTCGTTGGCCTGTGCTACCGGCTGGCCGACGGTAGCGCCCAGGTGGTAGCCGCCCGCGGTCTCGACCTCACCGCCAACTCCGCGACCTGATCGCTGACCTGATCAGGCGTCGGCGATGCAGTGGCCAGAACGCGGAGAACTCTTCCTGCCCAAGGAAGCGGGCTCCGCGCTTTCGCCGCGACTCGGCGCAGCCCCGTGACCAGGGGTGACGCGATCGCCGTGTAAGGATCAAGCTGAGTTTGACCCATTGATGCGGGGCAATTGTGGAGCAGATTTGCCCACCAATAATCGAAGCAGCTCGCTACCGGTGATCGCTAGCGAGCTTCTGACCTGCATATATCTGTGGGCGATACTGGGATCGAACCAGTGACCTCTTCCGTGTGAAAAAAAGGGAAGCGTTCATCAAGCCAGTGACCTGCGGTTTCACGGGCGTCCAATCAGGACGTGTATGCAGTTGTGTGCAGTACGCCGCAGCTCAGCGCAGTTGCGTGCAGTTCCGAGCGGGGCCGTGCTCCACGTTTTGCTCCACGCCGCCAGCCCCACCATCCCATCCGTTCCGAGTGACTTGTCTGCGTCCAGACTGCGGCGCACATCCCCAAACCCACAAGCCCACTCCCCCGCCAGAGGTACCTCGGTCCCCCGACGGCATGACGCAGGCGTCACCCAACCGGGCAGACCCCCATGTTAATGATCTCCAGGTGTTGCGGCGGTGGCTGGCCCGGGTTCACGGTGCGGCCGTGTCGAGGGCGATCTCGTGGCTGGCTCCGCCCACCCCGAACCCGAACGTGCTCTCGGTGTGGGGGTTGTAAGTGCCGTATGGCTGTGTGCGTTCGGCTGGCGCGTCGGCCGTGGTGACCGAGTATCCGAAGAGCGGTCCGTACTCGTCGGTGTGCAGACTGTACTGGACCTCCACCTGCTGTTCGCCCATGGTGAGCTTATTGATCAATCCCGTGTTCTCCAGGTGCCATGACTGCAGCAGCGGATAGTCCGAACCGGTACTCTCGCCGAGCAGTGCCCGGTCGGCGAACCCGGTGGCGATCGAGACGTCGACCTCCGCGGTGTCGTACTGCTTCAGCGGGACGAGTGCTGGGAAGCTCTGGGTGTTCTCGCTTCCAGCCTCCAGGTAGTCGCCGGGCTCGTACAGGTAACCTGCCTCGATCAGTTTCGGCGCCGACGACGGCTTTTCGTAACGGGCGGACCAACTGTGTCTGCCCAGGTCATCAATGATGTCCGTGTCCGCTGTGTCGGGGACGTTCGAAACGAGCGGGCGTTTGACCGCCCTGAGCGTGTACGACGATGCCACGAAGACCAGCCGCCGGCTGCTGATGTTCCGCACGGTGACACTGATGTTGACGACGGCGATTTTGCCCAGCTTCGGATCCTGCCGATGACCGCTTACCGTCAGTAGCGCCTGCACCTGCAGTGTCTCCGGCCCCTCGACCGCGCGGAAGGCGCCGCCGATCCACGGCAGCGCGGCAGCCAGGATCGTCGTGACGACCGTGGCCCAAACCGTGGATTGCCGCCCGCCCGGGCGGGCGCCCTTGGCCCAGGCCGAGACTGCGACGGTGAACGGCAACAGTGCCATTGCCATCCAGTAGAGAGCCCGTGGGCTGTAGCCGAATGAGCCCAGCTGAATCAGGCAGATCGCCGAACCGGGAAAGGCCCCCAAGGCGAACCCCACCAGAGCGTAGCCGCGTTCACGAAACCTCGCACCGTCCTTCAGCGCCTTGCCGCCGGCTATGGCCAGCGCCAGGCCCGCGACAGCGACGATCGATCCAACGACCTGCTCCCCGACACGGTCGGCGGCTACCGCGTCGTAGGCACCCACAGTAAGCGCGAATAGGCCGATGAGCAGCGAAACGGTGATCGCCACCCACCGCAGAGCGGCCAATATCCAGCGACCGGCAATGCGCAGTGCGACAGCAGGCGAATGTCGTCTAACACGAGCACGGGGCATTCCCTCATATCTACCGCCACGATCGCCGCTTGCACAGCCACCGTACGGCGCAAATGCACCAACGAGGCCGATCGGGCCAGCGGACTCGCCGCTGATCGTCATCAACACCGCGGCCGTGTTCGCGCTTCAGGCGGCCGCTGCAGCCTGGGAGCTCTAAAGGGGGATGTATTGAGCACTGTAGGCCCGTTCGTAGTCCCGCGGAGGTTCCAATGCCCCTAAGACCAGCGTCCGCCTCCGTTACTCAGCGCTTGTCAGCTTGCCGGCTCACGACCGCCGGCTCGCCCGCCTCGTCGGGTGATGTGTTGACCGGCTTCGGGTTCTCGGCGACCCACCGCAGTACATCTGATACCGCCCTGGTCTGCTCCTGTTCCAGGTACTTCGCACCCGGGCCGGAGACGATGGTCACCTCGGCGGTGGCCAGGATCGGCGGCACGTTCCGTTTTCTCGCCATCGGCTCTTCCTCGTAGTGGCTCGGCGTTCGGAGCTTGCTCGGCACAGGCTACAACCGCAGCTGCGTGGGAAGCGCGACGTGCCGAGCGACTCACCCACTCAAAACACTCGATACATGCGTAATCGCGATAATCTACATCGACTCAACGACGTCCAGCGGACGTACGAGATTGTCTGGCGACGACCTCCAGAAACAGGGCTATGCCCTGCCCTGGAGTGCTGGGTATAGCGTCAGGCCATGAGTCCGTTGCGCAGGTAGTCAGGTCGTCGCAGCCCGCGTCGAGGGCGGTGCGCAGGTTTGCGGCGATGGTCCGCAGGTCCGCGATCTTCGTCTCGATCTCGACGAGTTTGGTCGCGGCGCGTTTCTGCAGGCTGGTGTCAGATCGGCGCCGTTGCGGTGGGTGCCCGACGAGTTCGGCGACCTCGTCGAGGGTGAACCCGAGCCGCTGGGCCGTCCCCGCCCGACGAGGACGTCCGCCACTACAGCGGGCGGATCCCGGACTGGGCGCTGCAGGTGCACCCCCGCGCTGCGTCCGGCACGTCGTCAATCTGTCTGTCGAGCGGGTCAGCCGCCGATATGTCGGCGGCTGAGTTATCGATGAGTGCAGGCGTGCGGCAGGCATCGCGCAGCTAAAGGCCCATGGGTTTTATAACCCTACCCGCGTCACGCTGGTCTGGGTGCGCGCCGGTCGCGGCGACGTTCGAGTTCGTCCGCGTCCACGAAGGTGACCATCTGTGCTCCGGGCACACTCAGCATCACCACGACGAACCTGGTCGTCGCGTCCTGCAGGTTATTGGCGTCCTGGTAGTGGATAAGGTCTCCCCCGGGTTCCCAGAAGGCCTCCCCTGCCCGCAGTACCCGTTCGGGCTCGCCTTCGAGTTCGAACTTCATCTCCCCCTCGAGCATGTAGCCGAAGACAGGACCGGAGTGCCGGTGCGGCGGCAGACCACGCCCTCCGGGCGGTATCTCGACCAGCAGCGTCGTGACCTGTGTGGGCTGCGGGACTGTCGGCGGGGCTTCCTCGGACAGCGTCGTTAGAACCGAGGTGATCGGCCAGGCCGGCTGCGGTGAAGACGTCATGGCTTCACGCTAGGCAGTTCAGCGGCCAGTGAAGGCCGATTCGCCGCTTTGAGGTGGCCTGTCTTGATGCGCCCGCCTGTGTGCTGGTCGCGCGCGGGCATGTCGCCGCGGTGCGTGCCATGCGGATCGCCTGCCGCTCGCCGGGGGTGACGACGGTGCGGCTACCGGGACGAGGCTGCGGCCGGTTGAGCCCGGCGTTGTCCGTAGCAGGTCATACCGCGTGGTTTGAACACGGCCAGGACCGTCGCGGCGAGAAGGACGATGATCGCGGCGACAGCATCGGCGATGAGCTGGATCCGTAGGCCGTGCAGGTCGGTCGCGAGCGCGTCGTGGCTGGTGGCGAGGACGGCGATGGGTTGGGTGTGCACGAGCAGCACCGCGGTGGCGGGGATGGTCAGGATGAGTTTGGCCAGGACCCAGTAGTGGCGTAGCAGTCCCCAGGATGTGCCGAGGGACTGGATGATTCCGGTGGCGAAGGAGGCCAGGGCGAGCGGGACGATGATTGTCCAGGTGATGAGGTCGGCGGCGAGGTAGAGGGCGTGGGCTCGGTCGGGGTCGGTGGTGGTGAGGCCCGCGATGGCCAGGGCGAGGAAGGCCGCGACGGCGCCGAGCCAGCCCAGCGAGGTGGTGACGTGTGCGGTGAGGGCGGTTTTGCGTAGCCGGGGTGGCATGGGCATCAGTGGCCGCCGTGGGTGGGGCTGTTGCCGGTCAGGTGCAGGGCGAGGAACGCTGCGACGAGCAAGATCGCGATGAGGCCGGAGATCTTCACCCAGAGTGGCATGCCCGCTGGCAGCGGGGTGTGGTTCTCGTCGGGGGTGCGCTGGGTCATGTCGACTCCTCGATCAGGGCGTGCTGTTTCCGCCGCCACTTTAACGATACATAGTGTCTTGCACAAGACGATATGTATCTGACCCGACGTCTCGTAGACTGGGCGGGTGCCGAAGCTGTGGAACGCCACCATCGACGCGCACCGCAACGCGGTGCGCGAGGCGGTACTGGACGCCACCGCGAACCTTGTCGCCGCGCACGGGCTGGCGTCGGTGACGATGTCGCAGATCGCCGAGTCCTCCGGCATCGGCCGGGCAACGTTGTACAAGTACTTCCCCGACGTCGAGTCGATCCTGCAGGCGTGGCACGAGCGGCAGGTCGGCGCACACCTGCACCAGCTTCAGGCAGTGCGCGAGCAAGCCGGAGACCCCGGCCGGGCCCTGGTCAGCGTGCTGGAGACGTACGCGCACATCTGCCAGGCCCGCCACGGCGGGGACGTGGCGGCGATGCTGCACCAAGGTCCGCACATGGCCCACGCCCATCAGCACCTACGCGCGCTCGTCGCCGACCTGATCGTTGGCGGCGTACGCACCGGTGACGTGCGCGACGACGTCCCCGCGGCGGAGTTGGCCGCGTTCTGCCTCAACGCTCTGCAGGCCGCCAGCGGTCTGACGTCGAAAGTAGCGCTCGGCCGGCTGGTCGCCGTCACCCTCGCCGGTCTGCGGCCGCCGGCCTGACCCGGCTCGGCTCGCAGGCGCGGTGGCCGCAACCGGCGGCGCCGTCGGACGGTGACGTTTCGACGATGTGCCTGCCGCCATCACAGCTCGGCCTGAGCCTGACGGTATGTGACATCGCGGCAGCTCAGCGAAGTTGTCCTGGCCCTGGGTTGAAACCGGTTCGCCTTTCTTCCTAGGGTTGGTGGCCAACTGCCGCGTACGCCTGGTTGCACCCCCTGCGACCCCGCGGCAGTCACCGCCGCCGGGCTCACCCCGACCTCCGGCCGCGGTCGGCGGCAAAGGAGATCCGGTGTCCCCCCTCCATACCGCGTCCCGCCCGCTCGCGCGGGTCCTGATCGTGGTGGCAGCTTTGACGGCCGGACTGCTCTGCTCGGCCCCCGCGCACGCCGAGCCGACCCCCGCCGAGATCGAGGCCCAGATCCTCACCGCGTGAAACAAGCTCGAGCCGGTGATCGAGGAGTACAACAAGGTCCACGCCGAGCTGAACAAGCTGAAGAAGAAGGCCGCCACCCTGGACGCGAAGCTCGCGCCGCTGCGGCTGACGGTCGAGGTTACCCGGGCCCGGGTCGGCGTCATCGCCTCCGAGTACTACAAAGGCGGCCGCACACAGGAGATCAACTCGCTGCTGTCCACGGGGTCACCTCAGCGGTTCGCCCAGCAGCTGTCGATCCTGACCCAACTGGCCCACGCCAAGCAGCAGGAGATCGCCAAGACGACCGAGGTGAAGGCCGAGTTCGACGAGCAGAAAGCCGCTCTCGACCAGATCATCGCCGACCAGGCGAAGAAGGACGCCGACATGGCGGCCAAGAAGAAGACCATCGAGGCCGACATGGAACGGCTCGCGGCCCTGCGACTCAAGGCATACGGCAGCGGCGGCCCCGGCGGCTCGTTGAAGATCGGCAACCTGTGCCCGGTGCCCGCACTCGGCACGCAGGACAACACGTCCTCGAAGGGCAACACCGCGGCGCTTGCCGCGTGCAAGCAGATCAGCAAGACGTACGTTTTCGGGTCCAACGGCCCGAACACCTTCGACTGCTCGGGCCTGACCCAGTGGGCATGGGCGAAAGCCGGCGTCGAGCTGACCCACTACACCAAGGCCCAGTGGACCGAGGGCAAGCGGGTGAGTACCCCCATCGTCGGCGACCTGGTCTTCTTCTACCCCAACGACGGCCTGCACCATATGGGCATGTACGTCGGGAAGGTCAACGGCAGGCGGGTCATGGTCCACGCACCCCACACCGGCGACGTCGTGCGCATGCAGTACGTCGACGTCATGCCGCTGGCCGGATACGTACGTCCAAGCTGACCGGCGCTCGCGCGTGTACCTTCACTCATCACGTAGGCAAATCGCCAAACCGGCCGAGCTGGTCGCGATGCTGAAGACCTCTCCGCCGGTCTTGGCGCGGCTTAGCACGTCGGGGGTTGTGGCGCACTCAGTCTCATGCCTGCTGCGGCCGGTGGCCGGAGTGGGGCAACGACGTTTCCGGTCGTTGCCCCGCCCGACTGCCCGGCACGCTGCCTGCCGACCCCACGGTGCCTTGAACTTGCCCCGCGTCTGCGCTACCGCACGCTGGGCTGCTCGTCCAGCAACGACCTGAACAGCTGCGACGCGAGGCGCCATCCGTAGTACGTCGTGAACGCGCTGGCCACAGCGGTCAGCACGCCGGTGCCTTCGTAGAAGACCTGAGTCGCTTGCGGCGACCACAGCTGGTAAACGGTCGGCACCACGTCCTGGTCGCCTCCGGGCAGAAAAGTCAGGTTGGACAGGCCTGCCGCCTTGAGCACGTGGTCGAGGAATCCGTCGACGACGCCGAACCACCACACGACCAGCATGTTGAGGAGCAGGTACCCGCCCAGCAGCCACCGGCTGGATCGCCACCGGTAGACGGCTACCAGCACCGATGGCAGCAGGCAAAGCCCGATTGCCGCCGGCAGCGCTCCCGTGCCCAACCGGAACACATGATGAACGCCGGTCGCGACCATGGCAGCGGTGACGGCGACTATAGAACGGCGAAGCGTCCTATCCACGAAGCATCCTTTCCGAACATGATGTCTGGAAACGAACGCTACGTTCATTAGACTCGTGGGACCAGGAACGGTTCTGCCTGGAACAGTTCGATTCGGCACAGCTGACAGACGCTTCGTCCAGCAAAGGACTGTGATGGTGGCCACAACATCCGACCGGCGTGTACGGCGCTCCCAGAACGCGCTCCAAACAGCGCTACTGAGCCTCATGAGCGAGAGGCAGTACGACCAGATAACCGTCCAGGACGTGATAGACCGAGCCGACGTCGGCCGCTCGACTTTCTACGCCCATTACTCCAGCAAAGAGGCGCTACTCAACGCCTCACTCGGTGAACTGCGCACAGTCCTGACCAGCCCTAACGAACAGCCGCTGGGCTTCAGCCTGCCGCTGCTGCGCCACATTGAGCAGCACCGCGCCCTCGGGCAGGCACTATTCGGCTCCGCCCAGCACACCCCGGTCGCGCAGCGCATCATGTCCCTGCTCGAAGAAGCGATCAGGCAAGACCTCCTGCAAGCCCGGCTGACACAGCTGCCGCTGCCGCTCGACGGCTTCACGAAGTACGCCGCCGGCGCCTACCTGGCTATCGTGCAATGGTGGCTTCAAGCGGCAGAACCGATGCAACCGGTGGAACTGGACCGGCTGATGCGCAGGCTGATCCTTGCAGCCACCCACCCCTAAGCGACCGGCGGCAGTCGTCAACGCACACCCTGCCGCCTCCGATCGGTCGCATCACATGCCCACACCGACGCAACCCGCACTCGAACAGTTCATCGGTCGCCTCAAGCAACTGCGGTCCTAACAATCGGTCCGTCCCGGTCCTTAAGGCGCATCACGTCGAACACGATGGTGTAGCGAGCCTTACGCCGGGGCGGGCACCGGGGAAGGCGTGCTCGATGGACCTGGGCCCGCCGCGGACGGCGACTCGGCGGGCCTCGGCGACGGGGATGGCGACGGGCTGGCCGAGGGGGTCGGCGAGCTGCTCGCCGAGGGCAAGGAACTAGCCGACGGCCGCGGCGATGTGGTCTGCGTCGGCGCCGGGCCGCTGGTCTGCGTCGGGCCGGGCTGGTTCGGCGCCGGCAGCGCGTCCACCACCCGGGTGGCGAAGTCGACAGAACTCAGATTGACAGTCGAGATCCTCACCACATCGCCCGTAGTGCGTGCCTGTACCACGCGGCCGTCGCCCATATACATGGCCACATGGTGGATGGTGCGCCAATCGGCGGGATCGGTGGCGTAGAAGAGCAGGTCACCCGGCAGCAGCGCGTTCTTGCTGACCGTCTTGTGCCGGGTCCCGTAGTACTGGTCCTTGGCGACTCGGTTGAGCCTGACGCCGGACGAAAGGTACGAAGCCAGCATCAAGCCCGAGCAGTCATAGGTATTGGGGCCCTCGTCGCCCCAGCGGTAGGGCTTGCCACGCTGGCTGAGCGCGAACATGACGGCCTGGCGCGCCTTGGTATGCGCGACCAGTCCGGCGTTGCTCTTGCCGGCGTCGTAGCCACCGAGGTTCTGCTGCTCGAGCTCTCGCACGCGGTCGGCTTCGGACTGCAGCTCAGCGAGGCGCCGCTTGAGCTCTAGGAAGGCGACCTCCTTACGCTTGAACTCCGTCTCCACCGCCGCGTAGGCCGAGGAAGCCTGCTGCTCGGCCGTGATGGCGGCCGTGAGCACCGTGTACGCCTGGCGCTCCTCCTGCTGGGCGCGCGCGAGGTCGTTGAGCACGGCCTCGGTCTCCGGCGTCGCCTCGTTGCGCGGGATGAGCTGCTCGAGCTCGTTGAGCGACTCGCCCAGCCGGGGCGGTGCCTTGACCGCGGCCTGGTAGGCGGCCACCGCTGCGGCCTCGGCTGCCTTCTTGGCCTCACGCAGGGTATCGGCGGTGGCCCGCCACGCGTAGTCGGCCACGGCCTTGGCCACGAGGGCGTTGGCGTACGTCTGATACAGCTCGCTGCGGCGCGCACCGAGCACGGACAGTTCAAGCTCGGCGGCGGTGTACTGGGCCAGCAGCACGGCCTGGGCGGTCGTCGGCTGAGTGCGGGGCTGGCTCAGCGAGCCGAGCGGCAGTGCCGGCAGCCCGTCGGGCTGGGGGCGGGAGCCCGCGTCGGGGATCGACGTGATGTTCGAACCGACGGGCGCCTCGGCGCCGGCGGGCACAGCGATGCCACCTGCGATAAGTGCGCTCAGAACGGCGCTGCCCAGCGCAACCTGGCTCTGCCGTCGAGTCTGTCCACTTCGGCGCTTGGACATCAGTGGCCCGCCCTCCCCTGGTTGGTCCCACGATGTTCCTACCGGAAGTCAGGATCTGTGTCGACCCTTCTGCGCCGGTGCCATCAAGCTGTACACCAGCTGTGAGGGCAGCGCCGTTGATGCCGCGGCGGCATCGCACGCACCGAGGCGTTGGTCGGGAGAGGTCCGTTGGCCAGCACTTGCCCGGCCCCGGCGATGCCCGCGCAAGGCCCAAACCCAGTACCTGCGCCTCCGTGTCACCGAGCTGCTCGCCGACGCCGCGAGCTCAGGGGACGTCCGCAGTGACGTTGCCTGCGGCGAAACGGGCCGGATGCCGCATCAGCGCCTGCAGGGCATGAGGCGGGCTGACGGCGAATGTCGCCGTCAGCCCGTCTCATCGCGGTCGCTCTCGCCGTGCTGCGCCCGACGGTCTGACCCGCTTCAGCTGGCAACCGCCGTGGTGGCAGGCGTACGTGCGGGCTGCGGCACGGGCGGGGTGTGCCGGCGCAGCAGCAGCGCGTTGAAGGTGACGATGATGGTGGAGGCGCTCATCAGCAGCGCCGCCCACTGCGGCTGCAGCAGGATCCCCAGACTCGTGTAGAACACTCCGGCTGCGACCGGAATGGCGAGGAGGTTGTAGATCGCGGCCCAGAACAGGTTCTGCTTGATCTTCTTTCGGACGGCGCGGGCGATGCTCAGGGCGTAGGCGACGTCGGCAGGGTTGTCACGGATGAGCACGACATCAGCGGTCTCCACGGCCACGTCGGTGCCCGCGCCGATCGCCATGCCGATGTCGGCCTGCGCCAGGGCGGGGGCGTCGTTGACACCGTCGCCGACCATCGCCACCTTCGCGCCGCCCTGCTGCAGCTTGGCGATGTGGCCGGCTTTTTCTGCGGGCAGGACTTCGGCGATGACGGTGTCAATGCCCAACTGCCGGGCGACCGCCTCGGCGGTGGAGCGCTGGTCGCCGGTCAGCATGACCGTGCGCACGCCTGCGGCGTGCAGCGCCGCGATCGCGGCCTTGGCGGAGTCGCGGATCGGGTCGGCGACCGCGACGACGCCCAGCGCACGGCCGTTGGCCGCGACGTACATGGCGGTCTTGCCGTCGCCGGCCAGCGCCAGCCCGGCGCCGGTCAGCCCGCTGATGTCGATGTTGTCGCGCTGCATTAGCCGGGCGTTGCCGATGAGCACCTTGCGGCCTTCGACGGTGGCCTGGACGCCGTGGCCGGGTACCGAGTCGAAAACCTCGGGCGGGTTGACGGTGACGCCGCGCTGACGGGCGGCGTCGACGATCGCCGCGGCAAGAGGGTGCTGGGACGGCTGGTCGGCACCGGCAGCCAGGCGCAGCAGTTCTTCATCGGTGACGCCGTCGGCGGGCACGAGGTCGGTGACGGTGGGTTTGCCGGCGGTCAGCGTGC
The DNA here is from genome assembly GCF_007483665.1 of Catellatospora sichuanensis. Lineage (GTDB taxonomy): Bacteria > Actinomycetota > Actinomycetes > Mycobacteriales > Micromonosporaceae > Catellatospora > Catellatospora sichuanensis. Next base: position 13,229 of record NZ_VIQO01000049.1, read on the forward strand.
CGGTCTTGTCGAACACGACCGTGTCGATACCGGCGGTCATTTCGAGGGCGGTGGCGTTCTTGAACAGCACCCCGCCGCGGGCGCCCTGCCCGACGCCGACGGTGATCGCGGTCGGGGTGGCCAACGCGAGGGCATCGGGGCAGGCGATGACGATCGCCGACACCGCGGCGGTCAGCGCGAACCCGACCCCGTGTGCGCCCCACAGCATCCACGCGGCGAAGGTCAGCGCGCCCGCGGCGAGCGCGACGTAGACGAGGTACTTGCCGGCGGTGTCGGCCAGCCGCTGCGCGGGGGCCTTGGATGCTTGTGCGTTGCGGACCATCTGCACGATGCGGGCCAGTGCGGTGTCGGCGCCGACCGCGGTGGCGGTGAACGTGAACGCGCCGGTGGTGTTGATCGTGCCGCCGACCACCGGGTCGCCCGGCCGCTTGACGACCGGCACCGGCTCGCCGGTGATCATCGACTCGTCGACGTAGGACTCCCCGTCGGCGACGGTGCCGTCGACGGGGATCTTCGCGCCCGGCTTCACGACGATCACGTCACCGGTGACCACCCGGTCCAGGGGGATCTCGGTCTCCTGGCCGACGCGGCGCACGATCGCCGTCGGCGGTGCCAGTTGCAGTAGCGCCTCGACGGCTCGGCCGGTGGCGAAGCGTGAGCGCATCTCCAGCCAGTGCCCGAGCAGGCTCAGCGTGGTCAGCATCGCGGCGGCTTCAAAGAACACCTCATGCCCGCCGAGCAGCGTCGAGGCGACGGAGTACAGGTAGGCCACGAGGATGCCGACGGCGATCAGGGTCATCATGGTGACCTCGCCGTGACGCAGCGAGCGGGCCGCCGAGGAGATGAACGGCCAGCCGCCCCACCACACGACGGGGGTGGCCAGGATCAGCCCGAACCAGCCCATGGAAAGCCCGAACGGCGGCTGCGACGGGAACCCGAACACCTCCCCGATCGGCGAGAACAACACGATCGGGATGGTCAGGACCGCGCTGATGACGAAGCGGCGCAGCATCGAGGCGACCATGTCCGCGCCGTGTCCGGCGTGCTCGTCGTAGCCGGCGTGCTCGTCGTGGCCAGCGTGCTCGTCGTGCTCGGCCGGGTGTGTCTGGTCGGCGGCCGGCGGGTGCTGCATCGTCGCCGTTGGCGACTGGTGGGCGTGGCCGCCGGCCGGGTCGTCGGCCGGCCGGCTGGCGGCGGTGTGGCTGGGGTGGTGGGCGTGGGCATCCGGCTCGTCGGGATGGCCGGCGGCCGGGTGCCCGGGCTGGCAGCACGAGGCCGGGCAGTCGGCGCATTCGCAGCCGTAGCCGCGCCCGCGCAGCAACGCCTGGATGCCGGGGGCGTCAATGCGTTCCGGGTCGTAGCCGATGTGCAGGACGGAGCGGGTGCGGTCGGCTACCGCGGTCGTGATGCCGGGCTGTGCGATGAGGCACCGCTCGAGGGCGGCCAGTTCGGTGGCGCAGAAGCAGAATTCCAATGCGATCTCGGCGACATGGCCGCCGTGCGCGCTGTTGTGGGCCTGGTGGCCTTGGCCGGAGTGTTGGTGTCTCATTGCGGTTCCCCAGTCCCGTCTTCGCTAGATCCACTTCCGAACATACCCCGTGGGGGTAAGTCGGGCGCGCGATTTGATCATTATTTGGGAAGCTTGCTGGTGGCGTTTCCGGCCTTGGCGGGCAGCGCGGTGGTGCCGGCTCCCCGCCACGGGCAAGCGGTCAGGCTCGTGTCCGGACCGCGAGGGCTTCCTGCTCGGCGGTCGTCTGCTCTGTTGTGGCCTGCTGTGAGGTTGGCGATGGCGTGCGGAGGGTGATGGCGGCCAGCACGGCGGCCGCGGCCGCGATGACGGCGGCGCCGGTGAACGCGGCGGAGAATCCGCCGGTCAGTGCGTCAGGGTCGCCGAGTGCGGTGGCGCCGTGGGAGGCGGCCAGGGCGGTCATCGCGGCCAGGCCGAGCGCGGAGCCGACCTGGTAGCTGGTGTTGACCAGGCCGGAGGCCAGGCCGCCGTCGGCTGGGGGTGCGGCGGAGATCGCCGTGCCCAGCGACGGGATGAACGCCAGGGCCATGCCGGTCGCGGCCAGTAGCGAGGCTGCGAGGACGTCGGCGGTGAAGCTGCCGTCGGCGCGGACCAGGGCCAGCCAGCCGATACCTGCGGCCAGGATCGCCAGCCCCGTGACGGTGGTCGCCTTCGGGCCGAACCGGGCGATGACCCGCGGCGCGAGCGTGATCATGGCGGCCATGATGAGCAGGGTCATCGGCAGCAGTGCCGCCCCGGCCGGCAGGGCGCTGTAGCCGAGGACCTGCTGCAGGTAGAGGTTGAGGAAGAACCACATCGGGATCCACGCCGCGCCCAGCAGTGCCTGGGCGAGGTTGGCCGCGGTGAGGTTCGGCGCCCGCAGCAGCGACAGGCGCAGCAGCGGCGCCCGCCGCACACCCTGGATGATCACGAAGGCGGCCAGCAGAGCGGTCGCTGCCCCGAGCACGGCCCAGATGTGGGGGGAGGTCCAGCCGCGTTCGGGTGCGGCGACGATGCCGTACACCAATGCGGCCAGGCCGGCGGTCACGGTGAGCGCGCCGGCCCAGTCGACGCTGCCGCGGGCTCGGGTACCTGCCGGCATCAGCGCCGGGGCGGCGATGACGGCGGCGATGGCGACCGGGATGTTGAGGTAGAAGATCCACGGCCAGGACAGGTACTGGGTGATGAGGCCGCCGAGGAACACCCCAGCGGTGCCGCCGGCTGGGGCGGCCGCGCCGTACAGGGCCAGAGCGCGGGTCAGCTCGCGCGGGTTGGCGCCGAACAGCATCATCAGCAGTGTCAGCGACGACGGGGCGATCAGCGCGGCGCCGGCGCCTTGCACAGCGCGGGCGCTCAGTTCGGTCGCGACGTCTCCGGCGGCGCCGGCGGCTGCGGAGCCGGCGAGCAGGATCAGCCAGCCCGTGATGAACATGCGCCGGGCGCCGAACAGGTCCGACAGGCGCCCGCCGAGCAGCAGCAGGCCGCCGAAGGCGATCACGTAGGCGTTGAACACCCAGGACAGGTTTTCCTGGGTGAAGCCGAGCTGGTCCTGAATGTGGGGCAGGGCGACGCCGATGATCGACGTGTCCATGATGACCATGAACTGTGCGGCGGCGATGAGCGCCAGGGCCCACGAGCGCCGCGGTTGCGTTGACATGACTTCGGGTCCCTTCAAGGTTCCGGCCGCGTGGGGCCGGCGGGTTCTAGGGGTGTGCGGTGTAGCCGGCGGCGGTGACGGCCGCGGTGATCTCGGCCGGGCTCGCGGTGCCGGCGACGGTGAGGGTGGCGGCGGCCAGGTCGACCGTGGCGTCGGTGACACCCGGCACGGCCCGCGCCGCGGCGGTCACGCGGGCGGCACACGAGCCGCAGGTCATCCCGGACACGGTGTAGGCGCGGCCGATGGCCGAAACGGTGGTGGTCGAACAGGTGCCGTTGTCGCAGCAGCCCATGACAGAACCCCTCTCAGATACCCATACCCGGTGGGGGTATAGCGTCTTCGGCAACGTAGCATACCCCCCGGGGGTTTCGCTATAGTGGTGTCATGACGACGCACACCCACGCCCCGACCACGCCCGCGACGGGCACCCCGACCCGCGGCTACACCGCGACCAAGGACCAGCTGCTCACCCGCATCCGCCGCATCGAGGGCCAGGTGCGCGGCATCGAGAAAATGGTCGAAGACGACCGCTACTGCATCGACGTGCTCACCCAGATCTCAGCGATCCAGGCTGCGCTGGACAAGGTCGGCCTGGGCCTGCTGGACGGCCACGCCCGCCACTGCATGCAGGCCGGCGCCGAGCAGGGCCGCTCCGAGGAGATGGCCACCGAGATGATGGCCGCGGTCGGGCGGTTGATGAAGCGCGGCTGAACGGGTCACCGCGTCGTGTGACGGCGGATGCAGGGCTGGGCCCTGCACCCGCCGCGTTGGTGTTACTTCAGCCGGTCGAGGATCTGCTGCAGCGTGGCGATCTCGGCGGTCTGATCCTTCTCGATCTTCGCCGCGAGCTCCTTGGCCGCGCGGTCCGAGCCGTTGGCCTGCTCGGTCTTGGCCATCGTGATCGCACCCTGGTGGTGGGCGATCATCATGCGGACGAACTCGCGATCGAACGCCGCGCCCGACATGCCTTCCAGCGCGGCCATCTGCTCGTCGGTCATCATGCCGGGCATCGACTGCATGTTGCCCATGTCGTGACCCGGCATGGCGGTCGGCTGACCCCACGCCTTGAGCCAGCTCTGCATGGTCTCGATCTCAGGGCCCTGCGCCGTCTTGATCTGCGTGGCGAGCTGGGCGACCTGCGGGTCGGCGGCCCTGGTCGCGGCGAGTTCGGACATGCGCACCGCCTGCTGGTGGTGCGGGATCATGGCCTGGGCGAACGTGACGTCTGCGGCGTTGTGGGCCGACCCGGCCGGGATCGACGGCGCCGGTGTGCCGCCGTGGCCGCTGTTGCCACCGTGCTCGCCAGCGGCCGAACAGCCGGCCGCGAACAGGGCAGCGGTGAGGGAGCCGGTCAGCAGCAGCCGCCGGACGATGTTCTTGTTCATGGTTGAGCCTTCCATCGGTCTGCCGGACGTGAGGTGTTCCGTGCGGCCGCCACAGGTGGGCCGCAGGGGTCGTCTCACGTCCGAGACACCGACAGGCGGGCAAGGCGCAGGCGCAGCGGATCCACCGCAGGCGGGCCGCGCGAGCAGGCGGACGCCGCTGCGGCCGGCCGTGGCGGATGGACGCGGCCGGCCGCTCGGCGCAGCCAGAACAGGGCGATCGCGAGCAGGGCCAGTGCCGACAGCACGGCCATGCAGACGCTGAAGGCCTGCCATGGCTGGTGGTCGCCGCAGCCGTGGCAGTCGTCCGGCTGGAACGCGGGGACCGCTGTGGGCGCGGTGTGGCTGTAGGCGCCTGCCGCGTCGGGGTGGTGGGGGCCTGCGTGGGCTGCGTGGCCGAAGGTGTGCATGAGGGTGAGGCCGAAAAGCACTGCCATCAGCAGCACTCGCAGCGTCACCCGGTGCACGTCGGTCACCTTTCCACCGTAGCCAACCCTCGCCCGCGCAGCGGGCGATCGCGTCTGCGGCCAGGGTGCCACGTGCTGCGGCCAGGATACCGGCGGGGGGTATCTTCGGCGACGAGCAGGCGCTTCGTCGACCGGCCGGTGTTCGACGGCCGGCTCGCCGCCGGTCGCCGTACACCGGTGACAGCGTGGCCTGCGGGGAAGAGGTGTTCGGTGTGACGACGGCCATCGCCGCCCGCTAGCCACACCCCCCGGGGGTATGTTACGGTGCCGTGAGAGATACCCCGTGGGGGTATCGCGTGGAGGGAGTTGTGATGGAGACCGTCTACACCGTCAAGGGAATGACCTGCGGGCACTGCGTGAACTCGGTCAGCGCCGAAGTCGGCAAGATCGACGGCGTGACCGGCGTACAGGTCGACCTGGCGACCGGTGCGGTCACCGTGACCAGCACCGAGCCGCTGCAGCAGACCGCGGTCGCCGCCGCGGTCGACGAGGCAGGCTACGAACTGATCGGAGCACAGTCATGAACACCCCGCTCAAGCTGAGCCTGTACGGGCTCGGCCTGGCCGCGGTCTTCGCAGCGTCGCTCGGGGCCGGCCACCTGGCCGGCCCCGGCTCCGCCGCCGACAACCCCCAGCCGGCGAGCCCGGCGCACGGCGGCCACGCCGCCACACCTGCCGCCCCGCAGCCGGCCGAGGTGCCCGGCGGGTTGCAGACCGCCGAGGACGGCTACCGGCTGCAGCCGCTGACCACCGCCCTGTCCACCCAGTCCCCCACCGCGCTGCGGTTTGCGGTCCTGGGCCCGGACGGCAAGCCCGTCACCGCCTACACGCCCACCCACGACAAGGACCTGCACCTGATCGTCGTGCGACGGGACCTGACCGATTTCCAGCACGTCCACCCGACGCTGGGTCCCGACGGCGTGTGGCAGATCGACCTGAAGGCGCCGGCCGCCGGGCAGTACCGGCTGTTCGCCGACTTCCAGCCCGCCGGCCGCGACCAGTCGCTGACCCTCGGCGTGGACCTGCCCGCCGCAGGTGACTATCAGCCGCAGCCGCTGCCCGCGCCCGCACGCACGGCCACCGTCGACGGCTACACCATCACCTTCGACGGCGACCTGGTGCCCGGCACCTCGTCGAAACTGACCCTGTCCGTGACCAAGGACGGCGTGCCGGTCACCGACCTGCAGCCGTATTTGGCCGCCTACGGGCACCTGGTCGCGCTGCGTGACGGCGACTTGGCCTACCTGCACGTACACCCCGACGGCACACCCGGCGACGGCCGCACCGCCGCCGGACCTCAGATCGTTTTCCACGCCGAGGTCCCCTCCGCCGGGGCTTACCGGCTGTTCCTGGACTTCCAGCACGCCGGCGTCGTACGCACCGCCTCGTTCACCGCGGTGGCCGGGCAGGCCGCCGCACCGGCGCCCGCGCCCAGCGCCGCGGCGCCCAGCCCGTCGCACGGACACGAAGGAGGGCACTGATGAGCACCGACAGCAAGCCGCTCACCTACGCCACCCAGCAGATCGAGCTCGCCATCGGCGGCATGACCTGCGCCTCCTGCGCCGCGCGGATCGAGAAGAAGCTCAACCGCATGGACGGTGTGTCCGCCACGGTCAACTACGCCACCGAGAAGGCGTCAGTGACGTTCCCCGACACGCTGTCACCCGATGACCTGATCGCCACAGTGCAGGCCACCGGCTACACCGCCGCCGTACCGACACCCCCGCAAGCCGAACCCGACCAGCAGGCCGCACCGGCAGACGAGCTCGCCGGGCTGCGCCGACGCCTATGGAAATCGCTGGTCCTGGCGGTGCCGGTCGTGGTCCTGGCAATGGTCCCGGCGTGGCAGTTCACGAACTGGCAGTGGCTGTCGCTGACCCTGGCCGCACCGGTCGTGGTCTACGGCGGCGCGCCGTTCCACCGTGCCGCGTGGGTCAACCTGCGCCACGGGGCCGCGACCATGGACACGCTGATCTCCGTGGGGACCCTGGCCGCGTTCGGGTGGTCGCTGTGGGCGCTGTTCTTCGGCACCGCGGGCACGCCCGGCATGACGCACCCGTTCAGCCTGTCGATCTCCCGCAGCGACGGCTCCGGCAACATCTACCTCGAGGTCGCTGCTGCGGTCACCGTGTTCATCCTCGCCGGCCGGTTCTTCGAGGCCCGGTCCAAGCGCCGCGCCGGCGCGGCCCTGCGGGCGCTGCTCGAACTGGGCGCCAAGGACGTCATCGTCCTGCGTGACGGCCGCGAGCAGCGCATCCCCGTGGCGCAGCTGGCCGTCGGAGACAGTTTTGTGGTCCGGCCCGGGGAGAAGATCGCCACCGACGGCCTTGTCGCCGACGGCAGTTCGGCGGTGGATGCCTCGATGCTGACCGGTGAGTCGGTGCCGGTCGAGGTCGGTCCCGGTGACTCCGTGGTCGGCGCGACCGTCAACGTCGGCGGGCGGCTGGTCGTGCAGGCGACCCGGGTCGGTGCCGACACGCAGTTGGCGCAGATGGCGCGGCTGGTCGAGCAGGCCCAGACCGGCAAGGCGGCCGTGCAGCGGCTGGCTGACCGGATCTCGGCGGTGTTCGTCCCGATCGTCATCGCCCTGGCGGTCGCGACGCTGGGGTACTGGCTGGGCACCGGCAACGGTGTTGCGGCGGCGTTCACTGCCGCGGTCGCCGTGCTGATCATCGCGTGCCCCTGCGCGCTGGGGCTGGCGACGCCGACGGCGCTGCTGGTCGGCACCGGCCGCGGCGCGCAGCTGGGCATCCTCATCAAGGGTCCCGAGGTGCTCGAGTCCACCCGGCGGGTCGACACCGTCGTGCTGGACAAGACCGGCACCGTCACCACTGGCCGGATGACCCTGGTCGACGTCGTCATCGCCGACGGCACCGACCGGGCCACCGCGCTGCGGCTGGCCGGCGCGGCCGAGGCCGCTTCCGAGCACCCGATCGCTCAGGCCATCGCCGCCGCGGCGGCCGAAGACGGGGACCTGCCGCCGGTGTCCGGGTTCGCCAACACCCAAGGCCTGGGTGTCACCGGCACCGTCGAGGGCACTGCGGTGGTCGTGGGCCGGGCGGCGTTGCTGGCCGAGCACGGTCTGAGCGTGCCTGCCGAGCTCGACGCCGCCCGCCAGATCGCGGAGCAGGCCGGGCGCACGGCGGTGCTGGCCGGCTGGGATGGTGCCGCACGTGCGGTGTTCGCGGTCGCCGACGTGGTCAAGCCGACCAGCGCCGCCGCGGTCGCCGGGCTGCGGGCGCTGGGGTTGACGCCGGTGCTGTTGACCGGGGACAACACCACGGTCGCCAAGGCGATCGCGGCCGAGGTCGGCATCGAGCAGGTGATCGCCGAGGTCATGCCCGCAGACAAGGTCGAGGTCGTCAAGCGGCTGCAGGGCGAGGGCAAGGTCGTGGCGATGGTCGGTGACGGCGTCAACGACGCCGCCGCCCTGGCCCAGGCCGACCTCGGGCTGGCGATGGGCACCGGCACCGACGCCGCGATCGAGGCCGCCGACCTGACCCTGGTCCGCGGCGACCTGATGGCCGCGGTCGACGCGATCCGGCTGTCGCGGCGCACCCTGGCGACGATCAAGACGAACCTGTTCTGGGCGTTCGCCTACAACGTCGCCGCCCTGCCCCTGGCGGCGCTGGGGCTGCTGAATCCGATGATCGCCGGTGCGGCGATGGCCTTGTCGTCGGTGTTCGTGGTGTCCAACAGCCTGCGGCTGCGCGGCTTCACCACCGTCACCGCACGCTGACCCACCGCTGGTGGCACCGCCTGTAGGGGCGATGCCACCAGCCCGCATTTACGAGAGGCGAACCGACGATGCCGACCCCCCTCGACGCTGCGGGTACATGCCGGGTGGTGCTGTGCCGGGGCTGCTGCTGCGGCACCGTCAGCAAGCATCCCGACACCGACCACCAGCAGCAGGCCGAGCAGCTGCGCCAAGCCCCCGGCGTCGACCTGACCGTCACCGGCTGCCTGGGTAACTGCGAGCGCAGCAACACCGTCGTGGTGGCGCCCAGCAGAGCTGGGCGAGCCGCGGGCGGGCGGGCGACGTGGTTCGGACGCATCCTCGACCCGCAGTCGACACAGTCCCTGGCGCAGTGGATCGCCGCCGGCGGCCCTGGCCTGGCCGAGATCCCGGCTGAGTTGGCCGAACGGGCGCAGCCGCCGGGTCGGCGCCTGGACGCTGAGCAGCGTGCCGGCGCACGCTGACGCACCGCCCCGGCCCAGCCCCGCCGGCCGGGGCGCACCGTATCCTTGCGGGGTGCAGCACTTTACGACACGACCGGCGGGCAAACCGCTGCGTGTCGTGCTGGTCGCGCTGCTGCTGGCCGGGCTCGGGCTGTGGCAGTCCTGGCAGTGCACCGACGACATGGCACCACTGATGATGCCGGCGGCGATTGCCGCCGGCACCGGTTCACACGTGCACGGCGGTGCCCACGAGCAGGTTCCGGCCGACGACGGCGGCCACGGCGGCCTGGTCGTTGCGTGCATGAGCGTGCTGGCCGCGGTCGCCGGTGCGCTGCTGCTGATGGGTGCGCCACGACGGCTGCTGGTGATGATCGCCCGTGCCGTACAGATGCTGCTACGCCCGATCGGGCCGCTGCCGCGTGCGGCGACGCTCGCGCAGTTGTGCGTCCTGCGCACGTAGGAGAAACCCGCCCCAAAACATCTATTCCAATGGATGCGTTGTTGTCGGTTTCATTCCTCGCGCGAAAGGTTTTCTCTCACAGTGTCGACAAGTCTGTTCTCCGTGCTGCTGCTGGGCCTGCTGGCCGGCGGCGTGTCCTGCGCCGCCGTACAAGGCGGCCTGCTGGCAGGCCTGGTCTCCCGCCAGCGCCAACCTGTCACCACAGGCCCGCGCCCCCGCGGCGCCGCCCCGGCCCCCACCCCCGGCATCGGTGACGACCTCGCCCCCGTCGGCGGGTTCCTGGCCGGCAAACTCGCCTCCCACACCCTACTCGGCGCACTGCTCGGCGCGGTCGGCACCGCCGTCGAGCTCGGGGTGCACCTGCGTGCCATGGTCCAGATCGGCGCCGGCCTACTGATCATCGCCATGGGCCTGGGGCAGCTCGGCGTCAGAGCGTTCAGCGGCCTGACCTTCACTCCCCCTGCCTCGTGGACCCGCCTGGTCCGCGGCCGCGCCCGCTCCCAGTCCGCGCTCGCCCCGGCGGTGCTCGGCGTGACCAGCGTCCTCATCCCGTGCGGGGTGACGCTGTCGGTCATGGCCCTGGCGGTCACGTCCGGGTCGCCGTGGCAGGGTGCGCTGATCATGGCCGTGTTCGTCATCGGTACCGCGCCGCTGTTCACCGTGCTCGGCTACGCCGCCGCCCGTGCCCGCCGCGCCGCCGGCGCGTGGGCCAAGCGCCTAGCGGTCGCGACCGGCGTGGTCGTCCTGGCGCTGGGCGCCTACACCCTCAACGGCGGCCTTGAGCTGTCCGGGTCCCCGATCGCCGCCAGCAATGTCGCCTACGCTCTCGGCCTGTCCGGCGACGCACCCGCGGAGGTCACCGGGCCGCGGGTCACCGTCGACGGCGGGCAGCAGACCGTGATCGTCACCGCGCAGACCGGGGCCTACACCCCGAACAATCTCGAGGTCGCCGCCGGGCTGCCCACCACCCTGATCGTCCGCTCGGACAAGGCGCAGGGCTGCGTGCGCTCGTTCGTGATCCCCAGCCGGGGCGTCGAGAAGATCCTTCCGGTCAATGGCGACACCCGCATCGACCTCGGCGTCCTCGAACCAGGCCGGTTGGCGTACTCCTGCGGCATGGGCATGTACACCGGCCGCCTGACCGTCACCCAGAAGGCGACGTCATGACCACCTTCACTTTCACCGTCACCGGGATGCACTGCGCCAGCTGCGGCCTGCTCATCGACGAAACCCTCGAAGAGGAGGTCCCCGGCGTGCGCCGCGCCGAGACCAGCGTGCGCAAGCACCGCACGGTCGTGACCGCCGACGACGACCTCGACCCGGCCGTCATCGCCGCCGCGATCACCGCCGCCGGTTATCCCGCGACCCTGACGGCCACGGCCTGACCGATCCGGCGGCGCCGCCGGTGACCTGACACGGTCGGCATCCCAGTGCCGGTGGCGGCCCAGCGGCCGTCACCGGCACCGCCACGCCGGCCGGGACGCCGACCCCGCCGACCGTCGAACCGCCACCAGTTACCGCAAAGCGCCATTAGCGCGCTCCTATCCGGCTTAACGTGGTCGAGGTTGCTGGACACGCCTGGAGGGGTCGACATGAGTTCTGCTGTCCGCATGATGGCGGTCACCACCGCGGTGCTGCTGAGCGCCAGTGCACTGTCCGGCTGCGGCGCCAGCACGCAGACCACGCCGTCCACGCATGTTCCCGCGGCCGTGCAGCCGAGCCCGACGCAGCAGTTCAATGACATCGACGTCCAGTTCGTCCAGCAGATGATCGTCCACCACCAGCAGGCGCTGATGATGGCCCAGATGGCCGCCGACAAAGCCGCCGACGCCGACGTCAAGCAGCTCGCCGTCGAGATCGAGCAGGAGCAGACGCCTGAGATCGAGCAGATGAGCACGTCGCTTGCGCAGTGGGGCAAGCCGGCACCGTCGATGGGGCCGGGCATGGCGATGCCGTCTATGCCGATGGGCCCCGGCATGATGCCGTCGATGGGCCCGATGCCCGACATGGGCCAGATGCAGAACATGGCCGGCGAGCAGTTCGACCGGATGTTCCTGCAGATGATGATCGCCCACCACGAAGGCGCGGTCGCGATGGCCGAGGCCGAGATCGCCGGTGGTGCGGACCCGGCCGTCATGCAGCTGGCGGAGAAGATCCAGGCCAGTCAGAGCGCCCAGATCGAACAGATGCGCCAGATGCTGGGCGCCACGCCCAGCCCCACCAGCTGACCTCACATGCGGCTGCCCAACCAGATTCCATCCGATGCTGGCGCTTGCACCATCTTGCGCGGTTCGACGGCTTCGGCAAGGTGCCGATGCGCGAGCAGTCAGGACTGCCCGGCGTCTCCTGCCGCCGCACCGGCATTCCGTCAGACTCGCCCTGTTCATGCGCATAGAAGACGATCCGCGCGGGTATAGGTGCGGCCGTACCGATCGAAGGAGACGCCATGACCAACGTGACCATGCCCATGCTCGAGACGTACCCGCTGGAGATCAACCTCGACCGGCGCCAGCTCGCCGCCGCGATCGACTCGCTGATCTCGTGCAGCGAGGCGTGCACCGCATGTGCTGACGCCTGCCTGAGCGAGCCGATGATCGCCGAGCTGGCCAAGTGCATCCGCACCAACCTCGACTGCGCCGACATCTGCCAGGCCACCGCCCGCGTGCTGTCACGGCACACCGGCTACGACGCCAACATCAGCCGCACCCTGCTGGAGGCGTGCGTCATGGCCTGCCGCACCTGCGCCGACGAATGCGAGCGCCACGCCGACATGCACGAGCACTGCCGCATCTGCGCGCAGGCGTGCCGGGACTGCGAGGCTGCCTGCCAGCAGCTGCTGGCAGCGATGAAGTGAGGCGTCGTCGGTTCGGCTGAAAGGACGGGCTGCTGGCTGGCGGACAGTGCTGGACAGCGACCATTTGTGACCGTGACACTGAGTCGGCAGCCGGTCGTGGTGTTGTGCTGCCTGTCGCAGACCGACGCCGTTCTCCCTTGTCCACGCTCGGCGAGTGTTTGGGCGAGCCGGTCCCCGCTTCATCGGTGGGTGGGACAACGCGGAGCAGTCGATGGTTGATCGGCAGCTGAAGAACCTTCAGCATCCCAGGTTTGCCCGCTTCTACACGGCGATCAGCACGCGAGCCGAAGCTCATGGTGGCGCCGAGCACCGTGCTCGGCTTCTGAAAGGGCTGGCCGGGACGGTGATCGAGGTCGGCGCGGGCAACGGCCTCAACTTCGCCCACTACCCGCCCCACGTCACCCGCGTGCTGGCTGTAGAACCCGACGACACTCTTCGTGCGCTGGCACGGCGTGCCGCGCAGCGGGCTCCCGTGCCGGTGGAGGTCGTCTCCGGGCACGCCGATGCGCTGCCTGCGCCAGACGGCGCCTTCGACACGGCGGTGATCTCCCTGGTCCTGTGTACGGTGGCCAACCCGGTCCACGCGCTCGCCGAGATCAGACGTGTGCTGCGCCCGGACGGGCAGCTTCGTTTCTACGAGCATGTCCGCTCCGACAAGCTCTTGCTGGCACTGTTGCAAGACCTGATCGCCCCGCTGTGGGCACGTCTGGCCGGGGGGTGCCGCCCCAACCACGACACCGCTGCGGTCATCGCAGCTAACGGGTTCACCATCAGCAGCTGCCAGCGGTTCGGGTTCAGTCCCTGTTCGGCCGTGCCCCGATTCGCCCACATCCTCGGCGTCGCCTACCCGACCTCAGGCGACCGGCGGGCCGCCTAGGCCAACCAGGCGGCCATCGCAGCGCCGGCGCGGATTGTCGCTGCGCCTGCGCAAGCCGCTCCACAGCCCTACGTCGGCCTGCGCGCTGTCCTGCGGGCTGGCTGCCGATGCGCGTTCGACGCAGGCGGCGTGCTCGGTAGAATTCTACGACTTCGTGTAGGAGGTGGCGGGTTGGGGCGGCGTGGTGTCGGAGAGCTGGAACGAGCGGTCATGGCGGTGCTGTGGTCGGCCGGCGAGGCGTTGACGGTCCGGCAGGTGCTCGACCGGCTGGCCGACAATTCGATCGCGTACACGACGGTGATGACCGTGCTGGACCGGCTGGCGGGCAAAGCCTCGGTACGCCGGGAGCGCGACGGTCGGGCCTGGCGGTACCGGCCGGCGGCGTCGCGGGAGGATGTCGTCGCCGAGCTGATGCGCGACGCGCTGGAGCGGGCCGGTGACCGCGGTGTCGCGCTGGCCCGCTTCGCGCAGCTGGTCTCCGGTGAGGACGCTGCGGCGCTGCGGGCGGCGCTGGACGCCGACGGCGGCCGGTGATGCGGCACGTGCTCAGCCACGGCGGGCACTACCTGGCTGTGATCGCGCTGTGCGTGACCTGCGCCAGGCCGCTCGCCGCTGCGGAGTGGACGCGCCGCGCTCCTGGCCTGGCGATCGCGGTGTGGCAGGCGCTGATGTTGTCGGTGTGGCTGTCACTGGTGGGCCTGTCGCTGTCGGTGGCGCTGGCGGGCTACCGCACCGGTGAGCTGGCCGGATTGGTGCGGCTGGCCGGTGACGCCGATCCGGCACTGGGACCGGTGCAGTGGACGGCGCTGGCGGCCGCGGCGGCGCTGACGTGCGCGCTGGCGGCGCTGACCGGCCGGTTCGCGGTGGGCGTGCTGCGGGCCCGTCGGCGGCACCGTCACCTGCTGGATCTGGTCGGCACCCGCGACGGCGGGGACGTGCAGGTGCTGCCACACCCTGCGGTGGTGGCGTACTGCCTGCCCGGGCGGGGTGGGCGGCTGGTTGTCAGCAGCGGTGCGGTGGCCGCGCTGAGCTCGGCCGAGCTACGGGCGGTGCTGGCGCACGAGCGGGCGCATGCCGCCGAACGCCACGATCTGGTGCTGCTGCCCTTCGCGGCGCTCGCGGCACTGCGCCTGCCGCTGTCGGCGCTGTCGCTGCAGGCGGTGTCGCTGCTGGTGGAGATGCGCGCCGACGACCGCGCGTGCGCGGCGCAGGGCAGGGACGCGGTGCGGCGGGCGTTGCGGGTGTTCGCCACGGCCAGCTTGGCCGCGGTGCCGGCCGGTGCGCTGGGCGCGGCGGGGCAGGTGGCCGAGCGTTTGCGGCGGGTGGACGCCGGTCTGCCGCGGTTACGCGCCGGCGCGGCTGCGCTGGTGGTGGCGATGACGGTCACCGTCGCCACGACCGCGCCGAGCCTGATGCTGCCCTGGTAGCCGGCGCCGACAGGCCCCGTGGTCTACTACATCGAGTAGTAGACCACGGAGTGGAGCTGTCATGTCCTTCACCGACTGGGCGGGCACGTCCGACGCCCTGCTGGTAGTCGCCATCGTCGGATACATCGCAGCCATGGCCCTGCACGCGGCCGAACTCGTCGCACCGGCGCGGGTGCACGTCACCGCAGGCGCCGGTGTCACCGCCAGCGCGCCGGTCACCGACGGGCACCGCGCGCGGCTGCTGGGCCGCGCCGCCCTGGCCGTAACGGCCGCCGCGGTGCTGACGCACCTGGGCTGCGCCGTCACCCGCGCGCTGGCCGCGGGCCGGGTGCCGTGGGGCAACATGTACGAGTTCATCGTCGCCTCGTGCCTGATCGCGATGCTGACCTGGCTGGCCATCGCGCTCACGCGGCCGGTGCGGGCCGTCGGGCTGTTCGTCACCCTCACCGCGGCGCTGCTGCTCGGCGGAGCAGGGAGGGCACACGTACAGGCCGAGGCGCTCATGCCGGCACTGCAGTCGCCGTGGCTGCGCGTTCACGTCGCCGCGGCAGCCCTGGCCACAGGACTGTTCCTGATCGGGTTCGTGGTTACCGCGCTGTACCTGCTGCGCACCCGCCACGACGCCGACCCGGCCCGCCACGCGGGCACGATCGGCGCGCAACTGCCCGCCGCCGTGGGCCTGGACCGCATCGCCCTGCGCATGCACGTCATCGCGTTCCCGATCTGGACGTTCGCCATCGCCACCGGCGCGATCTGGGCCGAAGCGGCGTGGGGCCGCTACTGGGGCTGGGACCCCAAAGAGACGTGGGCGTTCGTCAGCTGGGCGCTGTACGCCTGCTACCTGCACGCCCGCACCACCACCGGATGGCGTGGCAAGCGCGCCGCGGCGCTGGCGTGCGCGGCCTGGGCCAGCATGCTGATCAACGTGTTCGCGGTCAACATCCTGGTCAAGGGGCTGCACTCCTACGCAGGATGGTGACCGCCTCTCGTGCCGGACACTTCCGCTCATTCAAGCGCTGCCGGCGCGGGCCGGTGTGGTGCAGGAAAACGCGCCACACCGGCCCGTCCTGCTAAGGCTGCCCGGTGTCGGAGCGGGGGTCGGTGAACCAGTTCTTGGCGAACGTATTGAGCGCCGGCAGGTCGAACTGCTGACACATGAGGGTGTCGTAGCGGTTGACGGCCTTGAACGCGCCGGTCAGGCCCGGTTCGGCGCCGCCGGCCACGCCCTTGCCCTCGTCCCCGGCGATGTAGGACGCGAGTTCAGTGAGCTGGGCGGCGGGCAGGTCGGGCCGGTAGTGCACGATCACCCAGCTGTCGCCGATGACGTGGCCGAAGTCCTTCCAGGGCGGGGTCTGCGCCGGGTTGAAGAAGTCACCGGACGGGTGCCCGCCGTCGGCGGGGTAGGTCTCGGTGCGTTCGCGGACCTGGCAGCTGCCGATCGCCGTCGGTCTGGACTCGGTCTCGGCTTCGTCCGGGGCGGTGCTCACGCCGATGACGCCGGTGGCCAGCAGCAGCGCGGCGACGACACCGACGCCGGCGAGGGTGGCGTGGGTGGCCTTCCAGGTGTGGCGCCAGGTCAGGTAGGTCTTGGCGACGTCGCCGGCCATGTACATCAGCCCGAGGGCGAGCAGCTGGCCGAGTTCGACGCCGACGTTGAAGCTGATGACGCGGGCCAGTAGCGGCATGGTGTCGTGGGGCAGGCCGATGTCCTGCAGGCGGGTGGACAGGCCCAGGCCGTGGATGAGCCCGAACCCGAGGACGCTCAGCCCGAACCAGCGCCAGGTGGTGGGGCGGCCGAAGAATCCGACGACGCCGACGAACACCAGGCTCAGGGCGATGACGACGTCGACAAAGGTGGCGTTGATGCGCCACCCGGCCATGGTGGCGATGATCAGGGTGGTGCTGTGCCCGAGCGCGAACAGGAAGATCATCTGCGCGCCGCGGCGGATACCGCCGGACAGCAGCAGCACGCCGCCGGCGAACAGCAGGTGGTCCCAGCCGGCGAGCATGTGGATGAACCCGGACCAGATGAAGCTGTACCAGCGTCCGCCGGTGCCGGTGACCCCGTGTGCCGAGGCGGCGGTCGCGGTGAGCGCGAGCAGTGCCGCGGTCGCGGCGGTGACGGTGAGGGTGCGGGCGGTGAGCCTGCCCAGCGGGGTGTGCGGGGCCGGGCGATCGTAGGGCAGGGTGGGGTTGTTCATGGGTTGCCTTTCTGCATGACGGAGCCTGCGCCGGAGTTCGTCGTGGTTCCGGCGTGGTGACGGGAGGGGCTGTCAGGCAGGAGGTGCTGGTGGACCCCGGCCGGCGCAGGCGTGCGGCCAGTGCAGGGTCGCGGGTGCCGCGACGGTGGTCAGTCCGCGGTGTGGCCGCCAGGCGGGGATCGTGGTGGTGTCGGGTGCGCTGAGGCGGCGCGCGGCGCGCTGTACCGCGGTGACCGACGAGCGCCACAGCAGCGAGATGCCGACACCGATGAACAGGTAGGTGGCCAGGCCGACCGCCGCGACCACGGGTGGTGGCAGCTGATGGCCGCCTGCGGTGATGTGTTCGGCGTATTCGGCGGCCACGTATGCCAGAGGTGACAGCGCCGCGGCGACACGCATGTCAGCGTGCCTGCGCCGGCGTCCCGAGGCGGGCTTGCCGGGGCGTGCCGGGGCCAAGGCGGCCAGGAACACTGCCAGCAGTGATGCCACGCCGAGCGCGGCCGCGGCGACGATCACCGACGGCAGGTAGCCGTGGATGTGACGGGCACCGCCGTGCTCGTGAGCCAGCAGCAGGTCGACGGCGGCGTGCGCACCGGCCCAGCCCAGCATGCCGAACGACACCGCGGACAGGGCAAGGCTCGCCCGGGGCCGCCGCACCGTGCTCACCGCCTCACCTCCTACCGCGTGTCACAGCCATCCTGCGGTAGTGGTCGCGGTTCGGCGAGCCGTGGTTCCCGCCGATGGCGAACAGGTGACCGCGGGGACAAGCCCTGTGGTGCGGCATGGATGAGCCCGAGGCTGACCCGCCGCCGGCCGCTGCCGACCGGATGTCGCCGCCGGCAGCGGCCGGCGTTCAGGCGACGTCGCGGCGGGTGCTGAACACGACCGCGGCCGCCGCGAACAGCACGGCATACCCGGCCAGTAG
The DNA here is from genome assembly GCF_007483665.1 of Catellatospora sichuanensis. Classification (GTDB taxonomy): domain Bacteria; phylum Actinomycetota; class Actinomycetes; order Mycobacteriales; family Micromonosporaceae; genus Catellatospora; species Catellatospora sichuanensis. Next base: position 31,164 of record NZ_VIQO01000049.1, read on the forward strand.
CGCCGCGGCACCTGACTGCGGCAGCCCGTCGGCGATCGAGGCAGGCAGGCGACCTACGGCGGTGCCTGCCGAGAAGGGCAGGTAGCGGGTCACGTCCCGGCCGGCGACCTGACCGACGATGCCTTCGACCAGTGCGAGCCAGGCCAGTGAGGCGGCGACCGCGACGGCGAGGTTGCGCACCAGTGCGCCGACCCCGACGCCGATCGCCGCGAACGCGGCGTTCCACACGACGCCGCCGGCGGCGGTGCGCCACAGTTCAGGCTCCGACCAGGGCATGGTGTGACCCGCGGCGGTCAGCCACACCCAGGTCACCGCCAGGGACACCGCCGCGCCCGCTACGCCGAGACCTGCGCCGACAAGGGTGGTGGCGGTCAGTTTCGCGGCGACGACCCGGCCGCGGCGCGGTGTGCCCAGGTAGGTGTCGGTGATGGTCTTGTGCCGGTACTCCCCCGCGACCGCGGAGATGCCCAATATCAGCGCGACCAGCGACGTCAGGCCGACGTGCGCGACCGCGCCGATCGCGGTCGCCGCCTGGTCGAGGGGCATGTTCGACAGCGGCCCGGCCGCGCCGACGGTGATGAGGGTCAGTTGGACGGCGAGCAGGATCCACAGGCCGCGGGTGGTGCGCAGCTTGAGCCATTCGTTGCCGATGAGCGTGAGCACGGTGGGCGTCTCCTTCAGCGTGCCGCGGCGGCGGCTGCGGCGTCGTCGTGGTCGGTGGTCAGGCGCAGGAACGCTTCTTCGAGCGAGCCGGCCTCGGCCTCGAGCCGGTCGAGCGGTCCGTCGAAGGTGAGCCGGCCCCGAGCCACGATGATCACGCGGTCGGCGGTCTGGGCCATCTCCGACAGCACGTGGCTGGACACGATCACGGTGCGGCCGGTGGCGGCGCGTTCGCGCAGCAGGTCGCGCAGCCACGCCATGCCGGCGGGGTCCAGGCCGTTGGCGGGCTCGTCGAGGACCAGCACCTGTGGGTCACCGAGCAGGGCCGTGGCCAGCCCGAGGCGCTGGCGCATGCCCAGGGAGTACCCGCCGACCCGCCGACCGGCAGCGTCGGACAGGCCGACCTCGTCCAAAACCTCCTCGACCCGCGCCAGAGGTAGTCCGGCGGAGTACGCCGCGATGCGCAGGTGGTCGCGGCCCCGGCGCCCGGGGTGGAAACCGGTCGCCTCCAGCACTGCGCCGACCGTCCGGCGCGGGGACGGCAGGTCCGGGTATGCCCGGCCGCAGATCAGCGCCTGCCCGGCGGTGGGCCGGACCAGGCCCAGCAGCATCCGCAGGGTTGTGGTCTTGCCCGCGCCGTTGGGGCCGAGGAATCCGGTCACCTGCCCGGCGGGCACGTCGAAGGTGAGGTCGTGCACGGCCCGCACCGGGCCGAAGTGTTTGCTCAGCCCGCGGACCGAGATGTCGATGGACGCCACATGGAGCCTTCCTGACAAGGCCGGGCACCTGTCCCGGCGGCAGGCACTCACGATCGCCGCCGGCAGCAGGCCCTGTCGTCGCCGCGGCGCGCCATCTTCGGCATACCGCACATGCGGTACGCCACGTACCACCGCCCGACGACGCGGCCCTGGCCGGGTAGCCCTTAACCTGGTGTGATGACCGTGCTGGACCGGCTGCGCGCCGCCGCCGCGCGCCGCCCGCACGCCGACCTCGCGATCGCCGCCGTGATCTACACGGTCACGCTCGTCACCACGGCCGCCGGACCGGCCGGCGCCCCCATCGACGCCCACGGCCTCACCCTGGCCACCCTCACCTGCGGCGCGCTGGCCGCACGCGGCTACCGGCCGTTCCTGGTGCTCCTGATCACGACCGTCGGCGCCGAGGCTTACCTGCTGCACTACCACGACCACCACGGGCAGATGGTCCTCGCGGCACCGCTGATCGCTCTCTACACCGTCGCGGAGTCGTCCCACCGCCGCCGCTCCCTGCTCGTCGGCGGCCTGGTCATGGTTCTCTTCGGCGGCATCCACCTGCTGGTCAGACCCGCGACGTGGATCGGCGCGGAGAACATCGCCCTCGGCGCGCTCGGGGCCCTGGCCGTCGCGGCCGGGACCGCGTCCCGCCACCGGCGAGCGTGGCTCGCAGAAGCGCAGGCCGCAGCACGCCACGCCGAAGCCGACCTGGAAGCCGAAGCCGCGCGCCGCGTCACCGAGGAGCGGCTGCGCATCGCCCGGGAACTGCACGACGTCCTCGGCCACCACCTCGCCCTCATCCACGTTCAGGCAGGCGTCGCCGCCCATGTCCTCGACCAGCCCACCGGCGTGCAAGTCGCCCCGCCGCAGGCACGCGAGGCGGTGTCGCACATCGCTACCGCCAGCAAGACCGCGCTGGGCGACCTGGCCGACACCGTCGGCCTGCTACGCCAACCCGGCGACCAGCCACCTGCCGTGCAGCCGACGACCGGGCTCGACGGCATCACCGACCTGCTGCGCGCCTTCGAACGCCTCGGTCTGGCCATCACCGAACACACCGACGGCGCCGCACGCATGGTGCCCGCCGTCATCGACTTGACCGCCTACCGCATCGTGCAGGAATCGCTCACCAACGTGTGCAAGCACGCCGGCCCGGTCACCGTCGTCCTTTGTTGGAACTACCAGCCGCACACTCTGCACGTGACAGTGGAAAACACCCCCGGCCGGCAGCAAGCCCGTCCCGGCGCGCGCGGCGGCGCGGGACACGGCCTGACCGGGATGCGCGAACGCGTCACCGCCCTCGGTGGGGCCTTCACCGCAGGTCCACTGCCCGACGGCGGTTTCCGCGTCACCGCCGCCCTGCCCCTGACGGCCGGAGCCCCGGCATGAGCATCCGAGTACTGCTCGCCGACGACCAGCCCCTTGTCCGGGCCGGGTTCGCGTTCTTCGTCGATACGGCACCCGACATGCTCTTGGTCGGCCAGGCCGCCGACGGTGCCGAGGCCGTCGAACTCGCCACCTGCGCCGTGCCCGACGTCGTGGTCATGGACATCCGGATGCCGGGCCTGGACGGCCTGGCCGCCACCGCCCGCATCACCGCCGACCCCGCCCTGGCCGGCACCCGGGTCCTGATCCTGACCACCTTCGAACTCGACGAGTACGTCTACACCGCGCTACGTGCCGGAGCCGCCGGATTCCTCGGCAAGAGCACCGAACCCGCAGACCTGCTCGACGCCATACGCACCGTGCACCGCGGCGACGCGCTGCTGTCACCCAAGGCCGTCATAGCGCTGATCAACCGGTTCCTCACCCAACCCCAACAAGCCGATGCCGTGACCGGTGACCGGCTGGCAGCACTCACCGACCGGGAACGGCAGGTGCTGGGCCTGGTCGCCGCCGGGATGAGCAACGACGAGATCGCCGCACACCTGGTCCTCAGCCCCCACACCGCCAAGACCCACGTCAACCGGGCCATGACCAAACTCGGCGCCCGCGACCGCGCCCAACTCGTCATCGCCGCCTACGAATCCGGCCTGGTCACCCCCTCTCGCCAGCAGTGACCGCACGCCGGCCACAGCGTCCGGCTTCGAGCGTCGCCCCGCGGCGGTCGGTACGGGGGCGCTGGGCGGGCAGGGCAAGGCCCATCCAGCAGACGGGTTCCGGTGGCCGGTAACGCGATGATCGCTCGCCTCAGCCGTAAGCCAGGTAACTGACGCGTTTGCCACCTCATACCCCTGGGGGTATGTTGGGGCTCATGCAGCTCAACGAAGCACTCGCCGGCGACGCCCTCAACAGGCTCAAGCGCGCCCAGGGGCAGCTTGCCAGCGTGATCTCGATGATCGAGGACGGCGACGAATGCGAGAAGGTTCTGACCCAGCTCGCCGCCGTGTCCAAGGCCCTGGACCGGGCCGGATTCAAGCTGGTCGCCTCCGGCCTGCGTCACTGCCAGCGCGCCCGCGAGCGCGGCGAGCAGCCGCCGATGAATGAGGACGAGCTCGAGAAGCTGTTCCTGGCTCTGGCCTGATCCACTAGCCGACACCCGGTTCGGTGTCGGCTTCTTTCGGTCGGAAAGATACCCCCCGGGGTATGCCTAACTGCCGAAGTCTCAACGAAAAATACCCCCCGGGTATCAGTCAAGGAGTGGAAAGTGGAGATCATCTCCTTTCGTACGCCCGGTCTGGGCGACCAGACCTACCTGCTCACGCACGAGGGCCAGGGCGTGCTCGTGGACCCGCAGCGCGACATCGACCGGTTCCTGGCCGCAGCCGCCGAGCGCGACGTGCAGCTGCGGTTCGTGCTGGAGACGCACCTGCACAACGACTACGTCTCCGGCGGTGAGCAGGCCGCCCTGCGCACCGGTGCCGAGCTGGTCCTGCCCGCCGCGGCCGCAGCTGCATATCCGCACACCCCGGCGTTCCACCTGGAAGACATCAAGGGCGGGCGGGGTCTGACCCTGCGCCCGATCCACACCCCCGGCCACACCCCGGAACACACCAGCTACCTCGTACTCGTTGACGGCGAGCCGGTGGCCGTGTTCTCCGGCGGCAGCCTGCTCGTGGCCTCCGCCGGCCGGCCCGACCTGCTCGGCCGGCCCCGCGCCCACACCCTCGCCAAGCTGCAGTACGGGTCGCTGCACCGGCTCGCGGGACTGCCCCGCGACGTCGAACTGCTGCCCACCCACGGCGACGGATCGTTCTGCACGTCCAGCGGTGCCGGCCGCTACACCTCCGCCATCGGCGCGGAGGTCGACACCAACCCGCTACTGGCTGTGGCCGACGCCGAAGCCTTTGCCCAGCGGCTGATGGCCGAGCCGATGCCCATCCCGGCCTTCTACCAGCACATGGGACCGGCGAACACGCTCGGCGTGCCGCCCATGCCTACGGTGACCGTTGCCGAGCTAACCCTGGACGACGTCCCCGACGGCGCGCACGTGGTCGACATCCGGCCGCGGGCCGACCTCGCCGAAGGGCATCTGCCGGGAGCGGTCGGTATCGAGCTGGGCACCGACTTCGGCTCCTGGGCAGGGTGGCTGCTGCCCTACCAGGAGCCGATCGTGCTGGTCGCCCAGCACGACCAGGACGTCACCGAGGCGGTCACCCAGCTGGCGCAGATCGGCGTCGACAGCGTCCGCGGAGTTGTCTACGAGCTCGGCGACGCCGCGTCCATGACCTTCGAGCTGCTCGACCTGCCGGCTTTCACCGACTGCGTGAGGGCCGATGACGCGCAGGTGCTCGACGTGCGTATGCCCAGCGAGCAGGCCGCCGTCTCGCTTGACGGCGCAGTGCGGCGGTTCCTGCCCGACCTGATCACCGAAGGCATCCCGGCCGAGCTGGACCGCACTCGACCGGTGCTGGTCGCCTGCGGCTCCGGCCGCCGCGCCGCCATCGCCGCAACCCTGCTGCTGCGCGAGGGCTACCAGCCGGTGGTGCTCACCGGCGCCGGCGTGCCCGACGTCGTCGCCGCGCAGTCCGCCTGACCAAGCACCCGTCCCGAGAAAGGAATCGCGCATGACCACGACCCCATCCGCCACCATCCGCGTCGACGCCACCCGAGCGTTGGTTGCTTTCGACCCCGACGTACTCCTAGTCGACGTGCGCACGCCTGGTGAGTACGAAACCGCCCACATCGCCGGGGCCGTCAACCTGCCCCTCGACCAGGTCGACAGCCACCTTCAGCACATCGTCGCCGCTGCCGGCACCACCATGGTGATCGTCTGTCAGTCCGGCAACCGGGCCGAACAGTGCCGGACCAAACTCGCCGCCGCCGGCCTCACCGACGTGGCCGTCATGACCGGCGGCATGAACGCCTGGCTCGCAGAAGACGGCCCCGTGGTACGCGGTCGGCAGCGCTGGTCGCTGGAACGCCAGGTCCGCCTCGCCGCCGGAGGCATCGTACTCGCGTCGATCCTGGTCAGCATCTGGTTGCCCGCGGCACGGTACCTGGCCGGGTTCATCGGCGCCGGGCTCGCCTTCGCCGCGCTCACCGACACCTGCGCCATGGGCATGATGCTGTCCAAGCTGCCCTACAACCGGCCCCGAAATACCACCGACGTCCGGCAGGCCATTACCCGGCTGCTCGACAGGACCGGCCGGTGAGCGCCGGACTCGTCCTCACCCTGACCGCCTCCGTCGCCATCGGCGTTGCCCTGGGGTTGCTCGGCGGCGGCGGCTCCATCCTCACCGTCCCAGTGCTGGTCTACCTCGCCGACGTCGAGCCTAAAGCCGCGATCGCCATGTCACTGGTCGTGGTGGGCGTGACCAGCGCGGTCGCGCTGATCACGCATGCCCGGGCGGGCCGGGTCCAGTGGCGCACTGGAGCGCTGTTCGGCGCCGCCGGAATGGCCGGAGCCTACGCCGGCGGCCGGGTCGCTCAGTACATTCCCGGCAGCGTGCTGCTGATCGCCTTCGCGGTGATGATGCTGATCACCGCGGTCGCAATGCTGCGGTCCCGGCGCGGCACCACCACACCGAACCAGCACCAGGACCAGCCGCTGCCCATCGCCAAGATCCTCGCCGAAGGCGTGGCCGTCGGACTGGCCACCGGCCTGGTAGGCGCCGGCGGCGGGTTCCTCGTCGTGCCGGCCCTCGTCCTGCTCGGCGGACTACCCATGCCCGTCGCGGTCGGCACGTCACTGCTCGTCATCGCAATGAAGTCGTTCGCCGGGCTGTCCGGTTACCTGCACAGCGTAACCATCGACTGGCGCCTGACCGCCGCGGTCACCGCCGGCGCCGTCGCAGGCAGCTTCGCCGGCGGCAGGCTGGCCGGGCGGATCGACCCCGCCCTGCTGCGCCGGACATTCGGCTGGTTCGTCGTGGTCATGGGCGTGGGAGTCTTGGCCGGCCAACTCGCCGGGTAGAGGCCCTCCGCGGCTGGCCGGCGAGCGGAAGGCCGGCACTCGCCGGTTGTCCCTGAAGCAAGCATGAGCGTGGACCACCGGCGATCCACTATACCCCAGGGGGTATATTGGCCTGGGAAATGAGATCTACGAAAGAGAGCGCCATGTGCGAGCGTGCCGTCTGCAGCAAGTGCGGCAAGGCGACGTACCAGGGATGCGGGATGCACGTCGAGCAGGTCCTCGCCGACGTGCCAATGCCGCAGCGGTGCACGTGCGACCAGGCACAGGACCGGCCGAGGCGTGGGCTGTGGGCAGTGCTGCGTCGCCGCTGAACACCCAGGCACCGCAACATCACAGCGGCCCGAGTGGACCAGTGGGCTGGCGAAGGTGCCCGTAGAACCGTCCCCTGGCCTGCTCCCCCATCCGGCGACGGCGGGGCCAGCAGCGGATGTTGCCCTCCGCGCTCGCCCCGCCCTGAATGCCAGTTCCGCGGCCCGAAGCGGCTCGGTGACCCGCACCCCGTGTGCGGGTCACCGGAATGGCACGCCGACGTCACGCGGTCAGATCGATGCGCACCGACGGCGGGTCGGCCAGGCTGTTGTGCACCGTGCAGTGCTCGATCACGGCACACAGGGCGGGCCGTCGATGAGCGGGCAGCGCGGCGGGGACGGTGACAGTCAGGTCGATCGCGGCCACGCGGGCCGGGCGGTCGGCGGCCATGCGGTACGCGACCTGCACGCCCAGGCCCTCGCGGGTGATGCCGTGGCTGGTCAGGAAGCGTGCGCGCCAGGACTATCGGCCCTGAACAGGCAGCCTGCTTCACCCCCAACATTGACGAAGAAGGGGCACCTGTCCGCGGGAGTTCCCGGCGATGGCGGGCGACTGGATGGGACACTCTGCCATGATCAGCGAGCCGATCAGCCGACGCCGGACCCCGACGCTGCTCGGGCTGAGCGGCATGGTCATCGCCGGAGGCGGAGTGGGCTGGACGAGCTGTACCGCAGGCGAAGCCGGCAGTGGCGGGGCGCTGGCGCAGGCGCCGCTGCTCACCAGCCGCAACGGGTTCCTCGGGTCGGCTGTCTTTGTGGTCAGGTGAGCAGCGTGTGGACCAGGCCGATGGCGGCGCCCGCGGCGATGTACCAGGCGTTGTTGAGCTTGGTCTTCCACAACAGCAGCAGCGTTACCGCGGCTATGGCGGCGGTGATGGGGTCGATGATCGCGGTCCGGGCCAGCTGGTAGGACACCCCGGCCATCAGCGCCAGCGCAGTGGCGTTCACCCCGTCGAGCAGGGCCGAGGTCCACGGCGAGGAGCGCAGCCGGTCGGTGACCTTGGTGAGCAGGCCGACCAACACGAACGACGGCAGGAAGATCGCGACCGTGGCGACGAAAGCTCCGGCGGGTCCGGCGACGAGGTACCCGATGAAGGTGGCGGTGGTGAACACCGGCCCAGGGGTGACCTGGCCGATGGAGACCGCATCGATGAGTTGCTGCTGGGTGATCCAGTGCAGCCGGTCGACGAAGTCGCCTTGCAGGAACGCCAGCAGCACGTAGCCGCTGCCGTACAGCACCGATCCGATCTTGAGCATGGTGAGGAACAGGGTCCACAACTCGTTGCCGGTCGGGTCGGGAAACAGCGGCTGCTCGCCGAGCATCGGTACGCCGACCCAGCCGTTGATCCGGGGGCGGGGTGGGTGGCGGATCAGGTGCGCTGCGGCGGCGACCATCGCCCCGGCGGCCAGGATGAGCAGTTCGTTGACGCCGAGCAGGTATGCCGCCAGGCCGGCGGCGGCGAGCAGCCCGAGCCACACGTTCTTGATCACGGTGCGCAGCAGGGCGAACAGCGCGTGCGCGATGATCGCGATCACCGCCGGGACGATCCCGTAGAGCAGCCTCGACGGCCGGGGTGTCGCCGTAGGTGACGTACGCCCAGGCCAGGCCGGTGACGATGAGCGCGGCCGGAAGGATGAAGCAGACCCCGGCGGCGATCAGGCCACGCCAGCGGGCCCGGTCGAAACCCAGGTGGATGGCGAGCTCAGTGGAGTTCGGGCCCGGGATCAGGTTGGTGGCGCCCATCAGGTCGACGAACCGCTCGTCGGTCACCCACCGGCGGCGGCGCACGATCTCGTCGCGCATCATCGCGGTGTGCGCGGCCGGGCCACCGAATGCGATCAAGCCGAGCTTGAGGAACAGCAACGCCACCTCGGCCACCGACCCGGGCGAGCCGCCCGGCGACCTCCCCGATCGGGCGGGCGAGGGCTCCTCGCTGCTGGTGCGCTCGATGGTCATGACCTGCCTGTGCCTCGTCGTGGTGATCTCGGCCGCTGATCGTACGGACTGCTGATGAACCACAGAAGAACCGGTGTCCAGACCAGCGGCGTGGCGGCGATACGGGCGGGCCGTGCGCAAGACGATGGTCCTCTAACCACAAGGTGAGGTCCAAGGGCGGAGGTGGTCGCGCTGACGGAGGGCGCGATCATGCCCAGCAGATGGTCCCCGAGGGGAAGCTGCCGGTCGACGACTGGCGGGCGGTGCTTTCGGCGATTGGCGCCAGAGCGGGCGATGCTGCGCCGATACCCCGTGGACCCTGACCACCGAACCGACGAAGGGCTGGGCTGCGGCCTCCGTGGGTCGCAGCCCAGCCGGTTCACTTCACCGTGATGGGTTTGGGTGGCTGTACTGCGAGCCGTCCTCGATCGACGGGCACACCGTGCGCAGCGTGTGCTGCCCGGCACCGATGTCTGCCGGGACGGTGAACCGCAGCCGATAGACTCCGAGTAACAGCCGGTCCGGGCCTTCCGGTGCGGATTCGGTCACGGCGGTGCCGACGGCGACGTCGTCGATGAACGCCGTGACCGTCGATCCCGGCCGGCAGCCGGACCCCTTGATCCAGTCGATCTGGCCTGGGGTGAACGTGTCAGCTGCGCCCAGGGGCGGCTGCTTAGTGAACACGCCCATGGCGGTCGCGGTCGCGCCGCCAGCGAGCACGAGCGCGACGGCCGCACCCGCGATCACGGCCGGGCGTGTGACCCGCCGCCGCTTCACCGCAGCCGGCGTGGATGCGGCGGCCGGGACCCGCTGCGCGTCGGCTTGCGCCAGCGCCTGTCCGAGGCGGTCTTTGAACCCGTTGATGGTCATGCTGCTTCCTCCTTCGTTACCAGGCGCATCGCGGAAGATGGCGGACCTGCCGCCAGCAGGGTGCGTAGACGGCCGCGGGCACGCACCAGCCGCACCCGAAGGGCGACGGGGCTGACGCCCAGCGCGGTTGCGGCCGCCCCGGTCGACAACCCGTCGACCGCCACCAGCTCCAGCACCTGCCGGTCGGCCGGGTTCAGCCGCTGCATCGCGGCGTATTCCCGGCGGGCTTCGGCGGCTGCGTCCATGCGCTCCTCCACCTCGGCGTGCGCGTCGGTGTCGAGGAACTCCCGCCGCAGCTGCTGTGCCGTCCGGGTCTGGCGGAACTGGTCGCGGCCACATGCCCGCGGCCACGTTCGTGGACAGCCCGTACAGCCACGGCACCGCCCGCCCCCGAGCGGGGTCGAACCCGCCCGCCGACGTCATGACCTCCAGGAACACGTTCGCGACGAAGTCTGCTACGTCCTGCGGGTTGTCGAACCGGCGCACACCCATCCGACGATCTTGCCCATGTGCCGCTGGTAGAACTCGGGCAGCGCGCCCGGACCCGCGGCTATCGCGGCCAGCAGCGCCTCATCGGTGAACTCCTGCACGGCATCTGCCTTGACTTGCCTGCTCTTGTAGGGAGTTGGCCCAGCGGGCCACCGATGTTACAGACCAATTCCGCTGCCGGCCGGGCCGCCGATCGCACCCCCGCGACCCGGGCAACGAACGAGCGGTCACGCAGGGAGAGCAGACGAGGCGTCGGCGTTTCAGCCATCACCAACCCCGACTATCGGCAGCCATACTTCCGGTGACCCCAGCCTCCAGCACGTCGCCGGCCGGTCGCGCAGTAGCGCTCAGCCGATGGGCAGTGCCGCCATCGAGGTCCGCGACCGACACCTGACCTGGCCGTACATGTCGAGCCGCAGCAGTACCTCGTCTGCTGCCTGCGGCTCCTCGGGCGGACGGCCAGTGTCGCCGCTCGGGCGGCCGGCATTTGCTCGCCCCGACGAATTCACAGCGAGGAGAACTGGTCTCGGGTGCTGTCAGACTGACTCGTCGTGGCCGCGGACGAGCAGATGCAGCGCGTTGTCGGCATAGCGGATCGCGGTCTTGTCGGCCACGCCGAAGACGGCGGTAAGGTACCTGGGATCCGCGCTGGTGGCGACCGCTTCCTCCAGCCGACGGTGGATGTGCAGCCGATCGATGCTCGCGGCAGGCCGGGGGTGATCGGGGCGGTGAAGGTCGTACTGACCGCGCTGGCGCGCGCAGTCGGGGTGAGCCCGCAGCTCAACGGGCAGCCCCTGCCGGCGGCGGCGCGGGTACTGCTGTACTTCGCGGGCTGGACCCTGATGGGGTTCGGTACTGCCGCGGCGACCCGCAACACGGTGCTGGGCATCGTCATCCCGCTGTTGACGGCACTCGTTGTGGAACAACCCTGGCCGGCACACTGATGCAGCGGCTGCCATGGCTGGAAAGCGTGCTGCCCTTCCTCAACACCAACGCAGCCACCGGCACCGACGTGTGGCACCAGCTCGGCGTGGCTCTGGGCCCTCACCGCCGTGGTCGCCGCCTACGCGGCGTTCACCCGCCGCGACGCCTGAACAGAGGCGGCTTTGCATCGGCTGCCACAACGACCCTGTCTGCCTTCTCGTCGGCCGCCGGTGTGTCGACCAACGGCTCTTGGTGACGGGTCTGGCGCATTCGCAGGTGCCAGTTGAGATGGCTTGCCAACAATCTCATTGTGACATGCCGTGTGCTGCCAGGGACTGCTGGGCGAGCTCGTGCAGCTGCTGCTCCTGGTCGGTGTCGGGGTGTGGGTCGATGTCGAAGACGACCCGTTTGACGGTGCCGGTGAAGGCGAACGGCGACTGGTCGGCGTAGGAGCGGTCGACGGGCAGGCCGCTGTCGCGGCCGAGGTCCATGCCAGCGTAGCCGGAGAAGCGGAACGGCACGGTGTGTTCCATCCGGCCGCCGCCGACGGGCCGGTCGTTGACCAGAAGGGTCACGTGGCCGCCGGTGCCTGGCTTGGCCGCGTCGGCGGCGAACACCATTGCGACCTGCACGTCGCCGGTCGGCATTTGCTCGCTCGCTTCGTGGTGGTACACGGACACGCCCATCATCGAGTAGGTGTGCCGCAGTCTGCCGTCCTTGACGAACAGGCTGAAGCCGCCGAGATGGTCGGCTTCGGCGACGATGACGCCCTCGGCACCGCCGTTGGGGATGTGCAGCTCCGCGCTGATCGTGTACGAGTGGTTGTAGATCCGGGGAATCATTCCGGAGCTGACGTTCTGCACGTCACCGTAGTAGGTGAACTGGCTGCGGGTCGGCATGGGCGGCACGATGCCGAAGTAGAACGACATCCCACCCAGCAGCGGCAGCACCTGGTACTTCTCGGCCTCACTCCAGAACAGCTCCTGCAGCTCCTTGACCTTGTCAGGGTGCCGAGCGGCTAGGTCGTTTGCCTGGCTGAAGTCGTCGGGCAGGTAGTACAGCTCGACGGGGTCGTCGTCGGGGTTCCAGACGCCGGGTGCGAAGCGTTTCATCGTCTCGGGGTCGACCGTCCACGGGATACGCGGCAGGCGCATCGACAGCCACCAGCCGTCGTCGTAGATCGCGCGGTTGCCGTAGATCTCGAAGTACTGGCGGGTGCGGTGCTCGGGCGCGGCCGCGTCGGTCAGCGAGCCGGCGAAACTACTGCCGTGCACAGGCTGCTGGGCGATGCCGTCAACGTGGGTCGGCTGTGGGATGCCCGCGAGGTCGAGGATCGTGGGGCCTATGTCGATGACGTGGGTGAACTGGGTGCGCAGACCGCCGCGGTCGGCGATGCGGGTGGGCCAGTGCACCACCATCGGGTCGCGGGTGCCGCCCAGGTGGGAGGCGACCTGCTTTCCCCACTGGAACGGCGCGTTTCCCGCCCAGGCCCACGCCGCCGAGTAGTGCGGGGCGATGACGTCGGTGCCCCAGGCGTCCAGGCCGCCGTACTGACCGATCAGGTCCAGCTGCTGCTGCTCGGTGAGCGGGATGCCGTTCTGCATGGTCAGCTCGTTGAACGAGCCGGTGATGGTGCCCTCCATGCTGGCGCCGTTGTCGCCCCAGATCCAGATGACCAGCGTGTTGTCGAGCTCCCCCATGTCAGCAATCGCATCCAGCACGCGGCCGATGTTGTGGTCGGCGTTTTCCTGGAAGCCGGCATAGACCTCCATCTGGCGGGCGTAGAGCCGCTTCTGGTCGTCGGTAAGCGAGTCCCAGGCGGGGAAGGCGGGGTCGCGGGGGGTCAGTTCGGCGTCGGCGGGAATGACGCCCAGCTGCTTCTGCCGCTCGAAGGTCCGCTGCCGGCAGGCGTCCCAGCCTTCGTCGAACCTGGCCCGGTAGCGGTCGGCCCATTCCGGGGGCACGTGGTGCGGCGCGTGGGCGCAGCCGGTGGAGAAGTAGACGAACCAGGGCCGGTCCGGGTCCTGGGACTGTACGCCGTGCAGCCAAGCGATGGTCCGGTCGGCCATGTCGTCGGGCAGGTAGTACTCCTGGCCGTCCTTGCCGGCGGGCACGCCGGTGATCGTGTTGTTCTCGGCCACGACGGGGTCGTACTGGCCGGCCTCACCGCCGAGGAAGCCCCAGAAGTAGTCGAAGCCCCAGCCCGACGGCCAGCGGTCGAACGGCCCGGCGGGACCTTGCTGGTGGTCAGGGGTCAGGTGCCACTTGCCGAACGCGGCAGTGGTGTAGCCGTTGTCGCGCAGCACCCGCGGGAACGGCGTGCAGTCCTTGGGCAGGAACGCGGTGTAGCCGGGAAAGCCGCTGGACAGTTCGCCGATCGAGCCGAACCCGACGGTGTGGTGGTTGCGCCCGGTGAGCAGCGCGGCGCGGGTGGGCGAGCACAGTGCGGTGACGTGCAGGCGGTTGTAGCGCAGACCGCCCTCGGCCATACGGGTGTAGTTCGGTGTGTCGACAGGGCCGCCGAAGGTGCTCGGGTTACCGAAGCCGGCGTCGTCGACGAGCACCAGCAGCACGTTCGGCGCGCCTTCGGGGGCGCTCACGTGGCCGATCTGGCTCCAGTCGGGTTGTGAGCCGTCGAGGGTCCGGTTGACGGTGCCGCTGAATGCGGGCCGCCGGATCGGCAGGGTGGTTCGGTCAACGTCCTCGCCCATGGTCACTCCTCGGCTGCGCGATGCGATGTCGTACGTGCCGTCGTTGCTGTCCCGGGCGACGGCGGCGCCAATGACGCCCGATGGGCGAGGTCGCCACCCGGCACCTGTGCCGGGTGGCGTCGCCGGGTAGCCGCATCGAGCCCGCCGGCCCGCGCGGGGTGGAGAAGCTTTACGTCACTGCCCTGTTTCGGGCGCCGGTGCTGGCCTTCGCCTTGCCGAGGACGTACTGGTCATATGACGGCAGGGGTTTGATCAGCGGGTTGAGCGCCTCGGCGGCCATGGCCACCGTGATCACCTCTTCGGGGCGGCACTTGGTGATCACGGCCTTCTCCGGGTCGACCTCCCAGACGTCCTCGCCGATGAGACGGCAGCGGTCGTCGTAGGGCCAGACCATCTCCTGGTGCGCCGAGTACACGTACATCGCGTCCGGGTCGTCGACAGTAAAGCCCAGCGCCTGCAGCACCTGGCCCGGCATGAACTGATGGCCGTGCAACGTCGAGGCGATGAAGTTGTCGGCCACCGCCACCTGCTCGTCCTCGGCGTACATCACGCACTGACCGGTCTCGGTCCACTCCCGGTAAAGGGTCTCCACCGCGTCGCGGCCCTCGAGCGTCGTGCTCACGCCCAACGCGTGGAAGTGATAAACGGGGTTTTCGATCGTCATGTCCGGTTCGAAGATCTCCTTGTACCGTCCTGCGATCTCCAGGTACCGGTGCCGGTAGTAGGACATGAGCATGTACCGGTGCCGGGGGTTCTGGGTCGTCTCCAGCAGCCGGTCGATGGCGATGTTCGTCTTCGTGAGATCGATCTTCGGTAATGCCACCTGTACTCACCATCCCCTGGCGTCGCCGGTCACCACGGTGCCCTCCGTGGATTACTCCACGAGCGTAGGACGGCTAACGAACCATAGGTGCAGATCAGCAGAATTAGTGCAGGCCTGGTCCATCACCGGGCCCCACGTCAGTCCGAGCACGCCGTCGCGTCGACAGCGTCATGGTCCAGTGCCCGATGTCGAACAGCGCCGCCACGCCCACCCATGACCACTCCCACCCGGTCAGGGCCGCCTGATCGGCCAAACGATGATCAACGTGAAGGCGTCCGGAGCCCGCACCGCCTGTCCACGTTCCTGGCCGGCACATTCCTTCTGATCCTGGTCGTCGCCCTCGGCGACGTCGTCGCGGTGATCCCGATGGCCGCACTGGTCGCCGTGATGATCATCGTATCGGTGCCGACCTTCGACTGGCACAGCATCACCCCCGCCGCTCTCAAGCGCATGCCCTGGGGCGAGACCACCGTCATGGTAACGACCGTCGCCGCGACCCTGATCACCCACAACCTCGCCATCGGCGTGGTCCTCGGCGCGCTGGCCGCGATGGTGATCTTCGCCCGCCGGGTTCGGTCGCCGCGCTCGACGCGATCACCACCAAGTACGCCTCCCGCGGCAAGACCGTACAGATCAGCGGCCTCAACAAGCCCAGCGCCCGCATCCACCAGACCCTCGCCGGACAGCTGCAGGCCGGCCACTGATGGCCCCGGCAGGCAAGACCGCGGACAGCGGGCGGCACATGCAGATCGGCGAGGCCGCCGAACGGTCCGGGCTGAGCATCCACCATCCGGCACTACGACGAAGCCGGGCTGGTCGTGCCCTGTGGAGCCCGTAGCGAGGGCGGATTCCGCCTGTACACCTGCGCCGACCTCGACCGGCTCGCGGTGATCAAGCGGATGAAACCACTCGGCTTCACCCTGGAGGAGATGCGCGACCTGCTCGACATCGTCGACGCCCTGCCCCGCGTGTCCGCCGCCGACGGGACCGCACTGATCGCCCGGCTCGAAACGTTCCACCGGGCCGCCTGGCAACGTGTGGCGGACCTGGCCGGGCAGCTGGCCACCGCGCAAGGCTTCGCCGACCAACTCCACGAGCAGCTCGCCCTCCACCAGCGCTGAGTACGGAAATCGAACAAGCCCAGCGGATTGGCCGCCGGACCTACCGCGGCCGTTCCGGCAAAGTTCCCGGGTGCCAGCACTGCGTTCCCGGGTGCCCGCACTGCTCGGTCGGCACACAGCTCGCACGCCACAGCACATCGTTTCGACGGCGGCGTACCTCGCGATCGCCTGACCCGCGCCGTCCGGCAGCGTTCGTCACCGGCCTCGGCGCGATCGACGCCGGTGGCGGCGGTAGTACACAATCGGCTGTCGTCAACGATGTGGAGGCACGCCGGTGTTGGCGTTGGGCAAGCTCGTCATCCCAGCCGGCGTCGGCCTGCTTGTCGCCTTCGCGACCGGGGCATCCGGGCTCGAGTCATCGCCGACGTACCTGCTGGTGACCACGATCCTGCTCGCCGTGGGCCTGTACGGCAGCACCTTCGGCATCGACCTGCCCCACGCCCGCAGAGACTGGCGCACCATCGTCGCCGCGGTCACGATCGGTGTTTTCGCGAAGGCCGCGATCATCGGCGTGAGCTTGGCGCTGGCGTTCCAGAACCCGCTGTACCTGGTGCTCGGTGTCGCGGTGGCACAGATCGACCCCCTGGCAGCGGCGGCGATCATCGGCAATCCGCGCATGTCCCCGCGCGCCAAGTCAATCTTGGCCGCCTGGTCGTCGTTCGATGACCCGATCACCGTGCTGCTGTCGGTGTACGCCGCCGCGATCGTCGCCACAGCCCAGGGCGTGCCGCAGTTGCAGACGGGTGCCGGCGGGTCCTACCTGAACAACCTCGCCGCGAACGTGGTGTTCATCGCGGTGGCGTTCCTGGGCTGGTACTGGCTGCGCTGTTTCCCCAAGGCGATGGCCGTGTTCGCGCTCGCGCTCATCGCCCTTGCGGTGTGGCAGTTCACGATGATCGGACTGGCAGTCGCCGGGCTGTTCATCCGGCCCAACATCAGCCGCCAGCTCAGCTGGGCCGTGCAGGCCGCGCTGATCGGCGCGGCTTTCATGCTCGGGCTGCTGCTCACCGAAGGCGTCAACATCGGCGCCGGACTGGCGCTGGGCGCGGCCGCTTTCGCGGCGCAGGTCATCGTCGGATACGCCCTCACCCGCAAACTGCCCGCAGGCGACCGCGCGCACCTGGCCCTGGCCCAGCAGAACGGCATCACCGCAATCATCCTCTCGCTCCTGCTGCAGGCACAGTTCGACGGCGTCATCGCCGTCGTCGCACCCGCGATCCTCGTCGTCAACGTCATCCACCTCGTGGCCAACACACTGCTCGACCGACGCGCCACACCAGCACCCGAAGCGGTCGTGCCGCTGCCGTACCAGGCCGGGCCCAGCGCCGACCTCGGACACGAAACCCAGCCCCGCTGACACGAGCCGACGCCCGTGCGATGCGCGCCGCAACCGGCGCACCACACCGCGTGCGCGCGTTCCTTAAGATGACCTCTCCGCACTCCCCCTCAACCGAAGGTGCGCGATGTCCACAGCCGACCCCACCTCCATGCCGAAGATCAACTGGTCGCAGCGCATGGCCGGGATCCTCGCCAGCACCATCGCCCTACCGCTGATCTTCGAAATACTCCTCGCCCTGCTCGGCGACGAGCCCTTCAACTTCGGCCGCGCCGGCGTCGCCGTCGTGATCGTCGGCCTGACCGCAGGCGGCCTCTACATTGCCCGGCCCGGCTGGCTCAACGTCCAGCGCGCCCGCGGCGCGTTCCTCATCCTCGCCGGCCTGGGTAGCGCCATCCACGGCTTCCTGGTCACCGCCGCCTACAACCTGTTCAAAAGCGACCTCGTCCAAGACATCGTCGGCATGCTCACCCTGCTACTCGGCGTCACCACCTTCGCCATCGGCTGCTTCTACTTCCGCGTCGAAGACGTCCAAGAGGTCATCGAGAACCCCACCACCACGCCCCTGCCCGCCGAGGAGGTCGCGATCTCCACCGTGCCCGGCGCCTACCAGGCCGACTCCACCGACCGCGCCCTGCTGGAAGCCTGCCGCGACGCGCTCAGCGTCGAACGCCTGCACTACATCGCCCTGTACGAGCCGCCGGACGGCCAACCCGACGCCCCCGCCCAGCGCATCTTCAGCGTCGACGCCTTCGAGCAGGCGAAATACCGGCTGCGGCAGGTGAGCCCGCACCAGCGCCGCGAGCTCTACCAGGCCGAAGGCCTGCGGATCATCGAACGCCACCACGAGCTAAACCGTGAGTTGTCCGTGCTGTACACCGGCAGACTGACCCGCATGGTCCTCGACGTGGAGCAGGGTGCCCTGTACCACTACGAGATCAGCCGTGAGCCCAGCCGTCACCTGATCGCCGTCACCCTCGACCAGGACCACGTCTACACCACCGACGCCGAACTCGACGTGCTCAAGGGCCGGTTGCGGCGCGAGCTGGGACTTCCCCGCCACTGACGCGCGACGGTGCAGCCAGCACCTGGGCTGCAGCAGGTTTCTGGACCCGTGTGACGTCCACCGCGGCGAGACCATCCACATGTGGATCTTCCTCGCAGTGCCCCTGCAGATCAGCAGAGGCCGTGCTCCTGCGCGAGGTCGAGTCGCCTGTGGCCAGTCGCCGTCGTCGTACGCTGTGCTGCGACGCAGGCGGCGGTGGGCATGGCCATGATCGGATTCGTACTGTCTGAGCGGGCGCCGGAAACGCGGCGTCGCTTGGCGCCTGACCGGTGCCCGTCCCGGGGCTCGCGCATAGGACGGCGCGTCGGTCGGGCATTTCGCAGTCGGCAACGCTTTCGAGGTCGGTTCCGACGTCGCCGCCACCGTCGTGTTCCTGCGGCACAGGTGTGGTTGCCGGCGATTACCCTGGCGCCATGCTGGTCACTGGACGAGACCCGCACGGCAGCGTGCAGCTGTGGCGGGTGGGCCGGCGCCGCATCGCCTGGCGACCCCGATCGGCGATCAGAGGACTGGCTCACGACGATCCGATGATGTTCTCCCCGCTGCCTGGGCGGTTGGTCGGCCAGGCTCTGGAATGGATGCCGGCGCTATTGGCCACGGTGGTGGTATGGCCGTGGCGAGCCTGCACGGGTATCTGGCCTGTCGTCGCGTATACGCTCGGCATGGCTGACCAGGCCGGATACCTCTACCTGGAGGCCGTCGGCGGTCGTGCAGCCGCCGACACTCTCGCCTTGCAGTGGGCAGCCGACATCGGCCGTCACGGCCGGCCGCAGGGTGTCGAGCCAGCGGAGGTCGTGGCCGACCGCACGGACCTTACCGGCCTATGACCACTGCAGCTCGGCCCGGGATCTGATGGGGTCACTCGGCCGCTGTCCTCGACCAACTGCTTCTTGGTGACCAGCCCGGACAGGATCGGGTGCGGAGCGTACAGCGCCCGCAACGTGGCCGCAGGCCCGCGCTTTGCGCAGTCCCTTGCGAGCTTCGCGGACCTTTCGTCAGACACCTCCTTGTTCCGACGAAATGTTAGCCGCTAACATTTTCTTGTTGGGTTGGAGAGTGAGGTCGGTGGGCGACGGGCCCGCACCCGTGCCCGCCTGCTGGACTGTGCGCTGGATTTGTTCGAGCGGCAGGGCTACGAGCAGACGACCGTCGCGCAGATCGCCGAAGCCGCGGGGGTTACTGAGATGACGTTCTTCCGGCACTTCGCCGCGAAGGACCGGGTGGTGGTCGAAGACCCCTACGATCCGTTGATCGCCGACGCTGTCGCGGCGCAGCCCCGTACCCTCACTCCCCTGGTGCGGGCGGTCGCCGGCCTGCGGACGGCCTGGGCACAGCTCCCGGAACCGCAGAGTCAGACGGTACGGCGGCGGGTGCGTATCGCGGCGGTCACCCCGTCGCTGCGTGCCGCGATCGCCGCGAACAACGCCACCACCGAGCAGATCCTGGTCGACCAGCTCGTCGCCGATGGGACCGACCCGCGCTCGGCCAGGGTCGCGGCCGCCGCGACCCTGGCCGGCATCACCGCAGCGCTGCTGGACTGGTCCCAGCGCGACGACATCGCCCTGACCGATGCGGTGGCCGCGGCCCTCGACACGCTGGACGGACGCCGATGAGCTCCGCACGCATCCAGGCACGCGGGCTCACCCGGCAGTTCGGCGGCGGCGCTGGCGTGGCCGGCATCGACCTCGACGTCGCCGCCGGCCAGATCCACGCCCTGGTCGGACTCAACGGGGCAGGCAAGACCACGCTCATGCGGCTGCTGCTGGGCATGCTGCACCCGGATTCGGGCACGGTACGCATCAACGACCGGCCGCTAAACGCGGCCGACTGGGCGCACGTCGGTCACCTGGTGGAGAACCCTCTCGCCTACGGCGAGCTGGACGGACGCACCAACCTGATGCTGGCGGCACGGCTGCACGGGGCGAGTTCGGCCCAGGCCGCGCTGATCGTGGAACGTGTCCTGGCGGAGCTGAATCTCACCCGCTACGCCGGCGTCCGTGCGCGGCGGATGTCGCTGGGTAACCGGCAACGGCTGGGCCTGGCCGCGGCGCTGCAGCACAACCCTGACGTCGTGGTGCTCGACGAGCCGACCAACGCCCTCGACCCGGCCGGCGTCATCATGCTGCGCGAGGCGCTCGTACGGCGCGCCGCCGCTGGCGCCGGCGTGCTGGTGTCCAGCCATCATCTCGACGAGGTCGCCAGGGTCGCGCACCGGATCACCGTCATCAACGCCGGCCGCGTCATCGGAACGCTCGACCCGCACGGCGTCGACATCGAAAGATCCTTCTTCACGCTCGTCCACGACGACGACACCCGGCATGAACGGAGCCAGCCATGACCGCCCGGACGCTGGCGACGGCCATCGCCGTCGAAGGCCGCAAGGCAACCGCCTCCCGCGTGCTGACCAGCACCGCGATCCTGCTCATGTGCGGTGTGGCCGCGCTGGCCGCAGCCACCACGGCCGCTGCCGCCGACGGCAACGAACAGCTCGCCGCGAAGCTGGGACCGCTGGCCGCCGAGGGCGGATGGCCCGCCATGCTCAACGTCGCCACCCAGGTCACCGCCGCGGCCGGACTGCTGGCCTTCGGGGTCGGCCTGAGCTGGATGTTCGGGCGGGAGTTCACCGACGGCACCATCACGGGCCTGTTCGGCCTGCCCGTCACCCGACCCACCATCGCGTCGGCCAAGCTCATCGTCTTCCTGCTGTGGGCGTGCGTCGCGTCGGCGGGACTCACCGCCGCTGTGGCACTGGCCGCTGTCGCCGTCACCCGGCAGGCCCCCAGCCCAGCGGACTGGGCGGGCCTGGGCCGCCTGCTGGCCTTGGCTCTAATGACCGCGGCGCTGGCCGCCCCGGCGGCGTGGGCGGCCACCGTCGGCCGCGGACTGCTGCCCGCGATTGCCGCCGTGGTCGGTTTGATGGCCGTCACGCAGATCGTGGTCGTGGCCGGCGCCGGCGGCGGCTGGTTCCCACCTGCAGCACCGGCGCTGTGGGCGCTGCTGCCCGATACGGTGACCGCTGCACAGCTGATGCTCGCCGCAGTCTTCCCCGTCGCCTTCGGGCTGCTGACCCTGCACACATGGCGCCGCCTTCAACTCGACCGCTGACGAGCCCCGAAATGACCGGCGCCGCGCACGTGCAGCCCTCAGCCAGTAGAGACGAGGAAGCGGCAGCACAGCCCGCATGAACCTTCGCCTTCCTCACCGCCCCGAAGAACTGTGCGACGAGCGTCGTTGTATTCGAGGTTAATGATCCGCCAGCGTCAGTTGCGTGCGATCTGGTAGTTCACCGAGTGCGGCCGGATCTTCGCCCATGATCACCGCCGAAGTCTGCCTGCCGTATCGGTGGCTGCGCTTCTCTGACCGGAGGCGCCGGTGCCTCGAGCCCACCGAGGTTACGAACGAAGTGACACTTTCGGTCGACGAGTCGGGTCCTGTTCAGCGCGGGCAAGCAGGTGGCGCGTGCGAGCCGCGGTCAGTCCATGCCCGCGTACCAACAACTGGACGGCTTCGCGGGCGAGGCTATGCCGTGACCACCCGATTTCAGCGACGGGCACGTGGCCTGTGGCATCACGCAGCGCGAGCAGAACCGCGGCGATGGCGGGACCGACCGATGACGCTCGGACTGCGAGGATCTGGTGACCGTAGTACCGCACGCCGTGGACGGCCGCCACCGCGAGCCGCGTCCGTGCGACGGTGACCTCGATGAAGAAGGTGCCATCGCAGTCGTGATCGTCGCGCTCAGTATGTGGGCCGTCGTCGTATGGCACCGGCTCCATGGCAATCACACGGATGCAACGGTGCTTCGCCGCCGCGGCCAGCATGTCTTGGGCTCGGGCATCAAACACGACGTGCGGCAGGCGTCTAGGCAGCCTCAGCAGGCCGGCTGCGAGCCCAGCCGCGGCCAGACACATGACTGTCACCAGGGTCATCGTATGAGTCCGATGCAGGTACACGGCCTGGGATCCACGCCGGCAGCGGTCCGCTGCTGGGTCAGGCAAGGGCCAAGGGCGCTCAAGATGTGAGCTCATTTCGGTCGGCGGTCACGGTTCGACGTCGCCGACCAGGCTTCCCGGCACACCTGGGCGGAGTCTACCTGCACATTTGTGGGCGGTTGGACCGCCACCTAAAGGGCTGGCAGGTGCCGGATCGCGGGCTGGTCTCGGCGGCATCATCGTCACCGGGGCAGTGATGTGACGCGCTGCCGCCCTGATCACCGGGACAGCGCGGTGCCCGTATTGCGAGTAGCCGGTGACGGGCCGTACCGTGTGGGCCGGTGTGCCGGGAAGCCTGGTCGGCGATGACGTTGCCGTCTTGTAGGAGTTGCCTTAGCTGCCATACCCGATGTCGATCTCGTCGGCTGTAGCGGCTTCGGCCTGCGGTGCGGCATTGTCTGAAGAGCTCAGGATTCGCTTGAGCATGCGTGCAGGCAGCGTCTGCCTGATCGTCGCGGGTCATATGGACTTCTCGACAGCGCCCACGCTGAGTAAGGTCACTGTCGCGGTGCTGCACACTCGGGCGGCTGTCAGCTTGGCGCTGGACATGTCGGCGGTCACCTTCGTCGACACTGCCGGTGTCGCAGCGGTGATCGCCTGCAGGCGCGAAGCAGTCCGCCGGAACCTGCCCTTCTCGGTAGTCGATCCGTCTGTGCCCGTGGCGGCGATGATGAGGTTGTGCGGTGTCGCCGACCTCCTGGGGATCGCGGCCGGCGACAGTCCGGGTGCCTGGCCTGAGCGGGCAACCTGCGCACCGCGATACCGCCATGGCGTCCGGCACCCTTCGAGATGCCAAGGCCAGCCCGAGCGGTCGCTATGTGAAGACACCGAAAGCCGCACGGACCTGCTGGGGTGTGCGTGTCGGCGGCGATCGGGCTGTGAGGTCCCGCCGACAGCGGGAACGGCGCGGCGCGGGTCACCGCGCCGGGAGGTTGTCGGCCAGGCGGGTGGCCAGCGGGCCGATGATCGCGAGCACGATGACGTACGCGGCGGTGAGCGCGTTGAGCTGCGGGAGGGCGACGAGGCTGGCGATGACGATGGAGAACTCGCCGCGGGCGATGAGGACGGTCCCGGCCCGCATCCGTCCCCTGCGGGCGGCTCCGTCACGGGCGGCGGCGTACCAGCCGGTGGCGATCTTCGTGGCGGCGGTGACGGCGGCCAGGACGAGTACGGCCGGCAGGACCGGGATCATGTCTCGCGGATTTATGGACAGGCCGATGGCGAGGAAGAACACGGCGGCGAACAGGTCGCGTAGCGGGGCCACGACACGGCGGGTGCGGTCGGCGACCTGACCGGTGAGCGCGAGCCCGACCAGGAACGCCCCGACGGCGGCCGAGGCCTGCAGCAGTTCGGTGACCCCGGCGACGAGCAGGGTGAGGCTGAGCACGCGCAGCAGCAGCAGTTCGGGGTCGTCGGTGTCGACGATGCGGGCCAGCGGCCCGCCGAGGCGGTGGGTGGCGGCGAAGGCGAGGCTGATCGCGGCGACGGCGGCGGCGACGCTGAGCGCGGCCTGCCACCAGGCTCCGCCTGCGGCGAGCACGGCCAGCAGCGGCAGGAACGCGGCCATGGCGACGTCTTCGAGGACCAGCACCGACAACACGGCGGGGGTTTCCCGGTTGGCCAGGCGCCGCAGGTCGTCCAGCAGGCGGGCGACGATTCCGGACGACGACACCCAGGTGATGCCGGACATGGCCAGGGCGCCGATCCAGCCGAGGCCGAGCAGCCAGCCGGCGACCGCGCCCGGGGCGGCGTTTAGCGCGAAGTCGATCCAGGCCGAGGGAATGTGGTGGCGGACGCTGGCGGTGAACTCCCCGACGGTGAACTCGAGTCCGAGGGTGAGCAGGAGCAGGATGACGCCGATGGAGGCGCCGGTGGCCACGAACGCGCCCGCGGCAGGCACCGGCGCGACGCCGCCCGGTCCGAGGGCGAGCCCGGCGATCAGGTACAGGGGCACCGGGGAGTAGCCGAAACGGCGGGCCAGTGCGGCGAGGGTCGCCAGCGCGGCCAGCACGATTCCCAGTTCGATCAGCAGCGCCGAGGATCCGTGCACCGTGTTATCCGCTGATGATGGCTTGGACGCCGGCGATGCCCTCGTGGGTGCCGATGACCACCAGGATGTCGCCAGGACGCAGGATCTCGTCGGGCCGGGGCGAGGCCACGACGGTGTCGTCGCGGACCACCGCCACGATCGACGCGCCGGTCAGGGTCCGGGCCCGGGTGTCGCCCAGCGGCCGCCCGGCGTACGGCGAAGAGCCGGTGACCGGCACCTGCCCGGCGCCGAGCCCGGGGATCTCCTTGGTCAGGTCGGCGAAGCGTTCGGCGATCCGCGGGGCACCCAGCACCTCGGCGACGACCTCGGCCTCCTCGGCGTCCAGCCGCCACAGCGGCCTCGGCGCATCGGGGTCGTCGCTGTAGGTCATGAACTCGACGTCGCCGCTGCGGCGGGTCACGACAGCGAACCGCTCGCCGCGGCCGGTGGTGAAGTCGTAGCGCACCCCCACGCCTGGCAGCAGGACCTCGGTGACCTCCACCTGCGTCATCATCACCGAGTACGGCGCACGGCGCGGCTAAACCATGGATTCTCAGCTGCGCGGCGGACCCGCGACCTCGGCGGTCAGCGCCACCGCGTCAGGGAGGTGTTCGGGGGCGGTCAGGTGACCCATCGATGCGATGATCCGCAGGAGTGTGTTCGTGGTGCGCTGGACTACTGGCGCCGGGCGCGGTGTTGGCAGGAACCAGTCGTGTTCGCCGACGGTGACCAGGCACGGTAGATGTGGCGCGGTCGGCCAGCAGCGCGACGGGCAGCGGCGGCGGGGCCAGGGTCGTGCGGCAATTCGCGGCCATCAGGGTCATCCACTCCGCCTCCGTCTCGGGTACGTTGCGGCCGGGGGGCGACGAACAACTGCAGCACGTCACGGGTGCGGTCAGCGGTGGGACGCAGCAGCCACGCTGCTGAAACACCGACGAGCTTCGGGTCGACGGTGAGCCGGACGAACCCTGCGGGTGACACCAGCAGGCGTGCGGCGACGCGGGGCGAGCCTGCCGCCAGCGCAACCGCCGCACCCAGCGTGTTACCCGCCAGCACCACGCCGTCCATCTGTGTGACGTCGAGGACTTCGTCCAGTACGCGGCCGTACCAGGCCAGCCTGGCTCGCGGTGGTCGGCGCGGGTCGCTGAGGCCCGGCTGGCCCGGCAGGTCGACGATGGTTGTCGGCCAGTGTTGCGACAGCGCACGCAGCCATGGCAGCGCCGCTGCGGCGTTGTGCCCGGTTCCGGGGAGGACGACGATACTCGGTTTATCAGTACCAGCCGAGGTGAGATGGACCTTCTCGGCTGTGGTGTCGACGGTCGTGGTGGCCAGCGGGAAGTCCGCTCGCCCCAGGGCGTCTGAACACAACTGCCGCACCGAGCTGACCGCGTGCGTTTCGGTACACGGACTGCATTGCTCCGGTGCGGGCGGGCGCGTGGTTGGTCCAGGTCGCACCCACCCGCGCGGCGGCGCGGGGCGTAGCGCTGGATATGACACAGGTTCAGGGCCTGGGAGCCGACGCCTGCGCCAGTTCCTTCCCGTCGGCGTCCAAAGCGGTTACCTGGGCGCCCTCGGCGGAGATGCCCGGCTTTCAGACCACGAACAAGTCGTCGTCGACGGCTGCTTGGACCATCTGCCCGGCTGGCAGTCGGGCTTGCACGCGGACGGCGCCGGAGGGCGGGCGGCCCAGCAGCAGAGGCCGTTGAGCACCGACTCGTAGCCGCCGTGGAACAGCAGCCGATCGCCAGCGCTGTCTTCGACCACGGTGCCGAATCGACCGGTGGTCGCGGCCGGTCCGCGCTGACAGGTGCCGATCCACCGCCCGCTGTCCAGTCGGTAGACACGCAGCCACGTCTGGCCGTCGCGCAGCGTCACCTCGGGGACCGGTTGCGTCTCAACCGGCTGGCCCAGGTCGGCCCAGCCGCTGATTGCACCGCTGCAGTTCGACGTCTTCTGACAGTGCCTGCGTTCTCGGATCGGGCCCGCCTCCCCAGCTGGCCAGCGCGAAAGTCGACGCGACGGCGGCCGTCCGCGCCCGCCGGGATCTTGCTCGGCGTTCGCCGCTCACGGAATCTCACTTTCTCGCCGGGTGCCGGAGTCTAGACCGTTCAGCGCCGGATCCGCGCACCCACGCACTGGGGTACCCGCGCCGTAGGGTACCCGTGCGCTACGGTGTGGGCCGGTGTGCCGGGAAGTCTGGTCGGCAAGCAGGACGCCTGTCGCTGGATTCATCTGGAGCACACCGTGATCACCGAAGCTCTGCTGGCAGTCGCCGGCCTCGGAGTTCGAAGCCGAGGGCGGCGCCGTGGTCGTCGCACCTGCCAAACGCGCGGCAGCCTGGTTCGAGCCGGTACGCACCGTGCTGGGCCTGGCCGGGGTACTGGCCGGTGCACAGCTACTGGTCGCCAACGCCCCCACAATCGCCGCCCAGCTCGGCGTGCCGCAGATCATCATCGGGTTCACGCTGGTTGCGTTGGGCACGTCGCTGCCGGAACTGGTCACCACGATCCAGGCACAGCGCCGCGGCGAGACCGATCTGGTCGTGGGCAACCTTTTCGGCAGCAACCTGTTCAACAGCCTCGCCGGCGGGGCGTTCATTGGCTTCGCGGCCGGCGTCGACCACCCCGGCACGGCCGCGCTCACGCTGCTGTCGGCGATGGTGTTCACTGCGGTGCTGGCATGGGCGCTGCTGCGGCGCGGTCTGCGCCTGACTCGCATCGACGGCGTGGTGCTGCTGGGTGTTTACGCGCTCACGCTGCCACTGCTACTGGCGTCCTGACCAGCACGAACACGACGTTGTTGCCGGGGTTCGGCAGCCTTTGGCTGTCGAACTCGGCCGAGTCCGAACCTAGAACCACAAGCCGGAGGCAGCCGATGCTGTGGCACATGACAGACGACATCGCCGTGCGGGCCGAGGACTTGACCAAGTTCTACGGCACCCGCCGCGGCATCGAAGGCCTCGACCTTGAGGTGCGTGCCGGGGAGGTAATGGGCTTCCTCGGCCCTAACTGCGCCGGCAAGACCACCACCATCCGGCTGTTGCTGGACTTCCTGCGCCCCACCTGCGGCCACGCCACCGTGCTCGGAATGGACCCCCGCCGGGATAAGGCCACACTGCACCGCCACATCGGCTACCTGCCCGGCGAGCTCGCGTTCCCGGGCCGGGAGAGAGCCGCCGACCTGCTGCGGTTCTTCGCCGACTCCCGCAGCGGCGTCGCCTGGCAGACCGTCACCGGCCTGGCCGAGCGCCTGGAACTGGACCTGTCGCGGCCGATCCACACCCTGTCCAAGGGCAACAAGCAGAAGGTCGGCCTGGTCCAAGCGTTCATGCACTCCCCCGCTCTGCTGATCCTCGACGAGCCGACCAGCGGCCTTGACCCACTGATGCAGCAGGAGTTCCTGGCACTGGTCCGCGAAGCGCGCGCCGCGGGGCAGACGGTGTTCATGTCCTCCCACGTTCTGGCGGAGGTGCAGCAGACCGCTGACCGGGTCGCGATCGTCCGCGACGGACGCCTGGCCGCCGTCGAACGGGTCGAGTCACTGGGCCGCCGCGCGGTGCGGACCGTCGAGATCCACTTCGACGGGCCGGTGGAGGTCGCCGAGTTCGCTGCGCTGCCCGGCGTCACCGACGTGACCGTCTCGGGACCGGTGCTGCGCTGCACCGTCGACGGCCGTCTGGACCCGCTCATCAAAGCCGCTGCCCGCCACGAGGTCGTCGACCTGCTGTCGACCGAACCCGACCTCGAAGAGACCTTCCTCAGCTTCTACTACCACTCCGAAGGAGCAGGCGATGTCCCCGCTGGTACGTAAGACCTGGCGCGACGACCGCCGCGCCATCATCGGCTGGGCGGCCGGCATCGCCGCGTTCACCACCGTCTACACCTCCTTCTACGCCAGCTTCCAAGGCGCCGCACAGCTCAAAGACGACGCCCTGCCCGAAGGCATGAAGAACTTCCTGTCGATCCAGGACATGACCTCCGGCACCGGCTACCTGCAGGCCACCGTCTACGGCCTCGTCGGACCACTGCTGGTGGTCATGGCCGCCATCATCCTCACCGTGCGCACCATCCCCCGACCCGAAGAAGACGGCGGCATCGAGCTGCTCATGGTCAACCCGCTGTCCCGGCGCGCGTTCGCCACCCAGCGCCTGACGGCGACCTTCATCACCGTGACCGCGCTGGCCGCCATTCCAGGCGTGCTGGTGCTGGCGATCGCACCCGGGGTCGGTATCGACGTGCCGGCAGCCAACATCATCTCGGCCTCGGCCGGGCTGGTCGCCCTGGCCTGTTGCTTCCTGGGCATCGCCTTCGGCGTGGGAGCGGCCACGGGCCGCCGTGGCATCGCCCTGGGCGTCACCGGTGCGCTCGCGGTCGGCACCTACATCCTGCGTGGCGTGTCCGGGATCGTCGACGGGGGAGCATGGCTGCGGTGGCTGTCACCGTTCCACTACTTCATCGGCACCGACCCGCTGCACACCGGCTGGCACCCCGCCCATCTGCTCGCTCTCGCGGCGGCAGGTGCCGTCGGCGCGGCCGTGGGGATCGTCATGTTCGACCGCCGCGACGTCGGTGTCTGAACCTCGGCCGCTGGGGCGGGACCTGGCCCGCCTGCCACCCGCCCCAGCCCGTCCACGCCGCTCTCCGGCCGAAGGACTCCCATGAGCGAAACCCATCCCACCTGGCTCACCGACGCCTGCGCAGAGCTGCTCCACACGAGCTCCGGGCGGCACCTGGCCGAAGTGAGCGCACTGGGCGCATGCGCTGCGAGCGCGTCGCTGACCAGCGCCGCCACCGTCGATGCGCTACTGCAGGCGGCAGCCGACCACTGGGCCGCAACCGACCCCGCTGACGCCCACGAGCACGGCCTGGCGATACTCGCCACGCTGCGGCAGGTCACCGCCGCAGTGCTCGACGGCTACCACCGCAGCGCCCGCGACGAAGCCACCCACCGCGAAACCGAACGCGCCGCATTCGTCGACGACCTGCTCGCCGCCCACCCCGACCCCGGACACCTCGCCGCCCGCGCCCAGCGCTACGGGATTCGCCTGTCCGGCCAGCACACCGTCATAGCGGCCCGCACCACCGGGCTGCCCCCAGCGGCGGCGTACGCCGTCGACGACGTCCTCGCCCAGCGCTTCGGCGCGGCCAACACCCTCACGACGCTGCGCGACGACGAGCTGATCTGCGTCGTAGCCGGCGGGCTGCGCGGCGTGCCCGCCGAACTCGCCCGCCACCTGCACACCCACCTTCCGGCAGGCAGCTGGCAGATTGCCGTCGGGCGCACCCACACCGGGCTGGGCGGCCTGGCGACCTCCCTCGCCGAGGCCCGCAACGCGCTGCACCTGGCAGACCGGCTCGGGTTCACCACCCCCGTCCTGCACGCCGCCGACCTGCTCGTCTTCCCGGTCCTGCTCCGCGACCGCGACGCCATCACCGACCTGGTCACTACCGTGCTCGGCCCGCTCACCCAAGCCCGCGGCGGCGCCCAGCCGTACCTGGACACCCTGGCAGTGTTGTTCGACAACGAAGGCAACCACACCGCCACCGCCCGGCAGCTGCACGTCAGCGTCCGAGCCGTCACCTACCGCCTCGACCGCATCCACGCCCTCACCGGCTACCACCCCGGCGAGCCCACCCAGCGATTCACGCTGCACACCGCGGTGCTCGGAGCCCGCCTGCTCGGCTGGCCCGGGGGTACCAATCGCTGATCGCGGATCTCACCCTGCCCACCGGCAGCCGGACTGTGCCTTTCCAGCCGGCATGCGGAGTTGCGGCCGCGTGCTGCCGCCCGGGTCAGCGCGCGTCCGGCACGCTGGCTCCTGAGGCAGGTCGGTACGTGGTCAGTCGTCGGGGTACTGCACGAACGTGCCTTCACGCCGAAAGCCGATCGTTGCGGTTACGATGCTGCCGCGGGAGTCGCCTGCACCGGCATCAATATGCATGCCGTCGGCCAAAGTCCGGACCAGCCACAAGCCACGGCTGGCGGGCGACCCAGGCTCTGGCTGCGCCCGTCCGTCGATTCCTGCGGGGATACCGGGACCCTGGTCGGATACGCGGCAGTAGATGGCGTCGGCGGCGGTCCACAGCTGCATCCCGCCCACGCCACCGCCATGGCGCACAACATTGGTGGCCAGCTCATACGCGACGAAGACCAGAGCGTCGACCCGGTCTGCGGGCATACCGGCCGCGTCGGCGTGGGCGGCTACCGCAGGGCGCAGACTGACCAGTTCGGCTTCGGTGAATGGCAGCTCGACGAGCAGTACCGCGTCGGGGGGCAGGCCCTGCGCCGGTGCCTGCTGAAACTGGCTGCCCGGTTCAGTCGCCATGTCGGGCCGTTGTCAGGGTCACCCTTGCCTGTTCCTGCATTCCGAGCGCGGCGAGAACGTCGAAGGAGATGCGTGTGCAACGGACGGTCATGCGCTGGCGGCCGGTGAGTCCGAGTGCGGTCTGGACGATCACCCCGGCCGTGGTGGTGTCCATGAACCTCAGTTGGGTCAGGTTCACGTCGATGTGGTCGTCGAGCGAGAGGGCCTCTGACAGGGCCAGGGTCAGTGGTTCGATGGCCCGGTAGTCGATTTCGCCGGCGATCCGGACGCCGGTCGGCACATGCTGGCGGCAGATCCGCAGCAGGGCGTCGTCGTGGTAGGTGACAGCGGTGACGTTCATGCTGTGGTTGTCGGCCGCAGTAGCGAGGGTCACGGTGTCGAAGCACTGCCGGTCAAACTGGCACGCAGCGGTGGCGTTCTGCCCGGCGAGCATCCGGGTCAGCCTCGACTCGTACTCCATCAGATCGGCCACACCGCCGACTGGCCGCAGCGCCCAGCACATGTCGCCGGTCACGCGCAGCCCGCCGTACCCGTCGCGGTTGGCCTGGTCGATCTGCGCCTGCCAGCGCACGATCGTCGCCGAAGGGTCGAATGACCCTTGCGGTGTGAAAAACTGCCCGCTTGCAGCGACCTGCAGTTGTCCCGAGCGGGCGGCCGACCCGATGCCCACGCCTCGGGCGGCCAGTTCGTCGGACAGGGCGGTCTGGCTGACGGACTCGGTCAGGCACAGCACCTTCTGGCCCAGCCGGAGGCCGTCACGCACGAACGCGGCGACGATGTCCAGGCGCTCGTCGTTGTCGGAGAATGTCAGGCAGGCGTGATCACCCGGTTTGAGGTCCTCCACCGACGTACCGCTCACTGCCAACTCCTCACACCCCGACACAGCGAGCACCAACGTAGCCCCTCCCACCGATCCAGCAGCGTCCTTCCCCTGCGGTGGCTGGCCAAACCCCATCCACGCCGTTGCTCCTGTGCCCGCCGACGCCAACGGACAGTTTTGGTAGGTCAGGGGCACGGCCGACCGGCCACCTGGGTGTGGCCGGAGCCGTTGATCACCGACGTCGGCCATGGCTGATCATGCGGGTAGGGTGGAGACAGGTGTGCCGGGAAGTCTGGTCGGCGAATCTATCTCGCCGACCACCGGAGGCCGTTATGTCCCCTTCCGTCCCTAGCAAGGTGATCTTCGGGCGGGGATCGTGGGCCGAGGCCCGGCGGCTGGCCGACATCCTGCGCCAAGAAACCGTCGGCGGCGCGCTCCTGCTCGCCGCAGCTGTGGCCGCGATGATTTGGGCCAACTCGCCCTGGTCGCCTGCCTACGGCGCGCTACGGGAGTTCACCGTCGGTCCGGCCTTCTTGCACCTGAACCTGCCGCTGGCCGTGTGGGCCGCCGACGGGCTACTAGCGATCTTCTTCTTCGTCGCCGGCCTCGAGCTCAAACGTGAATTCGTCGCAGGCGACCTGCGCGAGCCCCGCCGGGCGGTCGTGCCGATCGCGGCGGCCGCCGGCGGCGTGGTCGTGCCCGCGCTGATCTACCTGGCCCTTAACCACGCCGACGCGTCCGCGGCGCGCGGCTGGGCGATCCCCACCGCCACCGACATCGCCTTCGCCCTGGCTGTACTCGCCGTCATCGGCCGCAATCTGCCCTCGGCGTTGCGCACGTTCCTGCTCACCCTCGCCGTCGTCGACGACCTCATCGCGATCGCCATCATCGCCGTCTTCTACACCCAGAGTCTGCACCCGCTCCCCCTCGCCGCAGCACTGATCCCGCTGGCCGCATTCGCCGTCGCGGTCCAGCGCCGCCACCGCTCCCCCTGGCTGCTGCTGCCCCTGGCCACGGCGACCTGGGCCCTCGTGCACGCCTCCGGCATCCACGCCACCGTCGCCGGAGTGCTGCTGGCCTTCACCGTCCCGGTCCGGTCCAGGCCCGGCGGCGACGCCCACGGCGACCACGACCCCGGCCTGGCCGGACACTTCGAACACCGGCTCCGCCCGATTTCCGCAGGCATCGCCGTCCCGATCTTCGCCTTGCTGTCAGCCGGGGTGACCATCGGCGGCCTGAGCGGCCTGGCCGACGCCTTCACCTCCGGCATCACCGTCGGCATCACCGCCGGCCTGGTCATCGGCAAGACCGTCGGCGTGCTGGTGGCGACCGTCCTGGTGGCCCGGTTCACTGCGGCCACGCTCGACGAAGGCCTCGCCTGGTCCGACGTCCTCGGGCTGTCGATGCTCGCCGGCGTCGGGTTCACCGTCTCGCTGCTGATCGGCGAGCTGTCGTTCGGGCTCGGCACCGAAGCCGACTCCCACGCCAAGATCGCCGTTCTCGGCGGATCGATACTGGCAGCGGCGCTCGCGTCCATTGTGCTGCGGATACGCGCTAAAGCGTACCGCCGGATAGCTGAAGCCGAACAACGTGACACCGACCACGACGGAGTTCCCGACCTGTACCAGACGCCAGATGCACCTGCCGTAGACCGCTGATGCCGGGAACGCTTGCCCCCCGGCAGGTGGGCGGTAGCAGCACGCACGGCCTGCGCCGAATTGACACACGCCGGGCGGCCACCGACCGCGCGCTAGCACTTTGGACGGGCGGCACACCTAGATCCGCGACCACTGGCCGCCGTGGCAACCAGCGGACCGTCGGTTACGGGGTTTTCGAGGCCGGGCCTCGCCGACCACAGGTTCCGAGGCGGCGGCGTGCAACTGTCAGGCGACGAAGGTGTGAGCTATCACGGTGCGGAGGTATGCCGCACCGAGGCCAGCGCCGAGACTGGCAACGACGTTAAATACCGCGTAGCGCCGGCTGCCGCATGCGAACACAGGCAGCGCAAGAAACCGGCACGGCGATCGAAACACCAGTGGTGCTCGTCAGGTTCGTCTCCTGCGAGGCGTATGAGGTGACGGTACGGGGGCATCGGATCCTGGTGGACCAGCCCGCCGAGGCAGGCGGCGCGGACAGCGCCCCCACGCCCACTGAGATGTTCATAGCGTCGCTGGCCACCTGCGTCGCGTTCTACGCAGGCCGCTACTTCACCCGCCACGGCTACAGCCGCAACGGACTGTCCGTCGCGGTGGGCCACACCATGGCCGCCGACCGGGTCGCGGCGGTGCAATGACTCTGCGGGTACCCGCAGACTCGAGGCGGCGGGCGGCACTGCAGGCGGTCGCCTCACACTGCGCCTTGCACAACACCATTACCAACCCGCCGGAAATCACCGTCGGCCTGGCCTGACCCGCGCCGTACCGACAACCGGGGCGTGGTGTCGCCGGCCGCGGGTACGCGAAGCGGCCTCGGCAAGCTCACCGGCGCGATGCTTCGGCCTGCTGCCCGCTGCGCCCGGGTACCGGCACGTCCTCGTCGGCGGCGTCGCCGGCCGGGCGGGTGCCGTCGACCTGGAACGCCTGGTATTGCTCGGCCGTCACGGTCTGAAAGCCCCGGGCGGGTTCCCCTATGGCGTCCACCGCCGGGATCAGGTACTGCTGCGGACCCTTGCGGAGGAGGAAGAACGCCGCCGCGCCGAAAAAGACGAGGATCGACGTCCAGACGTTGAGGCGGACACCGAGGATCATCGTCGCGGGATCGGTGCGCATGGCCTCGATCCACACTCGGCCCAGCGTGTACAGCATCACGTACAGGGCGAAAGCACGGCCCCTGCCGAACTTGAACCGCCTGTCCAGCGCATACACCGCACCGGCGACGCCGAGGTTCCACAGCAGTTCGTAGAGGAACGTCGGGTGATACAACCCGTCGAGCAGCTGCGGGCGGCCGTCTGCGCCCTGCACCGCGCGGCCCGGATCGTCGGCCGACATTCGGTGGACCTGCAGGCCCCACGGAAGGTCGGTCCGGCCACCGTACAGCTCATTGTTGAACCAGTTGCCCAGCCGGCCCACCGCCTGCGCCAGCGGCAAACCCACCGCGATGCAGTCCGCCACGAAGCTCAGCGACATGCCGAGCTGGCGGCAGGCCAGCCACGCGCCGACCGCGCCACCGGCGACGCCGCCCCAGATGCCCAGACCGCCCTCCCAGATGTAGAGCGCCTTGACCAGGTCACCGCCCTCACCGAAGTACGCCCCCGGTGAGCTGAGCACGTGGTAGATCCGGCCGCCGACGATGCCGAACGGTACCGCCCACACCGCGATGTCCAGCACCGCCCACGGCGGGGCTCCCCGGCTGCGCATCCGCCGGTCGGTGACGACACAGGCGAGCACGATACCGGCGATGATGCACAGCGCGTACGCCCGCAGCGGCACCGGACCGAGCTGCCAGACCGCCGTGGACGGGGACGGGATGGAGGCAAGGTTCACGGCAGGGACACTACCGTGTTTGCGGCGGTGTCGTCGCTGCGTAGACGCCCGGGATCGGCGCCGTGGCACACGTCCATCGCACTGGTCCCGGCCTCGACGCCGGAAGCGAAGGCCAGGACGGTGCCATGTAGCTCACGCTAGCGGGGCAACACGGTGGCCTGGCGGTTCTCGTTCATCGACGCTGGACGCAGGAGTTGCGGGGGCACGAGCCTCAAGGCCAACGCCGGCCCGTCAGGGGTGCCCGGCCAGCACTTCGCCGCAGCCGCATCGTTTGGCCTATATGTCCGACAGCTGTCGCGCGGTAGCCCGGCAGGCACTTCACATCGCCCAATTGGCCGCCGTGTCGCATTTGCGACAGCCGGCGAGCCTGCAGGCATTTACGCTCCTGCCTTCGGTCCCTCGTAGCCGTGGGAGTCTCGTGACCATCTCAACCTCGCCTACACCCCAGCCTGACACCGGCGTCGCGCTACGCCGCGGACGCTTCTCGTTCCTGCACTCCCCCGTCCTCGCGGGCTTCCTGACCCTGGTCACCGCTGGTGTCGGTGTCTGGGGCGCGTTCACGCAGGTCGAGAACAAACAGCAGGGCACCCAGAATGACAGCCTGCAGCAGAGCGTCGATTCGCTGAAACAGGAGAACACGGCGCTGGGCGCTGAGAACAAGCGCCTCACCGACGAGGTCGCCACGCTGCGGTCCGCAGCGGCCGCGACACCCACCGCGAGCGCTCCAGGCTCCGGCAACTCCGGGCAGCCGCTGCCAGGAGAGGCCAACTGGAAGGTGCCCGCCGAGCTGACCGGCATCTGGCAGGGCACGGTCACCAGCCAGGCCGGCACGATCCGCTACAACGTCACCCTCGCGCTCAACTCCGACGGCCTCGGCAAGGGCGCCGAAGCCGGGACCGTGCGCTACCCGACGACAAGCGGCGACTGCCTGATGAAGGTGTTCCTCGTCGAGGTGCGTATCGACGGCGCCATCAAAGTCGACCCGGACGAACGCGCCGCCTCCGATCCCTGCGGTTACCAGCTGTACCCGGCAGCGGTGATCTCCCTGCGCGATGGGCGCGTCTGGTTCCAGAACGCCAGCAACTACACCGGAGCGCTGGCCAAGACACCGTAATACTGCCCAGCGGCCGGACGCCTTCAAGTCTGCGGATCGCTGCTGCGCCAGCTCGCCGCGCTGCCCGCGCGGCCATGACCGATGGAAGGCTCCGGCCCCCGTGACGCCGGAGCCTTCCGTCTTACTCCGCCACTACGATCATGTGGCCCTGGCCGGGGATGCCGTCCATGTTCGTCATGCTGTACATCTGGCTGGCGGTGGCCAGGTGGTGGTCGTCGTGGGCGGGGTCCCATACCACGAACTTGTCGATGTCGTAGGTGCCGTCGCCGTTCTGGATGCCGGAGTAGCCCTGCACGACCAGGTAGTGCATCGTGAAGGTGTCGTCGTTGTTCCACCACGGGATGTCCTTGGCCTGCACGACGATCGCCGCGGGCTGGTCTAGGTCGACGGAGCGGGCGAGCTTGTTCATCACCAGGTCCCACTTGGCGCTACCGGCGCCTTCGGCGGCGTAGTCGTGGTAGACGTAGTCCACGATCCCGGACTTGCCCGCCAGTTCGGCGTTGAGCACGTCGCGCGCGTCCCACGGGTTGGTGCCCAGTGAGTCGGTGCCGAGCTTGCTCGCGTAGCCGGCCTGGGTGTCCAGTGGCGTCTTGCCCAGTGACTTGAGGATCGCCTGCAGCGCGGTGGGTCCGCACCAGGTGCCGGTCTGCTGCTGGTCGCCGTCGACGTTGCGGCTGGCGACCCGCAGCGTCTGCTTCCAGCCGCCGTTGATCTCGATGTCGGTCCGTAGCACCGTCGTGCCACCGTTGGTGGACACGTAACTCGGCCCGTCACAGGATCTGTCGTTGCTGTAATACGCCGCTTGGCATGTCTGCAAGGTCAGGTCGCCGCCGGAGTCGATCATCGTGATTTTGCCGCGGATCACCGCCGAGGTGCTCAGCGGCTGGGTGTACAGGTGCGGCTTGACGGTGGTGCCGGAGAACTCCAGGCAGCCGGTGTAGACCACGCCCGGGTACGACGACACCGCGCACAGCTCCTCATCGCCGTCGAGGCCGTCGTTCTCGGCATCCTCGTCGGAGACGGTCGAGGTGCCCCACTTCTTGTCGGTGGACGGGTCGGCGACCGGCGCGACCACGGCATAGATGTTGTCGTAGGTGTGCACCGCGCCCGGATTGCTCGGGTCGAACGGGCCGACCTTCTTCACTGTGTTGCCGTAGTTGCCCTCGATGGTGGTGATCCGGCCGTCGGGCAGCACGTCGACGACGACGCCGATGTGCTTGCTGGAGTAGTAGTCGTAGCCGTAGAGGACCACGTCACCTGGGCGGATGTTGGTCTTCGACCGCAGCAGGCCCTTGTTGCGGCCCCACATCTCGAAGCTGCCGGAGTAGGGGAAGTACACGTCGATGCCGGCCTGCTGCCACGTCCACGACGCGAACATCGAGCACCACGGGTCGCCGCACTTGACGGTGCCGTGGTAGCCGTACGGGTTGCAGTTGTCGCCCCACTCGTCGGTGCCGAGCTGGCCGTAGGCGGCGTTGACGATCGCCGAGCGGGCGTTGGACGAGGCGACGCTGCCCGGGTTCGGCGTCGAGGGCACGGTCGGGTTGCCCGGCCCGCCCGTGGGCTTGGGGTCGTTGTCGCAGCGCGGCAGGATGATGTCGACCGAGCCGGTGGAGATGTAGAAGTCGGCCACCCACAGCCCGTCGCTGGTCTTGTCCCAGACCGCTGAGCCGCCGTAGTTGAACTCGCCGTAGGCCTGGCAGGTGATGGTGACGTAGCTGCCGCCGGCGTACTTGTCCACCACGCTGCCGGAGGTCAGGCTCTTGCCGTAGTAGCCGTTGAGGGTGGTCTTGGCCAGGAACCGGTTGCCGCCACCGCCGGACGGGCCGTCGCTGTCGCACTGGCGCATCACCAGGCCGGACGAGCCGGTGATGACGTAGAAGTCGGCGATCCACAGGCCGTCGCTGGTCAGGTCCCAGATCGTCGAACCGCCGTAGTTGACCTGCCCGTAGGCCTGGCACATGATCGTGACGTAGGAGCCCTCGCGGTACTTGTCGAACACGCTGCCCGAGGTCAGGCTCTTCTCGAAGTACCCGTTGAGCGTGGTGCGGATCTTGAACTGGGTTCCGCCGTCGTGGTTGGTGCCCCCGCCGCCGCTGATGCCCAGCGACGAGCACAGCGGCACGCCCGAGATGCGGCCGCTGGTGCCGGTGGTGACGAAGGCGTCGGGCACCCAGTACCCGTCGGTGGTGTAGATCCACAGCGTGGAGCCGCCGACGCTGACGCCGTAGTCCTGGCAGCGCACGTACAGGGTGCTGCCGTCGGGGTAGGCGTCGGTGCGGACCCGGTCGGCCGGGTCGGCGCTGCCGCGGCCGTCGATGGCGAACTTGACCGGATAGGGGCCGGAGTTCGAGCCGCCTGTGGTGGGGGTGCCGTTGATGCCGATGGACAGGCAGCGGGGCACTCCGGCGACGAAGCCGCCGGTGCCGGTGCGCACGTAGGCGTCGGGGATCCAGTAGCCCTCGCGGGTGTAGTCCCAGATGGTGCTGCCGCCGGCGGCGATGCCGGAGTCCTGGCAGCGCACGTAGATCTGCTCACCGGTGGTGTACAGATCGGTGGCGGTGCGGTTGTTCGGGTCCATGCTGCCGCGGCCGTCGATCGCGGTCGTGGCCGGGTACGGCCCGTACAGCGGGAACGTCGGGTCAGCCTGTGCGGGGGAGGCGATCGCCACCACGCCGGCCAGCGTCATCGCTAGGCAGGCGGCGGTGGCGAGCACCCGTTGCAGGGGTCGCAACGGAGGTGCTCCTTCAAGGGGGATCGTTGTGTGACCACGGCACTCCGGGGCGCCGTTTGATCAACATGACCGCCGAAGGTTATCGTGATCACTCACCTCAAGGAACCCTTGTCCTGATTTTTCATGGTTCTGTCATATCGAAGGGACATAGCCGTCCTGAGGGGATCCCGCCGGACGGTGTCGTCGGATGCCGAAGGCAGGTCACGTCCGACGACTTACACGTCTGCAATGGCAGTCGGCTGGCGCTGACGTCAGCCCTCGGACCTGGCGCAGACGTCACTACGGGGTGCCTCGACCCATATCGCGCTCGGCATCGCCGACCTGGTTCACGTGACGTGAACGATTGCGTCCAATGCGGTCAGAGCAAGGGCGTACTGCGGACGTAGGACGGTTCTGCGACCTGTCAGGCGGTGACGAGGTTGGCGTAGTCGGCGCAGGTCAGTGGGTCTTCGGTGAGTGCGCCGTTGCCGCGGGGAACGCCTACCCGGGCGCCTTGGCGGGTGAACACGACCTGGTTGATGTCGGGCCGACTCGACAGGGTGCAGACGAGTTGGCCGAAGGCGAGGACGTCGTCGCTGCGGCCGGTGCCTTCCAGCGCGGTGGACAGCTCGACGGTCGCGGAGCCTGCGGCGTCGGTCGCGGAGTTGATGGCGGTCGTGCCGGTCAGCGCGCTGGTCAGGTCCGCGTCCTGTTCAGCGGGTGTGGGCCCGGCCAGCAGGTGGGCGAGCAGCTGTTGGGCGTCGGGGTTGGCGGACACGCGGCGTTGCACGGCGACGAGGTGGCCGTCGCGCAGCAGGTAGAGCTTTTCGGTTGCGGGGCCGGTGGCCTCGGCAGCCGGTGTCGGGGCTGCCGGACTGGCTGTGGCGCTTTGTTCGATGATGCGTGCGGTGTCCTCGGCGGGTACGCCGCACCCGGTGGCGCCGGCGGCCAGCAGCAGGCCCAGGGCGGCGGCCGCAGCGGAGCGGGCGGGGTTCATGGCTGCTCCGGGGGTAGCTCGATGCGGAAGCGTGCGCCGCCGCCGGGCCGGTCGAGGACCTGCACGCTGCCGTCGTGGGCGGTGATGTGCTGGGCGACCAGGGCCAGGCCAAGGCCGGTGCCGTCGTTGTCGCCGCGGGCGCCGGCCGAGCGACTGCGTACGAACCGGTCGAAGATCGCCTCCCGGTCGGCGGGGCTGACTCCGGGGCCTTCGTCGTCGACTTGCAGGATCCTGGCGTCGGGCTGCTGGGCCAGGTGTACAGCGACCACGCCGCCGCCGTGGGCCTGGGCGTTGTCGATGAGGTTGGCGAGGACCTGTTCGATGCGTCGGCGGTCGACGCGCCACACGGGGCTGGTGCCGGGTCCGATGGTGACCAGCGTCGTCGGCAGGCCGCGGTGGCGGCACACCTGCCGGGCGAGGGCGGCGACGTCGACGGGCGCGGTGTCGGCGGGCTGGTCGCTGCGGGCCAGTTCGAGCAGGTCGGTGACGAGTTCCTGGAACCGCTGGACTTCCTCGACGACCAGTCCGGCGGCGGTGGCGGTGCGCTGGTCGAGCTGGTCGCGGCGGCGGTCCAGGACGCTGGCGGCGGCGGCGAGGGTCTGCAGCGGCGAGCGCAGCTCGTGGCTGACGTCTGCGGCGAAGCGCCGGTCGCGTTCCATCCGGGCCGACAGCTGGTCGACCATGTGGTTGAACGAGGTCGCCAGGCGGGCCAGGTCGGGTTCGGTGGCGGGGTCCAGGCGGGCTCCGAGGCGGCCGCCGGCGATGTCGCGGGCGGCGTCGGCGACGGTGGAAAGCGGACGCATGACGCGGCGGCTGGCGTACATGCCCAGCAGCGCCCCCGCCGCGGCCGTGCCCGCTGCGACGAGCGTGAGGACCAGGCCGAGAATCTTGAGGTTGCTGTCGAGTTCGCTCATGTAGTCGACCTCGTACAGCGCCGTCGAGTCCCCGAGCGGGATACCGAACACCATGGCGGCCCGCCCGCCGATACGCACCCGCTGCACGCCCGGTTTACCCTCTCCGACGAGGTCGACGACGCTTTGCGGAAGGCTGTCGGTCAGGTCGCTGTCCACGACGGTGCGGGAGTAGAAGTCGCCGTCACGCCAGATCAGCGCCCGGCGATTGGCGCCGGTGTCCAGCGAGCGCAGCACCGGCAGGACCTCGGGGTTGTCGGTGTCCAGGCCCGCGGCCACGATGCGGGCGTCGAACAGCACCGCCCGCTTGGCGGTGCGTTCGCGCTCGTCGAGCAGGTACCGCTCGGTGATCTGGTAGGACAGCAGCGCCATGGCCGCCGAGACGAGCAGTGCGCCGACGGCGAATCCGGCGGTGACCCTGGCGCGCAGACCGGGGCGCTTCATCGGGGCATCTTGTAGCCGAGACCGCGTACGGTCACCAGCCGGGCAGGCGTTCCGGGATCGTCTTCGATCTTCTGGCGGAGCCGACCGACGTGGACGTCGACGAGGCGTTCGTCGCCGAAGTCGTACTCCCAGACCCGTTCGAGCAGCTGTTGGCGTGACAGCACCTGCCCGGCGTGTTCGGCCAGTTCGCACAGCAGCCGAAACTCGGTGCGGGTCAGAGCCAGCGGCTGCCCGCGCAGCAGCACCTCCCCAGCTTGTGCCCGTACGTTCAGGTCACCGATGCGCAGCTGGTCTGCGGGTGCGGCCGGTCCGGTGCGGGCGCGGCGTCGCAGCGCTCGCAGCCGCGCCGACAGCTCCTTCATCGCGACCGGTTTGACCAGGTAGTCGTCGGCGCCGGCTTCCAGGGCCGCGACGATGTCGTGGGTGTCTTCGCGGGCGCTGACGACCACGATCGGCACATCGTCGTCGCGGCGCAGTTCACGGATGCACTGGAAGCCGTCGATTCCGGGCAGCATCAGGTCGACCAGCACCGTGTCGGCGGGCTCGCGCTGCTGGCGCAGCAGTCCTTCCTCGGCCGTCGCGGCGGTGTGCACCGTGTAGCCCTCGTCTTCCAAGGCCAGCGTCAGCGACAGCCGGATCCTGTCGTCGTCTTCGATCACCAGTACTGCAACCACCGCGGAATAATGACCGGCATTCACCGTGCGCGACAGGGCTGAGCAGCCGATCTGGCGATTTGTCACACAACTGTCACGGGTTCGCGCAACTTCTGCCACACCCCGAGCCGATCGTCTGCTGCACCCGATTCGAGGAGGGCGCAGGGTGAGGCGATCCGGGACAGTGACGTCCGGCCCGACACCGGCCTGGCCGGCTCGCGGATGCCGGTGCGGCTGGTGAGCGGGCTGCGGTTGCGGCTTTACTCCAGCCCGGTCGGGCTGTACCTGATCGCCGAAGGCGTCCTGGATACCGGCAGCGTGCACCAGCTGACCCGCGCTGTGGACCTGGCGATACACCGTCTGAACCCGGCCCGGTTTACCGTCGATGTCGGCGGGCTGGACTTTGTCGACGTCGCCGGGGTCGCCACGCTGATCGCCTGCCGGCGGCAGGCCCACGCCCGCGGCGTCGGGTTCCGCATCGTGCAACCCACCGCGCAGATCAAGGCGACGGCCAGCGCCTGCGGAGCCGGGGACCTGCTCTGCCCGCCGGACGACAACCGGCCGCAACCCGCAGGTGCCCTGCGGCGGCGCAGCCACCTGCCGGGGCTGAACTGCCTGCGCGCCCCACGCCACGCCCGCCGGGCTAGCCGCGGCCAAGCCAGCGGCTGACGGCGCCCGCCCTCGGAGACACCCGCGATGGCCGACCTGCTGCACCTGCGGCTGTACTCGTCGCCGGCCGGACCGTGTATGGGAGCACGTGGCCGCCTCGACGCCAGGACCTGCCATCGGCTGTCAGCAGGCGTCGCCGTCATGGTTGAACACCTCGCCGCCGACCGGATCCTGCTCGGCCTGCTCGACCTGGACGCTGTCGATGCCTGCGGCGTCGCCACCTTGAAGCAGCTGCAGTCGCACGCCCGCCGGCACGGCGTGCGGCTGACCGCCGTCGATCCCACCGCAGGTGTGGGCCGCGATCTGCGCACTGGGCGGTGGCGGCCTGTTCGAGGGCACCGCCATTGCCGATGCCGCCTGGTCCTGGCGCAGCCCGGCAGCGCGACCGCGGCGACGCCGCCCCGCCCACGCCTTGCGCGCCCGCTGGCACGCGGTGATCGGCGCCCGCCCCCGGTGAGACCCCTGGGCGCTCGGACACTACCGGCGGTCGGCGGCGTGCCGGGGCGCACGCGGTGCCGCAGGCACCAAGACAAGACGCCGCTCATGATCGAATTCCTGCAGCGTTCGCGCCACCTGCGGCCCCGGTGAGCGCAGGGCCAGCCGGCCGCCGAGATGGACGACGCGGCGCTGAGCTTCCAGCAGCAGCAGGACACCCGCCGCGTCGACCGCACGGCAGCCGGCAAGGTCGACGACCAGCTCGCGGGGCCGCAACCTCAACGCCTCGTGCAACACCTGATCGACCTGCCCGCTCGACCAGGCGTCCAGGTCGCCACGGACCGTGACCTCGACAACCGGCACGTGCCACGCCGCCACCGGGCCGCCCATGTTGGCGCCGTTCACCGCAACCTCCTCCGTCGATCGGCGGTCAGCCTCAAGGCCCGCGATAACGACGATCCCGCGGTCGCATGACAGTTGTATGACAGGCACGACGGGCTGCCCGCGCGCCGATGCCGGCGCACGCCGAAACCCGTGGTCGGCACCTGCTCGACGTGACGCGGCAGGCCTGGACAACGGCCCGCCGGCCGCGGCGCACGCGGCCGCCGGGTTTGTCATACAACTGTCATGGGTTTGCGTGCTTACCGCCGCACGGGCTGGAAAAGGTGAGATCACTCAGCAGGGAGGTGGCAGGTGGACGAGGTGAGCCGAGCGTCGCAGACGACGCAGGTCGTGCCTTTACGCACACGTCGGCCAGCCCGTCGTGCACTACCTGCGCGCGACCCCGGACCGGCGGGAGCTGACCAGCA
Organism: Catellatospora sichuanensis; assembly: GCF_007483665.1. GTDB lineage: Bacteria > Actinomycetota > Actinomycetes > Mycobacteriales > Micromonosporaceae > Catellatospora > Catellatospora sichuanensis. The sequence goes on from NZ_VIQO01000049.1 coordinate 74,909, forward strand.
TGTACCTGGCCTGTGACGGGCTGCTGGCGATCCCGGTGCACCACGGCACGGCCGCGCACGCCCACGAGTTCGTCGCCGCGCACCGCGCGGCGCCCGTGGTGGTCAGCGAACTGACCTGCGACGGCACCGATCTGCCCGGCGCGGTCGTCGTCAACCCGCACGACACCGCCGCGTTCGCCATCGCGATCGCGCGCATCGCCGGCGTCAGCGAGCCGGTACCCCACGCCCGAGCCGCAGCACCCGGACCCACGCCGCAGGCCTGGGCGCAGCGGCTGCTCGACGGCATCGACGCCCGCACCGCCACGCACCCCCTGCCGCACCCGCGCAGGCAGATGCCCGCACCGGGGCGCGCCCGCCCGGCCGGGTACCCGGCACCGCACGCAACACCAAGGAAGATCGACGCATAGTGACCATCCCGCTCGACCAGCAGCACCTGCTGCGGCGCGCGCACGGCAGCCTGCTGCTCGCCGCATGCGCGGACCTGATGGCCGCACCGCTACATGGCCGCACCACACCCGAACCCGCGCAGATAGAGGTGATCCTGCGTGCCACGCCACGCCTACTCGTCGCCAGCCCCGCTGCGATCCAGATGGTCGTGCTCGCCGAGCACCTCGGCGCCAACGGCGGGCGAATCAACGACGACGTTCTCGCCGCGGACCTGGCCACGGAATGGCCCGCCGACCGGCCCGAACTATCCGGCACCACCACCTCCCGCGTGCTGAGGGCAGTGGCAGCCGGAACACGCTGGTGGCAGATCGCCCCAGAAGTTCATCACGGCCAGGGCAGCTTCGGTAGCGTCGCCGCCGTGCGCGCGTGCGCGGCCGGTCTGGTTCCCGGCAACGGCGCGGCCGCGGCCGCGGCCCTGGGACGCAGGTCGGCCGGGATCACGCACACACACCTGCTGGCCCGTGACGGCGCGGCTGCCACCGCCGCCGCGGTCGCGCTCGCCGCCCAGGCCCAGCCCGCGACCCCGGCCGACAGGTACCGGTTCCTGTCGGCGGTCGCCGCGCAGATGCGCACCGCGGAGTTCCGTACCGCGCTGCGTACCGTGCAGACGCTGGTCCGTCACCGCAGCGCCCCGGCCGAGACGGCCGCGACGCTGGGCGCCGACCGGACCGCGCTGCGCAGCGTGCCCGCCGCGTTGACCGCGTTCCTGCGCCACTGCGACGATCCCGCCGCCGCGACCCGCTATGCGCTGATGATGGGCGGACAGACCCGGACCACCGCCGCCATCGTCGGCGCGATCAGCGGTGCCCGCCATCCCGAATACACCTTGGCCATGCCGTGGCGGCCCGACCTCATGCGGCTGCTGCGCCTGCGTGCCGCAGCCGCGGCCCTGTCGGCCGCCACCGGACGGCGCGGTGACCGGTGGCCCGGCGATCACCGCACCGGGCAGGGGCCATGACCGACGATCTCTCACTGCGCCTGGCCGGTGAGCACCGGGTGCTGAGCGTCTGCGCGGTCGGCGAATAGCACACCGACACCGCGCACCGGCTGCCGAAGGCCGTCGTCGGTCCGCTGCGCCAGCACGCTCCCGTCCTGGTCCGGCTGGATCTGAGCGCCATCACCCGGGTCGACGCCGTCGGCGTGATTGCGATCATGCTGTGCGCGCGGCAGGCGGCCCGGCGTGGGGCCGCTTTCACGGTCACCGGGCACTGCCCCGCGGTGGCGGCGGCCATGCGCGCCAACGGCGCCAGCCACCTGCTGCCCGCGCCCACGACGCGGCACGCGATGGCGCTGAGAGTGCCACGGACCGGCACCGTCTGCCGTGCCACGGCGCACCCGCCGCGACCAGACGGCCCGCACCCGGCCGGAGACCCGCCGTGAACCAGGCACTGCACCTGCGGCTGCACAGTTGCGACTCCAGCCTGCAGTTGATCGCACGGGCCGCCTCAGCACCGACACCGCACGCCAGCTCGGCCAGGCCATCAGCATGGCCCTGCACCGGCTGCGCGCCGCCCGGTTCACCCTCGGCCTGACCGCCGTCGACACCATCGACGCCGCCAGCGTCGTCGCACTGATCCGAGGCCGTTTGGAGGCCGAGCTCTGCCACGTTATCCTGACCATCGCAGGCCCCTCCCCGCAGCTGGCCGAAGCCATGCGTATGCACGCCAGGGCCGCCCCGGCTGTCGCCGATGAGCTTCCACCCCAGGACCGGACACCGGGGTTCTCACGCTGCGAGGGCGTGGTCGTGACGATACCCGAGGCGGACCTCGGTGGGTGTGCGGTATCCGAGGGTGGAATGTAGACGGTTGGCGTTGTA
>NZ_VIQO01000050.1 GCF_007483665.1 Catellatospora sichuanensis
CTGAGCCAGGATCAAACTCTCCAAAAAGAATTCAAAAACCCGGCAAAAGATCAAACCCCGACAAATAAATGTCCGAATCCGAATCCATCACCAAAGCAACCACCCCGACCAAAACCGGGATGGCCAATAATTGGCACTTGGCTTAAATAGCACCCTGTTGAGTTCTCAAAGAACAAGCACACACCGCGTCGTCCAGGTCTCCCTGGCCGCCTCCGGGGCAACTCTCTTAGCTTACCCATCCGGCCGTTCCGTGTCAAATCCGAATTTTCGGATCTGTCCGGCTCGTCCGTTTGGACACCCCGAACACGCTGAACCGCTGAGGTCCGTACGAGGTTCGAGGAGAACCAGCGACCCGGCCGACGGCTTCCTCCGAGAAGATTCTCGGCGAGCTCATCCGCCCGGCTCGTCACCGGCTCGGTAACCATACCCGGTTGGTTTCGGCCGATCAAATCGGCCCCACCCGGTGCGCTCCGGCCTCTTTGCTCCGACCTTCCGGTCTCGGCTGTTTTGTCCGTTCCGCGCTGGCAGAGAGAACATTACGCGGGACGCGCCGCCACCCGCAAATCGGGGGGACGCGTCCCGCGTCACATCATGGGCGCGAGGCTATTTCCGCAGCTCAGCGCCCGCAATGGTCTTCTTGCCCCGGCGCAGCACCAGGTACTTGCCGTGCAACAGGAGGTCGGCCGACACCGGGGTGTCGGCATCGGTCATCCGCTCGTTGTTGATGTACGCGCCGCCCTCGGCGACCGCACGCCGCGCCTCGCCGAGGCTTGCCGCCAGGCCGGACTCCTTGAACAACACCGCCACGCTCGGCAGCTCGTCGACCTCGACCAGGCCGGCCTCCGACAGAGCCGAGCGCAACGTGCCCGGTGCCAGGTCGGTGAGGGCGCCACGGCCGAACAGCGCCTGCGAGGCCGTGATGACCTGCTCGCACTCATCCTTGCCATGCAGCAGCGTGGTCAGCTCCTCGGCGAGCGCCCGCTGCGCTGCCCGCGCGAACGGCCGCTCCGCGGTCTCCCGCGCCAGCTCCTCGATCTCGGAGTGCGAGCGGAAGCTGAACACCTTCAGGTAGTTCACGATGTCGGCGTCGGCCGCGTTGAACCAGAACTGGTAGAAGGCGTACGGGCTGGTCATGGCGGCGTCCATCCAGACCGACATGCCCTCGGCGCTCTTGCCGAACTTGGTGCCGTCGGCGCGCGTGATCAGCGGGGTGGTGAACGCGTGCACGCCGCGCACCCCCTTGCGCCGGTTGAAGTCGACGCCGGCGATGATGTTGCCCCACTGGTCCGAGCCGCCATGCTGCAGCGTCACGCCGTAGCGCTGGTTGAGCTGGTAGAAGTCATGCGACTGCAGGATCTGGTACGCGAACTCGGTGAAGCTGATGCCGCTCTCCAGCCGCGCCTTGACCACCTCACGGGCCAGCATCTGGTTCACCGGGAAGTGCTTGCCGACGTCGCGCAGGAACTCGATCGCCGACAGTGGCGACGTCCAGTCCAGGTTGTTGACCATGCGGGCCGCGTTGGCGCCGTCGAACTCGAAGAACGGCTCGACCTGCCGACGGATCTTGTCCACCCACCCGGCGACGGTCTCCTCCGAGTTGAGCAGGCGCTCGCCCTCGGCCTTGGGGTCGCCGATCAATCCGGTCGCGCCGCCCACCAGCAGGACCGGAGTGTTCCCCGCCTGCTGGAGCCGGCGCGCGGTCAGCACCTGCACCAGGTTGCCGACCTGAAGGCTGGGCGCGGTCGGGTCGAACCCGACATAGAACGTCACCGGCCCTTCAGCCAGGTGCTTGCGCAGCTCGTCCAGGTCGGTGGAGTCCTGCAGCAGGCCACGCCACTGCAGATCTTCGAGGATGTCCGTCACGCCGTCGATTGTCGCGCATCGTGCTGACCGGCCGACAGCCGGTTTCCCCTGCCGCCCGAGCCGGCGCGCCCGGCCTCGCCGCAGCCGTCGCCACAGCTCAGCGCCGGGAGCGCACAGACCGCGTGCGCGGGACGCCGAACCTGGCACGATCGCGAGGTTGCGGCGGTCGGGGCGCGGGCATAGCGCCGTCATGGAACTGTCGTTTCTTCGCGCCATGTATGAAATCCCAGGTCCGTGGGCGTCGCTGTACATCGACGGGACCGATCACACCGAAGCGACCGCCGCGGCGCTGAAGCTGCGCTGGCGGGCCGCCCGCGAGACGCTGCTCGACGAGGGCATCGACGAACCCACACTGCTGGCGCTGGAGGGGGCGCTCGCGCAGTACCGCCGCCCGCGCGAGCGGCACGGCCTGGCCGTCTTCGCCGCGCAGGGCCGGGTGCACTACGCGGAGGCGATGCCGGAGCCGCTGTGCACCGACAGCGCCGAGATGGCCCCGCTGCCGCATGTGACGCCGCTGCTGGCACAGCGCGACGGCGGGCCGCGGCCCGACGGTGCCGCCGAGCCGGCCGCGTGCGGAGTTGCCGACACCCTGGCCGCGTTCGAGAACCAGCAGGTCGAGGCGCTGCTGCTGGACCCGGCCGTGCTGGCGAGGGCCCGGGTGTGGATCGGCGACTCGCCCGCGGACCTGTCCGCGAGCGAGGAGCGGCTGCGGCAGCTGGGGGCGTCCCGAGCCCATCCGGTACGCGCCGAGGACGCGCTGGTCCGCGCCGCAGTGCTCAACGACGCCGAACTGATCATCGTCAGCGCGAGCGAGGTCCAGCTCGACGAAGGCGTCGGCGCGGTCCTCCGCCCCGACGCGGCCTAGCTCTGCCGGGCCGACCCCGATTTTCATGGACGCTGGCCTATTACATCGATAAATTCGAGATCGAACTCGATGTGATAGGCCAGCGTCTATGTAGGGCGGGGTGTGCCGGTGCGGCGACGCGGGGTGTGGCGGCGGTAGGGGCTCACGGACGGTTCGCCGTCCAGCCAGAAGCGCCAGGGCACGTCGTGCGCGGCCGCCACGCCCACCCGCGGGCCGGACCTGATCACGCCCGGCGGAGCGGGCGCCGGGATCAGCCGGGCCGGGCCGGTGCCGTCGAGCAGTGAGGTGCGGTTGGCGGAGCCGTCGATGCCCAGCGCCACCGACAGCCTGGCCGGTCCCCGGGCCAGCTCGCGGTCGGCGACCGGGCCGCGCCGCGCCCGGGCCAGCTCCACTCCCCCGATCACCTTGCCGGCGCGCAGCAGCACCGCGGCCGCCTCGCCCTCGTGGCCGGCGGTCACGTTCATGCACCAGTGCATGCCGAACACGAAGTACACGTAGAGGACGCCGGCCGGGCCGAACATCACCGAGCTGCGCTCGGTGGGGCCGCGGTGGCTGTGTGAGGCGGGATCCTCGCCGACGCCCGCGTACGCCTCGACCTCGGTGATGCTGACCCGCACCCCATTGGCCTCCAGCTGCCATCCCAGCAGGCCGCGCGCGGTGTCGACGACGTGCGAGGCGGGGGCGTCGAGCAGCGAGTAGTCCACGGGTTCGGCCACGCCACCAGGGAACCCCGGCTGGTGCCGGAATGCAAAATCCATGCTGTCGTACCCGTCGGCGAACATCGGCGGATGTCGACTGTCTTCCCGCGGGCCGCTGTCTTCACACGGGCCAGGGAGTTCGTGTTCGAGCAGGGGCGGCCGCTGGACCGGGCTCGCCTGCTGTTCCATTTCGAGTCCGGTCCGGCGCGGGCGGTGCTCGACGAGCTGGCCGTGTACCAGAACGACGACGGCGGTTTCGGGCACGCACTGGAGCCTGATCTGCGTACCCCGGTGTCGTCGGCGGTGGCGACGTGGTGCGCCTGCACGGTGCTGCACGAGATCGGGGCGAGCGCCGATGAACCGCTGGTCCGCCGTGCCGTCGCCTATCTGCTCGACACCTACGACTCCGCCGGGCGGCGCTGGTGGATCGTGCCCCAGGAGAGCGAGGACTCCCCGCGCGCCCCGTGGTGGACCTACGCCGATATCGGCCGCACCTTCGGTGACTGCGTGCTCAACCCGACGGCGGGCCTGGCCGGGGCGCTGTGGGAGTACCGGGAGCTGGTCCCGCCCGCGCTGCTGGCCGAGCTGACCGAGACGGTGCTGGCCCGGCTGGAGAGCTGGGCCGACGGTTCGGGCGGGCTGGATCGCGGTGATCTGACCGCGGCGGAGCTGTTCGCCCAGGCCCGGAATCTGCCCGAGGTGGCGCGGCTGCGGGCGATCGCCGCGATGCGAAGCGCCGCGGCGCGGTTGGTGGAGAACAAGCCGGAGGCGTGGACGGAGTATCTGCTGCAGCCGCTGGACGTGGCGCGTACGCCGGACTCTCCGCTGGCCCCGGCGGTGGAACAGGCGTCGATCGCGGCCAATCTGGATTACGTGTTGGGTAGGCAACTCCCGGACGGGTCGTGGCCGCTCACCTGGAGCTGGGCCGACGTCGACGCGCAGGCGTGGCTGCTGGCCGAGCGGGAGGCGAAGGGCCTGGTCGCCGTGGAACGCCTGTTGACCCTGCGCGCGTACGGCCGCGTCTGACGCCGCGCCACGCCACGGCGGAGGGCCGGTGGCGTGGCTCGGCATCGGGGTCAGTGCGGGACGACGTCCTCGGCGGCCCAGGCGTGCCAGGTCTTGAGCTGCTCGACGACCGAGGCGAGCTGGTCGGCGACCGGGCCGGGGCCGGTCGAGCCGGGCGTGGTCCGAGCGGCCAGGGCGGACTTCACCGTGAGCACGTCGCGCACCGACGGGTCGAGGTGCTCGCTGACGGTGGCGAGGTCGCTGTCGCTGACCTCGTGCAGCTCGCATTCGCGCACCGAGCACAGCGCGACCAGTTGCCCGGTGATCTCGTGCGCGTCGCGGAACGGCACGCCCTTGCGGACCAGCCAGTCCGCCACCTCGGTGGCCAGCGAGAAGCCGACGGGCGCCGACGCGGCGAGGCGGTCCACCCGTACCGTCATGGTGGAGATCATTCCGGCGAGCGCGGGCAGCACCAGGCTGAGCGTGTCGACGGCGTCGAAGACGGGTTCCTTGTCCTCCTGCATGTCGCGGTCGTACGTCAGCGGCAGGCCCTTGAGCATGGTCAGCACGTTGACCAGCCCGCCGATGAGGCGGCCGGCCTTGCCCCGGGCGAGCTCGGCGATGTCGGCGTTCTTCTTCTGCGGCATGATCGACGAGCCGGTGGCGAAGGCGTCGTCCAGTTCGACCCAGCCGAACTCGTACGAGGTCCACAGCACCACCTCCTCGCCCAGGCGGGACAGGTGCACCCCGAGCAGCGCGGTGATGAACAGGAACTCGGCGACGAAGTCCCGGTCGCTCACCGCGTCCATGGAGTTCGCGAACGAGGTGCGGAAGCCCAGCTCCTTGGAGACCGCGCCCGGGTCGAGCGGCAGGCCGGATCCGGCCAGCGCGCCGGCGCCGAGCGGGCTGACCGAGGTGCGCGCGTCCCAGTCGCGCAGCCGGTCCAGGTCGCGCAGCAGCGGCTGCACGTGGGCCAGCAGCCAGTGCCCGAAGGTGACCGGCTGGGCGTGCTGCACGTGGGTGAGGCCGGGGGCGGGCGTGTCGACGTGGCGGCCGGCCTGCTCGGTGAGCGCGTCGGCCAGCTCGGTGATGCGGGCGGCCAGGTCGCGGGCGTGGTCGCGCAGGTAGAGCCGCAGGTCGGTGGCGACCTGGTCGTTGCGGGACCGGCCGGCGCGCAGTTTGCCGCCGAGCGCGCCGAGGCGCTCCAGCAGGCCGCGTTCGAGCGCGGTGTGCACGTCCTCGTCCTCGATGGTGGGCCGGAAGGTGCCGGTCGCCACCGCGGCGTCGAGGTCGTCGATGGCGGCCAGCATCCTCCCGAGCTCGTCGGGGTCGAGCAGGCCGGCCGCGGCCAGCACGCGGGCGTGGGCGCGCGAGGCGGCGAGGTCGTACGGCGCGAGCCGCCAGTCGAAGTGCACGCTCACTGACAGCCGTGCCAGCGCCTCGGCGGGTCCGTCCGCGAACCGCCCTCCCCAGAGCCGGGTCATGTCTGTTCCGTCCTTCTCATTCGTTGATCATGAACTTGTGGCGATGACACGCCGTCGAACCCTCGCTGGTGGCTCGTCCTGGCGGCTCGCCTGAACGGCGATCCACCTGGGACTCCCCACCGCGTCCATAAGTTCATGATCGACGGGGTCAAGCGCGCGGGTGGGTCAGGAGAGGTCGTCTTCGATGACGAGGAGGTCGTCGGAGGCGTTGTCGAGGCCGGCCCAGCCGGCGAACTTGGCGGCGAGGGCTTCGCCGCCGGCGGGGTCGCGGGCGACCACGAAGATGGTGTCGTCGCCGGCGATGGTGCCGACGAGGTCGGGCAGGCCGCTGCGGTCGATGGCGCTGGCCAGGTAGTGGGCCGCGCCGGGCGGGGTACGCAGGACGGCGAGGTTGCCGCTGTGGTCGGTGCCGTTGAGGACCTCGCGCAGCAGGCGGATCAGGCGGGCGGGGCCCATGGCGGCTGGGCGCAGCGCCGGGTGGCCGTCCTCCGGGATGAGGTAGACGGCGGGTGCGCCGTCGCGGCCGCGCACCTTGACGGCGCCCAGCTCCTCCAGGTCACGAGAGAGGGTCGCCTGCGTCACCTGCACCCCGTCCGCCGCCAGCAACTCGGCGAGCTGGGTCTGCGACGTCACCGCGCCGCTACGGATCAACTCCTCGATCCGGGCGTGGCGGGCGGTGCGGGTCATCGGCGCGGTCATGCCGTCACCTCGCTTCGCTCGGCTCCGTCAAGGGAGGCACTTGTCATGATTCGCTCGCGAAGCTCGCTCATGCCGTCACCTCGCTTCGCTCGGTTCCATGCGGAGAACCGTCGGTCATGCCTGCTCCATGAGGAACGTCAGCAGCGCCTTCTGCGCGTGCAGTCTGTTCTCAGCCTGATCGAAAACCGCGCTCGCCGCACCGTCCATCACCTCATCCGTGATCTCCTCGCCGCGGTGGGCGGGCAGACAGTGCAGCACGATCGCGTCCGAGTCGGCGTGGGCCAGCAGCGCGGCATTGATCTGGTACGGCAGGAATGGGGTGATCCGGTCCAGCCCGTCCCCTTCGTGGCCCATCGAGGTCCAGGTGTCCGTGGCGATCACGTCCGCCCCGGACACCGCGTCCTTGGCCTCGGTGTACTCGGTGACCGAACCGCCGGTGCGGGCGGCGACCTCGGCCGCCTGGGCCAGGATCGCCCGGTCGGGGGTGAACCCGAACGGCCCGGCGATGCGCACGTGCATGCCCGCCACCGCGCCGCCGAGCAGGTACGAGTGCGCCATGTTGTTGGCCGCGTCGCCGACGTAGGTCAGCGTGCGGCCCTGCGTGTGCCCCAGCCGCTGCCGCACCGTCTGCAGGTCGGCCAGCACCTGGCAGGGGTGGAAGTGGTTGGTGAGCGCGTTGACCACGGGCACCGTCGCCGCCGCGGCCAGCTCCTCGATCCGGGTGTCCTCGAAGGTCCGGATCACGATCGCGTCGACGTACCGGGACAGCACCTTCGCCGCGTCGGACATGGTCTCGCCGCGGCCGAAGTGCGTGTTCGTGGCGTCGATCAGGACCGCGTGCGCGCCGAGTTCGGAGATGCCGACCTCGAACGACACCCTGGTGCGCAGCGACGGCTTCTCGAACAGCACGGCGATCGCCTTGCCGTCCAGGGCCTTGCGGTGCCCGCGCCGGTTCTCGGCGTACTCCTGGGCGAGCGTCAGGACCTGGTCCTGCTCCGCCGAGGTCAGGTCGTCGTCACGCAGGAAGTGCCGTCTGCTCGAGGTGGCAGCGTGCCGGGTCATGCTGAGGCTCCGGTCTCGGTCGGGGAACCGGCCTGCGCCACGAGCGCGGCCTGCGCCGTCGTCGCGAGCTGCGCGGTCGTGGCGGGCTGGGCGGATGTCGCGGGCGGGAGAGCGGGCGCGGCGAGGTCGAGGGCCGCGCCGAGCGCGGCCAGGAACGCGTCGGCCTGGGCGCTGGTGAGGATCAGCGGCGGGGCGAGCCGGATCACGTCCGGCTGTGCGGCGTTGACGATGAAACCGGCGTCGAGCAGTGCCTTCTGCACGGCCGGGGCGACCGGCGCGGTGAGCACGACGCCGAGCAGCAGGCCGGTGCCGCGTACGCCGTCGACCAGCGGGTGGTGCAGCGCCTCGATGCCCCGCCGGATCTGCTCGCCGACCCGCTTGACGTGGTCGAGCAGACCGTCGGCGGCGATGGTGCGCAGCACCGCGAGCGCTGCGGCGCAGGCCACCGGGTTGCCGCCGAAGGTGGTGCCGTGCTGGCCCGGGGTGAACAGCGCCGCCGCGCCGCCGGGGTGACGCTGGGCGAACGCGCCGTCGGCGAAGGCGATGGTCGCGCCGATGGGCAGGCCGCCGCCGAGTCCCTTGGCCAGGGTGATCACGTCGGGGGTGACGCCCTCGGCCTGGTGGGCGAACCAGTGGCCGGTGCGGCCGACGCCGGTCTGCACCTCGTCGAGCACCAGCAGCGCGCCGTGCCGGGCGGTGATCTCCCGGGCGGCGGCGAGGAAGCCGGGCGGGGCGGGGACGACGCCCGCCTCCCCCATGATCGGCTCCAGGATCACCATGGCGGTCCGGTCGGTGACGGCGGCGGCCAGGGCCTCGACGTCGCCGTACGGGATATGGGTGACGTCGCCCGGCAGCGGCCGGAACGGGTCGGCCTTGGCGGGCTGGCCGGTCAGCGCCAGCGCGCCCATGGTGCGGCCGTGGAACGCCTGCTCGCAGGCGACCACGTGGGTGCGCCCGGTGCGCCGGGCGAGCTTGAAGGCGGCCTCGTTGGCCTCCGCGCCGGAGTTGGCGAAGAACACCTTGCCGGGGCGGCCGGTCAGCGCGAGCAGCAGCTCGGCCAGGGCCACCGGCGGCTCGGCGACGAACAGGTTGGACACGTGCCCGAGCTGGGAGATCTGCCTGGTCACCGCGGCGACGACGGCCGGGTGGCCGTGGCCGAGCGCGTTGACCGCGATACCGGACAGCAGGTCGACGTAGGAGCGGCCCGCCTCGTCCACCACGACCGAGCCCGCGCCGCTGACCAGCGCCAGCGGCGGCGTGCCGTAGTTGTCCATCAGCGACTGCTGCCACCGCTGCGTCAGCGTCATGGCTTCTCCTCGTCACACTCGTCGGCGCCATGACCGGCGCTGAGTCCCATGGTCCGCTCGCTCACGACGGCGTCCCATCCAGGTCATCGGGGACGACCATGGTGCCGAACCCCTCGTCGGTGAACATCTCGAGCAGGGTGGAGTGCGGGACGCGGCCGTCGACCACGGCCGCGGCGGGTACCCCGCCGCGCACCGCGCGCAGGCAGGCTTCCATCTTCGGCACCATGCCTGCGGACAGGCTCGGCAGCAGCACCTCCAGCTCCTTGGCGGTCATCTTGGAGATGAGGCTGCCGGTGTCCGGCCAGTTCGCGTACACGCCGGGCACGTCGGTGAGCACGATCAGCCTGCGCGCGCCCAGCGCGATCGCGAGCGCGGCGGCGGCGGTGTCGGCGTTGAGGTTGTGCGGCACGCCGTGCACGTCCGGGGCGACCGTGGACACCACCGGGATGCGCCCGGCCGCCAGTAGGCCGTCGATCAGCGAGGTGTCGACGTTGAGCACGTCGCCGACCTGGCCGATGTCGACCGGCTCGCCGTCGATCACGGCCGGGCGGCGGACCGCGGTGAACAGGCCGGCGTCGTCGCCGGACAGGCCCACCGCGTGCGGGCCGTGGCCGTTGATCTCGGTGACCAGGTCTTTGCCGACCGACAGCAGGACCATGCGGACCACGCTCATCGCCTCGGCGGTGGTGACCCGCAGTCCGCCCTTGAACTCCGAGGCGATGCCCATCCGGTCCAGCATGGCCGAGATCTGCGGGCCGCCGCCGTGCACCACGACCGGGCGCAGCCCGACGGCGCGCAGGTAGGCGATGTCCGCCGCGAACGACGCGCGCAGCTGCGGCGTGGTCATCGCGTGGCCGCCGTACTTGACCACGATCGTCTCGCCGTGCAGCTTCGTCAGCCAGGGCAGCGTGCCGACCAGCGCGGCGGCCTTCTCCTCGGGAGTCATGCCTTCTCCTCGCCACGCTCGTCGGCGGAATGTTCACCGGGCCGCATGATGAGCGCGCTCCGCTCGCTCATGACGAGTACGCCGAGTTCTCGTGCACGTACGCGTGGGACAGGTCGTTGGTCCACACGGTGGCGCTGTGGTCGCCGGCGTTGAGGTCCACGGTGATGTGCACGTTGACCCCGGACAGGTCCACCTTGCTGCGGTCCTCGGCGGCGGCCCCGGCCCGGCAGATCCACACGTCGTTGATGGCGACGTCCAGCTCGTCGGACTCGAACACGGCGTCGGTGCAGCCGACGGCGGCCAGGATCCGGCCCCAGTTGGGGTCCTTGCCGAACAGCGCGGTCTTGACCAGGTTGTTGCGGGCGATCTCGCGGCCCACGATCACCGCGTCTTCCTCGGAGTCGGCGTTGATCACCTCGATGGCGATCTGCTTGGTGTGCCCCTCGGCGTCGGCCAGCAGCTGCTGGGCCAGCTCGTGGCAGGCCCGGGTGACGGCGGCGGTCAGCTCCTCCTGCGTAGGCTCGACGCCCGACGCGCCGGAGGCCAGCAGCAGCACCGTGTCGTTGGTCGACATGCAGCCGTCGGAGTCGAGCCGGTCGAAGGTGAGCCGGCAGGCCTCCCGCAGCGCCTCGTCGAGGGCGTCGCCGCCGGCCATCGCGTCGGTGGTGAGCACGCACAGCATCGTCGCCAGCGACGGGGCGAGCATGCCCGCGCCCTTGGCCATGCCGCCGACGGTCCAGCCGTCGCCGGTCTCCACCTCGACCACCTTGGGCCGGGTGTCGGTGGTCATGATGGCCTCCGCCGCGGCGAAGCCGCCCGCCTTGGCCAGCGCCTTGGTCGCGCCGTCGACGCCCGCCAGCAGCTTGGGCATGGGCAGCCGCTCGCCGATCAGCCCGGTCGAGCAGACCGCGACCTGGCCCGCGCCCATGCCGCCCAGCCGGGAGGCGACGTACTCGGCGGTGGAGTGGGTGTCCTGGAAACCGCCCGGTCCGGTGCAGGCGTTGGCGCCGCCGGAGTTGAGCACCACGACCTTGACCGCGCGGCCCTTGATCACCTGCTGCGACCAGAGCACCGGGGCGGCCTTGACCCGGTTGGCGGTGAACACGCCGGCGGCGGTGGCGTCGGGGCCGTCGTTGACGACCAGCGCCAGGTCCAGCGCGCCGGTGCCCTTCAGCCCTGCGGCGACACCCGCGGCCCGGAAACCCTTGGGGGAGGTCACGGTCATGGTGCGACTCCGAAGACGGACAGGCCGGAGGTTTCCGGCAGGTCGAACATGATGTTGGCGCACTGCACGGCCTGCGCCGCCGCGCCCTTGCCGAGGTTGTCGATCGCGGAGACCACGATGATCCGGCCGCTGTCCACGTCGACGGTGGCCTGCAGGTGCGCGCTCGCCGAGCCGAGCACGGCGGCGGTGTGCGGCCACGCCCCCTCGGGCAGCAGGTGCACCAGTGGCTCGTCGCCGTACGCGTCGGCGAGCACCGCGCGCACCACGCTCGCGGTGATGTCGCAGTTGGTGGGCTTGGCGGTGACCGTGGCCAGGATGCCCCGCGGCATCGGCGCGAGCACCGGGGTGAACGACAGGCTCGCCGCGCCGGTGGCCTGCTTGATCTCCGGCACGTGCTGGTGCGACCCCACCTTGTACGGGCTGAGGTCCCCCATCACCTCGCTGCCCAGCAGGTGGAGCTTGGCCGACTTGCCCGCCCCGGACGTGCCGGAGGCGGCGACCACGACCACGTCCTCGGCTTCGGCCAGCCCGCTGTGCAGCAGCGGCGCGAGCGCGAGCGTGGTGGCTACGGCGTAGCAGCCGGTCGCGGCCACCCGGGCCGATCCGGCGATCAGCTCACGCTGGCCGGGCAGCTCAGGCAGGCCGTAGGTCCAGGCCCCGGCGTGCTCGCCGCCGTAGTAGCGGGTCCACGCCGCCGCGTCGTGCAGCCGGTGGTCCGCGCCCAGGTCCACCACCTTCGCGGTGGCGGGCAAGCCCGCAGCGACCGCGCCCGACTCGCCGTGCGGCAGGGCCAGGAAGACGAGGTCGGTGTCGGCGAAGACCTCGGCAGTGGTCTCGGTCAGAATGAGGTCGAGCCCGGTGAGGTGCGGGTGCACCGCCGCGACCGGCTTGCCGGCCTGGCTGTGGGCCGTGGCCGCGACGAGTTCGAACTCGGGGTGCCCGGCGATGAGGCGCAGCAGCTCGCCGCCCGCGTACCCGCTGGCCCCGGCGACGCCGATCCGGATTCCCATACCTACCTCCGCATAAACATTCGCCATGAGCATACGGCCCGGTGCATGTTCATGCAAATGAGGCCCGCGTCACTCATCCCGGACGCGTCAGTCATCAGGGAAGCCGGTCAGCACCTCGTAGAACCGGGTGCAGGCGGCCGCCTCGGTGTCGAGAACCTCGCGGACGTCGTACACCCCGCGCTCGTAGGAGCCGATCTCCCAGCGGTCGCCGGCCGGACGCAGGAACCAGAAGTCGGTGGGGATCGGCACGTGCTCGTGCACGCCCGGCACCTGGAAGGATTCCGGCGCCTGCCCCGCTTCGAGCAGCGCGGTGACGAGCACGTGCCGATCGGGGATCACCCGCGCACCGCCGGCAACTCCTCGACCAGGTAGCCGTTGGCCAGCAGCCAGGTCACGCTCAGCTGCGTGCCGGACTCGGGCAGGTAGGACGGCATCAGCTTGTACTGCATGCCCAGGCCGGGCTGGCCGAACCACGGGGCGGTCATGCCCGCGTCCACCGTGAACGCCTTGGCCACGCAGTACACGTGGTAGTTGGCCTGCGGCGCGCTCTCCGGCGTGTTCAGGTTCTGCGGCGGCAGCGCCCGGTCGGCGTACGGCGTGCGCACCGGGGCCAGGAAGGAGCCGCCGGCGAAGCCGAACCGGTCGAGCCGGGCGCCGACGGCGAGTTCCAGCGGGTTGCGGTCGACCATGTCGCCGTGGCTCATGAAGCCGTCGTTGGGCGGGTAGACCCAGTTCGCGCCGTCGCGGAACTGCGCCACGAAGTCGGCCTCGGGCAGCGCGCCGAAGCGCTGGTAACCGTGCAGCAGCGGGCCGACCACGCCGGAGCGCGGCAGCGGCTTCGGGCCGAGTTCCGGGCGGGCCGGGTCGAAGAAGACCTGGGTGGCCGGCGCGATCGCGGGCGTGCCGGGACGGCATTCGCCGCGCCCGTAGCCGACAGTGGCCGACGCTTCGGCGGCCGGGGCGAGCGGGACGAGCATCGCCGCGGCGAGCGCGGCGACCAGGAGACGGATTTTCACAAAACCCCCGTTAGTGAACCAATAGGCGTGATCACTAACGGGCGGGAGGGCGTCGGGGTTGCTCTCGACCACTCCCCAAGAACCGTTTGGTGGTCTAGACTCCCCAACATGTCTTTGGGAGATGAGGCTCCGGCGGCGCAGACCGGCCGCACGGTCACCGGGGACCTGCGCGCCCTGGCCCACCCGATCCGGCTGCGCATCCTGTCGCTGCTCACCGGCGCGGAGATGAACGCCGCCGAGGTCGCCCGCGAACTCGGCATCACGCACGCCAACGCCAGCTACCACCTGCGCCTGCTGCTCAACGCCGCCACCATCGAGGTCGCCGGGCAGGAGAAGATCCGCGGCGGGCAGGCCAAGCGCTACCGCTACGACGTCGACAAGGCGTTCGCCCCGCGCGGCGACCGGGCGCACCCGCAGCCCGAGGACGTCCAGATCGTGTACGCCGCGCTCGCCGCCGAACTGCAGCGGCGCGCCCGCGCGATCGTCACCGGCCCCGACTCCGTCGGCACCCTCACCGACGCCGAACTCTGGATCGACCTGGACGAGTGGCGAAAGATCCGCGACCGGGTCGCCCAGGCGAGCGAGCACCTGCACCGCCTCGCCCAGCGCCCGCACAGCCCCGGCACGGTACGCGTCAGCGCCTCCATCGCGCTGTTCCGGATGCACGACGACGCCCCCACCCCGCACCCCCAGGAGCAGGCATGACCACCTTCCGCGAGTCGCTGGCGCCGCTACGCCACGCCCCGTTCCGCCACCTTGTCACCGGCCGGGTGATCAGCCTGCTCGGCAACGCCGCCGCGCCGATCGCGCTGGCGTTCGCCGTGCTCGACCTGACGGGCTCCCCCATCGCCCTGGGCCTGGTCGTCGGGGCCCGGTCCCTGACCAACGTGCTGTTCGTGCTCTTCGGCGGCGTGCTCGCCGACCGGCTCCCCCGGCACATGGTCATGGTCGGCTCCAGCGCGCTGGCCGCCCTCACCCAGGCCGCGGTCGCCGCCTTGGTGCTCACCGGCACCGCGACCATCCCCCTGCTGATCGCCCTGAGCGCCGTCAACGGCATGGTCAGCGCGATCGCCATGCCGGCGACCGCGGCGCTGGTGCCGCAGACCGTGCCCGTGGAGATGCTCACCCCGGCCAACGCGCTCAACCGCCTGGGTGGCAACACCGCCATGATCGCGGGCGCGGCGCTGGGCGGCGTACTCGTCGCCGCCGTCGGCCCCGGCTGGGGGCTGGCCGCCGACGCCGCCACGTTCGCGCTGAGCGCACTTGCGTTCGCCCTGGTACGCGTACCGGAGGTGCGCGACCGCACGGCGCCGCGCCAGAGCACCCTGCACGAGCTGCGCGTGGGCTGGACCGAGTTCGTCTCCCGCAGCTGGGTCTGGACCGTCGTGCTGGCCTTCATGTTCATCAACGCGGCGCACTCCGGCGCGATGGGCGTGCTCGGACCAACCATCGCCGACCGGACCATCGAGCGCTCCGGTTGGGGCATCGTGCTGGCGGTGCAGACCGCCGGGATGGTCGCCGGGGCGGTGCTGGCGCTACGGCTGCGAGTGCGCCGACCGCTGCTGGTCGGGTGCGCCTGCATGATCGGTTTCGTGCTGCCGACGGTGACCCTCGCCGAGTGGCCGGTGCTGCCCGTGTTGGTGATCAGCGCTTTCCTGGCCGGCGTGGCCGTCGAGCAGTTCACCATCGCCTGGGATTCCTCGCTGCAGCGGCACGTGCCCGCCGACCGGCTCGCCCGGGTGTATTCCTACGACATGCTCGGCTCGTTCCTGGCGATCCCGGTCGGCCAGGTTCTCGCCGGCCCGCTCGACGGATGGATCGGCACCGAGAACGCCCTGCTCTGCGCCGCGGCCGTGATGACCCTCGGGGTCATCGGCATGCTCGCCAACCACGGCGTACGCCACCTCCGCGCCGACACCCCCGTCGTGACCTCCGCCGCCACCCACGAACCCGCCGCCGCCACCGCCTGACCCGCCATTCGCTCGCCACTCGCGGTCCGGGCAAAGGACCCCGCCGACGAGTGCTCGTTTCGGGACGCATGAGCGTCCCGAAACGAGCACACCGCAGCGGAATATCGGGATCCGCGAGACGCCTGGCAGCCGGGCGGACGAAGGCTCAGAAAACGCACGGACGCACCAGGCAAGCCTCATGATCATGTGTCGTGTGGGGCCCTTACGGACCACGGGCGCGACGGACTGTTCAGCGGGTACGGGTGTGGCGGAGGAAGAGGTGGGTGCCGTCGGTCAGGAC
This sequence comes from Catellatospora sichuanensis, assembly GCF_007483665.1. Classification (GTDB taxonomy): domain Bacteria; phylum Actinomycetota; class Actinomycetes; order Mycobacteriales; family Micromonosporaceae; genus Catellatospora; species Catellatospora sichuanensis. The sequence goes on from NZ_VIQO01000050.1 coordinate 15,431, forward strand.
TTGCTTGGGGCGCATGTGGCGCGGGGCCGAGGGCGGGCCGGCGACGATGCGGACGGAGCCGGGGCCGGCCAGGGTCGGGCTGACGGTGAGGCAGAGTTCGTCGACGAGATCGGCGGCGATCAGGCTGCCCAGCAGGTGGGGGCCACCTTCGCAGAGGATCTGGGACAGGCCCCGGGCGACGAGTTCGGCCACCATCACCGCAGGGTCGACCGAGGAGTCGCCGCAGTCGATCACCTCGGCGGCGTCCGGGTAGGCGTGCGGCGCGGACGCGTGCGTGACGACGATCGGCCGCACCGGCGGGTCCTCGAAGAACTTCTCCGGGACGGCGCCGCCGCGGGTCACCACGGCAAACCGCGGGTGCGGGGTGAGCCCGTGGGCGACCCGCCAGGCCTGGGCCCCGGCGTCGAGCAGGGTGGCGCCGTACCCCTCGACCCGGACCGTGCCCGCGCCGACCACGACCACGTCGGCCTGCATCCGCAGCCGTTTCATCAGGTCCTGGTCGGCCGGGCTGCCCAGCGAGCCGGAGCGGCCTTCGAGCGTGGCCGCCCCGTCCAGCGACGTGATCATGTTGACCCGCAGCAGCGGCCCGGCCGCACGCGGATAGGCCGCGAGCAGCTCCTCATCGGACAACTCACCAGCCGGTTCGGGCGACAACCTGCGCATACGCGGACCTCACATGTTGTGCACGGTGTAGGCGGGCTGCCGCCAGCCCAGGATCGCCTCGGTCATGCGCACGGCGTCCACGGACTCGCGCACATTGTGCATACGCACGATCCTGGCCCCGAGCATGATCGAGGCCACCGCGGCGGCGAGGCTGCCGGACAGCCGCTCCCCCTGCGGGCGGTCCAGCGTCTCGCCGATGAAGTCCTTGTTGGAGACCGCGGCCAGCATCGGGTAACCGACCGCGGCGATCTCCGGCAGCCGCCGCGTCAGCTCCAGGGTGTGGAACGTGTTCTTGTTCAGGTCGTGGCCCGGGTCGATGACGATCTGCTCCGGGCGCACGCCCCGCTCCAGCGCCACCGCGACCCGCGACCGCAGGAAGTCAGCGATCTCGCCCGCCACGTCGGCGTACTGCGGGCGCGGGAAGTGGGTGCGCGGCCTGGCCCGGCTGTGCGTGACGATCAGCTGGGTGTGCGGGCGCTGCGCGACCAGGTCGGCCAGCGCCAGGTCGTGCAGGCCGGTGGTGTCGTTGACGACGTGCGCGCCCGCATCCAGGCACACCTGGGCGACGTCGGCGCGGAAGGTGTCCACGCTGATCACCAGGTGCGGGTGCCGCTGGACGGTGGCCTGCACCACCGGCAGCACCCGCTCCAGCTCGACGTCCGCGTGGACCTCGCCGCCCTCGGGGGAGAACTTGACCCCGCCGATGTCGATCCAGTCCGCGCCGGCGGCGGCCGCGGCATCCACTGCCGCGACCGCCGCGTCGAGCGCGTAGGTGGCCCCCTTGTCGTAGAACGAGTCGGGGGTCCGGTTCACCACCGCCATCACCGCGACCTGGCGGTCGAAGTCGAACTCGCGTCCGGCGATGACCCGCTTCGCAGCGGCGATGTCGGGGACGAACATCAGGCGCCGCGCAGGACCGCGCCGAAACGCTGCGCCGTGACGGCCACCGCCGCGTCCCGGGCCGCGACCGCCTCCTCGACGGTCAGCGTCCGGTCCGGCGCGCGGAACGTCAGCTTGTACGCCAGCGAGCGCTGGCCGGTGCCGAGCTGCTCGGACGTGTACACGTCGAACAGCCGCACCGACTCCAGCAGCGGGCCCGCGCCCTCGGTCAGGGCCGCCTCGACCTGCGCCGCGGGCACCTCCGACGCGAGCACCAGGGCCACGTCGATCAGTGCTGGCGGGAACGTCGAGAACACCGGCGGCGGGGTCGGCCCCGGCAGCGGCACCGCGTCCAGGTCCAGCTCCATCGCGCAGGTGCGCTTGGGCAGGTCCAGTGCGGTGCAGACGGCCGGGTGCAGCTCGCCCGCGTACCCGACGACGGCGCCGTCGACCGAGATCGCAGCACACCGGCCCGGGTGCCAGGGCGCCTGCTGGACGGCGGCGACCGTGATCGACGCGTCCGGCACGGCCGCGGCCGACAGCACCTCGCGTGCCGCCTGCACCGCGTCCGACCAGGACGCCGCCCGGCCCGGACCCCACCAGCCGGAGCGCTCGAACTCCCCGGCCAGCACGACGGCCACGTGCCACGGCTGCGCCGGGACGGAGGCGTTGGCCTTCTCCCACAGCGCCGGGTCGGGACGGCCCGCCACACCCATCACCGGCGGCACACCGGCCGACAGGTCGGGCAGGAACACCAGGCCCTGCTCGAACAGCGCGACGTCGCGCTGGCCCCGGCCGACGTTGCGCTTGAGCGCGGTCAGCAGCGGCGGCAGCAGGCTGGTCCGCATCAGCGGTTCCTCGTCGGACAGCGGGTTGGCCAGCCGCACCGCGTCCGTGGGCAGCCCGAGCGCGGCCAGCGCACCCGCCGAGACGAACGGGAACGACAGCACCTCGACGTAGCCGTGCTCGGCCAGCGCCCGGCCCACCGAGCGCTTGCGGCGCTGCGACGCGGTCAGGCCGTTGCCGGGCGGGGCGACGGGCAGCACGCTGGGCACGTTCTCGAAGCCGTCCAGCCGCACGACCTCTTCGACGAGGTCCGCGGGCTGGCGCAGGTCGGGCCGCCAGGACGGGGTGATCACGTCGACGCGGTCGTCGTACACCGCGACGTCGCAGCCCACCTCGGTGAGCAGGTCACCGATGCGGTCGACGGAGTAGTCCACGCCGATCAGCCGGCTGGGCTCGGTCGCCGCCATCGAGATCATGGTCGGGTCGCCGGGGTGGTTCAGGTCGAGGATCTCCGCGCCCGCCGTGCCGCCGCCGTACTCGACCAGCAGTTGCACCGCACGCTCGACGGCGACCAGGCACAGCTGCCGGTCGACGCCGCGCTCCCAGCGCTTGGCGGCCTCGCTGAACAGCTTGTGCCGCCGTGCCGTGCGCCCGACCATCGTCGGGTCCCAGTGCGCCGCCTCGAACAGCACGTTCGTCGTGCCGTCGACGACCTCGGAGGTCTGTCCGCCCATGACGGCGGCCAGCGAGATCGGGCCGGTGTCGTCGCAGATCACCATGTCCTCGGCGGACAGCACGCGGGCCTGACCATCCAGGGTGGTGAGCTTCTCCCCCTCGGTCGCCCGGCGCACCACGAGCCCGCCGGTGATCCGGTCGGCGTCGAAGGCGTGCATCGGCTGGCCCAGTTCGAGCATCACGTAGTTCGTGATGTCGATGGCCAGGCCGAGCGTACGCACACCGGCGGTGAGCAGGCGCTTGGCCATCCAGTCCGGGGTCGGCGCGCTCGGGTCGACCCCGCGCACCAGCCGGGCCGCGAACCGGTCGCAGCCCAGGGTGTCCTGGATGGTCACCGGCCAGGCCGGCGCCGCGGTGCCGCCCGGGGCGGGCGCGAAACCGGGGTCGGTGAACCGGGCCTTGAACGAGTGGCCCAGCTCGCGGGCCAGGCCGCGCACCGACATCTGGTATCCGCGGTCGGGTGTGACCGTGACGTGCACCTCGATGTCGTCCAGGCCGACCACGGGCCGGGCGTCGTCGCCGGTCTTGGCGTCCAGCGACTCGGGCAGCACGATGATGCCGTCGTGGTCGCCGGACAGGCCCAGCTCCGCCGCCGAGCAGATCATGCCGTGCGAGTTGCGGCCGTACGTCTTGCGCGCGCCGATGGCGAACCCGCCGGGCAGCACGCCGCCGGGCAGGATCACCACGACGCGGTCGCCCTCGGCGAAGTTGCGGGCGCCGCAGACGATCTCCTGCGGCGCGCCGGTGCCGTTGGCCTGGCCAACGTCCACGGTGCAGAAACGGATCGGCTTCTTGAACTCGGTGAGCTCCTCGATGGTCAGCACCCGGCCGACCACCAGCTGGCCCTGCACCGAGTGGCGCTGGTCCGCTATCTCCTCGACCTCGATGCCGAGGTCGTTGAGCGCGAGGTCGAGATCGGCCTCGGTGAGGTCCGCGGGCAGCTCGACATGCTCACGCAGCCATGACAGTCCAACCTTCATGGTCAGTGCACCTCCATGCCGAACGCGCGGGTGAACCGCACATCGCCTTCGATCATTTCCCGCATGTCACTCAGGCCGTTGCGGAACATCAGGGTCCGCTCGATGCCCATGCCGAACGCGAACCCGGAGTACACCTCCGGGTCGATGCCGCAGGCCCGCAGCACGTTCGGGTTGACCATCCCGCAGCCGCCCCACTCGACCCAGCGCGGGCCGTCGCGGTGCTCGGCGAACCACACGTCGAACTCGGCCGACGGCTCGGTGAACGGGAAGTAGTGCGGCCGCCAGCGGGTGCGCGCGTCCGGGCCGAACATCGCGCGAGCGAAGTGGTCCAGCGTGCCCTTGAGGTGCGCCATGGTGATGCCCTTGTCCACGACCAGGCCCTCGACCTGGTGGAAGACCGGCGCGTGGGTGGCGTCGAGCTCGTCGGTGCGGTAAACCCGGCCCGGCACCACCACGTAGATCGGCGGCTTGCGGCTGAGCATGGTGCGGGCCTGCACCGGCGAGGTGTGCGTACGCAGCACGAGCCCCGACTCGGTGGCCCCGGTGGCCGATTCGGCGGCCTTCACCCAGAACGTGTCCATCAGGCCGCGGGCCGGGTGGTCGGGCGAGATGTTGAGCGCGTCGAAGTTCGCCCACTCCAGCTCGACCTCGGGGCCCTCGGCGATCTCGTAGCCCATGCCGACGAACAGGTCGCCGACCCGCTCCATCAGCGTGGTCAGCGGGTGGCGGGCGCCGCGCGGGCGGCGGTCCCAGGGCAGGGTGACGTCGACGGCCTCGGTCTCCAGCACGCGCTGCGCCTGCTCGGCCTCCAGGACCACGTGGCGGGCGTCGTACGCGGCCTGGATCGCGGTGCGGGCCTCGTTGACGCGCTTGCCCGCGTCGGACTTCGCGGCCGGCGGCAGCGCGCCGATCTCGCGGCGGGCCAGCGACACCGCGGAGCGGTCGCCCAGGTGCGCGGCCTTCTGCACGGCGAGCGCGTCAAGGTCGTTGGCGTCCGCGAAGGCCTTGTCGGCCGCGGCGACGGCGTCGTCGAGGGCGGCCGGATCGAGCATCGCGGCCTGCTTGGGGTCGTACGGATCGTGACGGTATGTCATCAGAACTCCAGATCGGCAACCGGATCAGTCTAGGCGTAGGGCCAGGACGGGCACGCGCGGCTTCGCCGCCGCCCACCGGTGCGACCTGAGAGGAAGAGCTGAGCGCAGTCAGTTCCGCCGCCCGCCACCGGCGGGCTGGCTAAAGGAACGGCGCTTCATGACAGTTCTTCCCTCTCCAAGGTTCTCGTCCAGGAGCATACCGCCCCACCGTCCCGCCCGCGCCCCCGTTACCCGTCCTGGCATTGACGTTGGCCTATTACATCGACTATTTGTAGATCAAACTCGATGTAATAGGCCAACGTCTATGAAAAAGCGGGCCGGGTGACGACGCGGTTCGCGAGTCAGGCCGGGCGGCGCTGGGCGCGGGCGGAGGCGTAGAGGCAGACCGCGGCGGCGACGGCGAGGTTGAGGCTCTCGGCACGGCCGTGGATGGGCACGCGCACCGCGGCGTCGGCGGCGTCGCGCAGGTCGTCGGGCAGGCCGTGCGCCTCGGAGCCGAACAGCCACGCGGTGGGCTGCGCGAGTGAGCCGTCGTCGGCGAGGTCGTCGAGGTCGGTCGCGCCGTAGCCGGAGGTGGCCAGGGTGCGCAGGCCTGCTTCGCGTAGCGCGGCAAGGGTCGCCGCGGCGTCGGGGGCGCGGACCACGTCGAGGTGGAACAGGCTGCCGGCGGAGGCGCGTACACACTTGGGGTTGAAGGGGTCCACGGCGTCGCCGGCGAAGATCACGGCGCTGGCGCCCGCGGCGTCGGCGGTGCGCAGCACCGTGCCGGCGTTGCCGGGGTCGCGGATCTCCACGGCCACCGCCACCAGCCGGGGCGCGCGGGCCAGGGCCGCGTCCAGGGGCACGTCGAGCAGGTCGCAGACGGCGATGACGCCCTGCGGGGTGACCGTGTCGGCCAGCGACTGCATCGCCTCGTCGGTCACCACGGAGAAGTTCGTGCCACGCAGCAGGGTGCGGTGGCGGGCGTGGCCGTCCTCGGTCACGAAGATCTCGCGTACCGCGTCGGCCTCGATGGCCTCGCGCACCGCCTGCGGGCCTTCGGCCAGGAAACGCCCGGCCTTCTCCCGGTCCCGGCGGCGGTGCAGCTTGACAGCGGCAACGACCCGGGGAGTCCGCTGCGTGAACAGCGGGTCCCCGGGTCGCTGGAAGTGCTGCGTCACCGACGGGCTCAGGCGGCCTGAGCCTCGGCGACGGCCTTCTTGGCCACCGCGACGATGCCGGCGAACGCGACCTCGTCGTTGACGGCCAGGTCGGCCAGGATCTTGCGGTCCACCTCGACACCAGCGAGCTTGAGGCCCTGGATGAGGCGGTTGTACGTCATGCCGTTGGCACGAGCGCCCGCGTTGATGCGGGTGATCCACAGCTGCCGGAAGTCGCCCTTGCGGTCCTTGCGGTCGCGGTAGGCGTACTGCATCGAGTGGAGGATCTGCTCCTTCGCCTTGCGGTACAGGCGGGAGCGCTGGCCGCGGTAACCGCTGGCGGCCTCGAGCAGTGTCCGGCGCTTCTTCTGGGCGTTGACCGCCCGCTTGACGCGTGCCATATCAGCTTCTCCTTAAAGGTTTCCGTCTAAAAGGCGCGCGTCAGCGGCCGAGCATCTTCTTGATGCGCTTCTCGTCAGCCTTGGCCACCGGGACCGTGCCGCTCAGGCTCCGGGTCTCCTTGGAGGACTTGACCTCCAGGCGGTGGCGCAGACCGGTCTGCTCGCGCATGATCTTGCCAGTGCCGGTCACCTTGACCCGCTTGGCCATGCCGCTGTGCTTCTTCATCTTCGGCATTAGGAAGTTCTCCCCTGTTACAGAATCTCGCCGCACAGCGGGGGCTGTGCGGCAGGTGCCTCATCGAGCAAGCGTCGTCAGGCCTGTGCCGAGGACTCGGCCACGGCCTCCTCGGCCTCCTCCGCACCGGTCCCCTCGTCACCCTTGCGGGCGGCGAGCTTCGCGCTGCGGTGCGGCGCGAGCACCATGATCATGTTTCGCCCGTCCTGCTTCGCCGACGACTCGACGAAACCGACCTCCGCGACCTCTTCCTCCAGCTTGCGCAGGAGGCGGAAGCCAAGCTCCGGGCGGCTCTGCTCGCGACCGCGGAACATGATCGTCACCTTGACTTTGTCCCCGGCCTTGAGGAACCGCACGACGTGACCCTTCTTGGTCTCGTAGTCGTGCGAGTCGATCTTCGGCCGGAGCTTCATCTCCTTGATGACCGTCTGCTGCTGGTTACGCCGGGCTTCCCTGGCCTTGAGCGCGCTCTCGTACTTGAACTTGCCGAAGTCCATGAGCTTGCAGACCGGCGGGCGTGCCATGGGCGCAACCTCGACCAGATCCAGATCGACATCGGCGGCCAACTGCAGGGCGCGCTCCAGCGGGACGATGCCCACCTGCTCGCCCTCGGGGCCGACCAGTCGGACCTCACGTGCCCTGATCTGATCGTTGATGCGTGGCTCGACGCTGATGTGGCCTCCCTCAATCGTGTTCCGCACCGCCGGGTTCGCGGCGATGCGCTTGGCGTCTGACCGAAAGCAGAAGGCCCAGGCGACAGCCTGGGCCCGCTCGACCGGTCTGGGTGCACGCCAAGTGCACGACCTGAGATCAGGACAGGAAAGTCCCTCACCAGGTGACCGGACCCGAATCGCTCAATGGCGAACGGGTGGGAGCAGGCGCTCCGCTTGCCTCCAGAGTGCCGGACCACACGCAAGGCATGATCACGGGCAACCGGAAAGGTCGACTTGCAAAGATTACCACAACCCGGGATTGCGCCCCCGGGACGGTGCAGGTATGGCTCAGCTCACGGCCGGTGCGGGCTGCTCCGCGCGGGCGGCCGCACGCAGCGCGCGGAGCGCCTGCACCGCCTCCAGGGCGTACGCCCGGTCCACCGCCTGCACGGCGAGCACCGAGACGGTGTCGTCGTTCTCCAGCTCCAGGCTCATCCAGGGCTGGTTGCGCTCGATGTTGATCGCGCGCACGGCGCCCCACGGCAGCTCGTAACCGCCGATGATGTTGCGGACCCGCACGCCGTCCGCATCCGCCTCGACCCGCGGCCGGGCGACGGCAAGGATACCCAGGGCGAAGACGACACCGAGGCCGATCATGGCGAACTGGTCGCCCTTGCGGAACACGCCCTCGCCGACCTCGGTCAGCGCGGTGCCGATCACGGCGAAGAGCACCACGACGACGACCGCGGCCGCGATGCACACCTTCCGGGTGCGCTGGGGCCGGAAACTCACACGCTGTCCCTCACTGCTCACCTCGCCGAGTCTGCCACGCGCCCTGCCGAGCGCAGCCACCGCCACGGCTTTCCATGGACGCTGGCCTATCTCATCGACAATTTCGCGATCAAACTCGACGAGATAGGCCAGCGTCTATGCTGTGCGGGTCGGGCCGGGCCGGGCCGGGCGGGTCGGGTCGGGTCGGGTCGGGTCGGGCGGGTCGGGTCGGGTCGGGTGGCTTACAGGCGGCAGGCGTGGATGTCGGTGACCAGAATGGCGCGGGCGCCGAGGTCGTACAGCTCGTCCATGATCCGGTGCACCTCGGTCCGCATGACCATCGCCTGCACGGCGACCCAGCCCTCGCGGTGCAGCGGCGACACCGTCGGCGACTCGATGCCCGGCGTGAGCGCCACCGCGCCCTCCAGCCGGTCGGCGCGCACGTCGTAGGCGAGCATCACGTACCGGCGGGCCACCAGCACGCCCTGCAGCCGCCGCAACAGCTGGGTGACCGCGCCGTTGCGCGGCCCCTCCGGGCGGCCGACCAGCACCGCCTCGGAGACCAGGATCGGCTCGCCCACCGGGACCAGCCCGGCCTGGCGCAGCGTGCCGCCGGTGGCGACGACGTCGGCGATCACATCGGCGACGCCGAGGCGCACCGCGTTCTCCACGGCACCGTCGAGCTTGACGACATCGGCCTTGATCTCGTGATCGGCGAGGAAGCGCTCGACGACGCCCGGATACGCGGTGGCGACCCGGCGACCGGCGAGGTCGGGCAGGTCGCGGACGGTCTCCGGGGGCGCCGCGAAACGGAACGTGGCCGGCGCGAAGCCCAGCGGCAGCAGCTCGCTGACCGGCGCGCCGGAGTCGACCAGCAGGTCCTGGCCGGTGATGCCCAGGTCGAGGTCGCCGGAGCCGACGTACACGGCGATGTCGCGGGGCCGCAGGTAGAAGAACTCGACACCGTTGTCGGCGTCCACGCAGACCAGGTCGCGGTCGTCGCCGCGCTGGCGGTAGCCCGCCTCCCGCAGCATGTCGGAGGCAGGTTTGGACAGGGTGCCCTTGTTGGGCACGGCAATGCGAAGCATCTCTCGACTCGTCTCTGTGATCAAAGCTAGTTGATCATGGGGTTGTGGCGGCGACACACCGTCGAGCCCTCCGCCAGTGGCTCGTCCCGGACGGCCCGCCTGAACGGCGGACCGCCGAGGACTCCCACCGGCGTCCACAAGTTCATGATCAACCCGGGAAGGGAACCGGGGCGGGATCACAGATGTCGGTAGACGTCCTTGAGGCTGAGGTTTGCGGCGAGCATCAGGACCTGGGTCTGGTAGAGGAGCTGGGAGATCTCTTCGGCAGCCCGCTCGGGGCCCTCATGCTCGGCGGCCATCCAGGACTCCGCCGCTTCCTCGACCACCTTCTTGCCGACCGCGTGCACCCCGGCGGTGACCGCCTTGACGGTGCCGGAGGCCGGGTCACCCGCGGCCACCTTGGCCTGCAGCTCCTCGAACAGCTCCTCGAACGTCTTCACGCGGGCCATTCTGCCCGATCCGGACCGGGGCGCCCGCATCGCCCGGCCGCGCGGCACATGCTGGGACGGGCCCGAACGAGGATCATGGGAGGCATGACCGAACGCATGCTGGCCGTACGCCAGGACAGCCTCGGCGGGCCCGAGGTGCTCCGGCTGGCCGAGGTGGACCGCCCGGCCCCGGGCCCGACCGAGGTGCTGGTGCGGGTGCGCGCCGCCGGGGTCAACCCGGTGGACTGGAAGGTGCGTACGCGCGGCGGGGCCTTCGGCAACCCGCCGTTCACGGTGGGCTGGGACGTCTCCGGCGAGGTCGCGGAGATCGGGCCGGGGGTGACCCGGTTCGCGGTCGGCGACGAGGTGTTCGGCATGCCGCGCTTCCCGCAGGCCGCGAGCGCCTACGCGCAGTACGTCACCTCGCCGTCGCGCCACCTGGCCCGCAAACCCGCCGGGCTCGACCACGTGCACGCCGCGGCGCTGCCGCTGGCCTCACTCACCGCCTGGCAGGCCCTGGTCGACACGGCGCAGGTCGCCGAAGGGCAGCGGGTGCTGGTGCACGCCGCCGCGGGCGGGGTCGGGCACCTCGCGGTGCAGATCGCCAAGGCCCGGGGTGCGTACGTGCTCGGCACGGCGCGCGCCCCGAAACACGAACTGCTGCGCGAGCTGGGCGTGGACGAGCCGATCGACTACACGGCGTTCGACTTCGTCCAGGTCGCCACGGATGTCGACGTGGTGCTGGACACGGTCGGCGGCGACTACGAGGACCGTTCACTGCATACGCTGCGCCCCGGCGGCATCCTGGTCGGCATCCTGAACGCGGGCAGCGCCGCCGAGACCGCCCGCAAGGCGCAGGCGCTGGGCGTACGCGGCACCGGCATGCTCGTCGAACCCGATCACACCGGGCTGGAGGAGGTCGCCGCGCTGATCGAGGCGGGCCGGCTGCGCCCGCTGGTGGCGGCGACGTTCCCGCTCGCGGAGGCAGCCAGGGCGCACGAGCTGGGCGAGACCGGCCAGACCACCGGCAAGATCGTGCTGACCGTCGACTGACCGGCGGGGCCGCGCCCACAAACGCAGCGCGGGCGCGGCCCCGCCGGTGGTCACTTCACGGTGACGGTGTGGTTGTCGACGAACATCTTCGCCCCGTCGTTCTCCGAGAGGTCGAAGACCTCGATCACGTACGTGCCGGTGGGCAGCGACAGCCGCAGCTTCGCCTCGCCCTGGGCCGGGCCGCCCGCGTCCAGCGTGATGAAACCCTCGCGGACCACCGTGGTCCCCCGCCTGACCTCGTAGTTCATGGTGGCCTCGAAGACCATGCCCGCGACGTGCAGGGTGAAGTCCTTGGGCACGGTCGCGCCCTCCTGCGGGTCGATGAGCCACACCGGCAGCAGCGTGTCCACCGCCGGGGCACGGCGCAGCGGGTCCTTGGTGCCGACGTGGCCCCACAGCTCGTCGACAGGCTTGCCGTCGAGGTGGATGCGCACCTTGGGTTTGCCGCTGACCGCGGTCGCGGTCCACACCAGCTGCTGCACCGCCTGGTGGGCGGCGAAGGAACCGGCGTCGCCGTTGATCCGCGACCCGGCCAGGTCGACGGTGACGGTGTCCCCGGCGACGGTCGCCCCGCGCACCCTGGCGCTGGCGGGCCACATGCTGGAGTAGTCGGGGTCGTACGCGGTGCGGCCGTCGAGCATCTCGGCGACCGCCGCCTTCACCTTCGCAGCGGCCGAGCCGTCGCCGGTGGACAGCCGGTGGAACTCGCGGACCAGCTTCGGCGTGCCGCGGTCGTTGGCCAGGTAGTAGACGGCCAGAGCCCCGGCGGTGTTCGCGGGCGGGGCGGGTTCGGTGGTGGAGCCCGGCGAGCTGGGAGAGGGTGCGGTGGTGCCCGGCGCGGCCGAGGCCGACGGCGCCGCTGACCCCGTGGGGTCCGGTGAGGGCGTGGTGGGGGTGCACGCGGCCGACAGCGCGACGAGCGCTACCGGCAGCAGCACGCGAAACCTCAGCGCAGACATACCTCAGGTGTACGTCCACCCGGTGCTTGCCGCCACCGGCCGTTCAGCCCACGCAGAAATCCGTCACCGCGCGAGGGACGGCAGGGCGCCGTGATCCGGATTCCCGCCACGCGGTGACGCGGCAGGGCGGCCGGGTCGGGCCGCCCCGCCGGCGGACGTCAGCGCTGCAGGTTGCGCAGGGTGACGGCGGCGTCGAGAGCGGCGAAGACCGCGCCCCAGCCCTTGTCCTCGCTGGACTCCGGCAGGCCGGCCCGGTCCCGGGCCTGCTCCACCGTGTCCACGGTGAGCACGCCGTGCGCGACCGGGGTGGACTCGTCGAGCGCGATCCGGGTCAGGCCCTCGGTGACCGAGGAGCTGACGTACTCGAAGTGGGCGGTCTCGCCGCGGATCACCACGCCGAGGGCCACCACCGCGTCGTGCCGGCGGGCCAGCGCCTGCGCCACCACCGGCAGCTCGACCGAGCCCGCGACATGGGCGACCTGCACGTCGGCCACGTTGCACGCCTTGGCCGCGGCCTGCGCCCGGTCGAGCATCTGCTCCACCAGGTCGGCGTGCCAGCGCGTCGCGACGATGCCGAGGCTGAGCCCGGTCGCGTCCACGGTCGACAGTTCGGGGGCGCCGTGACCGGCCATCAGCTCAGCCCTTCCAGGTCATCCAGGTCGGACAGGTCCAGCTCGTGGCCCATCCGGTCCCGCTTCGTACGCAGGTAGCGCAGGTTCTCCGGGTGCGGCCGGATCGGCAGCGCCTCGCGGCCCACCACCTTCAGGCCGTACCCGTCCAGCCCGGCGCGCTTGGCCGGGTTGTTGGTCAGCAGGCGCATGGTGCGCACGCCCAGGTCGTAGAGGATCTGCGCGCCGGTGCCGTAGTCCCGGGCGTCGGCGGGCAGGCCCAGGTCGAGGTTGGCGTCGACGGTGTCGCGGCCGGCGTCCTGCAGCTGGTAGGCCTGCAGCTTGTGCAGCAGGCCGATGCCGCGGCCCTCGTGCCCGCGGACGTAGAGCACGACGCCGCGGCCCTCCTGGGCCACCCGGCGCAACGCCGCCTGCAGCTGCGGGCCGCAGTCGCAGCGGACCGAGCCGAACACGTCGCCGGTCAGGCACTCCGAGTGCACCCGGACCAGCACGTCCTGGCCGTCGCCCACCTCGCCGTAGACGAGCGCCACGTGCTCGGCGTTGTCGTGCGTGGCGTGGTAGCCGACGGCGGTGAAGTCGCCGTACTCGGTGGGCAGGCGGGCCTCGACGACCCGGCTGACCAGCTGCTCGGTGCGGCGGCGGTACGCGATGAGGTCGGCGATGCTGACCAGCACCAGCTCGTGCTCCTCGGCGAAGCGCTGCAGGTCGGGCAGGCGCATCATGGTGCCGTCGTCGTTGACCATCTCGCACATCGCGGCGGCCGGGTGCAGGCCCGCCAGCTGGGCGAGGTCGACGCCGGACTCGGTGTGCCCCGGCCGGCGCAGCACGCCGCCCGTCTTGGCCCGCAGCGGCACCACGTGGCCCGGCCGCGACAGGTCGGTGGGCTTGGTGGCCGGCTCACCGAGCAGACGCAGGGTGCGCGCGCGGTCCGCGGCGGAGATGCCGGTGGACACGCCCTCGCGGGCGTCGACGGTCACGCAGTACGCGGTGCCGCGGCGGTCCTGGTTGGTGTAGTACATCGGCGGCAGTTCGAGGCGGTCCGCCTCCTCCTCGGTGATCGCCACACAGATGTAGCCCGAGGTGTAGCGCACGGTGAACGCGACCAGCTCCGGCGTCGCGAGTTCCGCGGCGAAGATCAGGTCGCCCTCGTTCTCGCGGTCCTCGTCGTCGACCACGATGACCGGTTTGCCCGCCTTGATGGCGGCAATGGCGTCCTCGATGGTGTTGAGGCTCATGCCGCCACCTCGCTTCGCTCGCCGGCGTCCTGAGCCTTGACGACCCTGAGCTGCCCGATTCGTTCGCTTCGCTCACTCATGTTCACTTCGCTCCCCGCTGCGCTGCGACCAGCTTCTCGACGTACTTGGCGATCACATCGACCTCCAGGTTCACCAGCGCACCGGGCTGCTTGCGGCCGAGTGTGGTGAGCTCCAGCGTGGTCGGGATCAGGCTCACCGTGAAGGACTCGCCGTCGACCGCGACCACGGTCAGCGAGATGCCGTCCACGGTGATCGACCCCTTCTCCACGATGTACCGGGACATGCCCTCCGGGAGCAGGATCCGGACATCTTCCCAGCCGCCGCCGGGCTTCTTCGAGGCGATGGTGCCCACGCCGTCGACATGGCCCTGCACGATGTGCCCGCCCAGGCGGGTCGCCGCGGTGACCGCGCGCTCCAGGTTCACCCGCTCGCCGGGGGCGATGGAACCGAGCGAACTGCGGTCGAACGTCTCCTTCATGACCTCGGTCTCGAAGGTGTCGCCCGCGGTGGAGATGACGGTCAGGCAGACGCCGTTGACCGCGATCGAGTCCCCGTGCTTGGCGTCGGTGACGACCAGCGGTCCGCGTACCGTGACCTTCGCCCCGTCGCCCTCCCAGGCCAGGCTCACGATCTCGCCGAGCTCTTCCACGATGCCGGTGAACACTCGTTCCTCCTCGCGTGCCGGCGACTGGCGTCCGGCCGTGTCACAAAGTGCCGCTGTCCGCGCTCGCGCGCGGACGGGCGGTCAGGCGCAGATCCGGCCCGACACGGTCAACATCTAGCACCTCGAGGTCGATGGCGTCCGTGATGGTCGTCACCCCGGCACCGACGAGTGCGGCCGGGCCGTCGCCGAGCAGCTTCGGCGCGACGTACGAGATGATCAGGTCGACGAGGCCCGCGGCCAGGAAGGCTCCGGCCAGCCGGGGGCCGCCCTCGAGCAGCACGCTGCGGATGCCGCGGTGGTGCAATTCACTCAGCACGGCGCGCAGATCCACCCGGCCCTCGGCGTCCCCGCCGAGCAGTGCCGTGGTGGCGATGAGGGTCGGCGCGGCGCCGTCGCGCACCCGGGCGCCGGCGGGCGTACGCCCGTGCGAGTCGATCACCACGCGCAGCGGCTGCCGGATGGCCAGGCTGCCGGTGCGCAGGTCACGTGTGGTCAACCGGGGGTCGTCGGCGAGTACGGTGCCGACCCCGACCATGATCGCGTCGACGGTGCCGCGCAGCCGGTGCACGTCCATGCGGGCCGCCTCGGAAGTGATCCACATGCTGGTGCCGTCGGCCGCCGCGGAGCGCCCGTCGAGGGTGGAGGCGGTCTTCCAGATCACGTAGGGCCGTCCTCGGCGCACCGAGGTGAGCCAGGCGATGTTGCCCTCCTCCGCCTCGGCGGTGCGCACCCCCGTCAGCACCTCGACGCCCGCGTCGCGCAGGGTCGCCTCGCCGCCCGCGGCCAGCGGGTTGGGGTCGTCCACGGCGATCACGACACGGGCCACGCCCGCGCGGATCAGCGCCTGGACGCATGGGCCGGTGCGGCCGGTGTGGTTGCACGGCTCCAGGGTGACCACCGCGGTGCCGCCGCGGGCCTTCTCGCCCGCCTGGGCCAGCGCCACGATCTCGGCGTGCGGGCCGCCCGCGTACGCGTGGAAGCCCTCGCCGACGACGTGTCCGGCGGAGTCCAGCAGCACGCAGCCGACGACCGGGTTCGGGCTGGTGGTGCCCAGTCCGCGCGCGGCGAGCTCGATCGCCCGGGCCATCGCCTTGTCCTCGGCCGGGCTGACCGTGGGTAGCTGCCCCATCCGCTCAAACCTCCCTGCGCTGTCAGGCGACGTGTGCCTGACTGGCACGCCAGTGTGTCACGCGTGCGGGCCGGTTTCGGCGGCGGTGTCGCTCTCTGTGACGCGCTGCTGCGGCAGCACCGCCGGGGGGTCCTCGGCGGGCCGCCGCCGGGGCAGCGGTCCGGCCGGATCCGCGGGTGCGGGCGGGCGGTCCGAGCGCTGGTCGAGGGCGACGTAATTGCCCTTGTTCTTCTTCGCCGCCGCCTTCATCTCGGACGCGACCGCGACGACCTCGCCGGGGTGGCCGAAGGTGCGGCTGGTGGACAGGGCCACCCCGATGGACAGCGTCACCAGGTTGACCTCGAAGACGACTCCGCGCCGGTCGACCACTTCGAGGTAACCGCGGGCCGAGTCGATCGGGTCGTAGAGGGCGTCCGAGGCGCGCTGGAAGTCGTAGATCGCATAACTGGTGATCTCCTGCACCTGGGAGGGGTGGCAGACCACCACGAAGTCGTCGCCGCCGACGTGGCCCAGGAACGCCGGGGGCAGGCCCACCGACACCGTGGCGCGCCGCATCGACCGGGCCAGCGCGCTGATGAACTGGTCGCCGCGGCCGAAGCCGTACACGTCGTTGACGCTCTTGAACCGGTCGATGTCGACGTAGCAGACGGCGTAGTCGTCGCCCGTCTTCAGCCGGTCGGCGATCTCCCGCAGGATGCGGGTGTTGCCGGCCAGCCCGGTCAGCGGGGAGACCTCCCTCGCCTCCTGGTTGCGCCGCAGCGTGGCGCGCACCCGTGCGATCAGCTCCGAGGTGTCGAACGGCTTGACGATGTAGTCGTCCGCACCCGCGGCGAGCCCCGCCACCTTGTCGGAGGTGAGCGCCTTGGCGGTGAGCACGATGATGGGCAGCGCGGTGACCATCGGGTCGGCGCGTAGCCGCCGGGTCAGCTCCAGACCGTCCATCTCGGGCATCATCAGGTCGACCAGGGCCAGATCGGGGCGGCGGTGCTCCAGCAGCGCCAGCGCCTCCGGGCCGCTGTGCGCGCTCATCACGTCGAACCCGTGCAGGCGCAGGTTGACCTCGACCACGCGCACGATGTCCGGGTCGTCGTCGACGACCAGGATCAATTCGGCCTGGCCGGCTGCCTGCGGCTCGATGGTCAAACTGTCGTGCCCCCACTGTCCGATCTGGTCTGACGGGCGACGGCCGCCTGCGCCAGAGCACGCAGTTTACGACAGGCCTCGGCGGGGTCGTCGGCTCCGTACACCGCGGTGCCCGCGACGAACGCGTCGGCGCCCGCCAGCGCCGCGGCCTCGATGGTGTCGTCGGCGATGCCGCCGTCGACCTCGATCCGGATGTCCAGGTGGCCGGCATCGGCATGCCGCCGCGCGGTGCGCACCTTGTCCAGCATCTCCGGCATGAACCGCTGCCCGCCGAAGCCCGCCTTGATGGTCATCACCAGCAGCGTGTCGAAATACGGCAGCAGTTCCAGGTACGGCTCGATCGGGGTGTCGCGGTCCACCGCGAGCCCGGCCAGCGTCCCTGCCGCGCGCAGGTCCTTGGCCAGCGCCACCGGGTCTGCGCAGGCTTCCGCATGGAACGTCACGTTGTACGCGCCGAGCTGCGCGTAGGCCGGGGCCCAGCGTTTCGGGTCCTCGATCATCAGATGGCAGTCGAAGGGGATGCCGGTCGCCTGGCGCAGGCTCTCCACCACGGCCGGCCCGATGGTCAGGTTGGGCACGAAGTGGTTGTCCATCACGTCGACGTGCAACCAGTCCGCCGCGCCCTCGACCGCGTGCGCCTCGTCGGCGAGCCGCGCGAAGTCGGCGGCGAGGATGCTGGGGGCGATGATGATGTCGGGCGTCACACGATCAGCTTACGGAGCGTGAACCGGTGTGCGCCCGCCCGTCCCCCTCCCGCCGTCACACGGCAGGAGGGGTAAACCTGGTCGTTCAGCCCTTGCGGCGCACCGTTACCCGGCAGCCGCCGCCACGCGGCAGGTCAACGATCTCAGGCCTTGCGGCGCACCATGCCCGGCGGCCGTCGCAGAAGGGCAGCCGCCTCAGGCCTTGCGGCGCAGCAGGGCCAGGAACATGGCGTCGGTGCCGTGCCGGTGCGGCCACAGTTGCACCGTGGGCCCGTCGCCGAGGCCGGGCATGCCGGCCGGCAGCGACGCGCGGGCGTCGACGAACTCGACGTCCAGTCCGGAACGGCGCACCGCCTCGGTCACGCTGACCTGCGTCTCCACCAGGTGCGGGGAGCAGGTCACGTACGCCACCAGACCGCCGGGGCGCACCGCGCGCAGCGCCGCGGTGATCAGTTCCCGCTGCAGCTTGGTCAGCGGAGGAAGGTCGGAGGGCTGCCGCCGCCAACGCGACTCCGGACGTCGCCGCAGCGAGCCCAGGCCCGTGCACGGCGCGTCGACCAGCACGCGGTCGAAGCCGCCCTCGGGCAGGTCCCGATCCGCGCCGACGCTGCGCCCGTCGGTGCAGACGACGGTCGCGGGCAGGCCGCGCACCGCGTTGGCGACCATCTTCGCCCGGTGCTCGGTGACCTCGACCGCGGTCAGGTGCGCGCCGCGCTGCGCGGCCAGCGCCGCCAGCAGGCCCGCCTTGCCGCCGGGACCGGCGCACAGGTCCAGCCAGCGCTCGTCCTGACCCTCCAGCGGGGCGTCGATCAGCGCGCTGGCCACCAGCTGGCTGCCCTCGTCCTGCACGTGCGCCCGGCCGGTCTTGATCTCGACCAGCTCGCCCGGCGAGCCGCCGCCGAGGTAGACGGCGTACGGCGAGAACGCGCCGGGCTGCCCGCCGACGGCGTCGGCCAGGTCGATCGCGTCGGACCGGCCGGGGCGTGCGCACAGGTGCACCTCGGGCCGGTCGTTGTCGGCGCCGAGCAGCTGGGCGGTCTCGGCGAGATCGCCGCCGAGCGCCTCCCGGAACGCCCGTACGATCCACTCCGGATGGTTCTCGGTGACCGCGAGGTGGCCGACCGGGTCGTCCTGCTCGGACGGTGCGACCTGGGCCAGCCAGGCGTCCAGGTCGCGCTCGGCGATCCGGCGCATGACCGCGTTGGCGAAACCGGCCGCACCCGGCGCGACCGAGTGCACCAGGTCGACCGTGGAGGCCACGGCGGCGTGGGCGGGCACCCTGGTGTGCAGCACCTGGTATGCCCCGAGGCGCAGCGCGTCACGGGCCGGCGGGTCGATGCGCGAGATGTCACGGTCGGCCGCCGCCGCGATGATCATGTCGAGGGTGCCCCGGGCGCGCAGCGTGCCGTAGGTCAGCTCGGTGGCGAACGCCGCGTCGCGGCCGAACAGGCCCGCCTCGCGGAGCAGCCCCGGCAGCACCAGGTTCGCGTACGCGTCGTCGCGGTGCACCGCCAGCAGGGCCTGGTACGCCGCCATCCGGGCCGGGTCGTGGGCAGGCCGCCCGGCTCGTGGCCCGCGCCCGCCCCGGGCGTCGCGGTCGTGCTGGCGCGGCTTGGCCGCACCGGAGCTGCTGCCCCCGCGGAACGATGTCACGAGAAGCTGTCCTCACCCTCGACGCGGACCCCGCGGGCCCAGTCCACCGCCGACATGGGCTTCTTGCCCGCGGCACGTACCTCACCCAGCTCCACCGGACTGGTGGCGGTGCCGACCAGCACCCGGCGCTTCTCGACCAGCAGATCGCCGGGCTTGAGCGCGGGGCCGTCGGCGACCGGTGACACCGGCCCGAGCTTGACCCGCTCACCGCGGAACGTCGTCCACGCGCCAGGGCCGGGCGTGGTCGCGCGCACCCGCCGGTCCACGGCGAACGCGGGCTCGCTCCAGCGCACCTCGGCGTCCTCGACGGTGATCTTCGGAGCCAGGGTGACGCCGTCGGCCGGCTGCGCCACGGCGCGTGCCGCGCCCGCGCCGATCGCGTCGAGCACCGTCACCAGCAGCCCCGCGCCGTCCACCGCGAGCCGCTCCAGCAGGTCGCCGGAGGTGTCGCGGGGGCGGATCTGCTCGATCAGCGTGCCGAACACCGGCCCGGTGTCCAGGCCCGCCTCGAGTTGGAACACCGAGGCTCCGGTGAACTCGTCGCCGTGCCAGACCGAGTGCTGCACCGGGGCCGCGCCACGCCACGCGGGCAGCAGCGAGAAGTGCAGGTTCACCCAGCCCTGCGCGGGGATGTCCAGGGCGGCCTGGGGCACCAGTGCGCCGTACGCGACGACCGGCACGCAGTCGGGGGCCAGCTCGCGCAGCCGGTCGAGGAACTCGGGCTCACGGGGCCGGGCCGGGGTGAGCACCTCAATGCCGCGCTCGTCGGCCCAGGCGGCCACGTGCGAGCGCACCATCCGCCGCCCGCGGCCCGAGGGCGCGTCGGGGCGGGTGACCACGGCCAGCAACTCGTGGCCGGACTTCTCGATGGCGTCCAGGGAGGGCAGCGCCACCTCGGGCGTGCCGGCGAAGACCAGTCGCACGGGCTACCTCCCCAGACCGAACGGGCTCGGCGCGGCGTGCGGGGAGACCTTCACCACGGTCCGGGTCGGGTCGTACCAGTCGGCGCGGCGGATGTCGCGCAGCGCGGTCTTGCGCGAGGCCATGTCCAGCCGGTCGATGAAGATGACGCCGTCGAGGTGGTCGGTCTCGTGCTGGATGCAGCGCGACATCAGGCCGGTGCCGACGATCTGCAGCGCGTCGCCGGACTCGTTGAAGCCCTTGGCGATGACGTTCTTGCGGCGCTTGGTGTCGTAGTACAGCCCCGGCACGGACAGGCAGCCCTCGTCGCCGTCCATCTCCTCCTCGTCGGGGAAGTGCAGCACCGGGTTGATGAGGTGGCCGACGACGTCGTCCACGTCGAAGCTGAACACCCGCAGCCCGACGCCGATCTGCGGCGCGGCCAGTCCCACGCCTCCGGCATCGCGCATGGTCTCGGTCAGGTCGCGCACGAGGCCGCGCAGTTCCTTGTCGAAGGTGACCACCTCGTCGGCGGCGGTGCGCAGCACCGGATCACCGAAGAGTCGGATGGGCTGGACGGTCACAGGGGTCGTCTCCTCGGCAGTCGTACGAAGGGCAGTGCTGATCAGTCTACGGAGTGCCTCCTGCCCGCCTGCACGATCGGTCATGCGGCGCAGAGTTCGTCCGGTTTTCGACGCTCGACATCACACCCCGGGCCGATCGCCCGGATCCACGCCTGGACCGCGTACGCATCGACGCGCCGGTCAGAGCTCGTGCGGATCCAGTTGGATGCGGACCGGGTGGGCGGCCTTGCGCAGACTGCGCACGCCGGCCGCATCGTGCAGCGCCCTGGCCAGGGCCAGGCCACCGGCCCGGCCGGTGCGCAGCAGCATCCGCTCCTCGTCCTCGCCCACCGGCAGCGGACCCAGGACCTGCACGCCCTCCGGCAGCTCGGCCAGGTCCAGCAGGTCGTTGACAGCCTCCGCCTGCCCGGTCAGCGTGGCCATCCGGGCCGCGGGCGGGAAGCCCAGTTCGCGGCGCTCCCCCAGCTCCCGTTCGGCCAGCCAGGCCGGGTCCCAGCGCACCAGCGCCTGCACCGTGGCCAGGCCGCTGTCGGCCACCACGACCACCTTGCCGCCCCGCCCCGCCGGGCGGGCCAGCGCCGCGGCGTTGAACCAGCGCCGCGCCGCCTCCTCCGCGGCCCGCAGATCGGCACGGGTCAGCAGCGCCCACGCGTCCAGCAGCAGCACCGCGCCGTAGCCGCCCTCGGCGACCGGCTCCGCGCCCGGCGTGGCCAGCACCAGTGCCGCCTCCGCGGGCACCGTGGCCAGCACCGCGTCCCGCCCCGAGGTGCGCACCGGCACACCCGGCAGGGCCCGGCCCAGCTCCTCCGCGGTACGCCGCACGCCCGTCACCGCGGCCCGCAGCCGCCGCCCACCGCAGGCCGGGCAGGCCCAGCCCGCGGCCGGCCGGGCACACCAGCGGCACGTGGCCACACCGGCGGCGCTGCCCAGCGCCAGCGGACCGGCGCAGTGGGCGCAGCGGGCCCGCTCGCGGCACTCCTGACAGGAGACCGCCGGCACGTATCCCCGCCGTGGCACCTGCACCAGCACCGGCGCACCGGCGGCCAGGGAGTCGCGGGCGGCCAGCCAAGCGGCGCTGGGCAGCCGCGCCGACGCGGCGGCCGGGTCGCGGGCCAGCTGGTTGTCGTCGGCGGGCTGCACCACGGGCGCGTACCGCCGCAGCTGGTCACGGTTGGCGGCGATCTCCTTGGCCCAGCCGGTGGCCAGCAGCAGCTGCGCCTCGGCGGTCCGCGCGAACCCGCCCACCAGCACCGCCGCGTCCTGCTGCTGCGCGCGGGTGAGCAGCACCTGCCGGGCGTGCGGATACGGCGAGCGCGGCTCGGCGTGCAGGTCGTCGCCGTCGTCCCAGATCACCACCAGGCCCAGGTCCGGCACCGGGGCGAACGCGGCCGCACGGGTGCCCGCCACCGCGGCGACCTGGCCGCGCCGGGCCCGCAGGAAACGGCGATACCGTTCGGTGGGCCCCAGCGCGGCGGCCAGCGCCACGTGCCGGTCCGGCCCCAGCAACGCGGTCAGGGCGGTGTCCAGGCGCTCCAGGTCGCGGGCGTCGGCCACCACGACCACCGCGCCGCGGCCCGCATGCAGCGTCGCGGCGACGGCCTCGGCGATCCGGTCCGGCCACTGCTCCCCCGGCAGCGCCGACCACACTGCCCGCGGCGCACGCCCCTCGCCCAGCGCCCGCAGGAACGCCTCCCCCGCCGGATACCGCTGCCAGCCCTCGTGCGGCGGCTCCGGAACGCGGCCTTCGGGGGCGGGCGGGGCCGGTTCAGCCTCGACCTTCGCCTGCCGGGGCGGCACCGCCAGGCGCAGCACGTCGGCGAGGCCGCCCGCGTACCGGTCGGCGATCTCGCGGGCGGCGCGCAGCACCTGCGGATCGAGCACAGGCTCGGCCGAGACGACCTTCTCCAGCCAGGACAGCCGGCCCTCGTGGGTGGTGTCCTCGACCCGGTCCAGCAGCCACCCGTCGACGAGCTGCCCGCTGAAGCGCACCTTCACCCGCGTCCCCGGCCACGCCTTGACGTCGAGGTCGTCCGGCACGCGATAGTCGAAGGTGCGGTCCAGGTGCGGCAGCGGCACGTCCACGCACACCCGCGCGACGGGCAGGCGCTCGGCCGGCTCACGATCACGTTTCGGGCGCGGGGTCACCAGGAAGTCTTAGCAGACCCCTCCGACTCCCCAACCACGCCCATGTCGCGCGTCGCGCACCACCCCGCCACGAATAGACGCTGGCCTATCCCATCGAGATTTCGACGATCGAACTCGATGCGATAGGCCAGCGTCTATGGAAAACGGGGAGCGGACCGTCTCGCCCGGCGCGGGGCGGGGCGGGGCTGTCAGCTGACGGCGGACTTGAGGTCGGCGACGCGGTCGGTGCGCTCCCAGGTCAGGTCCGGCAGCTCGCGGCCGAAGTGGCCGTAGGCGGCGGTCTGCCGGTAGATCGGGCGCAGCAGGTCCAGGTCACGGATGATCGCGGCGGGACGCAGGTCGAAGACCTCGCCGATCGCCCGCTCGATGCGCTCGACCGACACCGTCTCGGTGCCGAACGTCTCCACGAACAGGCTCACCGGCTTGGCCTTGCCGATGGCGTACGCCACCTGCACCTCGCAGCGCTCGGCCAGGCCGGCCGCGACGACGTTCTTGGCCACCCAGCGCATGGCGTACGCCGCCGAGCGGTCGACCTTCGACGGGTCCTTGCCGGAGAACGCGCCGCCGCCGTGGCGGGCGTAGCCGCCGTACGTGTCAACGATGATCTTGCGGCCGGTGAGGCCGGCGTCGCCCATCGGGCCGCCGATCTCGAAGCGGCCGGTCGGGTTGACCAGCAGCCGGTAGCCCTCGGTGTCCAGGCCCAGGCCGTCGAGCTCGGGCGCGATGACATGCTCGCGCACGTCGGGCGTGAGCAGCGACTCCAGCGAGATGTCGGGCGCGTGCTGCGAGGACACGACGACCGTGTTCAGGCGCACCGGCTTGAAGCCGTCGTACTCGATGGTGACCTGGGTCTTGCCGTCGGGGCGCAGGTAGGGAATCGCGCCGTCCTTGCGGGCCGCGGTGAGGCGGCGGGCCAGCCGGTGCGCCAGCGCGATCGGCAGCGGCATCAGCTCGGGCGTCTCCGAGCAGGCGAAGCCGAACATCATGCCCTGGTCGCCCGCGCCCTGCGCGTCGAGGGTGTCCGCGCCTTCGCCGGAGCGCTGCTCCAGCGCGCTGTCGACGCCCTGCGCGATGTCGGGCGACTGCGAGCCGATCGACACGCTCACGCCGCAGGAAGCGCCGTCGAAGCCCTTCTTGGAGGAGTCGTAGCCGATGCCGAGGATCGTGTCGCGCACGATGGTCGGGATGTCGGCGTACGCCTTGGTGGTCACCTCGCCGGCTACGTGCACCTGACCGGTCGTGATCAGCGTCTCGACCGCGACGCGGCTGCGGGCGTCCTGGGCGAGCAGCGCATCCAGGATGCCGTCGCTGATCTGATCAGCGATCTTGTCCGGGTGACCCTCGGTGACCGACTCCGAGGTGAACAGGCGACGTGCCACTCGATTCTCCAATACAGCGCTTGATGACGATGAATGGACCGTAAGGCCATCGGCGTCCTGGCGAAAGTCTAGTTCCATACAACGCCGCACGGGTGCAAGCCCTGCCCGAGAGTCCGCAGGGCGGGACGGCGGTCACAGCAGTGTGACGACCTGATCCCAGACCGCGTCGGCGAGATCGTCCTTGCTCCGGGCGGGCAGTTCGCGCTGCGAGCCGTCCGCGCCGAGCACGACCGCCTCGTTGTGGTCGGCTCCGAAGACCTTGTCGATGCCGACCTCGTTGACCACGATCAGGTCGGCGCGCTTGCGCAGCAGCTTGCCGCGGGCGTGCTCCAGCGCGTCGTGCGTCTCGGCGGCAAAGGCCACCAGCACCTGGCCGGGGCGCTTACCTGCGCCCAGTTCAGCCGCGATGTCCGGATTCACGGCTAGCTCGATGACCGGGGCGTCGCCGTCGGCGGTCTTCTTGATCTTCTGATCGGCGTACACCAGGGGGCGGAAGTCGGCCGGCGCTGCCGCCATGACCACCGCGTCGGCCTCCTTGGCCGCGCCGATCACGGCGTCCCGCAGTTCCGCGGTGGTGCCGACCCGCACCAGGTCCACACCGGCAGGCGTGGGCAGCGACACGTTGGCGGCGACGAGCGTCACCCGGGCGCCCCGGGCGATCGCGGTGCGCGCGAAGGCGTACCCCTGCTTGCCCGAGGAGCGGTTGCCCAGGAAGCGCACCGGGTCCAGCGGCTCACGGGTGCCGCCGGCGGTGACCACGACATGGCGGCCGCTCAGGTCGGCGCGCGGCGCGGCGCCGCGGGCCAGCACCCGCAGCGCCATCTCGAAGATCTGCTCCGGGTCGGGCAGCCGCCCCTTGCCGGTGTCCTTGCCGGTGAGCCGGCCGACGGCAGGCTCGATCACCAGCGCACCACGGCGGCGCAGCGTCGCGACGTTGTCGGCGGTGGCCGGATGCTCCCACATCTCGGTGTGCATCGCCGGGGCGAACACGACCGGACACCGCGCGGTGAGCAGGGTGTTGGTGAGCAGGTCGTCGGCCATGCCATGGGCGGCCTTGGCCAGCAGGTCGGCCGTGGCGGGCACGACCAGCACCAGGTCGGCCGTCTGCCCGAGTTTGACGTGCGGCACCTGCGGCACGTCAGACCAGACCTCGGTCGCGGCCGGCTGGCCCGACAGCGCCTCCCAGGTCGGCGCGCCGACGAAGCGCAGCGCGGAGGCGGTGGGCACCACGCGCACCGAGTGGCCGGACTCGGTGAGCAGGCGCAGCAGCTCGCAGGCCTTGTAGGCGGCGATGCCGCCGCCTACACCCAGGACGACGCGAGCCATGTCGGGAGGCTCAGGGCTCGTTGGTCGGCTCAGCGGTGAGCAGCCCGGCGTTGATCTCCCGCATGGAGATCGACAGCGCCTTCTCCTGCGGGGTGGTCTCCACCAGCGGCCCGACGTACTCCAGCAGGCCCTCGCCGAGCTGGCTGTAGTAGGCGTTGATCTGCCGTGCGCGCTTGGCCGCGAAGATCACCAGCGAGTACTTCGACGACGTCTTGTCGAGCAGCTCGTCGATCGGCGGGTTGGTGATGCCTTCGGGGTGGGCGACGGTTCCAGCCACAGGTCCAGTCCTTGTCGTAGGCAGTGCGTGCGGAGATGAGTGGTGCCGGGCGCTAAACGCGCGGGCGTGCAGCGGCGAGCGCCGGCGAACCGAGCAATCCTACCAACTCGTCCGCGGCGCGCTCGAGGTAGTCGTTCACGACAGTCGAGTCGAACTCGGACTCCGCGGCCAGTTCCTCGTCGGCGTGGGCCAGGCGGCGGCGGATGGTGTCCGGGCTCTCGGTGCCCCGGCCGATCAGGCGGCGGCGCAACTCCTCGCGGCTGGGCGGAGCGAGGAAGACGAGCTGGGCGTCCGGCATGGCCTCACGGACCTGGCGGGCGCCCTGCAGGTCGATCTTCAGCAGCGCCGGGATGCCGGCGCCGAGCCGGCCCTCCACCGCGGCGCGCGGTGTGCCGTAGAGGTTGCCGGCGAACTCGGCCCACTCCAGCAGCATGCCGCCGTCGACCAGGCGCTCGAATTCGGTGCGGTTGACGAACGTGTAGTGCTTGCCGTCGATCTCGTAGTCGCGCTTCTTGCGGGTGGTGACCGAGACGGACAGCCATACCCAGGGAGAACGCTTCCGGATGACCTCGATGACGGCATCCTTGCCGACACCGGAAGGACCGGATAGCACGGTCAGGCGGGCGGGCGCGGCCGCTCTGGCGGCGAGCGGTACGTCGTCTTCCATTCTCAAGTTCTACCCAATCGAGGAGCGGCGGTGGCAGCCGGGCCCCTGTTTGAGCAGTACGTCACCATAACTTAACAGGGGGTTCCGGCCCGGATGGGGCCTTCCTGCCCTCAGAAACGAACCAGCGGCGCTGTCGAAACGACAGCGCCGCCGGGCGACGATCTGCGCAACGTTCCGCTCACCCGATGGTGTGAGTCTCACTCACGCCGGATGGCAGGCCGTTGCGGTGGGCAGGCGGTGGAGCCTCGGCACACCGCTGCCCGTTCGCCGCGGACGGGGCGTCCGCCCGCGGCGAGGTTGTTCCGCTGACGAGGTTCGTCGGCTCAGGCCGCGAACTCGGCCAGCAGCGCCTTGCGCTGCTGGTCGCCCAGCCCGCGCAGGCGGCGGGAGTCGGCGATCTTCAGCTTCTCCATGATCTGCGTGGCCCGGATCTTGCCGATGCCGGGGAGCGCCTGCAGCACGGCCGAAACCTTGAGCTTGCCGACGACATCGTCGCCCTCGGCGCGGTCAAGCACGGCGGCCAGGGTGGTCTTGCCCTGCTTGAGCTGCTCCTTGAGCTCAGCCCGAGCCTTGCGGACCTCCGCGGCCTTCTCCAGCGCGGCAGCGCGCTGCTCTGGGGTCAGTGACGGGAGCGGCACCAGTTCTCCTCAGGTCCTCTTGGTCACGCCGACGGGATCGCCGGCGTGTGGTGCGTCGGGTTCCCCACCAGACTCGGCGGCTAACCTTCGGCACCCGTTGCTGGTGAAAACCCGCGTGACTGGTGGGCCACGCGAGCAGATCAGGCCAGCGCCGGGAAACCTAGCGGTCGACGGCGTTTTCGGCAACGTCACCGCGCATGATCACGGAAAGGTCACGACCGGCCCGGACGTCCCAATGCGTCCCGGCAGGCATCGAGAGTCCGAGATGCCGCGTCCCGAAGCGATTGCACGTCGGGGCCCGCACCGAGTACCTCGCGCGACGACGAGGGCAGCACCGCGCCGAGGCTCCCGGCGAAGATCCGGCGAAGATCGTCGGCCGTTCCGCCCTGCGCGCCGAGCCCCGGAACGAGGAACGGGCCGTTCACCTGGGACAGGTCGTGACCGGTTTCGCCGATGGTCGCCCCGACCACGAGTCCGAGGCTGCCGAGCGGCTCCACACCCTTGTTGAGCTGGGAAATCTCGTCGATGATCGT
Organism: Catellatospora sichuanensis; assembly: GCF_007483665.1. Lineage (GTDB taxonomy): Bacteria > Actinomycetota > Actinomycetes > Mycobacteriales > Micromonosporaceae > Catellatospora > Catellatospora sichuanensis. Next base: position 42,922 of record NZ_VIQO01000050.1, read on the forward strand.
CTGCGCGACGGTACGGCCGTCGATACCCCGAGCATGCTGCACGGCCGGACCCTCCGGGTTGGACGTGAGAGCCAGAACGAAGACGCCCCCGCCGTGGTCAGCCGCCATGTCGAACATCGGCGCGAGCGATCCGAAGCCGAGGAACGGGCTCGCGGTGATCGCATCGACATACATGGGCCTCGATGGATTCAGATACGCGTCGGCGTACGCGGCAGCCGTCGAGCCGATGTCGCCTCGCTTCGCGTCGAGAAGCACAAGGGTTCCGGCCTGCCTAAACTGTCGGATAGTTGACTCAAGAATCTCCACTCCGCGAGACCCGAATCGCTCGAAAAAGGCCGACTGCGGCTTGACGACGGCGACCCTTCCGGCCAGCGCGTCGACCGCTGTCCGGCAGAACGACGCAACCCCTTCCGCGTCGTCGGACAGGCCCCACGCCTTCAGCAGCGAGCTGTGCGGGTCGATCCCGACACACAGCGGACCGCGCTCGTCCATCGCCCGCGCCAGGCGCGCACCGAACGGCTCCATGAATTCTCCTCACTCTCGGACGTGACCGTCGCGCCCGCACGGTCGACGCAACGACCGCACGGGTCACCCGTCACGACGAACAGGCGGCAGCGGCCGCGTACATCGCCTTCGTGATCGCCGACACATCCTCATCGGAGCTGACGAACGGCGGCATCGTGTAGATCAGGTCGCGGAACGGGCGCAGCCACACACCGTGTCGCACCGCGGCGGCCGTGGCGGTGGCCATGTCCACGTCGTGGTCGAGCTGCACCACGCCGATCGCGCCCAGCACGCGCACGTCGGCGACGCCGGGCAGCTCGCGCACCGGCGCCAGGCCGGCACGCAGCCCTGCCTCGATACGGCGTACGTCGGCCCGCCAGTCACCCGACAGCAGCAGCCCGATGCTGGCGCTGGCGACCGCGCAGGCCAGCGGGTTGCCCATGAACGTGGGTCCGTGCGCGAGCACCGGCACCGCGCCCTCGGAGATGCCCCGGGCCACCTCGGCGGTGCACAGCGCGGCGGCGAGTGTCAGATATCCGCCGGTCAGCGCCTTGCCGACGCACATCACGTCGGGTGTCACCCCGGCATGGTCGGCGGCGAACAGCTCGCCGGTACGCCCGAAACCGGTGGCGATCTCGTCGAACACCAGCAGCACGTCGAACTCGTCGCACAGCTCCCGCAGCGCGCGCAGGTAACGCGGGTCGTGGAAGCGCATGCCGCCCGCGCCCTGCACCACCGGCTCGACGATGACCGCGGCCAGCTCATCGGCGTGCGCGGCGAGCGCCTGCTTGAGCACCGTCACATAGGACTCGTCGTACTCCACCGGGGGCATGTCCACGAACACCTGGCGGGGCAGCGCGTCGCCCCAGAGGGAGTGCATGCCGCCGTCGGGGTCGCACACGCTCATCGGCTGCCACGTGTCGCCGTGGTAGCCGCCGCGCCACGTGGCCAGCCGCCGCTTGGCCGGACGGCCGCGCGACACCTGGTACTGCAGGCACATCTTGACCGCGACCTCGACGCTGACCGAGCCGGAGTCGGCCAGGAACACGTGCTCCAGCCCGTCCGGGGTGATGTCGACCAGGGTCTTGGCCAGGCGCACCGCGGGTTCGTGGGTGAGCCCGCCGAACATGACATGGCTCATCCGCCCGAGCTGGTCGGTCACCGCGGCGTCCAGCACCGGGTGCCGGTAGCCGTGGATCGCCGCCCACCAGCTCGACATGCCGTCGACCAGCTCGCGCCCGTCGGCCAGCCGCAGCCGGGTGCCTGCCGCGCTCGCCACCACGAGCGGCTCGGCGCGACCCGGCATCGGGCCGTACGGGTGCCACACGTGCGCCCGGTCCAGCCCCAGCAACTCGTCCTGTGTGAAAGGAAGGGCACCTTCACCACGGTTTCCGTTGTGGAAGGTGCCCTTCTCGACCTCGTCGGTCACCGTGCGGCCTCCGGGGCGCGGGCTGCGGCGGCGCGCACGAGCGCGGGGCCGTGGTAGATGAATCCGGTGTAGAGCTGCACCAGGCTCGCGCCCGCGTCGAACATGCGGGCCACGTCGTCGGCGGTCATCAGGCCGCCCACGCCGATGATCGGCAGGCGGCCGTTCGTCTCGGTGTGCACGAACGACACCACCTTCTGCGCGCGCTCGGTCAGCGGCGCGCCGGACAGCCCGCCCGCCTGCGCCGCCGTGGCCTGGTCGGCCGGGGCGACGCCGTCACGGCTGAGCGTGGTGTTGGTCGCGATCAGACCGGCGACGCCGCGGGCCAGGCAGACCTCGAGCAGTTCCGCGACGGCGTGCTCGGTCAGATCCGGCGCGATCTTCACCAGGACCGGGCGCTCCCCGGTCAGCGCCGCCAGGATCGCGTCCAACTGGTCCCGGTCCTGCAGGCTGCGCAGACCCGGTGTGTTGGGCGAGGAGACGTTCACGGCGAAGTAGTCGCCGTAGGACTTCAGCGCGTCGTACGACGCCCGGTAGTCGGCAACCGCCTCCTCCAGCGGGGTCACCTTGGACTTGCCCAGCGAGATGCCCAGCGGCACGCCCAGCGGGCCGAGCGCGGCCAGCCGCTGCGCCAGGGCGTGCGCGCCCTCGTTGTTGAAGCCCATCCGGTTGATGATCGCCCGGCTGTCCGGCAGCCGGAACAGCCGCGGCCGGTCGTTGCCCGGCTGCGCCAGCGCGGTCACCGTGCCGACCTCGACGAAGCCGAACCCGAGCGCGGGCCACGCCTTCAGCGCGACCCCGTTCTTGTCCATGCCCGCCGCCAGCCCGACCGCATTCGGAAACCGCACCCCGAACAGGTCCACCGGCCGGTCCAGCGCATAGCGGCGCTTGAGCAGGCTCAGCACGGCGGGCTGCCGGGAGATCCCCGCCAGCCGCCGCAGCGTCCACTCGTGCGCGTGCTCGGCGTCACCGCCCCCGATCCGGAACAACCGGGGGCGGACCACCTTCTCGAACAGGGTCACGCCGACAGCTCCGGGCGGATGACGGCGTGCAGGTGCTGCAGCGGGCGCACGGTCATGTCACCCCGGATGAGCGCCTCGATGCCCATCACGGCCGCGGCGGCGCCGGGCACGGTGGTGCAGCAGGGGATGTCGGCGGAGACGGCGGCGGAGCGGATCTCGTAGCCGTCGGAGCGGGCCTTGGCGCCGGAGCCCTGCGGGGTGTTGATGACCATCTTCACCTCGCCGGAGGCGATCAGGGAGACCGCGTCGCGGTCGGCGTCCTCGCTGTGCTTGCCGACGACCTCGCAGACGATGCCGTGGCGGCGCAGCACCTCGCCGGTGCCGACGGTGGCCACGATCTCGAAGCCGAGGTCGGCCAGCCGCTTGATCGGGAAGATCATGCCCCGCTTGTCGCGGTTGGCGACCGAGACGAAGATCTTGCCGCTGGTCGGGAGCATGCCGTACGCCGCGGCCTGGGACTTGGCGAAGGAGTGCCCGAACGCCATGTCGATGCCCATGACCTCGCCGGTGGACTTCATCTCCGGCGACAGCAGGGTGTCGACGCCCTTGCCGGCCGGCGTGCGGAACCGCTTGAACGGCAGCACCGCCTCCTTGACCGCGACCGGGGAGTTCTCGGGCAGCAGCCCGCCGTCACCGGTGGCCAGCAGCATGCCCTCGGCGCGCAGCTCGGCGATCGTCGCGCCGAGCATGATCCTGGCGGCCGCCTTGGCCAGCGGCACCGCGGTCGCCTTGGAGACGAACGGCACGGTGCGCGAGGCGCGCGGGTTGGCCTCCAGCACGTAGAGCATGTCGTCCTTCAGCGCGTACTGCACGTTGAGCAGGCCCTGCACGCCCACGCCGCGGGCGATGGCCTCGGTGTACTCGCGCACGATGTCGAGGTGCCGCCCGCCGAGGGTGATCGGCGGCAGCGCGCACGCCGAGTCGCCGGAGTGGATGCCGGCCTCCTCGATGTGCTCCATCACGCCGCCGATGTAGACGTTGCCGTCGGCGTCGCAGAGCGCGTCCACGTCGATCTCGATGGCGTCGTCGAGGAACCGGTCCACCAGCACCGGGTGCTCCGGCGAGATGTCGGTGGCGCGGGTGATGTAGTCGCGCAGCGTGGCGTCGTCGTAGACGATCTCCATGCCGCGTCCGCCGAGCACGTACGACGGCCGGACCAGCACCGGGTAGCCGACCTCGTCGGCGATGTGCTTGGCGTCCTCGTACGAGATGGCGGTGCCGTGCGCGGGAGCCCGCAGCCCGGCCTCGGCCAGCACCCGGCCGAACGCGCCGCGCTCCTCGGCGAGGTGGATCGACTCGGGGCTGGTGCCCACGATCGGCACCCCGGCGTTCTTGAGCCGCTGCGCCAGGCCCAGCGGGGTCTGCCCGCCCAGCTGCACGATGACGCCGACGACGCCGGGACCGCCCGCGGCCACACCGGTGCTGTGCTCGACGTGCACCACCTCGAGGACGTCCTCGAAGGTCAGCGGCTCGAAGTAGAGCCGGTCGGCGGTGTCGTAGTCGGTGGAGACGGTCTCCGGGTTGCAGTTGACCATGACGGTCTCGTACCGGCCCTTGAGCGCCATGACCGCGTGCACGCACGAGTAGTCGAACTCGATGCCCTGCCCGATGCGGTTCGGCCCGGAGCCCAGGATCAGCACCTTCGGCCGGGCGCTCGGGGCGACCTCGGTCTCCTCGTCGTAGGACGAGTAGTGGTACGGCGTCGCGGCGGCGAACTCGGCGGCGCAGGTGTCGACCGTCTTGTAGACCGGCCGCACCCCGAGGCGGTGGCGCAGGATGCGCACCCCGTCCTCGCCCGCGAACTCCGGCCGCAGCGCGGCGAGCTGCCGGTCGGACAGGCCGGCCCGCTTGGCCTTGCGCAGCAGCCGCAGGTCGACCACCGGCGCGTCGAGGATCTCGGCGCGCAGCTCGACCAGGCCCAGGATCTGGTCCACGAACCACGGGTCGATGCCGCCCGAGGCCGCGGTGACCTGGGCGACGGTCGCGCCGTGGCGCAGCGCCTCCTCGACGGCGTAGAGCCGTCCGTCGTGCGGGGTGCGCAGCGCGTGCAGCGCCTCCTCGGCGGAACCGAAGCGGTCCGGCGCGGTCCAGAAGCCGGCCGCCTTCGTCTCCATCGAGCGCATCGCCTTGTTCAGCGCCTCGGGGAAGTTGCGGCCCAGGCTCATCGCCTCGCCGACCGACTTCATGGTGGTGGTCAGCTCCGGGTCGGCCCCGGGGAACTTCTCGAACGCGAAGCGCGGAATCTTCACCACGACGTAGTCCAGCGTCGGCTCGAACGCGGCCGGCGTCTTCAGCGTGATGTCGTTGGGGATCTCGTCGAGGGTGTAGCCGATGGCCAGCTTCGCCGCGATCTTCGCGATCGGGAAGCCGGTGGCCTTGGACGCCAGCGCCGAGGAGCGCGACACCCGGGGGTTCATCTCGATGACCACGATGCGCCCGTTCTCCGGGTTGATCGCGAACTGGATGTTGCAGCCGCCGGTGTCGACGCCGACCTCGCGCAGCACCGCGATGCCCAGATCGCGCATCTCCTGGTACTCGCGGTCGGTCAGGGTCATCGCGGGGGCCACGGTCACCGAGTCGCCGGTGTGCACGCCCATCGGGTCGATGTTCTCGATCGAGCAGATGACGACCACGTTGTCGTGCTTGTCGCGCATCAGCTCGAGCTCGTACTCCTTCCAGCCGAGCACGCTCTCCTCGATGAGCACCTCGGTCACCGGGGAGGCGGCCAGGCCGCTGCCCGCGATCAGGTCGAGCTGCTCCGGGGTGTGCGCCATGCCCGAACCGAGGCCGCCCATGGTGAACGACGGCCGGATGACGACCGGCAGGCCCAGCTCGGCGACGGTGTCGCGGACCTCGTCCATGGAGTGGCAGACCCGGCTGCGCGGCACCAGGTCGCCGGTCAGCCCGAGCCGGGCCCCGGCCTTGGCCACGACGCCCTTGAACAGCTGCCGGTCCTCGCCGCGGCGGATCGCCTCGATGTCGGCGCCGATCAGCTCCACGCCGTATTTCTCCAGCACCCCCGACTCGTACAGGGCCACCGCGGTGTTCAGCGCGGTCTGCCCGCCCAGGGTCGGCAGCAGCGCGTCGGGGCGCTCGGCCGCGATGACCTTCTCCACGAACTCGGGCGTGATCGGCTCGATGTAGGTGGCGTCGGCGAACTCGGGGTCGGTCATGATGGTCGCCGGGTTCGAGTTGACCAGGCTGACCCGCAGCCCCTCGCTGCGCAGCACCTGGCAGGCCTGGGTGCCGGAGTAGTCGAACTCGCAGGCCTGGCCGATGACGATCGGCCCGGAGCCGATGACCATGACGTGCTTGAGATCAGTCCGCTTCGGCATCTCACTTGCCTCCGTTGATGAGTTGCTTACGGACCTGGCCGGGTCGTTCGACGAGTTCCACGAACCGGTCGAACAGGTAGTCGGCGTCGTGCGGCCCCGCTGCCGCCTCCGGGTGGTACTGCACGGTGAAGGCGGGCACGTCGAGCGCGCGCAGGCCCTCCACCACGTTGTCGTTCAGGCACACGTGGGACACCTCGACCCGGCCGAAGGCGGTGTCGGCCACGCCGTCGAGCGGCGCGTCGACCGCGAAGCCGTGGTTGTGCGAGGTGACCTCGACCTTGCCGGTGGTGCGGTCCATCACCGGCTGGTTGATGCCACGGTGGCCGTAACCCAGCTTGTACGTGCCGAAGCCGAGCGCGCGGCCCAGGATCTGGCTGCCGAAGCAGATGCCGAACAGCGGCATGCTCCGCTTCATCACCTCCTGCGCCAGCATCACCGCGTGGTCGGCGGTGGCCGGGTCGCCGGGGCCGGGCGAGAAGAACACCGCGTCGGCGCCGACCGACAGCAGGTCGCCGAGGGTGGAGTTGGCGGGCAGCACGTGCGTGGTCACGCCGCGCGCGGCCAGCCGCCGGGGCACGTTGCGCTTGATGCCCAGGTCGAGAGCCGCGACGGTGAAGCGGTGCTCGCCGACGGCGTCGACGGTGTACGCCTCGGGCGTGGAGACCTCCAGGGACAGGTCCGCCCCGGTCATCTGCGGCTGCTCCAGCACCCGGGCCAGCAGCGCCTGCGGGTCGCGCTCGACGCTGGACACGCCGACCCGCATCGCGCCGCGCTCACGCAGGTGGCGGGTCAGCGCGCGGGTGTCGACGCCGCTGATGCCGACCACGCCGGAGCGGGCCAGCCGGGTGGCCAGGTCCTCGGTCGAGCGCCAGTTCGACGGCACCCGGGCCGGGTCGCGGACCACGTAGCCGGCGACCCAGATGCGGTCGGACTCGTCGTCCTCGTCGTTGACGCCGGTGTTGCCGATGTGCGGCGCGGTCTGCACCACGACCTGGCGGTGGTACGACGGGTCGGTGAGGGTCTCCTGGTAGCCGGTCATGCCGGTGGTGAAGACCGCCTCGCCGAAGGTCTCGCCGACGGACCCGTAGGACTCACCGCGGAAGACGCGGCCGTCCTCCAAGACCAAGATTGCGTCGGTCACTTCTGTACCTTTCCGTCGAGCACCGTCGGCACGCCCCGCAGGAAGGTGGCGACGATCCGGCCGGGCACGGTCATCCCGGCGTACGGCGTGTTGTGGCTGAGACTGGCCAGCCCGGTCGGGTCGACGTCCCACCGCACCGTGGGGTCGACCAGCGTCAGGTTCGCGGGAGCACCCGCGACCAGCGCGTTGCCGTGCCCGTCCAGGCCCGCGATGCGGGCGGGGGCGTACGACATGCGCTCGGCGATGAGCGGCCAGTCCTCACCCAGCACGTCGAGGACGATCGGCAGCGCGGTCTCCAGGCCGAGCATGCCGGGGCGGGCGTACGCCCACTCGCACTCCTTGTCCTCCGCGGCGTGCGGGGCGTGGTCGGTGGCCACGATGTCGATCGTGCCGTCGCGCAGGCCCTCGCGCAGCGCCTCGACGTCGGCGTCGGTGCGCAGCGGCGGGTTCACCTTGTAGACGGGGTCGTAGGACTCCGCCTTCTCGTGCGTGAGCAGCAGGTGGTGCGGGGTGACCTCGGCGGTGACGCGTACGCCCCGCGCCTTGGCCATCCGGATGATCTCGACGCTGCCCGCGGTGGACACGTGGCAGACGTGCAGGCGTGCGCCGACGTGCCCGGCCAGCAGCACGTCCCGCGCGATGATCGACTCCTCGGCGACCGCGGGCCAGCCGGTCAGGCCGAGCCGGGCCGAGACGTCGCCTTCGTGCATCTGCGCGCCCTGGGTGAGCCGGGGCTCCTCGGCGTGCTGGGCGATGACGCCGTCGAACGCCTTGACGTACTCCAGCGCCCGGCGCATCAGCCGCGGGTCGGCCACGCAGAAGCCGTCGTCGGAGAAGATCCGCACCCGGGCGGCCGAGTCGGCCATCGCGCCCAGCTCGGCCAGGCGCTCGCCGGCCAGCCCGACGGTGACCGCGCCGATCGGCTGCACGTCGACCAGTCCGGCCTCCTGACCCAGCCGGTACACCTGCTCGACCACGCCCGCGGTGTCGGCGACCGGGGAGGTGTTGGCCATCGCGCAGACGGCGGTGTAGCCGCCGAGCGCCGCGGCGCGCGAGCCGGTGTACACCGTCTCGGCGTCCTCGCGGCCCGGCTCGCGCAGGTGGGTGTGCAGGTCGACCAGGCCGGGCAGGGCCACCAGGCCGGTGCCGTCGACGACCTCGGCACCGTCGGCAGCCAGGCCCGCGCCGATCTCGGCGATGACGCCGCCGCGCAGCAGCAGGTCGGTCGGCTCGCCGCCCAGCACACGGGCGTTGCGGATCAGGATGTCGGTCACGGGCGTCCTCCGGACGGCGGTCATCGGGCTCCTCCGAGGAGGAGGTACAGGCAGGCCATCCGCACGGAGACGCCGTTGGTGACCTGTTCGACGATGGTGGAGCGGGGCGAGTCGGCCACCTCGGGCGTGATCTCCATGCCGCGGTTCATCGGGCCGGGGTGCATCACGATCCCGTGGGCGGGCATCCGGCGCAGCCGGGCGCCGTCGAGGCCGTAGCGGCGGGAGTACTCCCGCGCCGAGGGGAAGTAGGAGTCGGTCATGCGCTCCTTCTGCACCCGCAGCATCATCACCACGTCGGCCTGCGGCAGCACCGCATCGAGGTCGTAGGCGACCTGGACCGAGGCGTTGAGGTCGGTGGGCACCAGCGTCGGCGGCCCGACCAGGGTCACCTTCGCGCCCAGGGTGTTGAGCAGCAGCACGTTGGAGCGGGCCACCCGGCTGTGCAGCACGTCGCCGACGATGGCCACGTGCAGGCCGTCGAGCCGGCCCATCCGCGAGCGCATCGTGTACGCGTCCAGCAGCGCCTGCGTCGGGTGCTCGTGGGTGCCGTCGCCGGCGTTGAGCACGCTGCCGGTGACCCAGTTGGCCAGGCGGTGCGGCGCGCCGGAGGCGGGGTGGCGGATGACGACCGCGTCGGCGCCCATGGCCTGCAGCGTCCAGGCGGTGTCCTTGAGGCTCTCGCCCTTCTCCACGCTGGAGCCCTTGGCCGAGAAGTTGATCACGTCGGCGCTCAGCCGCTTCGCGGCGGCCTCGAACGAGATCCGGGTGCGGGTGGAGTCCTCGTAGAAGAGGTTCACCACGGTGCGGCCCCGCAGCGTGGGCAGCTTCTTGATCTCGCGACCGGAGACGCTGGCCATCTCGGTGGCGATGTCGAGGATCTCGGTCGCGGTGGCCGCGTCCAGGTCGGCCGTCGACAGCAGGTGCTTCATCGGGTACCGCCCTTCGAACCGGTGGTGAGGACGACCTCGTCGGTCCCGTCGATCTCCACCAACTTCACTTTGACCTGCTCGGACAGGGCGGTGGGGATGTTCTTGCCGACATAGTCGGCCCGGATCGGCAGCTGCCGGTGGCCCCGGTCGACGAGCACGGCCAGCTGCACGGCCGCGGGGCGGCCGAGGTCGGACAGGGCGTCGAGGGCGGCCCGGATGGTGCGGCCGGAGAACAGCACGTCGTCGACGAGGATGACCTTGCGGCCGTCCACGCCGCCCGCGGGCTCCTCGGTGCGTCCGACCGCGCGTACGGAGCTGCTGCGCAGGTCGTCGCGGTAGAGCGTGATGTCGAGGATGCCGACGGGCACCTGTACACCTTCGAAGGCGTGGATGCGCTCGGCGAGGCGGCGGGCGATCGGCACCCCGCGGGTGGCGATGCCCATCAGCACCACGTCACGTGCCCCGGAGGTCTTCTCGAGGATCTGGTGCGCAATGCGGTCCAGCACGCGGGAGACGTCCGCGGCGGAGATGACGATCTTGGTGGGAGCCGGCCCGGCCGGCTGCTGCACTGGAGCGTTCGACTCGTCTGTCGTTGGGCGCGCCAAGGCAGACCTCCTTCCCCGCCTCACCGGACGGGTCGTTAAAGGATGTCAAGGTCATGATCGGCGGCGTAGCCGACGCCCATCTGATCAGTAAACTTAGCAGTGTGACGGCGGCCTATACGCGCGGGGGTGAGTCAATCCGCAGGTCATACCGTTGACACTGGCGGATCAGTTCAGTTGATCAAGCTAGTCGGATGAGGTTGTCTCAACTTGTGGTCAACGAGCACTTGACCGCGTGTCGTCAGCGCCGTACCGTCACGCTGCGTAGCGATCGTCGGGGAACCCGCCCCGGCATATAGCTGGGAGTGTCGGAATGCCGTCTGATTACGCCAAGTCCCTCGGTGCGCGACTGCGCTCCATCCGCCAGCAGCAGGGCCTGTCCCTGCAGGGCGTGGAGGAGAAGTCGAACGGGCGTTGGAAGGCTGTCGTCGTCGGCTCGTACGAGCGCGGCGACCGTGCTGTCACGGTGTCCCGACTGGCCGAGCTGGCCGACTTCTACCGCGTGCCCGTCGGCGAGCTCCTGCCCGACGGCCCGGCCCCGCGCCAGGAGGCGACGAGCAAGATCGTCCTGGACCTGGAGCGCCTCTACGACGGCGCCAAGGAGGACCTCGCCTCGGTCGCCCGCTACGCGCGCGCCATCCAGCAGCAGCGCGGCGACTACAACGGCCGGGTGCTCTCCATCCGCGCCGTCGACCTGCAGGCGCTCGCGGTCTTCTACGACTGCACCCCCACCGAGCTGATCGAGCGGCTGGCCGACCACGGCGTGCTCGTGGCCGACCCGCGCGCGTTCTTCGCGAGCTGACACTCTCCCGCACTGACGAAAGCGGCCTTTCGCCCCAGCAGGGGTGAAAGGCCGCTTTCGTATGTTCGCGCTCAGTGGCGCGGCGCGTAGTCCGCGATGCGGCCGAGCAGGCCGTTGAGAAAGCGCGGCGAATCGTCGGTGGACAGCTCGCGGGCCAGTTCGACGGCCTCGGTGATGGCCACCGGGTCGTCGATCTCGGGCACGTAGAGCAGCTCGTAGACCGCGATGCGGGCGAGGTTGCGGTCGACCACCGGCATCCGGTCGATCGTCCAGCCCTCGGCGAAGGTGGCGATCGTCTCGTCGATGTTGTCCAGGTGCTCGTTCACGCCCTCGGCCAGCGAGATCGCGTACGGCAGGTGCTCCGGGCGCGGTGCCTCCATGCGCTCCAGGTATGCCGCCAGCACCGTGCGCACCGGCAGGTCGCGCAGATCCGCCTCGTAAAGCACGTCGAGTGCCCGCTTGCGCGCCTTGCGGCGGGCGGGCGACTGCGACTTCGGTCCCTCAGCCACGAGCAATCCCCCGGACGGGCCGCAGGCCCATCAGGACCGGCCCAGGTAACGGCCGTCGCGGGTGTCGACCTTGATCTTCTCGCCGTTGGTGATGAACAGCGGCACCTGCACGGTCGCGCCGGTCTCGATGGTGGCCGGCTTGGTGCCGCCGGTCGAGCGGTCGCCCTGCAGGCCCGGCTCGGTGTAGGTGATCTTCACCATCACGCTGGTCGGCAGTTCGACGTACAGCGGCACGCCGTCGTGCGTGGCGACCACGACCTCCGCCTCGGGCAGCAGGTAGTTCACGTTGTCGCCGACGGTCACGCCGCTGACGTGGATCTGGTCGTAGGTGTCCAGGTCCATGAAGACGAAGTCGTCGCCGTCGGCGTACAGGTACTGCATCGTGCGCTTGTCGACGTTCGCGGTCTCGACCTTGGTGCCGGCGTTGAAGGTCTTGTCGACGACCTTGCCCGTGAGCACGTGCTTGAGGGTCGTCCGCACGAAGGCCGGACCCTTGCCGGGCTTCACGTGCTGGAACTCGACGACGGCCCAGAGCTCCTTGTCGAGGTTGAGCACCATGCCGTTCTTGAGGTCGTTCGTGCTAGCCACAGCCAGGCTCCCGTACATGATCAGATACTTGACAAAGAACAGACCTGACTACTTTACCGGCCCGTGATCTCAGGCCGGGCGCGCGGGTGGCCGGGGACACGCTGTGACGCCGCGCCCGTTGCGGCGGCCTCGCCGGGACCGCTGCCGCCCGACATTGCGGGGTACGGGGCCGCTCGTGGCGACCGCCCCGACCGGCCGCGCTAGCCGGGCGTGCGGGTTGGTTGCTAGCCTCGCCGCCGTGCGGGTGCTGGTGGTGGAGGATGACCCGGAGGTGCGCGGGGTGGTCGTGACCGCCCTGCGTGCGGTCGGGTTTGCCGTGGACCAGGCAGCCGACTGGAGCCAGGCCGACGTGAACATGAGCGTCAACGACTACGACTGCCTGGTGCTCGACCGCATCCTGCCCGAGGGCGACTCCGCCGGTCAGCTGCACCGCCGCCGCGAGGCCGGCCTCGGCGTGCCCGCCCTCATGCTCACCGCCCTCGACGACGTCACCGACCGCGTGGCCGGCTTCGAGGCCGGCGCCGACGACTACGTCGTCAAACCCTTCGTCGCCGCCGAGCTCGTGCTCCGCGTACGCGCCCTCTGCCGCCGCCGCGGCACCATGCTCCCGCCGGTGATGCGGGCGGGCGACGTCGAGGTCGACACCGCCCGCCGCGAGGTCCGCCGCGACGGCATCCTGCTCACCCTCACCCCCAAGGAGTTCTCCGTCCTGGAGATGCTCCTGGTTCGCCGCCCCGCTGTCGTCACCCGCGCCGACCTCTTCGAACACTGCTGGGACGAACAAGCCGACCCCACCTCCAACGTCGTGGACGTCGTCGTAGGCCAACTCCGCCGCAAACTAGGCGACCCCCCTGTCATCACCACCGTCCGCGGCACCGGCTACCGCGTCGACCTGGCCGGCCGCTGATGATCGCGACGATCTTGCGTGGCCTGTGGGGGCGACACGCTCATACCCGACAAAGGGGCAACAGTTCGCGCAAGATCGTCGCGATCTTGGACGGGCGGGGCGGGGTGAGGGGGTGAGGCGGCAGACGCGGCAGTTGCAGACTGCCGAGCGGCTGGCGGGGTTGCGGATGCGGTTGACCGCTCTGCTGTTGGCGCTGAACATCATCGGGTTGGCGGGGATGGGGGCGGTGGCGCTGGTCGTCGATGAGCGGCAGCGTGCCGAGGCGGTCGCCGCCGACCTGCACCGCACGGCGGGCACGGCGGTCGCCTTGCTCTACTACGACTCGGGCGCGCTGCTGCTGGACAAGCTCTACGACAACGCGATCGCCCAAGGCTCCACCGCGGTCTACGTGTACGAGGCCGACCGGGCCGACGTCACGCTGGTCTTCGCGCACCCCGCGCGGCTGGCCGTCATCGCGCCGCCCACCCTGCTCGGGCCCGCCCGCCAGGTGCGCGCCGTGGGCGGTGAGCTGAGCGAGGCGGTCCGCGACGAGCGGCAGGAGGTCGTGCACCTGCTGGCGGTGCCGTTCCGGCACGCCGAGACGGGGGCGATCGCGGGCACCGTGGTCGCGGTGGCCGACCCCGGCCCGGGGCAGGCCGCGCACCGGCGGCTGGCGGTTGCGCTGGTCGTCGGCGGCACCGCCTTCACCGTGATGACCTGCCTCGGCGGCTACCTGCTGGCCCGCCGCGGCACCCAGCCCATCGCCGACGCGCTCACCCAGCAGGAACGGTTCGTCGCCGACGCAGCCCACGAACTGCGTACCCCGCTGACGGTGATCAGGGCGGTGTCGGAGTCGGCGCTGGACTCACCCGCGCGGCAGCCGGACGCGCTGCGCCGGGTCATCGCGGCCACCGACCGGCTGACCGACGCGGTCGCCGCGCTGCTCACCCGGGCCCGGCTCGTCGCCGGGCTGCGCCATCTGGAACGCCAGCGCTTCCGCCTGGACCAGCTCGCCGAAGAGGTGCTGGCCGACACCGTGCAGCCGCCGCACACCGCGACGGCGTACACCCGGCCCACGGTGACCCTCGGCGATCCGACGCTGGTGCGGATCGCCCTGCGCAACCTGATCCACAACGCGGTGCAGCACGGCCGCGACGGCGAGGCCCCCGCCACGATCACGCTGACCGTCGAACCGGGCGCGGTCACCGTCCGCGACACCGGTCCCGGTCCCGGCGCGGACCTGCCCGCCGGCGCCGGCGAGCGCTTCCGCCCCGGCTCCCCCAACGGCACGGGCCTGGGTCTGGCCATCGCCCGCTGGGTCGCCGACCTGCACGACGGCTCCCTCACCGTGCGCCCCGCCGAAGGCGGCGGCACCGAAGCCATCCTCACCCTCCCCAGCCCCTGACCCCCTGCCCTGTCGCAAGATCGCGACGATCTTGCGCGAACTGTTGCCCCTTTGCCGGGTATGAGCGTGTCGCCCCCACAGGCCACGCAAGATCGTCCCGGTGGGGGGTTAGGCGGGGGTGGGGCCGGCGCGGGTGCCGATGGGGGTGACGGCGAACCAGTGGCCGTCCTGGCCGTGGCCGTTGGCGTCGCCGGGCATGCGGTCTCCGGCGTAGCCGTAGAGGGGCCAGCCGGCCAGGGTGAGCTGCTTGGTGCCGTCGGGGCGGGTCATCGTGCCGATGAGCTGGCGGTCGATGCCCTCGACGCGGATCGGGTCGGCGGCGGGCACCGGCAGCCACTGCTGGGTGCAGGAGTCGGTGCAGGCCGAGCGGGCCGGCCGGTTGCCGTCGAGTTCGCTGCGGTAGAGCACGTAACCCTGCTCGTCGATGACTATCCAGCCCAGCGTGTCCGAGCTGATGCCGAACAGCGCGGGCTGCAGCTCAGAGGGCCGCCCCGGGGCGGGCGCCAGGGTGGGCTGGACGGTCACCTGGCCGCCGGTACAGCCACCCAGTAGGGTCGCGACCAGCACAAACACGGCCGCCGCCCGCTTGCGGGCAGCCGGCCACGCCGTTTCCACCGGGTTACTCATGCAATCCTCACGCTCATCCGGGCAGGATAGGCGCACCCTACGTCGAGGAGGTCGGCTGTTGCGAGGTCCGTATGCACGGGTCACGGCGGTGCTGGCGCTGCTCGCGCTGGTGGCGCCGGTGTCCGGCTGCGACGCGACAGCGGGCTCCGCGGCCCCGCCGGCCCGGCCGTGCGGCTTGAAGATCGCCGTCATCGGCCCGCTCAGCGGAGCCTCCGCGGATCTGGGCACCAACATCCGCTCCGGGGCCGCGCTGGCGGTCGGGCAGTACAACGGCCGGCATCCCGACTGCCCGGTGACCCTGCAGGACTTCGACTCGCAGAGCGACCCGAAGCAGGCCACCGCGCTGGCGCAGCAGATCGTGGCCGACCCCGAGATCATGGGAGTGATCGGGCCGGCCTTCTCCGGCGAGTCCGCGGCCGCCCTGCCGCTGTTCGACCAGGGCCTCGTCACCATCATCAGCCCTTCGGCCACCCGCACCAACCTCAGCCAGCGCGGCTGGTCGACGTTCCACCGGCTGCTGGGCAACGACGCGGCACAGGGACCGGCGGCCGCCCGCTACATCGACACCGTGCTGCGCGCCCGCAAGGCGTTCGTCATCGACGACACCGGGGCGTACGGCCGCGGCCTGGCCGACGAGGTCGCCGCGACACTGTCCGGCAAGGTGGTGCAGCGGGCCGCGGTGCCGCCCCGGCAGGTCGACTTCTCCTCGGTGGTCAGCCAGATCCGCTCCGCCGGGGCCGACGTCGTCTTCTACGGCGGTTACTACTCCAGCGCCGGAGCCCTGCTCAAGGCGATGCGCGACGCCGGGCTGACCGCCACGTTCGTGGGCGGCGACGGGGTCAAGGACGCTGGCTTCGTGCGCTCCGCCGGGGTGCGCGCCGCCGAGGGAGCCGTCATCACCTGCGCCTGCCTGCCGCCGGAGCGGGCATCGCGCGACTTCCCAGTGCACTACCGCGCCGGGTTCGGCAAGGACGCCGGCACCTACAGCGCAGAGGCATACGACGCCGCATCGATCTTCCTGGCCGGCTTCGAAGCCGGCCGTACCACCCGCCGCGACATGGAGGCCTTCGTCGACGCGTACGCCCACGACGGCGTCACGGGCCGGCTGCAGTTCACCCCACAGGGTGAGCTTGTGGACTCCGCCATCGTGGTGTGGGCCTACCGAGTGGCCGACGGCGCCGTCGTCGCCGACCGCGAGATCCCCCGCACCTGACCGTCTGAGAGGAGACCGTCCCATGTCAGCGACCCTGCTCACGGACCTTCCCCCACTCGCCGCCCCGGCGGAGACCGCCCCCGCGGACGCCTCCCGGGCCGAGATGGCCCCACTGGACCGCGCCCTGTCGCAGGCCCCGCTGGGCGCGTTCCCGCTGCTTGAGGCGGCCTTCGGCTGGCAGGAGCTGCGACCGTCCGGCTGGCACCGGCCCGCAGCGGCCACCGCCATCGCACAGACCTCCTCGCCGGCCGCGGCCGCCCGGCTGGCCAGCCTGCTGTCCACCCTGACCTGGGCGAACGTGGTCCGCACCGAGCGGGACGGGTTGCGCGTCGAGGTGTCCGCGGGCGCGTACAACCGGATCATCCGGGCTTTGACCGGGGCCTGGCGCAGCCGGACCCAGCTGCTGGCCGCGTCCCCCGCCGTGCCGGAATCGCGGCAGGCGGCGCTGGGCGTGTGGCGGATGGCGATGCTCACCGGCGGCGTCGACGCCCACGCCGGGCAGCTCACGGTGCGGGCCGGCTCCCCGGCGGCCGCGCAGACGCTGGTCGCCGCGGCGGCCCGCCTGAACATGCCCGCCGTCGCCGACCGCCCCCGCGAGGGCGGCCACCCGGTCCGCATCACCGGCCGAGCCCAGGTCTACCAGCTCCTCACCGAAGCCACCGGCCAGCGCTGACCGCCGACATCACGACGATCTTGCGCGAACTGTTGCCCCTTTGACCGTTTCACCCGTGTCGCACCCACAGTCCGCGCAAGATCGCCGCTCCGGCGGTGGGGGTGGGGTGGGGGAACGGTTAGTCGGTGAAGCGGTGGAAGAGGTGTTCGAGGGCCAGGCGGTAGCCGTCGACGCCCAGGCCGGCGATGACGCCGGTGGCGACGGCGGATACGACCGAGTGGTGGCGGAACTCCTCGCGGGTGTGGATGTTCGAGAGGTGGACCTCGATCAGGGGGGCGTTGAGCATCGCGCAGGCGTCGCGCACGGCGTACGAGTAGTGGCTCCACGCACCGGGGTTCAGCACCACCGCGGCGTGCTCGTCGGCGGCCTGGTGCAGCCAGCCCACCAGCTCGCCCTCGTGGTCGGTCTGCCGGCACTCCACCTCCAGCCCGAGCAGCGCGCCGGTCTTCTCGCACAGCTCCACCAGCGACGCGTACGTGGTGACGCCGTACACGTCGACCTGGCGGGTGCCGAGCCGGCCGAGGTTGACCCCGTTGAGCACGTACACCTTCATGGCTGGCTCCTTCAGGACGCGACGGACCGGTAGGCCTCGGCGAGCAGCGCCTCGTCGTCGATGGGGACGGTGACCGGCCGGCCGATCCCGTTGAGCAGCACGAACCGCAGCGCCCGGCCGCGGGCCTTCTTGTCCACCGACATCGTGGCGCGCAGGTCGTCCCAGGCGTCGGCGGGATAGGACACCGGCAGATCCAGCGAGCGCAGGATGTCGGCGTGGCGGGCGGCCGCGGCCTCGTCGAGGCGGCCGGTGAGCACGCCCAGGCGGGCGGCGTACACCAGGCCGACGCTCACCGCGTGCCCGTGCGACCAGCGGTAGTTCTCCCGCCGCTCGATGGCGTGACCGAGTGTGTGGCCGTAGTTGAGGATCTCGCGCAGGCCGGACTCGCGCAGGTCCTCGCCGACCACCCGGGCCTTCACCGCGATCTTGCGTTCGATCAGCTCGCGCAGCACCGGTCCGGCCGGGTCGACGGCCGCCTTCGGGTCGCGCTCGATCAGGTCGAGGATCACCGGGTCGGCGATGAAGCCGCCCTTGACCACCTCGGCCATGCCGGCCAGCAGCTGCGCGGGCGGCAGGGTGGCCAGCGCCTCGGTCGCGCAGAGCACCCCGGCGGGCGGGTAGAACGCGCCGACCAGGTTCTTGCCGGCAGCCGTGTTCACCCCGGTCTTGCCGCCCACGGCCGCGTCGACCATGCCGTTGATGCTGGTGGACACCGGCACCCAGCGCACGCCGCGCAGCCAGCAGGCGGCGACGAAGCCGGCCAGGTCGGTGACCGCGCCGCCGCCGACCCCGACCACCACGTCGTTGCGGGTGAACGAGTCCCGGCCCAGCTCGTCCCAGCAGCGCTGCGCCACCGCGATCGTCTTACCGGCCTCGGCGTCGGGTACCTCGATCATCACGGGCTGGATCTGCGCGTCGACCAGGTGCGCGGCGACCTGCTCGGCGTACGCGCGCACCGGCGGCGCGTACAGCACCGCGGCCCGGTCGGCGCCTTTGACCAGGGCGGGCAGCTCGGCGAGCACGCCGGGGCCGACCAGCACGTCGTATGGCTGGTCGCCGCCCACGGCGATCCGGGTCAGCTCGGACATCTCAGCCCTTCAGCAGCTCGACGAGCTCGGCGGTGATCTCCTCCGGGGTGCGCCCGTCGGTGACCACGGTGTGCACGGCGACCTGCTGGTAGAGCGGTCGCCGCTGGTCGAGCAGGAAGCGCAGGGTGGCCCGCGGGTTGAAGTTCAGCAGCGGCCTGCCCTGGCCCAGCCCGACCCGCGACACCGCGTCGGACAGGTCCACGCTCAGGTAGACCACGGTGTGCCCGGCCAGCAGCGCCCGGTTGCCCTCGGCGAGGACCGCGCCGCCGCCCAGCGCCAGCACACCGGAATGCTCGGCCAGCGCTGCCGCGACCGCGGCCGTCTCCATGGCCCGGAACTGCGGCTCGCCCTCGTCGATGAAGATCTCCGAGATGGGCTTGCCGGCCGTGGCCTCCACGTCGGCGTCGGTGTCGCGGAACGCCACCCCGTACGCCTGCGCGAGCAGCCGCCCGACGGTGGACTTGCCCGCCCCGGGTGCGCCGACGATGACGCACAACGGCTTGCTCACGGTCTTCTCCCCTGTGCTCATGACCTGCGTGCTCATTGCCTGCGCCGGTCTCAGCGGATCAGCAGGTTGTCCAGGTAGCCGGCGAGGTTGCGCCGGATCTCGGCAACCGAGTCGCCGCCGAACTTCTCCGTCGCCGCCTCGGCCAGCACCAGCGCCATCATGGCCTCGGCGACGACCGCCGCCGCGGGCACCGCGCACACGTCGGAGCGCTGGTTGATGGCAGTGGCGACCTCGCCGGTGACCACGTCCACCGTGGACAGCGCGCGGTTCAGCGACGAGATCGGCTTCATCGCGGCGCGCACCCGCAGCGGCTCGCCGGAGGTCATGCCGCCCTCCAGGCCGCCGGCCCGGTCGGTGATCCGCTTCACGCCGTCGGGCGTCGGCACGATCTCGTCGTGCGCCACCGAGCCGCGCGAGCGGGCCTGGGTGAACGCGTCGCCGATCTCCACACCCTTGATGGCCTGGATGGACATCAGCGCGGTGGCGATGCGGGCGTCGAGCTTGCGGTCCCACTGGGTGTGCGTGCCCAGGCCCGGCGGGACGCCGTAGACCAGCACCTCCACGATGCCGCCGAGGGTGTCGGCGTCGCGCTTGGCCGCGTCGACCTCGGCCACCATGCGCTCGCTGGCCTGCGGGTCCAGGCAGCGCAGCGGGTCGGCGTCGATGCGCTGCGTGTCGCCGGGCACCGGCACCAGGCCGGACTTGGCCACCACGGAGCCGAGCTCGACCACGTGCGACAGGACCTCCATGCCCAGCGCCTGCTTGAGCAGCGCCTTGGCCACGGTGCCGACGGCGACGCGGGCCGCGGTCTCCCGGGCGCTGGCGCGCTCCAGGATCGGCCGGGCGTCGTCGTGGCCGTACTTCTGCATGCCCGCGAGGTCGGCGTGGCCGGGCCGGGGCCGGGTCAGCGGGGCGTTGCGGGCCTGCGCGGCCAGCAGATCCGGGTCGACCGGGTCAGCGGACATCACGGTCTGCCACTTGGGCCACTCGGAGTTGCCGACCTGGATCGCGACCGGGCTGCCCAGGGTGCGCCCGTGGCGCACGCCGCCGAGGATCGTCACCACGTCCTGCTCGAAGGCCATCCGCGCGCCCCGGCCGTAGCCGAGCCGACGCCGGGCCAGCTCGTGGCCGATCTCGTCACTGGTGATCTCGATTCCGGCGGGCACGCCGTCGAGCACGGCGACCAGCGCCTGCCCGTGCGACTCCCCTGCGGTCAGCCAACGCAACACGATCACCAGTCTGTCACGGCGCACCGGCCGCACGCCCGGCACGCCCCGCCGGTGTCACCAGACGGGACGTAGCTCACGTGAGCTGCGCCGGGGCTGTTCCACCAGGCGGACACGATCACTTCAGCCGGATCGTGACGGGCTCGCTGCGGTCGCTGCCGACCCGGGCCACGATCTCGTACGTTCCGGCGGCCGGCGTCGGACCGGCCGGCACCCGGCGGCCCTTCTTCAGGCAGGTGTTGCTTGCCTTGCCGTTCCAGGTGACCGTGTAGGACCGCGACTGGCCCGGCCCGAAGCGGACCTGCTGGCTGCCACGCAGCGGGCCGCAGTCGTCCGACGACCAGACCTTCTCGCCGTCGCGCAGCAGTTGCAGCTCCTGCAGATCGGCGCCCACGTCGCGGACGCACGAACGCTTCGACGTGTTCTGCACCTTCAGGGTGATGCTGAGCGAGGTCTTGCGGGCGACGGTCGTCTTCGCGGGCGCGGCGGTGATCTTCAGCTCGTCGTCGGTGCACACCTTCTTGTCCACCTTGGCGTCCTTGGGCTCCGCTCCGGCCTGCTCGGCGTAGCGCACCCGGTAGAGCTTCGCCTTCGGCGCGTAGGGGCCGTCCTTGGCGTCGTCGGGGTAGAGCGCGCTGAAGTAGAGCCCGTCCGCGCCGGCGGCGATGCCCGCGATGGTCGACTTGCCGTTGCCGTTGTACTCCACCAGCGTCTTCGGGCCGGTGACCTTGCCCTTCTCATCGAATGCGAACATCACGATGCGCTTGCCGCGCACCTGCGGGCCGGTGGCGTAGGTAGGGCCGCTCTCCGACACGTACGCGTTGCCGTACAACTCCTTGGGGAAGCCCGCTCCCTGGTTGCCCTCCTCCTGCACGAAGGTGAGGCCGACCGGCGCGTGCGCCACCGTCCAGTTGTAGAGGGCCTTCTTCTTCATCGCGCTGTCGCCGACGTACCACTCGAAGTCGGCGCCCCGGGTGACCCGCGCGAACCGGTCCACGGAGGGACCGTTCTCCACCGAGTAGTGCTGCCCGTCGGCGGCCCGCCACGCGCCGCCGAACGGGTTGCGCAGGCCCAGGGCGTACACATAGTCCCTGGCCTTGATGCCGTTGTCGGCGTCATAGAACGGGTTGTCCTCGGGGGCGCTGCCGTCCAGGTTGACCCGCAGCACCTTGCCCCGGAAGGAGTCCTTGTCCCGGGCCGTCTTCGGCTCGAACGCGTCGGCGACGTGCACGTACAGCTTGCCGTCCGGGCCGATGGTGAGGTTGGAGATCTGGTGGGAGGCCACCATGTCCTCGCCCTTCATGTCCAGGATCGTCTTCACCGAGCTGGCGGTCATGCCGTCGTCCGAACTGGTCAGCCGGACCACCTTCGGATAGAGCTTGCCGCCCGCCTTGTAGACCATCGCGGCGAACAGGTCGCCGCTGGCCGGCTCGACCACGATGCCGCCCAGGCCCAGCTCACCGTCGCCGGGGAACTTGTCGGTCGGGTCGAAGTTGAGCAGATCCTTGGCGTACGTCGCGACGCTGAAGTCGCCGCGGACCACCTTGATCTGACCGTAGAGCTCGTTGACGTAGAAGCGCGGGGCGTCCGGGGTGGTGGGGTGGGCGGCCGCCATGGCGATGCCGACCGGCAGCGCGAACCCGGACGCCACCTCCTCCACCACGTACCCGGATTGCAGGGCGCGCCACTGCGGCGCACCGGGCAGCGGCTCCAGCTGCACGTCGGTGCGGAACGGGCGGACCGAGTACGGGCTCCACTGCGTGTGCGGGTCGGCCGAGGACGAGCGGAAGCGGGCGCGCACCTCGAAGGTGCGACCCGGCGGCAGCTCCTCCTTGCCTGCCAGCGAGCCGGTGAACTTGCCGTTGCCCAGGTGGGTGTGCAGGCGGGCGGCGCCGTGCACGCACTCGGCGGTCCATACCCGCTCCACCGGCTCGGGCGCGGCCGACCAGATCTCCCAGTCGCTGCAGGCGTGTTCGTCGCGCACGTCCGGGTCGGCGAACGGCTGTGCCTCCATATGCACGTCCGCGCCGTTGAGCAGCTGCCCGTCGGCGGACGGCTCGCTGATCTCGGGGGCGAGCGGCGGAATCGACGCCATCACGGCCGGGCTCGCCGGGCTCACGAAGGACAGCAGCCCCGCGACCGCGATCACCACGATGGCAAGCGCCACCTCACCGGCCATGGCGACCTTGCGCGCGCTCATCCTCGTCTCCCCCTCGCCTGAACAACCGCGCCAGGCTACCGGGAAAAACAGACTTTAGCTCCCAAACACTCCGTTATCACCGGAATGCGCACGGCCGCCGGTACGTATCGCGGTCCGGCGGCCGTGCTCGCCGGATCAGGCCCGGTGCAGCGCGCGGGCCAGCACGCCCAGGTCCGGGTTGTCGGTGAAGAAGCCGTCCACACCCGCGGCCAGGTACGCCGCCAGCTCGTCGAGGATCCGGCCGTACTCGGTGGGCACCGCGCCGCTGCGCAGGTTCACCGGCAGGAACTGGTTCTCCGCGCGGAAGGTGTACGGGTGCACCTTGAGCCCTTCGCGGTGCGCGTCGGCGACCAGCGACGTCGGCGTGGCCAGCGAGCCGTCGGCCGCCCGGGGAATGACCAGGCCCTTCTCCGGCCCGATGCCGTTGACCACGCCGGCCAGGCCGGACAGGCCCGCCGGGCTCAGGTACTCGGCGTAGGAACGCGGGTCGTTGTACGGGCTGCCCGCGCCGGCCAGGAACACCAGCTGCGCCTTCACCCGGTGCGCCGCGCGCAGCTCGCGCAGGTTCGCCGCCTCGAAGGACTGCACGAACACCGGCGCGTCCCGGCGGTCCAGGCCGAACCTGCGCAGCGTCGCCACCAGCGGGCGCTCCAGCGGCAGCCCCGCGTTCTGGAAGTAGGTCGGGTGCTTGGTCTCCGGGTAGACGCCGATCTCCCGACGCAGCTCCTTGCACAGCCGCTCGCGCAGCTGGAGCACCTCGGTGAAGGTGGGCACCTCGAACAGGCCGTTGTAGACCGTGCTGCGCTGGCGTACCGCGGGCAGCCGCTCCACCGCGCGCAGCGTCTTCAGCTCGGCCAGGGTGAAGTCCTCGGTGAACCAGCCGGTCACCGGCACGCCGTCGATCGTCTTGGCGACCCGGCGGCTCGCGAACTCGGGCCGCGCGGCGACGTCGGTGGTCCCCGAGATCTCGTTCTCGTGCCGGGCCACCAGCACGCCGTCGCGGGTGCTGACCAGGTCGGGCTCGATGAAGTCGGCGCCCATGCGGGCCGCCAGCTCGTACGACGCCAGGGTGTGCTCGGGCCGGTAGCCGCTGGCGCCCCGGTGGCCGACCACCAGCGGCCGGTCCCGGTCGTGATCACGCACCGGCCCATGGTCGCGGTCCTCGCCGGACGCCCACGCGGGCACGCCGATCAGGGCGGGGGTCGCCACCGCGGCGCTCAGCGCCCCGGCGATGAAAAGGTCACGTCGGTCCATCGTCCACTCCTCCATGCACAGTTGCGTCGGGAGGAGTCCAGCGCCTGCGGGCGGCCGGTGATCGACGGTGCGGTGACATCCGGGCGAATTCACCGCGATGTCACCGCACCGATTCCGCCTAGTCGCAGGAGTTGCGGGCGAGCACCTTGTTGCGCACGGCGAGGTCGTTGTCCCTGCAGAACTGCGCATACGTCGAGGAGAAGGCCGAGTTCCGCTGCTTGTCGACCGCGACGAAGAAGTACCAGTCCGCCTTCGTCGGCTTGGCCGCGCCCATCAGCGCCGCCCGACCGGGGTTGTTGATCGGCGTGGGCAGGAACAGCACGTTGTGGTTGTACGGGTTGCTCTTGTCGTTCATCTCGGCGGTGGTCATCTTCCCCGACTCCTTGGTCGGCTTGCCCTTCGTCTCGAACCAGTAGTTGATGGTCACGTCCATCTCGAGGCAGGTGCAGACGCCCGTCTTGGGCTCGAAGATCCGGTTGTAGGCGACCCGGGCCACCTTCGGCAGGTCGGCCAGCGTGCCCGACTCCGCCTGCGCCAGTGAGGCGATGATCAGCATCTCGTACGGGGCCACCTTCAGCCCTGCGCGCACCGTGTCGGCGAACTTCAGCTCGGCCACCACCGCGAGGAAGCGCTGCACCATCATCTCCAGCGCGGCCTGCGCGGTGACGTCAGGCGGGAACTCGTAGGTGTCCGGGAACAGGAAGCCCTCGATCGACTTGGTGACCTTCTTGCCGTCCCGGTCGAACCAGGACGCCGGCACGCCCAGCTTCACCGGATCCTTGCCGGCGGCCGTGAACTCCGCCTCGGGGATGCCCAACTTCGTCGCGAGCAGCTTGTAGATCTTGAACGAGGACAGCCCTTCGGGGATGGTGATCCCGTTGACGATGCGCCGGGCCGGATCGAGCAGCATCGTGATGGCGTCGGCCGCACTGAGCCGAACCCGCAGGCGGTAGTGACCCGGCTGGATCTTCGCGGCCTTCGGGTTGGCCTCCCACGCATCGAGGAACGCCTGCTCGCTCGCGATCACGTCCTTGGCCTTGAGCAGCTTGGCCATCTGGACGCCGGTCGCCTTCTCCGGGATCTCCAGCTTCACCTCGGCCGTGCCGTCCGTGGAGGTGTAGTCGGGCGTGGAGAACCAGCCCTTGACCTTGTCGTAGCCCAGATAAAGCCCGGCTCCCGCGCCGCCGAGCAGGAAAAGGGTCAGCATCACGGCCAGCACGGTGCGGTTGCGTCGGCGTCGGCGTCTGCGGCGCTTGCGCGGACTGCGTCCCTCGGCCGGGCGGCGCAGTGGCCTGCGCGGTTCGGGCTCGTCACCGAACGCGATGAAGAACTCTTCCGTCACCGGTCTGCCTCCCCAGGGTCGCACCGACCCGGACAGGCTAACCGCGGCGGGCGTCCCGCAATGCCCCGCGCATCGCCTCGACCGGCGCGGCAACCCCCGTGAACTGCTCGAACTGCCCGAGAGCCTGATTCAGCAGCAGATCCAAACCGGACACGATCCGGTTTCCGGCCCGCTGCGCCGAGGCGGCCAGCGGGGTGGGCCACGGGTCGTAGAGCGCGTCGAAGAGCACCGTCTTGGCGCGCCAGGGCACCTGCAGGTGGTCGGCGACGCCCTTGGGCACGGTCGAGATCACCACGTCGGCCGCGGCGCACTCCTCCGCCGCCGACCAGCCCGCGCCGGTCAGCGGCAGGCCGAACGCGTCGGCCACCGGCCGCAACTCGTCGATCGCCTCGGCCCGCCGGGCGTACACGACGACGGACTCGGCCCCGAGCTGTGCCGCGGCCGCCACGGCTGCCCGCGCGGTGCCGCCCGCGCCGAGCACGGCGACCCTCGACACGGCGGTGATGCCGCCCTCGCGCAGTGCCGCGACCATGCCCGGCACGTCGGTGTTGTCCGCCCGCCAGCTGCCGTCCGGCTGGTGGACGAGGGTGTTGGCGGCCCCGACCGCGGCGGCGATCGGGCTGACCGCCGTCGCGACGGTCAGCCCCACCTCCTTGAGCGGCATCGTCAGCGACAGCCCCGCCCACTCGGCCCCCAGACCCGCCACGAAGGCGGGCAGGTCGGCCTCGGCGCACTCGATCGCGGTGTACGACCAGCCGGTCAGTCCCGCCGCCGCGTAGCCCGCGTTGTGCAGGACGGGCGACAGCGAGTGGCTGACCGGCTTGCCGAGGACCGCGGCACGCATCAGCAGGAGCTCCGCTCCAGTGCGCCGTTCTTCACGGCCGTCTGGTTGTCCTTGCAGAACTGGGTGTGGGTCGCCGAGAAGGCCGAGTGGCCCTCCTTGTCGATGGCCACGAAGTAGATCCAGTCGCCCTTGGGCGGGTCGGCTGCCCCTTCGAGGGCCTTCTTGCCCGGGTTGTTGATCGGGGTGGGCGGCAGGCCCTTGGCGTTGCGGTTGTACGGGTTCTTCGCGTCGGTCAGCTCGGCCTGGGTCAACTCGCTGGAATGCACGGCCTTCTTGCCGGCCATCTCCCGCGAGTAGTTGACTGTCACGTCGAACTGCAGGCAGTGGCACGTGCCGATCTCGGCGACGGCCTTCTCGCTGAAGACCCGGTTGTAGGACACCCGGGCCACCTTGCCGAGGTCGTCGGCGTTGCCCGCCTCGGCCTGGGCCAGCGACGCCACGATCAGCGCCTGGTAGGGCGAGATGTTCAGCTTCGCGGCCGCGTCGGCGTAGCCCATGTCCCCGGTGACCTTCATGAACCGCTCGACCATCATCGCCAGAGCCGACTTGGCGGTCACGTTCTTCGGGAACTCGTAGGTGTCCGGGAACAGGAAGCCCTCGATCGAGCGGCTCTCCTTCTTGCCGTCCTCCCGCTTGAACCACCACGCCGGCACGCCCAGCCCGATCGGGTCCTTCGCCGCGGCCTTGAAGTCGGCCTCGGGGATGCCCAGCTTCTCGGCGAGCAGCTTGTAAATCTTGAAGGTGGACAGGCCTTCGGCGATGAGGATGCCTTTGACCAGCCGGTTCTTGGTGTCCAGCAGCATCGTGATCGCGTCGGCGGCACTGATCTGCACACGCAGCTTGTACAGGCCGGGCTGGATCTTCTTGGCGTCGGGGTTCTTCTCCCACGCCTCGATGAACGCCTGCTCGCTCTTGATCACGTCCTGGGCCTTGAGCGCCTTGGCCATGTCCAGGCCCGCGGAGCCCTCCTTGATCGTCACCTCGACCTCAGCCGACGTCGCCGCACTGGTGTAGTCGGGGGTGACCAGGAAGTTCTTGATCTTGTCGTAGCCCAGGTACGCACCGCCGGCCAGGCCGCCCAGCAGGAACAGGGTGAGGAAGAGCGCGAGGAAGGATCGGCCGCGGCCGCGCTTCTTCTTCTTTTTCTTCTTCTTGTTGTTCCGGCCGCGGTTGTCGTCCACCGCGTGCCGACGCCGCTGTTGGCCGCGTTCGGGGTGCTCCTCGAACGACAGGAAGAGCTCGTCAGTCATCGGTACCCTCTCGCGTACGGGTCGCCATCCGCGGCTACGTTACACGTGAAGGGTTTTGCACACCCCCGGGCGGACGGGGGGTTTTCAGCTACCGCCCAGGATCTAACGGGCGCATTCAGACAAGACGGGCGGCTCAGCAGGAGCTCTGCTTCAGGACCTTGTTCTTCACGGCCGTCTCGTTGTCCTTGCAGAACTCCTCGAACGTCTCCGAGAAGGCCGAATGGCCCTCCTTGTCGGTCGCCACGAAGTA
Organism: Catellatospora sichuanensis; assembly: GCF_007483665.1. Lineage (GTDB taxonomy): Bacteria > Actinomycetota > Actinomycetes > Mycobacteriales > Micromonosporaceae > Catellatospora > Catellatospora sichuanensis. The sequence continues at coordinate 70,373 of NZ_VIQO01000050.1, forward strand.
GTACCAGTCACCCTTCGGCGGCGACATCGCGCCTTCGAGCGCGGCCTTGCCCGGGTTGTTGATCGGGGTGGGGATCATCCCTTCGGCATTGCGGCCGTACGGGTTCTTCGGGTCGGTCAGCTCGTCGTGGGTGAGCCCGCTGGACGGCTTGGGGTCCTTGCCGGCCAGCTCCCGCGAGTAGTTCACGGTCACGTCGAACTGAAAGCAGGCGCAGGTCAGGTCCGGGATCCGCTTGTAGACCCGGTTGTAGGCGACCCGGGCCACCTTGCCGAAGTCGTCGGCGTTGCCCGCTTCGGCCTGGGCGAGGGAGGCCACGATCAGCGCCTCGTACGGCGCGATCCCGCCGAGCTCGGCCGGGACGGCCTCCGCGAAGCTCATGCTGCCGGTGACCGTGAGGAAGCGGTTGACCATGACGCGCAGGATGCCGTCCGCGGTGGCGTTCGGGGCGAACTCGTAGGTGTCGGGGAACAGGAAGCCCTCGACCGACGGCGCGACCTTCTTGTCATCGGTGCGGTTGAACCACCAGTCGGGCACTCCGAGCGCCATCGGGTCCTTGGCGGCGGCCTTGAAGTCGGCCTCGGGAATGCCCGTCTTGGACGCCAGCAGCTTGAACACCCGGAACGAGCTCAGCCCCTCCGGGATGGTGATCCCGTTGACGATGCGGTTCTTCAGGTCCAGCAGGCGCAGCACCGCGTCCGCGGCGCTCATGTGGGTGCGCATCTTGTAGAAACCCGGCTGGATGCGCAACGCGTCCGGGTTGCGCTCACCGGCCTCGACGAACGCCTTCTCGCTGGCGATCACGCCGGCCGCCTTCAGCGTGCGGGCGATGTCGGCCTGGGTGTCGCCGCTCTTGATCTCGACCTGCACCTCGACGCCGTCGGCGGAGGTGGCCCAGTCTGCCGTGCCCAGCGCCCCGCTGATCTTCTGATAAGCCAGGAGCACGCCAAGGCCGAGCCCGCCGAGCAGCACCAGGGCCAGCGTCATCGCCAGGATCGACTTGATCCAACCGAACCGCCTTCGTTGACGACTGGCCTCACCCGGCGGGATCTCCGGCTCGGGATCGTCGTCGTGGTCGTCGAAAGCACGGTCCAGTTCGTCGATCATCCTGCTCGCCTTCGCTGCACGTCGAGCCAACCCTGCAGGATCTCCACCGCCGCCGCCTGGTCGACGACGGCACGCTGCCGCTTGCCCCGGACACCGCGGTCGGCGAGCCGCCGGGTGGCCGTGACGGTGGACATCCTCTCGTCAGCGAGCACCACCGGCACCGGCGCGATCAGACCGGCCAGGGCGTCGGCGTATGCCCTCACGTGCTTGGCGGCCGGCCCCTCGACCCCGGCGAGGTTGATGGGCAGGCCCACCACCACCTCCACCGTGCCATGGTCGGCCACCAGGCGCGCGATCTCCACCATATCAGCCGAAATGTCAGAATCATCCGGTTTGGCCTGGCGTGCCACCGTGACCAGCGGCGTTGCCAAGATCCCGTCCGGATCACACACCGCCACCCCGATCCGCACCGTGCCCACGTCGACACCCAGCCGCACTCCACGGGTCCACGTCATGACTTTCCCTCCACACGAAAAGACCGGAGCCCCGCCCACTGCCGGAAAGGCAGGGGGCGGAGCTCCGGATGAACAGCTCGGATCAGCGGCTCTGCACCGCGTTCTGCACCGCGCCCAGCAGGTGCGGAGCCTGGTCGGCGGGCACGCCGCCACCCTGCGCCAGGTCGGCGTTGCCGCCACCCCGGCCCGACAGCGCACCCTTGACCAGGTCCTGCGCGGACACGCCGCGCGACTTGGCCGCCTCGTTGACCGCCACGATCAGCGACGCCTTGCCGTTGGCCCGCGATGCCACCGCGACCACCGCGGGACGGTCCGCCGGGAAGCGGCCGCGCACCTCCTGCGCCAGCGTGCGCACGTCGTTGACCGCCGCGCCCTCCGGCGCCTCGGTGCCCACGAACGCCACGCCACCCAGGTCGAGAGCGCCCTCGGCCAGCGCCGCGGCCCCGCCGAGCACCAGCTGCGCGCGCATCTTCTCCAGCTCGCGCTCCGCGTCGCGCAGCTGCGCCACGGTCTGCTCGACCCGGTCGGCGACCTGCTCGCTGGGCACCCGGTACAGCTCGGCCAGGCGCGACACCAGCAGGTGCTCCTTGGCCAGGTGCCGGAACGCGTCCATGCCGACCAGCGCGTCGACCCGGCGCACCCCGGAGCCGATGGACGCCTCCGACAGGATCTTCACCAGGCCCAGCTGGCCCGAGCGGGCCGCGTGGGTGCCGCCGCACAGCTCGCGGGCGTACTCGCCGACCTCGACGACACGCACGTACTCGCCGTACTTCTCGCCGAACAGTGCCATCGCGCCCAGCCGCTTCGCCTCGGCCTGCGAGGTGACGAACGCGCGCACCTCGAGGTCGCTCATCAGCACCTCGTTGACCTGCTGCTCGACGTCGTGCAGCACGCTGGTCGGCACCGCGCCGGGCGTGTTGAAGTCGAACCGCAGCCGGCCCGGCGCGTTCAGCGAACCCGCCTGGGTCGCCGACTCGCCCAGGAAGTTGCGCATGGTCTGGTGCACCAGGTGGGTCGCGGTGTGCGCGCGGGAGATCGCCCGGCGGCGCTCCACGTCGATCTGGGCGTAGCCGGTCTCGCCGGTGCGGACCTCGCCCTCCAGCACCCGCGCCTTGTGCACGATCAGGCCGGGCAGCGGCTGCTGCACGTCGAGCACCTCGACCTTGCCGCCGCCGACCGTGATGACGCCCAGGTCCGGCAGCTGGCCGCCGCCCTCGGCGTAGAACGGGGTGACGTCGAGCACGACCTCGACCAGCTCGCCCTCGCCCGCCGACGTGATCAGGCCGCCGCTGCCGACCAGCGCGCGCACCTTCGACTCGCGCGACACCTCGGCGTAGCCGGTGAACTCCACCGCCCCGCCCGCGTCGAGCGCGCCCCGGTACGCAGACAGGTCCGCGTGACCCGTCTTGCGCGCCTGCGCGTCGGCCTTGGCCCGCTTGCGCTGCTCGGTCATCAGCCGCTTGAAGCCGTCGGTGTCCACCGACAAGCCCTGCTCGGCCGCGATCTCCAGGGTCAGATCGATCGGGAAGCCGTACGTGTCGTGCAGCTGGAACGCCTTGTCACCCGCGAGGGACTTCCCGCCGGCCTTCTTGGTGTCCGCCACCGCGACGTCGAGGATCGTGGTGCCCGCGCGCAGCGTGGTGCGGAACGCCTCCTCCTCGGCGTACGCATACTGCGAGATCCGGCCGAAGTCGGTCGCGATCTCCGGGTACGACGGCGACATGCTGTCGCGCGCCACCGGCAGCAGCTCCGGCAGGGCCGGGTCCTCGTAACCGAGCAGACGCATCGCCCGGATCGCCCGGCGCATGATGCGCCGCAGCACGTACCCGCGGCCCTCGTTGGACGGCGTCACGCCGTCGCCGATCAGCATCAGCGAGGTGCGCACGTGGTCGGCGATGACACGCAGCCGCACGTCGTCGGGGTGCGACTCGGCCGCCGTGGTGGTGTGGCTGACGTTGTAGCGCTTGCCGGTCAGCTCGCACGCCTTGTCGATCAGCGGGCGGACCTCGTCGATCTCGTAGAGGTTGTCCACCCCCTGCATGATCGAGGCCATCCGCTCCAGGCCCATGCCGGTGTCGATGTTCTGCGCCGGCAGGTCGCCCAGGATCGGGTAGTTCTCCTTGTCGGTGCCCGGACCCCGCTCGTACTGCATGAAGACGTTGTTCCAGACCTCCATGTAGCGGTCCTCGTCGACCTCCGGACCGCCCTCGCGGCCGTACGCCGGGCCGCGGTCGATGTAGATCTCCGAGCACGGGCCGCACGGCCCCGGGATGCCCATGGACCAGAAGTTGTCCGCCTTGCCGCGGCGCACGATGCGCTCCGCGGGCAGGCCGACCGCGCGCCAGTAGCCGATCGACTCGTCGTCGTCGAGATACACCGTCGCCCAGATCTTGCCCTGGTCGATGCCGAAACCGCCCTGGTCCAACGGCTTGGTCATCAGGTCCCAGGAGAGGCGGATCGCCTCCTCCTTGAAGTAGTCACCGAAGGAGAAGTTGCCGTTCATCTGGAAGAACGTGCCGTGCCGGGAGGTCTTGCCCACCTCGTCGATGTCCGGCGTCCGGATGCACTTCTGCACGCTGACCGCGCGCCGGAACGGCGGGGTCTGCTGGCCCAGGAAGTAGGGCACGAACTGCACCATGCCGGCATTGACGAACAGCAGATTCGGATCGTCGATGGCCGGCAGTGGAGCACTCGGAACCACGGTGTGCCCGTTGGCCTCGAAGTGCCCCAGGAACCGTCGCTTGACTTCCGCGGTCCTCATCGCTGCTGCTCACCTTCCTGCTGCTGCTTGAACTGATAGAACTTGCTGCCGACCCCGTGAGCCCACGGCAGGTCGACGGGCTCGATGGAGACGCCGTCCTCGAAGGCGGCGAAGAGTTCGTCCTCGCGCGCGGCCATGCCGTCGCGGACGTCATCCATAAAGCTACGCATCGAGCCCGCGGCGTGACCAATGGATTCCTGGGCGGTCCCGGCCAGCCCGGCCGGGGTGAACTTGCGCGCCTGGCGGGTCACCAACCGCACCACCACGACGCCGACGCCGATGCCCACACCGAGCCAGAGCAGCCTGCGGATCATGACTCAGCCCCGCCGGGTGCGCTTGCGCGACTTGAGCTCGTCACGCACCGACTTTGCCTCATCGGCCTCCTTGCGGGCCGCCGTGGCACGCCGGACGCCGTAGGTGAACGCGGCCGCCTTCACCAGCGGGCTGGCCGCGGTCGCGGTGACGACGCTCACCAGGTTCGACACGTTGGCCGTGGTCGCCGCCAGGTGCTGGGTCATCACGTCGACCTTCGCCAGCTGCACGTTGACCCCGTCGAGCGTGACCTGGGTCTGGCCGAGCGCCGTGTTGACGTTGTCGACGGTCAGGTTCACGTTGTCCAGGATCGGCCCCGTACGCTGGCTGACCTGCCGCAACGTCACCGTGGCGGCGTCGACGGTGTGCCGCAGCCGCAGGATCGGCACGGCAAGCACCAGCACCAGCATCGCGAACGCACCCGCCGCGATCAGCGCCGCGATCTCGCCTCCAGACATGCCACATCCTCCGCACGTCGCACTTTGTCCTGACGTGCAGACCCTACCGCCCGCCGCGACGGCGCTCGCAGCAGCCGGGCTCAGCTCGCCGAGGGTGTCGGGGCTGGACTCTCCGTGCCGGGCTCCTCGTCGGTCTCGTCGTCGGCGCCGGTGCCCTGATCACCGTTCGGATCCGCCGTGAACCGGATCCGGTCGTCGGCGACCGTGTTCTGCACCTTGATGGTCACCGCGGAACCCTTGCAGGCGTCCGCATCACCAGCCGGCGCGGCGGACGGAGCCGCACTGGGCGCCGCCGCAGACTCCTCGCTCGGGCCGATGGTCGGCCGGTTGCGCAGCAGGTCGGTGCACTCGGGCGTGGTGATCGGACGGACCCACAGGTCCAGCGTGAACTCGTCGCGCCGCCAGCAGGAGTACTTGCCCTCGGTGCCCTCGTCCAGCACGCAGCTGGGCACGTCCCAGCGGGCCCAGCCGGCGTCGGTGAGCGCCGCGGTGTACGCCTGCGTGGTCTCGTCGATCCCCTTCTCGGACTCCAGCGAGCGCTCGCGGTAGCGGCAGTCGATCAGGCACCACCGGCTGCCGTAGATGTTGTCTTCGGTCTTGCCGGAGGTGACCGCCCAGGTCGGCACGTCCAGCGCGTCCAGGGTGGTCAGCACCGGGTCGCGGGTCGCCGCGCGCAGCACGAAGTAGAACGGCAACGCGCCCACGACGACGGCCACCAGCGCGATCAGCGTCCACATGCGCAGCCGCTGCTGCTCGCGCAGCTGCTTGCGCACCTCCGACCGGGCACCGCGGATCACCTCGACACCCGCGGCCAGCCCGGCACGGCGGTCTCCGGAAGGCGGCACCACGGCGTTCGGGTCCGGCGGGCGTACCGGGATCGGCTCGGGACGGCCCGGCGGACGTCCACCGGCGGCGGGACCGGGGCCGGCCGCGGGACCGCCCGGCTTCGGGCCCGGCCCGGCATGGGTGCCGGGCATCGGACCCGACATGGGCCCGGGACCGGCGTTGGGTCCCGCCTTCGGCGGCATGCCGCCGAGCGGGGCGGGGCCGCCCTGCGGCGGACCGGCGGGCGGGACGGGCACGCCGCCCCGGTTGGGCCGGGCCTGTGCGGGCGGCGGGGAGACCGGGGTGACGGCAGGGAAGCCCGCGCGCTGCGGCTCGGGCCGGACCGGCGGGCGCACCGCCGGCGATCCCGGCATACCGGCCGGGGCGGGGGGCATGCCGGGACGGCCGCGCATGCCGTCCACGGGCGGCGTGTTGCCGATGCGCGGCATCTCGCCGGTACGAGTGGGGTCGATCTCCCGGCGGCGGACCACCGGCGGCTCTCCCCCGGGCTTGCGCAGCGGCTGCTCCGGGCGGCCGCGGCCCGGCGGCGGCTCCATCGGCGCGGGCTCGGGGCGGCCCCGGCGCGGCTCCTCGGCCTCCGGCCGGACGGGCCGGCGGCCGGTGGGCTCGTCCGCGACGTGCCGGCGACTGCC
>NZ_ML660194.1:0-2677 GCF_007483665.1 Catellatospora sichuanensis
TTGGACCAGCGCCACAGCATCCTTACGGAACTGTTCGGTGTACTGCGAAGGGCGTGCCACCAGGACATCCTTCCTCCTGGCCATCCTGCCAGGGATCAGGGTGTCCGGCCCGAAGGTGGAAGCTCAGGGCCGACGTGGACTGGGCCGCGGTCCGCGACGAGCTCGGCAAGGTGGCCGAGCTGGCGGCAGAACTCAGGGTGTGGGTAGTGCTGGGCTCGGCACACCCGCTGACACCCCCGCACCTGCCCCACAACAGCCTCTACGTGATCTCCGACCAGGGACAGATCATCACCCGATACGACAAGCGCTTCTGTTCGAACACCGAGATCACGCGTTTCTACACCCCCGGCTTCGAGCCGGTGGTGTTCGACGTCGACGGCTACCGGTTCGGCTGTGCCATTTGCGTCGAGGTCAACTTCCCGCAGCTGTTCGCCGAGTACGCACGCCTCGGCGTGGACTGCCTGCTGCTGTCGGCTTGGCCCGTCGATTCGATCTTCTTCCTTAAGGCTCAGGCCCACGCCGCGATCAACAACTACTGGCTCAGCCTGTCGGTCCCCGACCAGAGCGCTGACCTGATGCGATCGGCGATCATCGGCCCCGACGGCAGCCACCTGGTCTCCGTCGAAGCCACTGCAGAACCGGCCGTCGTGACCCTGAACCGCGACGCTCCCGAGTTCCACATCGCGTTGGACCACGCCCGCCCCTGGCGCGCCGAGGCCAATCAGGGCGACATCTACCGCAGTCGCCGTGTTGACGATCCCCGAAGCGCTGACCGAACGTGCGCATAGCCCCAGGTAGCGAATGACTAGGCATACACGCACGGCATGTCAACGAGGGCCATAACCAGGCCTGGTGCTCAGGTCGGCCAGTCCAGCTGTGCGGCCGGCACGCCCACCGACTCCGCATATGCCCTGACCTGGTCGTTTTGGTTCCGATCGCCGCGGCGGATCACGAACCGGCGCCCGGCGAACACGACGTGCCGTGCGTCCGTCACGGCATAGTCGGCGTACCACGGACCGGCCGCAAGTGCCGCCGCGAGCTGGTCACCAAGCCGTTCGACCTCGTCATCCGCGCACGCGAAGTCGATCAGAGTCCACTGCTCGGTGTAGGTTCTCATTGCCCTTGTCCAGACCCAGCGTTCAGAGCTGCAGGCTTCGCGACGCTTTCACCGATGTCACCTTGGCAATTCTCGCCAGCCCTGTCATTTCCCGACGCCTGCATTTGGTCACGATGTGCATGATCCTTCAGCCGACAGCGCACAGGGGCTGCTACAGCGTGCTTGGACGCGGCTAACAACTGGGCGTCGGTGGCAACGACCCTACCGTGATCGAGCTGAGCTGTGACGCCGCCGCCATGATCGGCGATCGTGCGCAGGTGTGCATCGTTCCCGACGCCAACCACCTGTTCAGCGAACCCGGCGCGCTGCAGCAGGTCGCCGAGCCGAGCTGGCGATCGGATGGTTCTACCTGCATCTGGCACCAGCGGCAGCGGCACAGCTGCCGCAGGAACGGTCCGCGCCGCCGCAAGGCGTGTCCCGGGACAACTTGACGGCAGCATCGCAGCCTTGCCAGACGGAGTCCCGCGACCAGGCGAACCATTGACAGGGGCGGCTAATGGTCGGAGCGGCCTACGGAAAGGTCACCAATGAGTTCCGGAACCGGCTACTCCTCGGGGTCGGCCAGGGCGTGGAACCGGTAGAGCCACCTCGGGTCGCCGCCTGGGTTGGGTTCCCGGATGTAGACGGCCTCCCAGGGATCCTGCGCTCCGGCGGCGGCGAGGGGATCGTCCGCAGGCAGCCAGATCGAAACCGACATCGGCGGATCGTCGGCGTCCGGTACGTCGATCTCCTCCAAGGACTCAGCCGCGCCGTGCACGAACTTGACGGTGATCTTCTCCATGGCGCCCTTCCTGTGAGCAGTGCTGGCGCGGGGTGAACGCCGTCAGAGACGGTGCGTTACCGAGGTCCCGTGCTGTGCGGCCCGGTCACACATGCCGACAGGGTTTGCGGCTGGGCTCAGGCCGGTGTCGCGTCGGACCCGGTTGCCGTCACCTACGCAGTCGGGGCAGCGGTGGGCTGGGTCGGGGCCGGTCGGAGCGTCCCATCCGGCGAGTACGGCTTCCAGTCGCAGGCTTGCGTAGTGGTAGCAGCCGTCGTCGAACGCCGTGAACCGGGTGCCGCAGTCGTCGCAGCTGATCGCGAAGTACTGTCGGCCTCGGTGGTCGCGTTTGAGGTGCAGCGCCATCGTCGGTCACTCCTGCGGGCCTCGTTTTGGCTGCTGGTCCTTGCGGCGCAGCAGTTCGATCATCGCGTTGGCGGCGGCGAGTTGGTATTCGAGGCTGACGATGCGCACGGCTGCGTCCAGGCGGATGCCGTCGTCGACCAGGGCGCGGGCGCGTTCAGCGCGGTGCAGGTCGTCGCGGCTGTAGCGGCGGTGTCCGCCCTCGGAGCGGTGCACTTCGAACAGCCCGGCTGTTTCGGCTGAGCGCAGGAAGGCGGGGGTGACGCCGATGGCGGTCGCGGCCGCGTTCATCGCGTAGCCGGGATAGCTCGCGTCGCCCAGCGCTGCGGCTCTGTTCAGCGGGCGGGGAAGGTCCGCCATCGCCGTCACCTCCATCGTGTCTGGTCGCTGTTTCGGGCTGGCCCGGCGTGGCGCGGGCGGGAGGGGTTTCCGCCCGC
>NZ_ML660194.1:2687-75101 GCF_007483665.1 Catellatospora sichuanensis
GGGGGGGGGGGGGGGGGGCGGGGGGGGGGGGGGGGGCGGGGGGGGGGGGGGGGGGGGGGGGCCCCCCCCCCCCCCCCCCCCGGGCCCAATGATCTTCCTGCCGTCACCGCTTTCCGCGGCGGCCCGTGCCCCGCGTCAGCTGGTCGCGCCGACCTTCTCTCGGTCGCTGGTGGCCTCAGTGCTCTGCTCGCCGGAGTCACCGGTGATCATCTTGTGGCCCTGGTGCGATCCGATCTCGGTGGGCTGAGTCCGCAGAATCTCGATCTTGCGTGGCTTGGCCTGCTCCGCGACGGGGATTGTGAGGGTCAGCACCCCGTCGGTGTACTGGGCCCGGATGTCGTCGACGGCCAGGCCGTCGCCGAGGACCAGTTGGCGGCTGTAGGCACCCGACGGGCGCTCGGAGACCAGGTAGGTCGCGCCTTGCGGGTCGTGGCGGCGCCGTTCGGCCCGCACGGTCAGGGTCTGGTTCTCCGCCGACACGTCCAGGGAGTCGGGGTCGATGCCGGGCAGGTCGAACCGGACCACGAACTCATCGCCCGCGCGCAGACAGTCCATCGGCATCAGCGACGGGGTGCGCGCGGTTCCGAACACTTCGGCGGCCAGCCGGTCGAAGTCGCGGAACGGATCGAAACGAAGGGTCTGCATGACCAACACCTCCTGATGTCCGGGGCGCCAGTGCGCCCGCGTTGCATGTAGGGCTTAACGCTTTGAGCAATCCGGCGCTCGCCGGGGCTCAGTGTCGCCGGTTCGGCGGTCTGCGGCAGTCCAGTCGCGCCCGCCGACGGCGGTGGTAGTGGGCCGGAACCAGCAAGGCCACCGTGATCACCCCCTTGTGCGAGCTGCCCTCACCAGGAACCATGACCCAACTGACACAAGAATTTTATGTCCACGACCGCAGATTCTGTCAAGCGGTGGACGGCCTTTTCCTGTCTGCGCTGGGGGTGGGGCAGCCCGGACCGGGGCGACACGTGCAGGTGCCGGCGGGCGGGCGCTCCATTGCTGCGGCGCTATCGGCCCAGCAGCGTGGACAGGTTTGCTGCCTGAAGGGTTCTGCGAAGCCAGGGCTGGACGTGCACGCACCGCATGGCGATGTCCTGGCTGAGCGCGTACTCCTGGATGCGGGCCAGCGCGGTCAGCGCGGCGGGTTCCAAAACCAGTGCGCAGCCCAGGTCCACGACCAGGCGGCGGCAGCCGGCCCCGTCCAACGCCCGGCACAGTTCGCCGACCACGACCTCGACGTCACCGTCGATGATCTCGCCGACGACCTTCACCGTGCACTCGTCGCCGTTCACGCTGACATCGCACCTCGCGGGCACGGCTCCTCCTCTGACTGCGGCTTTCACCATCATGGCCCGCCGACCTCGCCTGTGGTACGGGTCCGGTGATCGCCCTGCCGCCGCACCGTGAGCCTGGTCGTCCTGCCCGCCGCCCTGCGACCGGGGTGATGGGCCGCCTGCCGGCCGTCCGGTCAGAAGGGTTAGGCGCCGCGGGTCGCGGACGTCGCCGCCCCGGCCCCGCATGCGATCGGCGCGTTCACCGTGGCCACCGGCTTCGACGCTTGGGTGGTGTGCAGGCGTGCCGGCGCCGGTGCGCCAGTGGCCGCAGCGCGCGCATCTGGCAACCGCGGCCTGGTAGCGCTGCTTGTCTGGTTTGCGGGCGAGCTAATGCGGCGATTTCGGCCGTCTGGCGGATGTTCCCGCGCGCGCCGCGTGCGACTGTGGTCGTTTGGCGCTTCGTGCCGGAGGTACCGAAAGGAACGCGTGGGCGTCACCTGCGATGACATATTGCACAGGCTGGAACGGCTTGCCGATTCCGGCGCCGGGGTCCTTGCCTGTGCCGTGCGTGACGCCATCGCGTGCAACGTACCGCTGGAACAAGATCGCACAGCGGGCGAACATGCCGTTGGAAGACATCCTGGCCGTTTTCGACCGGTAACGGCGACGGTCCCCCGCGCATCGGATGCCCGAACTGTGCACGAACTGCCGTGCGTCACCCGGCCGGGCCATCGTCGCCGCACGGCCCCGCGGATTGCAGCGTGACGACTCCCGTAACCAGGTAAGCGCATTCTCGTCGGCGAGTACCAAGGTCCACTGCCTGATGACATCGACGCCAGCCAGTGGCGTGGAGTCGGCGCCCGAGCCGGGCAGCGCCACGCAGATCCAGATCTGCTCGCCGAGCGCTTGGGCCGCCTGGCGCAGTTGCACGGCGACAGGGTCGAACATGATGCTGTATTCCAGCCCCACACCGGTGAGGTCGACTCCGTAGCCGGGCGGCTGCTCGTGCGTCCCCACCAGGCCCGCGGTGAGCGTCACCGCCAGGTGCGGGCGCTGCTGGGCCGGGGCAGGCAACCCGGTGCCACGCTTGCCGAACTGCTCCCACGCGGCCTGCGGGTGCATGGACAGCATGTCGCCCAGTGCCCACCAGTCCATGTCGGCGGCCAGCGCGTCGCGCACCACCGCCTTGACGAGGTGACGGCCGCCGTCGCTCAGCCGTTGTCTGGCCAGCGCCGCCTCCCGCAGCCGGCCTTGCTCAGCCGCCGACGCCGCCGTGCTCAACGCCTGCATAAGCTGGCGGTGTGCTCGGCGACGAACGCCGCAGCGTACGCGCCGATACCCGTAGAGCTCATGCCAGGTCCCGTTCCCATACCGGACGCCCCGTCGAGCGCCGCAAAGGCTCAACGCAGACCCGGCCGGGTTGATGACGAAACGCTCAGCCCGGCGATGCTGGCGCGGGGCCGGGGGACGTGCTGCGCCGCGCCGGCCGGCGCGGGCAGATGAACGAACAGAGACGGGCCCTCAGCCCGCGCACCGCATGGTCGCGCCTGATGTCAACGTCAAGGCCGCCAGCGGGCCGTCGGCGCGGAACCCGCGCATGCCCAGCACCCGCCCCAAGAGTCGGATAACATCCGAATGCTGCGGTTTGCCGTATTCCCGCCCCTGGTGGTGCGGGCTCCGCGGGCGCGTCTTCGGCTCGCGGGGGCGCGAGAAAGGCCGGGCTACGGGGGTGCCCGGCCTTTCCGCCGTCGCCAGGCGCGGCCCGCTCCGTCCGGGTCGTCCCGCCGGCCGGGCATCTTCAGCGGCCAACACCCCCGCTACGCGCAAGCCTGACCACTCGGCACGCTGTTGCATCCACGGACGTGGCGCACTCCGGCGACCCCCCCAGCAGCCGCGGGCCGAACCCGCGTCACAGCCACCCTCCGCCAGGTCTTGACGCGCCGCAGTTGGGCGCGGTAGCTGTGGATGTGGCGGGGCGTGCCCGCCCCTGTGGTGCCCGGAGCGGCGGGAGGAGCCGATGCCCTTACGGCCAGACCACTACCAGGTGCTCCAGATCGGCCAGCGGGCCAGCATGGACGACATCCGGCGCGCCTACCACCGCCTGGCACGGCACCTGCATCCCGATGTCACCGCTGACCCAGCGGCGCACGAGCGGTTCCGGGCCGCTAGCGAGGCCTACGAGGTGCTGTCGGACCCGGCCCGCCGCTCGCGCTACGACCGCACGGTGGCCGAACCGGCGCCTGGGATGGCCGACGGCCCGCCCGGGGCATCGGCCGTCGAACACGGCGGCCGGGCGGAGCGAAGGCCCTGGGACGACATCGCCGCCCTGTGGTCGGGGCAGCGCCCGGCGGTGTGCGTGCCAGTGGACCTGACACCCGCGCAGACGCGGTCGGGTGCGCGGCGGCTCATCTGCCTGCGCACCCGTGACCGTGTGGTGACCTGGGAGGTCGCCGTGCCGCCTGGCGTCGCCGACGGCCAGCGCCTGCGCTTGGCCGGTGTACGCGCCGTCGACTCGCTCGGGCGCGACGCTGATGTGTTCGTCGTCGTGCACCTTACGCGCGGCCTGAGCTGGTGAAACACTACCTCAGCCACGATCGAATTAGTTCATCGGTCGGTTCAGTATCGCGGCCCGGGGGTGTGTCGGACGGCCGGTAGTCACGACGGCCCTCGTTCCGGCCTGCTACCGGGGTGCGGCGCGCTGTCGGTCTGACGTGCGACGGAGGGCCGCGTGCTACGGGCCGCACGGGTGTGTGCAGTACCAGCGGGAGGCGGCTATGACAGCGCTCAAGCATTGGACTTTGAATGTGACCATCGCCGAGCAGGACGAGCGGCGTACCAGCGCGGTGGCGGTGCTGGTTGACGACAAGGGCCGGATCCTGCAGTCGCAGGCCACCGCCTTGCGGGCACCGGTCGATTCGTACGTGCCTGCCGTCGGAGACGAACTGGCCGCCGGCCGGGCGTTGACCGCGCTGGGCTGGCATCTGCAGGCGCAGGCCGAAACCGACCTGGACCGGTCGCGGGGCTGAACGCGCCCGCGACGTCGGGTGCCGCGTTCGAGGGTCGGGCGGGCCGGGCGGCGGCGATGATGATCGGGTGGACGTGGCCGAGGTCCTGCTGCCCGGAGTCGGGGTGCGTTACGAGTTCGTCACCGAGGCGGGCGACCGGCTGCGAATCGTCGCGCGCCGCGACGGCAGCGTGGACGTGCTCGGCGGCGGCGGCGACCCCGACGCGGCGGCGACGCTGTTCACGCTCACCGCCCAGGAGGCCGACACGGTCGCCGAGCTGCTCGGCGCGCCGCGCATCGCAGAGCGGCTGGCCGATCTGACCCGTGAGATCCCCGGTCTGGAGGCCGGGCAGGTCACCGTCGGCGACCGGTCGCCGTATGCGGGCCGCACGTTGGGCGACACCAGGGCCCGGACGCGGACCGGGGCCTCTATCGTGGCGATCGTCCGTGGCCGCGACGTCGTCGCGGCACCGGCGCCCAACCAGCCGCTGTACGCCGGTGACGTGCTCGTCGTGATCGGCACCAGTGACGGCGTCGCCGCGGTCGCCGACCTGGTCCGGGGCTGAGGCGTGCACACCTCCACGGCGCTGCTGATCGAGCTCGGCGTCGTGCTGGCCGCGTTGAGCGTGCTCGCCGGGCTGGCCCGCCGGGTCGGGCTGTCGCCGGTGCCGCTGTATCTGCTGGCCGGGCTGTGCCTGGGCCCCGGCGGGATCGCGCCGGTGCCGGCCGCGGGCGGGTTCGTGCAGACCGGTGCAGCCCTGGGGGTGGTCCTGCTGCTGCTGGCGCTGGGCTTGGAGTTCACCGCGGCCGAGTTCGCCGACAGCGCCCGCCGCCACCTGCCCTCGGCCGGTGTCGACCTGGCGCTCAACGCCGCGCCGGGGCTGGTACTGGGCTGGGTCGCCGGTGCCGGGCTCACCGCCACTCTTGCCCTGGCCGGGATCACCTGGATCTCGTCATCGGGCATCGCGGCGCGGCTGCTGGGCGACCTGGACCGCCTCGGCAACCGGGAGACCCCGGCGGTGCTGTCGGTGCTGGTGCTCGAGGACGTCGCCGTCGCCGTGTACCTGCCGCTGTTGGCGGTCCTGGCCGCCGGCGGCAGCTGGTGGCACGCCGCGGCCGCGGCCGCCACCGCCGCCGGCGCGCTCATCCTGGCGTTCACCGCCTCGTATCGGTTCGGTGGAGGACTGGCCCGCGTGGTGCACAGCACCGACCCCGAGCAGCTGCTGCTGCGGGTGTTCGGGCTGACCTTGCTCGTGGCGGGGCTCGCGGAGCTGGTCAACGCCTCGGCCGCGGTCGGGGCGTTCCTGTTCGGGCTGGCGCTGACCGGGCAGGTCGCCGACCGGACCCGCCGGGTGATCGCACCGCTGCGGGACCTGTTCGCGACCGTGTTCTTCTTCGGGATCGGCCTGTCGGTCGACCCGTCCGACATCGTGCCGGTCCTGCCTGTGGCGCTGGCGGTCGCGGCGGTGGGCACGGCCACGAAGATGGCCACCGGCTGGTTCGCCGCCGCCCGCGACGGTGCCGGCACGTGGGCGCGGCTGCGCGCCGGCAGCGCGCTTATCGCGCGCGGCGAGTTCTCGCTGGTCATCGCGAGCCTGCCCGCGTCGGTCACCCATCCTAGGCTCGGCCCATTCACGGCCGCGTTCGTGATCGTCGCGGCGATCGCCGGGCCGGTCATCGCGCGGCTGGTCGATGTCGTGGAGGCCCGCGCCAGGGTGCGGTGACCGGGCAGGTCACCGCACCCGCCGGGCAAGGCCACGGCGCTGAGTGCGCAGGTGCTCGGCCGTCGCGGTCGGCAGATGCCGGGCGGGCATGGCACCGAGGGTGCCGGTGGCCCGGTCCCAGCCCGCGGCCAGGGCCAGGACGCGCGCGGCGATGCCGTCAGCGCCGCGGACGCGAAACGGGATCCGTGCCGCCTGCGCTGCGGCCGCGGCCTGGACCAGCACGCCGACGCCACCGGCGTCCAAGAACGTCACCTGCGCCAGGTCGACGACCAGGCGGCGGGGCCGCATGGCCAGCACGCGGTGCAGCGCTGCCCGCAGCCGCTCGTGCACGGCCAGGTCGATTTCACCGGCGACGTGCAGGCAGCCGCCGCCGCGGTGGTCAGCGAAGTAGCGGATGTGCAGCTGTTGCATCGCAGGTCACCTCCTGCGCCAGCGGTCTGGCCGCGTGTCAGCCGCTGCCGCGCGGTTGGTCCAACCGACGCTGCAGCACCTCGATCATCGCGTGCGCGGCGGCGAGCTGGTACTCGAGCTTGACGATGCGCACGGCGGCGTCCAGAGGCAGCCCGTCGTCGACCAGGTGCCGGGCTCGTTCGGCCAGGTGCAGGTCGTCGAGGCTGTAGCGGCGGTGCCCGCCGTCGGAGCGGTGCGCCTCGAACAGCCCGGCGGTCTCCACCGCCCGCAAGAACGCCGGCGTCACGTTCAGCGCGTGGGCGGCGGCACCCATCGCATAGCCGGGGTAGTCGGCGTCGCCGATGTTCGGCACCGGCACACCAGCTCCGGTCATGCCGCCCTCCTGTCGGTTCGGCCGGTGGCATCGGCCTGATGCCACCGGCACCGGGATGCGTCGGCTCGCCCCTGGGTCACCACCCCCCATCCCCGGCGTTCTCGGACCCGGCGTCCTCAGGCGTCGACCAGGTGCTTGTCCGCCTGCTGGTCGCCCTGCTGATCGGTCAGTGCCTTGCGGCCCGCCTCCGCCCGACCAATCTCGATCTTGCGTGGCTTGGCCTGCGGCGCGACCGGGATGTGCAGGGTCAGCACGCCGTCGGTGTACTCGGCGCTGATCGCGTCGACGTCCACGCCGTCGCCCAGGACCAGCTGGCGGCTGTAGCTGCCCGTCGGCCGCTCCGACACCAGGTATACCGCGTCGTCGGGATCGTGGCGGTGGCGCTGTCCGCGCACGGTCAGGGTGTTATTCTCGGCCGACACGTCCAGGGTGTCGGGCTCGATGCCCGGCATGTCGAACCGGACCAGGAACTCCTCGCCGCTGCGCAGGCAGTCCATCGGCATCAGCGCCGGGGTGCGGGCCGCGCCGAAGGCCTCACCGGCCAGGCGGTCGAAGTCACGGAACGGATCCCATCGCATCTGCATCGCAGCTCAACTCCTTTGCCTGTCTCATCGCTGCGGGCCCGGCGGCGCGACCGCGGCGGCCGGGCCCTGTTTCGTCTGCACCACAAATTCTACTGCGATGGATGCAGCTATCAAGGGGTGACCACTATATTTTCCCCGGCAGGCGTGCTGCTTTGAGAGGTCCGGCGCAGTCACGACGTGCAAACTATCGCTCCCGTCGCGGCCGGCGTCTTGCGGCGAGAGGGACATGCTGTATCCCCGTCACGGGGCTGCGCACCGTGACGGGTCGATGCCCGGCTGGTACGTCAGCGGGCAGATCCGTTCTGTGCCGAACGCGGCGACGGTGAGCCGCTGCAGCGCCAGCAGCTCCAGCGCGAACGGCAGGCGCCAACCAGCGTCGTCGAAGCGGGTCTCGACGAACCCCGCGCGGGTGAGATTGTCGGCGATGCTATCCACCGACTGGATCCTCGACCATGCGCTCGAGGGAACCTCAGGCGCGCGCGCTGCGCCGCAGCGCGTGATCGGGCTTCCAGCCCGCCGGCGGGCTGCCGAACCTGCTCAGAAGTTCCGAAACGGCGGGGAACTGTAGGGATCGCAGCAGCTCCTGGCCCTGCGGTGTCATTGTCATCGGCCGATCCGAGGTTGCTCGCCGGATGAGCGTGGCACCGATGTCGCGCTCGAGCCGCCCCAGTTGGGTGCTCAGGGCTGATGGGTTGGCGCCGATCTGGCGGGCGGCCTTGTTCAGGCTGGTGTGTCCGGCCATCTGCTGGAAGCGCCTGAGCCGTTGCCATGCCTTGGGCTGGCCCTGTACGGCTCGGCGCACGTCGGCCGGAATGGAGTCGTCCAGCTCGATCACGAGACTGCGATGGCCGTGGATGCTGTTGGCGCGCACTGGTATCCCGAACGCGCGCAGTGCCTTGAGGACTCGCGTGTCGGTGGTGCGCAGCTCGTTGGCGATGTCGCCGGCCGAGCGGTGATGGACCTGGTACTGCTGGCTGAGCCAGGCTTGGTCGATGGTCGGCTGCAGGGGCTGGCGCGCGTTGCGCAGCGTGAACCCGCAAGCCCTGGCGAACGCCGACAGGGTCCGGGCCGAAATGCCGGTCTCGCGCGCCATTTGCCGCAGGTTCTTACCGGCCTCGACGTACTCGCGCTGGATCAGCTCCGGGCTCAGGCCGGGTGGGTGCGCGGCGCTGCGGCGGGTGGACACGGTTCGGTTGGCCGGGCGGTGGACTTGCTCCAGCGCGAGACGGACGTGGTCGGTGGAGGTGTTCAACCGGCGTGCTGCGTGGCCGAGCCGGCGGTGTTCGTTCAGCAGCAGCCGGGTGACCTCGTCCAGGTCTATGTCGCTGGGGTCGCGGCCTGGCAGATCCAGGCCGGTAAGGCAGTCTCCTGGCGGCGCCCACCTGACGGGTTCGTCGATGCCGTGCAGGCTCAGGTATGCCGCGGCGTGCTGGTGCAGGGCCGCGCGCATCGGCGTGGTGAGCCCGTCGGTGAACTTGCGGTACCTGGCCCGCTCGGATTGGTTCTGCAGTGCCAGGCGGTGCCGGGGGTCGGTCAGGTCCGCGCCGGTGAGCAGTTGGTAGGTGTAGCGGCGGGCGTGGCGGTATCTGCCGCCTTGTCCGCGGTGAGTCAGCGTGGCCGTGCAGAGTCGGTCCCAGTCGTCGTCGGTGAGGACGTCGTCGGCGATGATCGCGCGTCGGCGCCGGTAGTCGATGGGGCTGGCGTGGACGTCGAGGTAGTCGGCCAGCCGGCAGATCGCGGTGAGGACCCTTGGGCCGTGGCTGGCGGTGAGGCGTCGCAGCGTGCCGTTGGCGTAGGACGGCCATCGGTCGCGTAGTTCCGCGACGACCTTGGCGTTGCTGGGCTGAGGGTGGCCGGGCAGCAGTAGGCAGCAGGGGATGATCGCGCGCAGGACGTCGGCGGCGTAGCCGCGTGGCGGCAGCAGCCGCACCGCCCATTCGGGCCACAGCAGCTGGGGAACATAGCGGGCCCGCTCGGTCGCGGCGGAGGTGGTGTCGGGCAGTCCCGGCTGCGGGGTGCAGGTGCGGTAGCGCAGCTGGTCGGCGGGACACATCTGCGTTCCCATCGAGGTCAGCAGGCGCTGCTGGAGCGCGGCCGACAGCGTCGCCCACCGCGTGGGTTGGATGCTGAGCGAATGGTTGCTGCGGGTGACGCTGCCCGGTCGGGTGGCATTGCCCAGCAGGGGCCGCAGTTGGGCAAGCAGGTCGGGGCCCTGGTCACCGGCAAGCATCGCGAAGGCCTTGGTGGTCAATGCCGCGGCGAGTAGTGGGTCCGCGCACTCGTCAGGGCGGCGGCCGTTGTGACGCTGGCTCGTGTACCGGTCGTAGGCGGCAGCCGTCTGCGTTCCGAACGCGGCGAAGTCGGCGCGGCCGGACCGGTGTTGGATCCACGCGGCGACCGCTTGCAGGTCCCGCAGGTCGGTGTGGGCGGCGGCCGAGACGGCTGTGTCGTCGGCCTGCATGCCGCACAGACGGTCGTTGATCCAGGCCTGGGTGGCCAGCCGACTGTCTCCGGCTGCCAACTCGGCCGCGTCAACTCTGGAGAGGTCACCGTCGCAGATCTTGCCGCGCCGCAGGAGGTTGGCGCAGGTTCCCGCTGGGTGGAGTCCGGTGATGCCGGTGATCGGGCGTAGTGGCATCCGCCCGCAGGCCGCGCATCGGTCCGGCAGCAGCGCCCGGTGGGTCAGGCACGCGAACACCCACGGCAGCCGCCAGACGAGCTGCCACCGGCCGCGGCTTTCGAACAGGCACCCCGGGCAGAAGCGTGAACCCCGTAGTGGCTTCCACCCCAACGGGTCGTACCGTTCCAGCACGGCGGCGTCGAGTCGGCCATCGGGCAGTCCGGCCTGACGTTCCATCTGCCGCAGTACGGGTGCGGGTGTGCCGCGCACCAGCAGGTGTTGGCGGTCGCCGCGAAGGCTGCGCCAGGGCTGGCCGAGCAGCGGCAGCGCTAGGCGCACCGGTATGTCGTACCGGCGTGCGATGTGCTCGCCCCAGCTGTCCAGGCTCTCGCCGTCGGCGATCGGCACTCGTAGCGGCAGGGTGCGTTCCGGTGCGACACCGCTGCCGAAGACCGTGGCGGGGTTCACCGCGAGGTTCGGGTGGTCAGCGCTCCGGTGGCCAGTGCGGTGTGCAGTTCCCGGCGTGCCTTCTCCGCCCCAGCGTCGATCTTGATCTGGTCGAGGAGGTCGACGTCCAGGCGTTCTGCGCTGCTGCGGATGGCCCGCTGGCATCCGCGGTTGATCAGGGTCATCAGCGAACCGATGTGCCCGCTGCTGCGCGCGAACAGGTAGTCCGACAGGTCGTCGGCGATCATGCCTGGGTGCTTGTCCGTCAGCACGACGCGCTGCTCCAGTGCCAGGAGGAGCTGCCGCCACTCACGCCGGTGTGTGTCGGAGCCGATCCGAAACGGTGCCAGGCCGAGCACGGTGGTGCGCCGGCCGGTCTGGGCCAGGACCGCGTCATGGTAGTCGCCGCCCTCGCTGAACAGGCCATGCTTGTCCAACCCGACTCCGACGAAGATCAGCGTGACGGGGAACTCGTTGGCGACGTACTTGAAGTGGTTGCTGACCTGGATGCCGTTGGTGTGGCGTAACCGCAGGAAGTGCAGGTCGTCGACTATCAGCAGCCGGGTCTGGCAGGCCAGTACACACTCCAGTGCCCGTTTGGCGAACTGCGCGGTCGTGCCGTGGTAGCTGCCCAGGTGGCCGAAGAACTCCAGCATCGCCTGGTTGAAGTCCTTCATCCCGGTGTTGCCGCTCAGCCCGACCCGGCAGACTGGCAGCCGTTCATGCCCGTCTGCGGTGAGCGGCCCGTTTTCGGCGAGGTCGCGCTGGTGGAACTGCTTGGCGAACGCCAGCACCGAGGTCGTCTTGCCCAGTCCGGGGAACGCGTCGATCGCGACGGCCCCCTTGGCCTTGTCGCCGTCCTGGACGTTGCTGTCGACGATGTCCCACAGGTCCTCGTGCAGCGCTGCCAGTTGCGGGGTACGGATCGGCCCGAGGTTGGCGTGCCACAACCTGCGGCAGGTGGCGTACTCGGACGCGGCTGCATCGCCCAGTGCCCGCAGTTCGGGCCGTGACAGCTGCTCGGGCTGCTGGCGGGCGGGGGTGTCTACGAACAGCTTCCAGCCCTCTTTGCGCGACAGCGTGAGGTTGTCCAAGGTAGCGGCAGCCCGCCTGGCCTCCGAGGACCGTGACCGGGTCATACGTCCCCCAGCGCGTCGGAGTAGAACTCGTCGTCATCGAAGTCGGTGTCCAGGTCGTCGTCACCCAGCTGCGTGTGCCCGCCGGTAGGCGGTTCGGCATCTGCCGCATCCGGCTCCAGGACGTGCCGGACCGATGCCAGGGACTTCACCGGGTCGGGCGCGACCGGTAGGTGAAGGCCCGACTGCGACCGGGCGATCCGCAGCGCGATGCGCCGCTCCTCGCGGGTGTGGCCGAGCCCGACGTTCCAGCGGTCGAGCAGTTCGGCGACGGCGAGTTTGTCGTTGGGATAGGTGTACTTCGACGCGGCCAGTTCGCGGGCGAAAGCCAGACCTTCTTCCGACAGCGGCATCGCGGCGTCCGCGGCGTGTTCCCAGACCAGTTCCGTCCAGGCCCGGTCCTCGGGATCGCGGAAGTAGATCCGCGTGATGTCGTCGACGTTGACCGCGAAGGGCCACTTGCCGCGCTTGCGGCCGGTGGCGCTGCTGGAACGGTCCCGGTAGCTGTTCAACGCCCGGCCGTTATAGCGGCGGCCACCGATCTCGACACCGTAATGCTGGATCGTGCGCCACTCCGTCTGCAGGAACTCGAACCCGAGGTCCGGGTCACGTGGCGCCATGACGTAGCCCGCTTTCGCGATGCCGTGCTCGAACATCTTCGCCGGGGACAACGCCAGCCCCGGCACTCCCGGATCGCGTAAGCCCGCGTGCGGCCGGTGGTGGTAGACCACCGCCACCCACTCCCGGATGATCGCTTCCAGTTCGTCGAGGAAGAAGAACGCGTCCCGCTCAGGGTTCAGGCCACGCGAGTGGACATCGGGACCCTTGTAGCCGGGCAGCACCTGCAGCAGGTCCTCCCGCAGGGTGCGGAAGAACCGCTCGATCGGGCCTTTGTCGCGTCCCGTGCGCAGCCGGGCCGGCTGTATCGAGATGCCCAGCCGCTGGCAGACGCTGGTCAGATGCTCGGAGATGTAGATGTTGCCGTGATCGATGACGATCGTCTCCGGCACGACCGCCGGGCCCGCCGCCGCCCGCAGCGGCCCCTCGACCGCATCGCGGTCGACCAGGACCGTGGCGGGGATCCCGTGCTCGGGCCACACCGCGTGCTGCGGCCACCCGCTGCTCGCCAGCGGAGGGCGGAACGCCTGGTAGAGGGTGACGCTGGCGTCCACCGACTTGGTCGACACGGGCGTGACCCTCACCCCCGTGACACAGCGGGTGTACCAGTCCATGGCCACCGTCAGCTCCGCCTGCATCCAGCGCAGCGTCAACGGATCCAGCGCGAACACGTCCAGGCGCGTGGTGTCCATCAGCATGTACTCACCAGGCCGGGTCGGGCGCAGCTTGCCGTACACATCCTTCGGGCGGGCGGCGACATCCCGGTTGCGTTTGGCGGAAAGCCGGAACGTCGGGTGCCGCCGTTCGAGGTCTTCGAGCAGGCGGTAGGCGCTGGCCTGGCTCGGCAGGCGCACCGCCCCGTCGCCGTAGCGGGCCGCCAGCCGCGCCTTGGTCCGCTCGATCACCAACAGACGGGAGGGCCGCGACTCGTCGGTGTGCTCGACCATCACCTCCAGCGCCATCTCGACCCAACGCTCGTCCACCCGCGTGCGCGAGCGGGCCACCCCACCGCGGGACGGCGCCAGACCGGCCTCGCCATACTGCTGGAAGCGACGCACCCACCGCTGGATAGTGCGGAACGTGACCCCGAGTTCGGCAGCCTTCGCCGAGTATCGCTCCCGCAGCGTCAGCGTCAGCGCATACTGCGGGCGCGGCTCATCCGGGCCTGCCAGCTGCGCCGACCCAGACCGGAACCCGGTCAGCACCTCCCGGACATCACCCGCACGTTGCGCGACCAGATGGCGTTCGGCGTCAGTGAGCTGGGCCAGCACCACGGCCGCAGAGTCGATGTCGTCGTCAGCGGCAGGCCCAGGTCGTCGAGGGATCAGCTGCGCCCTGCCGGAAAACAGCAGCTCCCGCACCGACAGCCGCAGCAGCTGCCCAGTCGCGGTCTTGCCGACCACCTCGTTGCCAGCCGCCGTCGCGACCAGCTCAACGACCTCCACGGTTTCACCGTCGAAGCGAAACAGCGTGCCGACCCCGACCCGCACGCCAGCCTCGCTCACGCCGGCCTCCGCAGCACCGTGGCACCCGACAGCCGCACGGCCATGTCGAACACGAGATGGCCCGTCCACATCAAGTGCAGCACCGCCGCCCGCGCCACCGGCGCGGGCCACCCCGCAGCGCACCCGGCCGCCACCGACACCGTCGCGCCATCCAGATCGGCGGCGCTCAACCGCGCCACCAGATCCGCATCGAACAACCAAGCACGTCGATACCCGGCCAAGAACCGGACATTGGCCAGCTCGACCTCGGGCGGTTCCGTCCAAACCTCGTAGCGCATCCCACGCAACGCGACGACCTCGGCTGTCCACGCCAGCGTCGCCGCGACCGTCGCATCGACCAGACGCCTGGCGGGCTTCACATCCACGATCACGGCCCGATCGTCGACGACCAGCAGGAAGTCGGGCACATGCCTTCGGTGCGCTCCGCCGACGACGGCATGCAGCAGAAACGGCTGCGCCACGATCGCGCTCACCCGCCGGTCGAAATCGGCGAACAAGAGCCGGGCCAGCTCCAGCCGTGACTCATAGATCACATGATCCCGCTGGGTTGCCGACCAGTAGGTGCCCGAATAGTGCCTCTGCCCCTGGTGCCAGCGAAACGTCCGCCAGGGTAAGGCCGCTATCAGTGCTGCGACGGGAACCGTATCCCACGGCTGGCCTTCGACCGTCCTGCCCGCCGGCCGACGGTAGTCAACCGTCACACGCTCAGGCTCACCAGCAAGCACGTTGGGCTCCAGTCGTCAGGTTCCCGAGCCCTCTCACCCGTCCGGAGATACGCAGGGAGCACGCCGGCCCAACATATCGATATAGCTACGTTAGTCGATAGTCACTCCCATTGGAGTACACCTGAACGGGTGAACCCTGGACACAGCTACTGGGCCCAGTCCAGCTGCGCCTCGGGCACACCGACAGCGCGGGCGTACTCCCTGACCGCCGCGAGCCCCACCGCATCCTGCCGATCGACCTTGAAAATCCTGCCCGCGAACACGACCTGCTTCGCCGGCCCCACCGTCCAGTCCGCGTACCACGGACCCGGCAGCAACCCGACGGACAACTGCGCCGCGAGCTCGTCCCCAAGACCCTCATCGCACGTAAAGTCCAGCAAAGTCCACACCTCAGGCTGTCCACCAACGCGGTCAACCGCACTGCCTGCCCTAACCCTGTGGATCCGGCGAATCACAATCGGAAGATCGACTACAGCGCCTGGAGCAAGACTCTCCGCCACCAGCGTGCCCACCACCGTCGCCGGTCCGATACCGCGCTGGACATCCTTAACCGTCATACGACAACCCCACGACATTCGCTGTGAGAAAAGGACACGGAACCAGAGAACCTACACTCGGGCTGGCCGGGAGCCGGGTTGGAGATGACAATCCGCTGTAGCCGGCGCAGCGTCAGGGGCACGTCCAGAACCCCATCTGCTGCCAGGCTTTCGGCGATGAGCGTCCCGATCACAGGCACAGGGTCCTCCGGGTCAGGTTGTCCGGCCGACAGCTTAGCTCCGGTTCGTACGCGTGTACTCCTGACCATCGCGGCGTGTCATCTGACGGCGAGGGCGGTCACGGCAGCCTGCTTCAGCGCCCCTGTCGAGCCGTCCCACGCGGCCCGCACCTCCAGGCGGTGTCGCAAAGTGCGCAGGCTGCCCTGCTTGCTGCCGGATGGCAAGCTCACGTCCCGTGATCGATGATCTCGTGAAGGACCACCTGCACCACCAGCTCAGATCGACACGTCAGGCGCTGGTGCGGAAGCTCGACGGCCTGTCCGAGCACGACGTGCGGCGTCCCCTGACGGCGACGGCACCAACCTCCTCGGCCTGGTCAAGCACTCGGCGACCTTGGAGGCCTGGTACTTCGGCGAGGTTTTCGGCCGCGATGGGGACGCCGTGAGAAATACGGATCTCGTGGCGGCCCGCCAGTGAGGGCAGTCATCGTCGCGGCCGCGGTCGCGTTCATCATCTCCCTGTTCGGCACCCCGGTCGCGGTCCGCGTCTTCACCGCGCTCAAGGCCGGCCAGCCGATCCGATCCCTCGGGCTCGCCAGCAACCAGGGCAAGAAGGCCACGCCGACGATGGGCGGCGTCGCCTTCATCGTGGCGACCGTCTTCGCCTACCTGGCCGGGCACATCACCCTGATGACCCTGCCCGAACGGCAGATCGCGCAGGAGGGCCCGACCATGACGGCCCTGGTCCTGCTCGGGCTGTTCGTCTTCTGCGGCGGGGTCGGCTTCCTCGACGACTTCCTCAAGGTGCGCCGGCGCAGCTCCGACGGCCTGTCCGCCAAAGGCAAGCTGCTCGGCCAGGCGATCGTCGGCGGCGGGTTCGGCATCGCCGCGCTCTATGCGGCCAGCACCAACGGCCAGACTGTGGCCAGCGAGCACATCTCGCTCATCCGCGACATCAGCTGGCTGAACGTCGGCAAGGTCGGCTCGGTGATCGTGTTCGTCTTCGTGATCACGGCGATGTCAAACGGCGTGAACCTCACCGACGGCCTCGACGGCCTGGCTACCGGCGCGTCGGCCCTGGTGTTCGGCGCATACGCGCTGATCGGCTTCTGGCAGTACCGGCACTGGTGCGCCGACGACGCGTACGTCCGCGTGAACGACTACTGCTACCAGGTCCGGGATCCCCTGGAGATCGTCATGATCGCGGCGGCGGCCGCCGGTGCCTGCGTGGGCTTCCTGTGGTGGAACACGTCCCCGGCGCGGATCTACATGGGTGACGTGGGCTCGCTCGGGCTCGGTGCCCTGATCGGCGGTCTCGCGGTGGCAACCCGCACCACGCTGCTGTCGATCGTTATCGGCGGGCTCTTCGTCATCATCGTGACCACCTGGGTGATCCAGATCGTCTCGTTCCGGACCACCGGCAGACGTGTCTTCCGGATGGTGCCGCTGCACCACCATTTCGACCTGGCCGGGTGGAGCGAGGTCAATATCGTGGTCCGGTTCTGGACCGTGGCCGGCGTCTGCGTGGCGGCCGGCCTGGGCCTGTTCTACTCGGATTTCCTGGCGGCCGCGGGATAAAGCGAGCACGCCGGACAGTCCACCCAACGAGTGGCTACACGACTTCGAGACACCGCCTAACTGCGACTTCTCCCGCCCGCAGGAGGCAACGACGGCAAGACCGGCTCAGCTCAGGCTGGGGGTTCGGGTCACAGCCGAGCGGGGCGCAGGCCCTCCGATGCCCCTTTACGCCGAATGGCGGTGACGACGAGGAAGCGGCGGCGACAGCAACTGAGATCACCGCTGGAAGGACCAACTGAGCATCTCGTGGCCGTCATATGGCATTACGCCGTAGAACGGCTTCGTGTTGGTGTCGAAGACCATGGGCAGCCACAGGCGGTCGCTTTCCCACATCGGGCGGCCGTCCAGTTCGTCCATCGGCACCCACTCAAGGGTTCCTTCTTCGTTGCCGTTATGTGGTGTGCCTGCGAAAACGTCGGCTCGGAAGATAAAGCACAGGGCGTTGATGCGGTCGTGGCCGAAGCCGGTCCACATGACCGTTCCACGGAGTGTCAGGTCGGTAGCGGTGAGGCCGGATTCTTCGTAGACCTCTCGGCGGGCGCAGGTCAGAATGTCCTCGTCGGGCTCGACGTGACCGCCGAGGCTGAGGTACTTGCCGAAGTGAATGTCCTGCGACCACTTGTTGCGATGCATTAGCAGCACTTGGGTTCGGTCAGCGGAACGGACGAAGACGGTGGTCTGAAGAATGGGAGTGATCACCCTCGAAGTATCGCGGAGTGCAGCTGATTCAATGGTGCCGCGACCAGGCCATTCCGCAAGCGCGATGATGACCAGCAGGCGCTGGCCGGGAACCTGTCCCTGACGGCGGCGAAGGCCAAGCAGTAGCGCGCTCAGCGGCGCGACTGACTAGTTAGAACTCGGCGGTCTCGGCGTACTTGGCGGCCGCCAGGATGAGCGACGGGAGTTCCGGTGGGGTTGGCAGGTCTGCGACATCGGCCAGTGCAACCCAGTGGTATCCGTCGACTTCGTTGGGGTTGAGCGTGACATTCGACGAGGTCGGCCGGCAGACGTAGACAAGGTCGATGTGGGTATGCGGCCCGACGGCTGGGTCCGCGACATTGTCGATCACCAAAATGGTCAACGGCGGTTCGAGCGTCGCTACCACGGGGTGGCTGAACTGTTTCCTGGCGTAGATCTCGACGGTGAGACCGACTTCCTCCATGACTTCTCGATGGATGGCGTCGGTAGGCAGTTCATGATCGTCGAGATGGCCGCCCGGCGGGAGGAACAGGCCGCTCTTGCGGTGTTCGACCAGCAGGACGTGATCGTCGCGAAGAATGATCGCGGAAACGGTCAGGTGGCGGATCATGCGGCCTCCGGCGTACGTGCGTCTGGTGGGTGAAGTTTGCATCGCGGGTGAGGTGGCCTACTCCGCCGACACGCTGGCGTAGGCGTGTCGGCTTGCCTGATCAAGAGACCTCACCGGCAGCGGCGACGCGGGGCCTTCTGAGGGACTGACGGGCGGCCGGGACGAGGGCCGGGTTGTTGCTTCCCGCGCGAGGGCTCGTGGCCCGGGAGGATCCTGAACATGCCCCGGCTCTCGACCCGGCCGCCCGCCAGCACGGGTAGCCCGGTCGGCGCCCCGAACCGGTCGAGGTAGAGGCGGCCGAGCAGCCGCCAGCCGGCGGATGCTGCGGCCATCAGCAGCAGGGCGATCCACAGCGCTGCCAGCTTCAGCGACGCGATGTGTTGCAAGACGCCGGTCAGCAGTACCAGCGCGGCCACCGCGGCAAAGGCGACGGTGGCGCAACGACGAGGGGCGAGCATCAGATCGGCTTTCTCGGTGAGTGCGCCTAAGCAGGAACGCGGTCATCTATTTCGCGAGTGGGTGTGGCCGTCCTGACGCAGGCCTGGCACCGGCGGCCCGGTCGGCGTACAGCGCAGCCTCGGCAGAGCGGTATGGCGCCGGGGTTCATGGTGAGGGCTTTTCCAGGGTGGCGTGCAGGATCTCGCGGGCGTGGCTGAGGTTGGTGTTAAGCACCGTTCGTCGTCGGTTAGAGGTGTGGGCGCCGAATGTTTGATGCAGGGCCAGTTCGTGGCAGGCGTAGGCGATCAGCGCGACGGCGTAGCCGTCGTGGACCCGGTCACGATCGACTGCGGCCTGCAGCAGGCCGCGCAGGTCAGGCTGCCGCGGTGCCCACAGCAGGGTCATCAAGGCCCAGTCGGTTCCGGGCAGATGCCAGCCCGCGTGCTCGAGGTCCAGCACCGCGGCCCGGCCGCCATCGAGCAGGAAATTGCCCGCGAGCGGGTCGCCGTGTTCGACGCGCAGTCGGGTGCTGCGGGCGTGCAGGATGTCGACGGCGTGGGCGTCACGGTCGGCCAGGCCCGCGTTGGCCAGGGCGCGGTGCACGTTCAGGCGTGTGCCCGGGAACGCGTCGAGGGCCTGGTAGGTCGGACGCCATGCGTGCAGGCACGTCAGGGCGTCCATCACCGCCGCCGCACCCGCCGTGGTGACATCGGCCGGATAGCGGCCGGTTCCGGCCGCCGTGCCGGCAAGCCGCTCCAGGACGATCATCCGGTCGTCGCAGTACAGCAGCCGCGCGGTGCGCACGCCTGCTTCCTGCTCCGCCAGCGCCGCATAGACACGGCGTTCGGCCTGCTGACGCACACCCCAGTAGCCGTCGTCACCGACACGGATCTTGGCGACGGCTTGCTCGCCCTCCCAGACGCCGGCCACGACCACGACCTTGTCGCTGACGTGCAGCACGTCCCTGCCGGCGAACCCACGATCGGCAAGCATCGCGGCTACGCCGGCTGGCAACGGCCGATGAGCCGGGTCAACCATGTCGAATCCTTCCGGGCGCAGGTCAGGGTGAACGGATGCGGTTTCATGACGCCACAACGGCGCAGACCGCAGGCCGGGCAACAGCGGCATCGCGGCTCGCTCAGCACAGCTAGCGGCGGCTGGTTCAGGCGGCGACCGGCTGGAGTTGGCAGATGGCGGTGTAGCCGCGGATGGCGTTCGCGACGACCGTCAGCGGATCGGTGGCGTTGATGACCACGTGTGCCAGCCGGCTTGTGGCGGCACGGTCGGTGGCGAACCGCTCGGCAAGCAGTTGGCGGCTGGCACCGGCGCGGCCGAAGTCGTTGCCGCGCTCGGGGTGGCGAAGGCGGGCCAGCATGATCTCGAGGTCGACGTCGAGCGCGAAGATCAGATCGAACCGGTCGGTCAACAGCGCCATGTTCGCCGCGGTCCCGCACACGAACACCCGGTCGAGGTCAGCACTACGCAGCTGCCCGATCAGCATGTCCAGCACGGCGGGGCGCCAGTTCCAGTGGTGGCGGCGCAGCCATCCGATGTCGGGCTGCTCAGGGCGGACTACCGGGCGGCCGGTCGGGTCCTCCCAGCGGCACAGACCGGGCTGGGCGTCGAGGCTGATCACATGCTCGCCTCGGGCGGTCAGGTGCCTGGCCAGCGCGGACTTGCCGGTGCCGGACACTCCGGTGATCAGGACGACGGTACTCATTGCATGCTCCTGACGGCGCGGTGCAGACGTGTGCGGGCGTCGGCGAGAACGCTCACCGGACCGCCCCGGTGATAGCCGCGCGACCGTGGCTGTGCATACCGGCGGCCAGCCCGGTGAGCTGCTGCTCGACCTGGGGCAGGTGCTGCAGCAGGCGCCGGGTGAACAGGTGCCGGTCGGCCCAGTAGCGGTCGAGGCTCTTCTGGATCCGCGCCGGCCGCGGCGCGAGGTACCGCTCCTCGACCCCGTAGGTGCTCAGTAGGGCGTGCAGCAGGGCAAGGCGGGCGCAGTTGCGAACCTCGTCGCCGGTCGCCGGGCCGCCTGCTTCCAGGTAGGCAGCCACCGCCGCGAGAGAGATCTGCTGCCAGTCGTCGCGGTGGGCGACGGTGTGCGGGTCGAATGCCATCCGGCCCAGTTCCCGGCCCCGATCGGCGTGCTGTAGCCGCAGGTCGATGATCGCGGCCAACTGGTCGCCGGCGAACAGGGTGTTCGGGGTGACCAGGTCGCCGTGGGCCGGCCGTAGCCGCAGCGGCGCCAGACCGTCCTGCAGCCGACCGACGTGGTCGAGGTCGGTGATGCGCTGACGCAGGCGCGCGATGTTGGCGTGGTCGGTGCGGTCGGTGAACACCCGCGCGCTGATCAGGTCGAGCAGATGCTCGCAGCGGGCCTGGGCCTGCGCGGGCAGGGTAGTGCGGCACCGTTCGGCGCTGACGGGAAGCCGCTGCGCAGCCAGCCCGTCCAGGACGTGATGCAGTCCCGCGGTGGCCCGGCCCAGCGCCGCAGCCTGCCTGACATTGAGCACTGCGGGGCTGGTCGCGTCGGTCCACAGCCACACCGATACCGCCAGATCCGCCTCGACGTGCATCCGCTCGCCACTCGTGGTCCGGACTAGCCTGGTCGTGGGCACGCCCGCCTGGGCCAGGTACATGGTTGCGTCGAGGATCTGCCGTTCGTAGGTGAGGTCGCCACCCGTGCGGTAGATCTTGACGAAGCGGCTGGTGTCGTCGGCGAGTTCCGCACGCAGGTTGTCGGTCTGGGTGCCTGCCCAGACCCGCCGAATGCGTCCTACCCGCAGGCCGTAGGCGGCTTCCAGGACCGCGCGGATACGCGGGTTGAGCGTGAACGTCATCACCGGCCTCCCGGGCTGCTGGTTCTGGCAGGTCGCGGTGCCCATCGCGGGGGTTCCTGGTCACGCAGGTCGGGCAGTGTGAACAGGTCGGTGCCGGCGGTGATGTGTTCGACCAGCCACTGCGCGGTCGGCAACGGCCAGACCAGCCCGCGGGCGAACACCGGATCGCGAGGGTCGAGTTCGTCGAGGTGGTAGCCGCCACGGGACGCGTCCGCCAGCTCTGGGCCCGTACGTGCCGACTCGTCCCACTGGTCGATGCGGCCGAGGAAGATCGCATGCGCGGTCCCGGCGACGACCGCGACGTGGATCAGCCGGTGCAACCGGGCGTGGCCGCCTGTCTCCTCCCGGACCTCCCGCAGTGCCGTGTCCTCCAAGCCTGCATCGCCGAGCTCGATTCCCCCACCGGGCAGCACCCAGTGAATCGGCTCGCCTGGCTTGGTGCGCCGCACGAGCAGGATCCGTTCTGCGGGAGTGAACAGAGCCGCCCGGACCCGGTTCACCACCGGCATCTGCTCGGCCGGTCCGTAGCGGTCGGCGATCTGTACCAGAAGCTGCTGCGCGGCACCCGGATACCGCAATCCGTCGCGGATGAGGTGGCTGTACCGGGCGGCCAGGTCCGCATCGGCGCGCAGTGTGTCGCGTACGCCCAGCAGCCGATCCCATAGCGGCTGGAACGCGCCGATCACGTGCAGCCGCACCGTCAACCCGGCATGGTGCCTGGTGAACACCAGGCCGCCGTCGGCGCCCAGGTCACCGTCGAAGGCCCAACCGGCGACCGTCGCCAGCCGCATCAGCGTGCTCACGTTCGCCGTCGCATCGAGCCTGGCGGCGATCCCGATCACCGGATCCGCGGGCAGCCCGGCGACCGCAGTCGGGCCGACGTGCTCGACCTGCGTCACCAGGCCGCTCAGGGCGTCACGCACCCCGGCGATATGCGCCGCAGCCAGCACCGCCCAGCTCTGATCGTGTTCGACGACCCGCCGGTCTGCCATCATGACACCGCCTCGGCGTAGCCCCGGGCCTGCAATGTGTAGAGCTCGCTATAGAGGCCGCCGTCGGCGATCAGCTCGTCATGGCTGCCGGACTGCACGATCCGGCCATCGTGCATGACGACGATGAGGTCGGCGTGACGGATGTTGGCCAGCCGGTGCGTGATCAGGATCGTGGTCCGCTGGCCCTGCCGGTCCCGGATCGCCTGGAACAGGGCGTCTTCGGCGCGGGGATCCAGCGCAGAAGACGGCTCGTCCATCACGAGCAGGTCGGCGTCGCGGTACAGCCCGCGAGCGGAGGTGATCCGCTGCCACTGTCCTCCGGAAAGGTCCTGGCCGTCGGCGAACGTGCGGTCCAGCAGCGTCTCGTATCCGTGCGGCAGGCCGGCGATCACCGGGTGGGCGACAGCGCGCCCGGCGGCTTCATGGATCCGGTCAGGGTCGGCGTCGGCGTCGATGTCGCCCAGCGCGATGTTTGTGACGACCGACAGCGGCCACTTGTAGAAGTCCTGCCGGACCACGGCGATCCGTCCGCGCAGCCCGTCGAGGTCGTGTTCGGCGTAGTCGCGGCCGTTCCAGCTGATGCTGCCGCTGTCGGGCTCGCGCAGCCCGGCGATCACGGCTGCGAGCGTCGACTTGCCGCTGCCGTTCTCCCCCACCAGGGCGATCGTCTGCCCGCGGCGGATCGTCAAGCTGACATCGGCCACCGCTGGGGTGTCGCGGTCGGGGAACGCGAAGCTCACCTTGTCCAGGTGCAGCTCGTCCAGCGGCGCGCTCTGGTGGCTGCCGCGGGTGTCGGGCATGTGCTGGCGCGAACGTGCCAGGAAGTTCTGATAGTCGCGGACGTGGACACCCTCGTCGTAGACCCGATCGACCTGCCATGCCGCCATGGACAGATGCCGTTGAGCAGTTTGCACCGCGATCACGCACGTCGCCGCCGCGGCCAGGGGAATGCCACCGTCGAGCAGCAGCACGCCGAGCAGCACATACACGGCCGTGGAGGCGATGCCGGAGGTCAACGATCCGATCGTGGTGGTGATCGTGACCCGCCGCGCCAGGTCCAGCTGGATCTTCGTTTCGGCGCCCATTACCTGGTCGTACTGGGCCAGCAGGAACCTGCGCAGGCCGTAGGAGCGCAGTTCGGCGGCACTGTCGCGTTCGGCCATGAGCCGGTGCAGGACCCCGAGTCGGCGGCGGCGTACTGAGCCGGCGATGTAGGTGCGGTAGCGCTGGTGCCCTGCCGATAGCGCAGCCCAAACGTTGGGTACCGTCGCGACCAGTAGCGCTGCCAGCAGCACCGGCTCGATCACCACGACCGCCGCGGTGACCGCGATGATTCCCGATAGGCCGGCCATCAGGTTGAGGGTTCCCTGGACCAGGCCGATGACGGAGCTGCTTCCGCGGCCGGCGCGTTCCATGTCGTCGGCGAACGCGTCGGCGTCGAACGCCGCCAACCGCACACTGGTGGTGGCTTCGAACAGGCGCCGCTCGACGTCGCGGTCGACGCGGGGGCTGAGCCCGTTCTGCGCGAACCCGGTCACGATGCTCAGCCCGGCACGGGTCGCGGCGGTGGCGGCCAGCATGATCAACGCGGGCAGCGCCGCCCAGACCCGGTCTGGGGTCGGCCCGGCTGCGAACAGCTCGACCAGGACCCGCTGGGTGGCCAGCAGCCCGAGCGCGGACAGGATCCCGGCGCCGACGGTCGCGCCGGCCACGGTCAGGGTGCGGGCGCGGTCGGCGCGCCAGGCGATGCCCAGGGCGGTGCGGATCAGCTGCGGGATCTCGGCGAACACGGCCAGCAAGCCGGCGTCGGCGCGGGCGCGCATGCCGGTCTCCCACCACATGGTGCGCATCTCCGGCAGTGCGGCATCACCGGCCGTGCGGGGGCGTGGCGGCTGTAGCACGGTGGTGTCGGCAGCGGTCGGTGTTTGTGATGTCTGTGTCACGGCAGGTCCTTCAGTCCGTAAGGGGTCGGGCTGACCGGTCAGGTGATTGGTTCAGTGCTCGAGTCGGCGCTGCAGCCAACCGAGGGCGGCCAGGCCGGACTGGCGGCGGTGCGCGGCCAGGTGCGGCGAGGCGGGGTTCGGTTCGGCGCGGCCGTGGACGAGCAGGTATCCGGCGTAGGCGGCCAGCATCGCCTCCACGCCCTGTGCTGGAATTCCGGCGGCCGTCGGGTGCTCGGCCAGCAGCTGGTCGACGTCGGGACGGTCGCTGGCGCCGATCAGCAGGGCGACGGTGTCGACCCACGACGGCCCGCGCATGACCCACGCCCAGTCGGTGACCAGGGTCCAGTTGTAGCGGTTGAGGACCAGCAGATTGTCGGCGCGTATGTCGTAGTGGATGAGGCTGGTCGCACCGACGGTCAGCCCGGGCAGCCGCGCTTCCAGACCGACCAGGAGCCCCAGCTGCTCGCTCGCCCACGACGGGACGTCGGGCATCGGGACCTGGCCCGCGGCGATCGCCGCCCAGTTGGCGTACCTGTCGCGGGCGGTCTGGGAGAACGATGTCGTCACCAGGTCCGCCAGCCGGGCGGGCGGGTCGGCCAGGCTCGCGGCGACCGCGGTCTGGGCGCGCAACGCCGCCCGCAGCTCGTCTGCGCTCCAGGGCAGCTGCGGGATGCGGCCGACGACCGCGACGAAGCACAGCACCACATGCCCGGCCAGCTCCGCACTCCACAGGAACTTCGGCGCTGGCACCGCCACTGGCAGCGCCGCGGCGAACTGCGCCTCGGCCTGATACAGCTGCGCCGCCGACGACGTCGCGCTGGTGGCCTTGATGAAGTAGGAGCCGCAGTCGGCGGTCGTCAGGACAGAGGCGAACCCGTCGCTGAAACCGCTGGTACGCGACACCGCACTGGTGACGGGGCTACCCAGCCGGTCGGTGATCGCCGCCCGCAGCTGTTCGGGCAGGTGCTCCCACTCGGGACGCTGCGCTGTGCGCTCGTAGTCGAGCAGACTGTTGCCGGTACCGGTACCCATGACACTCCAATGCGAAAGTTCTATGCGTGGTTACGGCCGCCCGTAGTCGGATCCGGATGAGCGCCTAGGGCTTCGGCGGCTTGGTGCCTGAGCCCGCTGTCCGGGCAAGGCGCAGCCGCACACGGATGCCGTGCAGGGACTCGCTAACCGGGCTGGTTGACGGTGGAGGCGGGGTCGGGCAGGGACAGCAGGGTCTGCGCCGGGATGCCGCCGGTGGTCATCAGGTCGTTGATCGCCAGTGGGCGCACGTCGAGCGCGGCCAGGGTCTCCGCGGTGACCGCCAGCGCCTGCAGGGCGCGGCGGGAGGTCCCGGTCGCCTCACGAGCGGCGAGGATCTCCGCGGCGGGCAGGTCCAGGCTGGCGGCGTAGACCGCGGAGCGGGCGTGGGTGCGCGCCGCAGGCAGGACGTGCACCAGCCGTAACCCGCCCGACTCGGCGCCGAGTTCTTCGCGCAGTAGCCGCCGCGCGATGGTGGCCGGGTCGGTGCGCATCGTGCCGCGCTGCATCGTCGGGTACGTCCAGCAACAGTGCCGTTCGCTCTCGTGACGATGCAGCAGCAGCAGCCCGTCGGCGCTGACCGGCACGACGAACACCCGCGCGACACCGGATAGCAGTCGGCGCAACAGCGCCTGCGGCGATGCCGCCGGTGGACTCGACATCATGACGTACCCCCATCTCGATCGATGATCAAAACCTTTGGACCTGGCCGCGTTACTCGACGCTCATGCGCGAGATCTGCGCGCCGGCACGAACACCGTCGTCGGGCGCGCCCGCATATCGGGCTGGCGGCCGATCCAGCGGTCGTTTCGCCAACGCACGCCCACACCTGCCGGGCCGTGTCGTGCGACGGTGATCGCCGTGATCGCTTCGGCCGCTCGCACCAGCGGCACCCTGCCCGCCAGCGCCCGCACGACCTGCTCCTCCAGCCAGACCGCGTCGACAGGCTGGCGCCGGCAACCCGGCGCGCACTGGAACACCCGCTGCGGGCCGCCGGTGAGTTCGCGCATCCGGCGGCGGCAGCCGGCGCAGTACAGCAGCGGCGCGAACCCTGCCAGCTGCTGCGAGGTGACCCCGTCGACATGTCCTCTCCTCGTCTCTCGAACCGGTAGGTGTGGCGTGTACGGCCCAGGCCGCCCCCGGCAACCGCTCGCCCTGTGTCCCTAGCGAGGGCTGCCTTTCGGCCTGGGCCGCGGCGGAGACCCCTTATTTCCTCCGCCCGCGCCGCTCACCCCCAGGGTCCGGCGCGCCTCCACCACGTCTTGGCAGGTTGCGTTCGCGTAGCACGTCGGGAGTCCCTTTCAGTCGGGTGTCGGGTGGTGCAGGTGATGGCTCAGACCGGCGGACCCGGTTTCGGGACCAAGCGCTGGCGCAGCGCCCTGCCGGGCCGCCGGCCCGAGCCGCGGGGTGTGGCAGAGCGGGAGGCTCGCTGCCGCACCCCGGCACCGGCTGACCGCCTATGGCGCGGCGCCGATGCTGCCGCGCCCAGGCGGTGGGCACGGCCGATAACGTCACGATGTACCTGTCAGCTCGCGGCCATCGCGGGCCTTCGCGCTCCGAGCAGCCCTCGCCTCCGGCCGACCAGCGCCTGCCAATCGGCCACGAAACGGTCGACATCCGACCTGGTGACCTGCGGCATGCAGATCAGATGGGCACAGCGGTCGTCGGCGGGCACGACCCACCGCTGGGCCAACTCCGGCGGTGGCGGCGGGAAGAAGACCGTGAACGCGTGCGGATGCCGGTTAGCGTCCACCCCGATACGCCGCAGCCGCTCGCAGGCGTAGGCGGCGGTGTCGCGGCAGGCCCGCACCCGCGCCCGGTGCGCCTCCGTACCCAGCCCAGCCAGAGACTTGTACAGCTTCAGCGTGGTGTGCCCGGAACGACTGCCAGCCAGGGTCACCGACGCCGTGCCCGTGTACGAGACCCGGCCCGCGGCCGCCGCCAACGGCTGGTCTCGGTACACCAGGACCCCGCAGGGCTCCAAGGTTGACAGGAACTTGTGGCCCGACACCACCGTCGAGGTCACTCCGCGGACGCTGAAGTCGACCCGCGGGACGCCGTCGACCGGGACGAGGGCCAGCGGCAGGCCCGACAGCGCGGCGTCGACGTGGATCCGGCGGCGGGTGATCGACAGCCGGTCGCACGCGGCGACGATCGCCGGAACATCGTCGACAGCCTCTGTCATCGTCGTGCCCGCCACCGCCACGATCACCGCCGCCCGGTCCCGGCGCCTGGCCAGTTCTCCCGCCAGATCCGCCACGTCGATACCGCCGCCGTCATCGACGCCGATGACCACCAGCGGCATCATCAGCTTCTCCGCGAGCTCGCCGAGCATGTAATGTCCGGCTGCCGAGGCGTAGATCACCGCGTCGGGGAAGCGACGCCGGGCATCAAGCAGCGCGTGCTCGGTGCCCTCGGTCGCCCCGTCGGTCACGTAACCCCACCGGCTGGCCGGGGCGCCCACGATGTCGGCGACCATGTTCACGACCTGCACCTCGAGGTCCTTGGTGTGGTTGCGGCCGTGGCCGCCGTCGTACGGGGACCCGATGTTGTTCAGCAGGCTCCCCGACCACAGATGCGCGAGGTCCTCGTAGGTGATGTCGGTGGCGCCGGGAAAACCGAGGTTCATGCGCCCGTCGTCGGCATACTGCCGACCCAGCTGCTCCCAAACCGGCTTGAGATCACGCGGCTCGGCTGTGTTCATGCTTGCCGCCGTCCCTGCCGACTGGTGTTGGCGTGTGCGGCGGCCTTGAGCGCCGTGATGCGGCCGTTGTCGGCCTGGGCCAGGGTGTCCGACAGCTCCCCCGCCCAACGCAGCACCTCACCATGGCCGGCATCGGCGAGCATCCGCTGGCGATCCACCGAGTAAGCTTCGAACAGCCGCGACCCGGACGCCGGCCTCACCGGATGAGTGGACTGCACCGTGAACGCGTTGTACTCCGCCCGGGTGCCGTGATAGCAGACCATCGTCGTCTTGTCGGTCAGCACAATCCGGCTCACCGCAGGAACGTCCAGCGGTGAGCGGGCCGTGCGCTGCACCTTCTCCCACGTCCCGGTCGGGCTATCGGTGCCGGGGGCGGTGTCCAGGCTGATCACCGCCAGGCCCGCGTACACGGCCCCGATGTCGGAGGCCATGTGTTTGTCGTGGCCGACCGACAGTTCCTCGCGGATGTCGAAGCCCACCCCCGCCGCGCGGGGCGCGAACTGGTGATGCAGCTCGAACAGCAGCCGCGGCAGGACCCGCACGTCCGGGTGGTCCAACCACAGGTGCCACGCCGCCGCTACCTCGAAGAACTTCCTGCGTCGCCGGTCGTGCTGCAGGTACAGGTATCCCAGCGCGTGTGGTGCGAGTTTGTCCTGACTGAACCGCTGCTCCCACGCATTGATCTTGAAGTGGGCGCCCATCATCTGGACCCGCTCGGCCGCTTGGTAGCGCCAGTCGGCATACAGCGTGTTGTCGTCGGGCCTCTTGTCCTGGGCTGCGTCCGCCGCCGCGCCGGCTGGTGCTGCCTGCGCGGGCTGCGCCTGGTCGGTGTGGGTGTGCCTGGCGGTCATGTCACATCACCAGCTTGCTCAGTCGGCGCGCAGGCGAGGTGACCGGATCGGCCACGAC
Organism: Catellatospora sichuanensis; assembly: GCF_007483665.1. Classification (GTDB taxonomy): domain Bacteria; phylum Actinomycetota; class Actinomycetes; order Mycobacteriales; family Micromonosporaceae; genus Catellatospora; species Catellatospora sichuanensis. Next base: position 31,572 of record NZ_ML660194.1, read on the forward strand.
CCGGCCGACCGCGGCCAGCGCCGCGGGCCGGACCGCACGCATCACCGCACCCCATCCCAGGCCGGCCAGCAGCACCGCCACCGCGAGCGCGGGCAGCAGCAGCCAGCCCCGCGAACCTGGCGCCAGGCCGAGCAGCGAGCCGAGGTTGGCCAGCATCATCGCCATCAGCAGGAACCCGAGTACGCACCCGCTGATCGGCGCGATGCGGCGTACCAGCACGCTGTCGTTTGTGCCCTGACCGGTGGCGAAGAACCGGTGCACCGCGGCGCACGCCACGACCAGCAGCGCCAGCAGCATCACCGCACCACCAGTCGACAGCCACGTGAACATCACCGCGAGCGGGTCGGCGCCTGAAACGGCGAACCCGGCGATGACCAGCCCGGCCAGGATGGTCTGGGTCAGCGACGCCGCGACGGGTGTCTCACCGGACCTGCTCGTCGTGGCCAGATATCTAGGCAGGACCTGCTCTCGGGCCATCGCGAACAGGTATCGCGTGCCGGCCTGGTGGAAGCTCGACATCGCCGCCCCGACACTGGTCATCAGCAGCATCGTCGTCAGCCAGCCGATGGAGGGCCCGAACACGGTGCTCAGCGTCTGCAGCGGTCCACCCGCAGCATCCGAGCCGATCTTCGCCACCCCGCCCGGGCCGGCCTGCATGGCCATCGCCCATGCGCCTAGGGCGTAGAACACCCCGGCGAACCCGATCGCGGCCAGCATCGCCCGGCGGATGCTCGGTGCACCCCCGCGCGCTTCCTCGGCGTACGCCGGGACCGTCTCCACACCGACGAACGCCGCCATCGCGAACGCGATCACACCGGCCAGACCTGGTACCAGCAGCGCCGCCGGCGAGAACGCCTCGAAAGTCAGCGGCCCCGGCCGCTGCGACAGCGCCGTGATCACGTAGAACACGATCACCGCGAGTTCCAGCGCCAGCAGGAACCCCAGGATCCACACGTTGCCCAGCCCGCCCACCAGGCCGAGCACCGCGACGACGACCAGCGCCGCCAGAGACCAGACCCACCACGGGCCGAACCCGGTCATGCCTGCCATGGTCGAACCCAGCAGCCCGTACAGCGACGTCCCGATCGCCAGGTAGCCCATCAGCGCGCACAGCCCCGCAGCGACCCCCGCGACCGGGGACAGGCCCCGGCCCATCAGCGCGTACAGCGGCGCCGCATGGCTCAAATGCCCCGCAGCCCCCACATACCCGATACCGATCACGTACAGCACGCCGGCGACCAGCACGAAGGCCAGCGGGACACCGACGACCCCCGTCGCGGCATACATCGTGGGGATACCACCGACCTGCACTGTCAACGGCGACGATGCCACCACTGCCATGATGAACAAGCCGACCGGGCCGATCCGGCCCTGCGCCAGCGTCACACGCGCCATCACGCCACCACCGAACGGCTCTCGACCGACGCCGCGACGGCGCAGTCCGGCGACCGGCAGTCACGGCGGCGACGGTGCAGTGCGAACTCGTGCTCGCTCAGCGCCGCCACGCTGAGCGTCGGACGGACCGGACTTCGCCTCCAGTAGGCGCGCAGCCGCGCAGCGGCCAGCAGCGCACGCTCAGGCGAGGACCGTCGGTCCACGAACTGGTGTGTTCTGTCGGCCCAGTCCATCCGAACCGCGTAGACGGTCACCGCCGATGACGGCGGCCGTCGCTGGCGCAGGATGACCCTACGCGCCAATCGCAGCATCACGCTCATGCTTGACCCCTCCCCCAGTTGACTTCGAGCCCTCCAGGCCGGCCGACGAGAACGGCATCGCCGCTGAAGCGGCCACCGGCTACAGCGTCTGGTCGTCCGGCCAGGGACGTGATGGCACCGCCCCGCTCGTCCGATGCTCGCGACACGGGTTCGGCAGCAGGCGAAGTACCTGCTCCTCGCATCGTGGCCACACCGCCGGACGGCCAGTGGACACAGCCGTCGGTAGGCGCGAACATCGTGTGTCTCCCGTCTCGGCTCAGTAGCCCCGTGACTGTCACGGGCATCGACCAATTGCCGCGACCGGCTGTCAGGCGGTGACCTGCCAGATCAACGCGGCTAAGCGACGATGATGGTCGCGTTAAAGAGGCCGCGGTAGATCCACGGTGAGCCCCTACCATGGGGGTCCATCGTGGACCCCTACGATGGGCTGGGCTCACGCCGTCCGCGCCGAAGGGCGCGTTTGCCCAGTTCAACGCAGCCGTCAGCCGCGGCGGAGCCTCCGCTACGACCGGGCGCTGGCCGGCGTAGCCTCTGGCCAGCGGCCGGTCTGCGGTCTAACATGACCCCGGCATGATCGCGGCAAGGCTGGCACCTGTGCGGCCATGGACGCCAGCCATGAGTCACTCACACGCCGCGCCGACCATAGGACTGCGTCGACACCGGAGGTGACAAGGTGCCAGCGCGGGACATCGACCCTCGATGGTGGAGCGAGGCCAGCTGGAACGGCGTGCCGCTGGCTGACGTGCTGCGCCAGCGGGATGTCACCTCGCTGTTCCTCTTCCTTCGCTCACGCGGCATCACGCGTGCGTCGATCGCGGCACAGACCGGACTGGCGGAGAACCGCGTCCGGGCCATATCGCAGGGCCAACAGCAGGTGACCGCCTACGACGTACTGGAACGGATCGCCGAAGGCCTGACCATTCCGCGCGCCATGATGGGCCTCGGTACCGCCGACGACGACATAGCCAGCATCAGCCCGGCGTCGATGTCCGTGCGTCCCCGGATCGCGATCTGCGGCAGCCGCCACCGGCCAGGTACCAACGAAGGGGTCATCGACGTCAGCGTCCAGTCGCTGGCCGAGACCCTACGCGACGGACAGCTCGAGGTCCTGCACGGACCTGTCGGCGTGGGAGTCGAGGTGATGACCTACATCGCCAACAACTACCGCCCCGCGCATCTACGGCGCACCGTGGGGATCTTCGGCCACGCCAATGTCGTCAGAGACGTCCGCCTGGCCGTGATCGTCGGAGGCGGCCGCGGCACCCATGACGAGATAGACCTCGCACTGGAGGGCGGCACCCGCCTGCTGCCGCTCAACGCCTCCGGCGGAGCAGCACAACGCGCTTACCTGCTCATGCGCACAGATGTGAGCCTGCGCAGCTGGATCGCCGAGGCCGACTTCGCCGCCCTGGAACACTGCGCCGACATGCACACCATCACCGATGTCACACGCCGACTCATCACCGCCTGCCTGCCCGGGAGCCCTCCGTGACCGACCGACCTTACGTACTGCTCAAAGCCGCCGTGTCCGTCGACGGCTACCTCGATGACTCCAGCGCCCAGCGTCTGCTGCTGTCGAGCCCGGAGGACTTCGCCGCGGTTGACGAGCTACGCGCCGGCGTTGACGCGATCCTCGTAGGCGCGTCGACGCTGCGCGCCGACAACCCGCGCCTGATGGTCCGCTCGGCTCAGCTGCGGCAAAAGCGCCTCGCCGACGGCCTGCCGGAGACACCGGCGAAGGTGACGATCAGCCGAAGCATCGACCTCGACCCGCAGTTGCCGTTCTTCACCACCGGTGACTGCGACAAGATCGTCTACGTTCCGGACGCCGCGGCCGGCACCGCCGGGCAGCGCCTCGGTGCCGTCGCCCACATCGTCGGCGCCGGTGATCCGATCTCGTTGCCGAAGGTCCTGGCCGATCTTCACCGGCGCGGGATCCGCCGGCTCATGATCGAGGGCGGCAGCACGGTCCATACCCAGTTCCTGGCCGATGGCCTCGTCGATGAGATACGCCTGTCGATCGCGCCGTTCTTCGTCGGTGACAGCAGCGCCCCGCGGCTGGCCGGCGATGCGGCGTTCCCCTTCGGCTCCGGAAGGCGGATGCACTTGGCGCAGGTCAGCCACGAGGGCGACTGCGTCATCGTGCGGTACCTGCTGGGCGAGCCCGCAGACAAGCCGTAACTGGTCCGCCTGTCGGGTGCCACGTGTGCAACACAGGCTCGCGAGCACCTCGCGAGTGGCTTTCGTACCCGCGGACCCTGATCGCGACGGTGCGTCGAGCCTCCATCCGCCGCCGAACCGGCGCAGCATATGGCCGCGGAAGGACCGGCAGCGCTCGCGATCGCAGCGCAGCCGAGTACGGGCGCCTCGACGGCGCCGCTCTCGCATGTTCGCGACGCGACTGGCTGAGGCGAACGGTCATCCGTGATGTCGTCGTGGATCGGCGCCATGGGCGTAGCCGCGGCTGGTCTGGACCAGGCCAGGTTCGGCTGCGCGCAGCACCAACTGGATGGTCTGCCGCAGCAGCCGCGCGGCCTGCTCGGCTTGGCTGGTGCTGATCGGCCAGGCCAGCTCGACGTGCCAGTTCTCGTCACCGGTCTCGGTCGCCTGCCAGCCCCCGCCGATGAGCTGCTGTTCCTCCTGCCCAGTGAGCGCAGGTGTACGCGGCGAGCACGAATGGGGCGACAGACCCAACGCGGCATGTAGACAGCGGTAGCTGGCGAGCAGGTGCGGTCACCACCGCCATCACCTACTCCCCTCACCTGGTGCCTGCACGTCGCCATACGAAGTCGCCCACGCAGACCCGTGCGGCTCCCGACGGGCGCGCGGGGCAGATCGACCGCCGTCCACTGACGTATCGCCGATGCGGCCACCAGCCCATCATGGGCGTCTACGACGGACCCCCATGCTGACCAGGCACGAACCCACTGCTGGCCTCAGCCGCGGCAAGCAGCTTCGTGCGTTAATCCGAGCTAGAGACGATCAGGGTGCGAGCAACGGCGCTCAACCATTCGCGAGCACGGCGCTCGGCAGTCATCTGCCGGCGACCGACGACCCCGCCGGCGGCCTCACTGCGGGCGGCGCTGGCGGTACCTACGGCCGAACTGGGCGAAGACCGAGTCCTGCGCCCACTGCGCGTGCCACGCCTCGGCCACTTCAGGAGACATCGCAGCGACCGGTGTCTCGTACCCATGGGGAATGTGCACAGTCCACAGCGCGAGCCTGCCAGCCGGGCCCTGCGGCGTTCGAGCGACCACACCATGACGCCGGTGCACGAAAACCTCTGTGCCATGATCGTCGACGTACACCAGGGCGGCGGTCGAAGTGCTCGCACGCGAGGAGTCAGATCCGCCATGTGCGCCACGCCGTTGGCGCCGACGGCATCGATCAGATGCTTGATCATCGCACCGGGATAGCCGCCGAGTTCGTCGAGTTTACCGACCATCGACGGCGTCACTCGAGCTCGGCGTGGGTATTTGCGTCACGGACATGTCCGCGACGGCGCCGACGGTGGGTACCTCTTTGCGCCCCGGATTGGCCACGGACTCACGGCCGCTGATCCTCGCTTCAAGCTGGGCCCAGTCGGTAACGTGCTGATTCGCGAGAGCAACATAGTGCCGGTCCTGCTGAATCATCTTGAGCAGCTTGGTGCCGTTCGGGATTCCAGCTTCGATCAGGAGGCGTAGGCGGATGATCGCAAGGGTCGTGTAGACGATCGCGATCTGAGCTCCGTGGTCCTGCTCTACTCGATGCGCAGTGGGATATCCATGGCTTAGGGCGTTTCGCACCGTGCTTGCGGCGACTGCCCAGGCGGCGTGCCGACCATTTAGGAGCCACTCGCAGGGCTCTCGTCCGAGCGCCTGTACCAGCTGTAGCAAGCGGCCTTCAAGGGTCGTCTCGGTCAACTTTACCGCCGAACGCACCTTCTCGCGTTTCGATCTCGCCAGGCTCGTTGTCTTGAGCGCTTCCCAAACCTCACTTGCGAATGGGAAATCGGCTGGCTGATCGTGGCTGGTTCGATGGAGTGTTTCCGCCGCGTTCACGACCTCGACGACCCTGCTCGACAAAGACGCATTCTCTGCTCGCGACTGATCGGCAACATCGAAAGGCACAAGATTCCGTTGAGCGAGAAGAAACCATCGTGGAATGACTGTCGCAAGGTCAATGTCCCTGGCTGTGAACATCAGCCCATGGCGGTACGGGTTTGATTCCGCGACGGCATCAACCACGTCCGGGTCTACGCGAATGGGAAGTGTCCAGGTCGGGTCGTGTTCGCCGTATTGCGGCTGAAGTCTGAGGTTGAAATGCACGACACGCTCATGCAAGGCGATTCCCAGCAATACGCACAGTGGCATCACGATCTCTTGCTGCAGGGTATCGAGGGTAAGCCCGTGGGGTTGCTCAAGGTCGATCACGACGCGTTCCTCGACCAACCTTGAACGGACACCCTCAGTTCTTGCAACCAGGGAGCCGATCGTGAGGACTAGACCGTTACCGCAGTCGATAGTCGAGGGCTCCGCTCCATCGTAGTCAGGCTGTCGGCTACGTTCTGCATTCTCACCTCGAAAACCGCCATATGGCCACCAGGCAGCCAGCCCGGTCAGCTCGAATTGAGCGCGCACAATGAGAGCATCGTTAGGCAGGCAGTCACCCTCGAGGAGCTCATATCCTCGCCAGCGCTGCGAGTGTTGATCGTCGGCCTGGTCGCGGTCGTCTTGGGGAACGTCGAAGTGACGTCCTGGTTCCTTCGTGCTTTCCAGGTTGGCGTGTCGCAACGTGTAGCGAGTTCCCAGGCAGGCGCCATAGATGGTCGTCGGCGGGACGAGGGCTAGTTGATCAACGTCCTGCAGTTCGTGGACTTCTTGCGCGGGTGCCAGTGTGCCAACGAGATCCAACTGCCATGCGTCGGAGGTTCGCACCAGTGTGCCTGGCACACGCTTACCTGGATCGATATTGGTCCACCAGACGCCACTACGAGAATCGATCACGGCTTGCTCCCTTCTGAAACCTGGTCCGAACTGAAAATTATGACCCTGCCGGACCTGCGAACTTCTTTCACGGTGTGGTTGCGACTCTGGCCGGTCAAGTTTGCACAGAGGCCGCGGGCTCGACCTGTGGTCGGTGGTGCCCGGTGGCCTGTGTGGCAAGGATGAGGGCTTCCAGATCTGCGATGCGGCGGTCTTGAAACCGGTTGTTTTCGCGGCACGCCTTCAGCTTCTGATCCCCGGTGACGTCGGCGGCAGCCTCGCATGGGTTCCTCACCTTCAGCGACTGCTTCGGAATCGGCCCAGTCGATCAACTGCCAACGATATGGTTGCTGGGTGCCCGGTGTGGCGCAGGTCGATGGTGACGCTTCCCTGGGTAGGCTCACCAGCCCACAGTGGGGATCCATGTTGGACCACCTACCGTCAACGTCCAGACCCGACCGGTGCCGGTGCACTTCCCAGAGGCGGTGAACTATGACAGCGCGCCACCCCGACCCAACCTGGTGGACTCGCGAGACCTTCGAAGGCGTACCCCTCGACCATTTCCTGCAGAAGCACGACCTGGGAGCGATCTTTCGATTCCTTCGCAGCCGAGGCTTCAGCCGACATGTCATCGCCGCCATGGCCGGTCTCAGTGAGACACGGATCCGCGCCATCTCCCACGGCACCCAACGCGTCACGGCCTACGAGGTCCTCACACGCGTCGCCGACGGTCTGCACGTGCCACGCGAACTCATGGGCCTCAGCCATCATCGGCAGCCGCCACCATCCGGCCCCACCACCGAGCTCGACCTCGCTCACCAACTACTGCAAGCGGCCAGCACCGGCGTCAGCCAGGACATGGTAACCGCATGGAATGACCGCGTCGATCAACTGGGTCGGGCAACCCGAAGCGAGTCGCCAGATGTCCTCGCCGACCAGCTCGTCAGCGGCACCGTGCAGCTCGCACCGCTGATCAACGACAACCGGATTCCCGCACGGCACCGGCTCGAGCTACGTCACAACACCGCACGCATCGCCGGCCTCACCGCGCTGACTCTGCTCAAAACCGGCGACCGGCACCGTAGCGAGCACTGGTTCGCCACCGCCAACCAGCTCACCGACGAATCGACCAGCCCGCAACTACAGTCATGGATCGACGCGCAGCACGCGTATGCCGCGTTCTACCACGCCGACATAGCCTCGGCGCTCACCCTCGCCGAACGCGCGCGAGCGCGCGGCACTGGCGTCGGCGCGGCACTGGCTGCGGCACTGCTGGCCAGAGCGCACGCTGCCGTAGGCGACCACCGTGGCGCGCTCTCGGCGCTCGATGCCGCCATCGAGCTAACCGACCGCCTCGATCCAACCGAAGCCATCCGATCAGCGTTCGGCTACGACCATGCACAACTCGCATTTCACCGAGGCAACGCACTGACCGCCCTCGGGCTGCACACCATGGCTAGGCAAGAACACCAACGCGCTCTCACCCTGTACCCTGCCGACGACTACCTCGACCGCACCCTGATCGAGCTCGACCACGCCGAGAGCCTCATCCATAGCGGCGAGCCCACGCACGCCCTCCACACGGTCACTGCCGTCATCAGGTCTCTCACCACGCAGCGGTCAGCCGGACTGATCACCGACAGGTTCGGCCGGGTCCTGTATCTTGTCCCGGCAGCTGCAAGATCCCACGCCGCATACCGTGAAGCCAGTCAACTGCTGCGCGAACGCACCACCGCAGGAGCGCGCCAATGATCGAGGTCAGGCACACGACGAGCGACGACGCCGAAACGATCGCCATGCTGCTCAACGAGGTCGACCGGTACTACGGCGCAACCGAACTCGAGCCGCTCGACACCCGCGTCGCGCAGATCCACGACTTCGTCTTCACCGGCCATGCCAGGCCGACGGTGCTGCTCGCTCACGTCGACGGGAAACCGGCAGGGTTCGCCAGCTGCTCATTGCTGTGGCCCGCTGCGGTGACCACCCGCTCGATGTACCTCAAGGAGCTGTTCGTCGTCGAAGGCGCGCGGCGGCGCGGAGTAGCCAGGGCGCTGATCGACGATGTGATCGCGGCAGCACGCGGCGCCGGATGCAGCCGAGTCGAATGGACGGCGGACGCCGACAACCCCGCCGCCCTCGAGTTCTACCGGGCCATCGGCGTAGAGATCAGCGAATCAAAGGTGTTCTACCGGCTGCCGTTGACCTAGCTGGTATCGGTCCGTCAACCGCCAGCCCGCACCACTCGCACGGCACTGCTATCGATCATGTGTTTGCCGCGACCTCGCTATGGGGCCATCGGCCCAGCAGCCACTTCACGCAGTCCAAGCAACGGCGCCTGGCCGACGTACAGGACGGCCGATGCGGCCTGCAGCCGACGCCAGTGAGACCTCTCGGTCGCGCGCCCGGCCCCGTCCGGCAGCAATGCCGTGCGCTGCGGTGACAGCGCTTGAGAATGTTCTGACTCTGCCTTCGGCCCGCCCTCTGGTGCCCCGGAAGGCCCCAGAGGGCGGGCAAGCACCGCAGGTCAGCAGGTCCTGTCGGCTCGAGGTGGTGCGCGATGCAGTCGCTTACGCGTCGCAACCTCGGTCAGTGCGTCGGGGTCGGCACATGGCAGACCTCGACGCGCAGGCCGGAGGGACAAGCAACGAACACGGCGAAGTACCCCGGCGCGTACTCGGGGTACTCGCGTGGCTCGTGGACGACCGTCCAGCCTCCGGCCACGACCGCCTTGTGGACATCGAGCACCGTCTGCTGGTCGGCGACGGCGAAAGCAGCGTGCTGCAGACCCGGTCGGCCGTGGGTGTGCGGGGTGAGGTCGTCGCCTTCGGGTCGGTAGAGCAGGATCTCCGGACTCGGTCCGGTCCAGGTGCGCAGCCGCTCGGAGTTGTGGGCCGGGGCGTAGCCCAAAGGCGCCAGGAGGGCGTCGAAGAACTGCCCCGACTTGCTCAGGTCGACGGCGGTCAGGGCGAGGTGGTGCAGGGTCGTGGGCATGTCTTCCTCAATCGTTCGGATGGGATCGGCTCATTGTGCTGGTCAGGCCGCGGTGTAGCCGTGCGGCTCGACGAGCGCCCGAAGACGGGTCAACGCCGCCTGCGGAGCGGGCGCCCCGACTCCGACTGACAGGCCGGCGTCGGGTTCGAACAGGGCGTCGACGACCTCGGCGGCGTTGATGTGCCAGCCGATGACGTCGGTTGCGCCGCGGAAGTCTGCCGCCACCTGCGCCTGGTTCGCGAAAGTGACCTGAGCTCGCCTCGCGGAAGGGGTGTAGCAGCAGGCGATGCAAGTCGCGTTGTGGGCCGCGGCTGCGTCGTTGCGGGCCTGGTCGCTGACCGGCTGCCCGAGACCGGCCAAGATGTGGCACACCCGCGGGTCGATCCCGGTGATCGCCTGCACCGAGTGCGCGATCAGTCCCCCACCTGGCCGAACGGCGATGTCCAGCGCCTGCCAGACGTCGCCGTCGAGACGCAGTTCGGCGTGCAGGACGCCGTGGACGACGCCGAGCGCCGCGGCGATACGTTCGGCGTGTCCGCGCAGATCAGGTAGAGCGTCAATGATCTTCGGGTGGACCGGCGGTGACACCATGGCCCGATCGACGAAGGGGTGGACCTGGGTCGAGGTCAGCTTCTCGTGAACGACGAGACTGATCACCCGACCGGCGCCCATCGTGATCTCGGCGCTGATCTCCATGCCTTCGGCCCCGCCGACGTAGCGCATGGCGATGATGTTGGAAGTTGCCGGGACGTTGCCCATTCGCAGCAGAATCCGGTAGTAGGCCAGGTTGTCGGCCGGGCTCAGGTCGTCGCGGTAGCGGTACACCCCCAGCGAACTGGTTCCGGTCGCGGGTTTGAGCACCGGCCGCGGTCCGTAGGCCGCGATCGCGTTGTCGATCAGTTGCGGGCTGAGGTTGCTGTAGAAGTAGTCGGGCACCTGCACTCCGGCTGCGGTGAGCCGGTCGTAGGTGGTTGCCTTGTCGACGGTGATGCATCGACTGGCAGCCAGCGGGCCGTACGCGGTGTCGTCGTTGAGGATGTGCAGTGAGGTGTTCCAGTAGTCGTCCAGGCAGGTCGCAGTCGTCAGCGGCAGCCCTTCGCCCGCTGCGGCGACGCGGTCCAGTGCCTCATCGCGTAGTGCGCTGCTGCCTGATTCCAGGGCCAGCAGGACCGATACGGGGATCTGCCGGATGACGGCGCCGCCGGACAACAGGTCGGGCAAGGTGGCGGCGTCGGTGTTCACAGGTCCGTAGATGCCGTAGACGGGGCTGGTGCCGCCCGGACGTTCGGCGGTCATGTCGCGGGAGGTTCCGGCCATGTGCGTCATACCTCGTTTCTGGTCGGGTCCGCGGTAGCGTCGCGGAATGGGTAGCGGCGACGGTCGGCAGCTGGCCGGCATGGTGCGGCAGCGGCTTCGGGAGCTGGCGCAGCCGGAGATAGTCGGTGGCATCGTCGAGTCGCGCAGCCCGGGCAAGCAGGTGCTGGGTATCCGCATCCCGCCGCTGCGTCAAGCTGTCCGGCAGAGCTTGCAGGCCGAAGGCAGCAGCGGCGCTGGCGCTGCCGCCGATGTGCTGTGGCACGGGCAGTCGCATGAGGAGGAGCTGGCCGCGTGCATGCTGCTGCGGCTTTCGACCCAACGTCTGACCAGCGAGGTTGTCGTATCGTGGGCGCCGCTGCTGGACAACTGGCTCAGCGTCGACGAACTCGGAGGCTGCGTCGGCGAAGCTCTGCTCGACGCGACGCTGGCACTGGGCGAGTTGGGGTGGCTGGCTGTGTCTTCGTCGCAGTGGCAGCGGCGGCTTTACGTCGTAGGTCTCATCAAACCTCTTCGTGACGGACTTGATCCGCGGCAGGTGCCTCACGTCGCCGAGCTGCTGGCCGACCGCACGGCCATGGTCCGCAAGGCGTGCGTGTGGCTGCTCAGCGACACGGTCAAGCGTCGGCCGAGTGCCGGCCCGCAGTTCCGGCAGCTGCTGCCCGAGCAGGCGCCCGTAGCGCTGACCCGGCTGGTCCGCTAGCAGCGCGGATGCGTCCGGCGTCATGATGGTGCCGCAGCCATGACCGGGACGGGCGGTTGCGCCGCAGTATTGGGGCGGGTGGGACGGCGGTAGCCCAGCAGGGTCAGCAGCGGACCGGTGGCCGCTGTGGTCACCAACGTCATCACCACGAAGACCGCGAAGACGTCAGAGCCGATGACTCCTGCGGCCAAGCCGGTGTTGAGCACCAGCAGTTCGGTCATGCCCCGGCAGTTCATGGCGACTCCGATAGCCGCGCTGTCACGCCAGGACAGCCCGACTGCGCGGCTCACCGTGGTCGCGGAGATCAGTTTGCTCAGCGCGGCGACGGCGAGCACCGCGGCACACAGGCTGATGGCGGTGTTGCCTGACAGCAGCCCCAGGTCGGTGCGTAAGCCGACTGCGGTGAAGAACAGCGGCAGCAGCAGCCACTCAGTCAAGCCGCTGGCCATCGTCGTGACCTGCTGCACCGCGACGGCACCGCGCGGCACAGCCAGACCGAACAGGAACGCACCGAAGATGGCGTGCAAGCCCAGGTATTCGGTCGCGGCCGCGCTCAGCAGCAGCCCGGCCAGCAACGCGGCGGGACCGAGAATCCCGCCGGCGGCGTAACGGCCGGCGGCATCGGCCATCAGCGGCCGGGCCAGCCACCAGACCGCCGCGGCGAACACGGCGGCACCCGCCAGACGGGTCATCGTCTGGGCGAGAGAGCCGCGTTCGACCAGGCACATGGTGACTGCCAGCAGACACCACAGGGTGGCGTCGCCGACCGCGGCCGAACCAGTCGCCAGCGTTCCGACTTTGCTGGTCAGCATTCGGCGTTCGGCGAGAATATGCGCCAGGACCGGTAGGGCGGTGGCGCTCAACGCCGCACCGAGAAACAGCGCGTACGGCAGCCCGGCGACCGCCGGCGGCCGGTACGGCTCCAGCAGCAGCACCACGGTGAGGACTCCGCACACGAACGGAACGGCGATCATCGCATGGCCGATGGCGACGGCCTGGGACGCGCTGCCAGCAGCAGAGTGCCCGGCCATCTGCTGGCCGACGACGAACACGAACAAGATCACGCCCAGCTGGGCGAGCAGGTCGACGGCCCGGACACTAGCCGGATGCCTCAGGAAGTCCGCGGCGCCGGGCGCCAGCACCCCCAGCAGCGACGGCCCGAGCATCAGCCCCACCGCGGCCTGGCCGATGACGCGTGGCTGGTGCAGCCGCACAGCCAGCGCTCCCCCGGCGTGAGCGGCGACGACCACGATGACGATGGTGGCCAGGACCCGGCCGAGGTCGCCGGCGTGGGCCGCCGCCTGGGCATCGGATGCGGGCACTTCTGCGGCGCCGACGGCGGCCAGCACCGCCGCGGCGACCGCAGCCGGGATGACCACCGCCGCCATGTAGATCCACGTCAGTCGGCTTCTCAGAGGACTCACTGCTGCTCCAGGATGTGGGCTGCGGCATCGACGACCGCAGCAGGCTGGGCGGAGCAGAGCCGGACGGTCGACTGGCCGGCGCCGAAGACAACTCCCGGCAGGCCGACGATTCCCGCAGCACGCAGCATCGCCCAGGCGTCGGCTTCACGTTCAGCGCTGACCAGCAGGTGTGTGCCAGCATCGGCTTCCACACAACGAAAAGCTGCTGACCTGTTGACTGCGGTCTGCAGCCGAAGTCGGTGGCGGTCGACCTGATGTTTCCTGGCGCCCAGTTCAGCCTGGATCGTCGGACTGGTGAGCACGCCGAGCGCCACCTGCTGGCTGAGCTGGCTGGCCGACATCGACATGTGGGTCTTGACCGCCTCAACAACTTTGATCAGCGCCGCCGACGGTGAGGCCAGGCAACCGATCCTGATCCCGGGCAGGCGCAGCAGCTTGGACAGGCTGAACACCACGATGTCGCACTCAGCGGCGGGAGCAGCCGGATGGGAGGTGATCAGCGGAGCACTGTGGGAGACATCCCAGATGGTCCAACCCCCGCCAGGCCGCACGTCCTGACCGCCGACAAGGACCCCCGTCGGGTTGTGCGGACTGCAGATCACACGTACCTGGCCATGCCCCACGCCGGGAATCGGACCGGGCACGTCATAGTGGTCAACGTGCAGGCCAGCCAGCACGGCGAGCTGGTCGAAACCCGGAAAGCCCGGCCGCGGCGCGATGACCGTGTCGCCCGGATCGGCGGCACACAGCAGCGCCAAGTGCAGCGCCTCGCTTCCCCCGGCCGTGATCACGACCTGGGCGGCGCTCAGACCGAGCATCCGCCCGACCACCTCCCGCAGCGGCTGCTCGCCCGCCACCGATCCGTAGAAGGCAGCTTGCTCGGCGGTGGCGTTCAGCCCGGCAAGGACCAGGCGGGCCGTCTCCAGCGGCGGGGAGTTGTCCCCGCGCAGGTCCAGCGAACCGTCAGGCACGGGGAAGGAATCGTAGGTCCAGGTCACCACGGACCGGCAGCGGTCGCTGACCGCGGGCCCGCTCATGGCTGCTCCGCGCTGCGCCAGCACTCCAGCAGGTCGTCCGCACGGTAGGAGTCCACAGACCCCGCGACGGTGGCCAGCCACATGGCTGCCCGGTCGAGGTCCAACCCTGCGGTGTCAGCGAAAGCCCGCAACGCCTGCTCCTCTACCGGGGTCAAGTTGAGGGCACCGCAGACCCGCGCCAGCAGCGGTAGCACCGGCCAGCCCGACACGACCGACAACTCACCGCGCAGAGCCAGCAACGCGTCGACGTCGGCCAAGCGGCCCGCGCCCAGCAGGCGGTGCCGGACCAGCATCAGCTCGCCGGAGAGGTTGCCGCCCCCTCGGCCAAGACCCAGCAGCGAGCAGTCCAGGAAGGTGGCACCTGCGCCAGCCGCGGCCAGGCTGTTGGCGTACGCCAGGCTCAGCGGATCGTGCGCGTGGAAGCCGATCTGGGCGCCAGTGACCTTCTTGATCCGCCCGATGCGGTCGGCGACCTCTTCAGGTGCCATACCGCCGCAGGTGTCGGCGATGTACAGCACGTCGGGGCTGATCTTGTCGCTGATCCTCGCGGCATGGTCGGCGAGTTCGCCGGGTTCGTATCGTGAGGCCATGGCGATGTTCACGCTGACGGTCAGGCCGACGCGGCTGGCTGCCGCTGCCAGCTGCGCGATGTCGGCGAACCAGTCCGGGTGGTAAACCAGCCGGACCATGTTCAGGCCGGCGGCGGCGCACGGCTGAAGATCAAGTGGCCGGCTCAGCGCCGTCGGGTGGATCATCGCCGCCAGCAGGGCGCTGCTCGCCCGCGCCTGGGCGACGTGTCCGATGGTCAGGTGCGCGGCCGCGCCCGCGTACGGGGCGCCGTGCTCGGCGGGTACTCCCCCGATGTAGCCCAGCTCGACGACATCGACGCCGCAGGCTCCGGCGACGGCCGCCACGCGCGAGAACATGTGAGCAGGCCAGGCGAAGTCGACTTCGAATCCGCCGTCGCGCAAGGTGACGTCGATGAGGTTCGCCGCCCGTCCGGCTGTCGTCTCGGGTCGGTCGAGGGTGAAGTGGTCACGCATCGTCGCCTGCCAGGGTCCGGGCGACCGCCGCCGCAGCTGCCGTCGGCTCCAGGCCTGCCCGGGCCGGGCACAGTCGGAAGAACCCTGGGGCACCGAAGCCCGCGCCGCCGGTCACGCGGGCTAGCAGCCCTGACCTGTCTTGTTCAGCGACCGGGCGGGCTTCGGGGACGCGGCACCACAGGTAGAGCCCACCGGCTGAGACGACGTCGATCTCCCACCGGGCCAGCGCAGCTGCCAACGCCGCCCTTGAGGCCGACACCTGTTCACGGACTGCCGTGAGCCAATGCCGGGCGGCAGGACTTTCGATCAGAGTGTGCGCCGCTCGTTGAGCCACCGTGCTGGTGCAGGACGCGTACGTCGACCGGTACAGGGTCAAGTCCCTGACCATCTGCGGGGCGGCAGCCAGGAACCCTACCCGCAGGCCAGCGGCCGCCAGCCACTTGGAGCACGAGTCGACCACGACATGCCGGTCCGGGTCGAAGGCGGCAACCTTCGTCGCGAGACCGGGTTGGTCGCTGAACATCCGGTACACCTCGTCGGACACCACGCCGAGCCCGTACTCGACGGCGATGCCGATCAGCGCGTCCATGGTCGGTTGATCGACCCCGACACCCGTCGGGTTGTGCGGGTAGTTCAGCACCAGCAGAGCGGGCTTCCTGCTCGC
The DNA here is from genome assembly GCF_007483665.1 of Catellatospora sichuanensis. GTDB lineage: Bacteria > Actinomycetota > Actinomycetes > Mycobacteriales > Micromonosporaceae > Catellatospora > Catellatospora sichuanensis. The sequence continues at coordinate 47,430 of NZ_ML660194.1, forward strand.
CGAGGTGATGATGCGCCTAAGCGCCCCTGGGTCGGCGGCCACGGCGACCGGGTCGTAGCCGACCCGGGTGCGCCCGATCGCGTCCAGCCACAGGCCGTAGGGCTCCCATCCGGGCTGCGGCACCAGCACCGACCCGTGCGGCCGCTGGTGCAGCAGGTAGCGGATCGCCAACCACGCGGCTTCCTTGCCACCGCCCGTGACCAACACACCGAGCTCGTCTCGCCGACCTTCGGCGATGGTGTCCAGGTACGTCGCGCGCAGCACCGCGTCGCCGGCGGGGTCGGCGTATCCGAAGTCGCTGATCCGGGCCACAGCGCTGCCCAGCTCCTCACGGACTTCGGTGGGCAGGCTGTAGCGCGCCTCACCGACGCTGAGGTCCAGCATCGGTGAGGCGTCGAAAGTGCGTGCGTACGCCGAGCCGGGCGCCGACAGCGCTTGCAGCGTCCGCCCGATCGCCGTGTCGCTCATGACGACGACAGCACCGGAAGCCGGCGGCCGGTGGCGGTGGGCAGGGCGTTGTAGGCGCCCATGTGCCGGGCCCGCGGAGAGCCGTCGAGCCAGGCCGGTGCGTCGACGCCGCCGACCTGCGCGTCCAGCCGGGCGCACATCTTCAGGTACAGCCGGCGCTGGGCGTCGGCGAAGAAGTGCGCCATCAGCTCGCTGTAGATCAGCTTGCCGTCGGTCGTCAGCCGCAGCACCCCGTCGGCGATGGTGGCGTACCCGTCGGCGACGATCTGGTCGATCCGCGGCTGGTAGACCTCCGCCAACCCGAGGCCGTCGAGGTCGGCCATGGTGAACGTGAGCCGCTTCGGGAAGAACACCAGGCCCTTCTCGTAGGCGTGTCCAGGCGACGAGCACACGATCGGCAGCCGCGCAGATGCGGCCTGCTTGGCGTAGTCGCGCTCGTTGGCCTCGTTGTACCAGGCCAGGCCGCGGATGAACGAGTACGCGCCCGCGCCGACCCCGACGCACTCGTCGTGGTAGCCGCCGTAGAGCGTGGAGAACATGTACCTGGTCGGCGGTGCGTCCGGCGACCCGAAGCAGTACATGTTCTGCTCGGCCATACCGTCTCGCTGCAGCTGCGCGCGAGCCTCGTGGAACATGCGCGAGCGTTCGTCGAGCACCGCCGGCTGCGGCAGCTCACCGGACCTGATGCGGTCCTGCCACCCCGGCAACGTCATCACGTAGTCGACCGGGTAGATCGACACGCTGCCGATGCCCGACGTCGCCGCCAGCGACGCGTCGATGCACGCGGCGTCGAAGTCCTGGCCCGGGAACCCGACCATCATGTCCAGGTTCGTGTTCGTGAAGTACTTGTTGGCACCCTGGATCGCCGCGTAGACCTGGTCCAGCGTCGCGGTGATGTTCACCATCTCGCGCGTGGCGGGATGGAACGACTGCACACCGAAGCTGACCCGCGTGACACCCAGCTGCGCCAGCAACGCGAACTTGGCGTCGTCGACGCTCTTGGCCTCGAACTCGAAGGAGATCTCCGCGTCCGGCTTGATCCTGAACGACTCACGGATCACCGAGAACAGGGCGACCAGCTGCTCGTGGTCCAGCACCGACGGCGTACCGCCACCGATGTAGACCGCGTCGAGTTCCCAGCTGGCCATCCGTCGTGTGGAGCCCAGCGTCCGCAGTTCGACGTGAAGCGCCTGAAGGTAGGCGCTGACGCGCTCGGCGTTGCCGACCGACTTCACGAACGGGCAGAACGTGCAGATCGTGTCGCAGAACGGGATGTGGACGTACAGGGCGCGCAGCCCCGCTGCCGGGGCGTCGTCAGCCGACAGGAAGGAGGACACCACTCCGCCGTGGTCGGCGCGGTAGTTCAAATCGAAGAACGGGTAGGAGAAAGACTCAAACCGAAGCATGCCGACTCCCGAATAATGTCGATCAATGGTTGAGTGATTGTGTGATCAAATGGCGGCCCGCCGGAGGCGGTCTCCGGCAGGCCGCCTCCGGCTCACGCGCCGCCCGCGACCCACTTCGTCATGAAAATCACCGCCTTTCTGCACGCGTCTACACGGCGAGAATCGCCGTGGTCTGGGCTTCTTCGGCACCTGTCTTGGGCACTCGCCTTGCTCGCCTGAGACGTGCCGATTGGCACTCATCCTGAACGCATGCAGAAGCCGCGCATAAGCCCATCGTGGGGGTCCAGGGTGGACCCCCACGGTGGCGGCCCGCGACGGACCGGAGCGATGACATGCGCGGACACGAGCTGGGCATCTGCGGACGCGAAGATTTTCGGCCCGCCTGGCGACGGCCCAGCCGCCGATCCTTCACCAACGGAATGGAGCTGGCCACAGCCCTGCTGCTGGCACCTGTCGCTGATGTCGACCCAGCGAAACGCCTTCAGTGCCCAACGGGGCGCGAGCCGGGTGAGTCTTTGCCAGGAACCTGGTCCGGGATGAGGTGACGGCAGCCAGGACCGGCTACGACGTGTTGACGCGGTGGTCGGGGTGCTTTGTCGACGGTCTTGTAGAGGCGCGTCCGTCGACAGCGCTGCGGAAGAGCAGGAGCGGTTGCGTCCACTGAGGAACGTGGTGTACGAGGCCGAGTCTCTGACTCGTCCGTAACGAGTTGACGGCCATCGCGTAGATCCTTCAGAACTCCCACTGGGCGTTTAGATCACTTTCGTGGTTACTCGCCAGGTCGGTCCGGCACTATCGGCACCCTGGACGTCCCGGAATTGAGCCAGATCCGAAGAGCGGAACAGCTCGCAGTCTTCGTTCTTTTAGGGGCAGCGCGATCAGTGATCGAGCCGATACTCTCGGTCGGGTGAGCATCGGGGCGGCCGACTACCAAGGTCCTTCACCTGCGGCGCCTGCTGTTCGAGCGGGCGAGATCGCGGTGTCCATCGGCGACGAGGGACTGACGCGGAGGCTGAAGGCGCTTGCGTGCACCGCGCCGCTTCATGATCTCGACACTAGAAAGGTACGTCTGGATTGGGCGGATGCGTCCGGATATCAGATGTCTGAGATCGCTCTCCAGACGATTGATCAGGTGACCGTCGCTATGGATTTCGATCGAGGAGCAGGTCAGGATGTCATCGTCTCCCGCCTCGTTCCGTATATCGCCGTCCAGGTTCCAGGACGTGACGGCGCCGAGTACGAGCGTGTTGCCCGCTGGGTGATCGATAATCTGATCAATGTCGGTAGCCTGGACCGCGGCTTCCGGGCGATCTACGGGGTTTTGGGTTCCGACGGCGGGTATCGCCGGCTCAGCTTCGACTTCAAGCTGTTGATCGAGCAGGTGTCCGCTGAAGGCGATGTCTATCTGCGTGCCAGCGACGAGGCAATCAACGTGCTGGTTGGTGCGCTGGACACCGATGTTGAGTCCGCGCAGATCGCCGCCGAGGTGAAGCTGGAGAATCTCATCAAGCGGGGCCGGTTGTCCGACGCGCAGCTGGCGGCGGAGCAGGCGCGCTACCGGACGGTGCAGTACGCGGAGGTCCTTCGGCGCAAGCTGGATGCGACTCGACGGGATGTTCGAGCGGTCGACTGGCTGCATGAGGTGCCGGATCTGATCGCCGAGGCGCTGACTCACATCGCAGCCCGTTACCGGGCGGAAAACGCGATCTTGGAGAACATTGCTCGGGCACGGGACGAGGCCGACGATCCTGACCGTAAACGGCGGGCCGCTCATCTCGTGGACATCGTCCGGGACTGTATCCGCCGGCACACCCAGCTGCAGGCCCGGCTGCAAATGGCGGGCGAGGTCTTTCGCACGGAACAGGATCGGCAGCAGTTCTCTGGGCCTCCGCAGCGCGCCACTGTCGACCTGTTCGGGCAGCTGCTGGTTCCTGTACTCGGTCTGCCCATCGGCGAAGCGGGCGACGCGACGTCGGCGTTCTTTCGCTGTGTCGCCGGCGCCGGGCCGGTGATCGTCCCGAGGTTGAGCAATCTTGTCGACATGCTGTTGAGTCCGGCCCGTGAGCGGGACCCGCTAGGAGAGCCGGTTCCGGAGCCGGAACTTGCGCCTCTTCCCGATCCTGACCGATTCGATCCAGCACTCTGGGATCTCGCCGAGCAATTGCTCGACTTGCCCGCCGTTCCACGACGGCTGTCAGGTCTGCTCGCCGAAGCGCGAACGCTGGACCCGGATCTGCCGCATCTCATCGCGCTGGCTGCGCTACATGCTGTGAGCCCTGCGATCGGCACCGCGATCCGGCAAAGTGACCAGTACGTGCTGCTGGCGGTCGACGACGGACAGCCCCTGAGCGACCCTCAGTTCGGTGGAGCAGATCTGTTGGTCTGCTCTGCTTGGCTGGATCTCGCTGAGCAGAGCTCGGTGCCGGCTCCGCGGGCGCCGATGGTGGGGAGTGTGACGGTATGACGGATGTGATCCGGCTGGCGGATGCGGCCGACGCGGCGCGCCTGGTCGCGCTGGGACTTCGGCCTAAGCAGCGCCCGGCACGGGATCTGCTGTATGCAGACCTTGTGCGCCGCTACCAGCAGGATCCGTTGTTCGAGGAGCTGGTCGAAGCGGTAGCCGCTGGGATGGGGCTGGCCGTTCTCGCGGTGACCGCTCAGTCGGGCGCCGTACTGGCCGCGATGACCGACTCGGTGTTCGAGGTGAAGATCGACGATTATGCGCGGCGGACCCAGCTGCGTGACCGCCAGCTGGAGAAAACGCTGCACGGCCTCATCCACATTGCGGTCGCGGCGCTGGCCTTCCCCCGCCCAGATGATCTAGCCAGCGACACCTACGTCGGCCGGGTGGTTGTGGACTACGTGGACCAGGTGGTCCGAGAGGCGTGCCGCAAGTTGGAAGACCGGGCCCGTGCCGCCGAAGAAAACCATGATCCTCTTGAAGGAGCTCCGGCCCTGGAACGGGCTTGGCGGGTGTACGCCCGTCGAGCGGAAGCCGCCAGCACCCGAGACGGCCGGCAGGCGGCGAACACTACTCGCGCGATGATCAGCAAAGCGTTGAAGTTCCTCACCGATCAGGGCTTCCTCCACCAGATGAGCGAGGACGGCGGCGGGACGTTCCGCACCACGTCCCGCTACCAGATCCAGGTCCGCGAGCTGGCCGCCGACAGCGCCTTCGACGAGCTCCTTCGCCTGGGTGTCATCTCTACCGTCAGCCCCACCGGAACGCTGCGGACGTCGGACGAGAAGAAGCCGGAGTCCGCTCGTGTATGAGTTGTCTCGTATCCGTCTGCACTCCGTTGGGCCGAAGGCTGCCAGGTACCACGACGTGACGATCAATCTGCGCGACGTTGGACTTCCGGTCAAGCGCCCGGGGCAGAACGCCTTGTTCAGCCTCGAGCCAGGCGATAGCGCGGTCGCGCGGCGTCCCTCGCCGGCCAGCGTCCTATTCCTGGAGAACGGCGGCGGGAAGTCCGTGCTCATGAAGCTGATCTTCTCGGTCATGCTGCCCGGCCGGCGCAACGTCCTGGGCTCCTCTAGCACCAGGGTGCTGGAGGATTTCGTGCTCGCGGCGGACGAGGCCCATGTCGTGTTGGAGTGGCAGCACACCCAGACCGGAGATCGTGTCGTCACGGCGAAAGCGAGCGAATGGCGGGGCCATGTCGTCTCGACCGATCCGAGCAAGCTCACCGAGCTGTGGTACACGTTTCGGCCCACGGAGCACTTCAACCTCGACACTCTGCCGCTGACCGTCGACGGCCGGAAGGTGACGTTGAGCAGCTTCCGGGAGCGGCTGGGGGTGGCGAGCAGGGAAGAGCCCCGGCTGCAGGCCGCGTCGGTGACCAGCCACGGCGACTGGGTCGCCAAACTCGACGACCTCGGCCTCGATCCGGAGCTGTTCAAGTACCAGCGAAGGATGAACGCCGGTGAAGGGGAAGCAGCTGACGCTTTCGCCTTCAAGAGCGATGAGGCGTTCGTGGAGTTCCTCCTGAGCGCCGTCACCGACGAAGAGGACCCGCGAGGACTCGCCGAAGTTGTCGCCGGCTACGCCAAGAAGCTGGCCGACCGCGAAGGCATGCTCGCCGAGCGCGGTTTCATCGCCGGCGCGCTGGACCGTATCGCTCCACTGGCCGACGCCGCCAGCGACGCCGCAGCAGCCGCGCAGCTAGCAGCCGGTGCACGCCGGGAAATGGAAGAGTTCAAAGCCGCCCTTGCCGGACGTCGGGGCGTCGACCAGGTCTTGCTCGATGAGGGCAACGATCAGGTGGCCGCGATCGCGGAGACGGAAGCCGCGGCCGACCAGGACGCCCGGCGGCTGGGCTCCGTCGTGCTGGAGCTGCGTCGTCTGGTGGCTGGCCTGCGGCTGAGCAATGCCCAGGCTGCCAAGACAGCCTTGGAGCAGCACCGAGCTGTGGCCCGCGAACTCGTCGCGGAATGGGAGGCCACCGGCCTGCTCGTCCGCTATCACGAAGCGTATGGCAAGGCCGAGGCGAACCGGACGATCGTCCGCGCCAAGAAGCAGTCCGAGATGCCGGCGAAGGACGCCCGCGACGCGGCGGCACGTCGGCTGGCACGCGCCCTGTCAGCGATGGTGGAAGCAGCCGATCGCGAGCAGGACGCGCTGAGCAGAAAAGCCGTGCTGCTGGGCGCTCAGGCGGTCGAAGCTGGGGCGGAGGCTGTGCAGGCAGCGCAGGCGGGCGCAAGAGCTGAGACGCGGAAAGCAGCGGTAGACAGAAGCATCAGCACCCTCAGTGGCGTGATCAAGAAGGCGATCGATGATGGTCTTGCGCCGGACGCGGATCACATCGAGTCGGCTGCCGTTACGGCTGCGCAGACATCTGAGGCGGCAGATCGCCAGCTGAAGTCCGTAAAGCAGCAACAAGCCGAATATGCGGCGAAGAGGGCTGCAGCGGTCACCGGCCAGATCAGCGCGCACGCCGAGTGGACGAGGCGGGACTCCACAGCCCGCCAGCTCACTTCAAATGTCGCGAGCCTCGCTGCAGAGCGGGCGGGTATCGCGAATCAGGAACGGCTCGCCGAGCTGCTGGAGACCGATCAGATCGATCTCGACAACGATGGCGTGACGCTCAGTCATCGGCTGCAGACGGCAATCGACGAGGTCGAGCGGCAGCTGACGCAGCTGGCGATGGCGGAGGAAAAGGACCTGCGAGTGTCAGCGGCGCTGGGCGTCGGAGATCTGCTCCCGCCGAGTGAGCCGGTGGTCGCCGCCCTGGCGATCTTGGAGACGGAAGATATCCGTGCCTGGGCCGGTTGGACATATCTCGCGCAGCTGCCACCCGCGAGGCGCGACTCCGCCCTGCGATCCATCCCGCACCTGATCGACGGGATCGTCCTCAACAACCCCGACGACATCGGCCCGGCGCAGCGGCTCCTAGACGAAGCCAGGCTCCTGCCCAGCTGCCTCATTGCCGTCGGGACCACCGCCGCCATGCTGCAGCCCGACCTGCCGCCGCCGACAGGCGTGGCGTTCTGCGTCCCGCCGAACCCGGCGATGTTTGACGCGGCCGCGGCAGACATCGAACGACGTCTGCTGGCAGAAGTGAGGGAGCATCGGTCAGCTGTTGTCCTTGAGCTGCGCGCGCGTTGCTCGGACGACAAAGCCCTCCTCGATCAGATCTCGTCCTGGATAAGACGATTCCCGGCAGAAGCCTTCGGACAGCTGGAACGCGACGCGCAGAAGGCTGCGATGACCGCAGCCGAGGCACATGCCGCCATGGAAGCCGCGAAGGAAGCGGCAGAGAACGCCGCCGCGGCGGAGGCGCAACATCAGGCGACCATTCCGCTGCTGGAGACCGCGGCTGCCGATCTTCTCGCACGAAGCCGGCAGCTCGAGGCATTGGCGGAACAAGCCCGGGAACTCCCAGCCTGGATCGAGGAATCCCGCCTCGAAAAGCTGAACCTCGAACTCGCCAAGAGAGAACAGGAAGCTCGTAGCCGCGAAGCGGAGCAGCTGCGCGAAGAGGCCAGACAGGTCGAGAGGCATGCCGGCGACGCACGACGCAGCCGTGACACGTTTCGTGACGAGATCGGCGAGCTGCTCGGCGCCGGAACCGTCGACCTGGCAGACCCGACGCCCACCGAGCCGCTGGTACAACTGCGCCGTCGCCACCAGGAGGCCCGGGTCGCGTACCTCAAAGTCGAGGTGGGAGCCGACCTGCTCACCGAGCTGCGACAGGCGGAGGAAGCGGAGGCGAAGGCGAGCGCCGATGCCGACGGCCTGCCCGTCGAGCGGCGGCGGCGCGCCGAGCAGCTGCTCTTGACCTCGGATGGCAGCGATGCCGCCGGCCGTGCCGCTGGCGTGGAACGGGCAAGGTCAGAGGCCGAGGCGCTGAATGTCCGGGTCGAGGAAGCGGCACGGGAGGTGGGCCGCCTCGAAATCGAGTTCGCAGGTTTCGTGCAGCAAGATCGCTCGCTGGAGCCCTACGGAAAGCCGCTCGACGTCGCGCATGGCGAGTCCCTCATCGCGCAGGCCAGCGTCGACTGGGACAAGGCCCGCCGAGCGCTGGAGATGGTCAGAGCGGGACGCGAAGCGTTGGAGAAGGCAGTGGCCGGCCTGCAAGAGACCCTCAACGCGTTCGCGTCCATCACCGACTCACTGGCCGACATCGCCGACACCGGCCGGGAATACACAGAACGATTCATCGGAGACGTCGCTCAGGCACGGGCGCTGAGAGAACAGCACCGAGCGACGCTCACCGAAGCCGACCGACTACAGGCGGAGACCCAGCGGAAAGTGCGCGCCAACGCCGACGAGCTCGCACAGTTCGCCGTCGACACCCAATTCGAAACTGTCACCAGCCCGGTCCGCCGGCTGATCCTGTCGGTCAACCGCGAGACGCTGCCCTCCTACGCGGCCGACTGGGAACGTGATCTACAACCACGCCTGCGTATTCTCGACGACGAACTCTCCCAGATCAACGAGCACCGCAACGGGATCATCACCCGGCTGCACGGCATGGTCACCACCGCGCTGGCCACCCTCAACACGGCACAACGGCTGTCACGGCTACCCAAAGAACTCGGAGACTGGGGCGGACAGGAGTTTCTCCGGATCCGCTTCACCCCGCTGGAGGCACACCTTCTCCAAGACAGGCTCGGCCAGGTCATTGACGACACCGCTCAGGCAGTCAGCCAGACCTCGGAGAAGAAGCAGCGAGACGGCCTCAGCATCCTGCTGCGCGGCGTCCGCGCCGCCATACCGAAGGGCGTCGTCGTCGAGATGCTCAAACCCGACGCAGTGCTGCGCGCGGAGCGAGTACGCGTCGCCAGCATGAGCGACGTGTTCTCCGGCGGCCAACTGCTCACCGCAGCGATCATCCTCTACTGCACCATGGCGGCGCTACGCGCCAATGAACGTGGCCGCACGAACCTCGCCCACGCCGGGGTGCTCTTCCTCGACAACCCGATCGGTCGCGCATCCGCTGGCTACCTTCTCGAGCTGCAGCTCGCCGTCGCCAGCGCGCTCGGCGTCCAACTGATCTACACCACCGGCATCTTTGACACCAACGCGTTGAGCGCATTCCCTCTCATCGTGCGGCTACGAAACGACGCCGACCTGCGGGCCGGCATGAAATACCTATCTATCGACGAAGAGATCCGCCGTGTACTCGACGACAACGACGACACGGCAGACACCGATCAGATCACCGCGACACGGCTCTTCGTCCGACCGCGAGAGGCCGGTGAATGACCGACCGAGCCAGCCTGTCAGACCGTGCCGGCCGGGTGAGTCAAGCTCTCAGCGCCTGGCCGCGCCAACGAGTGCCACTCGACGACCTGTGGCAGCTGCTCGATGACGCCGACCCCACCAGCCGAGTCTCCACCAGCCGGCGCAGGCTGCTGGCCGACACCCTCACCGAACTCGTGGCCGCACAGATCATCGGCCTCCCGGGACCCAGATCCTATGACCTCTCGGAGCAACCCGCCCTGCCGCGGTTCATCACGGTCATCAACGATGTGCCAGAGCGGAGCCAACGTCGAGCGATCGTCTGGCATCCGGCGCTCGCCTGGGCGGCCAACGCCCGCCTGACAACCGCGCACCAAGAGGTGCTAGAGCGCATAAATGGCTGGCTGTTCACCCACACCGACCAGCTGATCATGCCACTGCGGGAGCGCTCGGTGGAGATCCTCGATGACGAGAAGGCCTTCGACCGGCTCCTGACCACCAACCTGTTCGCGCCCGGCCGCCTGACGTTGGAGCTGCTCCGCGCCCGCAGGGTGGCGCCGCCGATGCACATCCGAGAAGTCGGCGCCGGCTCGGTGCTGCTGGTGATCGAAAACAGCGATACGTTCGACTCGGTCGTCCACGCACTCGCTGCCAGTTCCGGGAAGGTGGGGATGGTTGGCTGGGGCGCGGGCTCGGCGTTCGAGGCCTCAGTGCTGTCCATCGCGCAGCTCGCACGACCGGTCACCCACATCGCCTATTTCGGCGATCTCGACGCGAAGGGTCTGGCGATTCCCGTCAACGCGGGCCGGGTCGCCACCAGTATCGGACTTCCAGGGATACAACCTGCGGACGGCCTGTACGCCGCGCTCCAGCAAGCCGGTCGCCCACGTCCTGGCACCGCACTCGTCACCGACGATGCGGCCGCTAGCCTTGTGAGCTGGCTCGCGGAACCTCAACGTCAGTGGGCCATTGGGGTGCTAACTTCGGCAGCTCGGGTTGCCCAGGAATCGGTGAACCTGTCATATCTGCTACGAGAGCCCGGTTGGCGTGACGGGCTCGCCTATTGATCAATGCTGGCCGTGTCTGGCCCACGGGCCAGTCACTGGAGCGAACGGTCCGCTTCGTCTTGATCACCTCGCCTAACTGCTCAAGCTCCAAGGCTGTCGGGCTGTCGATCCTTCTATCGCCCCAGAGTTCCACGACCTTGGCCCAGTAGGAGACGTAGGTCTTCAGCGTTCCGGCAGCCACGGCCGCCGCGACCTCCGGGACGAACTCGGCAAACGTCGGCACACTCGGCCTGCCCGCCATGCTGCTTGAGACGAGATCGGCCGGTGTCAAACCGAGTTTGCCGAGTAGCAGGAGCGCAGCTTCGATCTCAGGACGTGCGATTGCCGATGATTCCGCAGATGTCATGAGGCTTGACTCCGCGTGCCGGAAGGCGGCCGGTTGACCGGATCTCCGCAGTGACCCAGCGGAGCTGACCGTGTTCAAGTCCACTTGAACACGTGTGCGCCAAAATGCGCACCGGTGCGGTTCTGTGGTGTCCGAGGGGGACTTGAACTCGGCGGCCCAGGTGCGCTTCGCGAGCGCCGCTGCTGATGCCTGCTATCCCATTCTCGCTGGCGAGAGCCAATGGTGCAACCATGTCCATCTAACTGATATGGCCGTCCGTTCCTCTACTTCAGCTCGGCTGCAGCTGGCACCGTGTTGGGTGCTGTTGGGCAGTGTTGGGTAACCGCCGCTCGGCCAACACTGCAATCGGCACCGCGAGCTGACCTTTTACGGGCATGACACGAACCAAGCTCAGGCGTCACGCCGTCACGCTTCCTTTGTTAGTCACAGGCCGCCGGTCGGCAGGCAGCTTCTGCCACGTTCCGAGCGCTCCCTCATGGAGACAATCGTGAAGTTTGACGCCGATCGGCTGATCTCCCGGAACCCGTCAATGTGGGCCAGCTTCCTGCGCGACTGGGATCGGTCCCTGCGCGCCGCCGATCACCCAGCCACCACACGCTACAACTACCTGCTCGCCGCCACCCAGCTGTGCGGGTTCCTCGGCACGTTCGGCCACATCCGCAGCGGAGCAGGCCAAGACCCGCTCGCAGTCACGAAAGCGGACATCGAGCGGTTCCAAGTCTGGATGATCGAGACCCGGTCGGCATCAACGGCACTGAACAAGCACAAGAGCCTGCAGCAGTTCTTCAGCTGGCTGGTGGCAGAGGAGGAGCTCGACGTCTCCCCGCTGGCGCGCGTGCGCCAACCCCGCAGGAAGAAGAAGCTCATTCCGATCATCGGCGAGGACCAGACCCGCAAGGTCCTCAACACCTGTGACCGGCGCACGTTCGCCGGTGCTCGCGACGAAGCGATCATCAGAATGTTTGCCAACACGGGTGCACGCCTGTCAGAGGTCGCCGACCTCGAGATCCACGACATCGACATGTCGCTGGACACCGCCCTCTACCACGGCAAGGGCGGCAAGGACCGCAGAGTGCGGTTCGGGCCGAAGACCGGCCGAGCGCTCAGCCGATACATCAGGATGCGGTCGCAGCACCGCGCCGCCCAGCTATCCCACCTGTGGCTGGCGCAGAAGGGTGCAGCGCACCTGAGCGACAACGGAATCCAGATGATGCTCAGGCGGCGAGGCCAAGCCGCCGACGTCGAACACCTGCACGCCCACCGCTGGCGGCACACCTACGCCCACGAGTGGAAACGCGCCGGCGGCGACACCGGCGACCTGATGGTGGTACTCGGCTGGTCATCAGACGAGATGCCGCGACACTACGGTGCCAGCGCCGCCGCCGAACGCGCTCAGGAGACCCAAGCACGGCTGAGGATCGGCGAAGATGTCTGACTCCGCCGACTCGCTGGAGGCCAGAACCGGCCTTACTGCCGCCCAGCGCCGTCGCCGTGCGCGAGTCGCCGTGCACACTTCCTGGGCCAACACCGCGGATCGGTCGGCGCGGACAGCCCCAGCCAGGCAGGCGTTCCAAGCCAGGTTCGAACGCCAGGTCGACCCGAACGGGCTGCTGCCTGCCGAGGAGCGTGCCGAGCGCGTCAGGCACGCGATCAAGGCCTACATGCTGCAACTGGCCGAACGCTCTCGCCGCTCACGGCAGGCGAAATGACACCCAAAAGGGTGCGCCCCACGCGGAGCGCACCCTTGACTGCGCCGATAGGCCAGTCAGACGCGCTCGCCGATGCCGAGCCGCTGCTGGGTCTCCAGCGCGCGTTCGGCAGCGGCGCTGCGCCCGTAGTGCCGCGGCATCGCGTCGGAGGTCCAGCCGAGCACGAGCATCAGGTCGCCGGTGTCGGCGCCGGCGCGTTTCCATTCGTGGGCGTAGCTGTGCCGCCACCGGTGCGCGTGCAGGCGTTCGATGCCTGCCTTTTCCCCCAGCCGCCGCAGCATGATCTTGATGCCGTTCGGGGCGAGCCGACGGCCACCGCGGTCAGCCAGCCACAGGAACGGCAGCTCGTTGCCCCGGTGGGTCGCCCGAGCCCGCAGGTACCGGCTCAACGCTCGGGCGGTCTTCGGACCGAACCGCACCCGCCGGTCTTTGGCACCTTTACCTCGGAAACGCACGGACTCGGTGGCCAGGTCGATGTCGTCGAGGGCCAGGTCGCCGACCTCGGACAGGCGGGCGCCGGTGTTGCACAGCAGCCGGATGATCGCCTGGTCACGCAGGTTCGCGAAGGTCTTTCCCTTGCACAGGTCGAGGACCTTCTTGGTGTCGACGTCGCTGAGCACCGGGATCAGCTTCTCCGGCGTCTTGGGCTGACGCACGCGCTCCATCGGGGAGCGGTCCATCTCCTCCTCGTCGATGACCAGCCACTTGAAGAACTGCTGCAGGGCCTTGTGCTTGTTCAGGCCGGTCGACGCCGACCTGGTCTCGATTACCCATGCCTGGAACGCCTCGACGTGACCCTTGGTGACCAGCGTCGGGTCGTCGGCAGCGGCGTCGGAGTCGAAGTCGGGCGAGTGCTCCTTGAGGTACCGGGCGAGCTGGGCCGCGGCCAGGACGTAGTTGTAGCGGGTCGTGTCGGGGTGGTTGCGCGCGCGCATGGTCCGGTCCCAGTCCTGCAGGAAGCCGGCCCATACTCTGGGGAGGCCTTCGAAGACCTTTGCGACATTGAGAGTCGTCACTTAGCACCTTGCCTAGTCAAGGGGTCCACCAACGGTGTACTCGACTTCGGCTGACGTTCCCTGTACACAAGAAGAGGGCCCCCACAGGCTTTGACCTGCGGAAACCCTCGACGCTGTCGGGCTGGCCGGATTCGAACCGACGACCCCTTGACCCCCAGTCAAGTGCGCTACCAAGCTGCGCTACAGCCCGTTGCCGAGATGATCTCTCACCGCGGCAGCCCGTACAGCGTAGCGCACTCTGACAGGGGCTGCGCACACGGCCCCCGTGTCCGTTTCATGCCGGTTCTACTGGGTGATTCAGCCCGCCTTGTCTAGACCATCCTAGGAACCTGCCTAACCGGCACCACCAGAAGGGCGCCGACACCCGCCGTAGTGCCGGAAGCGCCCCTTCCCCGAGTACAACGGCCAACAGGCCCCACAAAGCATGATCAGCGCCGTTCGGCGCTCCTCAGCGCTGTTCGGCATCTGTTCAGGGAGCGGCTCTGCTCCCATTTTTGCTCCCCACTCCCCGGCACGCCGTCAACGCGGACGGCCGTAGCGCGCGGGTCGGCCGGATGGGCCTGGACGTGAGAGGTGCCGGACCGCCCAACGGTCCGGCACCTCTCATGGTCGGTGTGGTGGGTCGTAACTCAGTCGTGCCTGGCGCCGCGGCGGGTCCGCTTGGCTGCCAGGGTGTTGATGGTGAGGGTGAAGGCCGGGCCGTCGTTGGCGTGCCAGCGGCACTGGAGTCCGTCGATGATCGCCTGCTCCATCACGGGGGTGGTATGGCTGTATACCCCGCGCACCCCTTCAAGTGGTGGCCGAGGCGGTCGCACTGTGCGACCTCGGAAATGTTGTCCTCGATCATCCAGGTCTCATGGGTGTGGCGCAGGTCGGCTATGTCATGCCAGCCATCGAACTGGGCGTCGCGCTAGTGATCGGTCCCCGCCGCTGGCGCGAACCTCGCGAACCGCCGAGTCCGACGCCTGCGTTCATGGCGATTTGGCGAAGGCGTACGCGGTGGGTGGGTTCAATGATTCCTTCGATGGCTTCTCGGAAGCCCAGTACGTTGCGGGCGGCGTAGCCGTCGCCGGAGTCGATGGCGCGCTTGGGACGCGGCTGAGGATCTTGGCGGCCAGTTCTGGCCGTGTCGCGTTCGCGAGAATCGCGAGCGTAAGACCCAGCCGGGCACGGTACGAGGCGTAGTTTGCCCCGGTGTCCGCCGCTGCGAATTGCCGCAGTGCGCCGGCGCGGGCGTCAGCCCATCCAGGCTCTGGGGTTGTGCGCCGCCTCCCAGAACGCGGACCAGCCGGTGGCCTCGTCGACGTGTTCGACGGTGCCCTCGACCGCGGATTCGAGCCAGCGCAGCTCGGTGGCGCCGGTGTAGCCGACCTGGACGTCGCCGCTGACCCCCGGCACGAGTTGCAGGCCGACGCCGGTGACGACGGAGACCGACGTGAAGTCCGACAGGTCGTCGGCGTTGAGACTGGCGCAGACCGCGGCGGCGCCGACCGCCACCGTGCCCGCGCTCACCGCGATGCACACCGACGGACCCCGCATCTCGCCCAGATTCTCCGCGGTGGAGTAGACGGTCTGGATGGTCGCCGCCGCGCTCGGTCCGTCCGGGCCTCCGGTGCCGAACCATCCCCAGTCGCCGGAGATGAAGCTGACGGCGCCGTACTCGTCGCCGGCCTTGACGATGCAGCCCTGCCCGGACGCGCCCCAGAAGAGGATGCCGATGTCCCCGGCGCCGCAGAACCCGAGACCCTTGGGGTCGTCGTCCATCAGCCGCCGGGCCTCCGCCAGGATCTCGTCCTTGATCTGCGGCAGGATGTCCATGATGTCCTCCTCGGCGGTCCCGCCGTCGTCACCGCCGCCGCTCTCGCGCGGCCGGACGATCCACCGGTCCCCGTCGCGATGGCAGCTGATGTCACCGCGGACGCAGTCGTCGGGGATGTGGCCGTCCAGCTCTACGTTGCTGATCGGGTTACCGGCACCGAAGGCGTACCGGTTGCCGGTGAACGGGCTCGCGGCGAGGTTCAGGTCGGCGAGCGCGCCGTTGTAGACGTCCCGGCTGAGGAACCGGCCGATCGCCGGACTGTAGTCGCGGAAGCCCATGTCGTAATCGCCGGAGGCGGAGTCCCACCGCTTGGCGTTGAACCGGTACGGGTTGTACGCCTCCTTCGCGGGATCACCGGCGTCGGGCTTGTCGATGCCGGTGAGCTGCGTTTCGTCGGTGCGGCCGTAAGCGGTGTAGCCGTAGGTCGCCATGGTGGCGCCGGTGCCGCCGGTCAGGCTCTCGACGTCGGAATGCGGGTTGTAGCCGTAGTAGGCGGTCTCCTTCGAACCGTCGGTCTCAGTGGTGACCTGCGAGAGCCGCTCGCCCCAGGGCGAGTACTGGTAGGACTTGGTGACCTGGCCCGCGACCTGCTCGTCCAACACCTCGTCGGACAATCCGAGGTAGGCGAAGTCGGTCGTCTTCTGCTGAGGGCTACCGGCGTCCGTCGTCCTGGTCGCGGTGCGGTCGAAGGGATCGTAGGTGTAGCGGGTCGTACGGGTGATCCCGCCGCTGGTGGTGCGCTCCTCCGCGACGTGGTCGAAGCCGTCGTACGTCTTGCGCTGTAACACCTGGCCCGCGGCGGTGACGGTGTCCAGGCGGCCGAACGGGTCGTAGTTGTATTTCGCCGTCACCCCGGATGTGACCGCGGTCAGCAGGCGGTTGCGGTCGTAGTTGAAGGTCGTCGCCACGCCGTTGATCGACTGCGAGACCACGTTGTCGTTGGCGTCGTGAACGTAGGTCTCGCTGCCGCCGGTCGCCTTGAACACCCCGGCGACCCGGTCCCGGGGATCGTAGGCGTACATCGCCGAGCCGTCGACGAGGGCGCCGTGGTCGTCGGCGTTCATCTTCCGGCTGGCGTCGCCGATCCGGTTGCCGTTGAGGTCGTAGGTCAGTCCGTGGTCGGCGACGAGCGCGCCGGCGGACGTGCGCTCGACCTGCGTACGCAGCAGCCCATCCAGGTAGTAGGTGTGGTCGACGGTGTTGCCGTTGCCCTTGACCTCCCGCAGCCGCTCGCCCTTGTCGGTGTACGTGTAGGTGGTGATCTTCGAAGCCGGGTCCGTCGGCGTGGCACCGCCGGTCACCTTGGACACCAGGTCGCGAGCGTCGTACTCGTAGCGGGAGAAGGTCGTGTCATGGGTGACCGTCTCCGCCGCGCCGGTCGGCGTGTAGGTGAGCGCCGTGGTGTCGACCGCGGTGGCGCCGAGCATCTCGCGTACCGACGCCACCTGGTTCAGCTCGGTGTAGGCGATCTCGTACCGGTCGATCCGGCGACCGGGACTGGTGTCGGTGATCAGGTCCAGGTTGCCGTTGGAGTCGTAGTCGTAGGTGAACGTCCTGGATTCGGCGTCGGTCTCACCCGTGTTGTCACGGACCAGTTTGACGGCGTCGGCGACGGCGGTGCCGGTGGCGCTCTGGCCGAGGGTGACCTTGCCGGTGGTGCCGCCGGCGAACAGGTATTTGCCGACGTTCACCCAGGTTCCGGCGTTCTGCTGCTGGTTGACGGTGCGGTCGGTGGTCCCCGCGGCGTGGGTGACCTTGACCGGTGCGGCCGTCGCCGCGCCGGACACCGCCGGATACCGGACGAACACGTCGTACGCGCCGTCCTGGGGGATCGGCAGGCTCCACTCGAAGGTGTCCGTGCCGGCTCCGGTGGCGTGCGTGCGGTAGTCGTAACCGTGGAAGCCGGTGCCGCCGGTGGCGGTGGCCCAGGTCCCGGTGGTGGCGGCGTTGTGGAAGTCGGAGTTGTCGGTCAACGCCACCCGGTTGCCGACCGGTACGCCGAGGTCGCTGCGCGACTTCAGGGTGCCGTCGGGGTGGTAGTCCCAGACCATCCAGCGGCTGGAGGAGCCGCCGGCGGCACCGACCACGGTCGCGGTCTGCTGCCCCAGCCCGTTGTAGGCGTACCCGGTCAGGATGTCCCACGGGTCCTTGGACGACTTGAGCCAGCCGTTGTCGAAGTACGTGTAGGTGGTGTCGTTGCGCACGGTCTGGCCCTGGGACGGCGGAGCGGAGACGGTCGTGACGCGCCCAGCGTCGTCGTAGCTGTAGACCGTCCGGTCCGCCTGGTTGTACCGCGCGTCGGCCGGGTCGTACGGGGTCAGGATCTCCTTCGCCCGGTTGAGTTGGTCGTAGACGGTCTGGTAGAGGAAGTCGGCGTTGTTCGCGGTCGCCGTGCCGCGCGGGCTGATCACCTTGGTCCGGTTGCCGACCTGGTCGTACTCGAACCGGGTGATCGGCGTGACCGGGGTGCCGTCGGTGCGGTGCGGTGAGCGCACCTCGACCGGCAGGCCGCGGGCGTCGAGGATCACGTCCGTCCGGGTGCCGGCCCGGTCGATGCGCGCCTTCACAAGGCCGTCGCGGTCGTACTCGGTGATGTCGGGCTTGCCGAGCGCGTCGAAGACGACCCGCACCAGATGGTTGCGGTCGTACCAGTAGGCGGTGGTGAAGTCGGCGGTGTCGGGGGACGCCGTCTTGCGCGGGTCCAGGATCGTGGCGACGTTGCCCGCAACGTCGTACCGGTATTCCAGCCGCTGCCCGAGGGCGTTGGTCACGGTGGTGAGCCGGTGGATCTCGTCGTATCCGTAGGTCGTGGTGAAGTCCCCGGCGGTGGCCGTCAGGGTCCCCTTCGGCTCGGTGACCGTATGCAGCTTGCCTACCTTGGTGTAGGTGTAGGAGGTACGCCGTTCCGGGTTGCCGGCGGTGTGCTTCGGGGCGAGCGCGGAGGTCATCCGGTCCTCGGCGTCGAAGACGGCGTCGGTGACGGCACCGTTCGGCGCGGTGACCCGGGTGACGTTGTCGTTGGCGTCGTACACCGGCGCCGGGGTCACGATGAACTGGTTGTTCGCCTGGTCGAGCGGCATGGTGGTGACCAGCGACCGGCCGAAGCCGTCGTAGGTCTGCGTTGTCCGCTTCAGCAGCGGGTCGACCAGCTCGGTCAGGTTGCCGCGGCTGTCATAGCCGGCCGTGGTCACCTTGCCCAGCGCGTCCACCACCCGGCGCGGCTTGCCGGTGACGTCCTGGTTCTCATAGCGGGTGGTGTTGCCGTTGGCGTCCTTGGCGCTGAGCAGCTGTCCCCACGTGTCGTAGGTGTAGGTCGTCGTGTAGTCACCGGCGGTCGTGGTCGCGGTGCCCGCCGGGACGGTGACCGTGAGAAGGTCCGCCTCGCCGGAGTAGCCGAACGTCCACGTCCGCCCTTCGGGCGAGCGCTTGGACAGGAGTTCGGCGGTGTTGCCGCTCAGCGCGGTTTGATAGGTCAGGATCGTGCCGGCGGTGCCGTTGGCGACCGCCTCGGCGTCCTTGACCTCCGTCGGGTATCCGGTCTTCTGGTCGTAGGTCCATGTGCGGACGGCGCCGCCGGGCTCCTCCAGCCGGTTGACGTTGTGGTCGGCGTCCCAGCCGAGCTTCATCACCTGGTTCTTGGCGTCGGTCGCCTGGACCGGCCGGCCCAGCGGGTCGATGACGTACGCCGTCGCCCGGTTCTCCGCGTCGGTGACCGTGGTGGTCCGGTTCGGCGCGGTCTCGGCGTAGGCGTACCGGGTGACCCCGGCGAGCCGGTCGGTGATCGTCTTTGCCCACCAGTGGTACGCCGGCGGATCGGCCGGCGGCGAGTGGTACGCGAGATTGGTCGCGTTGCGCCGCGGGTCGACGACCTTGACGAGCTTGACGTTCTTGTTGCCCTGCGTCATGTCGTACTGGAACGAGAACTGCTTGGCCGGCACGCCGGTGGCACTGTCCAGGATCTCGCCGAGCAGGCCCTTGTCGGTGTAGGTGAACGTCAGCGCCCGCCCGGAGACGTCGGTGACGCGGCGGATGTGGTCGATGATGAACGGGTTGGTCAGGTTCGTCAGTCCGGTCGTCTTCGTCCACGTGCTGTCGTTGATCAGCTCGTACGGGTCACCCTTGGCCCAGTAGTCGACGGTGAGCGTACGCCGCCCGGCCGGGTCGACGATGTACCTGAGGAACTTCGTCGGCTGGTTGGCGGACCTGCGCGTCTCGTAGACGAAGTCCATCCGGTTGAAGTTCTTGTCCTCGGTGGACGTGTGGTAACCGGCGCAGTCGAAGTAGAACGTCGTGCGGTCCGGCTTGGTCATCTTCCAGGCCCGGTCGAACTCGTCCTTGGGCTTGCAGTCGACCAGCCGCTGCAGGAACAGGTGCACGCCGGCTGGGTGGGCGTAGACGTCGTCGAGCACCGACGGCGTGCCGCGGTCGTCGGTCATCGCGAACGTGTGGGTGGTGCCGTCGCCGTCGGTGAAGGCCACCTCCCGGCCGTGCGGGTTCGGGTGCGGGTCGATGGGGGTGCCGAGGCGCAGCACCGACGACGCCTGCGCCGACCAGCCGAACCCGGCGACCGAATCGCTGGTGTCCATGGAGTTGTAGGACATCCGGAAGAACGTCGACAGCCCGCGCGACGGGTTGGTGAACGCGTTGTAGCTCCAGACCAGGTTGCCCGAGTGCAGGTTGGCCATGGCCGCGCCGCCGCCGCCGGTGTTGCGCCCGGCGTAGGCGTAGAAGCCCTCCAGGCCGATCTCGTCGGAGGTCGGGTCCTGCACGCCGAGGTTCTGCTTCAGCGCGCCGGGGTTGCCGGCGGTCTGCGAGAACCACGCCCCGGTGCCCTTGTTGACCAGCTCCCAGCCCAGGACGTGCTCGGCGCGCTTGCTGGCCTCGCCGGCGGGCATCGGCGGGGCGGTCACCTGCGCGTCGAACGAGACCGACTCCTGCGGCGCCACGTCACCGGGCAGGTTGGTCACCGCCTGCGGTGCCGTCACCGCGGTGCCGTCCGGGCGCGTCCAGCGGTAGGACAGCGCCCAGGTGCCCGCGGACAGGGCCGCGGTGGTCGGGTTGGTGACGGTCGCCCGGACGGTCGCCGTGGTCCCGGCCGCGAGCGCGGTCGGGGTCTCCGGGATGTAGTACGTGCTCTCCGGCGTGGTGTCGACGTAGGTGACCACGAGCTGCGGGCGCAGCTCCGGCTCGGCGGCCTCGCTGGACAGGAACACCGCGCGGGCGGTCCTGGTCTCGTCGCCGTGCAGGATCGCCAGGCCCTTGTTGCTCGCCGGCACGCTGACCCAGTCCTGCACCATCGCCTTGACGTTGAAGTTCTGCCGCTTCGGGTCGTTGGTGAACCCGGTGGCCGAGGAGTAGGAGGTGGCCGCGAGGTCGCCGCCGCCGGCGGTCCAGGCGGTCGCGGTGCTCGCCCGGTTCCACGTCGCCTGGTTCTCGACGAAGTCGCGGATCAGCGCGCGCGCCTTGAACGTGCCGGCGCCGCCCCCGTCCGGGCCGTAGAGCCAGGTGTTCCACAGCTTGACCTCGGCGTCGACCACCCGGGCGGTGGCCGGGATCGCCGCCGTCGGGAACTTCAGCACCGCGCGGGTGGTGCCGTAGTTCGGGTCGTTGGCGCCGGCGACCAGCCACGGCTGGCCGGCGAACAGGTCGTGGTTGGTGTCGCGGGTCTGCGCCGACAGGGTGGTGTCGACCACTCCCGACTGGATGATCCTCATCGTGCGGCCGGCCTTGGGCAGGCGCACGATCTGGGTCGGGGCGGGGGTCAGGCCGCCGTCGGCCGTCTTGACCGCGACCATGTAGTAGTAGGCCCGGCCCAGCGGGTCGGGGTCGGTCGCGGCGGTCGGTTCCGCGGAGCTGTCGGTGTAGGTGGTGACGCCGGCCTTCACCGGTGCCACCAGCGTCGCCGCCGACGGTGTGAACGTCTGGTGCACGCTGCGGTGCACCTGGTATTCGGCCAGCTCGTCACCCACGCAGAAGCCGCACGGGTCGGTGTACGTCGTCCAGGACAGCTCCGCGCCGGTGGCGTGGATCGTCGTCGGCGGGCTCAACGTCACCCCGGGCCGCGCGTAGGTGATCACCAGCCGCGGATACACCGCGGTCTCCCCGTTGTACGCGTAGATGCTGCCGTTGTAGCGCGGCCCGCCCTGGCCGGCGGCGCTCTCGTCGGCGGCCTTGAGTACGAAGCCGTGGTTGGCGCCGCCGTTGACCCAGCCCTGCACGATGTTGCGCACGGAGAAGGAGTGCCAGCGGCTGCTCTCGTCGTTGGCCGGCCGGGTGGCGGTGCCGCGCTTGACCAGCCGGACGGTGTCGGCCACGACCGCCTTGGACGCGTCGGCGACGTCGCCGAGCACGACCGTGCCGGCGGTGCCGGCCAGGAA
This sequence comes from Catellatospora sichuanensis, assembly GCF_007483665.1. GTDB lineage: Bacteria > Actinomycetota > Actinomycetes > Mycobacteriales > Micromonosporaceae > Catellatospora > Catellatospora sichuanensis. Next base: position 69,325 of record NZ_ML660194.1, read on the forward strand.
CGGCAGGGTGCCGGTGCCCAGGCGGGTCCACTTGGCGGCGGCGGTGGCGGCGTACTGGTTGACGGTGAACGTCTGCGAGCCGCCGTTGAAGTTGACCGTGTAGGGCGCGGCGGTGCTGCGGTCCGGGCCGGCGACGTAGTGCACCCACACCTCGTAGTCGCCGGGCTCGGTGACGGACGGGTACCAGGTGTACTTGTCGCCGGCGGTGGCGTTTTTGGAGTACGCGTAGTCGCCGCCGATGCCCAGGGTCCGGTCCGCGGCGGTGGCGTTCGGCCAGCTGCCGGTGATCGCGTGCTGCATGATGTCGCCGTCGTCGACGTCCTCGGTGTTGTCGCCGGGCGTGCCGACGAGGCCGGCGGTGTTGTTCCAGGTGGCACCGGTCTCGGTCCAGGCGCCGGTGGCCTGGTGGGCCGCGACGGTGACCGCCGAGGCCTTCGACGTGTGCCACTGGTCGTAGTAGACCTGCAGCGAGGCCGCGTCGACCGGCGTGCCGGTGGTGATGCCCGCGGGCAGCGCGAACCTCAGCAGCGACCGGGACAGGCCGACCTCGCCGGAGGGCTGCAACGCGGTGGTGCCCACCGACAGCCGCCAGCTGCTGTCGTAGTTGGTGTCCTTGGCGTCGTCCTCGCGCACGACCATGGTGTCCTGCGAGTCGGTCGGGGTGGGCGCGATCTTCACGGTGGGGTCGATGACCACCGGGTAGCGGCGTGCCGGGTCGGTCAGCCAGGCCCGGTCGGCGGCGATGGTGACCGTCGCCGTGTCGCCCGCGACGCTCAGCCGCTGCTGGACGCGGTCGCTCCAGGTCGTGCCGTAGGGCGACGACGCGCGCTCGGCGGCGTCGGTCATGAACGGCGGCGGGATCGTCAGCGCCACGGCACCGGCCCGGTCGCGGATCGCGATGGATCCGTCGCCCCGGTGCTCGGCGCGCAGCCCGCCGAGGGTGAGGGTGAACGTGAACTCCACGTCGCCGGTGCCGGTCGGCAGGGCGGCCAGGACGATCTCCTTGCGGGCCTGCCCGGCGCCCACCACATAGGTCAGGTCGACGCCGGTGCCGAAGGCGTCGGCGTAGGTGACCCGGTCGTCGGTGACCGCGGGGCGGCCGATCCGCGCGCCGGGCGCGCCGAGGGTCAGCGTGCCGCCGCCGGCCTCCAGGCGCAGCAGCCGCCGCGCGGTGGTGCCGAAGTAGGTGCGCAGCGTGTTGGTGGTGTTGGCGTAGGCGTACCCGTCCGGTGCGCCGGACCGGGCCGCGGGCCGCACGGCGGTGTCGATCGGCCGCCACGCGGCGCCGGAGCGGTAGTGCAGCGGCCCGGCCGAGATCTCCTGCTGCAACCGGCCGTCGGACAGCTGGAAGACGCGGGCGTTGGCGGTGCGCTTCGCGGCGATCTCGCGTACGCGCGTGGCCGGTGCGGCGCTCGCGCCGCGCGGTGGCGGATCGTGGCGTGGCAGGCCGTCGGGAGACAGGGCGACCGGGCGCGCGACCGACGTGCCGCCGCCTTCGCTGGCCGGTCGCCATCCCTGGCGGGGATCGCCGCTCACGGCGTCCCCGGTACGCTGCCGCCACGGCATGTCGGCGGCGGGAACCAGACTTACGAGCATGACAGTCGCCAGCGCGAGCGCGGCCGTGCGGCGGTGCTCGACGCGTCCGGCGATTCTGCCCAGAATCGTCACCGGAACCTCCCCAAGGTTGGCCATACCATACATGGATAGGCTTAACTTCGTGGATCGGTGATGAATCGGTGATGTCGCCGGGCGGCGGCCGACGGGCGAGCCGGGGAACCGTCGGACTAGCATTCGAAAACGGCCCAGCACCACGAAGGCCGGGAAGTGCCGCCACGTTTCAGCAGGTGATCGGAAGGCAAAACTTTCCGCGAAACCAGGCGATGCCTCAAAGGATCATCGCCCGCAAGAACTATCGCCTGCTCCAAAACGCTCCCCGACAGCTGCCTCAGAATCTTGACGAGACACAGCAGCGCTATAGGGGGCATCGGCGCCCGCGCGGACGGCCTTGAGGTTGACCCGGCCGTGTGACGGGAGGCCGGCGCGCACCGACCGCCCGCACGGTCACCGCGGGTGGGCGGGGACGATCGCGACTCGTTCGCCGCCCAGCCGCACCGGATGGCAGCTTGCGGCCGTACACACCAACACCTCGTCCAGCGTCTCGCGGCCCTCGTCTACGGCGACCAGCACCGCCGGGCCGAGCCACCCGGCCGGGCGCGGCGGGCCGTCGTGCCCGGCGAGCTCCGAGACACGGCCGGCCGCGAGGTCGGCGGTGCGGAACAGGCGCAGCCGCACCTCGCTTGCCGGTACGTTCTGGTCGCCAAGGGTGAGCGCCACCAGGGAGCCGTCGGGCGACAGTGCCGCCCGCAGCACCGTGCGGCCGGGCAGGCACGCTTTCATTCCCGCGAGCGGCCCGGCCCGGTTCATCCGGGCCACCCGTACGCAGCTTCCCTCGCCGGTCAGCAGGACCGTGCGGCCGTCGCCGGACACGTCCGCGACCAGCACGTCCTCGGTCACTGTCGTGGTTCCGGTGGTCAGGTCGTACGTGGCCAGGCCGCTGATCGCGCCGGGGTGGGCGCCCTCCAGCACGCCCCAGCTGACCAGTAGGCGGTCGCCGGTAAGCCACATGTCGTGCACCTGGTTGCCGCGCGCTGCCGTACGCACGTCGAGTCGGGTCCGCTCCCGGCCCGACGGCAGGTCGTAGACGTACAGGTGGGGATGCAGGTACGCGGCCATCGCCCGCCCGTCCGCCTGGACGGCCGTCTGCGCGCCCGCCAGGCGTGGCGTGAAGTCGCGCAGCCGTCCGTCGTCGCCGAGGAGCACGGTCAGGTGCATGGCGAGCGGGTCGTCGGTCGAGGTGCGCACGATCCAGCCCGCGGCGACGCGTACCGCGGCCATCGCACGGGTGTCCGCGGGCAGCGGGATGCGCACCGGGGGGCCGTCGGGGCGGTGGATGACGCCGTTGGCGTCGAGCGTCGCGGGTGCGGTGCTCCCGGGCGGGGCCGGTGCGTCGGTGTCGGGTGCGGCGGTCGTCGGTACGGCGCTCGCGGAGGTGGCGCTCGTGGTGGCGGTGGGACGGCGCGCGGAGGGCGGTGCGGCGGTGTACGCCTGCTGCAGCCCGATGCCGACCAGCACCGCGAGCACGGCGAGCGCCGCGGCGGCGGTGCCGCTGCGGACGGCGGCTTTGCGACTGACGGCGAACCGGCGTCGCAGCAGTTCGTCGGCGATCTCGTCGGGGCTGCGCGGGGCGATGCGGCGCCCGGCCGCGGGCGCGGGCCCGGTGACGTCGATCGGCTCCGGCTCGCCGGCCGCGGTGACGTCGGTCGGCTCCAGTTCGCTCGCCGCGATGGCGTCGGCCGGATTCGGCCCGTTCGCCGCGGGCGGGTCGTCGGCGTGGGTCTCGTGCATGGCTCCCCCGTTCATGTTGTCGGGTGGAGGACGCGCCGAATCCCCGTCGCAGTGGCATCGGCGGGTCGAGTCTTTCGGTTGATCTTTGGTGTCCGAACGGCCCTCCCGTTCGGAACCTGCCCGTACCTCGCGACCAAGCAGGACAACAACGGACCCGGCCCATCCCGACAACTGGACCTACCCTCCCCCGGCCGGGCGTCCGCCGATCGGGGTCGCGGTAGCTCGGTTGATCGAGCAGATGGCGCGGGACAACCCTTCCACGTGACACCGCTGTAAGTTATCTTCACTTCAAGTCGAGTCGGTCGTAGCTAATTTTCTTAGCTCGACATCCACTGCCTCCGGGCGTGCTTCGCCTGGGCAGTCTCACCCAGGAGTGCCCCTTGCCAAGACGAGCCCTAGCCACCGCAGTCGCCTTCCTCCTCGCGCTGAGCCTCGGCGCCACCGCGCCCGCCGCCGCCGCCGACCCGCCGCAACAGTGGCGCAGCTACTGGGTCGACGCGTTCAACGAAGGTGTGTACACCCCCGCACAGGTCACCAAGCTGGTGCAGGACGCCCAGGCCATCAATGCCAACGCGTTGATCGTCCAGATCGCACGCCGGTACGACTGCTTCTGCAACCGCGCACTGTATCCGCGCACCGACGCCGCGATCGCTCCCGCGCCATACGACCCGCTGGACGAAGTCATCGCTCAGGGCCACGCGGCCGGCCTGGAGGTCCACGCCTGGGTCAATGTCAACACGATGTGGAATGCCGCCGCGCCGCACTCCTCGCCGGATCATGTATTCAACAAGCACGGCCTGTCGGCAACCGGAGCGGATCGCTGGCTCAACAAGAAGGCCGACGGCACCGAGCGCGTGGGCAACAACGCCTTCATGGACCCCGCCAACCCTGCGGCGAACAACTACACGGTCGCGGCGATCCAGAGCATCGTTCGGGAGTACGACGTCGACGGGATCAACCTCGACTACGTGCGTTACCCCGACTTCAGCTCCACCACCACCCACAGCGACTGGGGCTACAGCGAGGTCTCGCTGGCCCGCTTCCGGGCGGCCACCGGACGCACCGACACCCCGATGCCCTCCGACCAGCAGTTCACGGACTGGCGCCGCGAGCAGATGACCGGCCTGGTCCGCAAGATCTACCTCGGGATGTGGGAGGCGGACCCCCAGGCCCGCCTGTCCATGGACGGCATCACGTACGGCTTCGGGCCGCAGAGCGTCGGCGGGTGGGAAAAGACACGGACCTACGCCGAGGTGCTGCAGGACTGGAAGGGCTGGCTCTCCGAAGGCATCATGGACACGGTCGTGGCCATGAACTACAAGCGCAACTGGATGCCCGACCAGAAGCAGATGTACGACGAGTGGACAGAGGTCCTCGCGGACTGGCAGGGCGACCGGCAGGCCGTGGTCGGCCCAGCGCTCTACCTGAACTCCGTTCCCGACAGTCTCGCCCAGGTGCGATCGGCGTTGGCGCCGACCGCCGCCGGCAACACGGCAGCGGGATGGAGTGGATACTCCTACGCAAACCCGAGCATGGCCGGGGTCGGCCAACCGGCTGCGGTCAGGGACGGCGAGCGCGCCAAGCTCGTGGAGGCACTCACCGTCGGGCCGAATGCGCCGTTCGCCGACGAGGCGGTCGTGCCGACGATGCCGTGGAAGGCGAGCCCCACCGACGGGCACGTCGCAGGACGGGTAGCGCTACGTGACGGCACCGCCCTGGACCAGGTCACGGTCTCCCTGAAGCCGATTCTCGGCCACGGTGTGACGCAGACCCGGCGCACCGACGGCGACGGCTGGTTCGGCTTCGTCCACGTGGAGTCGGGCCTGTACTTCGTGACCGTCGCGCTGCCTGACGGCACCGTGGGCCGCTCGCTCGCCGTGGTCCGCGTTTCCAACGGCAAGATCGCCGATGCCGACCTGACCGGGCTCATCAAGCTCTAGAAAGCAAAGCCGAACGACCTCGATGAGCCGCGGCGTCCCAGACACCACGGCTCATCGAGGTGGGCCGCTTTCGGGGTCATGCCGAAGTGTTCGCGGACCGCGACTGGAGGTGCCGCTCGGGACCAGGCGGCGTCGGGCGGCGTCCGGCACCCACGGGTCCCGCTGGATGCCGTTGCGATGCGGCATCGGGGGACGTGCTGGACCGTGTCGGACCTGCGGGTCAGATCGCCGTGGCGAGTTCGGCGAACGCCGCGGCGACCCGCTGGGCGGGCGGGACGTCTATCGCGACCTCGTAGTGTCCGCGGCGGAGATTCTGCATGAACGCGTGTCCGGGCAGCTCCCATTTTGCTCCCCACTCCCCGGCACGCCGTCAACGCGGACGGCCGTAGCGCGCGGGTCGGCCGGATGGGCCTGGACGTGAGAGGTGGGGGG
>NZ_ML660195.1:0-35593 GCF_007483665.1 Catellatospora sichuanensis
CAACGCCAACCGTCTACATTCCACCCTCGGATACCGCACACCCACCGAGGTCCGCCTCGGGTATCGTCACGACCACGCCCTCGCAGCGTGAGAACCCCGGTGTCCGGTCCTGGGGTGGAAGCTCAGCCCGGCAGCGGGGCCCGTTCGACGATGGTCATGTCGCTGCCCTCCGCTGCTGCGCCATGCGACCCGCTGCCGGTGGGATCAGACGTCCGCGCCTACGGAGGCCAGGGCGGCCTGACGTGCGCGCGGGCAGTTCGGGGCCGGTCGGTGCAGCCATTCTGGTGAACCGTCCGCCTGCTCCGCCGTCGAGCATGCGTACTGCTGCCGCGGCGGCGACAAGTCCGAGAGCGAGCACAGGGCCGCTGGCCGTGGCGAGCGCCACGTAAAGCGAGCCGACTGCGAACAGCAGCGTCAACCAGGCCCACCGCTGGTGTTCGACCCGGGCATAGCCGGCGTCGCGGCACACCTGCGGCCGCGATGCAAGGCGGCGCTGGGGGCACCGTCGTGCCGGACGGGCCCCGACGCCAGCAGGTGAGGACCGGCTGCGGGCGTCTACGGGCCGGTCGGTCGCCCGACACCGGTTCCCGTACCGATCACGGCGGCGGATGCGGACGGGTGGACGATTCATTGCTGCACCCCCTGGGGGCCGACCCGTGACGGCTCGCCTCGCGGGCGCGCGGTTCAGAGGCCCAAGTTCATGGTCATCCGGTACGGGGCCGCCGCCAATGCGGGCCGACACCCAAATGTGGCCGGCCGACACGCCATCACTCCGGTCCCGCGCAGCGTTTGGCACCGCAGAAATGGGTGCTGACGCGTATTGGCAGGTGGAAGCTGGCAGGCTTGCCTTGGGGACAGGCAGCAAACCGATAGCGGCCGTGCGGCAACCAAAGAGCCGGCACGCCCTCATGACGGTCGGTGGGTAGGTTTCGTCGGCGGGGGACGGAGGTGTTTGGAATGCCGCTGTTCTGGCGAATCTTCCTGCTGAACGCGGCGGTACTGGTCGCGGCGACCATGGTGCTACTGCTCGGGCCGGTCACGGTCTCCACCCCGGTGCTGCTCACCGAAGCGCTGGTGCTGGCAGTCGGTCTGGCGTTGATGCTCGTGGCCAACGCGGCACTGCTGCGCGTCGGGCTCGCGCCCCTGCACCGACTAAGCCGAGCAATGACCACCATCGACCTGCTGCAACCCGCACCACGGCCGATAGCGGCCGGGCACGCCGGAATCGCGAACCTGATCACGGCATTCAATAAAATGATCGACAGGCTGGAGGCCGAACGCGCCACCAGCACCGCCAGGGCGCTGTCCGCACAGGAGGACGAACGCCGCAGGGTGGCCCAGGAACTGCACGACGAGGTCGGCCAGACGCTCACCGCCGTACTGCTCCAACTCGATCAGGTCGCCCGGCACGCCCCGGCGCCGTTGAGCGAACAGCTACGCCAGGTCCAGGAGACCACCCGAGCCAGCCTCGACGAGATCCACCGCATCGCCCGCCGACTGCGCCCGGGTGTGCTCGAACAGCTCGGATTGCCAAGCGCGCTGAAAGCGCTCATCACGGAAGTCACCGGGCACACCGACCTGACGGTCCACCACCGCCTGGGTCAGGACCTGCCCCCCATGAACGCCGAGACCGAACTGGTGATCTACCGGATCGCCCAGGAAGGGCTGACCAACGCCGTACGCCACGCCCGCGCCACCAGCGTGGAACTGTCCCTGCAACGCATCCCCGAAGGCGCCGACCTGCGCGTCAGCGACAACGGACGCGGCATCGCCGACGCCCGCGAAGGCGCCGGCATCCGCGGCATGCGTGAGCGCGCGCTGCTCATCGGCGCCGGGCTCACCGTCACCGGCAGCGCCGCCGGCGGCACCGAGGTCCGGCTGCGCGTACCGCTCCGGGAGAAGGGCGAACCGCCATGACCGCGCCCACCCGCATCCTGCTCGCCGACGACCACGCCCTGGTACGGCGCGGCGTGCGGCTCATCCTTGACAGCGAACCCGACCTGACCGTCGTCGCCGAAGCCGGCGACGGGGCCGAGGCGGTGGCGCTGGCCCGCGCGGAACAGCCCGATCTGGCCGTCTTGGACATCGCGATGCCGCGGCTTACCGGCCTGCAGGCCGCTCGCGAGCTGTCGCGGACACTGCCCGGACTGCGCATACTCATCCTGACCATGTACGACAACGAGCAGTTCTTCTTCGAGGCCCTGCGAGCCGGCGCCAACGGCTACGTCCTGAAGTCGGTGGCCGACCGCGACCTCGTCGAGGCTTGCCGCGCCGCGATGCGCGACGAGCCGTTCCTGTACCCGGGTGCCGTCACCGCGCTGATCCGCGACTACCTCGATCGCGCCGCGCGCGGCGAAGGCCTGCCGGCGCGCACCATCACCGAGCGTGAGGAGCAGGTGCTCAAACTCGTCGCCGAGGGCCACTCCTCCAAGGAGATCGCGCAGATGCTGTTCATCAGTGCCAAGACCGTCGAACGGCACCGAGCCAACCTGATGCAGAAGCTCGGGATGAGGGACCGGCTCGAACTGACCCGCTACGCCATCCGCGCCGGGCTTATCGAGCCTTGAAGACCGATCAGCACCACGCGTCGATGCGCATGGCGACAGTGCCCGGCGCCGGCGGCCACGTGATCACGATCTGGGTATGCGGGCCGCAGTCACCCGGTTGCTCGGGTTCCGGTGCGCGTCTCGCTGCGGCAAATGGGTGTCAAACCCCATAGCCTGGGCATGTCCTCCCGGCGGATCATGAGTTAAGACGCGTGCTGACGCAACCGATCGCGGGCAGCGACGATCGCGTGCCGCCATCCAGGCCGCTCCCCGCAGGAAACCTGCCGATCGGCGGACTTCGGCACACCAGGATTCAGCCACAGCAACTCGGACCCGTCGGCGGCAGAGCACGCGGCGGGAGCGCTCAGTCACGCACCGTCCGCTGCCCGACGCTCTCGGCCGTGCGCGAAGGAGCTGCCGTGACGCTCGCCGCTTTGTACGTGCTACTGGCAGTCGGCGCGGGCGTCGTCCTGATCAGTGTCGGCGCTGCGAAGCTGGCAGCACGCCTGGGAATGCCGGTCCTACTGGCCTTTCTCTGCGTAGGCCTACTTCTCGGACAGGACGTGGCCGGAGTGCCTTTCGACGACGCCGCCCTGGCACAGGCGCTAGGACTGGCCGCCCTGGCCCTCATCCTGGTCGAAGGGGGCCTCACCACCACCTTCAGCGACATCCGCACCGTCCTCGCACCGGCATCCGCGCTGTCCACGATCGGAGTCCTCGTCAGCGTCGCGGTCACAGCGGCAGCCGCCCGGCTGCTGCTACAGATCGACTGGCAGATTGCGCTGCTGCTCGGCGCGATCGTGTCATCGACCGACGCCGCCGCAGTGTTCTCCGTACTACGTACGGTGCCGCTGCCCCGACAGCTCAGCGGACTGATCGAGGCCGAGTCCGGGCTCAACGACGCGCCGACGTTCCTGCTCGTCGCGGCGCTGAGCACCACCACCCTGCCGCACCTCTCCCCGCTGCCGCTCGCCGTCAGCATGCTCGTCCAGCTCATCGCCGGCGGCCTCATCGGCATCGCTGTCGGAGCAGCCGCCGCCCGGCTGCTGCGCCGACTGACCCTTCCCGCCTCCGGCCTGCACCCCATCGCCACCGTGGCCAGCGGCATCCTGGCATTCGCCGTCGCCGGTCTGGCCCAGACCAGCGGCTTCCTGGCCGCTTACCTCGCCGGGCTCGTCCTGGGCAATGCCGGGCTGCCGCACCGGCGCGTCACCCGCTCAGTGGCCCAAGGCCTCGGCTGGATCGCCCAGATCGGCCTGTTCGTCATGCTGGGCCTGCTGGCCACCCCCACCGAGCTGCCCTCAGCCATCGTCCCCGCGCTGGTCATCGGCACAGCACTGCTGCTGCTGGCCCGGCCGGCCTCCGTCGCGGTATCACTGACGCCGTTTCGCGTGCCCTGGCGCGAACAGGTGTTCCTGTCCTGGGCCGGACTGCGCGGCGCCGTGCCCGTCGTACTGGCCACCGTCCCGGTCGTCGCCGCCGCACCGGGCAGCGACCAGGTGTTCAACATCGTCTTCGTGCTCGTCGTGGTGTTCACGATCATCCAGGCCCCCACTTTGCCGACCCTCGCCCGCCTGCTGCGGCTGACCCCACCCCACATCGGGCTAGACCTGCAGGTCGAGCTCGCCCCGCTGGACACCATGGACGCCGACCTCATCCACGTCACCATCGAACCAGGGTCCCGCCTGCATGGGGTATACCTGACCGAACTGCGCCTGCCACCCCCGGCCGCAGCCACCCTGATCGTGCGCGGCGACGACACGTTCGTACCCGACGCGCACACCAGACTGCACACCGGCGACGAACTGGTCGTGCTGACCACACCGCACGTACGCGAAGCCACCGAGCAGAGGCTACGCGCGGTGGCACGCGCAGGACGCCTGGCATCGTGGTTCGGCGACACCGGTCGGCGCTGATCTCCCCTCCCGCACATCGGCGCCGTTCTAGGCTGGGACTACGGGCGGCCGGCTCATCGCACGAGCGAAAGCCACGATGGCAGAAGCGTCGCGCACCGACCAGGGAGCGTCCAGACATGACCGTGCTCGGCTCGCAGGGCACGCGACGATGGTGGTGGCACGATGCGAGGAAAGGCCGTCAGCACCCCGGACGATGCAGCGGCGCATACCCTTGACGGCATGACGCTGTGGCCGCTCGGTGGTGCGGAACCGGCGTCCACCCTCGAGCTACGACGCGTTGGTGTCCGCGCGCGCAGCGCGGTGAGGAGCACACCGACATGACAGGTGTTCCTGGCGCGCGGGTCGCGGACGCGGCAGAGGTGTTGCGCGCGGATCGGATCGACGCGGTCGTGTTCGACCTCGACGGTGTGCTGACCGATACCGCGGAGCTGCACGCATCCGCGTGGAAACAGGCCTTCGACGCCGTGCTGGATGCCCGCGCCCACGGTGGGGGATTCCTGCCGTTCGACGTCGACAATGAGTACCGCACACATGTCGACGGCAGGCCCCGCCTTGACGGAGCACGGGCCTTCCTGCTGTCGCGGGGTATCGACCTGCCCGACGGCAACCCCGCCGATCCGCCCGGCGAGCAGACGGTGTGGGCGGTGGCCAACCGCAAGAACGAGGGCTTCAACGCGCTGCTCGCCGAGCAGGGGGTACGGACCTTCCCGTCCTCGGTCGACCTGGTGCGGCGGCTGCGTGACGCCGGCGTGTTCACCGCTGTGGTCACCGCCAGCCGCAATGCCGGCCGGGTCCTGGCCGTGACGGGCCTGGGTGATCTGTTCGACGTGCGTGTCGACGGTGAGGACGCCGCGTCGCTGGACCTGCCCGGCAAACCCGACCCGGCGACCTACCTGGAAGCGGTGCGCCGGCTCAGCGTGGCACCGGACCGGGCTGTCATCGTCGAGGACGCCCTGGCCGGGGTCGAGGCCGGCCACCGCGGCGGGTTCGCGCTGGTCGTCGGCGTCGACCGCAAAGGGCACCGCGACGCGCTGGCGGCGGCGGGCGCCGATGTCGTCGTGGACGATCTCGCTGAGCTTCCGTTCGAGCCGGTGCGCGCGCGGCACCCTCCCGGACTCCCCGCGGGTCAGGACTTCTGCGTCGGCGGCCAGGCGCGCGACGGCTGGGTCCTGTGCTACGACGGATACGAACCCGCCCGGGAGGGGCTGCGGGAGACGCTGTGCGCCACGGGCAACGGATACCTTTGCACGCGCGGGGCCGCGCCGGAGTGCCCGGCCGACGGCGTGCATTACCCCGGCAGCTACCTGGCCGGCGTCTACAACCGCCTGCTGACCCCGGTGGGCGGCCGTACGCTAGAGCATGAGCACCTGGTGAACATCCCGAACTGGCTGCCGCTGCAGTTCCGTATCACGGGCGGCGACTGGTTCTCGCCGGACACCGCCGAGCTGCCCGCGTACCACGTCGACCTCGACCTGCGTGCAGGCGTGCTGACCCGGAGCCTGCGCTGGCGCGATCCGGTCGGCCGGCACACCACCGTCGTGCAGCGCCGCCTGGTCCACATGGGGCTCGCCCACCTCGCCGCGCTCGAGACCACGTTCACCGCCGAGGACTGGTCCGGTGAGCTGGAGGTGCGCACCGGCATCGACGGCACCGTCGTCAACGCGAACCTGCCCGAAGATGCGCCGCTGGTCAAGAAGCATCTGATGCCCGAGTCCGCCCTGACCGATGGGGACACGGTCATGGTCACGGTGGTGACGGCCCAGTCGCGCATCCGCATCGCGGTCGCGGCCCGCACCGTCGTACGCGACGGCTTTGGCGGGCCGGTCGCCATCGCCCGCACCCCGGTGGTCGACGATCGCGGAGATGCGGCACAGGTGCTGCACTGCGAGCTCGTACAAGGCAGGCCGCTGACCGTGGAGAAGGTCGCGGCGGTGGCCACGGTGCGCGATCCCGCCGTCGGCGAGCCGGCACTGGCCGCGCGCGTTGCGGTGTCCGAGGCCGGCGACTTCGACGAACTGCGCCGGTCCCATGAACGGGCCTGGTGGACACTGTGGGAGCGCTTCGACCTGGTCGTCGACGCTGATGACGAGGTGGTGCTGGCGCTGCGCCTGCACACCTTCCACTTGTTGCAGACCCTGTCGCCGCACACCGCTCACCTCGACGCCGGAGTGCCCGCGCGGGGTCTGCACGGCGAGGGCTACCACGGGCACGTGTTCTGGGACGAGATGTTCGTGTTCCCTGTGCTCAACCTGCGCATGCCGGCGCTGACACGGTCGCTGCTGCTCTACCGCTGGCAGCGGCTGGGCGCGGCGCGCAGCGCGGCGCGCCAGGCCGGCCACCCTGGGGCGATGTTTCCGTGGGAGAGCGCCAGCGATGGCCGCGAGCAGACCCCGACGGAGCTGTTCGACACGGTGTCCGGCGAGTGGGTCGGTAACCACTCCTACCTGCAGCGCCATGTCGGCATCGCCATCGTGTACGACACGTGGCAGTACTACCAGGTCAGCGGTGACGTCGAGTTCCTGGCCGAGTACGGCGCCGAGATGATCATCGAGATCGCCCGGTATCTCGCGAGCCTGGTCGAGTACGACGCGGGCGACGGCCGGTACGGGATAAGTGGCGTCCTTGGCCCGGACGAGTACCACGACGCCTATCCGGGCGCGGCGCAGCCGGGGCTGCGCGACAACGCCTACACCAACGTGATGACCGCGTGGGTGTTGTGCCGGGCCCTGGACGCGATCGGCCTGGCCTCCGGGCACCACAGCGGCAGGCTTTGGGACAGGCTGCAGCTCAGCGAGCCCGAACTGAACCGGTGGGAGCACATCAGCCGGCACCTGCGGATCCCGTTCCATGACGGCGTGATCAGCCAGTTCGACGGTTACGGCAAGCTTGCGGAGTTCGACTTCGAGGCGTACCGGTGCCGCCCCGGTGACCTGATCGGCATCGACGCGGTCCTGCGGGCCGAGGGCGACACGCCCAACCGGTACCAGCTGTCCAAGCAGGCCGACGTGCTGATGCTGCTGTACCTGCTGTCAGCCGAGGAGCTGCGGCACCTGTTCGCCCGCCTCGGCTACACCCTCGACGCCGCCACGATCCAGCGAACCGTGCGCTACTACCTGGCTCGGGTGGCACACGGGTCGAGCCTGAGCCGGATCGTGCACAGCTGGGTGCAGGCCCGCGCCGACCGGCAGCAGTCCTGGGCGCTGTTCACCGAGGCGCTGCGCGCCGACCTGGCCGACGAGCGCGGCGGCAGCACCCGCGGCGGCGTGCACCTGGGCGCGATGGCCGGCACGGTGGACCTTGCTATGCGCTGCTACACCGGCCTGGAGAGCCGCGACGACATCCTGTACCTGCATCCGATGCTGCCGGCCGAGCTGCGGGCGCTGCACGTGGAAGTGCTCTACCGCGGGCATTGGGTCGTCATCGACGTCGATCATCGGCGACTGCGTGTCGGGTCACGGCCCTGCGCCGAACCTCCGATAGCGATCTGCGTCGACGGGACGGTCCACAGCCTGCGTGCCGGGCACCACCACGAGTTCCACAGCCGCGATGACGGCGGAACGCGCGCCGTCGGGTAGATCCGCGGGCCCGGGCAGACCACCGGACCTTCGGATGTGGGACGACCAGGACCGGGCAGGCGGCGGTGCAGGACCTGCTGGATGACCGAGACGGTCAGTCGTTTGGGTGAGCGCAGAGGTCGATCGGCCGTCCCGACCACACGGGTGAACCTCAACCATCTCCATCATCCGTAGCCCCGCTCATCGTAAGTTTTCTCGCGGGAACTGGCGTGACCAGGTTGCGCGTTGCCCCGTTCGGCGCCGACGCGCTGGGAAGCCTGCGTGTGCCGTATAACGACGTGAAACGGCGGGTGAAGCGGGATGATCAAGGGCCAGGCGTGAGAGCCTGTCGTAGACGTCGGATGTGCCGTTTTGGCCGGTGTCGACCCTTTCCGCCTCGGTGATGAGGCGATAGGCCCTGTCCCGAACTCGGAGCACGACCGTGGCCAGCGCGTCAGCTGTCACCGAACCCGCCAGCACGGCGAGCTTGGCCTGGGACTCGGTGTCCGTGCCGGGTCCGAAGCTCAGCTCGCCGATGAGCAGCGAGGCGGTGAACCCGACACCGGTCAGAGCGCCAGGCCCAGGACGTCGGCCCAGGCCTCGGCCTGATCCGAGGCGTCGTGCCCTGCACAGCGTTCCGCCGTACGAGGCGTGCTGATGCGTCCTCGGGACACGCCGAATGCCGGTCGGGGGGGATTCACTTTCGCCGGGCCGGTCGCGACCTGGTCGTCCCCGGCCGCGATGGTCGGGGGCGATCAGGCCGAACTCTCGGCAGCAGGCGGGTGGCAGGCGCAGCGCGGCTGACGTCGCGGTCGGGGTCGTCCCCGTGGACCGGCAGGGGGGTGCTCGCCGCTGGCTCGTTGTCCCGCCGGCCTGCCGCCAAGCTCGCGGCGACGACGACGGCAAGCACCACGATGATCACAGCCAGGGACAGCGCGGTGGGCAGCTCGGGCACGGCTGGCCAGAGCCCGTGCGCCCAGTGGGACACAAGTTTGAAGCCGATGAAGGCCAGGATCAGCGCCAGGCCGTGGTTGAGGTAGCGCAGCCGGTTCAGGGTGTTGTGCAGCACGAAGTACAGCGCCCTCAGCCCCAGCAGCGCGAACGCGTTGGTGACGAACACCAGGTATGGGTCTTGGGTCACGCCGTAGACCGCCGGCACCGAATCGACCGCGAATACCAAGTCGGTCATGAACACTGCTGCAACCACCAGCGCCATCGGCGTCAGCGCCCGCACCCCGTCGGCGCCGCGTACCGTCAGCCGCGTGCCGTGGTAGTCGGCGGTGACCGGCATCAGCCGGCGTAGCAACCGCACGCTGCGCAGGCCGTCGACGGTTATCACATGCTCGTCGCCGCGTCGGGCCTCGCGCAGCACCTTGACCGCGGTAACCAGCAGCACCGCACCGAACAGCAGGAACGCCCAGGTGCCTGCCTGCAGCATCGCCGCGCCCGCGGCGATGAACACCGCGCGAAGCGCCAGAGCGCCTACGATGCCGTACAGCAGCACGCGCTGCGCCAGCCTGGCTGGTACGGCGAACGCCGACAGCAGCAGCATGAACACGAACAGGTTGTCCACCGACAGTGACTTCTCCACCGCGTAGCCGGTGAAGAACTGCACCGCCGTGTCGGTGCCGAAATGCCACCAGGTGAGCACGCCGAAGGCAACTGGCAGCGCAAGATAGAACGCTGACCAGCCGACCGCCTCGCGCAGGCCGACCTCGTGCGGGCGGCGTGTGACAGCGAAATCACACGCGAGCAGTGCGACTAGGACCACGACGGTGGTCGCCCACATCTGCGGCGAGGCGATGGAGTCCAGGGAACCGGACACAGTGGCGGTTGAAGGCATATCGGCTCCGTAGGCGCGTTCGAGGTCTCCCTCACCCGCGGGCGGGCGGCCGTCCGAGGCCGGATCGCCGGTCCCGTGCTGTCCGGAGCGGCCCTTCCGAAGTACTCCCCTCAACGGTTCAAGCCTATCCGCGTAGCGGTGAATGCGACGGTTGCAGCCGGTGCTGCCGAGGTTGACCGCACGTCGGCGGCGCGAGACGCTGGAATCAGGAGCCGCAACGGGCTTCGGCGCGTCGGCTGGAGGTCGGCGATGTCCATCGAGGCACTACTGGGCATGGTCGTCAGTGCCGTGGCATTGCTGTCTCCGCCGTACCTGCCGCCGTGCGGCTGGCGTCACCGCCACAGCTGATTTTGCGCTCACCGAAGCTAGACGCTGCAGGCCGCCAGCGAGCAAACTCTGCGAACGGCATGCCGAAGGGAGCGGCTGTGGACTACCCGGATCTTTGTCGAGACGCTGCCGCAGCAGACCGTCGCCTCGGTCCGCTGCCACGCGTGCCTGACCGCGCTCGACCACGACGTTGAAGCCGCGCTGAGGTCGATGTTGCATGACCTGACCGCCTCCGACGGCGAAGCAGCCGGCGAACCGTTCCTGATCATCCACGGCATCGACGGAATGCTCGCCACCGGCGCGAAGGGCGACGTGGAGATCTGTGTGCCCGTCGACCGCCCGCCTGCTGACGAGCACTTGCTGCTGACGCCTATGCCGGGCACGAGCGCGGCCGTGACGACCCACGACGGCGGCTGCCTGCGGCTGCCTGCGGCGTACGCGACGCTCGCCGAGTGGATCAGCGGCAACGGCAGGAAGCCTATCGCCCCTCCGCGGCAAAGCGCGTTTGGTGACGCCGCGGTCTGGCTGGCGTGGCCGATCCGGTGACGCCGACGCCGTAAGTGCCCGGGCCTCTCGTGTGGCGCCCCAGCAGAGGGCGGGGAGTCGGCAGCAGAGGGCGGGGAGTCGGGTGGCATGGTGCCCGTTACGCAGTCGTACCTGCAAGCAGGCACCTAACGCGCGCCAAGCGCCGGGATGCGTGCTCGGTCATCTTACGTTCGTCGGTCTGCGGCGCATGTCGCTGTGGGGTGTTTGTCCCGTTCGGCGTCACGGCATCGTGGCCGAACCAGGTCCGGCCCAGGACGGTTCGGCATACCCGGTGCGACGTGCGCAAACCCTGACGTCGTCACCTCCGCCGGGCAGCCGCCGGCGGGGTTTGCCTGCCGGGCGTCCGGGAACGTATCTACAACAGCCCGTGGAGGTCGGTCATGGACGTGATCGTTGTCGGGGTGGACGGATCAGAGCCGTCGCAGCGGGCTGTGCTGTGGGCGGCCGACGAGGCGGCATGGCGCGGCTGCGCGCTGAAGGTCGTGCTCGCCGTCGCCGAGCAGCGCGGTGGCTCTGCGCATCTGACCGCGGATCTGACGCCGCAGGCCACGCAGATCACCGACCGCGCCCGCGAACTGGCCCACACGAGCCATCCTGACCTCGACGTCGGCGGTGCCCCCGTTGTAGGTCACCCGGCCAAGGTGCTGGTCGACGAATCAGAAGGCGCCGACCTGGTCGTGGTCGGCAGCCGCGGACACGGCGGCTTCCACGACATGCTGCTCGGCTCGACCAGCCTGCACGCCGCCATGCACGCCCACTGCCCGGTGGCCGTGGTCCGTCGCCCGAGCGGGGCGGGCCATGATCGTGCCCCGGTCGTCGTCGGGGTTGACGGCTCCGCCTCGTCGCAGGCCGCGGCAGAGCTCGCCGCGTACGAGGCCGACCTGCGCGGCGCGCCGCTGACGGTGCTGCACGCGTGGCCATCGGGCGCCGACGAGGCGCTGGGTCCGTGGGCGCTGGTCGGCCAGACCGGTGTCCTGGATGCCGAACCGGCTGGCGTGGCCGAGGAAGCGGCAGCCGCCGTCCGCGCTGTGTACGTGCAGGCCGAGGTCACCGCGCGCACGGTCCGCCGGAGGCCGGCGGGTGCGCTGCTGGCCGAGTCGAAGCGCGCGTGCCTGGTCGTGGTCGGCTGCCGCGGCCACGGCGGTTTCGCCGGGCTGCTGCTCGGCTCGGTGAGCCAGGCGCTGGTACACCACGCGGGCTGCCCGGTACTAGTCAACCATCGCCATGACACGTGACATGACCGCACCGCGACTGCGGGAGCTGCGCGACCTGGCCGCGGCGACCCCGCAGCGGCGTGTGCGGTACGTCGACCTGCTGCGGGCCGTGGCCATCACCGCCGTGGTCGTCGGGCACTGGCTGGCGGTCGTGGTGGTCGCCGACGAGCGGGGCCTGCACGGGCACACCCTGCTGGCCGACCTGCCCTGGACGCATGCGCTGACCTGGCTGTTTCAGGTGATACCGGTGTTCTTCCTGGTCGGCGGGTTCGCCAACGCCGCGTCGCTGCACCGGTGGCGCGAGCGCGGCGCCGCCGTCACTGGCTGGCTACTGGCGCGCAGCGCCCGACTGGTGTCGCCCACGACGGTGCTGCTGGCAACGCTGTGCGGCGCTGCGGCGCTGGCGCGCCTGGCGGGCGCGGACCCGGTCCTGGTCGCGACTGCGGTGTGGCTGGCCGCGATTCCGCTGTGGTTCCTGGCCGCCTATCTCGCGCTGATCCTACTGACCCCGCCGCTTTACGCCACATACCAGCGAATGGGTGTGTGGCTGCCGGTGCTGCTGGCGGGGCTCGTCGCGGCGGGCGACGCCGTCAGGTGGCACAGTCCGGGCTCGGCGCTTCCGTTCGCGAACTTTCTGCTCGCCCCGCTGGTCGCCTACACCGCAGGGTTCGCGTGGCAGGCCGGGCATCTGCCGTCGCGTCCTTGCGCCTGCGCGACAGTACTGGTGGGCGGGCTGGGGGCGCTGCTGCTACTCACCGTCGCCGGCCCCTACCCGGTCAGCATGATCAACGTGCCGGGCGCGGTGGTGCAGAACTCGTCCCCGCCCACCGTGGCGCTGCTGGCGCTGGCGAGCGCGCAGCTGGGCCTGGTGCTGCTGCTGTATGAGCGGGGCGAGCGGCTGCTGCGCGAGCGTGCCCGCGTTTGGGTTGCGGTCGTCGCTGCCAACACGGTGATCATGACTGTGTTCCTGTGGCACATGAGCGCCGTCGTGCTGGTCGTGCTGGCGCTGTACGCCACCGGTGTCCTGCCGGCCGCCCCGCCCGGTACGGCGTCGTGGCTGCTGACCCGCCTGCCGTGGCTGGCTCTGCTGTCGGTGATGCTGGCCGGGCTGGTGGCCGTGTTCGGCCGCTTCGAAACCATCCCGGCACCGCGCCTGGCCACGCAGCGCGGCCTGGCGACGCCCGGCCTGCCGGGCAGTCCGGCAAAATGGACAGCGGCGGTGATTTTTGGATATGCCGCGACAGCGTTGGGTTTGGCGGGCATCGCCTCGGCGGGTCGCGTCGACCACGGCCTGTTCGGCCTGGCGACCGTCCCGGTGCTGGTGTTCTTCGCTGGCGCGGCGCTGCTGCGCACGGCACGCGCGGCAGGCGGCCCCGTGTCGCGGCTCGGGCAGGGCGACATCGGGCCCGTTTCCGGGCGGTAGCGGTTGGCTGGGTTCGGGAATCCGGCTCCTCGAACCCACACACCATCTGCCGTCGCCGGCACGTGCGAGCGGACAGCTAAAGGCAACCGATGGCGTCTACGAACGGTTCGTCGTCGTCGCCGTTCGCGTCGCGGGCCACCTCGGATCCCGGTCGGCTCATGAAGGCGAGCCGTTTGCGGGCCCCGATGAGGACGCTTGATCTGCTGGTGTGCCGCCGCGGTCCGGCTCGGCCGGCGGCACCGCGCCACGCACGCATTCCATGAACCGCATGACCTCGACCGGCAGCGGAAACACCAGGGTCGCGTTGCGCTCAGCGGCGAACTCCGACATCGTCGACAGTGTACGCAGCTGCATCGCGGCGGGGTGGGCCTCGATGACGTCGGCAGCGCGCCCGAGGTTGGCGGCGGCCTCGTACTCGCCGAGAGCGTGGATGACCTTGGCGCGGCGGTCGCGTTCCGCTTCGGCCTGCGCGGCCATGGCCCGGCGCATCGTATCGGGCAGCTCGACGTCCTTGACCTCGACGAGGGTGACCTTAACGCCCCAGGGGTCGGTGACGGCGTCGACGATCTGCTGCAGCTTCTGGTTGATCTCGTCGCGTTTGGTGAGCAGGTCGTCGAGGTCGACCTGGCCAAGAATGCTGCGCAGGGTCGTCTGCGCGATCTGTGACGTGCCAAGGATGTAGTCCTCGATGGCGATGACGGCGTGGATCGGGTCGACGACGTTGAAGTAGGTGACGGCGTTGACCCGGACCGTGACGTTGTCCTTGGTGATGACGTCCTGCGGCGGGATGTCCATGGTGACGGTGCGCAGGGACACCTTCACCATGCGGTCGACGACCGGGATGATGAAGAACAGGCCCGGGCCTTTCGCGCCGATCACCCGGCCCAGGCGGAAGATGACGCCGCGCTCGTATTCGGGCACGATGCGCACCGAGGCCCACAGCAGCAGCAGGGCGACGACGGCGGCGATGACGGCGGCGATGAGCGTGTCGGACATGTCAGCCTCCTTCGCCGGGCGGGGTGCCGTCCGGTTCGACCAGCAGGGTGAGCCCGTCGGCGCCGGTGACGCGGACGGTCTGCCCCGCAGTCAGCGGTACGCCGGCGCGCAGTTGCCACCAGGCGCCGTCGACGAATGCGGTGCCGGTGGTGCCCTGGCTGGCCGCCACGGTCGCGGGGCGGCCCGTCAACGCCGCCGTGCCGCTGAGCGGTGGGCTGCTGCGGGCACGCCAGGCGATCCGCCCGGCCACTATGGATCCGGCGCCGACCAGGACCGCGGTGGGCAGGAACACGGCCGGGTTGACCCGGGCCGGGTCTTCGAACAGCAGCAGCCCGGCCAGGGCCAGAGAGATCGCGCCGCCGGCGGCGAACACGCCGACCCCCGGGGTGAGCACCTCGGCCAGGAACAGGCCCGCGGCCAGCGCAAGCAGCACCAGCCCCGCGACGTTGACCGGCAGCACGCTCAGCCCGACGAAGCCCAGCACCAGCAGGATCACGCCGATGACACCGCCCAGGCCCATGCCGGGGGTGGCGAGCTCGTAGACCACGGCCAGGGTGCCGATGGACAGGAACAGGAACGCCAGGTTCGGGTCGGCGAGGATCTGCAGCAGCCGCCGCGCGCCGCTGATGTCGTAGTCGCTGGTCGTCGCGGCGGCGGTGGCCAGCGTGACGGTGCTGCCGTCGGCGAGGGTGACCGGGCGGCCGTCGATGGCCTGCAGCAGCTCGGCCCGGTTCGCGGCGATCAGGTCGATCACGCCGAGTTGTTCGGCCTGCTGGGCGGGGACGGCCTTGCCCTGGCGTACGGCGTCGGCGGCGAACTGCTGGTCCCGGCCGCGCAGCCCGGCGATCGACTGGGCGTAGGCCGCGAAGTCGTTGATGATCTTGTCGCCGGCGGGTTCGCCGGTCTGCGCGTTGACCGGGGTCGCCGCGCCGATCGTCGTTCCCGGAGCCATCGCGGCGACGTGAGCCGCCATCGTGATGATCGCTCCGGCCGACGCGGCGCGGGCCCCGGACGGCTCGACGTATACGATCACCGGCACGCGGGCGGACAGCAAGTCACGCACGATGGCGCGCATCGCCGGGTCCAGTCCGCCCGGCGTGTCCAACTCCACGAGCAGCGCCTCGCTGCCGCGGTCGACGGCAGCGGCCACGGCGTCGCCGACGTGGTCAGCGATCACTGGTGTGATGACACCCTCGACCCGGGTCACCAGAACGACGGGTGTCTGCCCGGCCGCCGGCTGCGCGCCGACGGCTACGGCGAACGCCACGGCGAGCAGCGCCCACACGCGCAACACCCAAGTCACGGTACCTCCCTCCCGCGCCGCCACGGCGGCGGTGGAAGTGCTCCGCCAAACCGGACTACCCCTAGAAAATCCTGGCCAAACGCCAAAACGGTGTGCGGAGGGGTCTTGATCCCGGACAACTCCGGCACGCGGCAATTTCCGCGCGGCCTCGTAGGCGAGCTGTTCAGAGCCGAAAGCCCACCATTGCCGCATCGTCATCGGCCACGCCGGTGGCCGGCTGTCGGCGGCGTAGCTGCTCGCCCCTGGCAGCGCGGGGACCGGCTGGCCGTCATAGGCACCCGCGGCCGCGGCGGCTTCACCGGCCTGTTGCTGGCTCGGTCAGCCAGACCCTGCTGCACCACGCCGCTTGCCCGGCGCTCATCACGCACCACCCACGGCTGCCCGGCGGCGAACAGCGCCCTGGCGATGCACCGCACCAGCCAGGGCTGACCGCGGGGACCAGAGGTGGACCAACTTGACGGAATTCATGGCAATGCTGGAAGAACGGCCACACAGCACCACCCCGGCGGTTCGCCATACCGGTCATAATGCACTCCCAGGCGATCGCGGCCCTGCCGTGGAACTCGCCGTGGTGCATCCCTGCCAAGCTCCACCTGGTTGCGACCGCGTCCCCTCGGCCAGCTGACCCTCGACGGTGAACCGGAACTCGAACCCGCGGCGGTGCCTTCCGGACCGCGTGCAGGGCTTTAAGACTCCAGGGTCATGTCTCATCGCCGATTCCGGCGATTGCCCGACGGCACCGCCCGCAATGTCGAGGTGCCGCTCCGCGGCGATTGGTCGGTTACTGTAAATATATGTCCCATTTAGTAGCATTTGAAGGTGTTGACCGGCGGACAGCGAAGCCTGCTGGTGACGCGCATGCAGTGACGATCGGCGAAGTCAGGTCGTCCTGCGGCCAAACGATGATCATCTTCACGAAGGATCCCTGGCCGGTCTCTGGCGCGCGATGGCCCGTGGGCCGCCATCCATGCGGTGCATGCGCCGGGCACGTGTACGCCTCGGAACCACGGCGTCACGGTGATCCTGCGGTAGGGACATGACCTGTCGCGGTAGTTGCGCCGACCGACCGACCGACCGACCGACCGACCGGCCTGGCGGCCGCGGCTCGACCTCAACGAGAGCGGCAGGCCCGGCCGAGGCCGAAACGCGTGTTGCGAACCAGACTCGCGGCGCAGCCGAATGTGGCTGACGCTCGTGGTCATGCCGAGCCGGCGCGGCGAGCGTGCCGGACGACCAGCACCGGGCACGCGGCATGGTGCAGCAACTGCTGGCTGACCGACCCCAGCAGCAGCCCGGCGAATCCGCCACGTCCACGCGCGCCGACAACCACGAGCTGAGCCTGCCCGCTGAGATCCACCAGTGTCCGCGCGACCGGCCCGGCCCGCACCTCCTGCCGTACCGGCACGTCCGGGTGGCGCTGTCGACAACTACCGCAGGCCGTGTCGATCAGGTCGCGCTCATCGGCCAATTCGCTGGCATAGGACTCGGGCACGGGCGGAATCCCGGTCTGCGGCTCATGCCACACCCGCACCGCCAGCAACTCGCACCTGCGCTGGTCCGCCTCGGCGAACGCCGCAGCGACGGCGCCAGCAGCCCCTGGGGAGCCGTCCACGCCGAGCACCACGGGTCCGGTCCGGTTGTCATCGCCCCGCACCACGAGCACGGGCGTCTCGATGTGGGAAGTCACGTGCACGGCCACAGACCCGAGCAGCAGGCCGCTGAACCCGCCAAGCCCGCGGTCACCGAGGACCAGCAGGCTGGCGTTACGGGCCGCATGGAGCAGGACACCGGATGCCCCACCGGTGACCAGGTCGGTGCTCACGGCAACGGTCGCGTCGGTCGCCGCGGCCGTGTCGGCGGCCTGCGCCAGAGCCCGTTCGGCATCGTGCCGCAGGCCGCCTTCGGGTACCGAGGGCGGCGCGCCGACGTTGACATGCATCAGGGGCCAGATGAACGCGTGGACGATGCGCAGACTCACGCCCCGCCAGGCCGCTTCGCGAGTCGCCATCCGCACGGCGGCCAACGCCTGGGCCGAACCGTCGACACCGGCCACCACCGGGGCTAGATCTGTCATCGCCCACCTCCCGCCACCATCCATTATCTGTCGATATACACGGGTTCCACGGGAAGCCGGTCTGTGGGCGCCCCAGCGCTTTCAGTACCTGAACCAGCCGACCGTTAGCCGGCCGGGGTTTGATCATGCGCGTGCAGGCGCCTACGTGGTCGCCGGAGTCCCCGATGCCTGCCAAGAAGGCCCCGCGCTGCGATATCGTTGCTGTTGGAGCGCCGGGAAGTCTGGTCGGCATCGTGACCCGCCGATACTGGGGGATGAGTCCGGTGCTTGCCTGCGATCTACTCACCGAAATCCCGACCGTCACCGTTTCCACGCCCGTGCGTGATGCGGTCAGGCTGGTCGCCATCCAGGAGTTGGCCGGGCTGATCGTCGTCGACGACGATGAGCACCCGATGCGAGTACTGCCCGGTGCGCAGGTGCTAAGGCTGGCAGTTCCTGCGTACTGCCTGGAAGATCCGATTTTGGCGCACCTGGTGGACGAGGCGTCCGCGGACGCCTTCGTCGAAACTCTCGGCACCCGGACGGTTGGACAGTGCCTCGGCGAGCGCGCACGACAGATGCCGGTGGTCGGCCCCGAAGCTACGGTGCTAGAAATCGCTTCGCTGATGGCGTGCACGGGCAGCGAGCTGGTCGCGGTCGTCGACGCGGGCGTGCTGCAAGGCGCGGTGAGCCTGCAGGCGCTGCTGGACGAGCTGGTACCAGGCTGAAGGTGTCCCGGCGGCCCTGGGAGGTGGGGCGGTGGCCAGAGCCGTGCCCGATCGCGGCGGCTAGATCGACGTCGAAGAAGCAGCAGACTACCTGCCGATCGAGAATCACGCGCTGATCGGCGATGGCCGCGGCAGTGCGCTGGTCGGCGTCGACGGCTCGATCCGGTGGCTGTGCGTGCCGCGTTTCGACAGCCCTCCGCTGCTGCGCGGGCTGCTCGACCACCGCCGCGGCGGGCAGTTTCTCGTTACCGTCGATGGACTTTGCTCGGCACGCCAGCGCTACGTCGACGAGTCCGGCATCGTGTGCACGGAACTTGCTGCCGCCGACGGCGGTGCGGTCGAGCTGACAGATCTGTTCACGCTGCGCGAGGGCGCGACGCTGGCCGAGTACGCCCGGGCGGGCCGCGGCGAGCTGCTGCGCTGGGCGCGGGTGCGCCATGGACCGGTCGTGCTGCGGGTGGCGCTGCAGCCCTACGGCGGGGCGCAGATGTCACCACGCGGCAACGGTTGGCAGGTGAAATGCCCCCAAGCCGGCGACCTTAGCCTGCAACTGCTCGCCTCCCACCCCCTGGACTGGCCGCGAGACCGGATCAAGCTGCAGGCAGGGGAGCAGTTCTGGGTACTGCTGCGCTGGGACAGCCCCATGTACCGCCCCGACGTCGTCGACCCGCAACGGCTGCTGTCGGACACCGCGGCGGCCTGGCACGGCTGGTCGGCAAGCATCGATTACACCGGCCCGCAGCAGGCCATGGTGCGCCGGTCCGCGCTGACCCTCAAACTGCTCGACCACTTCGAGGATGGCGCGATCATCGCCGCGCCAACGTCATCGCTGCCCGAGGTGATCGGCGGCGTGCGCAACTGGGACTACCGCTACACGTGGATCCGCGACGCGGCGTTCTCCGGGTTCGCGCTGCGACGCATCGGTCTGCATGCCGAGGCCGACAGCTTCCTGGGCTGGGTGCTCGACGCCGCGGACAGCACCCGCACGCCCAGGGTGCTCTACGACCTCGACGGCGTTCTGCCGCCACACGAACGTACCGATCCCGACTTGTGCGGCTACCGCCGTTCAGCGCCGGTCAGGTGGGGCAACGCCGCGATCGAGCAGACCCAGCACGACGCCTACGGCGAGATCCTCGACTGCGCCTACCAGTGGGCCGCCCGAGGCGGACCGGTGGACGACCACCTGTGGCGGCGCCTGCACCGGCTGGCCGAGGCCGCCTACCGGCTGTGGCAGGTACCCGACCACGGCATCTGGGAGATCCGCGCCCCCGGCAGGCCGTTCACCTACTCGGTGGCGATGTGTCAGGTGGCACTCGACCGTGCCTGCCGGCTCTCACGCCGCCTGAAACTGCCCGCAGACGCCGACCGTTGGGCCCGCCAAGCCGCCGAGCTCACCGAGCAGATACTCCAATATGCCTGGGACGACCGGCTCCAGTCGCTGACCGAGCAGCTCGCACCCGGCGGCGGCCTGGACGCAAGCGTCCTGGCGCTGCCGTTGCGGCGGGTCCTGCCCGCCGACCACCCGCGCATGGCCGCGACCTGCACGGCCATCGCCCGCCACCTCGGCGCCGGCGACGGGCTGCTCTACCGCTACCTACCCGAACGTTCCCCCGACGGACTGCCCGACCGCGAGGGTGCGTTCGTGCTGTGCAGCTTCTGGCTGGCCGACAACCTGCTCGGCCAGGGCCGTATCGACGAGGCGGCCGCGCTCTACGACAACCTGTGTGCGCGGGCCAACCATGTCGGCCTGCTCGCCGAGCAGATCGACCCGTCGACCGGGTCGTTCCTCGGCAACTTCCCGCAGGCGCTCAGCCACGTCGGGCTGATCTCCACCGGGGTCGCGCTGGCAAGAGCGGCTCGCGGCGGCCAGCCTGAACTGTCCACCACCGCCTGGCATCAGCGCCAGACCATCTGATCGTCCAGTCGCAGGTAGGCGCTCCCGCAGCCGCGCCACCCGACCGCTTACCAGCGCCGCCCGCGCCCTGGCGTCGGGCGCAGGCGGCAGGCTCATGCCGTGCGCCACCGCGATGGCCGATGTCATGCAAATGTCGTCGGATACCTCCGTGGATACTCCGGCCTTCAGGCCGGAGAGGAAACGGAACTCCTGCGGAGCAGGGCAGGAAAGGACGGTTCGCCGCCAGGGCGAATCCGGCATCCGCCGGTGTCGCGGGAGGGAACAGGTGTGCTAATTCATTGCGGCCTGGCCGGCGACAACCTAGCCGGTCGGGCCTACCGCCGGGCTGGCGGGAAGTCAGGTCTGTGGAGCCTGTGTAAGACCGATGGGCGGTACGCCGCTCCTTGCTGGTAACCCAGGTCGGCAACGGGCTGTGAAGCAGAAAGTTCAACCCGCGAGGGTCGAATCCCCCTGCTTCAGCTGGGGGAGATGTCAAGAAAGTGGGCGTAGCACGCGGCGGCGCGGACCGTTGATCCGAATGTTCGGGCCCACCGAGCAACCGGCCGCGGCGGCACCCGAGATCACTGCCGCCTCGGCCGGTTCCTGCCTACAGCGACCGCAGGACTGCCTATGGTGGGTGTGCTCACGACCGGGCGTCACCACATGGATGCAGGCATGGGGACCTCGCCGCCGATGGCGAACGACTCGTGCCATCTGCTGCTGGACCAGAACCGGTTGCTGGTCGTCGCCGGCGCGACGTGGACGTCCGCGCCGTAGCCGCGGCCGAAGGCGATGATGTCGTCGCGGCCTTCGCCGGTGAAGTCGCCGACGCCGGGCACGTCGACGCCGGCGGCGAAATCGGTATGCCAGGTGGTCGGTGCGGCGAACGTGCGGGAGTTGTACGGGAACGGAACGGTTGCCGACAGCGCGACCTGTACCTGCGGCCAGGTGCCGCGATAGAACTCGACGACGTCGTCGCAGCCGTCGCCGTTGAAGTCGCCGACGGCTGGCACGTGTGTCCCGGTAGCGAAGCCCCGCAGCCAGGTCACGGCCGATCTGAAGCTGTTGCCGGACGACGTCGCCACCGACACCGCACCGGCGGTGCCCCGCTGGAAGGAGACGACGTCGTCGACGCGGTTGCAGTCGAAGTCGCCCACCATCGGTACGGCGTCGCCCGCGGCGAAGTCGTCGCTCCATTTGACCGCCGTGCCGACGAACCGGGTTCCGTCCGAGGTGGCGACGTAGACGTCAGCGGTGCTGCCGCGGGTGAACGTCGCGATGTCGGCGCGCCCGTCGCCGTTGAAGTCGCCCACCGCCGGAGTCTCGTTGCCGGCCGCGAACCAGGTATGCCACAGCTGCTGCGCGGGGCCGAAGGCCGAACCGGTCGACAGCGCCACGTAGACGTCGGCGCTGGTGCCGCGGGTGAACGTGATCAGGTCGTCGCGGCCGTCGCCGTTGACGTCGCCGAGCAGGGGAATCTCGTTGCCGGCGCTGAAGTATTCGTGCCACCGTGTCCTGGGGCCGAATCCCGAACCGGTCGACAGTGCCACGTACACGTCGGCAGAGGCGCCCCGCTCGAACGAGACGATGTCGTGGCGGCCGTCGCCGTTGACGTCGGCGCCTCGATCGCCGTAGCCGTCATTGCCCGGACCAGCCCGGTCGAGGTAGAGGATCAGGTTCGGCGACCCCTGCGGATCAGTGATCTTGTCCCGGGTGGCCTCGTTGAGCAGCATCGACTGCACCACCGCCGGCGACGCCTGCGGAAAGCGCTGCAGGTAGCGGGCGACCGCCCCGGTGACGAACGCGGTCGAGTACGAGGTCCCACTGGCCTGCCCGTCGGCGGTGTCGCTGGAGTGATGGGCGCTGTTGATGCCCTCCGCCGGGGCGAACAGGTCCACGCAGACCCCGACGCTGGAGCCCTGCCCGCCCTCAGGGTCGTCCCAGACATTGCGGAACGGGCTCAGACCACCGACGGTGATGACGCCCGCGAGCCTCGACGGCGAGAAGTCGCAGGCGTTGCGCCTGCCGTTGCCTGCCGTTCCCACCACGGTGATGCCGCGGTTTATCAAGCCGTGCGTGCTGGCGTCGACGGCCAGGTTCGACCAGGACTGGGTACTGAGGTTGACCACCGCAGGCCGGGCTGCGTTGGCCGCGATCCATTCCATGGCGGTGATGAAGCGGCCGCTGGGAGCGTCTCCCACGCAGGGGCCGATGCGGACCGTGTGCAGCCGCGCCCCTTTCGCGACGCCGTGCGTCTTTCCGCCGATGACGCCGGCCATCGCCGTGCCGTGTCCCTGGCAGTCGCCGGTTCCCGAGACGTCAGGCGCGGGGACGAACGAGACGTCACCGCTGGCACGGCCTT
The DNA here is from genome assembly GCF_007483665.1 of Catellatospora sichuanensis. Taxonomy (GTDB): domain Bacteria; phylum Actinomycetota; class Actinomycetes; order Mycobacteriales; family Micromonosporaceae; genus Catellatospora; species Catellatospora sichuanensis. The sequence continues at coordinate 22,706 of NZ_ML660195.1, forward strand.
CGAACTCCGAGTGGGTGGCGCGAATACCGGTGTCGACCACGTAGGCGTGGACTCCGGTGCCGTCGGTGTCCCACCGGTAGAACCGGTCGAAGCCGTCGCGCTGGTCGAGCGATCCGAGCCCCCACGACTCGACGGTCTGCTCGCCGGTGAACCACATGTGCACCTGCTGCTCCACGTACGCGACCTCGGGCTCCTTGCTGAGAGCCTGCGCGACCTGAGCCTGCATCGTGACGGCGAAACCCCGGACCGTGCGGTGATAGGCAGACTCCAGCTTGCCCGGGTACTCGGCTAACAGCCGCTTCACGGCCTCGTCCACTTCAGCCGCCGTCTTCTGGTCAGACGACGGCTCTCCCGTCGGCTCTGGGCCGGCCAGGACCACCACGTACGCGTCCTTGATCCCACCCTTCGCCGCAGGCAGGAACTTCTCGTCAGCTGCGGCGGCCGGCGCGGCTACGATCTGGGTCGACACCACCACCGCGGTGACGGCCAACGAAAGTCTAAGGCGGCGCTTTGACGTCATGAGAGCTCCACTTATGGCGGGTGGCAGGATACGACCGGACTGGAATGCCGAAACAGGCGGGGATGCAGCCCTGAATGCCGAGACCGGCGACGGCTGTGGTTTCAAGCAGGCTGACCGGGCTCAGCCCGGATCATGACCCGAGTGCCCGCATTGGTACGCATGACGACGGTAGCGCTGCCGACAGCGTCGGTGGGTTCGAGATAGCCGATGACGCCAGCCTGGTCGCCGGGCTGGAGCACACCCTCATACAACCTGATCTTGCAGGTTGTCGGCGAGCCGTTGCGATAACCGCCCGCGCGTAGCAGCGTGTCCACCCACGGGACCTGGTCCAGGGTGGTCTGTGGAGCTTCGAAGTCGCGGTCGATGGCGATGACGCTGCCATCGGCCCGTATCAGCGCGGTACCGGTCCCGTCGTCGAGCAGGAAGTCGACGCCCTGCTGGGCGGCCCTGGTGCTGCCCGAGTCACTGCCGTCGCTGGGCACGATCCGCAGGTCCTGCGCGAGGTAGGGCCGGCCGCTGGCCTGGCTGACCGGCGCGTCCTCGACGGCGCGGGCGACGCCCGACAGGCGGTAGACCCCAGGCACGGTCACCGAGGCAATCGCGGTGACCGGAAGCCGAGAGAACGCCCTAATGGCGGAGCCGTTGACGAACCGGTAGAGCACGACGGCGGCGACGAACGCGACCACGACAACCGCAATAGTGAGAAGGTCCACAATGGCTCCTGGCCCGTCGGGTGTTCGGTGAACGCAAGTGGCGTTGCCTGTGGCTGTGGTTGCCTGAACTGCGCGAGGTCACGGTCCAGGTGGGGTGTAGTCGGGGAAATTGCGCTGGGGGCAGGTGTCAGGTCGGGCGGGATCAAAACGGTGCAGTGTGAACGCCGTGCCACCGGCAGGCACGGTGGCGACCGGCACCCTGTTCCCGATCATCACCACACCGTGCCAGCCGGTGTGCCCGGCCCGATACAGCGTGCAGTTGCCGACGACCCGCATCCCGGGCACCACGACGGCCTGCGCGCGCGTGCGGACGAACGTTGCGGCGTCGTACGGGCTGCTCTGCAGGAAATAGAAGCCCGTGTCGGGTCTCGAGTTGACCCAGAACATCTCGCCGTAGTTCAGATGCATGTCGAAGACGTTGACGACATCGCGGCTGTCCAGCCAGGCGAATGCCAGGTCCGGATCGCCGGCGCCCGTGACGCCATCGTTGGCAGAAACCGGCAGCACGATCTTCTCGGCAGCCTGCCGCCACTGCACGTACGGGCTGAACCCGGTGACCCGGGTGGCCTCCACCCGGTACGTGCCGGGCGCCCGCAGGTGGGAGTTGATCGCGACGAACTCGGTCTTGCCCAGCCCGTAGCCGGTCGACGACGCCAGCCACGGGCCGCTGCCCTCGAAGAGGCTGACGTTCCAGTTGTCCGGGGAGAACACGGCGACAGCCGACCACGCCGGACGAGTGACGGCCAGGTCGTAGACGGTGCTCGACTTGGGCCGGTGGATCGCGCCGTCGGTCAGCGTCGCGGCGTACGCCGGTTGCTGCACCAGCAACACCGCAGCAGCGCTGCAGACCGCAGCAGTCAGCCAGAAACGCCGGGTCCGTGTGTGACCGCCCATCGTGGCCTCCTCAGATCGGGGGCGTGGTAGCGCACCCAGTCTTGGCCTATGCCGCGGTCGAGGGCTCGGATGAGTCGGGCACCCGATTCAACGACGTCGCATCAGTGCCCTGTCGCCCGGCCTGGACCACCCCACGCTCGAAGGCCGGCCATGCCTCGCGGCGACGGATCCATCACGAGGCCCGCTGACCCGCGCAGACTACGCCAACCTCGGCCAGCGCTGTCCCCGCAGACCCAGGAACACCGGTTGCCACATCCGCACCACCAGCGGCTGCAAGATGTGCTCACCTGCGACACATCACTGCGCGCGACCAGTCGGTCCCGGTCGCCACGAGGTAGTGTCCCTGCCGTGAACCTTGCCTCCATCCCGTCCCCGTCCACGGCGGTCTGGCAGCTCGGTCCGGTGCCGCTGCGGGCGTACGCGCTGTGCATCATCGCCGGTATCGTGCTCGCCTGTGTCGTCACCGACCGGCGGATGCGCAGCCGGGGAGCCCCGCCGTGGGCGGTGCTGGACATCGCGGTGTGGGCGGTGCCGTTCGGCATCGTCGGCGGCCGGATCTACCACGTGCTCAGCTCACCGGGGGCGTACTTCGGTGAGGGCGGTGACCTGGTCAAGGCGCTCTACATCTGGGAGGGCGGTCTGGGCATCTGGGGGGGCGTCGCCGGTGGCGCGGTCGGCGCGTGGCTGGCCTGCCGCCAGCTGGGCATGTCGTTCACCTTCGTCGCCGACACCATCGCCGTGGGCCTGCCGCTGGCCCAGGCCGTGGGCCGGCTCGGCAACTGGTTCAACAACGAGCTGTACGGCGGCCGCACTGACCTGCCCTGGGGCCTGCAGGTACACCGGATGTCGCCGGACAACCCGGGCCAGGCGGCGCAAGACGCCAACGGCACGCCTCAACTGCTCGACGGGCTCTACCACCCGACGTTCCTGTACGAACTGCTGTGGAACCTCGGCGTCGCCGGTGCCGTGTACGCCCTCGACCGGCGGTTCAAGTTCGGCCGAGGCCGCGCCTTCGCCCTCTACGCCATGCTGTACACCCTGGGCAGGGTGTGGATTGAGGCTATGCGCACCGACGAGGCCACCATGGTCATCGGTGTACGCCTCAACGTTTGGACCTCGATCATCGTGTTCCTCGGCGCGGCGGCGTTCTTCGTCCTGCGACGTGGCCCGCAGGAGTTCCTTGTCCCCGACACGGGCACCGCCGGCGAGCCAGGCAAGGGCTTCCTGACCGTGTCCGAAGCACGGCACCGCTCCTTTCAGACAGGCGACACCGACTCCGACGCGCCGGACCGGCTCGACCAGGATCTCGCGACGAGCACGGAGGGGCGGTCCGAACCCGTGGCCGCAGAGCGCTGACATCGGCCCCGGGCATTCATCCTGGCGAATTGGAAATTGCGGCCAGGGCATCGCTGGTGCGCTGCCCGGGGTCGGTCGTGACATCGCGCAACAACCTCGCCGGCCAGCCGCGCCGGCCACGTCGAAGCCGGGTCGTGCGCGGTCGGCCAACCGATGACAGGTGTATGGCAACAAGCTGCAATGCTCTTTTCCCAGCACAGGCTTCGTCGCTGTCGTGGTGTGCTTACCACGTGGCCCTGCGGCTTCCGAGCTGGCGTGTGCCCTGATCAAGGCTAGCTCGACGCTCAGCGACGACACGGTCGAGCAGGTCCATCTGCTGGTGGGAGCGGACGGGATCCACTCGCGGGTGCGCCGGCTGGCGTTCGGTCCTCAACACCGATCCTGCGGTAACTGGGCTGCCACACCGCGTCGTACCTGTTCGACGATCCGCACCTGGCCGCCTGGCTCGTGTACCGCACCCCGGACCCTGACCTGCCCGACGATGCACGAGCCGCGATCATGGCTCCGTACGCCGGGATGGGGCCGATCGCCGACCATGCGCTCGCGCAGCTGCCCAGCGTGGGCGGGCTGTACTACGACCTGGTCGCGCAGATCGAGCTGGACCGCTTCTGCCGAGGGCCTGGGACGCCGGTCGCTGCGGCTGACACGAGCCGACAGCGTCTCGTCGAGAACTGACGCCAGCGCGTCGGGTGGTCGCCGCTGCAGGACCCTGTCCGCAAGTGACGGTCATGCCGGCATCTGCCTGGCTGGCCGGTCCAGTTGCCCAAGAAAGGCGCTCGCCCACCGGTTGACGTCGTGGCGGCGCAGATGGAATCGCATCGGCTGCATTCGCCGGCGTTGTTCGTCGGCGCCGGCTGCTGCGGCTTCGGCGAGGGCGTCCTTGAGCGCTTCGAGGTTGTGCGGGTTGACGGTCCAGGCCTGACTTAGCTCGGCGGCGGCACCGGCGAACTCGCTGAGGACCAGCGCCCCGGTGCCGTCGGTGCGGGTGGCGACGTACTCCTTGGCGACCAGGTTCATGCCGTCGCGCAGCGGCGTCACCGCCATCACGTCGGCGGCGAGGTACAGCGCCGCCAGCTCCGCGCGGTCGTAGGACTGGTGCAGGTAGTGCACGCACAGCCGGCCGATGCCGGCGTGGCGGCCGTTGACGTGGCTGACGGTCCGCTCGACCCGTTCCCGCAGCGCCTGGTACTGGTCGAGGCGTTGGCGGCTGGGGACCGCGACCTGCACCATGACCGTGTCCGCCGGATCCAGGCGGCCGTCGGCGAGCAGCTCGCCGTAGGCGGCCAGGCGGTGTTCGATGCCCTTGGTGTAGTCGAGTCGGTCCACACCCAGGACGAGGGTGCGGGGGTTGCCCAGCTCGCGGCGGATCTCGCCGGCACGCGCCCGCACGTGGGGGTCGGCGGCGAGTTGTTGCTGTCCGGCAACGTCGATCGAGATCGGGAACGTGGCGGCGGTGGTGACGCCGCCCTCGTGTTTGATCACGCCGCCGGTGTGGTTGGCGCCGAGCAGGTGGGCGGCCAGCCGGGTGAAGTTGCGGGTGGCCTGCGGGTGCTGGAAGCCGACGAGGTCGGCGCCGAGCAGCCCGCGCATGATCTCGTCGCGCATCGGCAGTTGGCAGAACAGCTCGACCGGCGGGAACGGGATGTGCAGGAAGAACCCGATCCGAAGGTCGGGGCGCAGCTTGCGCAGCATCCCGGGCACCAGCTGCAGGTGGTAGTCGTGTACCCACACCAGCGCGCCGGGCGCGGCCAGCCGTGCGGCAGCCGCGGCGAAACGATGGTTGACGGAGTGGTAGGCCTGCCGCCAGCGGCGGTCGAAGACTGGCTGCTCGACGGCGTCGTGATACAGCGGCCAGATCGTGGCGTTGGACTGGCCCTCGTAGTAGGCGTCGACGTCGTCGTCGGACAGCTCGATCGGGTGTAGGTGGATGCCGTCGTGGGTGAACGGGGCAGGTGCGGTTTCGGGTTGGCCGTGCCAGCCGGCCCAGGCCCCGGCCCGGCTTTGCATGATTGGGTGCAGGGCCGTGACCAGCCCGCCCGGGCTGCGCTGCCAGCACCTCTTTCCGTCCGGGCCGGTGGCCTGGTCGACTGGTAGCCGGTTGGCGAGCACGACGAGGTCGTAGCCGCGGCCGTCGGCCGGCTCGGCACCTGAGGTGCTGGCAGAGCCGGGTTCGGTTGTCATGCTGTGGTGCCTCCGGGTGCGGTTCGGGTCACGGCAGGGGCTGTCGACGGCGGAGGCGCTTCGGGCGAAGCCGGTGCTCGACGGCGACCCTGAACGGCAGCACCACCGCCAGGACTCCACTGCGGCCGGTGTGCTCGTAGGCCGTCTGCGCCCAGGCGGCAGCTGGAGCGGTCAACGCATGGCGGCGCATGGCTTCGACCAGATGTGCCGACGGCCCGGTAATCGTCAGGACGACGTCGCAGTGGTCGGCTTCGATGCGGCTGCGGATCAGTGCGGCGACACCGGCGGCGTCGATGGTGTCGACGGCGGCCAGGTCGAGGGTGAGCCGGGCGGCACGGAGCCGGTGCAGGGCCATGCTGACCGCCTGGCCGAGCTGGCGTGCGGTGTCGGCGCAAAGGCGGCCACGGGCGATCAGCCGAAGGCCGCAGGCCGCGTCCTGCAGCCGCAGATGCAGTGTCTGGCTCACGGTCGCCCGCCGGCCGGGTGCGGGCCGGCGGGCCGCGGCGGGTGCGCGGCTCTACGGCAGACGACGCCGGTACGTGGCGCCCTCAACGGCATGGCGTGGCGTGTCCGCGGCGCGGGCAGCAGGTGTCCGGCACTGAACACGTGCATAACCGATGCCACGGTGAGGGAGTGCCCGGTGATGGTGAACGCGGCACCATGCCGGGCAGCCTCGCGCGCGCAGAGCACGATCGCGACCACCCCGACGGCGTCGACGCGCGTGACGGCGCTCAGATCCAGCCGGACCACGGCGGGGGCGTACTGGCGCAGCAGGCCGAGGACGACCTTCGGGAGACGGTGTGCGGTGTCGGCGTGTAACGCGCCGACGGCCGAAACGCTCAGTGTCCGGTGCTCACCGGCCAGCCGCAGGGCGAGGTCGTCGGTCATCGCACCTCATCCGGGTGATGGTCACCGGCCCGGCGGCCGCCACGACCGGCGGCGGTGACCGACATCGCGGCGGCTGCGGCACGGATGCGCAGCAGCCGCATGACATCGGGCCGCCACGGCATGGCCAGGGTGTATTCGGGGTTGCGGGCGCCGCTGATCGCGCCGACGATCGTCGCGATGGTTTGGGTCTGCCCGCCCATCATCAGCGCGTAGCGGATCGCTGCTGCGGGCTCGTCGGGATGGCGCAGGAACGCGGTCAGCGCGGCGGGGACGGTGCGCAGCGCGGTCCGGTCGGCACCCAGGGTTGCAGCGGTCTCTGCGGGGGCGCTGCGGTGGCGGACCAGTGTCTGCACGGTACGCAGCGCCGCACGGAACTCCGCGGTGCGCATCTGCGCGGCGACTGCGGACAGGAATCGGTACTTGTCAGCTGGCGTCGCGGGCTGGGTGCGCACGGCGAGCGCGACCGCGGCCGCCGTGGCAGCAGCGCCGTCGCGGGCCAGCAGATGCGTGTGCGTGACCCCGGCCGAGCGACGGCCCAGGGCCGCCGCCGCGGCCACCCCGCTACCGGGCGCCAGGCCAGCCGCGCACGCCCGCACGGCGGCGACACTGCCGAAACTGCCCTGCCCGTGGTGGACACTCGGAGCGATCTGCCACCAGCGCGTGCCGGCTGCCACTGCCGTCAGCACCCGCGAGGTGGCGGTGCCGGCGAGGTCAGGCCGGTCTGCAGGCCACTCCTTGGCCAGGTCAGCGGCCAGGATGTCGTCGTTGACGCGGCCGCCGTGCGCGCCCAGGTGCTCGGCGAGTACGACCATCTGCAGCGCGGTCGGGCTGGGCTGCAGCAGGCGCGGTTCGGCGCGCAGGATTACCTCCATCTGCGCAGGGTCGGGCGTGGTGCGACCGTGCAACGGCGCGGCCATCAGGTCGGCGCACGCGGCCACCAGCAGGCAGCCGTGCGCGCGCCGCAGCAGCTGCTGCTGGTCGAGCGGGAATGTCACTGTGCGTCGATCTTCCTTGCTGGCTCGTGCGGTGCCTGGTGCCCGGCCGGGCGCGTGCGTCCCGGTGCGGCGGCCTGCCGCCGCGGGCGCGGATGGGCGTGTGCGGCGGCTCGGGCGGTCGCGACGGCAAGCAGCCGCCGCGCCCACGCCTCCGGTCCCGGTGCGGCAGCTGCGGCCTGGGCTCCGGGCACCGGCTGGCTGACACCGGCGACGCGGGCGATGGCTGTGGCGAACGCGGCGGTGTCGTGCGGGTTGACCACAACCGCACCCGGCAGGTCGGCGCCGTCGCAGGTCAGTTCGCTGACCACGACCGGCGCGCCGGCATGTGCGGCGACGAACTCGTGGGCATGCGCGACGGTGCCGTGGTGTGCCGGGGTCGCCAGCAGCCCGTCGCAGGCCAAGTACAGAGCGGTCAGCTCCCTCCGGTCGGGTGCGGCGCGCAGGTAGTGCACGACGGGTTGGCCGACGTTCGCATAGGTGCCGTTGATCTTCGCGATGAGCCGGTCGACACGTTCACGCTGCTCGTACTCGGCCGGGGTCTGCGGCTCGCCGCACGCCACGTGCAGCAACGCGGCGGTCGCCGGTGCGGGTCGGTGCTCGGCCAGGAACCGCTCGAACGCGACCAGCCGCTGCTCGACGGCCTCGCCCGGATCCCAGCCGGCCACCGACAGCAGGACAGGACCCGCGACACGCAACGCGGCGCGGATCTCCTGCGCGCGGGTTCGCACCGGCGCCGATTGGGCCAGCCGTCGGATTCCTGCGGTGTCGGCCTGCAACGGGTAGGCCATCACCCGCACCCGCCGGCTCCCGACGGCGATCTGGCCGTCGCGCACGGGCAGGCCGTGCACCCTCCCGGCCAAATCGAGCAGATTGTCGGCGGCCCGCCGGTGCGGCAGCACGATGACATCGGCGCCCAGCAGCCCCGACAGCAGCGCCCGGTGCTCGGGCACTCGCAACAGCGACTCCGCCGGTGGGAACGTCGTGTGCAGCTGCATCACGCTGCCCAGGTCGGGGCGCAGCCGCCGCATAATGGCGGGGAGCAGTTGCAGTTGATGACCGTGCACCCACACCATGGCGGAATCCGCTGCCGAGCCGGCGACCGCAGTGGCTACCTGCCGGTTGACGGCGAGGTAGGTGTCGAACCAGCCGTCGGGGAAGGAGCATTGCTGGTCGTGTCCCAGCGAGCGCAGCAGCGCCGCCGCGTGTGCGGCGTCGGACGCCTCGTGCGGGTCGCCGGGCTCTGCGGCCACCCAGGTCCCGTCCTGCGCCGCGGCGAACGGCCGCAGCGCTGCCAGGGCAGCCTCGACGTGGTCGTAGCCGTCGTCGGTGTCGGCGGGCGGGATCCGGTCGGCCGCAAGGATCAGCCGATGCCGGCCGGTGTCGCTCACGGGGTCACGTCCCGGCGCGGGAAGTCACCGAGCGTGAGGTCCCCGTCGGGTGAGATCACCTGCAGCACTCGGTCGACCTTCGCCAGTTTCAGATTGCGCCGTGCCCGCGCCGACGGTGACCGCAGCGCGACCATCCCGCCGTCGCGCATCGCTCGGCGGTGTGCGTCCAGTAGCAGCAGGATTCCCGCGGCGTCGATGATCTCGCAGTCGGCCAGGTCGATGACCAGTTGCCGCGGGTGCAGGGCGAGGGCCTCCTCGAGGACGTCGTTGACGCCCGGCGCGGAGCTCGCGTCGAGGTCGCCGCGTACCTGCACTTCGACCAACGGCACGACCTGGGTCGTCTGTGACGATCGGCTCGCCTCGTCCACCTGCCACCTCCCTGCTGAGTGATCTCACCTTTTCCAGCCGGTGCGGCGGTAACCACGCAAACCCATGACAGTTGTATGACAAACCCGGCGTTGGCAAACGCCGCAGTCGTCGGGCCGTGCCGGGGCAGTCTCCTTGCCATCGCGCGGTGGCAACTGCGCCTGCCGTGGGTCGCTGTGGCAGCTGCTGTGCCTGTCATGCAACTGTCCTGTGGTCGCGGGGTCGTCGTCATCGCGACCGTCCAGGCTCGCGACACCCGTCGGGGGAGGAGGTCTGGCGAACGACGTCAACGTGGGCGGCGGCCCGCCGGCGGCCTGGCATGTGCCGGTCGTCGAGGTCATCGGTGCGGGACGATCTGGACGCCTGATCGCGTGGGCCGGTCGGTCAGGTGTTGCACGAGGCGCTCCGGTGGCGGCCGCGTGAGGTGATCGTGGACCTGGCTGGTTGCGGCACCGTCGATACCTCGGCCGTTCTGTTACTGCTGGAGCGCAGCGCCGCGTCGCCTACCTCAGCGCTGTACTGGCCCTGCGCTCACCGGCGTCGCAGGGCGTACGAACGCTGCAGGAGTTCGTTCATGAGCGGCGTCTTGCCTTCGCGGCTACGGCACCGCGCCCGCCATGCCACGTAGCCGACCGTCACTCTAGCGCCCGACGGCAAAGCAAGACGTCGCCGAGGCGATCGCGCCGGTCCGATGCAGGTCCGCAACCGCGGCGCCGGCTCCGGCCCGACCGCGCAACCTGCGCCCACCTACGGGGCCGCACTAGCCCGGCGGCTGGATCTGACGGCTTCGGCGATGCGCGTCTCGGCGAGCAGGCTGCCGCCGCCCAGAGCGCCGATTGCGGCCCGCACGTGCGGCTGAGTCTTGGACGGCGGTCAGCCACACGCCGCGTAGGTGGGCTCGGATCCGCATGAGGATCATGGTGGTTACGACTGTGGCGTTGACGGCGTCCAGGTCGTGCAGGTCGTGCAGAATCCGATCGACGGCGAGGTGTTCGAGCAGAATTTCGACGGCGGCTGACAGCCGCTGGCAGGTCGTGGCGGCCAGGCGTCCGCGTGCCAGGCACGGGCCGGACGGCGTGGCGTAGAGCCGCGGTAGGCGCCGGTACCGTTCATCTCGAAACTGATCACCTTCGGCTTGCCGAACTGGCGAGCCACGGCAACGTTTGACCGCGGAGGTATGCATGGCCGACGAAGTGCCCAGCGCCCGGCTGCTGCAGGTTCTCAAGGTCTACTGCGAGTCGTTGGACCCGATCGGCATCAGTGACCTGCAGCTGGCCCTGCGAGGGGGTCGGCATCCGTGGCTTCGTGACGAGTTGCGCCAGGTGCTCGGCCTTAATCTGTTCACCGAGCAGCAGTGGACCTTCCTGCTGGGTGAGGCGGCCGGTATCGGCCGGGCGCAGCGTCGGGAAATGTTGTGGACGGCGTTGTTCCCCTCCGACCCTATGCCCAAGACCCGCTCGTCCCGCTGGCGACCGTCGAGCAGGCAACGTGGTGGCGACAAGGGCGAACCACCCGCTGGCAGCCGGACTGCGTAGCTGGTTGTGCCCGCAGCGCTAAGTCATGCGCCGTCGCCTGTTACGGGTCGTCGCGCTGTACAACCACAGCAGGTTGTGACGTCGGTGCATGCCAGCCGGCACGCGCCGGCGGCGGTACGCAGAACCGGGGCCCAGTAATCGCCGATCGCTGCGGCGGCTCCGGTCGTAAACCCTGGTCAGGGTGGTCCGTCCCGACGTCCGCTGCGATGTCCTGTGCGCCGGTGATAACGTGAGCCGCCCGGTGGGGCATTGATCGGGGGGCAGCCGGTAGGCGTGACGAGGTGTTCACCGACCTGCTTGGTCGCCAGTGGGCGCGGGGTCGGATGGCGTGCGTCGGCCTCGACCCCGACATGTCGGTGGTGCGGGCTTCGGTCGGCGAGCAGGATAACGGGCGGGCGATCGCCGCCTTTGCTTGCGCGATCGTGGATGCGACCTCGGACGTGGTCTGTGCCTACAAGCCGAACATCGCGTTCTACGAGCGTTGGGGCGTGCCAGGCCTGGCGGCGTTGAAGACCGTGATTGCACACATCAACACGGTCGCCCCGGAGGTGGCTGTCATCGTTGACGCCAAGCGCGGCGACATTGCCTCTACCAACGAGGCCTACGCTGATGCGCTGTTCGGTTACTTCGGCGCCGACGCTGTGACCGTGCAGCCCTACCTGGGCGTGGAGGCGCTGCGCCCGTTCCTGGACACGCGGACCAAGGGCGTCATCGTGCTGTGCCGCACCTCAAACCCCGGGTCCGGTGAGCTGCAGAACCTGGTGTCAACGGGTGAGGCGCTCTACCAGCGTGTCGCGCGCTTGGCCGAGTACGACTGGAACACCCATGGCAACGTCGGTGTCCTGGTCGGTGGCACCTACCCCGACGAGATCGCCGACGTGCGCCAGATCGCGCCGACGCTGCCGATCCTGGTCGCCGGTGTCGGACGACAAGGCGGCAACGTCCGCGACGCGGTACGCGCCGGGTCGAACGCCGCCGGCGGAATGATCATCAGTTCTTCCCGGGCGATCACCGAGGCCGGTCCGGGCCCTGGATTCGCCGAGTCCGCCCGTATGGCGGCACTGCAGCTGCACGCCGAGATCAGCGACGCCCGGACCCCTGCAACAGCCTGAACTGCTACGGCATGAACACCCGCCGAGCGCTGCACCCTGACACCGAAAGCCGTTCGAGCCCACACGCCTGTGCACGGTTGCCGGACGTCGATAGGGTTCTGGACGGGCCTGGCGCGGCCCCGCGCGGCGATGATCGGGCTCGACGCTTCGTGCTGGAACGTGCCCGTGTTCAGTGCCTGTTGGCCCGGTTCGCCGCGACGACGCCCCCATAATCCTCCCGCGACCTCAGTTGGCTGGTGGTGCCCATGGAAGCAATCAGGCAAGTACCGAAGCAGACACTTGACTATCGACCGGCTCGCCGCGCGCCTGCGTGCAGGCGCTGTGGCCGGCCAGGAGCGGTGGCCGCGCGCCGCCGCTTGGCACCTCACCGGACGCGCTGGTGGGCATCGGTGGGCTCGCGGGCGGCCGCCGGCTGTAGGCGGCCGGTGGTCCGGTGACGGCAGAGGACAAGCCTGGGCGCCTGGACATTGATGTGCGGTTCCTGCTGGCCAACGAGCGCACGCTGCTGGCGTGGCTGCGAACGGCGTTGACTCTGATGGCCGGCGGGGTCGCGCTTGCGCAACTCGCGCACGACCGGCCGTTGCTGCAAGGCATCGGCGTCGGGCTGCTCGTGTTGGGAAGCGTCGGCGGGCTGATCGGTTTCGTGCGTTTCCGCGCGACCGGCCGGGCGATCCGGGCGGGCAGGCTGCCGGCGGCCGGCCACGGCCCGGCGTTGATGACCGCCGGTGTTGTCGCGCTCGCTGCCGTCTTGATCGCCGTTTACATGTTCGGCTGATGTCGCCGCGGCCGCTGGGTCATCCCGCGAAGGCCACGTTCCAGCGTGAATCCACTCGCCCGCGCCTGTGGCACTTCCTGGGCTCGGGCGACCTGCACACCGTCGTGGGGGCCGCCGGGGGGGCCGACGGGGGGGGGGGGGGGGCGCGGCCGGGGGGGCCCGCCC
>NZ_ML660195.1:35603-42161 GCF_007483665.1 Catellatospora sichuanensis
GGTCCCTGGCCGGGGGCCGGGCCCCCCCCCCCCGGGGGGGGCCCCCCGGGGCCCCCCACGACGGTGGCGGGGACCGTGCGCGGCCGGGGCGACCGACGCCCGGGCGCGAAGCCCGCCGGTCATGCCGGTAGGTAGGTGGTTCCCAGCGAGACGTCCAGCTTGCCGACGACGTAGTCGAGCGCTTTTGCCAGTTCGTTCTTCACTTCGTCGACGTCTTTGCCCGAGTACGGGTCGGCGCTGACGCTGACGTGCACGACGACGTTTTTGGTCGGGTCCCAAACCGCGGCCGCGCCATAGGGCACGTACTCACTGTTGTCCCAGCCGGCGCGTCCGATCCGGTAGTCGGTCACGCTGCCGTACTGCTTGCCGTCATGATTGTCGAGCTCGACGATGCTGCCGTCCCTGCGCAGGTCGCATCTGGCGGTGTCGCCGGCGAGGTTGTTGAACAGTGCCCGCACAGCGTCCTTGTGCTCCGGCCGGACGTAGGCCACCTGCACCGACGTGCCGTAGCCGCCGCCGCGGTCGTACCTGGCGTAGGCGGCTGCCTGCGTCCAGGCCGCCCACAGCTGCGGCTGGTTGTCAGCCATGCACGGCGTGCCGACGAACGTGAGCTGCCCGCCGTTGGCCGGGCCGGCAGACGCGCCGTGGCCCGGCCGGAAGCCGCCCGAGCCGGGTGTGGGCAGGGCCTTGTACAGGTTGGCGATTGCCGGGTCCTGCAGGGTCAGGCCGAGGCCGAAGGTCGTCTTGCCGCTGCGCGCGGCGAGCATGGTAGCCACGATCTGCGTGAGCGCCGGGGCGTTCTCGATCACCGCGACGACGCGGCTGACGGCTGCCCGCAGGGCTTCGCGCAGCGACTGGTCCTCGTTGTAGGCCTGATAGTTGAACCTGGCGTACACCTCGGCGGCGCGCACGATCAGCTCGGTCGACATGCACCCGGCGGCCGCGTACGACAGTTCCCCGGCCAGCTGTCTGGCGGTCAGTGTGCTGATCTTTTTGGCGATACGCTCGCTCTGGTCCATGACGCACGCCACGGCGTCGGCGAACTCCTGCGCTCTGCCCATGGCCTCGATGACCTTGTCGTTCCACTCGTATCCGGTGACCATCCGGATGATGGCCACGCCGGTGTCCAGGACGACGCCAGTCAAGTCCAGCGCCCCGGAGATCCGGGCATCACGCGCAAGATCGAGCGCGTTCACGGCGAGCACGAGCTCGCCGCCGCCGGGAAGGACGGCGAGTCCGCGGCGTGCGCCCACATATGTCACCAGCTGCGAGATCGGGTTGGCGGCCTGCGGGGTCACGGTGTGTGGGGTCACGCCGGCGGGAAGGCGCAGCATCACCGGGAAGCCGCGCAGGTTGCTCAGGTGCAGCCGGTAGATGTGCCGCTCCTTGTCCTCGGCGACGAACTTGGGACACACTATCGCTTCGTCGACGAACGCGGACGTGTCGAGCTGCAGCGTCAGGGCGGGATAGCGGCATTCGGTGATCGGCGGGTTGACCGCGAACTTGCCCACCGAGCCGAGGATCCACCAGCCGCCGCTGCTGAGCACGTTGCGTGTGCCGCCAGGAAGTCGGCGGCGGCCTGCTCGACATCCCAGGTGCTCAGGCCCCACAGGGAGAACTCGCTCGTAGTGGTCTTGACAAGCCGCTGCTGCAGGTCGACGTGCTGTGGGAGTATCGCGCCCCAGGATTTGCCGTCATGGCGCATGATCCGCAGGTTCGCCAGTTGCTGGGCGTCGAAGTCTGCCGGGAGGGGAATGGTGATCGTGACGTGATCGGTGAGCTTGCCAGTGATCTTGGTGATCGGGCCGAGGTGGGTGAAGCCAGCGGGCATCGGCGGCGCCGTTGCCGCTTGCTCGATCTTCAGCTCACCACTGCGGGCACGGTTGGGGCCCTGTACGACCACGCCGGTCGCGGCGTTCGACTCGGAAAAGTCACCGCCTGGCGAACATGCCGCTGTCATGGCGACGACTGCGGCTGTGGCAAGGGTCGTCGCGATGGTGCGCCGAAAGCTCACGATTCCTCCAGGGCCTGTAGGGCGGTGGCTGACACCCTCGGTCATTCACGCGCGACACGTCTGGCCGCATTGAGCAGCCGTCCTTAATGGATAATGAATGACGGCAACGAGCTGGCCACATGTCGCAGCGGTTGATGGCGGCAATCCGACACAGGGGTGTCGTCGCCGGTGTGCGTTGCCGCACGTGGCTGCTCGCCGGGTGCCCATATGTCGGCGTGTCACGATGGCGCCCGCGCACAACGCCCCACCGTGTGCCGCCTCAACCGTGCTGGGACCGTCGGCACAGGAAGGCGCCGATCACGGCAATCCGCCGACCGCGACCGCGGGGCGCCCGCCGACCTGCCGCCGGCGGCGATCAGCAGATCGCAGCCATAGGCCTGGATGACCGTACGGATGTGCGGCGGAGGATCGACGATCCGCAGCATCACACCGAGACGGATCGCCGCCGCGCGGTACAGCGACAGCACACCTATGCCTGCACCGCCGATGAAGTCCAAGCCGCTCAGGTCGACGGTGACGAACCGGCCGGGACGACGGCCGAGCAGGTCCCCGAGCTTGCGCGCGAGATGGCCGGATGTGCCCGCATCGAGGCGTCCCGCGACCGTGAGAACCGTCCCGGAGCACCGGCTCGAGGTGCTCACCGTCAGCGGGTCGGTCAACCCTGTCCTCCAGCTCATGCGGGCAGTTGCCCGTTCACGGACCTGGCCGTCGACGAGCAGAAGGCGCATCGCACCTGAACACTGCTCGCGATGCGACCCGCCGTGACCCGGGACGGTGTCAACGGCGAGCTTGCTGCTCGATGTCGGCGATCGCGCAGCAATGCCGTGACAGTTACATGACAACGCGCAGCCACCGGACGACATCGACGCGTTGCGCCGCTGCCGGCTGCGCCACGAGCCTCGAGGCAGCCACTGGCCCGACAGCGCCACCGCGGGCAAGCCGTGACAGGCTCAGCACGCGGACACCAGCTCAGCAAGTCTGTCGGGAAGTGAGCGCGCCGCCGCGTCCTGCGCTGTGGACGGCGGTCTCTGCCCCCGCCGGGCCGAGCGGGCGCAGGTTGGACAGGTTTCGTTGCACGACTGTCATGAACGAGGCCATCACTGCCGAGACTGCTGCCGGTTGAGCTTGTTGATCCCGTTAGGAAGTCGGGCTCGCCGCTGTGAGGCCCGGTCGAGGCCGGGCCTCACAGCGGACCGACTGCAGTCGTCAAGAGGTGGCCCGCTGTCCGCGAGCATCGTGACAGCTGACCGCCGACTGTCACGAGACTGTCATGAAACCGCGGGATCGTTGCTATGAGCAGCGGTGATGCTGCCCCGGTCGTATCGTGGCCGGAGGGACCGCCGATGATCACCACAACGCCGCCGACGCTGGTCACCGCCTCACGGCATGACATCATCGGCCGGACGCTGCTGCTGACCGCTTGCGCTGAACGTTTCGCCGTGCAGCTGGCCGCGTCCCGCCTGCCGGAACCGGAGGCGGTCGACAAGGTGCTGCGGCTGCCGGCTGCAGCCATCGCCGTGCCCCCAGGCACCGGGCAGCCGTTCGTACTGGCCGAACACCTGGCGGCCCACGGCGGGCAGGTCGACGAGGACGATCTGGCCGCCGAACTCGCCGCCGCCTGGACGGGCCACGACACGGCCCAAGGCGCGGGCAGCGTCCTGGCCGACGTGCGGGCCGGCCGGCCGTGGTCGCAGACCGCGCCGATGCTGTATGGAGGCCAGGGCTCCTTCGGCAACGGCGCGGCACTCAGGGCGATCGCCGCCGGGCTGGTACCCAAAGCAGGTATCGGCGCCGTCGCGGCCACCGCCCGGCGTGCCGCCGCGGTCACCCACACCCACCCCCTGGCCTTGGACGGCGCGGCCGCCGTCGCCGTAGCGGTCGCCCTGAGCGCCTACGGGCAGCCGAGCCGCCACCTCGACGCCGGCAAATTCCTCGACATCGTCGCCGGGCAGTTGCGCTGCCCGGAACTTCGCAGCTGCCTGAACATCGTCCGAGCGCTGTTGCGCCACCGGGCCGGCCCGGCCGAGGTCGTCGGTACGGTCGGCAACGCCGACACCGCGCTGCGCACTGTCCCGGCGGCGTTGACGGCCTACCTGCGCCACCCGGAGCAACCCGACGCGGCGCTGGCGTTCGCGCTGCAGCTGGCCGGGCCAAACCGCGCCATCCCGATGATCACCGCGGCGCTGGCCGGTGCGAGGTCCCCGCAGCTGCTGACACCGCGGTCGTGGCGTACTCCTGGCGACGACGAGCGTGCACGGCGGGCAGCTCGAGCACTGTCGGCGGCGTACCGTTGCTGATTCCATAGTCGGATATCAGCAATCCCGGCCTTTCGGACGGGAAGGTTCTTGCCATCACCGAAGCGTGACTGCTTCGGTTTGACGAAGATCTCTCGTTTCTGTCCGCTGGTGCGGGGTTGCGCCACCTGCCTGCCCACCCAGCCGCGTGCGCGGTCGAGTGGTGGTGCGGGTCTTACGGTCGGCTCCACGAGGGTTCGACGCTTGCGCGTCCTGGTCTCCGGCCACTCCGGTACCAGTCAGAACAGCCGCCGCGAGGGCGGCGAGGTTACGTGCGGCGTTGGCGTCGCGGTCCATCACGAGGGGGCACTGGTCGCAGGTGAACACCCGGACGTGCAGCGGCAGCTTGGCTTTCACTGCGCCGCAGTCCGAGCAGGTCTTGGACGAGGGGAACCAGCGGTCGGCGTCCACGGTGACCCCGCCGGCCCATTCGCCTTTATACGTCAACTGCCGCCGGATCTGCCCGAACCCGGCGTCGGCGATCCTGCGGGCCAGTCGCCGGTTGCGCAGCATCCCGGCCACGTTCAGATCCTCGACCACCACCGTGCCGTGCTCGGCCCGGATCGTGGTGGTGAGTTTGTGCAGCCCGTCAGTACGCAGGTCGGCGACACGGTGATGGACCCTGTTGCGTTCAGCGTCGGCTTTGACCCACCGGCGGGATGGTGTGCGGCCGGTGCGCCGGTCGGGTCCCTGACGCCGTGACACCCGCCGCGACAGGCGACGCAGCCTCGACAGGGCGGCGTCGAGGTGTGCGGGGTTGGGCTCGTAGGTGATCTGCCCGGTGCTGTCGGCCAGGACCGCCAGATGCCTCACCCCGAGGTCGACGCCCACGACGACGTCCGGGCGGGCCGGGCTGCGCATCTGGCGCATGACCTCGACCTGCAACGACACGAACCACCGCCCGCGGGCGAAGCTGACCGTCGCGGACAGGATCCGGGCGGTCCCGGCATCCAGACGCCGGGCGAGTTTGCGGGTGTTCTCGTGGGTACGGATCGTGCCCAGCCGTGGCAGCGTCACATGCCGCCGGTCGGGCTCGACCCGCATCGTCCCGGTCGTGAACCGGCACGACAACCGCGCCCGGTGCTTGGACTTGCGCCGAGGCATGCCCACCGGCCTGCCCTTGCGGACACCCTGCTTGGATGTGGTGTAGTTGTCGAACGCGGCCGCCGCGTTGGCCAGACCGGTGCTGTACGACTCCTTCGAATTGTCGGCCCACCAGCCTGCGAATCTCGGGTCGGTGTGCTTGATCTCGTTGAATGCTTTACGCAGCGCGGGCAGCGACCACGACCGCCACGGCGTCAGATCCGCCTCGGCGACACCGTAGGACTGCTCGGCTCTGCGCTGCCACCAGCACGCCGTTATCCACGAGACCGCCCAGTTGTAGGCGGCACGTGCGGCACCGCAATGCGAGCGCAACGCGGCCTGCTGACCGGCGTTCGGGTCAAGAGCAAACCGGTACGCCTGTACCACAAACCCAACCCGAGGCTCGAACCGCTTCACGCCCGGCTGCTCCCGCACGCAACGACCCACCCACCGAGCAAAGGCCGCCCGAGGAGGCCAGGTCGCCAAACGGCGACAACCTCAAGGCCGGCCGGCATCAGGCGAACTACCACATACCGACAATACATGTCGCTACATCAGCGCGTTCACCGACCGAACCCGCAACCGTCGACCACCCCAAGCCTCAAGCAGCCATCACACATGACAACACTTGACTATGTTCGTCGATAAACACGGGAGCAGTTCGCAACCCCACGGCGTGAACGACGGCTCGCGGACAGCCGCCGAGGTGATCGCACTGGCCCGGAAGAGCGGCCGCCGGGCCGGTGGCAACAGGCCGAATCCGCGGACGCTGCGGCCGCTGGCCGCTGGACTGGTCGACGGGTAACCGGCTGGCTAGGAGCACGAGTCATAACCCCGGGTGTTGGCGGGTGCGGCGCTTGACGTGGGGCGGGTGCCGGGCTCGGTTGCCGTGCGGGGGTGCCTTCGGGTGCGGCTCGGCCGGGTCACGGCTGCGGCTGTCGACGGTGGCGGCGTCGAGAGCTGCAGGAAGCCCGCCGCCGCTGCGGTCTGCAACGGCAGCACGACCGCCAGAACTCCGCAGGCTCCGCCAACTGTGTCGGTGAGCTTCCACCTTCGGGCCGGACACCCTGATCCCTGGCAGGATGGCCAGGAGGAAGGATGTCCTGGTGGCACGCCCTTCGCAGTACACCGAACAGTTCCGTAAGGATGCTGTGGCGCTGGTCCAAT
>NZ_VIQO01000055.1 GCF_007483665.1 Catellatospora sichuanensis
GCGCTGATCCAGGGCTTCCAGCACCCCGCCCAGATCGAACTGACCGCACCGTACACACCGAGTTTCTTCACCGAGGTCGCAGGCGTCTGGGCGACCCGCGACAGCGAACCCGCGCAGGAGTTCGTGGCACTCGCCTACCCGACGCTCGACGTGTCGCCCCAGACCGTCGCGCAGGCACAGGCATGGCAGGCCGCCGAGGGCCACCCGGCCCCACTGCGCCGCCTCATGGCCGAGGGCAACGACCGCATCCGCAGAGCTGTCGAGGCACGCAGATGTGACGTCCGGGCAGGGAACGAGCCTACGTGACAAGCGCGCGAACCCTGACGCCGCCGCAGTTGCAGGACCCGCTGCGTCCACTCGCCGTCGCCTTGAGTACGGTGCGGCGTGAGCGGGGCATGAATGCCGTCCATGGCCTGGCTGACCCCTTGGTCATCACCGACTCGACCGGGTGGATCCCTGCTACCCGACTGGTCGAAGGTGACCAATTGAGCGCGCTGCTCGACGCCGCACGACTACGCTGGGACGCCACACCACAGGCCGCGACTACCCTGGCGTGGAAGGCATACAGCTACTGGGTCGCTATGCCGGCTGTGCTGAGTTGGGCGACCGCCCGGCGGGTCCCGCTGGTCGACGCCGAGCACATCCTCGTCCGATTCGCTGCCACCACGCCGCTGCTATACGTCGGCCTTAGCCGCCCTCAGCTGGCTGTACTGACCCACGATTCCCTCGCCCACAGCGGCCGCCCCGACGTCACCGTCGTCAGCAGCGAGCACACGCTTCTCACCATGTTGCGCACAAGCCTGCTCGACCAGCACCTGTACCCGCTGGCCGCACGTATCCAAACCCAGGTCAAGGTGAGCAGGCGCGCCCTACTCGGCTCAGTCGCCTCTGGAATCTCTTACGCCCTCATCCACGCCCGCCACACCCTAATCGGCTCCGCCATCGACGACGCCACCACCATCCTGGACGCACTCGATCTGTCCGGGCTGGTCGAGCTGATCCCCAGCGGGACCGACACACCCCAGGTCCGGCGGCGCACCTGCTGCCTGGCGTTCACCCTGCCCCAGTCGAAGATCTGCACCAGTTGCTGCATAAGCAGGCACGGTGGACCGTAAGAAAGGCCGAGTACAAGGAAGCGCAAATCACGCGGAAAGGATTTTCCCATGATCAGCAGACGCCGCGGCGGCTGATGCAGGCAGATTAGGCAACCGCGATGCGACCACTTCGCCGAGGTAGCCTCCAGCAGCCGAGCAGCATTCTCATTCGCCGAGTCGGGTGCGTTGCCCGGTCTGACAAGAACCGTCGTCGGACGGTCGCTGCTCCCCCGCGTCCGTCGCGTTCCTCCCTTAAGATCCACTGCATGCCGACCACCACCACCCGGTTCATCTGGCCGATCGGGGACGGCACCGTCCTGATACCGCGGACCCCGGCGATCGCCACCGCCTACCACGCCCTACTCGCCGCCAACCATGTCCGCCTGGCTGTCTGGTCACCCGGCTCCGAGGAGCCCACTCCGGAGACCACCCGCACCGCCCTGGAACGCTCCGGGCGTGCCTGGCTCGACGGCACCCGCCTTCCGCTGGCGATCGGTGTTCCTGCCGACAACGGCCACCTCCTGGTCGGCGCGATGAATCTGGCCATCGACAGTTCCGCGGGAAGTGCCGAGGTGGGTTTCTGGATCGACGCCGCCGCAGAAGGCCAGGGACTGGTCACCCGGGCGCTGCACGCCGTGCTCGGCCACGCCTTCGATGACCTGGGCCTGCACCGGGTCGAGATGCGGACCCTGACCACCAACGACCGCAGCCACCGCTTGGCGCAACGTCTCGGCTTCACCCTTGAAGGCGTCCTGCGCGGGGCGGTCCAGTTCCCGGATGGTCACCGAGATGTGGCGGTGTACGCCGTACTCGCCGACGAATTCGGCAAGCCGGCGCAACCGTAGCAATGCTCAACCGCCGCAACGCATTGTGCTGCGCACACGGTGCTGGAAGATGCTGGCTCCACGTGTCGGTCAGCCGGCGAACTGGACACGGCGGCGGGTGAGCCAGGCCCGCTCCGCGGGTGGCCGGCGAGACCGATGGCCCGGTCGTACGCCGCCCGCGACTCGCCGCCGCGCCCAAGTCGCCGCAGCAGGTCGGCACGCGCGACGTGGAAGGCGTGGTCGCCGTCACGGACCTCGGCAAGCCGGTCGATCTCGGCAAGCCTGGCCCCGGGGCCGTCGACCTCGGCGGCCACGGCAGCCCCGATCGAGCCGCACGATCGGCAAGGGGTCGAGCAGCACCATGTGGCCGTAAGGCGACGGGACCGGGGCCTACGAGCGATGGTGCTGCCTCGTCCAGCAGACCGCCGACCGCATCGCCCACCCTTGGCCTGTGCGTTCAGCCCCGCGTATCCGGGGCGAACTCCGCTATGCCGTAGCGCTGGAACCACCGCCGGATCTGCTCGGGGTTTTCGGCCCGCGCCAGTGCGAGCAGCAACAGCAAGCGTGCCTTCTGCGGTGGCAGGTCCTCCGCCGCGATCACACCCTCTGGGGTCTCGTACACCCCGCCCGAACCATTGCGATTTGCCGCCACCACCTGGACGCCGGACTGCAGCGCAGCGATCAGCGGTGCCATCTGCGCGGGCGTCGGGGTACCGGCGGCGATCAACCCCTTGACCCCTGTGTGGACGAACGCGTCTACCGGCTCCCCACCGGCGTCGGCATACGCGTACATGATCTCCACACGGGGCAGCGCATCCGCGCCGAGCCCCGACAGGTCGAAGGGCGTGCGCCATTGGTCCGGTTCGGCGCAGTGCTGCACCCGGGCGGGAGCACGCTGCAGCCGCACCCGGCGCTCGTCCACCACACCGAGCACGCCGACCTCCGGGGCCTGCAGTGTGTCGAGCCGGGTCGTGCTGGTCTTGGTCGCCTCCCGGGCGGCGAAGATTTCGTCGTTGAGCATGAGCACGGTGCCGAAGCAGACGGTCCGCCGACTGGCGGCCAGCACCACTGAGTTGTACAAATTAGATGGTCCGTCGGAGCCGACAACGTTCCAGGGCCGCATCGCAGCGGTCACGACGACAGGCTTCTGGCTGCGTACGGTGAGATCCAGCCAGTACGCCAGCTCCTCCATGGTCTGGGTGCCCGTCGTGACCACGACCGCGTCGGCCGAGCGCAGGTGCTCATCAACCATCAGGGACAGTTGTCGGAAGTCCGCGATCGTGTACTCGCCCGAGCCCTTGGCCCCGAAGTCGACCGCCCGGACCCGCGCAACGCCCTCGATCTCGGGCCGCAGCTCGTCCACCAGCTCCCGGGCCGGCCTGCTCGCGGGCTGGTAGGTCTGGAAGTCGACCCGGCTGGGTGCGGTCCCGGCGATAGTCCCGCCGGTACCGATCACCACGACGCTGGGCCGCCCGGCTGCTGTCTGCCCGCCCACGCCTGCCGCTCCGGACCCGCCGACGCCTGTGGTCAGCATGACGGCCGCCATGGCGGCCCCGGTCACGCGTAACAAGAATAGTCTTCGCATGCCTTCGAGCCTGGTGCTCCGTGGGCGCACAAACCATCCGGCCAGCCCGCCGGTTCGGTCGGGGGCAGACCCCACCCCGGGCGGAAGAACCTGTCCTCAGCACCGGTTTCGAGGTCTCAGCGAACAGGTATCCGGACCGCTACCCCACCGGCCGCGACGACACGCCGGAGCTCGCTCGCACGGCGGATCGAGATCGTCGAGGCCAAGGTGGCCGAACTGGTCGCCCCTTGATCCGCTGCCGGTCCGCGAGCAGTCACGGGGGCGACCAGGTCGCGGCGTAGCGGATGGGTCAGCCTGTGCGGGCGGCGCCCACGACCCGGCGTACCTCGTCGCCGTCGGTGGCCTCGCGGCCGTCGTGGTGCACCGGTGCACGCAGGTGCAGCTCCTGTGCCCCGGTCTGGGCGAGCACCTGCCGGACGTTGTGGGATCGGATGCCGCCCGCGGCGATGACGCGCAGCCGGTCGCCGGCGCGCTCCCGTAGCGCGGCGATACGCGCCGCGCCGTCCAGTGCGGTGGGGGCCGCGCCGGAGGTGAGAACCGCGTCCGCGCCGAGGTCGATGATCTCATCAAGTGCCGTTAGCTGATCGTGCACCTCGTCGAAGGCCTTGTGCACGGTCACCGGCAGCGGCCCGGCCGCCTTGATCAGGCGGCGCAGGACGCCCAGGTCGAGGCCGCCGTCGCCGGTTACCGCGCCGACGACCACCCCGAGCGCGAGCCCGTGCGGGTTGGGCAGAGCGCGGATGGCGGCGATGTCGGCGAGCATGACCTGTTCCTCGACCTCGCTGACCCGGAAGTCGCCGCCGCGGGGACGGACCATGACCCGTAGCGCCGCGCCGCGCAGCGAGCGGAGGGCGACCTCGACGGCACCCAGGCTGGGAGTGGTGCCGCCCTGGCCGAGATCGGCGCACAGTTCCAGCCGGTCGGCTCCGGCCGCCTCGGCCACCAGCGCGGTCGGCACGTCGCTCACGCAGATCTCCACCGTGGTCACGGAGCAGAATGTATCCCCGAAGCGCGGCGACAGCGAAGGCCACCCATCGTCAACCGGTCACTTTCAGCAGGATACGGTCTAAGTTCGGATGATCGCGGCACGCCTTCGCCGAGCAAGGAGCCGACCACGTCCGCCCCTTTCGCATCGCCATCGGCGGCACCCACATCGAGTCCAGCACGCAAGGTGCGACACCTTCGGCCTGCGTCGGCTGCCGGGCCGGTTGAAGCGATATAGCCTTGCTCGCATGCGGGGGAGGCTCTGTTGAGCGGTATGTCGGAGGGGCGCTTGCGTTTTGACCGTCGAGCGGCGTTGTGCGCTCTTGCGGTCCTGGCAATAGAGGTGGTGATCGCCACACGCGCAAGTCATGTCGCCTGGCTGCGCGGCTACGTCGGAGATGTGCTGGTGGTTGCGCTCGTCCACTTTGCGCTGAAGGCCGCCTTCGAGATCCGGGCGACGGCGATTGCCTGGATGGCATTCGGGCTGTGCTGCGCGGTGGAGTTGTTGCAGTACGTTGCAAGCCTCAACGGCTGGGTGATTGCGAACCCGCTCATCAGCCTGATCGTGGGCAGCACTCCGGATTGGATGGACATCGTGGCCTACGGTGCGGGCTTCTGTCTGATCGTGCTTGGGGAGGTCGCGCAGGGCGCGCGGACCGGCTCTGGTGGAGAGAACTGAGTATTTTCGCCTCTACTGCTGGTCTCGCGGGTGACTTCCGAACCCTGCTACCCACTTGCCCAGGCGGGTGGAAGAACGAGGTGGAGCTGCAGACCGGCACCTCGAGCCCACCATCCACGGCACCAAGAGCACCTAGGAGAAGTAGCGATGTTCCCGTCCCGCAACCGATGGCTGGTGCCGCTCATCGTGGTGGCGCTGGCCATCGCCGGCGGAGTCACCGTGCTCCTGTTCAACAGCTCCTACGGTTGCCACCTGCCGGCGGTCGAGTGCGTCGAGGGTGGTGAGCGACTGCTGGTCCGCAACGAGCGGGCCGAGCAGATCACGGTCCGGGTCACCCGGCCGGGCCAGAGCGACGTGCTGACCGTGGGGCCTGCCGGCGAGGAGGGGTTCGGGCCGTATGCCGCCTGCGACGCGACGTCGCTGGTCGCCACGGGAGCCGACGGTGCCGAGCTGGGCCGGTTGAACGGGGTCGGCTGCATCAGCAAGACGTGGGTATTCGCGGCGGACGGCACCGTGTCGCTGCTCGACGGCGAGGTGCACCGGCCCTGAACGCTTCTGGTACTTGCGGCTTCCCTCCGCTCGTCATGTCCTCCTGGCTTCCGGCGGCGGGCGGGCGGCGTAGCCGAAGGCCCCGCCTACCGGGCCGGGGGCGTTAGGGTGATGGCCATGTCCGCACTGGAGATCGCGCTGACGAAGCTCGAAGGCGCAGTGCTCGCGCCGGCCGGGTCGAACCTCGCCCTCGCCGAATGGACGGCACAGGGGTCCGACGGCGACGAACCGCTGTACCAGGCGCCGCTGCATCGGCACGCCGAGGACGAGGCCTGGTACGTCCTGACCGGTGTGCTGCGCGTACGCGCCGGGGACGACGAGGTGGAGATCGGCGCGGGCGGGGCAGTCGTCGTACCAGGTGGAACCCCTCACACGTACTGGAATCCGGGCCGCGAGCCGGCCCGCTACCTGCTCGTCATGGGCATCCGGACGTGGCAGCTGATCCAGGCGATCCACGCCACCGACGACCGGAGCCCCGAGAACCTGCGACGACTCTTCGAGGAGCACGGCGGCACACTTCTCGAATAGTCCCCGACGGTCGCCACGGGCCATCTGCTGTTTGGCGAAGGGTCTGGCGTGGCGGCATCGGGACCGGCCCGCTTCGCGTGGCGGTGGCTTGGAAGCGGGCCGGTGGCGATTCAGACGATCCGGTGGCGGATCCACCAGAAGCAGAACGCGGCGAGCAGTGCGGCAAGCCCGATGAGGACTCCGGCCTCCGCCCATTGCAGCGACCAGAAGTGACTGTCAGGGTGATACAGCAGGTCCTGACGCAGGCCGAGTGAGGCCATCCACTCGTGGCACTTGGCCGGCACTCCCTCCATGCCGCAGACCGCGGGGTCGGCAGGACCGGTGAAGGTGGCGCCGCTGGCCGTGATGGTCCGGTTGCTGACCGTCCAGGCATTCGCCACGCCGTCGCCGAAGACCTCGATCGCGCCGGTGTCGCCACTGATGGACATCCCGTGAATGCTTTCGGCGATCAGCGGGATGGTGTCGTGCCGGCTCGGGACCAGGTATCCCCGGACCCACAGCGGCATCGCCGCCGCCGCTGCGACGTAGACCGCCAGCGTCGTCGCCATGGCGGGAAGAGTCCGACGAATCAGCATTCCCAGCGTGGCGCCGAGCAGGAAGGCGAAGAGCGCGTACGCGACGGGCACGATGCCCCGGGCTCCGAAGATCAGCGGGTTGATCCGGTCCTGCGAAGCGCTGTCGATGCGCTGCGCCCAGACGGTCAACCCCAAGCTGAGCAGGCCGGTGGCCGCCACGGCGAGCGCGCCGCCCACCGTGAGTTTGGCAACCAGCCAGCGGGTACGGGTCACCGACTGGTTCCACGCCAGACGATGGGTGCCCGTCTCCACTTCCCGGGCGATCAGCGGAGCGCCCCAGAAGATCCCGATCAGGGCGGGCAGCACGTACAAGGCCGCCAGGGCGATGACGTGCGCTGTGAAAGCGGCGCTGCTGTTGAACCTGAGGATAAATGCCTTCGTGACGCCGTCACAGTCACTCGTGCACGCCGCCACGTCTGCGTACAGGTCGGTGACCAGGAGTGCGGTGACGAACAGCAGGACGCCGAAGGCAGCAAGCGCTGCGGCGGCGAGCACCGTCTGAGCGCGAAGTTGACGCCAGGTGAACCAGATCATCGGGTGGACTCCCATGCGGGCCGAGCCGGCATGGCCTTCGACAGGTAGGCCAGGACCAGGTCTTCGAGGGTGAGCTTCTCGACGGTGAATGACCCGCCGTCCAGCGGAACGTCGGCGCGGACGATGAGCGTGGACTGCCGCTCGGTGTGGCTTTCCTCGATGACGTCCACGCCGCCGGGCAGTTCGGCGAGTTCGCGTCGAGGGCCGGTGAGCCGGAAGTGTCCGGCCAACAGGTCGTCGACGTCGCCCGCGATCTGCACTCGGGACGCGACGAGCACGACGAGGTAGTCGCAGACGCGTTCCAGATCCGACACCAGATGGGAGGAGAGGATGACGCTGGCCTTGTCGTCGGCGGTGAAGCCCATCAGCGCTTTCATGAATTCCCGCCGGGCCATCGGATCCAGGCTCGCCACCGGTTCGTCGAGGATGAGCAGCTCCGGCCGTTTGGCGATGGCCATGGTGAGCGCGAGCTGCGAACGCTGCCCGCCGGAGAGCTTGCCGGCCTTCTGCCGCGGATCCAGGCCGAGCTGGGCGATCCGCTCCTCGGCCGTCGCCTGGCTCCAGCCCGGATTGGTGTGGGCACCGAATCGCAGATGATCGGCGATGGACAGGTTCGCATAGGTCGGTGTGTCCTGCGCGACGAAACCGACCTTGGCCAGTTGGTCCGCGCCGGATGCCGGGTGGCCGCCAAGGGCCTCGATGGTGCCTGCCGTCGGGGCGAGCATACCGGCCGCCAGCTGCAACAGGGTCGTCTTGCCGGCGCCGTTCGGGCCCACGAGACCGACGACCCGGCCGGCCGGGATGTCGAGGGTGCAGTCGGACAACGCGTGGTGTCGTCCGTATCGCTTGGTCAGACCCACGGCCTTCAGCGCGGGGGCGGTCATGTGGACTCCTCGGTGGGGGTGCGGACGGTGGTCGCGATGAGCGCGTCGATGCTTTCGTCGTCCAGCCCGGCGGCGCGCGCCTTGGCCAGCCAGGTGCGCAGCTCTTCGCGCAGCGACTCGTGCGCGGCGAGCGACTGATCGGTCAGGGTGCGAGTGACGAACGTGCCCACTCCTGGCCGGGCGACGACCAGTCCCTGGTACTCGAGTTCTCGATACGCCTTGAAGACCGTGTTCGGGTTGATCGCCACCTTGGCGACGACCTCCTTGACGGTCGGCAGGCGGTCGCCCTCGACCAGCAGCCCCAGCCGCAGCGCCTGCCGCACCTGCTGGATCAGCTGCATGTAGGGGGCAACGCCGGAGCGGCCGTCGAGATGGAACTCAATCACCGTGACGTCTCATTTCACTAGATGCCTAGTACTATAGGGATAGTGCTGGGGCGCGCGTCAAGCCACTCAGGCCAACTTTCGGCTTCGCGACAGCCAAACTTTGTTGGTCGGCCAGGCGAATTCGGTACCGGCGGTCCGGCCACCAGAGTTGTCGCATGACGACGATCGTCCGCAACATGGCTGACGACGGACGGCTCTGGCTGTCCGTCGGGGAACCGCTCACCGCGCAGAACCGCTACCGTTCATCGACCGAGTAGCTGGTTGGCCCGTAGGGTCGGTGCCGTTCGGGCCGACGTCACCGGCACGGACGCCGGCCTACTGAGGTGCGCTCCGAACTACGTCACCAGCTACGTACCGGACGCCCCGCCCGACCTGTGGCAGCGATACCTGGCCATCATCTTCGACGGCCTACGCCCAGAAACCCTCCCGCGCGGGACGGCCGCTTCGGCGAACCAGGCGACTCTGCACTCATCCCGATCCGGTTGCCGAGGCTCACCGCCATGTTCAACGATGGCGCACGGCACGGGTGAGTCTCACCAGGGTGGAGCGTCGGGCAGGTAAGGCACGGCCGGTAGGGGCTGATCGCGCAGGAACGCGGTGACCGCCGCCCGGTATTGGTCGGGTCGGTCAGCGGAGATGTCATGTCCACCGCCGTCGATGGGCAACAGCACAGCGTTGGGCAGCAGGTCCCGGTACTCGCGGGCGACCTCCCAGGCCAGGTAGTCGCACTCGCCGCGCAGGATCAGCATCGGTGTGGTCACGGCGCGCAGGGCTGGCCGGGGATCGGCGATCTGGCGCGCGTCACGTGTCGTCATGGCGTTGACCCAAAAGCCGAATCCGGCCGGCGGTGCTTCGGTCGTTGTCGCGTCCGGCGAGTCCGGACAGCCGGGGTTCATGTCCAGTTCGCTGACAAAGGCCTGGTAGACACCGTCCATCACGCTGTCTGGCAGCAGCGTGTGCGCCGCGCGTGGGTCGGCGGCCGCAAGGAGCACCTGCGCCGCGGCAAAGCGGGTATGCCGGGCCAGCACGGCCTGCTGGTCCTGGCGGCCGCCGAGGGACAGATGCTCATTGCCCGCAAAGGCCGGAGACCAGATGGTGCCGGGGGAGGTGACGACAGCCCGCGCGACTCGATCGGGGTGCGCGGCGAGGTAGTTGGCGATCAGCTGGCTGCCCCACGAGCCTCCGATCAACACCACCTGGTTGGTACCGATGCCGGCCACGATTGCGTCCAGGTCGGCGACGTGGCGGGCTACCGTGTAGTCTGCGACGTCCGGCAGCCTGCTCGACAGTCCGGCACCGACCTGGTGGTATTCGTAGACGTCGAAACCTGCTGCGGCCATTGCCGGAGCCAGCGGGGACGGTCGGCCGGGCGGCGCGCCAGGACCGCCGTGGATCAGGATCACCGGGGTGGGCCGGGCGAGACCTGCGGCCGGGGTGTGCGTGTAGGCGATGCGCGATCCGGTGTGCAGATCCCAATACCGGGTGTCGGTGGTCGCAGTCGAGGGCAGATAGCTCGGCGACGGCGCGAACAGCAACCCGCCGACCACGATCGCGGCGACGACGACGGTCGCGCCGGAGACCGCGATCGGCAGCCAGCGCCGGAGTCCGTGGCCGGCCAGCAGGCGGGTGGCAAACCGGCCAAGAATCCACGTCGTCAACGCCAGTCCCAGTCCGGCCGCGAGCAGAGCAAGGCCGCGGCTGCCGGTCAGCGAAGCGGTCATGGTCAGCAGCAGGAGGCTGGCCAACAGTCCGATCAGGACGGCCGCGAACAGGAGCAGGGCGGCGAGGGCCACGCGCCAGATCCGGCGCGTCACAGGGTCCCCCGCCGCACGGTGACGACTCTGGCCACGACGAGGTGATCGAGCATGCGGCGGCGTCTGCCGGTCAGGAAGGGCAGCCAGTCCAACCAGGCGACCGGCCCAAGCAGGAAGCTGGTACGGCGGACGACGGCCGGTCCCAGCCGCAGCAGCAGCCCTGTCTCGCTGAGAGTTCGCAGCGCGGCGAGGCGCTTTCCGGGAGTGGTGCCGGTCCGACTCTCCAGGACGGCCAGCCCGACGATCGACCAGGCCAGCGCGAGTGGCATGGCAATCCGCTGGATCCAACCGGGATCGTCGTGGATGCAGCCGGCGGCCGGCATGGTGGACACGCACACCCCGCCGACCTGTAGATGGACGAAGGGCGGGAAGGCCAGGGTGAAGCTGTCGCGGGCCAGGCCCTGGACGGCGATCGCGACCGCGACGGCCAGCAGGGGCAGGTTGTCGACCAGGGCAGCGCCGATCCGCCGGGCGAACCTGGCTTCGGCCGAGAACTGTGACGGCGCGAAAGCCACGGCAGCCTGGTGCGGGTCGCCCAGCCGACGCAGTGCCTCATCCAGCTCACCCGCCTCGGCGGCGTCCATCAGATGCTCGACCAGTTCGGCGCGGCGCTGTTCCCGTTCGGCGGCGGATCCCGGCAGGTGCCGCGCAAAGGCACCGGCGAATTCGCTGATTCGTCTCTGGTCGGCGATCACGGTGCCTCCTCGGCGGGCGGGTCGGTCAACCGGGCGTCATCCAGCGTGTGGAGCAGCTGCTGCATGCCGTTCACCAGGTCCGTCCATTCGGTCCTCAGCATTTGCAGGTGCCCCCGGCCGCCGGCGGTGATGGCGTAGTACTTGCGCGGCCGGGTCCGACCCACCGCCTCCCAGCTGGCGGTGATCTGGCCGGTGTCCTCCAACCGATGTAGCAGCGGGTACAGCGTGCCCTCCTTGACCTCCAGGCGGCCGGCGCCGGCCTGTTCGACAAGTTTGAGCAGCTCGTAGCCGTAGCAGCGGCCCGTGTTCAGGATGGAGAGCACGACCAGTTCGACGGTGCCACGGGCCAGCTCCCGGCGCAGTCGGCTGACCGAGGCTGTTCCCGTGAGCTCCGACACGCGAACAATGTATAACCCGATACCTTGTCATACAAGGTATCGGGTTAGAAGGCCAGGCGTACGTCTACCACGTCGTCGCCGGCGTCAACCCGGCGACGCACCGAAACGGCACGGCTGGCTCGGCTCGACCATGCCCGATGAGCCCGACGGAAACGTGACGAACCAGGAACCGGTCTGCACTCCCACCTGATGCCCGCGAACCGGGACTCGCGACCCGCGATCTGGCTACAATTGCGGCGGCTGCCAGGAAGCCACCGGTCCGCGGGAATGGGCACAGCCCACCTGGCGTGTGCATCATGTGTCACGAGCGCTCTCCTTTCGACCTGACCAAGCGGACATCAGGCAGACGAGAGGAGGCCATTGTGCCGATCCTGGGCATGCCCGACCATCCGCACGTCGAAAGCTTCCGCCGGCAGGCCCGTGCCCTGCAGCGAGCCGTTCGTGCCGGCGAACCCGACGCCGTCGCGCGGCTGGCCCGACACCATCCGGGTGCAGTGCCCGACGACGCCAGCGGCTTGCAGCTCAGCGCCGCGCAGTTGGTCGTCGCCCGCGAATACGGGTTCGCCAGCTGGCCTCGGCTTACGCGATACCTGCAAACCGTGGCCGACCACGGCTGGAACACTGCGCTCGGTGCGGCACCGGTGAACGACCCGGCGGAGGAGTTCTGCCGCCTCGCCTGCCTGACGTACAGCCGCGAAGACGGGCCGGCGCGATGGGCGCAGGCCCGGCAACTTCTGGTTCAGCATCCCGACCTGACCACGGGAAACATCTGGGCCGCCGCCGCGGCTGCCCGCCCGGACGACGTCGACCGGCTGCTCGCCGAGCAACCGCGGCGGGTAGCCGAGCGGGGTGGCCCCTTCCGGTGGCGGCCGCTGTACTACCTCGTCTACTCGCGATTCGACCCAGCCGTGCCGGCCGAGCGTGTGCTCGCAGTCGCCCGACAGCTGCTCGACGTCGGCGCCGACCCCAACGACGGCTACCTCTTTGACGCCCTACCGTCACCGTTCACTTTGCTGACCGGGGTGTTCGGCCACGGCGAGCTGGGCCGGCGGCGCCAGCCCCGCCACCCGCACTGGCAGACGTTGGGCCGGCTGCTGCTTGACGCGGGCGCCGACCCCAACGATGCCCAGACCCTGTACAACCGGATGTTCGAGCCCGACAACTCGCACCTGGAGCTGCTGTTCGAATACGGGCTCGGCACCGGCGACGGCGGCCAGTGGAAGAACCGGATCCCGGACCTGGACACGCCCGCGCAGATGCTGCGCATCCAGCTGCGCTGGGCGGTCGAGCACCACCAGCCCGCCCGGGTGCGGCTACTGGTCGAGCACGGCGTCGACTTCCGCTCGCCGTTCGAGGGGGACGGGCCCTCGTGGAGTCCAGGCGACGGCCGGACGCCGGTCGAGCTGGCCCAGGCCTACGGCGACACCGAGATCGCCGACTACCTCCTCGCGCAGGGCGCCGCGCCGCTCGGCCCCGACCCGGTACGCGAGCTGATCGCCGCGGCGTTCCGCGCCGACCGGTCCACCCTGGACCGGGTCCGCGCCGCGCATCCCGACGCCGTGGCCCAAGCCCGCCGCAGCCGCCCCGGGCTCATCGTCTGGGCCGCGACCCAGGCGCCCATCGAGACGGTCACGTTGCTCGCTGACCTCGGCTTCGACGTGAACGCATACGGGCGCGGCGATGCCCCGGTCGAAGAGGCTTGGGAGACGGCGCTGCACCACAGCGCGGTGAACGGGAACGTCGAGCTCACCCGCCGGCTGCTGGACCTGGGTGCTGACCCCGACCTCCGCGACCGGCGCTTCGACGCGACTCCGCTCGACTGGGCCAGGCACTTCGACCGACAGTCGACCGCCGCACTGCTCGAACCTGTCACGGCACCCCCACCGAACGGCGCATGAGTGCGGCCGGGACGACGGCAGTCCGCAGTCGCCCAGCGCCTCCTTGTGCAGGGCACTGACATCGGCGAACCGACCGGCCCAGGCCCGGTCGTCGGCGATCGGTTCTTGGTTCGTCCCACGGTTGCCTGAGGGGCAGTTGGCGAACCAGGAACCGGTCGTCGTCTTCATCTCGATGTAATGCCAACCGACCGAACTCATGACGAGAAGGTCGAGCGGCTGACGGACATCGGCGCGACCGAGCATGTCCAGCGCGTCTGCTCGTAGCGGCTCTCCCTACAAGATCACGCGTGGGTGACCGATACACACCGTCGCCGATGGCGTCGATGAGCTGCGCGTTGGCCAGGGATCGTGCGGGGTGCGCATGGCGATCGCCTGTAGTCTGCGAGGCGTGTGCGTCTTCGAGGAGCGTCGGGGGCTGCTTCAGGCAGTGGCATATCGAGTGCTCGGAACGGTCACCGACGCCGAGGACATCGTCCAGGAGGCGTGGCTGCGGTGGAATGGCGTCGACGCCGACAAGGTCGACGATCCGACGGCATACCTGGTGAAGGTGACCACACGGCTGGCGATCGACCGGCTGCGCAGCGCACAGGCTCAGCGCGTGTCCTATGTGGGTCCGTGGCTGCCGGAGCCGATGCTGACCAGCGGCGATGTCGCCGACAACGTGACTCTCGCCGACACGGTCTCGTCAGCGATGTTGCTTGTGCTGGAGACGCTGTCCCCGCTGGAACGAGCGGTGTTCGTGCTGCGTGAGGCGTTCGGATACTCGCACGCCGAGATCGCCGGCATCCTCGATCGCAGCGAAGACGCGGTGCGCCAGACCGCGATGCGTGCCCGCGACCACGTGGCAGCCAAGCACCGCAAGTACGACACCGATCCCATGACCCGACGCCGGGCAGCCGAGTTCTTCATGGATGCCTGTGCCGGTGGCGACCTCGCCACGCTGATGGGCATCCTGGCCCCGGACGTCTCGCTGGTATGCGACGGCGGCGGGCTCGCCCCAGCCCCGCGTAGGGCTGTTCGCGGCATGGAGCTGGTGGCCCGCGCGCTGGTCACGTTCGCCGGCCGGATGCCGGAGGACCCGAGTGTCGAGCTCGCCGAAGTGAACGGCGGCCCGGCGATCATCGTCCGGTCCGGTCAGACGCCCGCCGCGGTCATCATGTTGCACCTGGTGGATGGGGTGGTTGAGGAGATTCACCTGGTCAGCAACCCGGAGAAGTTGGGTGCTTTATGACGACAGTCACACCGGCTCACGTCTGAGAAGGCTGGCCCGTCCTTGGGGCATGACTGACATCCTCGTTCTCGGCGCCGGTTACACCGGCATGATGGCCGCCCTCGGCATAGCCCGGCGCAGCAAGACTGCGCGCGTCACCCTGCTCAACCCGAGCACCCGGTTCACCGAGCGCCTCCGGCAGCACCAGGTCGCCGCCGGCCAGGAACTCGGTAACCACCAGATCCCGCAGCTGGTCGAGCCCGCCGGTGTCCGGTTCGTCAAGGGCTGGGCCGCCGGTATCGACACCCAGCGCCGCCGCGTCGTCCTCAGCGACGGTCGCGACCTTCCCTACGACACGCTCGTCTACGCGATCGGCAGCAGCACCCAGGCCGTGAATTACGCCTTCACCATCGACGACCCACAGCTCGCGGCCCATCTGCGCGACCACCCCACCGGCGTTCTCACGGTATGCGGGGCCGGCCTGACCGGGATCGAAGCGGCGACCGAGGTCGCGGAGGCATACCCTCGGATGCGGGTGCGTCTGATCAGCCGCGGTGAGCCCGGGTCGATGATGGGCCCGAAGGCTCGCGCCCACCTGATGCGGGCCCTCGACCGGCTCGACATCGAGGTGCGCACCGGTGTGAACGTCACCAAGGTGCTGCCCGACGCGATCGAGCTGGACGGCAGCGAGCTGGTCGGCACCGACGGGACCTTGTGGACCACCGGCGTGCGGGTCGCCCCGCTGGCTGCCCAGGCCGGGATCACCACCGACGACACCGGCCGCGTCGTGGTCGACTCGACCCTGCGCTCGGTGTCGCACCCGGAGATTTATGCGATCGGCGACGCGGCGGCGATCCGTCAGTCGTACGGGGTGATCCACGGGACATGCCAGAGCGGCATACCGACCGCGGCACACACTGCCGAATCGATCGCACGGCAGCTTCGCGGCAAGGCGCCCCAGCCGTTCCGGTTCGGCTACCTCCACCAGCCGGTGTCGCTGGGCCGCAAGGACGCTGTCATCCAGTTCACCTACGCCGACGACACCCCGCGCCGCTGGTACCTCAAAGGCATGGCCGCGATCATGTACAAAGAGGCAGTGAGCAGCAGCCCGCTGACGTTCTACCGGTCGCGGATGGCGATCCCGGCCCGGATGACCGGCCTGACCGGCGGCCGCCGCAACCGCCTTGCCTAGCCCGGCGTTCCGCCCTTCGCGGGCTTCGTCCACGCCGGACGGATGCCAGGGCCGTTATAGGCTTGATGCCTGATTTCGCGGCGATGTCGCCGACGCTGAGTTCACCGCCGGCAGCGAACGCCATCAGGACCCGATGACGGCCTACGCTGGCCAGAGCTGGCGTACGGGCTGGTCAAGTAGCTGGTCGCGGTCGGCGGAGTTTTCGTCATGCGGTCACGGCGTCTGCCGGTCCGGGTCCGCTGATCCCTGCCGGCACGGATCGGCCGTGTCATGGTGGCCCGGCCGACGAGCAGTAGCATTGCTACGTATGACGGCTGAGGCGTTGAAGGGTCACCTGGACGGGCTGCTGCTGGCCGTGCTGGAACGCGGCCCGGCGCACGGTTACGCGCTGATCGAGGCGCTGCGTGCCGGCAGCGGCGGGACGTTCGATCTGCCCACGGGCACCGTGTATCCGGCGCTGAGGAGGCTTGAGACTTCGGGCCTGGTCGCCAGCACCTGGGAAAAGGGCGACGGCCGTCAGCGGCGTATGTACGAGCTGACGACTGCGGGCCACCGTCACCTGGCGCGGCAGCGTCAATCGTGGCGCCAGTTCTCCGGCGCGGTCACCGCTGTCATGGACGGCGGTGAACCCGCATGGACACCTTCGACCTGACCCCGGCCGCCTGGGATCCGCGAGCACGGGCCGCGGTGGCCGGCTACCTGCAGACGATCGCAGCCGGCCTGCCGCTGACCCGCCGAGCCCGCGCGGAGGTGATGGCCGAGATCGCCGACGGACTCGCGTGCGCAGTCGAGGCGCACATCGCCGCCGGCGCGACGACCGCGGCGGCGGCACGGCTGTCGGTCGCGGAGTTCGGTGATCCTCGCGAACTGTCCGCAGCGCTTGCCGCCGAGATCGCATGGACGCATGCCCGGCGTCTCGGCAGGGCGCTGGTGGCGACGGGCCCGCTGGTGGGGCTGGCATGGGTGGGCGCGTTCGCGCAGGCCTCCGGCATGACGTGGTGGTCGCAGATCGGTGTGCTGATGGCCTCGGCGCCGGCGTATCCGCTGGTCCTCGCCGTGAGCGTGCCGGCCGCGTTGGTTGCCGCCGGTGTTGTGCGCCTTGCCGGTCGGCCGGCATTCGGGGCGACTACCGCCGTGAACGCGGCGGTGGTTGCCTCCGCAGCCTGCGTCGTCGGTGACATCGCTCTGGTGATTGGGCTTGCCACGCAGCCGGGCGACCTGGCTTGGACGGCCGCGCTGGCGTGTGCGGTACCGATCAGCCTGGTACGCATGGGCGTCACGGCAGCCGCGGGCCGCCGGGCTCTGTTGCTGCGCGCGGCCGTCCGCTGACTCCGGCGCGGAAACGCCGCAGCGCCCACCAGACAAGTGGTGCTCCCACTGCGGTGGGCAGCAGCCAGTACGCGAGGTGCGGCAGCCTGTCCCATAACGGCAACTGGCTGCCGTTGTCGACGTAGAAGCCGGTCAGCAGCGCAATGTAGGAGCCGCCCATGGCAATGGCGTGCCGGGTCGGCCAGCCCTCGCGCCCGCGGCGGCGCGCGGTCCGGCCGAATGTGGCCAGCGTGACCGCGACGACCGCGATGACCAGCAGATGAGCGTCCTCGCGTGGACGGAACCCGGTCATCACCACAGCGGTCGCCGCAACGACACTGAGCGCCCACAGGTAGGCGGTGCCGGCACGAGGATGCCGACCGGGGCGCTTTCGGGCGCTCGCCGCGAGCGCTCCCACCACGACCGCAGTGCAGCCGGCCGCCACATGGACCGCCAGGGCCGCAGAGAAGACCGCGCCTTCGTCGGGAATGAACAGGCCCAGGATCTCGCGTGTGAACATGACACCCGCCGACAGATAGGTAGTAACGCTACATGTAGTGACGCTACCTACCTGCGACTCGGATGGCCATGACAGATGTACCGGGCGAGATGGCAGCCGCACATCGAGGTCGGCGACAGTGCCGGGCCGCCAGGAACGCAGCAGTGGCAGCGGTTCCGCCAGCAGGTAAGGGCAGGCGGTGCACGCCGTCGCGCCGACCCATACGCGGTGTGAAGCCGTATCAGGCGGCAACTGCCTGGATGCCGCAGACGGGGTGCGCCACCGCGCGTCCGGCGGCAGCGCACCCCGCCTTGGTGAGGTGTGTCAGGCGTGTCGGTGTTCGGCGGGCACCAGGTCGTCGAGCAAGGCCTGAACCCGGTCGCGGATCTCATCGCGGATCGGGCGGACGGCGTCGATGCCCTGCCCGGCCGGGTCGGCGAGCTTCCAGTCCTCGTGGCGCTGGCCGGGGAAGTACGGGCATACGTCGCCGCAGCCCATCGTGATGACCACGCTGGACGCCTCGGACGCTTCCGGCGTGAGGATCTTCGGGGTCTGGCCGGTGATGTCGATGCCGACCTCGCGCATCGCCTCGACAGCGACGGGGTTGATCTGATCCGCAGGCGCGGAGCCTGCGGAGCGGACCTCGACGGTGTCACCGGCGAGGTGGCGCAGCCAGCCGGCGGCCATCTGGGACCGGCCGGCATTGTGCACGCACACGAACAGAACGCTGGGCTTGGTGTCGGTCATCGCTGCTCTCCTGCAGTCAGTTCGTCGATCAGTTGTCTCACTCGGACGTCGATGTCGTCGCGGATGGCTCGCACCACCGCCAGGTCGGCACCGGCCGGGTCGGGAAGGTCCCAGTCGAGGTAGCGCTTGCCGGGCAGGACCGGGCAGGCGTCGCGCAGCCCATCGTCACGATCGAAGACGCAGCGCTCGACGGTCTGTGGGCTGAACACGCCGTGGAAGCGCTCGACCAGGCGTGCGGACTCCCGCGTGCCAGGGCCGCGTCCACACGGATGCGCTGGTGCTCACGGGGCCGCTCCGACGACCTCGGGTTCGATCGCCTGCTGCGGTGAGGGCTGACTCGCCGTGTCCGCGGACCCGGCCGTCTTCGGGTAGAGCGCGGTGACCAGGGCGATGCCGATCAGAGCGCCGAGGATCTGGGCGCCGATGAACGCCGGGACGGAGGTGGGGGTGATTCCGGCGAAGGTGTCGGTGAACGCGCGGCCGATGGTCACGGCGGGGTTGGCGAAGCTGGTGGAGCTGGTGAACCAGTACGCCGCCCCGATGTACGCCCCGACGGCGGGCGCTGCCAGCGCCGCGCGGCCGGTGCGGACGAGCGCGAAGATGAGCAGCAGCAGGCCGGCGGTCGCGACGATCTCGCCCAGCCACAACTGCGGCTGGTCGCGGGCGGTCGCCGACATGCCCTGTGCGACCCCGAACATCGCGTTCGCGAGCACTGATCCGGCGATCGCGCCGAGCGTCTGGGCGGCGATGTAGGGGGCGATGTCCCGGGCGGACAGGCCCGCGGGGTTGTGGCGGTCAGACCACCATGCGGCGACGGTCACGACGGGGTTGAAGTGTGCGCCGGACACCGGGCCGAGGATCAGGATCAGCACGGCGAGGGCGAACACGGTCGCGGTGGAGTTCTCCAACAGCTGCAGGCCGACGTCGTTCGGGGACAGCCGGGTGGCCATGATTCCGGAGCCGACGACCGTGGTGACCAGCAGCATGGTGCCGAGCAGTTCGGCGAGCAGGCGGCGGGGCAGGGTGGCGCGCATCAGCACTCCCGGCGGTTGTCGGAGGTCGCGCGTGCCCGCGCGGCCAGGTCGGTGAGGTGTGCTGCCGCGGCGTCGAGGGCGTCGGCGTTGAGGTGGTAGTAGGTGTAGCGGCCGTACGGTTCGGCCTTGACCACTCCGGCATGGCGTAGTGCGCGCAGGTGGTTGGACACGTTGGGCTGCGACAGGCCGAGGTCCTCGACGAGGTGGCAGGTGCAGGCGGGGCCTGCGGCGAGGGCATCGACGATGGCGGCGCGGGCGGGGTCGGCCAGCAGCCGCACCACCTCCGACGGGGCATCACCAGAAACTGATATCACCACGCGGTAATCAAACAGCCGGGCCGGTCAGCCCCGCAACTTCGCGATCATGAACATTGGGTGACGTGGCCGCACCCGGCCCGTGGCAACGCTTCAGGCCGCTGGCGCGATGTCCAGGACGGCGGACAGGGAGGCCATGCGTGGGCGGTTGGCCCGGTACCAGACCCAGGTACCGCGCCGGTCGGACTCGACGAGGCCCGCTTCGCGCAGCACCTTCAGGTGGTGCGAGATCGTGGGACCCGTCAGGTCGAACGCGGGGGTCAAGTCGCAGACACAGGCCTCTCCCCCGTCGGCGGAGGCGATCATCGACAGCAATTGCAGGCGGACCGGGTCGCCGAGGGCTTTGAACGCGGCTGCGAGATCGACGGCGGCCTCGGCCGGCACGGCGGCCGTGGCGAGGGGTGCGCAGCACACCTCAGGTTCGAGCACGGTCAACTGCTTCGACATGCCCCTAGGTTGACAGGTTTCGAAGCAGACGGCAACGCCGGTTGTCACAGCTCACTGTCGCCGGTTATCATCGCCCATCGGCGATAAACGATGATGTTGGAGGATGGAGTGGAAGAGCTGCTCGACCGTGCGGTCGCCCAGCGGTACGCGTCGTGGTTTCGGGCCCTGGCCGACCCGACCCGGGTGCAGATCGCGGAACTGCTGGCCCGCAGGCGCGAGCCGATGAGCGTCGGGCAGATCACCGCAGCGGTCGGTATGGCACAGTCGACGATCTCCCAGCATTTGAAGATCCTCGCGGAGGTGCGTTTCGTGCTGGTCGAGGCGTCGGGCAACGCCAACCTGTACCGGATCAACGAGAACTGCCTGAACTGCTTCCCCACCGCCGCCGACGTCGTCATGGGCCGCCCGGTCGCCGCGCCGGGAGACACGCCTTGCTGAGCATCCGACCGATGGCTGAGGCCGACGCCGAGGCAGTGCTGGCGATCTACCAGCAGGGCATCGACACCGGCGACGCCACCTTCGACACCACCGCCCCCACCTGGGCGGCGTTCGACGCCGGCCGGCTACCCGAACACCGCCTCGTCGCCTGCGACCAGGCCGGGCAGGCGCTCGGCTGGGTCGCCGTGAGCCGGGTGTCGGCCCGCCCCGCGTACGCGGGCGTGGTCGAGCACAGCGTCTACGTCCGCCCCGAGGCCCAAGGACGAGGCGTCGGACTCCTCCTCATGCACGCGCTGATCGCCTCGACCGAGGCCGCGGGGATCTGGACGATCCAGTCCGGGATCTTCCCCGAGAACACCGCCAGCCTGGCCCTACACCGCGCGGTCGGATTCCGCGAGGTGGGCGTTCGCGAGCGGCCGGGATGTCTACACGGGCGGTGGCGGGATGTGGTCGCCATCGAGCGGCGCAGCACGGTAGCGGGCACCACACCAGGCTGAGTTGACAGATTTCTAAGTAGGCGGCACTCTAATCACATCGCTTAGAGAAACTTCTAAACAAGGAGTCGTCGTCATGATCGCCCTGATCCGCCGGTTCGCCGCCGCCCGCACCGCCCACGTCGTGCAGACAACCTCGTTCTGCGAGGGCTGCACCGAGCCGGTATGCACCGCCGCCTGCCGCGCCGAGGCCGCCCGCACCCGCGGCCACGAGCGCGTCGCCACCACCGGCATCCGCTTCTGACCCCGACCGCCACCACCGACCTGAGCCCGAGCTAGAGGAGAACGACGATGAGCACACAGGACAACCTCCCGATCGTGGTGGTCGGCGCCGGCCCGGTCGGCCTCGCCGCCGCCGCCCACCTGGCCGAGCGCGGCCTGGACTTCCTGGTCCTGGAGGCCGGCGACGGACCCGCCGCGGCGATGGCGAGCTGGGGGCACGTACGGGTGTTCAGCCCCTGGCGGTTCAACCTCGACCACGCGGCCCGCCGCCTGCTGGAGGCCGACGGCTGGATCGCGCCCAACCTGGAGGACCTGCCGCTCGGCTCTCAGATCGTCACCGACTACCTCGAGCCGCTGACGAAGCTGCCCGCCCTGGCCGGCCGGATCCGCTACGGCGCGAAGGTGGTGGCGATCAGCCGCGACGGCCTCGACCGCGTCCGCACGACCGGGCGTGACACTGCGCCGTTCCTGATCCGCCTCGCCGACGGGACCGAGCTCACCGCTACTGCTGTCGTCGACGCGTCCGGCACCTGGCCGACGCCCAACGTGCTGGGCGGCTCGGGCCTGCCCGCCCACGGTGAGCCCGAGGCCGCAGCGTTCATCGAGACCGCCCTGCCCGACGTGCTCGGATCCGACCGCGAGCGCTTCGCCGGACGACACACCCTCGTCGTCGGCGCCGGCCACTCCGCCGCCAACACCCTGCTCGCCCTCGCCCAGCTCGCCACCGAAGCGCCCGGCACCACGGTCAGCTGGGCGATCCGCACCGGCGCGGCCACCCGCACCTACGGCGGCGGCGACGCCGACGCCCTACCCGCCCGCGGCGCACTCGGCAGCCGGGTCCGCGCCCTGGTCGACTCCGGCGCGATCTCCCTGCACTCCGGGTTCTCCGTGCGTGCCGTCACCGTCGACGGCGGACAGGTGACCGTGACCGCCCGCAGCGGCGCGGCGGTGACCGCGGACCGGATCGTGTCGGCCACCGGCTTCCGGCCCGACCACACCATCGCGTCCGAGCTTCGCCTGGACCTCGACCCGATCATGGGCTCGACCCGTGCCCTGGCGCCGCTGATCGACCCGAACCAGCACTCGTGCGGCACCGTGCCGCCGCACGGCGTCGACGAGCTCACCCAGCCCGAGGCCGGCTACTACGCCGTCGGCGCGAAGTCCTACGGCCGCGCCCCGACGTTCCTCATGGCCACCGGCTACGA
The DNA here is from genome assembly GCF_007483665.1 of Catellatospora sichuanensis. Lineage (GTDB taxonomy): Bacteria > Actinomycetota > Actinomycetes > Mycobacteriales > Micromonosporaceae > Catellatospora > Catellatospora sichuanensis. Next base: position 22,538 of record NZ_VIQO01000055.1, read on the forward strand.
GCAGGTCCGCTCCGTGGTCGCCGCACTCGCCGGGGACTGGGACGCCGCCCGTGACGTGCAGCTGGAACTGCCCGAGACCGGCGTGTGCTCCAGCAGCGCCGCCCTCGACACCGACGAGGCGTCCTGCTGCGGCACGCCCGAACCGGCCGCCGCCGACGCGCCGCGCGGGCTTGCCACCGGAATCGCCGGTGGGCTACTGACCCTGCCGGTGGTCCAGGCCGTCACGGTCGAGACCAAGACCGGTGGATGCTGCGGCTGATGTCCACCATCACCGCGCCGGCCGCCGCCTCCACCACGGAGGCCGGCGGCCGGCGCCGCTCAAGGCCCCTGATCGCGGCGCTCGCCGTCACCCAGACCGTCGGGTACGGCGTGCTCTACTACGTGTTCAGCGTCTTTCTCGCCCCGATGGCCGCCGACCTGCACACCACCTCCGCCGCAGTCACCGGCGCGCTGACGGTCAGCGTGCTCACCACCGCGGCAGCCGCGGTCCCGGTCGGACGGTGGCTCGACCGCCACGGTGGACGCGGTCTCATGACCGCAGGATCGATCCTGGGCACCGGCGCGGTCCTGGCCTGGTCACAGATCACCGACATCCGGCAGCTGTACGCGGTGTTCGTGGTCCTGGGGATCGCCTCGGCGATGGCCCTCTACGAAGCCGCGTTCGCGGTCGTCATCGCCGTCAGCACCCCGGCCCGACGCTCGGGCGCGCTACTGGCGATCACCGTCGTGGCCGGATTCGCCAGCACGATCTTCCTGCCCCTGGCGGCAAATCTGCAGCAACACCACGGCTGGCGGACCACTCTGATCATCCTGGCGCTGGGCTACTGCGCCATCGCCGTACCGCTGCACGCCCTGACCGTTCCACCGCAGCCACGCCCGCATCCGGCCTCAGCGGCCCTCGACCACGCGGCACGACGGACAGCCGTCCGCGCCGCCTTGCGCCACCGCGGGTTCTGGCTGCTCACCGCCGCGTTCGTCATCCACGGATCCGCCGTAGCGGTCATCTCCGTGCACCTGATCACCTACCTGACCACGCTGGGCCACCCCGCCACGTTCGCCGCCGCTGTCGCTGGACTGCTCGGGGTCATGTCGGTCACCGGCCGCATCGTCACCACCGCTCTCACCCGCCACCGATCCATCGCCATGGTCACCGCATCGGTATTCGCCGTCCAAGCCGTCGCGGCCGCGAGTTTGCCGCTGTTGGGTCAGCACCGCCTCGGCGCGATCGTCTGCGTGGTGCTGTTCGGCACGGGATTCGGCGTCGGCACCATCGCCCGGCCCGCAATCCTCGCCGAGCGCTACGGCACCACCGGCTACGCCACCATCGCCAGTGCCCTGACCCTGCCAACCACCATCGCCAAGGCCACGACCCCGCTCGCCGCCGCCGCTGCCTACGCCGTCGCAGGAAGCTACGTCCCGGTCCTTGCCGCAGTCGCCATAGCGTGCGCCATCGCCGCCACCGCGCTGGGCCTCGCTCGCGGGCCGGCCATGTCCCGCGCTTCTGTCGAAGGCGAGTCGATCCGGGTCGTCTGACAACAGGACCCGGTTGGCAGAAGGAGGCCGGACCCCGCAGAGGCCAGCGTCAACTCCGTGGGCTGTGGCTGCCGGCGTCGAGCAGACGGGTGACGTCGTGGGATCAGCGGGTTCGAAGTATCCGTTTGCCGTCCCAGCGAGCGACCTCGTCACGCGCACGGCAAACGGACGTGACGCGGAACAGGACCGCATCCCTCAGCGCGTCGATCGCCGCGGCGAGGCCCGCTGCGGAGTCCGGGGCGGATGGCCAGAACTCGCCCCGGAGCGGACTGCCGACGGCGACCAGCTAGTCGAGGGAGATGCCGGCACCGCGTGCGGTCAACGTTTCTCGGGCGTTCTGGACCATCTCGGCGCGCTTCAAGTCGTACTCGCCCGCGGAAGCGAACTCGTGCCTTCCCAGCGCCTACGAAGGGCTGGCCTGATCAACGTGGGAACGGGCCCAGCGGCGACCTATCACCTACGGACCACTTGTGACCGAACGGGTCCGTGAAGCCACCTTGACGGTGCGTCCCCCAGGGCACGTGGTGATCCTCGATTCCCACTCCGATGGCGCCCGCGGCGACGGCGCGCTCGATGAAGTTGTCCGGGTCATCGGCAAACACCTCGATGCGAATGCTTGTGATCCCCACCTGGCCGGGACTGGTCTCTGTGGGGTTCTGGGGATTGACCTCATGGAGGAAGAAGGCGGCGCCACCGACCTCAAGGCCGGCCACGCCACCAAGGTTCCACAGCTCTGTCGCGCCCAATGCAGTCGTGTACCAGGCAACCGCTGTGTCTGCATCTGGAACGATCAGCATCACCGAGATCACCGGCGGTGAAGCCGATACGGTGTCGGCGGACAGGGCGGAGCGATCTTTCGGTTCCTCAGACATGCCCACAGCATGCCGGACGTCACCATCAACGTCTCCGGTCCGGGACGACGTCGCGGTCTGGTTCACCTCCAAATGAGCGCACGGCGAGCGCAAAATCTCGGTCGCGGGTCCACACCTCCTCACGTTCCAGCAGCGGGCTCTGATCCCGGTTGCCTACGACTCGAGGTCCGTGAAGCCGTACGGGATGGCGTCCTCTTCATGAGGCCGCCGACCGTCGAGCGTCACCAGGTCGCCGGGCCCGACCACGTCGCCGCGCAGCGGCGGCACATCGATCCGGTCCCAGTGCACGGTCACCGTGGTCCGGTCCTCGAGGTCCCCGACGAAAAGCTGATCGGAGAGGCTGCCCTCGTCGGTCTCCTCGTCCTCTTCGAAGTCCCAGCCGACGGGCTCGCCCGGGCCGGTGAAGGTGACGTCCGGGTAACCCTCGACGGAGATCGTCAGGTACGGATGCAGGTCGATCGACTCCAGCCGTGCACCGTGCTGATGGACGTCGAGTGTCAGCTCGGCGCCATACCAGCAGAGCAGGTACAGGTTGACGCCCTCGGTGAGCTCGGCCGCCAGGTCAGCCTTGATCTCGGCGAGGTCGCCCCGGATGTAGTGGGCGTCCTTGCGGGCGCCGCCCGGAGACACCCGGAAGTTGAGATCGTAGAAGCTCTTGCGTGGCATGCGAGGCACCTTAGCGACGTCGTGCGACAGCCAGTACGGAACGACTGGGGCCTGACCGCTGCAACCTCAGGATCATCGCCGTCGGCCCCGTGGCACAACCCGGACGACGCCGTTCAGTGCGAGTAGAACGATGCCCGGACCCCATGCTGTCCAGTCCAGCGGGGACCTCAGGTAGGGCCAGACAAGGTACAGCGAAGCTAGCGAGATGCCGGGGAGTACGAGGCCGACAACCAGGCTGAGCAGGATTGGCCGGAGCTTGCCTCTGTTGTCCTGGAGATACCTCTCATACTGGAACTACGGGTAAGGCCGCTACATCGAACCTGGCAGGCCTGCCACTTACCGTGCGTGAACTGGGCAAATGTCGTCGTCAGTCATCGTTGGTCGGCTCTGGTGACCGTCTGACGGCCTGCAGACGGCCTGACAATGCCCACGCAACGCCGTTCTACCCGTCGCGAGTGAGCCCGGGTGCGCTGTCGACTTAGCCTTGCCAGCGCACCCGCTAAGTTCGTCGCCTGCTCACCTAATGCAGCGCCACCCGCCTCTCTACCTCATGAGGGGCGACGCTCCGTGTCCGACTCCGGTTGATGCGTGACGATGTGACTTCGGATGATGCGTGACACTTCGCCGAGTGTCAGTGGAGTTGAAAGTGACAGAGCAGCCTTACCCGCAACCCGATGGCTGGATCCCGGCACCGGTGCCGATCGAGACCGACAGCCGGGCCGAAATTAGTTCCTGCAGCTCGGCACACAGGTTGCTGGAGTCCGAGGCGTTACGCTGGCGTCTCGCCGCCACCGTCACGCACCTGGCCCGGATGTACGCCGCTTCGCCCATTCCCGTTTGACGATGCGGCCGTCCAGGCAACAGAGTTGCCGCAGGACGACGATCATCCGAAACGTCAGCTTCGACGCCGCCGATCCCGGCGCCCTCGCTCGCTGGTGGGCACAGGTCTTCGACAGCGGGGTCGCGTTCGACGACGGCGACGACGCCGCGTTCGACCTGCCGTCAGGCCAGACGGTGTACTTCCAGCGCGTCCCCGAGGGGAAAGCTGACGAACCAAGAACCGATCCGGGATCGACCAGACGTCTCTGATCATTGGGTGTCCGACACTCCCTCGCCGTCGACGGCGGTCAGTCGAGTCCGCGCTTGCCGGATGTCCAGAATGGCTTGACGATTACGCAACTGTGCGCCCAGCCGCGCTCGACGATGAGGTGGCGGCGGATCGCCTGGCAGTCCCGGGCCTCGCCGGCTACGTAGGCGACACCGGGCTCGGATGGCAGGTCGAGTTCGCGCAAGGCGGCGACGATCCCGCCCGTCTTGGCTCGGTGAGTCCACTGCAGATCCCGGGGGCGGGGCAACGGCAGTCGGTCGGCCGGGCTGCCGATCTCGATGATTGCCTGTGCGCGGGCGTCGGTGGGCAAGGCGCGCAGCATGGCACCGAATGCTGCGGCAGCCGTCTCGTCCCCGACGAACAGGTGATATGGCGCATGGTTCCGAAGCACCAGCCTCCCGGTCGGTCGAGTGAATGCGACCGGCTGTTCAGCGCGGACGTGGCGCGACCAGCGTGCTCCGGGGCCAGCCCTCGGGTGGTCGAACACGCATAAGTCCAGCTGCCCGCCGCCGGAGAAGTCCCAGATCGAGTAGCTGCGCAACCGTACGTCGTCCACGCGCACCCGAACGTGCTGACCCGGCTGCCAATCCACGCCCCGCAGCGAATCGCCTATGACACGGATGCGACGCATCCGCGGAGTGAGGGGCTCGATGGCGGCGACGGTTGCCCGCACCAGGAACATATCCAGCAAGCTCATCGGATGAACTCCCAGCGCCGACCGGGCGGGAGGCCGACGACGTCGAGCCCGGCCGGGGCCATACGTGTGGCATCCGACGCCGACCCGTGGCGTCGGAAGAACAGCGACAGCAGATCGCGGGCATGGGCATCATGCACCGGCACGAGAACTCGCGCGCCCAACGCCACGGCGCCGGCCACCGCCTCCGCCGGCCCCATGACCAGAGGGGGACCGATCAGCGGTCTGAGCCCGTTGGTCGGCAGCAGCGCCACGTCGACGGGCCCGCGGCGGGCACGGTGCTCCCGCAGGAGCTCCACATCCTGGATCTCTCCGCCGAAGAAGACCCGGGACTGCCCGCCGGTGAACTCGTAGGCGTTGTTGCGTCCCAGCAGCGTACGTCCGGCGGGCACGGCCTCCACGGACAACGTCGGTGCGAGCTGGCGGGTTTCGTGCCAACGCAGAACCTCGACCGTGCGGTAGCCCAACGACCGAGCCTGGCGAGCCATCCGCTCCCCGCTGACATACATCGGTGTAGTCGCCTTACCCGGATACTCGGCCAGCGCGCGCATATCCCAGTGGTTGACAGCGGGATTTGTGACCACGATCGCCGTCAGCGGCGGAAGCTCGGCGACCGGCAAGCCGAGGGGCTCACCGCGCCGCAGATACCAGCGTTCGGTGAACCATGGATCTGTCAACACGGCGCGGCCGTCAAGCTCAAGCAGGACACAGGCGTTGGCGACCCGGGTCAGGGCGAGGTTCGGTTTGCTCATGCACCCCACCCTCCGGCTTAATGTGTACATGAAGTCAACTGGTGGGTTCACCATCGGTGAGCTGGCCCACGAGTTCGGGCTGGCCACCCACGTGCTGCGGCACTGGGAGAGCATGGGCCTGCTGCAACCGGGCCGCGACGGCGTCGGGCAGCGTCGCTACGGAGAGGCAGACCTGGTCCGGGTTGCGTTGATCCTCATCGGCAAGGAAGCCGGGTTCGGCCTAAGGGAGTTGCAAATCCTCTTGGGCACCGATAACCCCATGAGCCACCCCGAACTGCTCCGGCGGCACGTGGCCGCCCTGGAGGACCGCATCGCCAGGGCAACCGCCGCGAAGCAGCTGATCGAACATGCGCTCGCCTGCCCTGCGGCGTTCGACGAGTGCCCGCATGCGAAGGAGCAGATCGCGGCCCGCATCCCCTCACGCATGGCCCCCATCGGCAAGTAGTTTTGGCCCTCGGTGTCGCTGCCGACTCGGGGACGGAAAATGGCATCCATATATGAATGTCCTGCAAGTCGGGTGCATTCGACTCGAACCCCGAGAATCCGGACGACGGACGGTTGATCGGTTCTTGGTTTGACGAGGTTGTCCTACCACAACAGCCAAGATGTCCGATTCTTCCTGTATGAGATCCAGCAGATGCGCCAGATGCTGGAAGCTGCGCCCAGCCCCACCGGCTGACCAGCTCGTAATTGGCGCTTCCACCACCTGCGCGGATCAACAGCTCCGGCAAGCGACCCATGCGCGGGCGGTCAGGACGGCCCAGCGTCTTCCTGCCGCCGTATTCCGCCCGACTCGCGTGGTTCATGAGCGTGGAAGCCGATCCGCACGGGTATAGGTGCGACCGTACCGATCGGAGGAAACGCCATGACGAACGTGACCATGCCCATGCTCGAGACGTACCCGCTGGAGATCAACCTCGACCGGCGCCAGCTCGTCGCGGAACTCGTCAGCACGTACGCGGCCCCGTCGCATCTCGTTTGACGATGCGGCCGTCCAGGCAACAGAGTTGCAGCATGACGACGATCATCCGAAACGTCAGCTTCGACGCCGCCGATCCCGGCACCCTCGCACGCTGGTGGGTGCAGGTCTTCGACAGCGAGGTCGCGTTCGACGACGGCGACGACGCCGCGTTCGACCTGCCGTCCGGCCAGACGGTGTACTTCCAGCGCGTCCCCGAACCCAAGGCGGTCAAGAACCGTATGCACCTCTGCCTGCAATCCGACACGCCCCGCGACGTCGAGGTCGAACGGGTACTGGCCCTCGGCGCGACGATGGCCGCCGACCACCGCAACGCCGACGGCACGGGCTGGGCGGTGCTCGCCGACCCGGAGGGCAACGAGTTCTGCGTGCTGCGCTCGCAGGCCGAGCGGGGGTTCTGACCATGCGTCTGACCAAATACGGCCACGCCTGTGTACGCATCGACAACGGCGACGGGGCCCTGGTGATCGACCCGGGTGTCTACTCGGAGCCGGTGTCGTTCGACGGCGTGGCAGCGGTGCTCGTCACGCACGAGCACGCCGACCACGTCGACCTCGACCTGCTCCGGGCGGCCCGCGATCGCAACCCCGAACTCACCGTCTACACCCACCCCGCCCTGTCTGCGGAGCTGGGCGACGGCGTGCAGGCGGTCTCCCCCGGTGACGTCTTCACCGCGGCCGGCTTCACGGTGCGGGCGGTCGGCGGCGAGCACGCCGAGATCATCGACGGCCTGCCCGGCTGCCCGAACGTCGGCTTCGTCGTCGACGGCGTCTACCACCCCGGCGATTCGCTGTTCGTGCCGTCCGAGCCGGTCGAGACGCTGCTGATCCCAGCCGCCGGGCCGTGGTTGAAGATCGGTGACGCGATCAGGTTCGCCCGGGCGGTCCGGCCACAACGCGCGTTCCCGATCCACGACGGTGTGCTCAACGACCTGGGACTGCACCAGTTCGACGCCTGGCTGGGCGACGAGGAAGGGCTCGGCTACACGCGTATCCCGTTGGGCGAAAGCGTCGCCCTGTAGCGCCGCCCAGCCGGACCGCGCCCGCGTCCGGCCCGGTCGTCGGGGCGGGTTCAGTCCGGCAGCATGGGCATGACCAGGCCGGTGTCGGTGCCCAGCAGGGTGCCGCGCTGCAGCGAGGTGGTGCCGAACCTGCGGCGCACCGCGTCGACGGCGGTGTCCAGCGCGTCGCGCGGCAGGTCGTCGAAGGGCAGCTCGGGCTGGATGTGGCCGGTCCGGTCCAGGTTGCCCACCGACACACCGATCAGCGTCAGGCCCCGCTCGGCCACCAGCGGCGTCGCGGTCGCGAGCAGCGTCCGGGCGGTGTCGAGGACAGCCTGGGTCTGCGACGTCGCCTTGGGCAGGGTCGACGACCGGGTCGCCCGGGTGTAGTCGGCGAACCGCAGCCGCAGCACGACGGTGCGGCCGGGGCGCTCCGCGCTGCGCATCCGGCGGGTTACCCGTTCGACCAGTCCGGCGAGCGCGGCCTCCAGGAACTCGACGGTGTGCGGGCCGCGGCCCAGCGCGCGCTGGGCTCCCATCGAGGCGCGGCGGCGGCCGGTGACGACCGGCCGCGGGTCCCGATTGTGGGCGAGGGCGTGCAGGTGGCGGCCCGTGCCCTGGCCGAGCATGGACACCAGCGCTGCCTCGCCCAGCCGGGCCACCTGCCCGACGGTGCGGATGCCGCGTTGGTGCAGCTTTGCGGAGGTCACTTCGCCGACCCCCCACAGCACCTCGACCGGCAGCCGGTGCAGGAAGGTCAGCTCGTCGGCGGGCTCGACGGCGAGCAGGCCGTCGGGCTTGGCGACGCGGCTGGCGACCTTGGCCAGGAACTTGGTGCGCGCGACGCCGACGGTGATCGGCAGCCCGACCCGTTCGAGAACGTCGCGGCGCAGCCGGGCCGCGATCGCCACGGGCGTGCCGGCGATCCGGTGCAGGCCGCCGACGTCGAGGAACGCCTCGTCGATGGAGAGCGGTTCGACTATCGGCGTGGTGTCGTCGAAGACCTCGAACACCGCCCGGCTGGCTTCGGTGTACGCCGACATCCGCGGCGGCACCACGATCGCCTGTGGGCACCGGGCGCGGGCGGCGCGCACGCTCGTCGCGGTGCGTACGCCGTAGGCCTTGGCCTCGTAGCTGGCGGCCAGCACCACACCGGCGCCGACGATCACGGGACGGCCCCGCAGCCGCGGAGTGTCCCGCTGTTCCACCGACGCGTAGAACGAGTCGAGATCCGCATGCAGGATCGTCGCCGAGCTGGTCACGACCAGCAGTTTAGTACATGTGTACGAGGAGCGGAATCGGCCCCTCAGCGGTAGTCGTTCTCCTTGAGCTCGATCACCCAGGCCCGGCGCTCGGCGATCAGTCCCCCGCGCATGACGAAGACCTCCGCCATGGACATGCGCATCGTCGTGCCGTCGGGGCGCAGCACCGAGCCGGTCAGCTCGGCCATGATCACATCGTCCTGCTCGACCAGGCGGACGATCTCCAGCTGCGGCGGCTCGACGAACGCGGGACCGTCGATGGCCTCGTCGTACGCCTGCTTGCCGGTGAGGTGGAATGCCCCGTAGACGGTCCACTCGATGTCGTCGGTGAGGCAGGACAGGATCTGCGCGTGGTCGTTCTTGCGGAAACCCTCCAGGTAGGTCTCCACCGTCTGCCGGTTCTGCGACATGGCAGTCCTTTCGAGTCAGGCGTGCCGGGTCAGGGAGTACGGCCGATGAAGGCGAGCAGGCGCGTCTGCGGGTCGGCGTCGTCGGGGACCTCGACCCTCGGGCCGTAGTGCCCGCTGGAGCGCAGCACCGCATCCATCGGCAGCATCCCCTCCAGCAGCACCGCGCACCGCTCGGCGTCGAGACGCTCGTCCTGCCCGGTCGCCCGGGCCAGGTCCCACGTGTGCAGGAAGACGTCGGTGGTGTAGAACCTGGAAACCGCCTGGTCCAGCGGCATATCGCCGATGTTCGGATTGCTGAGGACCTTGTCCGCCGTGGCGGGGTCGTCGAGCAGAGCCTGCACGCCGTCGCTGTGGACCGTCCAGGCAGCCACCGGGTCCTCCGCGACGGACGGGCCCTTCGGCAGGTCGACGCCCGCACCCGCCCGCAGGAAGCCCGGGAACCACTCGACCAGGTGGCCTACGACGTCACGGGCGACCCAGCCTGCGCAGGGCGCCGGACGACCCCAGCCGGCGGGGGCGACTCCGCGCACGCGTTCGGTGAACGCCGCGGCGGTGAGCCGGTGTTCCTCAGCGGGACCAACCATGACCTCAGCTCCTTCGACTCGGCCGGCACCGCGGGACTCGACTTCGACGCACGGGTCCGGCAGGCCGTCGACATGCTACGCGCCGGGTGGGACATCCCGGGACATGAAGGATCTGCGATCACCCGGGTCGGTGACGGGCGAGCAGGGTGGACTGCGGCTGCCACCATGACCGCCAAGGTCCGCAGAAGGGTGCCGACACCGTATGCAGATCATCGAGGTGACAGAGTTCTGGGTCCGGTCTGCGGTGATCCGGTTGCGGCACCGGCAGTCCCCGCTGGAATTCGTGATCTACCCCATGATTCACATGGCCGAACCGGCGTTCTACGAGGCGGTGACCGCGCGGCTCGGCAAGGCCGACGTCGTGGTGGCCGAAGGAATCCGCGGCGACGGGCGGCGACGGTCCCCGCTGGTCGGCGCGCTGATGCTCAGCTATACCGCGCTCCGCTTCAACAGGCGCATGAAGCTCGTCAAGCAGGCCATCGACTACCGTGCGCTGGGTGTGCCGGTGATCAACCCCGACGTCACCGTCGAGCAGTTCGAGGATGGCTGGCGCAAGGTGCCCCTCGCCCACCGGCTGGGGGTTTGGTGCATCCTGCCGGTCGTCATACTCGTGCGCCTGTTCGGCGGCACCCAGCTGATCTGGTCGAAGTCGATGGAGGTCAACGATCTGCCGTCGCCGGAGGACGAGGACCGGATCGACGCCATGCCCGAACTCGAGGCGGCCTTCGCCGGCACGCGTGACCAGAGGCTGCTGGCAGCCCTCTACCGCCTGCACGAGGAGCGCGGCGACGAGCCCATCGAGGTCGCGGTGGTCTACGGAGCCGGGCACGTCGCCGTCATCGTCGAAGGACTGACCACGCAACTGGGCTACAAGGCTCGCTCTGCCGACTGGCTGACCGTCGCCGTCCTGTAGTGACGGCGGCGACGGCCCAGCGGGCGACGGCATGTTGCGCCTCGACGACACCGTCGAGCGATGGCTGCCGGGCATGGTCGCCGATGGCGGCGCCGTCACCGTCCGCCAGCTGCTGATGCACACGTCCGGGCTGTACAACTACACCGACGCCTGGGCCACCAACGGCCTGCTGGACGTCGACGTGCTGCTGTCGCGGCGGAACCTGAGGGTCCGTCCCGAGGAGACGGTCGCCCTCGACGGACAGCGGGCTCGGTCTCGTCCGGGTCCACCTGCCGGGCGGCTCGGCCGTCTGGGGAGAACACGGCGGCTTCTTCGGCTACGACACCTTCTCGTTCCACTCCCCGGACGCGTCCCGGCAGCTCACGATTTCGATTACCACCGACACGGGCCGGTCGCCGAGCACCGGGCAGGTGCTGCAGTACTTCGAGTTCGTCTTCTACGACCCCGCCTGACGGCGCCCCTCCCGGCCGCCCCCCGGTGTCGGCCAGCCCTGGCGTCGGCTTGGAATTGTTCGTGGCAAGGATATTCGGACGACAGCCGGGTGGTCGATCGCCAGAATCGTGAGCCGTGACCACCGCCGCTCCGGCCGTCGACTTCCTCGTGCTGCCACCACGCCCTGACAGCACCGCAGAACTGCTCGCCGCATCGGCGCGGCGGGCAGGCCTGGTCGTGGAGCAGCTGCCCGGACCGGTGGTCCCGGACCGGCTGCGGCACGCCACGGGCGGGCACCTGCGCGGCGGGCCCGCCTTCGCCGGGGCGGTCGCCACGGACCTCGGCCTCGCTCTGCTCGAACCGGACGACGACTGGCTGACCAAACTGCCGTACGAGTACACCCGCCGCGACATCGTCCTCACCACCCTCGGCGAGGCGCGCTGGTCCCGTACGCCGATGTTCGTCAAGCCGCCCAGGGAGAAGGGCCTACCGGCCGCCGTCTACGCCGACGGCTCCCGCCTGCCCGGCAACGAGCACCACACCGCCGACACGGTGGTGCTGGTCAGCGAGATCGTCACGTTCCTGGTGGAGTACCGGCTGTTTGTCCTTGACGGCACCGTGCACACCGCCAGCCGCTACGCCACCCACGGCCGGCTCGACCCGGCCCCGCTCGACGCCTGCCCGCACCGGGCCGCCGTGCTCGACTTCGCCGCAGACCTGCTCGGCGCGTGCGCCGACAGCCTGCCCAGCGCCGTCGTCGTCGACGTCGGCCTGGCCGGCGACGCCGACCGCGGCACCGAGCACTGGGCCGTGGTGGAGGCGAACATGGCCTGGTTCAGCACGAGCTACGCCGCCGACCCCGACCGGGTCCTGGACGTCGTGCTCTGCGCGGCCGGACCACGCGACCGTCTGGCCCCCCGCGACCGGGCGTTCACCCGGCTGCGCACACCCGAGGCGTAGCGGCCGGCAGCCCGGTCCGGCTTAGGATCACGCGGTGAACGTGTACCAGGTCGCCGCCGGGCTGCCCGCCATCGACCTGCTGCGCAGGCGCTGCAAGGCACTGGCCGTGCTGGAGCGGATCATCGGCAGCTCGTTTCCGTACTACACCTACACGTGTGCGTGGGGCGAGGACGAGGCCGCACTGATGAGCAACGGCAGCGGTGACGAGTGGGCCGTCGTGTTCACCGCCGACGGCGCGTTCATCCGGGTGTTCGACCACGAGTCGGAGATGTCCCCCTACCGCGACGAGGACCGCGAGCTGTGGCCCGGTTTGCTCGACGGCCTGCCCACGGTGTTCCGTCCGCAGGCGGAAGAGCCTGCGTCCAGTGACGAGCCGGGGCAGTTGATGGCCACGGCGGTGCTGTGGCGTCTGGCCGGCGACGACCGCTGGCATGCCGGCGAGACCATCACCTTCCCAGCTGACGACACCACCGACGGCTCGGGCATGCTCACGATCCTGCTGGACGACATCGTCGATCGGTACGTGGAGTTCGCCGGGTACTACTACGAGATCGGGGTGGATCCGGCGATCGTCGAGCATGTCGTCGCGCACCGGCCGCTGACCGACGCGGTCGTACGCGCGCTCAACCCTGCGACGGCCCTCGCCGGGTTGCAGAGAGACCTGGCTGCCATCGGGTACCCGATGGCAGCCAGGTAACGTCGTCCTACTGGTACGAGACGAACACCGGCGACGGCTCGATCGCGATGGTCTGCTTCGGCGAGAACGTCGGCTTGTCCTCGTCGTAGAAGTTCTTCCAGCCCCACCAGATCTGGTTCGGCGCCTCGGCGCGTACGGCGTCCCAGGTCGCCATCTTCTCGCTCGCCGAACCGAAGCCGTCGGCGTGGATCACCACGGCAAGCTCGTCGACGTTCGTGTCGATTCCCGTCCGCCCGGTGATCATGTCGGTCCGGAACTGGTGCAGCATCAGGATCTTCTGCGGCAGGTGGCGGGAGCGGGTGAGCTCGGCGAGCCAGGCCGCCGTCTTGTTGATCTCGTTGGCGCCGACCGAGCCGATCTGCACCATGTGGCGCTGGTGGGGCGCGAGCCGCCACTCCGGGTCGAGCGCGAGTCCGACGTGCGGCTGCACGAGCAGTTCCTCGTACCGTTTGGCCTGGGTGAGGAAGTCGGTCCTACCGGGCTGCAGGTCGAGCAGGACGTAGATGCCCGCGGCACCGGCGGCGTCGACCCAGGGGCGCAGATGCTCGACCGTCGACTCGTTGGAGAAGTCGCCGTCAGGTCCCGGGTCGCTGGAAGCCACCGTGGTGATGATCTCGAAGGCGGGCACGACCAGGCCCTTGTCGATGGCGGCGTACTGGGCGGCGACCTTGCGGGCGCGGGCGACCGCGGCTTGGACGCCCTGCTCGCCGAGCGAGCCGAGGCCGGAGTCGCCGGGGTGGCCGTAGAGGGCGATCAGGCGGCGGTTCGGGAACACGACCTGGCGGCCGCCGGGCAGCAGCGTGCCGGTGGCGGCGGTGGCGATCCGGTTGCGGAGCCGTTCCGCGGGGCCGAAGGCGCTGCCGAGGGCCATCACGTGTGTCGCCGGACGGCCCGCGAGCGCTTTGATGACCGCGTCGTCGGAGCGGGGATCCGGGTCCTTGAGCACCAGCACCTGGGCGCGGCTCGCCTTCGCGGTGGCCGTCGCTGCGGCGGCGTCCGCCCGGTCGAGGGTCAGCACGACCAGCTGGTTGAGCGGGGCCGCGGCCCCCAGCTTCGGCAGTCCGCCGTCGAACGGCTTCACCGCCTGTCCTTCGATCGCGTGGTCCTTGGCCCAGCCGGTGGCCGCGTCGCCGACCGGGATGAGGGTCTTGGGCGCGAGCCGGCCGAGCTCTTCGCGCACCGCGGCCGCTGTGCCGTCGGCGGCTGCGGTGAGCAGCACCGGCACGCCGAGTTGTTCGGCGACCGTGCCGGCGCGGGCGACGCTCGGTTCGTCCTGCTCGCCGACGAGCACGACCGCCGGGGCATGGCTGAACAGCGAGCGGCTGGCCTGGACCGCCAGTTCCGCGCCGGTGGCGCCGGCCACGACGGTGGTCAGCTCGGTCGGCATGACCGTGCGGGACGCCGCCTTGGCGTCTGCGTTGAAGGCCGCGGTGCAGCCGCCGGCCAGCAGGACGCAGGCGAACAGCGCGGGACGAAGCCGGGATACGTGCATGGTGCGCCTCACAGAGAACAGCAACCGCCAAAGTGGGACATTCTGCCCAAACGGTAACGGCTTGACCACGCTCCGTGTGGCGGATACTGCATTTCGGCACAAACCGGGTCGACGATCGGCGAGCTGTACGCCCGGCCGGGCGGCGGGCTACTTGTCCAGCAGATCCAGTACGACGTCGTCGGCCAGGTGGCGGCGCGCCTGCCCGCCGTCGTAGGTGGCCAGCAGCGCACCACGGCGGCGGGCTTCGATCACCGCGTGCCCCATGTCGTGGCCGATCTCGACCGCTTCGACGGCGTCGGCGCCGAGCAGCGGCAGGATCACCGTCACCGCCTCCGGGCGGCTCACCATGCCGATCAGGCGTTGCCGCTCGTCCGTGTCGAGCTGCCAGTGCGCGGCCACGAACTGTCCCGCCGGGACGCCGACCAGGCTGATGCCGTCGTCCTCCTCGACCATGGCGATCAGCTCCGCCACACCCATGCCGGTCAACCGGGCGTACGCGGTCAGCGCGGTCAGGTCGAGCACCACTCGCACCTGCGGCTCGGTCGCGACCGGCTCATCCGGTGGCCTCACCCGCGACTCTTACGCCGCGACTCCAGCGCTTGCACCTTCTCCCGCATCCGCTGCACGCCCTCGGCCGTGACGAGATAACCCGCCTCGCGCAGCATCGCCTGGGTGGCCCTGCGACGCTCCAGGGTCTGCACGGCCTCGGCGAGATACCGGGACTGGTTGCCCTTGCCCTGGTTCTCGACGATGTCGGCAATGTGCGCAGGCAGGTACACCGTGACCCTCCGACCAGGCGATGTCATACCTTCGAGACTACATCTGTATGACATCCGGCGGGAAGGCGAATCGCCAGGTGCGGGAGATCTCCCACGAGTGCGGCTGCGTGCCGGGCCGAAGAGCTGCGGCCCGCCACGAGCACCAGCGGCAAACCTCGTCTCAGCGACGCGGCCGCTGAGCTGCCACGCCCCGGCGGCGGCCGCGGAGCGGGGGACGGACGACCGTGCCGTCGAGACGCTCCACCACCAGGTCACCCTGGTCGATCCACAAGGCCTCGCCCCGCCACAGGAACAGCGGCTGCTCAAGCGTCCACGGGCAGCAACTGTTCTCCTCGAACGCGAACTCACTGACCATGAGGTTTCTGGGCGCGACGATCCGCTCGCCCACCTCACCCGCGATATGCATGCGGCCATGCTCGCACCGACCGGCATCGAAACCCGACCCGTTTCCGGGCGCGACGACGGCCATACACCTCAGAACCTGCACCAGTTCGCGGTCTGACCAGGCGAAACGAACCTACGGCCACCGGGTGCCGGAACTAAAATGTGTGGGTTCGGGTGCCGTCGACGCATCAGGCACAATCGGCGTTTCGGCACCGGGTCCCACAGCGAAGGCCGGGTGGCGGTGTGAGGCATTCTCGGGCCGAACAGGAAACGCACCACCAGCGCGGTACGCATGGGCGCCCTGCCCGTGGCGCACGGCTGGCCTGTGCGGCGCTGCTGGTCGCGAGCTGGTCGTTCGCCGCCGTGTCGCCGGGCACGGCGCACGCCGGCAACGCGTCGGCCGCAGCACCTGTCGCGCAGGCCTGCGCGACACCCGCCGCGGGCACCACTCCACCTGGGGGATCCGTGTTGAAGCCGATCGACCAGGCGGCGCTGCAGGCCGCCGTGGACGACGCTCTGAAGCAGATGCTGGTCCCCGGTGCCGTGGTGCTGGTATGCACGCCGCAGGGGCCGCACACGGTGGTGTCCGGCACGATGCAGCGGGGCACGCAGACGCCGCCCGCGGCGAGCACCCACTTCCGGATCGGCTCGAACACCAAGTCCATGACCGCGTCGACGATCCTGCTGCTGGCGCAGGAGGGCAAACTCAAGCTCAGCGACCCGGTCTCGGCGTACGTCCCGGACGTGCCCAATGGCGAGAACATCACCATCGAGCAACTGCTGAAGATGCGCAGCGGGCTGTACAACTACACGAACGCGCCGGAGTTCTCGGCGACCCTGGACGCCGAACCGGCGAAGGTCTGGACGCCGCAGGAGGTGCTGGCCATCGCGTTCAAGCGCCCGCCGAACTTCGCGCCCGGCGCGGAGTACGAGTACGACAACACGAATTACGCGCTGCTCGGCCTGGTCGCGGAGAAGGTGGGCGCAAGCCCGCTGGGCAAGCAGTTCCAGGACCGGTTGTACGGCCCGCTCGGGCTGACCGACACCCTGCTTCCCGCGCCCGAGGACAACACCATCCCGGCCCCCGCCTCGCACGGCTACCTGTACGGCGGCTCGGCACATGCGATGACCGACGCGCCGTACCCGGCGGACGAGCAGGCGGCCATGCGCACCGGCTCGCTGGAGCCGATCGACTACACGAACCAGAACCCGTCGTACGCCACCGCCGCCGGCGGCGCCATTTCCACGGCCGCGAACATCGCCACGTGGATCCGCTCGCTGGTGACGGGCAAGGTCCTCAACGCCGACATGCACAAGCAGTGGCTGGACAGCTTGCAGCCCGAGAACCCGGACGGCGGCGCCTACGGGCAGAAGTACGGCTACGGCATCTCGTACCAGCAGGTCGCGCCGCACGCAGCGCTGCACTTCCACGGCGGCGAGATGCCGGGCTTCAACTCGTTCATGGGCCACGACCTGGAGAACGACGTGACGATCGTGGTCTGGACGAACCTGACCGTCGACCCGACCAGCCGCCCCACAGCCAACGCCTTACTGCCGACGATCCTCAACCAGATCTACACCGGCCTCAACCTGCCGACCATGCCAACACCCGCCCCGACCCCCGCGCCCACCCCGACCAGCTGACGTTCACGGGCGGCGTTAAGAAGGGCACCTTCCTCTACGCATAGCGTTAAGAAGGTGCCCTTCCTTTGGTCAGTCAGCTGGGGTTACGCGAACGCCTTCACCTCCAGCAGGCCGAGCGAAGCCGTGCCGGTCGCGGTCAGCACCACCCGGAGTCTGGTGGTGCTCACCGAGGTGAAGTTGACGGTGTTGTAGCCGTTCTTGGTCAGCGTGTACGCGCTCGCGCCGGGCACGTCCACGTAGGCGCTGCCGTTCCAGTACTGCAGCTTCCACGTTGAGGGCATGTCGATGCCCCCTTCGTCGTCGAAGAAGTAGACCTGCGCCTGCTTCACCGACTGGGCGGAGGACCACTGGACCTCGGCGGTCTGGGTGCCGGTCTCGGGCCAGGTGCCCCAGCGGTTGCCCTGGTTGGTGCCGCCGTAGTTGGAGCTGGTCGGCTCGTCGCCGTTGTTGATCGCGGCGCAGGCTTCCCAC
>NZ_VIQO01000056.1 GCF_007483665.1 Catellatospora sichuanensis
CGGAGGGGAAACGCCCGGTAACATTCCGAACCCGGAAGCTAAGCCCTCCAGCGCCGATGGTACTGCAACGGGGACGTTGTGGGAGAGTAGGACGCCGCCGGACAAACATCGCAGTCAAGGCCCACCCTCCGGGGTGGGCCTTGACGCGTATCCGGACACTATTCGGGCCCCTGCCGGGGCCCTTTTTCATGCCCATTTCACGCCGGCGGTTTTGTGTTCCCGTTCAGGGGCATCCGGCATTGACCGGCTCGAAATGGAGCACACCCTGCGGGTGGCTGCTTTCCGGTCTGGGGCAGAATCTGCGGAACCCCGGTGCGCTGCCCGGGGCCAGGTGTCGGCGTGCCGGATTCTTTCGGTGGCCGACGGGGGAGGACCGGGATCGGATGAGCTACGACCTGCAGGCCGTCATCGGCGCCGAGGAGGTCCTCCGCGAGGTAGCCGCACAGCAGCCCGGTGCCGTCGTCGTGCCGCTGCGGCAGGGGTTCGCGCTCATCCCCATGACGGATGAGTTGTTCGACTCTGCCACGGACGGCAGCCGTGGTGACGGGCTGAGGTTCTGGAAGCTTCCCGGCGGCTTCGAACACGTCCTCGCCGACTGGTCCACGGCCGGTCCACTGGGTTATGTCGAGGCGGGCTACGCCGGCGGTGTGGGTACGCAGCGGGCGGCGCTGTGGGCCGGTGGCGAGCTGGCGATCGGGCCGATGTTCGTCGACGTCAACGAGCCCTTCCCCGCCATCGGCAGTCCCATCTCGCAGGTGCTGGCGCACCTCGGCGCGACACGTCGGCGCCGCGACGCCGACGAGTTCGTGGCCGTGGGGCTGGACCGGTGCCGGGAAACCGAGGCGTGGCTCGAGGCCGACGGCCCGCCCGTCACCCCCGATGCCGTCGGGTCACGTCGCTGACAAGGTCACCAGGTACCTGTGGCCACGACACGCCGTCGAACCGTGCCATAGGTTCATGATCGACCCGGTGGGTCAGGAGGCGGCGAGGAGGACGGGGCGGGGGCTGAGGTAGTAGTCGTCGTCGGGGGCGGTGGCGGTGGCGCCGGGGATGGTGCGGACCAGGACCAGGTAGCGGCCTGAGGTATGCACCTGGGCGAGGTCGTACGCGGTGTCGGGCTCGTAGTGGAGCTGCAGCGACGTCCGGGACAGTTCCTTGCCTGAGGCGGCGCTGATGGCGATCAGCGTGTGGTCCGGCGCGAGCAGGAGCACCCGGTCGCCGGAGGCGGCCAGCAGGCGCGGCGGTGGAGTGGTGTCCGCGGCCGAGGGCTGCCAGGTCCAGCGCAGGTCGCCGGTGCGGGCGTCACGGCCGTCGAGGCGGGTGACCGCGACCGGATCCGCTGCGGTGGCGGCGATCCCGCCGACGGCGACCGCACCCGCTGCGGCCAGCGGAGGGGACGGCTCGGCGGTCGAGCCGGTGAGCAGACGCCCTTCGGCGCCGACCGATCCCGTGAGGCGTACGCCCAGGCAGCTCGAGTGGCCGACGGCGCAGGACACCGGCTCGGCCGCGGTCACGCCGCTGCCGAGGTCGGGTAGCGCCGTGCCGGTGGTGGTGTCGACGCGTCGCACGGTGCCGGTGCAGGTGTCGTGCACCAGGTACTGCTGAGCCGAGGTGAGGTCGACGCCACGGCAGTCCTCGCCCGAGGGTGCAGGCAGTTGCCAGCGCTGCGCGCCCGTGGCGGGGTCGTATGCCGTGACGTGGGCGGGGCCGGCGACGATGACGGCGCTGTCGGTGGTGAACAGCCCCGGCGGCTGGTAGACGGTCGCCGCGCCGGTGCGCCGGCCGGTGTAGGCGTCGCCGAGGGTTTCGGAACTCACCTGCCAGGCGATCGTGCCGGTGCGGGCGTCCGTGCCGACGAGTTCGCCGTCCGACCAGGAGCTCACCACGACCGGGCTGCCCCCGCCGATCGCGACGACGCCGACCAGCTGCGCGGGCCAGCGCCGCAGCGACCACAGCGCGCTGCGCTCGTACTTGAAGTTCGGCGGCGCGTCGGCCCAGACCTGCCGCTTGGCGGCGAAGACCCGGATCCGGTCGTCGAGCACGAGCGGGGCGGAGACCAGGACGCCGATCGGACCCGGGGCGGGAATGACCGGGCCGGGGTAGGGCTTGCGCGCCGGCGTCACGACCTGGGCCGGGCCGAGCACGCGCCAGGCCACCAGTCCGGCGGCCGCCAGCAGCGCCACCGAGACTGCGCCGATCACCGCGAGCCGAGCTCCGCGGGGCAGGGTCCGCCACCTCATAGCTGCACCCTATTACGGGGGCTTGGCCGCATTCCGGGGGCGTTCGACCAGGTGTGGGCGGGGCGATGCAGCCCGATGCGTCCACAGGTGAACCTTCCGCCGGAGCCTCGGGTCCGGCGTGGAGGGCGGACAAAACGAAAGACCGCCGCCGGCCATCGGGCCGGCGGCGGTCTTTTCGTGTGTGCGGGATCAGACGAAGTACTTCTCCGCCGCGTGCAGCAGCGCGTCGTTCTCCTCGGCGGTGCCGATGGTGACGCGGACCCCGTCGCCCGCGAACGGCCGCACGATGACGCCCTCGGCCTCGCAGGCCTGCGCGAACGGCACGGCCCGCTCACCCAGCGGCAGCCACACGAAGTTGGCCTGGCTGGACGGCACGCCCGGCAGCAGCTTCGCCAGCGCGATCTGCACCCGGTCGCGCTCGGCGATGACCAGGTCGCAGCGGCGGCGCATCTCGGCCTCGGCGTCCAGCGCGGCCAGCGCCGCGGCCTGTGCGGCCATGCTGGTGGAGAACGGCGTGACCACCTTGCGCACCGCGCCGGCCACCTCGGGGTGCGCCACCAGGTAGCCGATGCGCAGGCCGGCCAGGCCCCACGCCTTGCTCAGGGTGCGCAGCACCGCGACGTTGGGCCGGTCGCCGTAGACCTCGACACCGTCCGGCACGGCCGGGTCGGTGACGAACTCCTTGTACGCCTCGTCCAGCACGACGAGCACGTCGTCCGGCACCGCGGCGAGGAACTCGTCCAGCTCGGCCTTGCGCACGCTGGTGCCGGTCGGGTTGTTCGGGTTGCAGACCAGGATCAGCCGGGTGCGATCGGTGATCGCGGCGGCCATCGCGGCCAGGTCGTGGCCGTGCTCGGCGGTGTTCGGCACGCGCACCGAGGTCGCCGCGGTGGTGGCCGCGATGATCGGGTACGCCTCGAAGGAGCGCCACGCGTAGAGCAGCTCGTCACCGGGCATGCAGGTGGCCCGCGCCAGGTGCTCGGCGAGCGCGACGGAGCCGCAGCCGGTCACCACCCGCTCGGCGGGCACACCCAGGCGCTCGGCGAGCCGGTCGCGCAGCGCGACCACGCCCATGTCGGGGTAGCGGTGCACGTTCGCGGCGGCGTCGGCGACGGCCTCGACCACGCCCGGCAGCGGCCCGTACGGCACCTCGTTGCTGGCCAGCTTGATCGCGCCGGGCACGGAGCGGCCGGGCACGTAGTTCGGCAGAGCGTCCAGGTCGGCCCTGGTCAGGCCGCGCTCAGATCGTTCGCTCATGATGTGCCTTTCTTCTCGGTACGGACCGGGTCGGGCAGGCGCACCACGTAGGTGCCCGCCGAACGGTCATGCCAGGCCAAGCGCTGCTGGCGGTCGAACAGGATGAAAACGACGTCAACCATCTGAAGTATGACGAAGCATGGACCGCAGCACGAGAGCAGCAGCAGCGGCATGGCCAGCGGGCTCCAGCGCCGCCAGGCCCGGCCCACGCCGAGCGGATCCAGGTTCTCCGCCCGCACGACCTTGATGCGGGCGAGTCTCTTGCCCAGCGTCTGCCCGGTGTGCGCGGTCGCCGGCACCTCGTAGGCGAACCACAGCGCGAGCGCGATCAAGATGATCACCAGCAGCAGCGCGTCCATCTGCGCCGGCCGCTCCATGTCGAGCGGCAGCTTGCCGGTCTCCATCCACTTGTCGGTGATGGCCTGGGTGTAGGGGATGTACTCGCGCAGGAACAGGTAGATGAACCAGCCGTTGACCACGACGTTCAGCAGCACCAGCGCGATCGTGTCCACGATGCGGGCGACCAGCCGTGCCCCGGGGGTGGCCAGGGGCAGGCCGTGCGGGCGTACCGGAGGCTGGGGGACCGGGTGCGGCCAGCCCGGCGGCAGCGGGCGCATGCCGGGCCCGCCCGGGGGCATCCCGCCGCTCGGCATCCCCGGCGGCGGGAGCACCGGCGGCACCGCGCCGTCCCGGGCACCGCTGACCTGGTGCGCCGGATGCACCGGCTGCCCCGCGGGCATCGGCGGCGGCGGCGGGGGCGGCGCGGCGGGCGGCCCGTCCGGTGGTGTCGCGTCGGCGGGCAGGGGCGCGCCGAGCCAGCCCTCGCCGTCCCAGTACCGCTGCGTGCTGGGATCGGCGGGGTCCTTGTACCACCCAGGACTGATCGTCATGACTGCTATTTAACCGACCTTCACCACGACGGTCTGCGCCGCCTTGTCATGCAGGCACTGTTGGAGCGGTTTGTCCCACAGCTGCCAGAACCCGTCGAGGTAGCTGAAGAACGGCACGAAGACGCCCACGACCCGTTCCACAGCCCAGCGCTTGGTCAGGTCACCCCGGGTCAGCGCCTGCTCCGGCCGCACCTTGACCACACGCAACTTGAGCACCCGCTTGCCGATGGTCTCGCCGCCCTTACGCAGCTGGTACTCGACGAAGTACAGGTAGGTGACCAGAAGCTGGACGACGAAGACGGCGCCGATCGCGATGAACATGGTGCCGAAGAAGCGGAAGAAGTCGTCCGGCACGGGCTGCCCGTACGCGTCCGTGTAGCCGCTGTTCGCCTCGGTCCAGTCGATGATCGCGAACATCCACAGGACCATCAGCGGGATGGTGAAGATCATGCCTACCGCCCCGACGATGAGGCCGTCGAGCAGGAAGGCGAGCAGGCGGTCGCCGAAGCTCGCCAGCGGCCGCCCGTTGGGCGCGAGCGGGGCGGCGTGCGGCCAGGCGGCCGGCGGCGCGGGCGGCACCCAGCCGGTGGGCTGGCCCGCCCACGGCCCCGCAGGGCCCTGGGGCGGCACGACACCCGGCATGGGCGCCGGGCCCTGCTGCGGCACCGGGACGCGGACGTTCACCGGACCGTCCGGCGGTACGGGGGATGAGGGGGAGGTCATGTGCGACATCCTTCCATGTCCGCGCAGCCGTCGAACGTGTGCGCCGGAGTGAGAGAAGGGCGCCTGCCTCGGCATACGCGTCGGCAGGCGCCCCTGGACGTACTGGTGCGCGGGCGGTCAGAGGTTGCCGCGGGTCTCCTGCTCGCGCTCGATCGCCTCGAACAGGGCCTTGAAGTTGCCCTTGCCGAAGCCGAGCGAGCCGTGCCGCTCGATGAGCTCGAAGAAGACCGTCGGGCGGTCCTGCACCGGCTTGGTGAAGATCTGCAGCAGGTAACCGTCCTCGTCCCGGTCGACCAGGATCTTGCGCTTCTTCAGCTCCTCGATCGGGGCGCGCACGTTGCCGATGCGGGCCCGCAGCTCCGGGTCGTCGTAGTACGAGTCCGGGGTGGCCAGGAACTCCACGCCCGCCGCGCGCATCGCGTCGACGGTGGCCAGGATGTCGTTGGTGGCCAGCGCGATGTGCTGCGCGCCGGGGCCGCCGTAGAACTCCAGGTACTCGTCGATCTGCGACTTCTTCTTGGCGATCGCCGGCTCGTTGAGCGGGAACTTCACCTTGCGGGTGCCGTTGGCGACGACCTTGCTCATCAGCGCGCTGTAGTCGGTGGCGATGTCGTCGCCGATGAACTCCGCCATGTTCGTGAAGCCCATGACGCGGTGGTAGAACTCCACCCACTCGTCCATGCGGCCCAGCTCGACGTTGCCGACCACGTGGTCGACGGCCTGGAAGAAGCGCTTGGGTGAGCCCGCGGCGACGGCGGCGGAACGGTCCACGAGCGGCTCGCGCACCACGAAGCCCGGCTCGAACGGGCCGGTGTAGCCGGAGCGGTCGATCAGGGTGTGCCGGGTCTCGCCGTACGTGGCGATCGCGGCGATGCGTACGGTGCCGTGCTCGTCCTTCTCGTCGTACGGCTCCTGCAGGCCGGTCGCGCCGTGCTCCACCGCGTACGCGTACGCGGCGTCCACGTCGGGGACCTCGAGCGCGATGTCGGTGACGCCGTCGCCGTGGCGGGCGTGGTGGTCCGCGCCGGGCGCGGCCGCGTGCACCGCGCCGCGCAGCACGAACCGGGCGCTGCCCGAGGTCAGCACGTACTCGGCGTAGTCACGGTAGCCCTGCTCCGGGCCGCGGTACGCGACCAGCGTCATGCCGAACGCGGTGGAGTAGTAGTGGGCCGCCTGCTTGGCGTTGCCCACCAGGAAGGCGATGTGGTCGACACCCTTCACGGGGAACGGGTCGGTCATCTGCTCCGGCGACGCGTGGGTGGCGGCCGGGTGCGCTACAGCGGTCATGTCGAAAGATTTACCCAGCTCCGTGAGCTGGGCAACTGTCTCGCCAATCACTGATCAGATTGCGCAGAACGACCGGTTCACGGGCTGGATTGCTATACAGAATGACCAGTTATCGAATCGTTATCAAGCCTTGTCATGCTCGGGCGGCTCCCGGGCGTATCCCCGGTGACCAGGGGAGCGGCATGGACGACTTCGCAGAGTTCTACCTCAGCGGCAAGGACGCGGTGTTCCGCGCGGTGCTCGCCGCGGGCGGCGACCGCGCGGGCGCGGAGGACGCCGTCGCCGAGGCGTACGCCCGCGCGTACGCACGCTGGGCGACGGTGCGCGAGCATCCGAATCCCCTCGCCTGGGTGCTGCGGGTCGCGCTCAACGTGCGGCGCTCGGTCTGGCGGCGGCTGCGCCGGGAGGTGCTCGGGGATCCCCCGGAGCAGCCCGCCGCCGGGCGCGAACCCGACGGCGGACTGCGTCGCGAACTGGCTGCGCTGCCCCGCCGGCAGCGTGAGGTGGTCGCGTTGCGGCTGCTGGCCGACCTGAGCGTCGCCGAGACGGCCGAGCTGCTCGGCATCACCGAGGGGACCGTCAACACCCATCTGCACCGCGCCGTGCAGGCCCTGCGGCACCGGTTGCACCCCACCCGCCTGACCGGCCTCAAATCCACCACGGAGGTGGCGTGATGACCATCGACGACCTGCGTACCCGGATCGCCGAGGAGTACGGGCCGGACCGGCTCGCCGTGACGGTGGCGGACATCCG
This sequence comes from Catellatospora sichuanensis, assembly GCF_007483665.1. GTDB lineage: Bacteria > Actinomycetota > Actinomycetes > Mycobacteriales > Micromonosporaceae > Catellatospora > Catellatospora sichuanensis. The sequence goes on from NZ_VIQO01000056.1 coordinate 7,151, forward strand.
CCGCCGGGCCGAGCGGGGCCGCCGCCGGAGGACGGCGTGGGCCGCCGCCGGTGTCGCCGCCGCCACGGTCGGCGTGCTGGCCTGGCCCCAGGGCGGGGTCCCGACCGGCGTGCCGCTCACCACCCCGCCGCCGAGCGCCGACGCCTGGACCGCGTCGTACGACGAGCAGTGCCGGGCGGGCTGGGCTGCGCAACCGCAGAGCACGGGGACAACGCTGCCCGCGCTGCGTTTCGACCTGCGGGACAAGGGGCGAGGCCTGCGCATCTACACCGACGGCAGAGTCGTGGTGGACTGCGTGCGCCGGGATCGGGGCACCCCGGTCGAGGTCGGGGTCCTGTCCATCCGCGAGTCGACCGTCCGGTCCACCGCCGTAGACGGAGTGCTCGCCGATGTCGGCGACGGCCTGCCCCGCTTCGTGGGGCAGGACAGCGTCCTCGCCAACGGCTATGACAGGGCCGGACACGTCATCGGGCGGGCCCCCGCCGGCACGGTCCGGGTCGACGCCGTCGACCCGGACGGCACGGTCCACCAGGCTCGGCTGTCCGGCGGCCTGTTCCTGCTGTGGGCACCCGACGGTGGGCTGACGCAGGCGACGGTGCGCGCCTACACCGCAGACCGGGTGATCATGGAGGCGCCGCTGCGCTGGTTCGGCGGTGAGGCACACGGCGACCGGGTCGCCGAGATCTGCCGGGACCTCGCCGATACGGCCCTGCGGCAGGCCGGGCTGGCCGCGCTGCCGCCGCGGCGCTTCAGCTGGTCCACCGCCGAGCAGAGCGTCCTGCTCTACGCCGGCGGCAGGGAGGTGCTCTCCTGCCGGCAGGTGTCCCAGAACAGGGTGCTCGCCGTCGCGGTGGCGCCGGCCGGCACCGGGTCATGGCAGCCGATGCGCAGCACCTCCGGCGGCTCGTCCGGCCGGGGCTGGCTGATCGGCAGGGCGCCCGACGGCGCGGTGAGCGGTGCCGCGGTCCTGCCCGACGGCACGGCGGTGCCGCTGGAGCTGTCCGGCGGCTGGTTCGGGGCCTGGTGGCCGATCGGGCCGGGGGACTTCACCCAGCGGCCGGTGCGGATCGAGATCAGCACTGCCACCACCGTATGGACGGAGGAAGGCGGACAGGTCACCCGGCGGCCCCGGTGACATGATGGGCCGGTGACTCCCACCGTGGACGAGCTGGACGTACGACTCGTCGAGCTGCTGGCGGCCGAGCCGCGGATCGGCGTGCTGGAGGCCTCGCGCCGGCTGAAGGTGGCGCGGGGCACCGTGCAGGCCCGGCTGGACCGCCTCGTCGCGCGCGGCGTCATCAAGGGCTTCGGCCCGGAGCTGGACCCGGCCGCGCTCGGCTACGGCGTCACCGCGTTCGTGACGCTGGAGATCCGGCAGAGCGGCGGCCACGACCCGGTCGCGGCGCACCTGTCCACGATCCCCGAGGTGCTCGAGGCGTACACCATCACCGGTGGCGGCGACCTGCTCTGCCGGATCGTGGCCAGGTCCAATGCCGACCTGCAGCGGGTCATCGACGAGATCGTGTCGTACGACGGCATCGTGCGCGCCTCGACACTGATCGCGCTGGCGGAGCAGCTGCCCTATCGAACGCTGCCGCTGGTGGGGAAAGCCGCCCGACACGGGTGAATCGGACAGTCACTCACGTTTGAGGGTTTCGTGGCTACTCTGGCCGGATGGCTCAGGGTAGGGCTGGCGCAGGCTGGCTCGTGGCAGTGGCCGTGGCGCTGACCGTGCTCGTGAGCACCGGCGTCTGGAACCCGTTCCCCGACCTCTGGAACTGGATCAACACGAGCGGCCCGGTCGCCGACCCGATACCGCGCTGGCAGGAGCGGCTCGGCGGCACCCCGCAGACGGTCACGCTGACCGACGACTTCGTCGTCGTCGAGCACCGGGACTCGGTCGAGGCGCTCAACCGCTTCTCCGGCCGGCGCAACTTCTCGACCGAGGCGGACTGGGCGGCGGTCGCCGGGCCTGCCGGCAAGCCGGTCATCGTCGCCGGAAAGCTGCTGGTCAAGGGATATCAGGTGCTCGACCCGCGGAGCGGCACGGTGGTCTGGCGCGACGAGGAGGCCTCCGCCGTCTGGACGTACCGCGACGAGATCGTCGACGTGGCCTGCCGTACGCCCAAGGATTGCGAGGTCTCCGGCCGCAGTCCCGCCACCGGCACGAAGATCTGGTCCACCGGCCTGCCCGGCATGGGGTTCGTGCTCTTCGCCGACAATCCCGAGCTGCTGGGGACCAAGCCGATCGAGTCGGACCGGATCGCGGACCGCCACGAGCCCGGGACCCGCCCCGAACTGCTGGCCTTCCCGATAGACGGCAAGGTGTACGTCGTCGACCCGCGCCGGTCCGAGCCGCGTCTGGACCCTCCGCTCGAACCCGGGCGCCGGGACAAGATCACGGTGGCGGGCGGGCGCATCGTGCGCAGCAGCGTGACACCGCGCGACGGCGGCTGCGACATCGCCGTCGTCGGACTCGACGCGGTGAGCAGGCAGCTGGTGTGGCACCTGCCGGCCGGGCAGCACCTGCGCACGTTCGACGGCGGCGGCTGCGATCAGCGCCGCCTGCCCGGGGGCACCGACAGCGTCCTTGTCGGATTGACGATCGACGGCCGGGAGCAGCTGACCGAGGCGGGCTTCGGCGAGCAGGTGCTGCTGTGCGCCGCGGGCGAGCACATCGTGGGGGTCACCGGCGGGCTGGCGCTGGTGCGCTCCGCCGACGGTCGCAGGCTGAGCGCGGTGGTGCCCGACGGGAAGAACCCGGGCAAGCCCAAGGCGCTGTGGCATCGCAAGATCAGCCCGGAGGCGTCCGCCGCGCTGCGGGGCACCGTGGTGGTGGTCTCCGACCGCGGCCCGAACCGGGTGATCGTGCTGAACCCGGAGGACGGCAAGGTCCGCAAGGAGGTCAAGTCCGACGCGGAGGTGCTCGCCGCCGACGACAAGGGCCTGCTGTTGGGCCAAAGGCGTGATCTCGGTTACCTCCCGTTCGATTAGCCAGGGCGCGAATTCTGCGACCCGATGGCACATGAGTACCCTTTTTCGCGTGACTGACTTCGCCTACTCCTCGCTGCTGCCCCTGGGCGCGGACACCACCGACTACCGCCTGGTCACCGACGAGGGCGTCGACGTCGTCAGCGGGCCGGGTGGGCGCAAGTTCCTCACCGTCGAGCCGGAGATCTTCACCCAGCTGACCGCCGAGGCGATGCACGACATCGCGCACTACCTGCGTCCGGCGCACCTCGCCCAGCTCACGTCGATCATCGACGACCCGCTGTCCTCGCCGAACGACCGCTTCGTCGCCAAGGACCTGCTGCACAACGCGAACATCGCGGCCGGCGGCGTGCTGCCGATGTGCCAGGACACCGGCACCGCGATCGTGATGGGCAAGCGCGGCCGGCACGTGCTCACCGACGGCAACGACGAGGCCAACATCGCCCGCGGCGTCTACGAGGCCTACACCAGCCTCAACCTGCGCTACTCGCAGCTCGCGCCGCTGACCGTGTGGGACGAGCGCAACACCGGCACCAACCTGCCCGCCCAGATCGAGCTCTACGCCGAGGACCCCGACGGGCACCCGGACGCGTACAAGTTCCTGTTCATGGCCAAGGGCGGCGGCAGCGCCAACAAGTCGTACCTCTACCAGGAGACGAAGGCGCTGCTCAACCCCACCTCGTTCATGCGCTTCCTGGACGAGAAGCTGCGCCTGATCGGCACCAGCGCCTGCCCGCCGTACCACCTGGCGATCGTCATCGGCGGCACCTCGGCTGAGCACGCGCTCAAGACCGCGAAGCTGGCCTCGGCGAAGTACCTGGACAACCTGCCGTCGGCCGGTTCGATGCTGGCGCACGGGTTCCGGGACGTCGAGCTGGAGGCCGAGGTGCTGGAGCTGACCCGCAACTTCGGCATCGGCGCGCAGTTCGGCGGGCGCTACTTCTGCCACGACGTGCGCGTCATCCGGCTGCCCCGGCACGGCGCGTCGTGCCCGGTCGCCATCGCGGTCTCCTGCTCCGCGGACCGCCAGGCCGTCGCCAAGATCACCCCCTCCGGCGTATGGCTGGAGCGCCTGGAGACCGACCCCGCCCGCTACCTGCCCGAGGTAACCGAGGAAGACGTCTCCGACGAGGTCGTCAAGATCGACCTCAACCGGCCGATGGCCGAGATCCGCGCCGAACTCGCCCAGCACCCGGTGAAGACCCGGCTCTCGCTGACCGGCCCGCTCGTCGTCGCCCGCGACATCGCCCACGCGAAGATCGCCGAGCGCCTCGACGCCGGTGAGCCGATGCCGCAGTACCTGCGCGACCACGCCGTGTACTACGCCGGGCCGGCGAAGACCCCCGAGGGCTACGCGTCCGGCTCCTTCGGCCCGACCACGGCCGGCCGGATGGACGCGTACGTGGAGAAGTTCCAGGCCGCGGGCGGCTCCTACGTCATGCTCGCCAAGGGCAACCGCAGCGGCCAGGTCACCAAGGCCTGCCAGGCGTACGGCGGCTTCTACCTCGGCTCCATCGGCGGCCCCGCCGCCCGGCTCGCCCAGGACTGCATCAAGAAGGTCGAAGTCCTGGAGTACGCCGAGCTCGGCATGGAAGCCGTCTGGAAGATCGAGGTCGAGGACTTCCCCGCCTTCATCGTCGTCGACGACAAGGGCAACGACTTCTTCGCCGAAACCTCCAAGCCCACCCTCACCATCACCCGCCGCTGACCCCCGCCCTCGCGTCGCACGGTCCGGCGCGTAGCGCGCGCCTTGATCGTCGGACTTGCCTGGCACCTGTGCGTATCTTGAAGCGTCATTCGCACAGGTGCCTGGCAAGTCGAGCGATCTTGGACCGGTTGGGCGGCTCGGGCGACGGTCTTCCGCGTGGCGGCGCCCGCGTCGAGCGGGGTGCGCACCGCCACGGGGCGTTCCTCGTGAAACCGCGGGTGCCGACCGTGTGGACGGTGTTGATCTACGGGCGCCAGCCGCGGGAGCGGAGGGCGGTCTTGGCCTCGCGGACGATACCCGCGAAGTCGGTGCGCATGCGGCGACTCGTCACGTGCAGGACGATCCAGCCGTCGTTGACCAACAGGTTGAGTCGGCGGCGGTCGAGGTGGAACTGGTCGGGGGCGTCGTGCCACTCGCCGTCGTACTCGATGGCGACCTTGAACTCCGGCCAGGCGAGATCGGGGTGCAGCACGCGGCCGCCCACCGCGACCGGATGCTGAAGTTCGGGCCGTGGCAGTCCGGCACGGACCAGGCCCAGCCGGAGGCGGGACTCCTGAGGTGACTCGGCGCGACCGTCGGCGAGCGCGAACGCCCTGGCCGCCCTGGCTCCGCCATGCCGGCCGAACCGGCTGCGGGCCAGCTCGCCCAACTCGGCGGCGGTCACCTGCTTGGCATGCAGCAGCGCGTCGATGATCGTGACCGCCGGCACGAGATCCAGCCACAGCACGAGATCCCAGCAGGTCCGCAGTGGCCGGGTGACGGGTTGGCCGCGGTGGACCTCGACCTCGTCGTCGCCGAGCAGCATGCGGTGGACGGTCGCCTGCTTGCGCTGGTTGAGCCGGGCACCCGCAGGCACCACCAGGTGTACAGAGTCGCCGAAGGCGGCGGCGTGCTCGACGCCGTGCAGGCACGCGGCGGACGGCCCGGCGAAGTAGGCGCGGGGCGGCAGGTCCAGCGCGAGTGCGCGGCACCTCAACTCGTGATCACGGTCGAGCCGGCTGTCGGCGAATACGTTGTAGCCCACGCTCATCCAGTTGTCGCCGCGCAGTTGCTCGGCTGTCAGCAGCCCTTCCCGCACGGCGTCGGACCCGCGGAACACCTGCCAGGCCAATCGCCTGGGTCGATCGACACGTCGCACGCCGCACAGCGTGCCCTAAATCCACGGTCCCTGTGTACGGCCCTGTGGATAACCGCCGATCACCCTGTGGATAACCATGTGGATCAGCTGTGGACACTTGTGGACGACCGGCACTGTCCGGCGCTGCCGTGACCCTTCAAGGTCACTCGACTTGCCAGGCACCTGCGCGAATGCGCCACCAAGATACGCACAGGTGCCAGGCAAGTCGGACGATCTTGGCCCGGCGGCCCGGCGGCCCGCGGCGGGCGGTGGCCGACGGGCGGTGGGGGTCAGGTGAGGGCGGTGGTGATGGTGGTGGCGGCGGCTACGACCAGGGGGCCGACGGTGGGGGTGTCGAGGGGGGCCAGGGCTACGACGCCGACGGAGGCGCGCAGGCCTTCGACGTGGTGGACGCGGGCGGCGATGCCGTACGCGCCGGGCTGGAGTTCGCCGGTGGAGACGGTCCAGCCCTCGGCGTCGGAGAGGATGGCGCGGCCGGCGGCGCCGGACTCGAGCGGATGCCGGGAGCCGGTGCGGTAGGCGACGTGGAACATGGTCGAGCTGGGCTCGACCACGGCGACCGCGACAGCTTCGTCGCCGTCGGCGACGGTGAGGTGAGCGGTGGCGTGTACCTGGTCGGCGAGCCGTCGCAGGGCGGGCAGCGCCGCGTCGGCCAGCAGCGGCTGGGCGCGCCGAGCCAGGTGCAGCAGGCCGAGGCCGAGGCGCAGCCGCCCGCCGGAATCGCGGCGGACCAGGGAGTGCTCGGTGAGCGTGGTGACCAGCCGGTACACCACGGCGCGGCCTACGCCGAGGCGGTTGGCGGCCTCGGTGACGGTCAGCCCGCCGGGGGTGTCCGCGACCAGGGTCAGCAGGCGCAGCCCGCGATCGAGCGTCTGTGCGGTGTCCACGGGCTAAGCGTAGGCGTCGAAGGATGTGACTAGAGTGGCGGAGTGATCAAGGCGGTGGTGTTCGACGCGGACGAGACGTTGCTCGATCTGCGTCCGGCGATCGACTATGCACTGGACCAGGTGCTCGGCAACCTGCGCCGGCTCGACCCGGACCTGGCGGTGACGCGCGAGCACCTGCAGGACGACTGGCGGGTGGTGTTCGCCGAGGGCCCGGAGGCGCCCGTCCCGCACATCCGGCGGGAGTCGATGCGCCGGACGCTGGCCCGCTTCGGCCTGGAGCAGCACCTCGACCACCACTACGAGCTGTTCTTCCATTGCCGCTACCGGGCGACGAAGCCGTTCCCGGACGCGCTGGCCACGCTGGCCGAGCTGCGGGAGTCGTACCTGCTGGGCTATGCGACCAACGGCAACTCGACGGCGGACCGGTGCGGGCTGGGCGGCGAGTTCGCTTTCGAGTTGTACGCGCACCAGGACGGTCTGCCGAAGAAGCCCGCGCCGGAGTTCTTCGCCACGGTCGTTTCCGCCACGGGCGTGAAACCGGACGAGATCGTCTATGTGGGCGACAACTACCACCACGACGTGGCGGCGCCCGCCGCAGCCGGGATGCGTACGGCATGGGTGAATCGCGGCGGCCGTGAGCTGCCCGGCCCCGTCGTCCCCGATCTGGTCGTCGAGCGCCTGGCGCAGCTGCCGGGCGGGCTCGCCGGTCTCGCCTGACGGCTGGCGCGTCTCCGTTGTCTCGCGACGTGGGACGGCGTACCCCCGGCGGGTGACGGTGCAGGGCTCTGACCTGCGGTTCCGCTAACGTGTACCGATGATCACAACTGTCGCCTTCGACGCCGACGACACGCTGGTGGACATCCGCACCGCCGTGAACGCGGGCCTGAGTGCGGTCACCGCCGCGGTGGCCGACCCGGCGCTGACCCTGGAGCTGTTCGCGGCGGACGCCGAGGAGCACTGGACGCTGCTGGCCGAGCGGCCCGCGCGCGACATCCGGGCCGCCGCGATGCGGCACACCCTGGCCCGGGCCGGCCGCGAGCACGAGCTGGACCGGTGGCTGGAGCTGTTCTTCGAGGTGCGCTACGCGCACTCGCACCCGTTCCCTGAAGTGCCCGCGGTGCTGGACAAGCTGAGCCGGGACTACAGCCTGGGGTACGCCACGAACGCCAACAGCCTGGCCGACCGGTGCGGGCTCGGCGGGCGGTTCTCGTTCGAGCTCTACGCGCTGGAGAACGGAGTCCCGAAGAAGCCCGCCCGGGGTTTCTTCGAGGCGGTGCTGGCCGCGGCGTCGGCGCAGCCGCACGAGGTGGTGTACGTCGGGGACTCCTACGACCACGACGTCGCCGGGGCCGCGGGCGCGGGCCTGCGTACCGTCTGGCTGAACCGGGCGGGCGCCCCCGCGCCCGGACCGGTCCGCGCGGACGTGGTGATCACCGACCTGGCCGAGCTTCCCGACGCGGTGGCGGCGCTCAACGGCTGATCCGGCGTGCTTGCCGCGCTCTGGCACCATGCCCGGCATGGCCGACAGGATCACCGGTGCGGACGGGCGGCAGTGGTGGGTCGGTCGGCGCTGGCTGCCGTGGCGGCCGCGCCGACGGCGCAGCGTGCCGGAGGGCGAGCCCGAGTTCCTGAAGCTTGCCGACGGCTCGCTGGGGTGCATTTCCGTGTTGCTGATCATTCTGGCGCTGCCGGTGCTGGTCGTGCTGGTCGTGCTCGCGGTCGAGTGGCTGCTGGTGCTGTTGCTGCTGCCGTTGTGGGTGCTGGCCCGTTTCCTGTTCGGCGCGCCGTGGTTGATCGTGGCCCGGGGCAGGTCGCCCGAGGGCCGGCGGTGGCGCTACTACGGCAAGGTCAAGGGCTGGCGGGCCGGCACTGACATGATCGACACGGTCCGCGCGGAGATCGCACGACACGGCGAGCCGCGTTCGCTCGGCGCGCCGGTAGCCGAGGAGCACGACAACATCGTCGTGGTGGGCGAGGTCTCGCTGCAGCTGGTGCAGTCCGGCGAACCCCTGGAGATCCCCGGCCAGGTGTACGGCACGACCTCGGCGTATGCCCGCAACGGGTGGCTGAACGGGCACCTGCGGGCTGACAGCGTCTCGCTGAGCATCTCGCAGGGCGACGGCATCGCCCGCCGGGCCATCCCCGTGCTCGGCGGATCGACGCTGCCGGAGACGCCGTCGACGAAGGCGGACCGGGCGGCGATCGGGGAGGCGGCGGTGATCGGCGTCACCGGCACAGATGGCCGTGAGTATCGAATCGCCGTCGATCCAGATGAGCTTGAGGCGTTGCGGTGGCTGCAGTCGCAGTGGACGGCCGCGCATTGACTATCCTTGTGCGGTGACGTTGAGACTCTTTGACACCGCGACCAGACAGGTGCGCGACTTCGTGCCGCGCGTTCCCGGTCAGGCCTCCGTGTACCTGTGTGGTCTCACCGTCCAGGCCGGCCCGCACATCGGCCACCTGCGCTCGGGCGTCAACTACGACGTGCTGCGGCGCTGGCTGCTCCACTCGGGCTACGACGTCGTGTTCGTGCGCAACATCACGGACATCGACGACAAGATCCTCGCCAAGTCGCTGGAGCTGGGTCGCCCGTTCTGGTCGATCGCGTACGCCAACGAGGTGACGCTGGCCGCCGCCTACCGGGCGCTGAACGTGCTCGCGCCTACCTACGAGCCGCGAGCCACCGGGCACGTGCCCGAGATGCACGAGCTGATCGCCGAGCTGATCGAGCGCCGCAACGCGTACCCGAGCAACGACGGCAGCGGTGACGTCTACTTCTCCGTGGGCTCCTTCGCCGAGTACGGCGCCCTGTCCGGGCAGCGGCCCGACGAGATGCTGGCCGCGCCCGACGGACCGGAGCGGGCCAAGCGCGACCCCCGGGACTTCGCGCTGTGGAAAGGCGCGAAGTCCGAGGAGCCCGACGACGCCGAGTGGCCCTCGCCGTGGGGCCGCGGCCGCCCCGGCTGGCACATCGAGTGCTCCGCGATGGCCAAGCGCTATCTGGGCGCGGAGTTCGACATCCACGGCGGCGGCCTCGACCTGGTCTTCCCGCACCACGAGAACGAGCAGGCGCAGTCGCGCGCCGCCGGGCTGCCGTTCGCCCGGTTCTGGGTGCACCACGGCCTGCTCAACCTCGGCGAGGCCAAGATGAGCAAGTCGCTGGGCAACGTCGTCGACCTGGACTCGGTCGTCGAGCGCGGCATCCGGCCCGTCGACCTGCGCTACTACATGCTGGCCCCGCACTACCGGGCCCGCATCGACTTCAGCTGGGGCGCGCTGGAGGAGTCCGCGACGGCATACCGCCGCATCGAAGGCTTCGTGCAGCGGGCCGTGGAACTGGTCGGCGTCGTCGAGCCGAGCGTGCTGTGCGCCGACTTCACCGCGGCCATGGACGACGACCTCAACACCTCGGCCGCGCTGGCGGCCCTGCACGAAGTCGTGCGCGAGGGCAACACCGCGCTGGCCGCCGGGGACGGCAAGGCCGCCGCGGGCGCGCTGAGCAGTGTCCGGGCCATGCTCGGCGTGCTCGGCATCGACCCGCTCGACGCGGCCTGGGCCGACACCAAGAGTGGCAGCGGGCTGCGCAGCACGGTCGACGCGCTGGTCGCGCTCGCCCTGGAGCAGCGCACGGCCGCACGCGAACGTAAGGACTGGGCCGCCGCGGACGCCGTGCGGGATCAGCTCAAACAGGCCGGAGTCGTGGTGGAGGACACCCCGCACGGTCCACGCTGGACGATCGGAAGTGAACTGTAATGCCGGGCAACTCGCAACGTCGGAACATACGCCAGATCAGCAAGAAGAGCGCCGCCAAGGGCACGGGCGGCAAGGGCAAGGACACCCTGAAGGGTCGCGGCAAGACCCTGCCCGCCGACGAGCGTCCCTGGCACAAGGGCTACTCGGGCACCGAGAAGCTGCCCTCGAAGACCGCCTGGAAGCAGGACAAGGAGCGCAAGGCCGCCGCGGCGGAAGGGCGCAGCCCGAAGATCGGCAAGCCCGGCACCAAGGACACCACCTGGGGCCGCGGCAGCGGCGGCAAGGGCACCCCGACCCGGCGCACCCCGGCCGGCCGGGGCGGCGCTCCCGTGCGCAGCGGCCCGCGGGTCGCCCCCGGGCGCAAGTCGCAGACCCCGAAGGACGCGCCGGAGCTGCTCGTCGGCCGTAACCCGGTGGTCGAGGCGCTGCGCGCGCACGTGCCCGCGACCGCGCTCTACGTCGCCCAGGGCCTCGACATCGACGAGCGCATCACCGAGACCGTGCGTACCGCGGGCGACCGTGGCATCCCGATCCTGGAGATCAGCCGCGCCGAGCTCGACCGGCTCACCGGCGGCGTGCTGCACCAGGGCATCGGCATCCAGGTGCCGCCGTTCGCGTACGAGAGCTTCGACGACATGCTCGCCGCCTCGGTCGAGCACCCGGAGCCGCTGCTGGTGGCGCTGGACGGGGTAACCGACCCGCGCAACCTCGGCGCGGTGATCCGGTCCGCGGCCGCGTTCGGCGCGCAGGGCATCTTCGTGCCCGAACGGCGGGCCGCGGGCATCACCGCGACGGCGTGGCGGACCAGCGCGGGAGCGGCGGCTCGGCTGCCGGTGTCCCAGGTGACCAACATGACCAGGGCGCTGAAGCAGGCGCAGTCGGAGGGTTTCGTGGTCGTCGGGCTGGACGCCGACGGGGAGACCGACCTGTACCAGCTCGAAGCGGCCGTCGGCCCGCTGGTCGTGGTGGTCGGCTCGGAGGGGCGCGGCCTGGGCCGACTGGTCGGGCAGACCTGTGACATGCGGGTGAGCATCCCGATGGTGTCCGAGGTCGAGTCGCTGAACGCCTCCGTCGCCGCGGCCGTGACCCTGGCCGAGGTGGCCCGCCGCCGGGCGGCGTGACCGGCGGTCCATCCGCCTTTGCATAGACGTTGGCCTATTACATCGAGCCCGATCCACGGAAACTCGACGTAATAGGCCAACGTCTATTTGTCGACGGGTCGGTCAGTCGGGCTGGCGGGTCATGGCGAGCACGTCCAGGGCCGCGTCGAGCTGCGCCTCAGTGAGCTTGCCGGCCTCCACGTGGCCGCGTTCGACGACGACCTGGCGGATGGTCTTGTTCTCCGCCAGGGCCTGCTTGGCGATGGCTGCCGCCTCCTCGTAGCCGATGTGGCGGTTGAGGGGCGTGACGATCGAAGGGGAGCCTTCCGCGTAGAGGCGGGCCACCTCCTCGTTGGCCTGAAGCCCGGTGACGCACTTGCGGGCGAACAGGCGGCTGACGTTGGCCAGCAGGGTGATGGATTCGAGCAGGTTGCGGGCCATCACGGGGAGCATGACGTTGAGTTCGAAGTCGCCCTGGGAGCCGGCGAACGCGACCGCGGCGTCGTTGCCGATGACCTGGGCGCAGACCTGGCGGACGGACTCGCAGATGACCGGATTGACCTTACCGGGCATGATCGACGAGCCGGGCTGGAGGTCGGGGATGCGCAGCTCGCTGAGGCCTGCGCGGGGCCCTGAGCCCATCCAGCGGATGTCATTGGCGATCTTGTAGAGGCTGACCGCAGCGGTGCGGAGCTGGCCCGACAGCTCGACCAGGGCGTCACGAGCGCCGTGCGCCTCGAAGTGGTTCTCGGCCTCCTTGACGGGCAGGCCCGTGTTGGCGGCCAGCCGACGGTAGACCTCGCGCCGGAACTCGGCGCTCGCGTTGACGCCCGTGCCGACGGCGGTGCCGCCCAGCGGCAGCTCGGCGACGTGCGGCAGGGTCGAAGCGATGCGCTCGGCGGCCCGGTGCACCTGCTGGGCATAGCCGGAGAACTCCTGGCCCAGGGTCACCGGGGTGGCGTCCATCAGGTGGGTGCGACCGGACTTCACCACGTGCGCGAAATCCCCGGCCTTGCGCGACAGCGCGTTCTCCAGCTCCAGCAGCGCCGGGCGCAGCTCGTACGCCACCAGCCGCAGGGCAGCCAGGTGGATCGCCGACGGGAACACGTCGTTGCTGGACTGTGAGGCGTTCACGTGGTCGTTCGGGTGCACCGCCCGGCCCAGGCGCTGCCCGGCCAGGCGGGACAGCACCTCGTTCATGTTCATGTTGGTCGAGGTGCCCGAGCCGGTCTGGAACACGTCGAGCGGGAAGTGCGGTGCGAAGTCGCCCTCGGCGATCTCGCGGGCCGCGGAGGCGATCGCGCCGGCGGTCTGCGCGTCGAGGTCCCCGGTGGCCGCGTTCGCCTCGGCCGCCGCCTCCTTGATCTGGGCAAGGGCGATGATCAGGGGGTATGGCAGGGGAGTCCCCGAAACCGGGAAGTTCTCTATGGCCCGCTGGGTCTGCGCACCCCACAGGGCTTCGACGGGCACCCGGACCTCGCCCATCGTGTCGTGCTCGACTCGATACTCCGTCATGGCTCCATGCTTACCCGGTGGAGCACGGCTAAGCGAAGATCGGCACGCATCACAAAGGGGCGGGACCGCGAACGGTCCCGCCCCTTTCGGTTACTGCTTGCGTCAGATGCGCACGCCGCTGGCGGCGTGGAACGCGTGGTGGCTGCCGACCACCGGCTTGACGAACACGGTGTCGCCCAGGCTCGGCATCGCCTGACGGGACGTGCTGACCACGAACCGCTCCTCGCCGCCGTTGATCGCGGCGTGGCCGTACACGTTGGCGTTCGCGCCCAGGTCCTCGACCAGGTCCACGACGATGGGCATGCCGCCCTCGCTCGCGCCCACCAGGTCCGAGTCCTCGGGGCGGAAGCCCACGGTGACCTGGCCGTTGCCGCCCTCGGCCTGCGCCAGGGCGACCTGCTCGCGGGTCAGCGGGAGCACCATCTGGCCGAACACCGCGCCGCCGTCGGTCAGCTGCACGGTCTTGATGTTCATGGCCGGGGAGCCGATGAAGCCCGCGACGAAGACGTTCGACGGCCGGTCGTACAGGGCACGCGGGGTGTCGCACTGCTGCAGCACACCGTCGAGCATCACGGCGACGCGGTGACCCATGGTCATGGCCTCGACCTGGTCGTGCGTCACGTACACGGTGGTGATGCCCAGCTGCGACTGCAGCGTGGCGATCTGCGAACGGGTCTGCACACGGAGCTTGGCGTCGAGGTTCGACAGCGGCTCGTCCATGAGGAAGACCTGCGGCTCACGCACGATGGCGCGACCCATGGCGACACGCTGGCGCTGACCGCCGGAGAGCGCCTTCGGCTTGCGGCTGAGGTACTCCTCCAGCTGCAGCATCTGCGCGGCCTTCTTGACCCGGACGTCGATCTCCGACTTCGGGGTCTTGCGCAGCTTGAGCGCGAACGCCATGTTCTCGTACACCGTCATGTGCGGGTAGAGGGCGTAGTTCTGGAAGACCATCGCGATGTCCCGCGACTTCGGCGGGAGGTTCGTGACGTCCTTGTCGTTGATGTAGATCGCGCCCTGGTCGACGTCCTCAAGACCGGCCAGCATCCGCAGGCTGGTGGACTTGCCACAGCCGGACGGGCCGACGAGGACGAGGAACTCGCCGTCGTTGATCTGGAGGTCGAGCTGGTCGACGGCGGGGCGGTCGGTGCCCGGGTAGATCCGGGACGCCTTGGAATAAGTGACGGTAGCCACGGGGGTGTGTCCTTCCACCGGCAGGAACGTGCCGGACGATCCGAGTGAAAGTGAAGTGCCGACTACGTTCGCACGAACCCGGCGTTCGCCAAAGTAACCGCGTAACGACGTGTAAACAAGCCCGTGGATCATCATGTGGAACGCGTCTGCCAGGCAAAACGGACGCTATGGTGATGATCGGTACGAAACTCCGGGGAATCCGGTAGCGGACCCGGTGCTCCCGCCGCGTACCATCGCTGGGTACGGCGGCTCGCGCGCCGTGCATGCCGGCCTGGCGCAATTGGTAGCGCACCCGACTTGTAATCGGAAGGTTAGGGGTTCAAGTCCCCTGGTCGGCTCCAACATCCCAGCTCAAAGGCCCTCTCCGGCAACCGGACAGGGCCTTTTGATCTTCAGTACAGCAGCAAGGTACAGCAACGGCCCTGCATGACCATCACGCGTCCGTGCCAAACTGCTCGCCATGTCCTATGACCTGGCCGTGTGGGAAGGTGACCGGCCCGCAGATGACGCTGCGGCTGGTGCCGAGTACAAGCGCCTGTACAAGGCGTACATCGAGGTAGCCGAGTTCGAGCCGCCGACGCCACGAATCACTGCGTACGTCGAAGCCTTGCTTGCCCGATACCCGGACATCAGTACCGAGGAGGGCGAAGACAGTCCTTGGTCCACGGGGCCGCTCATCACGGAGGCCGTTGGCCCGATCATCTACTTCCCCATGGTCTGGAGCCAATGTGTCGAGGTGTCCGAATGGGCTGCGCGGGTCGCGCATGACCATGGTTTGGTCTGCTACGACCCGCAGCACAGCACACTCCGTCCGTAATTTGATCATCAACCCAAGCTCTCGCCGAGCTTGCGCAGCGCATCACGGGTGGCTTCGTCTGTGACCTCGGTGTAGATCTCCATTGTGATGGCCACCTGTGCGTGCCTGAGGATCTGCTGAGCTACCCGCGGATGCACGTTCAGGTCTCGTAGCAGCGTTGCGCAGGTACGCCGGGCGTCATGCACCGTGATCCGCTTGACGCCGGCCCGCTTGATCTGGCGATCCCAGAACCGGTTGAAGTTGCGCGGCTCCACCGGCAGCCCGGTCCGGGTGGTGAAGAGCAGCCCAGAGGGAGCCTCGCCCAGGTCATCGGCGACAAGCTCCCGGTGACGAGCCAGCGCAGCCAACGCCAGCTGCGGCAACGGCAACGTGGCTTCGGAACTCTCGCTCTTAACCTCGCGGTGCAGCAGCCGCCGGCCGACCCTCTGAAGCTGAAGCACGATGTTGACCTCTGCGGTGCCCAGGTCGATCTGCTCCCACGTCAGGCCCAAGACCTCGCCTTTGCGTAGGCCTAACAGCAGAATCAGAACATAGGCCGCATAGAAGCGCTGGTCATCGCTGCGGGCTTGCTCCAAGAACCGGCGGGCTTCCTCGCTGGACCAGGCCGTGCGACGAACCTTCCGGGCCGTGGGCAACTTCGTCTGCTTGGCGACGTTCTTTGTGATCATGTCCGAATCGATGGCACTGGTGAGCATCGCGCGAATCGCTCGGCGCAGTCCGGCCACGGAGGACTGTTTGAGGACGTTGTTGCAGCAGCGGCCCAGCGAACAGCAGCGGCGCTTGTCCAGCTGGCGACGCGCGTCCTTCCCCTGCGTGCAGCACTGACAGGCCCGAGCGGCGTTGTTGAGCCACGTCTGTACGTCGGTCGGCCGAAGCCGGTCGAGCCGTACATTTCCCAGGCCAGGAACGATGTACAGACGGCTAGCGCTTTCATAGATCGAGTAGGAGCCGGGGGAGAGGTTCGGTTCGACGATCTCCGCCAACCAGTAGGCGGCGAACTTGCCGACCGTCATGGCCTTGGTGGCAACTGGCCCCTTCTTCGCCTCCTCGTGCAGCTTGATCCATTTGGCGTGGACCTCTTCGCGCTCTTGCCCGTAGACGTACTTACGCGTGCGGGTGCCGTCAGGCTTGGTGACCCACACATAGGCAGCGAAGCCGTTGCGGTACGGGAAGATCGACCCTTCGCCGTTGTGGCGCTTGCCGGTCATGCCTCGAACTCCTCGATTGTGCGAGCGATGTAGTCGTCCACCCACTGCGGCAGGATGCGGCGGTGCCGGCCGTCCTTGACCGAGCGGATACGGCCCTCGGCGACGAGGAGCTTGGTCTTGCTCAGACCGAAGCCGAGCAGCTCGGCGACCTCGTTGACGGTGAGCCACTTACGTCTGATGGCGGTGGTGGTCATCTCTGTCTCTCCCCTGGTCAGTCGGCGGATGGTGTGGTGCTGCTGGGGTTCCGAGGGGTCGGCGCCGCCGGGCAGCGTCTGCGGCCATTGCGGCGAGTGCGGCGTCGCCGGTGGTGCGCCAGCCGTTGCCGACGTGTTGCCAGTGGTTGATCACAAGCACGGTCGAGTCATCTGCGGTCTCGCCAACGTCGGCCAAGTCCTCGGGGCCGATGGCGTGGACGGTCGCGCCGTCGCGGTGCTGGGGTCGGCGTGCGGCGCGGAGTGTGCCCATGGTGGTGGAGTAGCGGCGGCTTTTGGTGGCGAAGTGGCCGCCGAAGCCGAGCATGTGTGCCCAGCGGCGCAGCCCGGTCCAGCCGTCTGCCGCGCCGAGGTTCCAGCAGGCGGTGATGAGTCGGTTGGTGTGCCGGGCCGGGTTGGCGTAGGCCTCCATGG
Source organism: Catellatospora sichuanensis (assembly GCF_007483665.1). Lineage (GTDB taxonomy): Bacteria > Actinomycetota > Actinomycetes > Mycobacteriales > Micromonosporaceae > Catellatospora > Catellatospora sichuanensis. The sequence continues at coordinate 24,088 of NZ_VIQO01000056.1, forward strand.
AGGCCGCGGTGACCCTGCCGGCGTTGAGGCCGGTGATCTCGGTGGCCTTGGTGGCGTACTTGGCCAGGTATCCGGCGACGTGCTGCTCGGTTAGGGATTCGCCCGGCAGGCCGGTCCGCACGACCTTCACGTCTACCTGCGTGCCCCACCGCAATTCCCACCCGTGCGGCTGCTCAGGGTGCGGCGCGGTGGTGAGTCCCGTGGACCGGGCGGCGACTTCCACGGCCGCCTTCAGCATCGCGGCGGTATAGAGCGGGACCTGGTCGCCATTGGGATCGATGCCGAACGGCGGGGGCGCGATGGTGTGCGGGTCGCCGGGCAGGTTGGCGTCTAGGCGGATCAGGGCGTGCAGGTGGACGACGCCGCGGCGCTGGTACTCGGCGACCTTGGCGTAGCGGAGCTTGACTGCGCCCTTGGGGGTAGCGCCGATGTGCCGGCGCACGGCGAGGATGGTTCGGTCCCAGAGCTTGGCGACCAGGTGGTTCCAGACGACCTGGTGCTGATGGTCGTAGCAGTCCAGGCACAGCGGCTGTCCGAGCCGGTAGTCGCTCTCGCCGTGTACGGCGGTGCAGGACAGCGGCTTGCCGTGGGCGCAGACGGGCCGGTCACGGCGGACGCGGCAGGGCTGGGGCTTGTCGTTGCGGACGACGCGGGTGTGCACGACGCCGAAGGACGGCGCGGTGAGGGTGACGAACACGGCAGGGTGCGACACGACGCTGTCTGGCACACCCTTGCCGCCCGCCAGGCCAGCTTTGATGAGCTGATACGTGTCGTAGCGGTAGGTGGTGGCGCAGGCGGGGCACAGCGAGGCGATCCGCGTGCCGCACGGCTTGTAGAGCACGTTGTCGGGAAGCGTGTCGGTGGAGAACCGCTCGATCACCGCGCCGGTCGACGCGTTGACGGTGAGGACTTCACCGCGCAGGCGGACGGGACGGGTGCAGCCGCGGGCGCGGGCGGCGGCGTCGAGCCAGCGACCGAAGCCGGGCTTGGCGGCCCGGTCCATGAGCCCGAAGCGGTCATCAGCGGGGATCTCGTCCAGGCCGGCCAGTGAGGCGAGGAGGTGCCCTGCGGTCGTGGCGGGGGTGTTTTCGGGTGCAGTGATCACAGGGCACCTCCTTCCGAGGTGTTGCAGCAGGTGAAGCAGGCAGGGCGGGCGAGCCGGTCAGGGCGTGGGGTCGGGCAGGGGCAGCGGGTGGGGCTTGCCCTTGATGTAGGTCTGCCAGCGGCCGACGATCCGGTCCTCGGAGACCCGCTCGGCGTCGGGCCGGGCGGCGTTGCGTTGCAGGCAGACCGACAGCGGCACGTCGGTGAAGTCCCACACCTCAGCCCGAGCGCCGCACGAGACGGCCAAGTCGAGCAGGTGCGCCACGAGTTCGTCGCGGAGCGCGATCTCGTCCACGACGACATCGACGCCGGCAGCCAGCCAGGTCCGCACGAGCGCGTCACGCGCGGCCTGGATGATCGGCTCGGTGCCGGGGGTGTGCTCGTCGGCGAGGATCACGCGGCGGTCGTGGCCCATGGCCCGGATGCCGTCGACGTTGATCCGGACCCGGCGGATCGGGTCGGCGGCGACCCACTGGCGTGCGGCGGTGCTCTTGCCCGAACCGGGCAGCCCTCGGGTGATGATCAGTACGGGCATGTCAGCGCTCCGTCCCGTTGACCGCCGTAATCGGCGTGCGGGGGGTGGTCAGGCCGAGCGCGGCCATCACGTCGCCAGTAGTGGAGTTGGAGACCCGCAGGATCTTCTGCAGCTCGTCGCGGCGGATCTGTCGGCCGTGTTCGGCTGCGAACCGGGCAGCAGCACCGCGGGCGGTGTCGAGCATCCCTGCGGGCAGCGGCGCGGTCGGCCAGGACCGGAACGGCTGAGCGGTGGCCTCGACCGGGGCCGGGACGACAGCCCGAACGACCTCGGCCCGGACAGGCTCAGGACGAACCTCAGGACGGATCTCGGGGCGCACCCCGGGACGGTCCTGGATGGCCGGGACCGGCGCGGCCGGAGCCAGGACGGCGGGGACGGACCCAGGACGGGAGTCCGGGACGGGCTGGGGCGTCGGGGACGGCGCGGGGACGTCTTGGGGACGCGGACGGACATCCTGGGTGTCGGGGCTGTTGTCCGGGACGGCGGTGGTGTCAGTGGTGGTGCGGTGTCCGATGACCAGGAGCGCCCCGGTGGCCATGATCATGAGGCCGTCGATGGCGAGTGGGCCGAATCCGGACACGAGCCGGTCCTCGCCGTAGTAGGTCAGCAGGGAGGACAGGTGGCGGTAGGACACGATGCCGGCGACGAATGCGACGGGGATCATGCCGCCGAAGCGCAGCACGGCCCACCAGCGTCCTACCGGCCATGCGACGCGGACCAGGATTTCGATTGCGACGAACAGGATGACCGGCCAGACGACCGAGCCGACGACCGCGCCGGGCATCGGCTGCCAGTCCGCTGGGGCGTCGGTCGGGGGGATGTAGGAGTGGGCGACGTTGGCGGCCACGGAGATGACGCCGCCCAGCAGCGCGCCGAAGCGAGCCCAGCCGCGACCGCGAGTGTTGGCGTTCATGGTCAGCGCCCCTTTCCGGCGGTCGGGCGGGCGTACTCGGCGACCAGGGCGGCGATGTCGGCGTCGGTGGGGAAGGACAGGCGGATGCGCTCGGGGTCGGTGTCGCCGTCGACGACGTAGCCGACACCGGGCATGGACCTCGGGATGAGGTCGCACAGGGCGCCGCGGTCGCGGGCGTTGTCGCCAAGGACGAGGTCGACCTCGGCGGGTTCGACCATGCGCAGCCCGACCCGGATCGCGAACAGGTTGCGCAGCGGGACGACTTCCTTGCGGCCGTCCTGGACCAGGGCGACGACGTGGATGCCGGCGGCGCGGCCCTTGGTGAGGATTAGCGCGAGTGCGGCTTTGACCCGGTCGATGGTCTTCTTGTCGCCGTAGGCGGTCAGCGTCGCCAACTCGTCGATCAGGATGATGCGCTTGGGTTCGGCGACGGTGGCGACGTGCTGGCGGGTCCGACCCCGCAGCGCGACGGTGCGCTCGTTGAGGACGGCGACCTCGTCTTCCAGGGCGTCGGCCATCTGCCCAACGGAGTCGCACAGGAACCGCTCCAGCAGTGGCGCGGCCCCGGCCATCTCCATGCCGCCCTTGGGGTCGAACCCGACGACCCGGACCGTGCCGGCGGAGATGCCACCGGCGACCGAGCGCAGGAACGACTGCACGAAGCTGCCCTTGCCCGCATCGGATGCGCCGACGACCAGGCAGTGCCCGCCGTGCAGGCGCAGCGTCCACGTCTGCCCGGACTCGCGGCGGCCCATCGGCAGCGCGGTGAAGTCAGGGACCATCGGCACCGGCAGCGGCTTCACGACCGCGGTGAGGGGGTCGCCCTGGTGCAGGTGCAGCACGACCAGGCCAGCTTTGAGACCGGCGCGGACCGCGACCCGGCGCACGCCGAACGTCTCGGCCATGCGGCCCAGGTGCTTGGCGAAGTCAGCACGGGTTTGCCCGGGGACCACAGCGATGGTGAGCACGTCCAGGCCTGCGCGGGAGTACACCCCGACGATGACGGGGGTGTAGGTGGTGCCCCAGTGCCGGACCGTGAGTTTGCAGGCGGTCATCAGGTGCGGCCACAGCGGCTCGATCTGCTCCAGCCGGGCCTTGGCCCGCAGCGCACACTCACGGCACAGGTGCCACGCGCGGTGGAACTGGCGGGGCGGCACCCACTGCCCGCACAGGCACTCGATCAGGTTGACCTCAGCACGGCCGAACATCACCGCTCACCACCGATCGTGGCCAGCAGATCGAGCTGTGTGCCGCTGTCGGTACGGGAGACGGCGGGGCGGACCTCGGCCGGCCGGGCAGGGGCCGGGATGGGGCGGACCATGGTCGGCAGCCACGCGCCCCGGCCAAGCACCGCGCGGGCGTCGACGGGGGTGGTCACCTGGAGCATCACTGAGCGCAGGTCGACGTGACCGGCCAGAGCGATTTGGCGGGCCAGCGCGGCGGCGGCACCGGCGACCTCGATCAGGGTCGCGATACGCAGCTCGTCGGAGAACCCGGCCATGAACAGCGACCGCGACGCCAGGATCGCAGGCGCGGCGAGCGACGACACCAGCGCCGATGAGTCACACGCGTTGGCGGGCGCGGGGTTGGGTAGCGTGGACATGACAAACCTCCCCTTTCGAGGTGAGGAGTCAGCACGCGGGACCGGACTGTTCTTGGCGGAGTGGGCCGGTCCCGCGTGGCAGAGATGTTCAGGACTGCGCCGCGTCGGCGGCGACCATGTCACGGGCCATGTACGACCAGGCCAGACGCGCCCGGCCACCGTTGTCGGAGATGTACGGCGTCGCCGTCATCTCGGTGAACTCCACCGGCGTGAACGGCGAACCCGCCACCGAGTTCGGCGGAACCGGCTGGTACGCCGCCGCGAGCTTGACCTTCGCGACCGTCTGCGCGCCCTTCAGCGACCGGTCACCGTCGATCACGGTCACCTCCCACAGCAGCTCCCCCGTCACCGGGTGCTTCTTCTGCGAGCCACGCTTGCCGTTCTCGAACTCGAACACCGGCTCGACATCCGAGTTCAGATACGCCCCGAACGGGAACACCTGCTCGAACCTCACCGCGATCGGACCCTTCAGCATTTCGATCACCTCTTCAGAGACACGTATTACGTCTTGCGTCGACTGTAACCTCGGCTTTAGCGATACGCAAGACGTATTACGTGCCAACCGCGGTTCACTTCGCCGCCGCGAGGGCATACGCTTGGTAAGACGTACTACGAGCAGGAGTTTTGATGACGACGATCGAGACCTCACGGTCGCAGTACGCGCAGATTGCCGACCTGGTACGCAGCCGCATTGCTGACGGCACCTATCCCGCCGGCGCTGTGCTGCCAAGCGAAGACCGACTTGCAGACGAGCTGAGGGTGTCGCGCCCGACCGTCAATAAAGCCCTTGTCATCCTGCGCAACACAGGCGAGATCAAGGTCCGCCGTGGGGCAGGAACCGTCGTTCGCTCCCTGCCCACCATCCTTCGGGACGCCAAGAAGCGATACGCGGCGCGCAACGAGGGCACCGGCGCAGGCGAGGTAGAAGCCAGCCGTCATGCGTTGAAGTCCAGCACCACGTACCGCGAGATCGGCAAGACGACCCCGCCAAGGTCTGTAGCGGAGATCCTGGGGCTAGCTGAAGGCGAGCAAGCGCTACTGCGCAGCCGTGTCCTGTACGCCAACGGCGAGCCCATCCAAATCGCGGACTCGTACATCCCTTGGCGACTGGCCGAAGGCACTCCCGACCTGATGAGGGAGAACGCGGGTCGCGGAGGGTCCTACGGCCGACTTGCTGACGCCGGCCACCCAGTGACACGGTTCGCCGAGGACATCACCGTGCGCATGCCCACGGACGACGAACAGCGGACGTTGGAGCTTGAAACGACGCAGCCGGTGTTCGAGATCTGCCATGTCGCCTACTCGCAGGACCACCCCATCGAGGTGTGTCTACATGTGATGACGGGCCATCTCTGGAAGCTGCACTACGAATGGGACGACCCGACGCACGAGCAGGACTCTTGATGCTCGTTGCGATGGCGACCGAGGCGGCTCCGGGCAGGCTCGTCAACGAGGACCAGGTCTTCCATCACCGGGCGGTTGTGGGAGTCCTTGACGGGGTAACGGCCCCGGACGGCCTGGAGACCGGTTGTGTGCACGGCCCTGCTTGGTACGCGCGTCAGCTCGTGACTCACCTGAAGGGCGCCATCGACGATGCGCCTGCGGCACCGTTAACCAAGCTTCTCGGAGTCGCCATCGAACGCGTGATGCTCGATCATCCGATGTGCGACCTCGCCAACCCCAGCACGCCCGCCGCAACCGTCTGCCTTATCCGCGACGCCGGCACAGAGCTGGAGTACCTGATCCTCTGCGATAACTCGCTCATAGTCGACACCGGGAACGAGACGGCCTTGCTCGTCGACGACCGCTTCGCCCGCGCAGTGCAGCAGATACGCAAGGACTACCTGGTCGGAGACGTGCCCATCGGCTCCGAAGCACACCAGATTCGTTTACGAGCCGCTAGTACGCGCAAGCGCGAACTCACCAACACGCCCGATGGCTACTGGATCGCGGCCGCCAACCCGGAGGCGGCCGAACACGCGGTCACCGGCCGCTTGCCTCTACGCGGGCAAGGCGCCGTACGACGGGCAGTCCTGCTCACCGACGGCGCGTCCTGCGCTGTAGACGTGTTCGGCCTGTACGACTGGACCGCGTTGCTTGACGTCGTCACTGACCGTGGACCTCAGGAACTGATCCGCCAGGTCCGGTTAGCGGAGACCGCGGACTTCGAAGGCCACGTGCAGCCGCGCTTCAAGAGCCACGATGACGCCACCGTTGCCCTCTGCCTGTTCGACGAGGAGAACCGATGACCGAGCTGCCGCGCCACTCTGTCAGCGTCGCCGGAGTCGTTACCGACAATCAAGGTCGGGTCCTGGTCATCCAACGTCGCGACAACGGCGCATGGCAACTGCCTGGAGGAGTGCTCGAACTCAGCGAGACCGTCGAAGACGGCATGTGCCGCGAGGTCCTAGAAGAGACGGGCCTCAGCGTGCGGCCCGTGAGGCTGACCGGCGTCTACAAGAATATGAAGCTTGGTGTCGTCGCCCTTGTCTTTCTCGCCGAGGCGGTCGCTGGTGAGCCCGTACCGACCGACGAGTCCGCGGCAGTCGACTGGTGGACACCCGAGCAAGTTCGTGAACGCATGGCGGAAGCGTTCGCCGTGCGCATCCTCGACGCGCTTAAAACCGGCCTTGTGCCCGCCATCCGCCAGAATGACGGAGTGACCCTCCTCTAATGCCAGTCGGCGCTGGTACGGCCGAGACATGTAGCGCATATGAGTAGAACCAGGGCCAGCGCGTCCCCTACCCATTGTCGAGCGTCAGACCGGCTCGGCCATCGGCACCATCAGCTTGCGGTGGCTGGGATTCCGACCGACCGGGGCAGACGCGCGATCGACTGGGGAGGACAATGCCCGGGATGTCGATCCGAGCGTTCTTCAATTCCGCGGCCCGTGGGGCGGGGGCTGGTGCTGCGGTCGTGGCTGCGGCCCTACCTGGCGGTCCGGCTTGCCGCGGCTTATGCGCGGGCCGACAGCAACAACTACACCAACAGTGCCGACGCGCTTGGTGTGATGAGCGTGGTGTTCTTCGGCTGTGGCCTGCCGTCCTGCTACCTGATCGGCGTCCTTGTCGCTCGATTGAGCCGACTGCCGTGGCCTTGGCTCGTCTCCGCCGCCGGCCTGGCCGTCGGTGCGGCTCTCGGCTGGGCCGTCCGGGCCGCAGGGATCGGTTGGACGGTGCTGGCCCTAGTGTTGGCCTATGCGTCTGCCGCGGTGACCGCAGCCATGTTGGTCCCCTCCGCACGAGCATCCGTAGACACCTGACGTCTCTGGCGGACCATCCCCGTCAGGGCGCTAACGACCACCGACACTCACTGCGACGGCTCAACGTTCGTTTGATCATCCGCCAGGGCCCATCGGCTCATGTGCCGATCAACAACTTCTCGCACCTGGCGGCGGAGGTACTTGTCGACATAGGCCATGTCACCCATACCCTCCGCCTCGAAGACCGCATCGGTGAAGGTGTCGACATCGCCGGGTGGTGACTCGCAGAGCCGACGGATGTCGTCCGGTGGCAGGCAAAATCCCAGCTTGATGCACAGTTCGTTCAGCAGCCGCTGAACATCGGAATCCAGATCGTCGCGATAGCCCATGAGGAGAGCCTCTCGACTCACGTCCAGGCTGCCAACCCGTAAACGCTCATGGTCACCGCGCTAGAGGGGGAACGCTGAGCGGTGCGACACGACATCAGCCTATGAGCCCACACCGACACCACCACAACGCACCGCCGACGCGAAGGCCAAGTGCCGCAACGTGTCAGCCGTTCGATCTCCCACGCCGTTTCGATCACGCCACCGACCAGCCTGCACCCCAATGCCATCGGCATGTGTCGAAACTTTCCCTACGAGGTCAAGGCGGCCGCAGGCGGCCGCGCCGGGGTCCCAGGGGCCACGGGTCGACACGCCAGCCTTCGGCGCGCGCCGACCCGGACCCCGGACCCCGGCAGCCAATCAACGGACGCCATACCTCAACAGGACAGATTGACTTTGCCGCAGGCGAAGAGTTGCCGCAGTTCAGCGCTTTGATCAATGCGGCTGGTGATCGACTGGCCGACGATGCGACCATGGCCAGCGACGACGTGCGTCAAAGCGTGCCGGAAGTGATCAATCTGAAGTGACCGCTCAGCGAGAGGGAATGATCTTTTTGGGCAGGGCGATTACGACGAAGAAGATCTTTTATTGTTTGATTTATGGCATTTCTTCGCGTGTCAGCCTGACTAACTGACCGCAGCTCCCGCCGCCGCCACGCCCGAACACCTGATGTCTCCAAGTTCAAAGTCAACCCCCCAACCTCGGGCTCCGGGGAGTCGCACCCCGCCCACCGTCGACCCGGGCAGAGCCTTCATGATCTCCGGCCGTGGTCAAGGTCGTTCAGTCGTGGAGTGCTCCACCTTGACCACGGCCGGAGATCATGACCACGGGGTGCGGGCCGACGGCAGACGGGGAGCTAGGGGATCGCGCTTGCTTACATAACGTTAGAAATTCGTTTCGATAAGCATGCTTAGAAGCTTAACCAGCAGGCCGGAGTATACGATCAACAACGCTTGAAAGGTGAGCACGTAGGATATTGTAGTTGCCCATGCGGAATTTTCGATGTCCCCACTATCTACCTTCATGGCGTCGGTCCAGCCGCTTTTTTTCAAAAGCTTGCGAATTGGATTTTGGTGAGTTGATAAATATGCATACCAATCTGCTGTAAGTAGCACGATAAACAATGCTAACGGTTGGGCAACCCGGATCAAAACCATGGAGCAGATCAGCATGAATGCGCCGCAAGTCAAGATCACTAGATTGGCGGGCGTTTTGTTCCCTGCCCCGATAGCCACAAGCGTTACTAGAGCCCAAAACTCGAGAAATGGCATCATAGCCAGAATGCACATCTTTGCCATGCATTGAAAGAACAGAAACGTCACGCTCAAGACATTCTTAAAGAAGTCGTCGCGGAAAAATAGCTTCCAATCGTCTGATTCTCGTGGTGCCCCAGGAGAGGCAAATAGCTTGTCCATGGCCGGGTACCATCGCGAGTCGCGAACAAGGTCAGTCGCCATCAGAAATGCAATGACTGGGACTATCTGGGCAATTAGGCCCAGCACATTGGCATCTATGTCCTCCATGCCAATAACATCAGCTTGCCCTCCGATGCCAAGGCAACATTGTGTCCGGTTCCCGACATGCCTTCGACAACCCACTCCATGAAGGTCCGGTTATCAGTATTGGGCGTCTCGTTGCTGGGCCGTCTCCAGGCCGTCGAGCGTGACGCCAGGCCGTCTCCAGGCCGTCAGACGGCGACCAACAACGACCGGCGTTGACTGACGACACGAATTTGCATAGCAGCTCAGAAGGCATGCCGGTGGCGCGACCATGAGGGCGACGGACGAGTCGGCCTGTACGCCGGATACTGAGGCGGAGTTGGAGTCCCGGTGGCCGCCGCCAAGCGGTGGCCACGGGTCAGGCGTGAGCGGGTCTGTTGGCGGGCGCCGAGACGCGCATGAACCCCAGCTGCTTGTCAGGGAAGACGCAGTCGATCTCGAAGGCGTGCAGGAGCGCGATGAGCTCGTCCGCAGGCCTTTCGGGTAGCAGAACGGTTCGCGTTACGTGCTTCACAAAGCGGCCATAGTCCAACAGCTGGCCGAGCGCCATTCGGATGTGTTGGCGCGAGAGGCTGCCTTTGGCCTCGACCAGGTCCATCGTTGTGAGGTCGAAGAGGTCGGTGTAGATCGTTACGCCCAGTCCCTCGGGCTTGATCTTCTGCCGGCAGACGGTATGACCTGCACCCTCCAACCAAGCTCGATAGCTCTGAACCAGTTTGGCCTCGCGTCGCTCGGCCTCGGTCGGCTCACTCCCAGAAGTTTGGAAGGTGTCGCCGGCATGTTCCTCCAGCGGCACCTCCTGCACCGCCGGTGCCGCGGGAACGGGCTTGGCCGGCCGGGACCGCGGGGCGGGAACATGGCCGACTGGGCTCAGCCGGAAGACGATCACCGACCGGATCTCCTTGTTGCGGTCGAGGGCGTCCGCGCGCGCCCATGGTGCGTCATCGTCGACCTCAAACGCTCCTTCGTACTTGACGATCTTCGCCGAGGTAGAAGTCTCGCCGACCTCCGAGAAGAGGCGAAGGGTGCGGCCCTTGCGCTTGTGATGAAGCACGGCCGCGTTGCCACGGTTCATCTGCTGGTCTCCTACCTGGCCCTCGCCGGTGTAGAAGAAGAACGGTCCGTCCCAACCGTCGCTGTACCCGAAGAGCTCACCTGACTGGGTGGCGAAGAGCAATACGTCCGTCGTTCCGCTCACCGAGGTGATGCCGGATTGGGCGTTGCCGCCTCCCAAAAGCGCGTGAAGGTCCTTCCGCAGCATCTCCGTGCCTGGCTGTACAACCCAACTCATGCCGGCACAGTACGGCCCCTGTGTGTTGAGCGTCATTCGCTGTGAGCATGTGGCGTAGGCCTGCGTCGTTGCTGGTGAGCGGGATCTTGAGAGCAGCCCGGAGGGTTGCTCTTCTTCGTGTGCGACGCCAACGTGAGCACGTAGGAACTG
>NZ_VIQO01000057.1 GCF_007483665.1 Catellatospora sichuanensis
TCATCTACGCCTCGGACGGCAAGACGCAGGTCGCGCAGCTCGGCACGGAGAACCGCCGCATCGTCGACATGAACGTGCTGGACAGGAAGATCAAGGACACCCTGATCGCGGGTGAGGACCAGGACTTCTACCACCACGACGGCATCGACATCTGGGGCATCGCCCGCGCCGCGTGGAACAACCTCACCGGCGGCGCGACCCAGGGCGCCTCGACGATCACCCAGCAGTACGCGCGTGCCGCGGCGGACGACCTCGAGGTCACCTACGCCCGAAAGCTGCGCGAGGCGGTCTGGGCCCGGGAGCTGGAGCAGGAGCACTCCAAGGACGAGATCCTCGGCTTCTACGTCAACACCGCCTACTTCGGCCGTGGCGCGACCGGCGTCGGCGCCGCCGCCATGGTCTACTTCGGCGTCGAGGCCGAGAAGCTGACCATCGGACAGGCGGCGGTGCTCGGCGCGGTGCTCAAGCAGCCGGAGCCGCAGTGCGGGGACGTGGAACTCAAGGACTGCCAGTACAAGGGCTACGACCCGCAGAACGACGAGGCGGCCGCCAAGGACCGCTGGAACTACGTGCTCAACAGCGTGGTGAAGATGGGCACGCTGAGCCAGGCCGAGGTGGACGAGGTCAAGGCCAAGGATTACCCCATGCCGAAACCGTTCACTCCCGGCGGCAAGAACAACGCCACCTGGGGCATCAAGGATTCCAGCTACGGTCCGATGATCAACTACATCAAGAAGGAGATGGAGACTCCAGAGGCCAGGAAGGCGCTGGAGGCCCTCAAGATCAAGGACTGGAAGAACGGCGGCCTCAAGATCACGCTGACCGTGAACCACAAGGCGCAGATGGAGTTGCAGAAGCGGCTCTACCGGGTGTACTCGGTCAAGGAAGTCTGCAAGAACCCCAAGACCAAGGCTGAGATTCCGTTCACGCTCGCCGAGGACGGGAAGACCAAGCTCGGTAAGGACGGCAAGCCGCTGTCGACCGACAAGAAGAAGGTCCTCTGCCGCTCCGAGGTCACCTCGACCTTGGAGAAGGACCCCCAAAACAAGTCGGCCCCCTCGCTGCTGAACAAATACCCACTGAACGTCACGGCGGCCGCAGTCTCCATCGACCCGACCACCGGCGGCGTGCTCGCCTACTACGGCGGCATGGACGGCACCACCTACGACAAGGCCGGCAAGAACGGCGAGGGCGGCCCGTACGTCAGCGGCGGACACTCCCCCGCGTCATCCTTCAAGATCTACACGTTGGCCGCGGCGGTCGCGGCCGGCGTCTCGGTGGAGTCGCACTGGGACCCGACCCCGTTCAGGCCGAAAGGCTCCAGTACCCAGATCCGCAACGCCGGCCGGTCCAACCCGCCCTGCGACAAGAACTGCACGCTCGCCAAGATGGCGCAGCTGTCCTTCAACGTGCCGTTCTACAAGGTCACCGAGCAGATCGGCCCGGCAGCCGTGATGGACATGGCGGCCAAGGCCGGCGTCAGCATGATCTGGGACGACGGCAACAAGGCCTATGACCTCACCAAGAAGAAGGGGAGCGAGGTTCCGCTCGGCCCCCATGTCGGCTTCGGCCAGTACCCGATCACCGTGCTCGACCACGCCTCGGGCATCGCGACGTTCGCGGCCAACGGCGTCTACCACACGCCGCACTTCATCGCGAAGGTCGAGCGCAAGGACACCGAGGGCAACAAGACCGTGTGGAAGCCCGTGCCCGGCACCGGGGCGAAGACCAAGGGCGTGCCGCGCATCGAGCCGCGCATCGTCGGCGAGGTCAACGCCGTGCTGAAGAACTACAGCAACACGAGGCTGAACGGCCGCGACTCGATCTCCAAGTCGGGCACCTGGCAGGCCGGCAACCAGTGGGCCGGGAAGAACTCCAGCGCCTGGTACGTCGGCTACACGCCGCAGATCGCGACCGCGGTCTGGGTCGGCAACTACCTGCACGAGTCCGAGCCGATCAAGGACCCGGACCTTGACAACATCGGCAGTAGCGACCTGCCGAAGACGATCTGGACCCAGTTCATGGACAAGGCCAACGACGTGCTCGGCTTCAAGGCCAAGTCGATCGAGTTCGGCTGCGGCGGCTGCATCGGCGACCCGGACGCCGGCGACGGCATCGAGAGCCCGACCCCGGACCCGAACGCCTGCGTCCGCAACCCGAACCAGCCGGGCTGCGAGAACCCCGGTAACCCGAACAACCCCGGCCCGAACCAGTCGCCGTCGCCCGGCACAGGTGGTGGCGTGCCGAATCCCAACTGCAGTCCGAGGCCGAACCAGCCATGTAACCGATAGGCACTTGACGAAGGGGGATCGACCCCGCCGCCAAAGTTCGCTGAAAGTGCGTCATGGGCCAGGGGCCTGCCGGCGTGATCGCCGGCAGGCCCCTGGTCTGTGCTTTCCTTCGTGGGCCGGTCAGCTGCCCGAGAAGGTGAACGTCGAACCCGGCTGGGTCACGATGTTGCCGGTGCCGGAGTTCGTGATGGTGACGTTCGACAGCGTCGCGCTGCCCCGCGCCTGGGCCATCGCGAGCATGCCCGCCCCGTTGTTCGACTTGTCGATCTTCACGTTGGTGATGACCACCCCCGGCAGCTCACCGGCCTTGAACTGGATGCCGTCGTACGTCGAGTCGTAGATCTCGGTGTCGCGGATGGTGACACCGGGGATCGCGACGGTCGCCGCGAACAGCGTGATCGCGCCGAACTCCTGGTCTTCGTTCCAGAAGGCGCCACCCGTGCGGTAGAGCGCGTTGTTGGCGATCAGCGTCTGACCCGTGAAGGGGATCGGGTCGTGGTCGGTCGCCAGCATGATGCCCGGGTAGTTCATGGTGTCGTAGATCAGGTTGTTCTCGATCTTGTTGCCGTAGCCGCCGTAGACCGCGATGCCGTTCGCCCGCCACGGCAGCTGCACCGTGTTGTTGACGAAGCGGTTGTCGTGGCCGATGTCGACCGAGGTGTCCTTCACGTACTTGCTGGCCCAGACCGCGAGCGCGTCGTCGCCGTTGTTGCGGAACGACGAGTTGAACACGGTCGAGTTGCGGGTGCCGTTGGTGAAGTTGATGCCGTCGGCGTACGTGTTGCGGATGCGCATGCCGCTGAACTCCAGCCCGTCACCGGGTCCCCACAGCTCGGGGATGTTGGAGTAGTCGCGGCCGACCCAGGCGCCGACGTTGGCGTGCTCGATCCACACGTTGGTGATCTTCGTACCGACACCGAGCCGGCCGTTGATGCCGACGCCGCCCTCGGCGTTGCCGTCACCGCCACGGATCCGGCCGGAGCCGAAGATGGCCAGGTCGGAGATGATCGTGTTCTTGTCGATGTCGAATCCGAAGTTGCCCTCGTGCGGGTGGTTGATGCCGCCCGCGTTCTGGGGCTGGGTCAGCGTGTAGAGGCGGGAGTGCCACATGCCCGCGCCGCGGATGGTGACGTTGCTGATGCCCACCTGGTTGTGCGTCCCGCGGTTCAGCGGGTCGTCGGTGAGGATCTTCTGCTCCTGCCGCCACTGGCCGGCCGGGATCCAGACGCAGCTGATCTGCCCGTTCTGGTCGGCGGTCACCGCGGCCTGGATGGCCGCCGTGTCGTCGAGGCCGTCGTTGGGCACCGCGCCGTAGTTGGTGATCGAGGTGCACTCGGCCGGCTTGCTCAGCGCGGGCGCCACCTGCTCCAGGTCGACGAGATCGATGATGTAGAAGGAGGCGTTGTCACCCGAGTCGCGCTGCAGCTTGAACTTCGTGCCCGCCGGGTACGACGTCGACAGCAGGGCGTTGGACTCGTCGAACAGCCGCCGCGCGTTGGTCTGCGGGGTGTTGGACAGGCCCTCGGGGTCGTCGGTGGTGCCGTAGAGCCAGCTGTGCACCGAGGACAGGGTGAGCTTCCGGTCGAAGACACCGTTGATGTAGAGGCTGATCGTGTAGTCCTGGCCGCCGCCGCCGGCGGCGTCGGGGACCGAGTTGCGGACGACGATCGAGTTGGCCTGGTTGGTCGAGGTGAACTCGACGTACTGGCCCTGGGTGTTCAGGCGCACCGACTTGCGGCCCGAGGACTCGGTGGCGAAGTTGGTGTGCCCGAAGGTGCGCAGCGCGTCCGTCTCCAGCAGCGTGCCCTGGTAGGCGGCGGATTCGGCCTCGTACGAGGTGTAGGGGACGGCCGCGCCCCGGCCGACGACGATCGACTGAGTCCGCGAGTTGTTGGTCTCGTTGGTCTCGGTGACGACGTTGGTCGCGTCGGCGGCGGCCGTGATGGTCGCGCCGCCGCTGGTGGCGGTCCAGGTGCCGTTGACGGCCACGTTGACCGTGGCGCCCGCGGCGATGGAGGCCGTGTTGGTGTTGAGGGTGGTGGAGCCGACCGTCACCCGGGTGACCGTGGTGACGCCCGAGGCCGAGGTGCCGCGGTTGTTGACGGTCACCGTGAAGCTGACCGCCGCGCCGACGGCCGGGTTGGCCGGGTTGGTGGAGATCCCGGTGACCTGCAGGTCAGGGCCGGGGGCCTGGGCCACGACGAGGTTGCTCGCGGCGTTGGCCGTGTTGTTGTTCTCGTTCTTCTCGGTCACCGTGCTCGCGTTGTCGGCGCGGGCGCTGACGGCGTACGAGCCCTGGCCCAGCGTGCCGATGGGCAGGCTGACCGACTGCGAGCCGCCGGCCGCGATGGCCGCGACGTCGACGGTGCCCTTGAGCGCGCCGTCGAGGTAGAGGCCCACCTTCGAGGCGGGCGCGGACAGGTCGCCGATGTTGTTGACGGTGGCGGTCAGCGAGATGCTGGACGCCTCGTTCGGCGACGACGGGGTCCACGACACGTTGGAGACGGTCAGGTCCGGGTTCGGCGCCGGGGTGCCGCAGACCTCGAACTCGGCGACCTGGCCCGAGGGGGCACCGGTGTTGGAGTTGAAGGACAGCCGCACATCGGCCGTGGTGGCCGAGACGGGGATGTTCACCACGTTGCTGCCCTGGGTGAACTGGTAGCTCGCCGCCGACACCAGGTTGGTGTAGGTGGACGAGGACTGCTCGCGGCCCAGGATCTGGAAGTTCTGGGTACGCGTGCCCCACGCCGGGTCCGGGTTCAGCTTGACGTTGACCGCGGTGACGGTGTGGTTGCCGCCCAGCGCCACGGTCAGCGTCGCCGGGTAGCCGCCGCCCTCCCAGTAGGTGGCGAGCTGGCCGTCGTTGGCCTTGTCGGGGGTGAACGTGAACGTGGAGCCGTTCGCGGTCATGGTCTTGCCGGACGCGACGTTGACGCAGCCGGGCTGCTGGGTGCCGGTGCGGGTGACGGTGTTGCTGTTGCCGGACAGGTTGCCGGCGTTGTCGCGGGCCCGCACGTAGTAGGACACGGTCGCCGTGGCCGGCTGCGAGTCCTGGTAGGTGAGCACGGTGCCCAGGGTCGCGATCAGGCCGCCGTCGCGGTACACGTTGTAGCCGGCCAGCCCGCTGCCCGAGCCGTCGCTGGACGCGCCCCAGTTGAGGGTGATCGTGGTGCCCGAGGTGCTCTGGGTGAGGTTCGACGGGATGCTCGGCGGGGTGACGTCGCCGCCGGGGCGGGTCACGGTGTTGCTGTTGCCGGAGGTGTTGCCCGCGTTGTCACGCGCCCGCACGTAGTACGACACGGTGGCCGAGGCGGCCTGGGTGTCGTTCCAGGTGGTGACGGTGCCGACCTGCGCGGCCAGGGTGCCGTTGCGGAACACGTCGTAGCCGGCCAGGCCGCTGCCGCCCGCGTTGTCGGTCGACGCGCCCCAGTTCAGGGTGATCGTCGTGCCGGACGTGGTGTGGCTCAGCGTGCCGGGCACGCTCGGCGGGGTGGTGTCCGGCGAGCTGCCGTTGCGGGTCACCGTGTTGCTGTTGGCGGAGATGTTGCCCGCGTTGTCGCGCGCCCGCACGTAGTAGGACACGGTCGCCGTGGTCGGCTGGGTGTCCTGCCAGGTGGTGACGTTGCCCAGCGTCGCGGCCAGGGTGCCGTTGCGGTAGACGTTGTAGCCCGCCAGGCCGCTGCCGCCGGAGTTGTCGGTCGACGCGCCCCAGTTCAGGGTGATCGTCGTGCCGGACGCGCCCAGGGTCAGGTTCGACGGCACGCTCGGCGCGGTGGTGTCGGGGGTGCCGGTGCCGGGCCCGTACACCTCGATCTCGGAGAGCTGGCCCGCCGGCCACGCGGAGTTGGCGGTGATGTTGATCCGCACGTACCGGGTGGTGGTCTGGGTGAAGTTGATCGTCACCGAGTTCCCGGCCACGGCCGGGTTGAAGGTGTACGACGCCGAGCCGGCGATGTCGGTGAACGTCGAGCCGTTGGTGCTGCCCTGGACCGCGAGGGTCTGCGAGCGGGTGCCCCAGCCGGAGGTCGGCAGCTTCAGCACGACCCGGTTGACCGCGACGGCCGCGCCGAGGTCGACGGTCGCCCACTCGGGGAACGAGTTGTTGACGCTCTCCCAGTAGGTGCCCTGGTTGCCGTCGACGACCCGGGACACGTCGTACACGTCGGCGTGGCCGCTCTCGGTGGTCGGGCGGCCCTGAGCGAGGTTGGTCGACGAGCTGGCGGTGCCGTAGATCTCCAGCTCGGACAGCTGCGCGGCGGCCCAGCCGGTGTTCGCGCTGATGCTGACGCGCACGTAGCGCGGCGAGGTCGCCGGGAAGTTGACGGTCACCGAGTTGTTGGCGACCGACGGGTTGAAGCTGTAGCCCTGCGACGCGACGATGTCGCTGAAGCTGGAGCCGTTGGTGCTGCCCTGGATGGACAGGGTCTGGGTGCGGGTGCCCCAGCCGGCGGGCAGTTTCAGCACGACCTGGTCGATGGCGGTGGCGGCGCCGAGGTCGAGCTGCGCCCACTGCGGCAGGGAGCCGGAGCTCTCCCAGTAGCTGCCCTGGTTGCCGTCGTTGAGGTTGCCGGTCACGTAGGGGCCGTTGACCGAGCTGGCGGAGGTGGACTTGCCGAGCGACAGGTTGGGCCCGCCGGCCGCTTGCGCGACGGCTGCCCACCCGGCCGTGGCGATCATGGCGGCGGCGACCGCGGTCGCCACCGCTCTGATCGGATTCCTGGTTCTCATCGTTGTCCTTTGTCACGGAGGGACGGTTCCGCGTGTGGAGGGGGTCCACAGGCGTGCGGTGAAACGGGGTGACCGGTCAGCCGCGACGGTGAGCGGGACCGTGCGGTTGATGTTTTGCAGGCGTGGTGTAACCGGCGACGCGGCGCGGGCGTGAACTCAGCCCGGGCCGTGTGGGGGTGATCGACCAGTGCGTACGAAAGCCGACGTCATACCGGGCCTCTCCCGAAACGGATGGAGAACACCGGCAGGTGAGCGGCCTGCAGGGAACTTGCACAAGCTGACGACAAAACTAAACATCGCTTTGTCGAAATCTTGCACTGTGTCGGGGGCAACGTTACCGACACGTCACGAACACGTCAACACTTCGACATGCGTGAGCCGACGAACGGATGAGGTGTGCGTACGACAACATGGCCATCCGGACGGAATCCGGATGGCCATGTGTCCATTGTCGACGGTGCGATCAGCCCGCTGCCAGCACCTCTCGCAGCCGCACGGCGAACGCCGCCGGGTCGTCGGTGAAGCCGATGTGGTCGCCGGGGAACATCGTCGGCTCGATGTCCAGCTGCGCCGCCAGCGCCCGGGAGGTCCGGTCGCAGAGCTGCCCGGTGGAGTCCTCGCCGATGCCGACCACGACCCGGGTGCCGTTCCTGCGCAGCGCCGCGACGTCCGGCACGAAGCTGACCGTCGGCAGCAGCATGTGCGCGTACTGGAAGTGCTCGTCGGCGAGCGACTGCTCGTCGCGATCGCCGCCGACGATCGCCTCGAACACCGGCGGGGGCAGCTCGATGTTCGCGATCTTCAGGAACTTCGCGAACGCGCCCCGGGGATCGCCGCCGAGATAGGTCGCGATCATGTCGTCGGTCTGCTCGCGGAGCTGCACCCGGTCCTCGACCAGCTCGTCCAGCGGCGGCTCGTGCGCGATGACCGTGCTGACGAGGTCGGGACGGGTCTCGGCGAGGGCCAGCGCGCTGACCGCCCCGCCGCTGGAGCCAAGCACCACGGCCGGGCCGGCGTCGAGGTGGGCGATCAGCCGGGCCAGGTCGTCGCCGCGCTGCTGCGGCGTCGAGTCCTGGTCGCGGTCGTCGACCGAGCTGCGGAAGATGCCCCGCGGGTCGGTGGTGAGCACCATGTGGTCGGCCGCCAGCAGCTCGGCCAGCGGCGTGAACGCCCGGCCGTCCATGGGCGCGCCGATGAGCACCACCAGCGGCCCCCAGCCCCGCACCTCGTAGTGCAGCCGAGCGCCGGGCACCTCCAGCGTGCTGGTCGTGACGGGAACGGTCGAAGTGTCGTTCATCAGGTCTCCTTGCCGGTGAGATGGCACTCGTACCTGATAAAGACCGGGGCGGTGCGGCAGAATCGTCGCTTGTGAGCGAACTTTCCTCCGCCGTGGCCGGGGACGCCGACCTGGCCCTCGCCCGGGGCGGGGACGACGCCGCGTTCACCCGGCTCGTCGAGCCGCTGCGGCCCGAGCTGCACGCGCACTGCTACCGGATGCTCGGCTCGACCCATGACGCCGACGACGCGCTGCAGGACGCGCTGCTGCGGGCCTGGCGCGGGCTGGACGGCTTCGCCGGGCGGGGCTCGCTGCGGGCCTGGCTCTACACCGTGGCCACCCGCACCTGCCTGGACCTCGTCGAGGCCCGCGGCCGGCGGGCGCTGCCGATGGACCTGGGCCCGTCCAGCGCCCACGCCGTGGTCGGCGACGCCCCGCTGACCGAGGTCGCCTGGCTCGGTCCGTACGCCGACGCGGGTCTGGGCGCCGGGCCGGCCGGGCCGGGCGCGCGCTACGAGCAGCGTGAGGCGGTCGAGCTGGCGTTCGTGGCCGCGCTGCAGCACCTGCCCGGCAACCAGCGGGCCGCGCTGCTGCTGTTCGAGGTGCTGGGCTTCTCCGTCGCCGAGATCGCCGCGATCATGGACACCTCGACCACCTCGGTCAACTCGGCGCTGGCCCGGGCCCGCCGGATCGTCGCGGAGAAGGTGCCCTCCCCCAGCCAGCAGCAGACCCTTCGCAAGATCGGCGACGCCCGGGTGCGGGACGTGGTGCACCGGTTCGCCCAGGCGCTGGAGCGCGGCGACGCCGACGCCCTGATCACGCTGCTGGTCGAGGACGTCACCTGGTCCATGCCGCCGCTGCCGCACTGGTATCACGGCCTGGCCGCGGTCACCGACTTCGCGGTGCGGATCCCGCTGACCGCGTGCGGCTCCTGGCGGCACCTGCCGGTCAGCGCCAACGGCCAGCCCGCGGTGGCCTGCTACCTGCGCCCCGACGTCACGGGCGAGCACCTGCCCTGGGCGGTCAACGTGCTGACCCTGCGCGACGACCGCATCGCCGAAGTCACCGCGTTCATCGGGACCGAGCACTTCACGCGCTTCGGCCTGCCCGCGTCGCTGCCCTGAGCCCGGTCACGCGGGGGCCGGGAGCGGTTCCTCGTCCGCGTGGGCGATGCGGGTCATCTCCCGCCACAGCAGCAGCACGAAGGCCGCCGAGCCGGCGAAGGCGAACCAGAACGGCGCGGTGACCCCGAAGTGGGTGGCCAGCACGCCGCCGATCAACGAGCCGACGACCAGCCCACCGAAGACCGCGATGGTGTTGAGGCTGTTCACCCGGCCCTGCAGCTGCTCGGGCACGGCCCGTTGGCGCACCGTGACCGAGGTGGTGCCCCAGACGAACGCGTGCGCGCCGAACACGAAGAAGATCGCCGAGGCCAGCACCGGTGAGGTGGTCACGGCGAGGCCGAGGTGGGTCAGGGTCTCGATGATCAGTCCGATGCGCATCACGTTGCCCAGGCTCACCCGGCGGGTGATCGCGCCGTACAGCGCGGTGCCGAGCAGGCCGCCGACCGCCGAAACCGTGGTGAGCAGGCCGAACCCGATGGCACCGAGGCCGAGCTGCTGCTGGGCGTAGAGCACGAGCACCGACCAGGCGGCACCGAACGTCACATTGAAGATCAAAATCGTGAGCACGAGGGTACGCACGGCCGCGTGGTTCACCGTCCAGCGGAACCCCTCGGCGATGTCGCGCCGCAGGCTGCGCCGCTCGTCGCGCGGCCGGTCGCGGACCGGCAGCCGCACCCTCGACACGAGCACCACCCCGGCGGCGACCAGCACGAACTCGGCCGCGAACGGCCACGCCGTGCCCGCGGCGAACAGCGCCGCCCCGATCGGCGGGCCGATCAGCTGGTTGAGCGTGATGAACCCGGTCTGCAGCCGGGCGTTGGCCACCGCCAGGTCGTCGCGGTGCACCAGCATCGGCGTCAGGGTGCCCGCGGTGTTGTCGGCGAACACCTCGGCGACGGTCAGCAGGCCCAGCGCCGCCAGCGCGCCGGGCGCCGACAGCGTCCCGGTGAGCATCGTCGCCACGAGCCCGGCCAGCACCAGCACCCGGCCCAGGTTCGCCGCGATCATGATCCGGCGCCGATCGAGCCGGTCGGACAGCACGCCCGCGTAAAGGCCGAACACCAGCGGCGGTGCCCAGCGCAGCAACGCGGCCAGGGAGATCAGGAACGGGTCCTCGGTCAGCGAGGTGACCAGCAGCGGCCCGGCGGCGAGCGCCACCCCGTCGCCGAGGTTGCTCGACCAGGACGAGGCCAGCAGCCAGCGGTAGCCCGCGCCGAGCCGGGCGGGCACGACGGAGTCGACTACCTTGCGCACAAGGTCGAGACCCTACGGGCGCGGGCCACCCGCCCGCAACGCCTATTCATCGCCCCGTCCCGGTCGCCCGGTGCTGCAGTTTCGGGGAAACTGCAGCTTGCCTGGTCTACAAGGCCGCAGTTTCCCCGAAACTGCAGCCTTTCATCGGCTCGCGAAGCCGAGCACGGCGAGCACGGCGGAGGCGAGTGCCAGCACGCCGGAGACGACTTCGCCGCGGGCGGAGAAGCTGCCGCTGCCCCAGCGCTGCGGGAAAAGTGACTCGTCTGCGCGGCGGGCCTTCACGACGACGTATGCCGCGTAGAGGTTGAGCAGGGCCGCTCCGACCGCGACCGCGGGAAGCAGCCAGGAGTTCGCGACGGCGAGCAGAATGCTCAGCACGAGTCCGGCCGCGCCGGCCAGGGCGGCGGGCAGGCCTGCCTGCTGCCAGCTCCTCGCCTCGGTGAGCGCCGACCGGGTCTGCGCCCTGCCGCCGGGCTGCATGCGCGCGGCGGCCGCGGCCCGGCGGGCACGCACTTCTCGTCGTGATTTCGGCATGGGAGGCAGTGTGCCCGACGCGGGGCAGCGCGGCTGTCGGTGGTCGCCTGGAGGCGTGGTCTCGGAGCGGCCGAGGTCCCCCGAATCTCGGCCCGCCCCGAGAACATCGGCACGTCGGCGTGCCAGCCGACGAACGCGCACGGTTGATCACAGGTGATTTCGCACCGTGCCGTACGCTCGCCGATACCCGCATCGTGTCCGATCGCGGTACAGGCGATGTACAACGCGATCCGTGACTGCCGGAGCACGTGTCGTCATCGGAGTCGTGGTCGGGAAGGCGAGACGGCAGTGGAGTTCCAGGTCCTGGGACCCCTTCAGGCGGTTCACGACGGACAGCCGGTCTACCTGCCCACCGGCCACAAGCCACGGCTGGCGCTCGCCGTCCTGCTGGCCCGCCTGGGTCGGCCCGTCACCATGGACACCCTCGTCGAGGCGCTGTGGGCCGATCAGCCGCCGGCGTCGGCCCGGCGCAACGTGCAGCAGTACATCAGCCAGCTGCGTGGCGCCCTGGGCGCGGAGCGGATCCAGAATGCTTCCGACGGCTACGCCATGCCCGCCGGCGAGCTGCTCGACATGGCCAGGTTCGGCCAGCGGAGCGCCGCGGCGGCCCGAGCCCTGGACGGCGGCGACGTGGCGGCCGCCGCCCGCGACTGGCAGGCCGCCCTGGACCTGTGGCGCGGCCCGGCATACGCGGAGTTCACCGCGTGCCAGCTGCTGGCCGCCGAGGCCTCACGCCTGGATCAGCTGCGGCTGGCGGCGTACGAGGGCTGGGCCGAGGCTGAGCTGGCCCTGGGCCGGCACCGGCAGCTGGCCGGGACGCTGGAGACACTCGTCGCCGAGCAGCCGTTCCGTGAGCTCTTCCGCTGCTGCCTGATGCTCGCCCGGTACCGCAGCGGGCGGCGGGCCGAGGCGCTGGAGCTGTTCCGCGAGACCCATGCGCTGCTGCGCGACGAGCTCGGCCTGGAGCCGGGCCCGCAGCTGCGGGCGCTGCACGAGGCGATCCTGCGCGACGACGAGCGGCTCACCCGGCCCGGCCGGTACGACTTCGAACCCGACCCGCCCGCGGCCGCCGACCCGGTGATCGTCCCCCGGCAGCTGCCCGCCGACGCGGCCGGGTTCACCGGCCGCGACGAGGCGCTGCGGGAGCTGGACGTGATGCGCGACCGGGATGCCGGCACCGGACCGGCGCGGGTGGCCGTCATCACCGGCAGTGCCGGGGTCGGCAAGACCTCGCTCGCGGTGCACTGGGCGCACCGCGCCGCCGACCGCTTCCCCGACGGCCAGCTCCACGTCAACCTGCGCGGCTTCGACGCGAGCGGCCCGCCGACGAGCGCGTCCCAGGCCGTCCGCGGCTTCCTGGACGCGCTGGGCGTGCCGTCGGCGCGCGTGCCCGCCGACCTCGCCGAGCAGGCCGCGCTCTACCGGAGCCTGCTGGCCGGGCGGCGTTTGCTGCTGGTGCTGGACAACGCCCGCGACGCCGACCAGGTGCGCCCGCTGCTGCCCGGCACGGCCGGGTGCATGGTGCTGGTCACGAGCCGCAACCAGCTGTCCGGCCTGGTCGCGGCGGAGGGCGCGCGGCCGGTGTCGCTGGCGATGTTCACCGCGGCCGAGGCGCGGCAGTTGATGACCCACCGGCTCGGCGGCACCGCGGTCGCCCGCGAGGCACGCGCCGTCAAGGACGTCATCGCCCGCTGCGGCGGGCTGCCGCTGGCGCTGGCGATCGTGGCGGCCCGCGCCGCATCCAGCCCGGCGCTGCCGCTGGCCGCGCTGGCCGCGGAGCTGGCCGAGGGGCGCGACAACCTGGACGCGTTCAGCGGCGACGACGCGGCCACCGACCTGCGCGCGGTGTTCTCCTGGTCCTACCGGCAGCTCAGCGACGGCGGCGCGCGGATGTTCCGGCTGCTGGGACTCCATCCCGGGCCGGACATCTCGCTGGCGGCGGCCGCCGGCACCGCCGGGCTGACGCTGCGGCAGGCCCGTCCGCTGCTGGCCGAGCTCACCCGCGCGCACCTGGCCGTCGAGCACAGCCCGGGGCGGTTCCTGCTGCACGACCTGATGCGGGCGTACGCCGCGGAACTGGTCGCCGACCACGATCCCGAGCCGGTCCGGTTCCTCGCCCTGCGCCGGGCCTACGACCACTATCTGCACACCGCCAACAGCGCGACGCTGATGGTCTACCCGCACCGGCACCGCATCGCGATCCTGCCGTGCGACGAACACGTGACGCCTGAGGAGCACGCCGACCGGGACTCCGCCTACGCCTGGTTCGCCGCCGAGCACACGGTGCTGTTGGCCGTCATCCGGCAGGCGTACGAGCTCGGCTGCGACGGGCACACCTGGCAGCTGGCGTGGACGCTGATCACCTACTTCGACCGGCAGGGCCACTGGCTGGACCAGGCCGCCACCCAGCGCATCGCGCTGGACGCCGCGCTCCGCTCCGGTGACGTGACCGGCCAGGCCCACGTCTACCACGGCCTCGGCGTGTCCAGCACCTGGCTGGAACGCTACGACGAGGCCCAGCAGCACTACGACCGCGCCATGGCGCTGTTCGCCCAGTCCGACGACGCCGCCGGCCAGGCCAACACCCTGCTCGCGCTCACCTGGCTCGGCGAACGCACCACCCGCTACGCCGACGCGTACGCGTACGCCGAACGGGCCTATCGGCTGCACCGGGCGACCGGGAACAGATCGGGACAGGCCAAGGCGCTCAACACGATGGGCTGGTTCCAGACCCTGCTCGGCGACCACGCGGCGGCGATCACGGCCTGCGCGGAGGCACTCGCCCTGCACCAGGAGGTCGGCGACCTGGCCGGGCAGTGGGAGACCTGGGACAGCCTCGGCCATGCCCACCACCACCTCGGCGACCACGAGCAGGCGGTGATCGGGTTCCGCAACGCGCTGGACCTGGTCCGCCAGACCCGCGACCGCTACTGGGAGGCCTTCATCGCCGACCACCTCGCCGACGCGCACCTGGCGCTCGGCGACCGGGAAACCGCCGACGGGCTGTGGCGGGACGCCGTGCGGATCATGCAGGAGCTGGCCCATCCCGACGCCGAACGCATCAGGGCCAAGCTGCAGCCGCTCGACGCCCCACCCCCCGGTCCCGGCGCAGCCTGACCTGTCGCACAGGCCGAGCAGGCACGGAAAGCCGAAAACACCGTCGGGGCCGCCGCACCGACACACGGTGCGGCGGCCCCGACGGCTTCTGATTCCTAGCGGGTGGACAATCTCTCGTCCGCCTCGACCTCGGCGTCCCGGGCGAGCTTGGCTTCCTTGGCCGCCCGAGCGGCCTCGACCTCGCGCTCGGCGTCGGCGGCACCGGCCTCGGCGGCACGCTGCGCGGCCAGCTCCGTGGCGATGCTCTCGTGCCTGCGCTTCAGGTCGAGGTTCTCGGCCCGCTGCGCCTGCAGCTCACGGCGGGCCGCGAGCCGGCGCCGGGCGCGCCGCCCGGTGCCACTGAACAGCATGAACAGCCCGACGAGGATCAGCGCGCCGGCTGCCGCGCCGATGAGGAAGACCTCGCCGACCGTGAGCGCGGCCTGGTAGCCGAACAGCTCGACCGTGCCCGCCGAGGTGGTGAACAGGCCGTCATTGTCCATGAAGGCCACGAGCGCCAGTCCGGCCAAGCCTAGGACCAGCAGCAATCCGAGCAGAATCATGGTTATGCCTCCTGCGTGCCGACAACGGTGTTGGTTCGGTGACGGCGAGCAGATACCCGGCGAGCGCGGTCGTAAACCGCTGCGGAAACGAAGGTTCCCCGCCGACCACGGGGGAAGTCGGCGGGGAACGTCTATGACGATACTCCTCCAGACCCGCGAGGCAAAGTCCGCAGTGCGAAGCCGTTCGTTCAGATTCTGCGGTCTGCATCGGAGCCCCCGGCGAACCCTCCGTCGTGATCGGATGCCGGTTCAGCGACCCGCGAACAGACGGTCGACGAGGGCAGCCGCCAGGTCGTCCTCCTCCAGGCTCCAGGGCCGGAACAGCACGCGGTACACGATCGGCGCGATGACGTGGTCGATCACGTCGTCGACGGGCACCCCGCCACCGGCCCGCTCGACCAGCAGGGTGGCCTCGGCCCGGCGGTTGCGCAGGCAGTCCGAGTCGCCGGCCCCGGCCGCGGCCGCCCCGCCGCGCAGCAGCGCCGCCGCGGCCGGCTGCCGGAAGTGCTCGATGATCTCCTGCGCCCAGGCGGCCAGGTCCGCACGCAGGTCGCCGGTGTCCGGCAGGGCCCGGTCCGGTGAGATCCGGTACGTCGCCAGGTCGTTGATCATCGAGGCGGCGTCGCCCCAGCGGCGGTAGATGCTGGTCGGATTGACCCCGGCCCGCTCGGCCACCATCGGGATGGTCACCTGCGCGGTGCCGCGCTCCTGCACCAGTTCCTCGACCGCCGAGCGCACCGCGGCGAGCACGGCGGCGCTGCGGCCGCCGGTGCGCCGGGCAGGGCTGGATGTGGCAGACATGACTCCCACTCTAACGCAGAAATATTTGCTTTAACTCCGGTGCTGTGCGTACGGTCGCCTGGACGTAAACGCAATGATCTTTGCTTTAGGGAGCGCCACGTCATGACCATCGCCGAGCGGGCCACCCCGTACCTGCCCCGCCACTCCGCCCGGGCCGCCCGCCGCCCGCTGTCGCCCACCATCGCCTTCATCGGCGCCGCGCTCGCGTTCGCATCCCTCTACCTCGCCGCGGGTGCGCCGACCCCGCTGCTCGTCCTGTTCCAGCGGCAATGGGGCTTTCCGCCGTCCATGCTCACCGTCGCCTTCGCCGCGTACGCCTTCGCGCTGCTCGCCGCCCTGCTGGTGGCCGGCTCGCTGTCCGACCACGTCGGGCGGCGGCCGGTGCTCGTCGGCGCGCTGCTGGTCGAACTGGTCTCGATGGTGATGTTCGTGTTCGCGCCGAACCTCGGCTGGGTCATCGCCGCCCGCATCGTGCAGGGCCTGGCCACCGGCGCGGCCAGCAGCGCCTTCACCGCCGCGCTGCTGGAACTGGCCCCGCCGCGCTACCGCCGCTGGGGTTCGCTGATCGGCAGCGTCGCCCCGGCGGGCGGCCTCGGCCTGGGCGCGCTGCTCACCGGTGCCGCGGTCCAGTTCACCCACTCCGCCAACCTGATCGTGTTCAGCACCCTCACCGTGATCATGGCGCTGGGCGCGGTCGTGCTCTACCTGTCCGCCGAGACGTCCGAGCCTCGGCCCGGCGCGCTGGGTTCGCTCGTGCCCCGGGTCACCGTGCCGCACCCGGCCCGGCGCGAGTTCACCGCCGCCGTCCCGGTGCACCTGTCGGCCTGGATGATGGCCGGCCTGTTCATGGGCCTCGGGCCGACCATCGTGCGCGGCGTCTTCCACCTCGACAGCGGCCTGCTCAACGGCGCGACCGCGTTCCTCGCCCCGGGCGCGGCGGCCGTCGCCGGCATCATGACCGGGCGGCTGCACGGCCGCCGGGCGACCGTGCTCGGCACCGCCGGGGTGCTCGTCGGCACGGTGGTCGTCGCAGCCGGGATCGCCGCGGGCCTGCTGCCCGTGGTCTGGCTCGGCGCGGCCGTCAGCGGGCTCGGCTTCGGCTCGGCGTTCGGCGGCGCGCTGCGCCTGGTCGGCCCGCACGCGCAGCCGCACCAGCGGGGCGGGCTGTTCGCCGCGGTGTTCCTGGTGGCCTACCTGTCCTTCGGGCTGCCGCTGATCATCGCCGGTCAGGGCGTCGCCTCCCTCGGCCTGCTGCCCACCGTGCTGACCTACAGCGCGGTCGCGGTGGTGGTCGCCACGGCGGGCCTGCTGACCCAGCTCCGGCTGGGCCGCCGGGACGCCCTCGTGCCGGTCCCGGCATGAGCTGCGTGAACGCCTGGCTGACGTCGGGTGGACCTGTGCCCTCCGAGCAGGTCGGAGGGCACAGGTCCACCCGAGTTGCGGCGTGGAGCGCGCGGGCAGCTCAGCGCGGTCGGGCGGTCAGCAGGAAACGGTGGCTGTGCACCCGCAGCACGGCGCCTGCGGCGAGCCGGTCGTGCAGGGCGCGCAGTTGCGTCCCGTACCCGGCGGGATCGAAGTCCGGGATCTGCCACGGTGTGAGCCGCAGCAGCAGCACGACCGCACCGATGTCGTGCAGCACCCCGCCGACCAGCTCCTCCCGCCGGTCGGCCACGGCGAAACCGGCCTGTTCGAGCTCGCGGACCGCGGTGTCGAGGTCCCAGGTCCGGTAGGTGTGCGGCGGGGCGGCGAGGGCGGCGTTCAGTTCCGCCAGGTCACGGCCGCCGACCTGCTGGGTGACGAACAGCCCGCCCGGGGCGAGCACCCGGCGGATCTCGGCCGGCACGTACGCCCCGTGCCTGCTGACCACCAGGTCGAACATGCCGTCGCCGAACGGCAGCCGCCCCGGGTCCGCCGAGACGTCGGCGACCCGGACGCCGAGCGGCTCCAGTCGCCGCCGAGCGACCGCCACGTTGGGCGGGTAGGCCTCGGTGGCCGCCGTCACCGGCGGCAGCGGCGCCAGCGACGACAGGAACTCGCCGCCGCCCGTGCCGAGGTCGAGCAGCGACACCGCGGACCGCAGCGGCTGCCCGACGATCTCGCGGTAGTCCCACGACGGCGCGCCCTGCACGTAGCGTCCTTCTAGGACACCGAAGTCCCAACCCTCACACACGGTGTCCACCGCGGCGTCGACCAGCTGCTGAAACGTCACGGCCGACAGGCTACTTCCGTCACCATGCCATCGCATCTTATATGGCAGGGCATGCCGTCGCCGGCGCGCGGCGCGGGCCGCGAGCGTCTACAGTAGGCGGCCATGACCTCCCAGGCGGATGCGGCAGCGGGTGCCGAGCGGGTGCGCCGCTACTACGACAACAACGCCGCCGCGTTCGAGCGGCTCGGGCAGGGCGGCGCGTCCATCCACCGCGCCGTCTGGGGTCCCGGGGTGGCCACCCGGGCGCAGGCCTTCCACCACGTCGACGAGCTGCTGCTCGACACCCTGCCGCCGGACCTGGCGCGACCGTCCGTCGTGGACCTCGGCTGCGGTCTCGGCGCGAGCCTGCTCTACCTGGCGGCCCGGACCGACCTGACCGGCGAGGGCATCACCATCAGCCCGCTGCAGGCGGCACGGGCGGCGGAGCTGATCGCCGCAGCCGGCCTGGCCTCCCGCGTACGCTGCCGCGAGGGCAACTACCTGGCCGTCCCCGACGACCTGGCCGGGACCGCCGACCTTGCCTTCTCCATCGAGGCGTTCATCCACAGCCCCGACGCCGACGGCTACTTCCGCGAGGCCGCCCGCACCCTGCGGCCCGGTGGCAGGCTCGTCATCTGCGACGACTTCCTCACCTCCGCCGCCGCACAGGATTCGCCCCGGACTGCGCGCCGGATGGCGGAGTTCCGCACCGGCTGGCACGTCGGCTCGCTGCTCACCGTCGGCCAGGTGCGTACCATGGCCGCCGCGCACGGCCTGGAACTGGTGCGCGACCTCGACCTGACGCCGTATCTGGAGCTGCGCCGCCCGCGCGACCGCTGGATCGGCGCGCTGCTGGCGGTCGGCCGTCTGTTCCGCCCGACCGGCCTCTACTGGCAGTCGCTGGTCGGTGGCGACGCGCTGCAGTGGGCGCTCATCCACGACCTGCTCAGCTACCGCTTCCTCGAACTGCGCCGCCGGGGCTGACCCGCTGCGGCCCCGCCACGCGGGCAGGGCCGCGCCGGGTCACTCGACCTCCATGGAGCCGTATTCGGGGGCCCCGGTGAGTTCGAGGGTCTGCATCGTCACCCCGGTCGGCGTCGACGTGACATCGGCCAGCCGGAAACGCGACGGCGTACGCCCCTCGGCGAACAGGCGTTTGCCCGAGCCGAGCACGACCGGGAAGACGATGAGCCGGACCAGGTCGATCAGGCCCGCGTCGAACAGCGTCTGCGCGAGCGCGCCACTGCCGTGGATCTGCAGCTCCCGGCCGGGCTGCTCCTTGATCTTGGCGACCTCCGCCACCACGTCCCCGCCGAGCACCGTGCTGTTGTGCCAGTCGGCGCGCGTGAGGGTGCGCGAGGCGACGTACTTCGGCAGCGTGTTGAGGGCGGTCGCGATCGGGTCGTTCGGGTCGGTGGACTTCGGCCAGGCCTCGGCGAAGATGTCGTAGGTGCGGCGGCCGAGCAGGAACGCGTCGACTTCGCCGAAGACGCCGGTGATGAACCCGCCGAGGGAGTCTTCGAAGAAGGGCACCACCCAGCCGCCGCGGGTGAAGCCGCCGGTGGTGTCCTCAGCCGGGCCCCCGGGTCCCTGGTAGACGCCGTCGAGGGTCACGAACTCGGTGAGTGTCAGTCTCATACCGGTAATGACGAACCGGCCGCCCGGAAGTCATCGGTCCGGGGCGGAGATCAGGCGTCCACGTCCAGCCGGACCGTCACCGTGTCACCGGCGTCGAGCCCTTCGGCCCGGCGCACCACGGCCTTGACGGGCACGATGTAGCGCCCGTCCTTGGGAAACAGCGAGGTCGTCCAGCCGGTCGTGCCGATCCGGGCGGTCACCGGGATCATGCCCCAGCCGTAGCTGACCAGCGACGACGCGTCTTCCAGCGCCTGGCAGTGCTCGTCGGGCACGGTCACGAAATACCAGGGCGCGGGGCCTCTCCAGAAAAAGATCTCGCCGCTGAACTCCATGTCCATCGGGCCAGGATAACGAGCCCGACCGACACGCCCGTCCGGTCCGGACGCGGCCGCCCTACCAGAGCGCCTGGCAGGTGTACCTCACCTGCCAGGCGCTCTCGATCACGAACTGGATCCGCGGGGCACCTTGCTCCGGCGGCGCGACGCCTTCGGCGCGGCAGGCTCGTGCCGGATGGCCGGCTGCGGGTGCTCGCCGCCGGTCGGAGCCGGGCCGCCCTTCTTGCGGGAACCCCGAGCACGGTCGGCGGGCTGCGCCGCCTTGTCGACGGACGGCACGGGCTCGGACGGCGTGGCTCCGGGCCCCTCGACCGGCGCGGCCGGCACGGGCTCGGGCTGGTGCGACGAAGCAGTCGGCGCAGGCCCGGACCCGTTGGACGACGCTGAGGACACGGGCCTGGACCCGTTGGGCGGCGGGGTCGGTACGGGCCTGGGCCCGTTGGGCGGCGGGGTCGGTACGGGCCTGGGCCCGTTGGGCGGCGGGGTCGGCACGGGCCTGGACCCGTTGGACGACGCCGAGGGCGTGCCGCTGGACGGCGCGGTCGGCACGGGCCTGGACCCGTTGGACGACGCCGAGGGCGTGCCGCTGGACGGCGCGGTCGGCCCGGGCTCGACCGGCGGTGGTGGCGGCTCGGGCAGAGGGCCTGCGGCGGTCGTCGTCAGCACCGGCTGCGCGGTCGGCCGGGACCGCTCGGGCGGCTCCACGGCCCCGGGGGCGGGCAGCGGGCCCCGGTTGATCCGGCCGTCCACATCGATGATCCACTGCTCGGAGGGGAAGGCGTCGCCCCGCACGCGGGCCGCGAGCCAGTCGGCCACCAGGCTCGACGCGAACGGGCCCAGGCGCGCCGACGGCACACCCCCGATGTGGTGGGGCGAGTCCTGATAGACCACCAGCTGCCGCGGACCCTGCACCGCGTCGAGCAGGCTGCGGGTCCACTCGAGCGGGCTGAGCTCGTCGTCCTCCCCGGCGACCGCCAGGTACGGCATGCGCAGCCGTTCGGCGTGCCCCTGCCAGGTGATCGTGCGGCTGAACCGGTCGAACTCCGCCTCGTCGGTGTGCCCGGTCATGTACATGAAGCGCATCTTGTGGGTCGGCGACGCCTGCTCGAACACGGTCGTCCAGCCCGGCTCGTGGCAGACCTCCATGACGGCGCAGGCGCGGATCCGGGGCTCGTGGGCTGCCGCGATGGTCGCGGCGAACGAGCCGAAGCCGCTGCCGGTCAGCACGACCTGCTCCGGATCGACCTCGGCCCGCCCGGCCAGCCAGTCCAGGCAGGCGGTGCCGACCTGCGCCCAGGCGGGCACGCTGAAGTGGGTGCCGAGCAGCGCGCACTCGTACTGGCCCGGTCCCTCCATCGCGAGCACGGCGAAGCCGCGGCTGAGGAAGCGGTCGCCGTGCAAGGCCACTGTCGCCTCTTTGCAGCTGTCCAGGTCCGGCACCACGACGGCCACCGGGGTCCGGCCGCCGGTGTAGCCGGGCGGCAGGTGCAGCCAGGCCGGCAGCGAGCCGCGGTGGGTCCCGGGGAACGGGATCGACACCGCCTCGACGTGGTGGTCGGCCAGCTCGGCGTAGCGGCTGTAGCAGGCGCGTTTGCGCTCGTGGTGACCGCGGTCGGCAGCGTCGTCGGCGTGGCCCGGCCACTGCGCCGCGCTCCAGTGCACGGCGGCCATGAAGTAGTTCTCCCGCGCGGTGACCGGGTCGCCCATGGCCTCGGCCGTCCGGGCGCGGTCCTCGCGGTGGCGGGCGGCCGCCGCGAACGCGGGCGCGATGGCCGCGTAGGTCCGGGCCTGCCTGCGGATGGCCGCGAAGTCGGCCGCGGCCTCCGTCCCGCAGGCCGCGTTCCAGTGCACCGTCCGGGGGTGGTCCCAGTCGACCCCGCGCTCGGCGATGGCGGCCGCCCACCGCTCCCGTTCCGCGATCCAGCGTCTTACCGGCGGCGACGCGCTCCCGTCTTGGTCACGCTGATCCACGGTGCTGCCGGCCGCCTTGGTCTGGTCGGCGAGAATCCTGTCCATCCCGGCTCCTCTCCTTGCGACCAATCTGCCCTGACTCGGCTGCCGAAGTGACTGATTCGGGCATATCTGGCGCAAATCGGCACGAGAGCCGACGCGATCCGGTCCTCGCATCGGCGGGAGCGCGACCGCCGGGCCGCCGCGCTCAGGCGGGCGCGCCGGCCGGGTCGTGGAAGTCCTTGAAGGTGAATGCGCCCGGTCCAGGCCCCTGCTCGGCGAGCAGGGCGAGGCGCGCCATACCCTCAGCGGCGGTCGGCAGGTGACCGTCGGGCACCCACCACATCACGCTGTGGACCTCGACCGTCCGCTGGAACCACTCCCTGCGCCGCTGCAGCACGGCCAGGTGGCGGGTCCGGTAGACGTAGTTCCACAGGTCCTGCCTGGTACGCCAGACCGACATGTTGATCAGCAGGTCGTCGCCGAAGTCGTGCCGGTAGTCCACGGCCGAGTCGGTGTCCGCCGCCGTCAGCCGCCATACGAAGCCGGGCGCGTCGTCG
This sequence comes from Catellatospora sichuanensis, assembly GCF_007483665.1. Classification (GTDB taxonomy): domain Bacteria; phylum Actinomycetota; class Actinomycetes; order Mycobacteriales; family Micromonosporaceae; genus Catellatospora; species Catellatospora sichuanensis. Next base: position 22,339 of record NZ_VIQO01000057.1, read on the forward strand.
GCCAGCTTGTTGATCGGCTCGAGGAGGGCGACGAAGTCGGCCACTTCCGGGGCGTCGAGCGGGGCGACCAGCCGCCCGACGTTCAGCTGCGCGAGATGCATGGATCGAGGGGACCATCCGGTGGGGTTCTATGTCAACGAGATTTGTTTTTAGAAAACGAGACGCAGCACGCACCCGGCCGAGGATCCAGCTCCGCGGTCGCGTCCGGACCGGCGATCCCCTTGCACAGCGCCAGATTCATCGAACACACCAGCAGCGGCTGCGCCTCGGCGACCTGCTGGAAAGGACAGTTGCGCAGGCGCACCCGGGCACCGTCGGCATAGGGCTCGTAGCCGCGCTCCCGCAGCGTCGCCAGCCAGTGGCCGGGCTCGTGCAGCCGCTCGCCCGCCGCACCCGCCGCCGCCACCGCGCGCTCGTCGGCCGCCGTGTCGTGGACCGCGTCGGCGAGCAGCGCGGCCAGCTGCTCGTAGTCGCGATGGGGCAGCGTGACCGTCCGCGCGATGCTCCCCCGGCGGTAGACCTTCGCCGGACGGCCGCCGCCCGGCCCCGGCCTGGCCTCGGTCAACCGCATGAAGTCGACCTCCAGCAGGCCCGCCTCGGCAAGCTTGTCCAGGTGAAAGGCGGCGAGGGTACGGGAGATCCCGGTCTCCTGGGCCGCCTCGTTGCGCCCGACCGCCCGGCCCTGGGCCGCGACGTAGTCGTAGAGCGCCCGGCGCACCGGGTCGTGCAGCGCGGCCACCGCGGCGAGATCGTCGGTCACCCCCGAAGTGTGCCTGCTGACCAGCTCGAAGGCTAACCGCGGGTGCTCCGGCCGGGTGGCGCCGGGAGACCGTCGGGCCCCGGCCCGCGGCAGGCGGGTGTGACGGTTGTCTGATGTGGATGAGCTGCTTGGCACATCGTTGCCCGCACATGTGAAACTCCAGGGGTGACGCTGCCTCCACCGCCGAATCCTCCCGGCTACCCGGGCCCCGCCCCCTGGGAACCGGGCGTGGGCGCCCCGCCGCCACCGCTGAAGAAGAACAACACACCGCTCATCATCGGCCTGATCGTCGGCGTCGTGGTGCTGTGCGTGGTCGGCCTCTGCGGGGGCGGATTGGCCTACAACTACCTCAACGGCGACGAGAGCCCGTCGGCGGGCCCGTCGCTGTCGACGCAGGAGACCGGTCGCCCGACCCCGTCCGACCTGTACTCCCCGCCCGAGGTGATCCCGACGACGGAGGCGGCACTGCCCGCGCCGGCCACCGTCGGCGACTGCATCTCCGTGGACGTGAAGGGCGCCTTCCTCGGCGTCGGCAACTGCAACGGCACGCGCGGGACCTACCGGGTCCTGTCCGTCGACCGCGCGCAGGGCACCTGCTCCGACCCGGACGGGCCCTGGATCACCACCGGCGGCTACCGGCTCTGCCTGGAGCTGTACCTGGTGCGCAACTACTGCTACAAGCTCCCGACGGACACCGAATTCGCCGTCGCCGCGACGAAGTGCAAGGCCAAGGGCACCGTGCACATCGTCGACATCGTGCCCGGCGGGTCCAACGGCGACAAGTGCACCCAGGACTACAAGTGGAACCACTGGTACCGGTTCACGCACCCGACGGTCGTCTACTGCGTCATGAAGTACTGACACCCGCTCCGACATCGACGAAGCCCGCCGGCGATCCACGCCGGCGGGCTTCGTCGTCGAGACGGATCAGACGAGGTCGTACCGGTCCAGGTTCATGACCTTGACCCACGCCGCGACGAAGTCGCGCACGAACTTCTCCTTCGCGTCGTCGCTCGCGTAGACCTCGGCGAGCGCACGCAGCTCCGAGTTGGAGCCGAAGACCAGGTCGGCCCGGCTACCGGTCCACTTGACCTTGCCGGTGGCGAGGTCGACACCCTCGAAGGTGTCCTCCCCGGCCACGGCCTTCCACGCCGTGCCCAGGTCGAGCAGGTTGGCGAAGAAGTCGTTGGTCAGCGTGCCCGGCGTATCGGTGAGCACGCCGACCGTGGACTGCTTGGTGTTCGCGCCGAGCACTCGCAGGCCGCCGACGAGCACCGTCAGCTCGGGTGCGCTCAGCGTGAGCAGGTTGGCCCGGTCGATCAGCAGGTACTCGGCCGGCAGGCGGACGCCCTTGCCGAGGTGGTTGCGGAACCCGTCCGTGGTCGGCTCGAGCGCGGCGAACGACTCCACGTCGGTCTGCTCCTGCGACGCGTCGGTGCGACCCGGCGTGAAGGGCACCTCGACCGCGTGACCGGCGCTCTTGGCGGCCTGCTCGACGGCGGCGGCCCCGCCCAGCACGATCAGGTCGGCCAGCGAGACCTTCTTGCCGCCGGTCTGGGCGGCGTCGAACGCCTGCCGGACACCTTCCAGGGCGTGCAGCACCCGGGCGAGCTGGTCGGGGTCGTTGACCTCCCAGCTGTGCTGCGGCTCGAGGCGGATGCGCGCGCCGTTGGCGCCGCCGCGCTTGTCACTGCCGCGGAACGTCGACGCCGACGCCCACGCGGCCGAGACCAGCTCGGACACCGACAGCCCGGTGGCCAGGATCTGGGCCTTGAGGGCCGCGACGTCGGCCGCGTCGACCAGCTCGTGGTCGACCGCCGGCACCGGGTCCTGCCAGATCAGCGTCTCGGCCGGGACCTCCGGGCCGAGGTAGCGGGCGATCGGGCCCATGTCGCGGTGGGTCAGCTTGAACCAGGCGCGGGCGAAGGCGTCGGCCAGCTCGGCCGGGTTCGCCAGGAAGCGCCGCGAGATCTGCTCGTAGATCGGGTCGAACCGCAGCGCCAGGTCGGTGGTCAGCATCGTCGGCGCGTGGCTCTTCGCAGCGTCGTGCGCGTCGGGGACGGTGCCCGCACCCGCGCCGCCCTTCGGCTTCCACTGGTGCGCGCCGGCCGGGCTCTTGGACAACTCCCACTCGTACCCGAACAGGATCTCGAAAAAGCTGTTGTCCCACGCCGTCGGCGTGTTGGTCCAGGCGCCCTCGAGGCCGCTGGTGATCGCGTCCCCGCCCACGCCGGAGCCGAAGGTGCTCTTCCAGCCCAGGCCCTGCGCCTCGATCGGCGCGCCCTCGGGCTCGGGGCCGACGTGGTCGGTGGTGCCCGCGCCGTGGGTCTTGCCGAAGGTGTGGCCGCCGGCGATCAGCGCGACGGTCTCCTCGTCGTTCATCGCCATGCGGCCGAACGTCTCGCGGATGTCGCGGGCCGAGGCGATCGGGTCCGGGTTGCCGTTCGGGCCCTCCGGGTTGACGTAGATGAGGCCCATCTGCACGGCGGCGAGCGGGTTCTCCAGCTCGCGGTCGCCGGAGTAGCGCTCGTCACCCAGCCAGGTGGTCTCCGGGCCCCAGTAGACGTCGAGGTCGGGCTCCCAGACGTCCGGGCGGCCGCCGGCGAACCCGAAGGTCTTGAAGCCCATCGACTCGAGCGCGACGTTGCCGGTCAGGATCATCAGGTCGGCCCAGGAGATGGACTGGCCGTACTTCTTCTTGACCGGCCACAGCAGGCGGCGGGCCTTGTCCAGGTTGCCGTTGTCCGGCCAGCTGTTGAGCGGCGCGAAGCGCTGCATACCCGCTCCGGCGCCACCGCGGCCGTCGCTGATGCGGTACGTGCCGGCGCTGTGCCACGCCATGCGGACCATGAACGGGCCGTAGTGGCCGTAGTCGGCGGGCCACCAGTCCTGCGACGCGGTCAGGACCTCGGCGATGTCCCGCTTCACGGCGGCGAGGTCGAGGCTGTTGAACGCCTCGGTGTAGTCGAAGTCCGCGCCCAGCGGGTTGGCCACGGCCGGGTTCTTGGCGAGGATCTTCAGGTTGAGCTGGTTCGGCCACCAGCCGCGGTTGCCGTCACCCTGGGTCGGGTGGGGCGCGCGTCCGTGCGCCACCGGGCAGCGGGACTCGGCGCCCGCCTCGGCGTCATGGACGACGGCTTCGTGGTTCTCAGACATCGGATTCCTTCCGTGGCTTGCGGGACAGGTGGCTCAGGAACTGCCTGCGGTGGAACAGCCGGGGCACAGGCCCCAGTAGACGACCTCGGCCTCGTCGATCGCGAAGCCGTTGCCGTCGGACGCGGTCAGGCAGGGCGCGTCGCCGACCGCGCAGTCGACGTCGGCGATGAGCCCGCATGACCGGCAGACCATGTGGTGGTGGTTGTCCCCGACCCGTGACTCGTAGCGGGCCACAGACCCGGCGGGCCGGAAACGCCGCACCAGGCCCGCGGTCGTCAGCGCCTGCAGCGAGTCGTACACGGCCTGGTGGGACACCTCGGGTAGGCCGCGACGCACCGCGCCGATGATCGAGTCGGTGTCGGCGTGCGGATGCGCGAGAACCGCGCCCAGCACGGCGACCCGCGGACGGGTCACCCGCAACGCGGCTTCGCGCAGCATCTGCTCGAAGTCCAGGGTCGCGGGCACGTCCCGTAGTCTGGCCCGTTTTCTGGAATGAGTCAAGAATAAGCCGCTGATCTTGCCGCGTGTCAGCCGGCGGGCCGCCGGGCCACAAACACACTCAGCCCTCAGAAACGGTCACAACTATCTAACAGCATAGTAAACAGGAGAAGATGGATCGCGTGCGCCACCGTCGCAACATCCGGTCGCTCCGGCGTGGGCGGCATGACCGCACGGCAGCAGATCCACGGCGGCATCGCGCCAGACCGGGTAACGACGCCACCACGGCATTTCCGCACAGCAGCGGGCAGGCGACGACGGTGGCGCAGGGGGACGTGCGCGGCCAGAAGGGCCGGACGGAAGGGGTCGGATCGGAAAGGGTTGGCCGGGACGGCTCAGCAGACGAGGAGCGGGGCGACGCCACCTCGAACGCTTATATCGATATCAATCTATATTTATGCTCCTGTCCTGCTGCTGCTCGTCTTCCCTGAATCCATAGGATCGGTCCCATCGATATTCGACGAGATTGCCAGAATGTTTCCCTGCTATCAAGGGGCATCCGGCAACTCCGCCCGCCGACACCTTTGACCCGCCACATCGCCGCCCGCAAATAACGGTGTACGCGCAGCCAGAGACCACTCTCGCGGCCATTCGACAGCGCGAGAGAACTTCGCAGGCGACCTTCCATACAGGACCTGGATAACACTTTCCGCACCCGCCTTCCGAGCACATCCGGAGGAAATGTTGTCGCGGAAAAGTGTTATGCGAGACATGGCTCGGTGGTCGCAGCCCACGACGGGCCGCCGATCCACTCCGACGCGGGACAGGCACTTCCACAGGCGTCCATCGGCATCTTGACGCGACGCCCGGAACTCCGTCAGAGTCAACCACCCCGATCCACCGACGACAGCGATGCGGAGAATGCCACCCAACAACTCGAACGAGGCGGCGCTCGTCGTCGCAGCACAGGCCGGTGACCGCCGGGCGCTCGACACCCTGATCGAGGCGTATCTCCCGTTCGTCTACACCATCGCGCGCAGAGCCCTCGACGCCGAGGACGACGTCGACGACGCCGTGCAGGACTCCATGCTGCGCGCGGTACGGGAACTGCGGGAACTGCGCACCCCGGCGAGCTTCCGCGCGTGGCTCGGCGCGATAGCCGTCCGGCAGGTCAGCACCCATCTGCACCGGCGGCGCACCGCCGATCGGCACACCGGCGACCTGGCCGACCTGGTCGGCACACCCGACGCCGGCGCGCCCTTCGAAGGGCTGACGATGCTGCGGCTGGGCGTCTCCCAGCAACGACGCCAGGCGGCACGCGCCGCGCAGTGGCTCGACCACGACGACCGGCTGCTGCTGTCGCTGTGGTGGCTGGAGGTGGCCGGCCACCTGACGCGCAGCGAGCTGGCGACCGCGATCGGGGTCAGCGTCGCCCACGCCGGGGTACGCGTCCAGCGCATGCGCCGGCAGTTCGACAGTTGTCGCGCCCTCGTCGCGGCCCTCGACTCCCGCCCGCGCTGCCTCGATCTCGACGGTCTCGTGGCGAGCTGGGACGGCGTACCCGGGGCGACCTGGCGCAAGCGCCTTACCCGGCACATCCAGGCATGCGACACCTGCACTCCGGACTCCGGGATGCTGCCGGCCGCCGAGCAGCTGCTCATCGGACTCGCGCTGCTGCCCGTCCCGATCGCGCTCACCACGGCCGTGCTCGGCAAGGCCGGGCTGGCGACGGCGGCCTCGGCGACCGCGCTGACCGGGGCCGCCAAGGCCGGCATCATCGGCCACCTGACGAACGTCCTGGCGGTTCATCCGATCGCGACGCTCGCCGTGACGGGTTCCGTGGTCGCGGGCAGCACGCTCGCCGTGATGACCTGGCCCACGGCCGCGCCGCCGCCACCCCCGCCGGTCACGGCGACCCAGTACTCGCCCGCCGCGATCCCGCCGAGTCCATCACCCCGTCCCAGCCCGAGCCCCGGCCGTGCGGCGCCGAGCCCGGCACGGAGCCCGGCGCGGGTGCTGGCGGTCGGGCCGACCTCGCTGGAGGCAGGTGACGGGACCGGGCTCTTCGTCACGACCACGGCCGCCCTCGGCGTGCTCACCCCGCTGTCGAGCGCCAGCAGCATCTCGGCCCGCCAGCAGGCCACTTTCCTGGTCGTGGCGGGCCTGGCCGATGCGAAGTGCTTCTCCTTCCGCAGCCCGGACGGCCGCTACCTGCGCCACGCGTCCTGGCGGCTGCGGCTGAACCCGAACGCGGGTACCGAGCTCTTCGAGGGGGACGCCACCTTCTGCGTACGCCCCGGCTCGTCGGCCACGACGGTCCTGCTGGAATCCTCGAACTACCCCGGCTGGTTCCTGCACCGGCGGGGCAGCGAACTGTGGGTCGACCAGTCCGACGGCACCGCCGCCTTCCGCGCCGCCAGCTCCTTCCGGATCCGGCCCCCGCTGGCGGGATAAGGCCACGCAGTCGAACCCGACCGGGTCGTGTCCGGTCGGGTGGCACGAACGTGCTTTGACGTCGGCCGATGTTCCGTCAGGCGGGCCACCCCTTCCGAAACATTTTCGCCGGTATTGACGACGGCGTTGTTATCGTTCACATTCGACTGACGGGACGGCTGGACGCGCGAGCGTCACACCGCCATCAGCACCATTCGGAGCAGGGCGACGTCTTTCAACGACGTGCTCCATGGTGCGTGTGTGACCGATAACCGAGTCCCCCCGTGATCTTCCTCGCAACCGCATCCGCGGACGGCCGCACCCATCGGCCGGCCCGCGGCGCTGCGTCGCGTCCTCGACCGGCCGACAGGCCGCACCGATATCGAAGGAGGATGCCGTGACCGGCATCAGCACCATCACGCCCACCATCTCCCGGCGACAAGCCTGGCGCGCGGCAGTGATCACCGTAGTGGTCACCGCCCTGCTCAGCGCCGGCCTCATCGCCCTGACGGGCAACCGCGCCCAGGCCGCGACCGTCGACACCAGTGCCTGGTACATCCTGGTCAACCGCAACAGCGGCAAAGCCCTCGACGTCTACAACTTCTCCACCGCTGACGGCGGACGCATCACCCAGTGGACCCGAGGCACCGCCAACAACCAGCAGTGGCAGTTCGTCGACTCCGGCAGCGGCTACTACCGGCTCAAGTCCCGCCACTCCGGCAAAGTCCTCGACGTCTACAACTTCTCCACCGCCAACGGCGGAGCCATCGTCCAGTGGACCGACAACAACAGCAACAACCAGCAATGGCGCCTGGCCGACTCCGCCGGCGGCTACGTCCGCCTGATCAGCCGGCACAGCAACAAGGCCCTCGAAGTCCAAGGAGCCTCCACCGCCGACGGCGCCAACATCGTCCAGTACGACGACTGGGGCGGCAACAACCAGCAATGGCAGCTCGTCCAGGTCGGCAGCACCCCGCCGTCCAGCCCGCCGCCGTCCAGCCCGCCGCCCAACGGTTCGTGCACGCTTCCGTCGAGCTACCGCTGGACGTCGACGGGCGTGCTGGCGACCCCGAAGTCGGGCTGGGTCTCGCTCAAGGACTTCACCACCGCCCCCTACAACGGCAGGCAGCTCGTCTACGCCACCACGCACGACAACGGATCGACCTGGGGCTCGATGAACTTCAGCCTGTTCACCAACTGGTCCGACATGGCCTCGGCCAGCCAGAACACCATGTCGTCCGCCACCGTCGCACCATCGCTGTTCTACTTCGCCCCCCGCAACATCTGGGTACTCGCCTACCAGTGGGGC
>NZ_VIQO01000058.1 GCF_007483665.1 Catellatospora sichuanensis
CGAGCCCGCGTTCGGCGGCACCGCCGCCCTGCGCGTGCCCGCCGCCCGCCCGGCCACGGCCCGCCGCGACGAGCCGGCGCCCGCCACCGCGGGCGCGCCGACCGACCGCTGACGCAGTTTCAGGGAAACTGCTGCTTCCGGTGCCACGGAAGCAGCAGTTTCCCTGTTTCATGTCCTACCGCCCGGTCGGCCACGCGAGGGCGTGCCGTCACGGGCAGTTGACCCACTCGTCGGTGCCGTCGGTGAAGGTCTGGTGCTTCCAGATGGGCAGACGCTGCTTGACCAGGTCGACCAGCCGCGCGCAGGCGGTGAAGGCCGCCGCGCGGTGCGCGGTGGAGACCGCCGCGGCGAGCGCGACATCCCCGATCTTCAACGGGCCGTACCGGTGGGACACCGCCACCGCGTAGACGTCGGGATCGTCGGCCAGCTCCTGGGCGACCTGCCGCAGCACCTCGGCCGCGCTGGGGTGCGACTCGTAGGTGAGCGCGTCCACCGACCGGCCGTGATCGTGGTCGCGGACCACGCCCGCGAAGCTGACCACCGCCCCGGCCCTAGGATCGGCCACCGCGGCCTCGTGCGCGGCCACGTCCAGCGGCTCGGTGGTGAGTTCGGCGAGCACGACCCGGTTCACGGGACCTCCACCAGTTCGACGGCGTCGCCGGCACGGCCGGTGGCGCCGGGCGGGATGACGGCGAACCCGTGCGCGCTGGCCAGGCCGCGCAGCATCGCCGAGCCCACGTGGGACACCGGCCGGGCGAGCCCGTCGACGGGATCGATCCGTACCAGCGCGAGATGGGTGTAGTCGCCGCGGCCCGGCACCGGCTCGCCGAGGGTGACCCGCGGCAGTGCCGGCTCGGGCCGGCCGGCCAGACCGGCCAGCAGCGGGACGACCAGTGACACCAGCGCCACCACGGCCGACTGCGGGTTGCCGGGGAGTCCGGCGACGAAGCGGGTCCGCCCGCCGTGCGGCACCGCGGCGATCAGCATCGGGAAGCCCGGACGCACCGCCACCGTGTTGACGACGTACGACGCGCCCACCTCGGCCAGGGCCGGGTGCAGATGGTCGACCGGGCCGTGCATGGTGCCGCCGGTGGTGCAGACCAGGTCGACGCCGCTCTCCAGTGCCGCCCGCACCGCCTCGACGTGCGCGTCGAGGGTGTCCTTGATCGGCGCGGCGGCGGGCTCGCAGACCACGCCCAGCCGCCGCAGGTAGGCCGGGATCGACGGACCCAGCGCGTCGCGGATCCGGCCGTCGGCGGGCGGACCCGCGGTCAGCAGCTCATCGCCGAAGACCAGCATCGCGGCCCGGGGCGCGGGGCGCACCGGCAGCGTGTCGTGCCCGCAGGACGCGGCCAGGCCGATCACCGCCGGGGTGACCGGGGTGCCCGCGGGCAGCAGCGGCTCTCCGGCACGGGCCTCCTCGCCCGGCACCCGCCACTCCTGCTCGCTCTTCGGGGTGCCGTCGACCAGGTCGCCGCTGCGGGTGGAGTGCTCGACCCGCAGGATCGCCTCGGTGCCCTCGGGCACCATGGCCCCGGTCGCGATCTCGACGGCGACGCCGTCGCCCGACAGCGGCGCGGGCACGCTGCCGGCCAGCACCCGGCCGACGATGCGCCACGGGCCGCGACCGCGCAGCGCCCAGCCGTCGACGCTCGACGTGGGGAAGGCGGGCAGATCGCTGCGCGGGGCCAGGGCGGTGGCGAGGGTCAGCCCGTCGGCCTCGACCAGCGGCACGGTGACCGGGGCGAGCTGCGCCCGCCAGCCTGCGGCGTGCACGGCACGCCGGGCCGAGACCCAGTCCTCTGGAGCGGTCATGCCTCCTCCGCGCTTCGCTCGTCGTCCGCATGACCTGACCGGAGCCGCATGATTCGCTCGCTGCGCTCGCTCATGAGTCTGACCCTAGCCCTCGGTGCCGGGGCCGGCCGAGGCCGGATGGTCCGCGCCGCGCAGCTGTTCCACCGCGTGCGGCAGCACCTGCGCCAGCACCGCGAGCCCGTCGCGCACGCCGCCGGTCGAGCCGGGCAGGTTGACCACGAGGGTCCGCCCGGCGACGCCGGTGACGCCGCGCGAGAGCGCCGCGAGCGGGGTCGTGCCGCTGCCGCGTACCGCGTCGGCGATGCCGGGCACCTCGTAGTCGACGAGTTCGCGGGTGATGTCCGGGGTGCGGTCGGTCGGGCTGATGCCGGTGCCGCCGGTGGTGACGACGGCGTCGGGCCGTTCGGCCAGGGCGGCCCGCAGGGCCTGGCGCACCGGCTCGCCGTCGGGCACCACCACGACCTCGTCCACCTCGCAGCCGAACGCGCGCAGGCCGTCCGCGAGCAGCGGGCCGCCCCGGTCCTCGTACACACCGGTCGCCGCCCGGGTCGAGGCGACGATGACCCTGACCTTCGGTGCACCCGTGTTTGGCGCGGGGCCCGGCGGGGAAACCGCGGGCATGGCTCCGCGCTCCCAGAGGCCGGTCTTGCCGCCCTCCTTGCGCAGCACCCGCACGCCGTCGATCGACGCCGCGGGATCCACCGCTTTGATCATGTCGATGAGCGCGAGCCCGGCCGCGGCGACGCTGGTCAGAGCTTCCATCTCGACACCGGTACGGTCAGCGGTGCGGACGGTCGCCTGGATGTCGACACCGTCGTCAGTGACGGTGAGATCCACGGTGACGCCGTGAATGGCAATGGGATGGCAGAGCGGAATGAGATCGGGAGTGCGCTTGGCGGCCATGATGCCGGCGAGCCGGGCCACGCCGAGCGCGTCACCCTTCGGCACGCCCCGCCCGCGCAGCAGGTCGAGCACGTCACGCGTGGTGACCACGCGCCCTGCCGCGACGGCGACACGCAGCGTGATCTCTTTGCCCGCGACGTCGACCATGCGGGCCTCCCCGCGGGCGTCCACATGAGTCAGTTGAGGTGAGGAGGGAGCTGTTCCTTCTGTCACGACATGAGCCTAGTTGCTTCACGGGCGAACACTGGAAGCGAACACAGTCCGTAGGCGACTCACCACTAATCGTGATAAATCGCCATTGTTATTTGAAATGTGAACCCACTACTAGAAATCAACCGTGGAGAAACTACGCTCTGCATCAGAAGTTGGCAAGCGCGGGGCCGTTTCTGAAGGAGGCACAGATGCGTACGATCGATTGGGAGTGAAGTCAATTAGGCTGTCGGCACTCACGACCATCTGTCTCTGACGGAAGAGGTCCCGTGTGACCGATCAGGACGTACCCTCGCAGCAGACCGACCGGCAGCTCAGACTGCTCGTCGGTCTAGTTGCGTTGGTGGCCGGGATGGTCCTCGTGACGTCGATCGTCGCCGCGGCGCTGGGCACCGTCACCGCCGATCTGGTCCTCCAGACGGCCGTCCTCTCCCTCCTCGTCGCCCTGGCCTCGCTCGCCAAGGTGCACATCCGGATCGGTTCCAACATCCAGGCGGCGCACTGGGCCGACGCCGTCCTGCTGGTCGCGGTGGTGCTGCTGCCCACGCCCTGGGCCGTCATCTGTGCGGTGGTCGGCACCGTCGGCGCCAAGGCGGTCAACCCGCCGAAGCCGATGAAGTTCGCGTTCGCGGTCGCCAAGCAGACGATCACCTGTGGCCTGGCCGCGATGATCCTGCTGCTCGCCGGGCCGGTCGGCGACGATCCACTGGCCCACCTCGATCTGCTCGCGATCGCTTACGGCGCCGCCTTCCTCACCGATGAGCTGATGGCTCTGCCGATCATCGCGCTGGCCTCCCGCACGAGCGTGCGGGGCCAGTTCCTCACCCACCTCGACCTGCGCATCGTCGCGGGCGTGATGCGCTTCGCGGTGGCCGTGCTGGCCCTGGCGGTCTTGAGCCAGGAGCCCCAGCTGCTCATCGCCATCCCGGCGATCGTCATCAGCCTGCAACTGACCTACCGCGGCAAGCTGCGCGCCCGGGCCGAGCGGCTCGCCTGGCAGCAACTCGCCGAAGCCACCGACGCCATGAACGTCGTGCAGATGGAGACCGTGCTACACACCGCCATCCGCAACGGCGCGCGGCTGTTCTCCGCGGACCGGGTCGAGGTGGAGGTGTCGCTCGAGGGCGCCCAGCAGCTCGTCCGCGGCACCCAGAGCCAGATCACCTTTCACGCCGCCCCCGACCACGCCGTGGTCGACGAGCGCAACACCGCGATCGTCCCGCTCGTCGGCGACAACGACGGCGAGCGCGTCGGCGAACTGCGGCTGTGCTTCCAGTCGCCGGTCGCGCTGTCCGAGCGGGAGCAGTTCACGCTGCGGGCGTTCGCCGGCGCGCTGTGCACCGCGATCCGCAACGCCACCTCGTACGCCCAGCTGGAGTACCTGGCCGGGCAGCACCAGCACGACGCCACCCACGACCTGCTCACCGGCCTGCCCAACCGGCGGCGGCTGCAGCTGGAGACCGAGGACGCCCTCGACCGACGGCGCGGCGGGCGCGGGGTCACCGCGCTGCTGGTGCTCGACCTCAACCACTTCAAGGACGTCAACGACGCACTCGGCCACGGCGCGGGCGATCAGGTGCTGATCGCGGTGGCGCAGCGGCTGTCCGTGGCCGCCGGTCCCGAGGCGCTGGTCACCAGGCTCGGCGGGGACGAGTTCGCGGTGCTGCTGCGCAACCTGCCCGCCCCGGCGCTCGCCATCTACCAGGCCGAGCACCTGCTCTCCACGCTGCACGAGCCGGTCGACGTCGACGGCATGCCGCTGGTCGTGTCGGCCAGCGCCGGGGTGGCCACCGGGCCGAGCGAGGGCGGCTTCGTGGAGCTGCTGCGCCGCGCCGACATCGCGATGTACCAGGCCAAGCGCACCGGGTGCTCGGTCGCCGCGTACGCCCCGGACAACGACACCGCCGACCGGGCCCGGCTCGTCGTCGGCGGCATGCTGCCGCGGGCGGTGGCCGAGAAGGAGTTCATCCTCCAGTTCCAGCCCATCGTCGACCTGGCCAGCGGCGAGCCGATCAGCGCCGAGGCGCTGGCCCGCTGGCAGCACCCGGACAAGGGCATGGTCGACCCGCGCAGCTTCCTCGGCTCCATCGAGCGGTCCGGCCTGCTCACCGCGTTCACCGACGCCGTGCTCGACCAGGCCCTCGCGGGTGCGGCACGCTGGCGCGAGCTGGGCTGCCGTTGGCCGGTCGCAGTGAACATCTCGCCCCGCAGCCTGCTCGACCGCCGACTGCCCGCGCTGGTCACCCGGCGGCTGGACGACCACGGCCTGCCCGGCGACGCGCTGGTGCTGGAGCTGACCGAGTCGCACACCGTCAGCCAGCTGGACATCGTGGACAAAGTGCTGGCCGAGCTGGCCGAGCTGGGCTGCATGATCGCGCTGGACGACTTCGGCACGGGATACTCCTCGCTGTCGGTGCTGTCCCGGGTGCCCGCGAAGGAACTGAAGATCGACCGCTCGTTCGTGACGCAGATGGAGAACACGCCCAGCGCCGCGGCCGTGGTCCGGTCCCACCTGGAGCTCGGCCGCCACCTCGACCTGCTGGTGGTCGCCGAGGGCGTGGAGCGCGACAGCCAGCGGCGCATGCTGTGGGACCTGGGCTGCACCGCCGGGCAGGGCCACCTGTTCGCCAAGCCGATGCCGATCGAAGAGGTGCTCGCCCTGATCAGCGCCGACGACGGCCCGGTCCGGCTGGCCGAGCCGCTGCACGACCCGGCTGCGGTGGTGCGGATGCCGGCCAAGCGCACCCCCGGCCGGATCTCCCGGCCCTCCGGCGCGACGGGCACCACCGGCACGGGCGGCGACGAGCGGGTGTCAGACTCCTCCGCATGAGCGAGCGGATCATCGGCACGGTGGCGTCGGACGGCGCCGCGTTTCCCGAGGCGACGGCGTGAGCAGCGCACCCGGCCGGCAGAATTCCATGATCGAGGCTCCGCCTTCGATCTGGCGCAGGGTCGACCGCGCCGCGGACGGCCTCGCCGCCGACCTCGGCCTGTACGCCGGGTCCGCGCTGTTCGCCTGGTTCACGATCGGCTCCACGCTCACCTCGCACCGTGCCTGGGGCGCGGTCGCCGTCTGGGGCTACGCCGCCGCGGCCCTGGCCGTCCTCGTCCAACTGGCCCTCCGTCTCCGCCGCCGCACCGCCGCATCGCTGCACGATCACTCGACTTGCCAGCCAAATGGGGGAAAGCGAGCCCAAGATACGCACGAGTGCCAGGCAAATCCGGCGATCTTGCCGGGGTCGGGGGCGGTCGCGCGGGCTTGGGTCGTCGCGGGGACGTGGGTCGCCGTCACGGTGGTGCCGCTCGTCGCGCAGGCGGTGGCGCGGGCGGGCGGGATGAGCGGGCGGGCGCAGGAGGAGGTGCTCGTCGTCGAGGAGTCGGCGCGGCGCCTGCTCGACAGCGGTACGCCATACCTGGGCCGTGACGGTATCGCCGCACTTCCCGAGCCGCTGCTCGGCTACACGCCGTACCAGCCGGGCATGTCGGTCTTCGGGCTGCCCCGAGCGGTCTTCGGGGACGCCTGGTGGACCGACGCCCGGATCTGGTTCGCGCTGGTGACCGCACTCGTCGTGGCACTGGCGGCGCGGCTGCTGCGCGACGGCACCGCGGGCCGCGACGCGCTGCTGGTGCGCGCCGTGCAGGCCGCGACCGTGCTCCCGCTGTGCGCGCTGACCCTGTCCACCGGTGGTGACGACCTGCCGGTGCTGGCGCTGTGCCTGCTGGCGCTCGCCCTCGCCGCCCGGGACCGGTTCGGCTGGGCGGGCGTGGCGATCGGCGCCGCGGCGGCCATGAAGCTGCTGGCCTGGCCTGTCGCGCTGGTGCTCGGCGCGTACGCCCTGGTCCGCAAGGCCGGTGGCCGTTACGCCGTCGGCGCGGCCGGTCTACCGGTGCTGGTGCTGATCCCGGCGCTGCTGGTGGAGCCGGCCGCGTTCGTCGAGAACGTGATCCGTTTCCCGACCGGCCACGGCCTGGTCACCAGCCCCGCCGCGTCGCCGCTGCTCGGCTACCTGATCGCCCAGCACCTCCCGGCCGGACGGATCGTCGCGCTGGCGCTGCTGGCGCTCGCCGGCTTGGCCGTCGGCCTGTGGCTGCTGCGCCGACCGCCGCGCGACGCCGGCTCGGCCGCCCTGATCATCGCCACCGGGCTGCTCCTGGCGATCCTGCTGATGCCCGCCACCCGCTTCGGCTACCTCCTCTACCCCGCAGCCCTGGCCCTCTGGTCCCTCCCGCTCCGCCCACCCGCCCGTGTTGATCATGAACCTATGGCACGGGTCGACGGCATGTCGCAGCCACAACTTCATGATCGCTAGAACGGGTCGGGTTCAGACGGTCAGGGCGTAGCCGGTCGCGGCGGCGGCCAGGCCGACGGTGACGCTGATGGCGACGTTGGCGAAAGCCTGGCCGAGGGCGCCGGCCTCGACGAGCTTGACCGTCTCGTACCCGAAGGTCGAATAGGTGGTCAGCGCGCCGCAGAAGCCGGTGCCCAGCAGCGCCGTCACGCTGCCCGGCACCGCTCCGGCCAGCGCGCCGCCGGTCAGCAGCCCGAGGACGAAGGATCCGGCCACGTTCACGGTGAGCGTGCCCCAGGGGAACACCGCGTCGTGTCGCGCCTGCACCGCCCGGTCCACCAGGTAGCGCAGCGGCGCACCCACCGCCGCACCGAGCGCCACCAGCAGCACGGTCACCGCACCACCTCGACCGGGTCCAGCGTGATCAGGCCCAGGCTCAACTCGGCGAGTTGCGGCAGGAAGCCGCGGATGCGCTCCTCGGCGTCCACCATGACGACCATCATGGGCAGGTCCTCGGCCAGCGACAGCAACCGGTCGGTGTGGATGCGCGACCGGGCGCCGAACCCCTCGACGCCGCGCAGCACCGACACCCCGGCCAGCCCGGCCGCGTGGGCCCGATGCACGATCTCGGTGTACACGGGGCGGTGCCGCCACCGGTCGCCCTCGCCGACCAGGATCGTCAGCCGCAGGCCGTTCACCGACGTACCAGCCATCTGGTCACCACCATCCCGCCGTACACCGCCGGTAGCGCGACCAGCAGCGTGCCCGCCAGGTACGCGACCGCGACCGCGACCGCTCCGGCGTCCGCCAACCGCACGATGTCGACGGTATACGCGGAGAACGTGGTGTACCCGCCCAGCACGCCGGTGCCGAGGAACGGGCGCAGCAGCCGCCGCCCCGGCCACACGTGCGTGACCAGTGCCATCAGCGCGCCGATGAGCAGGCAGCCGGTGACGTTGACCAGAAAGATCCCCCACGGGAACCCGGTGGGGGAGGCCGGCAGGGCCCGGCTCACCGCGTGGCGGGCCAGCGCACCGAGCACGCCGCCCGCGGAGATCACCGCGAGTACGTCCCACTGCCTGCGCACGCCGCCGGGCCTGCGGTCAGATCGCCATGTCCACGAAGCGCGAGAAGTGCAGCTGCGCGGCGACGGTGATGGTGTCGGTGGGGCCGTTACGGTGCTTGGCCACGATGAAGTCGGCCTCGCCCGCGCGCGGCGACTCCTTGTCGTAGTAGTCGTCGCGGTGCAGCAGGATCACGACGTCGGCGTCCTGTTCGATCGAGCCGGACTCACGCAGGTCGGACAGCTGCGGCCGCTTGTCGGTGCGCTGCTCGGGGCCACGGTTCAGCTGGCTGACCGCGATCACCGGACACTCGACCTCCTTGGCCAGCAGCTTCAGGCCACGCGACAGCTCGGAGACCTCCTGCTGACGGCTCTCGGTCTTCTTCGGCGAGCTCATCAGCTGGAGGTAGTCGACGACGATCAGCTTCAGGTTGTGCCGCTGCTTGAGCCGGCGCGCCTTGGCCCGGATCTCCATGAGGTTCATGTTGGGCGTGTCGTCGACGAAGATCGGCGCCTCGGAGATCTCACCCATGCAGCGGGCGAGCTTGGTCCAGTCGTCGTCGGACAGCTGACCGGAGCGCAGCACGTGCAGCGGCACCCGCGCCTCCGCGGACAGCAGACGCATCACGATCTCGGTCTTCGACATTTCCAGCGAGAAGATCGCGCTGGCCATGTCGGCACGAACCGCAGCGTGGCGGGCAAAGTCCATGGAAGCGGTGCTGTTGTGCGTCGGGATCATGGACCTGCCCGCGAGGTACAGGTGGTCGTCGTTGTCGACCGTCACGCAACGCACGGGAACGCTCGTCACCGGCCTGACCGCGACGATGTACCGGCTACCTGTCCGTTCGAGGTTCCTCGTCCGGCAGCGCTCCTTGTGAGCGATCTTCTTGCGCTCCAGGCGGAAGATCTCGTCGGCCGTGGAGAAGTTCAACGTGTACGCCGTCGAGGTCTCGGCGGTCCGGCCCTTCACCTGTCTGGTGGTCACCGAACAGCGGTAGCCGAGGCTGACGACCAGTTCCCGGACGCTGTCGAACAGCTTCTTGCTGGTCACCGAGAACTGAAGGTTGCCAGTCGGCGCGACGGTCCCGTCGGTGTCCATCAGTCCGGCCAGCAGGGCCCGCCGCTGGGCCTCCGACGCACGCAGGTAGGCGAGCGGAACGTGCTTGTCGCCGAACACGCCCGCCGCCCTCAGGTAGCCGACGAACGACCCGTAGCGCTCGTGGCATGGCGCGCATCGCCGGGCGGGCCCGCCGGTGCCGGCCGTCACCGTCCCGCACGTCGCACAGCCGTCTCGCTCATCCGCGGGGACCATGCCCTTCGATCGGCCGCCGCACGACCGGCCGCACGTGTAGACGCTCGCGCCCTTGACGACGAACTGCCGACCACACACCACGCACACCCGCTCGGGCAGCGGAGGCAGTTCAGGAACCTGGATCGAGTAGAGGAGCAGGCCGGACTCCGGGTTCACCACGAAGCCCTCGGCCTCGAGGTAGGTCACCAGTTCCGGGTCCGCGGAGGTGATCCGGGCGGCACGGGAATGGCCGTCGCCGAGCCAGGCCCCCAGGGTGTACGGCGGGATCGGCAGGTCGTCCCGCTCGGGCAGAGCCAGGGCGGACGCGTTCGCGACAGCGTGGTTGAACCTGCCGTCGGTGGGGTGGAGCAGCGTGGCCGCGATCTGCTCCGTGGTGACCGGCTCGTTCGGCGGGGCCGTGGTCTCCGCGTTCATCAGCCGGTTCACCCGCTGCGTCAGCGCCACAGCCAACGCCTGCAGGGAGTATGCGGGCATGGCCCGGTGCCACGGCTTGCCGTTGCGCTCGTACTGCCGGACCACCTTCGCCGGGGAGCCGACCTCGGCGGCGACCACGTGCAGCACATGCCGGAACCGCTGTCCGGCGAACTCCACCGCTTCCTTGAGCGTCACCAGACCGTCGGGTCGGCCCATCGCCTCTCGGAGCACGGCCTCGACTTCGATCCGCGCATCCAGCGGCCACTGGTGGGTCGGCTTCGTCTCGGAGCGCTGCCGGCGACTCGCCCGGGTCGTGGTCGTCCAGAGGTGTTCGGCGTCGGCGACGATGACCGACCCGTCGGAGAACTCGACCTCGTAGCACGGACGACCGTGCATGACGTCGAACGCGCGCAACACGGTGGTCGGCCGTCCGTCGGCACCGAGAAGCCGGTCGCCCGCGCTGACCTCGCCCATGGTCGTCCAGCCGTCGGGCGTGGGCAGCGGCGTGTCGACCGCGAGCGCCTTGCCAAGACCAGGTCGACCGGCCACGATAATCAACTGGCCCGGTTGGAGGCCGCTGAGCAGGCGGTCCAGGTCGCTGAAGCCGGTCGGCACGCCTCGCATGCTGCCGTCTGCGGCGCCCACCGCCTCGATCTCGTCGAGTGTCGGCTGGATCATGTCGGCCAGGATCGCGAAGTCCTCGCTGACCCGGCGCTCGGTGACGTCGTAGATGGCCTGCTGGGCGAGGTCCACCACGTCGTCGACGTCGCGGCCCGAACCGGCTGCGGATCCGTAGCCGAGCTGCACGATCTTCGTGCCGGCTTCGACCAGGCGGCGCAGCACGGCGCGCTCGCTGACGATGCGGGCGTAGTAGGACGCGTTGGCCGCGGTCGGCACCGTCGAGATGAGCGTGTGCAGGTATGGCGCGCCGCCGATGCGGGCCAGGTCGCCGGCGCTCTCCAGCACCGCGGCGACGGTGATCGCGTCGGCGGGCTCGCCGCGGCCGTAGAGGCCGAGCACGGCGTCGAAGATGGTGGAGTGGGCGGGGCGGTAGAAGTCGTTGGCCCGCAGGATCTCGACCACGTCCGCGATGGCGTCCTTGGAGAGCATCATGCCGCCGAGCACGCACTGCTCCGCGGCCACGTCCTGCGGGGGAGTCTTCTCGAAGGGCACCTGCTCGGCCGCCGGGGCTGCCTGGACCGCGGTGAACTGCCCGCGTACGCCGTCCCCGACCGATGTCACGGCGCCTCCCTCACAACCCGATTCGATTGACCCTAGGCGCGTGAATCACCCCGCACAAACACCCCCGTGGACGAGGCTGGGGGCAACCTGTGGACAACCCGCCCCAGACTGTGGGGGACCCTGTGCACAGGCTGTGGACAACTTTCCCCCACACCCTGTGGATAACGCACTGACCTGCGGTTTCGCTCCACACAGGCTGTGCAAACAAGATTCTTTCCAAGATTTTCACCCGGCGTGGCGCAAGTCATAAGATCGCCAGTTGCCTATTCTCGCCGGTTCGGGGGATTGCCTCGGATATCGGTCTCCGCCAGGCTCCGACCGTGGGATATCCGGATGGGTCGTCGCAGGGTGACGGCTGGGGAGCGCAGCAACATGCCACGCCCAACACCAGGGCGGGCGGCTGGCCGCACCCCTCGGACCCCGCCGTGCCCCGGCAGCGCTCCGCGGCCGACCGCTACGGCTCGGCCGACGACTACGGCCCCGCCGCCGACTACGGCCAGGCCACCGACTACGGCTCGGCCGCGGACGCCGGGTTCCACACCTACGTCACCGGCGAGAACTACGACAGTTACGACGACCGCTGGCCCGACAATCTGGCCAACCTCCGGCCGCCGGAAGTGCGCACCGGTCATGCTTCCGGCCATGACGGGTCGCCCCGCACCGAACGCGACTACTGGACCGCTCTGCTCTGGGCTTCCGGCTTCTACGCCGCGCCGCTGCTGGTGCTGATCGTGCGGGCGCTGCTGCTCTCCGGCGAGCCCGACGCGGCCTGTGCCGCAGCCGGTCTGGGCGGCTGCGAGTCGGCACGCTCCGCAGCCTTCGGCGATCTCATCGCCGGTGCCCCGCGCTGGGGCCTGGCGCTGCTCGGCGCTCTCGCCATGGCGGCGGTGCTGCGCTGGGCGAGCGACAGCTGGCGCGCGGCCACCATCGGCTTCTGCTCGGCCGTGGTGGCCGGCGGCGCGACCACTGTCCTGCTCAGCATCATCTGAGGCATTGTCGCCAGATCACGGCGAGCGCACGGTTTGGTCACGGCCGGTTCCGCTTTCGTCTCAGGTGTGCCACGGAAGCGGTAAACGATCATCACTGCGCTTCCTATGAAGTCCGGTATCCGACCCGGCCGGAATCACCCGGCCCCGGACCGGCTTCACGGGAGGTCCCGATGAGACTGAAGAGCACCGCCGTCGTGTTCTGCACGCTGCTCGCTCTGGCCGGTTGCGGCTCGAGCGACGCGCCGGACAGCGCTCCACACCCACCCAGCAGAGGCGACGGCGCGCAGGACGAGACGGGTCCGCAGCGCCCGTCACGGGACGACCAGTCCACCTTCGCTCTCGACGTCGACACCGCCTCGTAC
Organism: Catellatospora sichuanensis; assembly: GCF_007483665.1. Lineage (GTDB taxonomy): Bacteria > Actinomycetota > Actinomycetes > Mycobacteriales > Micromonosporaceae > Catellatospora > Catellatospora sichuanensis. The sequence continues at coordinate 12,600 of NZ_VIQO01000058.1, forward strand.
GGCTACGCCGCCGCCCGTCTGCGCGACGGCCGCCGACCCGACCCGGACGCCGTACGCCCCGAGGAGTTCGTCAACTCGTTCGACCAGCACTACCCGCAGCCGAAGGGCGACGGCTTCGCGGTGCACGTGGACGGTGCGCGGCTGCCCGACCCGCACCAGGCGTCCCCGGATACCCGGCTGCTGCGCATCGGCCTGCAGACCCGCGGTGAGGACAGCGAGCAGCGCAAGGACGCCGCGCTCACCTTCGTCATCGACGTGTCGGGCTCCATGGACGACCCCGACCGCCTGGGCCTGGTGCAGGACGCCCTGCACACGCTCGTCGACCAGTTGCGGTCCACCGACGCGGTCGCCATCGTGACGTTCAACGACAGGGCCAAGGTGGTCCGCGAGATGACCCGGGTGGCCGAGAAGCAGCGCCTGCACGCCGCCATCGACTCGCTGCGGGCCGGCGGCAGCACCAACCTCGGCGACGGCCTGGTCACCGGGTACGAGACCGCGCGCGACGGGTTCCGGGAGGGCTTCAGCAACCGGGTCATCCTGCTCTCCGACGGCCTCGCCAACACCGGCACCACCGACGCCGACCGCATGCTGCGCCAGGTCCGCGAGGAGGCGGACAAGCAGATCGCGCTGCTGGGCGTGGGCGTCGGCAGCGACTACGGCGACGACCTGATGGAGCGGCTGGCCGACCGCGGCGACGGCTTCGTGGTGTACGTCTCCGAGCGCCGCGAGGCCCGGGACGTCTTCGTGCGGCGGCTGCCCGCCACGCTGGCGCTGCGCGCCCTGGACGCCAAGGCGCAGGTCCAGTTCGACGTCAAGACCGTCGCGTCTTACGAGCTCATCGGGTACGAGAACCGCCAGGTCGCCGACAACGACTTCCGCGACGACCGGGTCGACGGCGGGGAGGTCGGCCCCGGCCACTCGGTGACCGCTCTCTACCTGGTGCGCCTCAAGCCCGAGGCGGCCGGCCGTGTCGCCGAGGTGCGGGTGCGGTGGCTGGACCCGACCACGAAGCAGCCGTCCGAGACGTACGAGTCGATCGCGGTCGGCGACCTGTCCGCGGACTTCACCGGCGCCGACGTGCGGCTGCGGGTCTGCTACGCGGCCGCCTTCTTCGCCGTCGCGCTGCGTGGCGGTGAGGGTGCCGGCGCCGTGCAGCTGAACGCCCTCGCGACGATCGCCGACGAGGCCGCCGCCCGCTTGGACGAGCGCCCCGTCGACGACCTCGCCGAACTCATCCGCACCGCGCAGCGCCTCTCCTGACCTCGCCGGAGGCGGAACGGCAGCAGGCCCCCGGACCGAGCGGTCCGGGGGCCTGCTGCTGTGTTGCGAGTGCCTTACTTGGAGGCGACCACGTTCAGGTTGAACTTGGCGGTCACGTCCGAGTGCAGCTTGATCTGCACCGTGTAGCCACCGGTCGACTTGATGGCGGCCGGCAGCTCGATCTTGCGCTTGTCCAGCGCCGGACCGCCTGCGGTCTTGACCGCCTCGGCGACCTCGTTCGCGGTCACGGAGCCGAACAGACGGCCGCCCTGGCCGGCGCGCGCCGACAGGGTGACCTTCAGGCCCTCGAGCTGCGCCTTGATCTCGTTGGCGTGACCCAGGTCGCGGACCTCACGAGCCCCGCGGGCCCGCTTGATCGACTCGACCTGCTTCTCCGCGCCCTTGGTCCACAGGATCGCGAAACCCTGGGGGAGCAGGTAGTTACGGCCGAAGCCGTCCTTGACCTCAACGATGTCGCCGGGAGTGCCGAGACCGGACACCTCGTGCGTCAGAATGATCTTCATCAGGTGCCCTCCTCTCAGCGACCGGTGGTGGTGTACGGCAGGAGCGCCATCTCGCGGGCGTTCTTGACTGCCCGAGCGATCTGCCGCTGCTGCTGCGTGGTCACGCCGGTCACCCGCCGAGCGCGGATCTTGCCGCGGTCGGAGATGAACTTGCGCAGCAGCGCGGTGTCCTTGTAGTCGATGTAGGTGATCCCCTCCTTGTCGAGAGGGTTCACCTTCTTCTTCGGTTTGCGCAGGGCCGCAGCCTTCGCCATGATCTCTACCTCAGTCTTTTTTCACTGACCGGTGACGTGTTCGGTCACCTGTCAGAACGGTGGCTCGTCGTCGAACTTGCCACCCGAACCGCCTGCGGGAGCAGCCGTGGCCCACGGGTCGTCGGAGAAGCCTCCGCCGCCGGAGCTGTTGCCGCCGCCGCTGGAGCCGGAGCCGTAGCCCCCACCGCCTCCGCCGCCGGAACGCGACATCTTCTGCACCTTCGCCGTGGCATACCGCAGCGACGGGCCGATCTCGTCGACTTCCAGCTCGTAGACCGTGCGCTTCTCGCCCTCCTTCGTCTCGTACGACCGCTGACGCAGTCGTCCGGAGACGATGACGCGAGCGCCCTTCTGCAGCGACTCGGCTACGTTCTCCGCCATCTGCCGCCACATGTTGCAGGACAGGAAGAGCGGCTCGCCGTCCTTCCACTCGCCGGACGCGCGGTCCAGCGTGCGGGGGGTCGATGCGAGACGGAACTTCGCCACAGCCGCACCCGACGGGGTGAAGCGCAGCTCAGGGTCGTCGACAAGATTGCCGATGACCGTGATGGTGGTTTCTCCAGCCATGACCTTCTCCTCGGTTCACATATGTTCTGCCGCAAAGGTTCCCACAGGGATGCGACAGCACACGTGAAGTGGTCCGGGCGTTGCGGTGTCAGGAAGGTCAGCGAACTTCCGGACGGATGACCTTGGTGCGCAGCACGGACTCGTTGAGTCGCAGCTGGCGGTCCAGCTCGGCAACGGCCGCAGGCGTGGCCTGCAGGTCGATGACGGCGTAGATGCCCTCGGCCTTCTTGTTGATCTCGAAGGAGAGCCGGCGACGGCCCCACACATCGAGCTTCTCGACCGAACCACCCGACGTACGGATCACGTTGAGGTACGTGTCCAGCGACGGGGCAACGGTGCGCTCCTCGAGACTGGCGTCGAGGATGACCATTACTTCGTAGTGACGCAAGACGTACTCACCTCCTATGGGCTTGGCGAGACCGGTGACCGGCCTCTTCGGCTACGGACTGTCCGTAGCAGGAGGTCTGCGTCGTTCCATGCGAATGCCGCGGGATAGGCCCGCGGCACACGGAACCCGACCATGTTACCTGGTCGGCCGCCCGCCCCCGCGATCGCCGTCCCCGGCGGCGCTCCGACCGCGCCCGATCAGGCCCCACCGGCCCCGCCCGACTCCGGCCGAGATCACCCGACTTGCCTGGCAGGTGGGCGTTTGAGCGGTCAAGATACGCCCGATTGCCTGGCAAGTCGGACGATCAACGCGCCGCACCGCCGCGCCGCCGCGGTCCGTGGCGGGTCGGGATGTCGACAGACAGAGCGAGACGCGGCCACCGGTGCGGTGGCCGCGTCTCGTCGAGAGGACCGCGGGGCGCTCTATCCGAACTGCTGGGTGGGACCTGGGGAGGAACGACCACACCGACGATGTTGGAGAGAAGCGCCCCGCGGAGTATTTAATATTCTACGCGAACTCTGCCCGAGTTGCTCGCTGAGCGATAATAGCGCGGATTGCCCCGGCTGCGACACCAACGACACACACTGTCGCGATAATTGCAAGAAGTCCGATTGGCCCCTTGTCCGGTGACGTCCTGGAGACGCTGTCCAGGTCGATCTTGTCCGAGCCGGGGCTCACCACCTCGCCGTTCGGCGACCCCTCGGGCGCGGGCTCGGACTGGGACTGGTCGCTCGGGTCCGGGAAGAGGGTCTCCGTGGGCTCCGGCACCGCCGTCGTCTCGTTGTCATCGCCAGGCACGCTGCCGGGGCTGGGCTGCCGGCTCGTGCCCGGCTGGCTCGCCCCCTTGGTCGGGCTGGGCTTGGCGGACGGCTTGCGGGTCGGCGACGACCCGCTGCCGTGCCCCCCACCGCTCGAACCACTGCTCGACGGGGTCGAGGTCGAACGGTTGACGACGTCGACCGTCAACGGCTCGAAGGTCGGGTTCAGGTTCAGCAGGCACTCCGGCACCATGGCCACCTTGACCGGCCCCCGGTGGAACTGGACCTCCACCGTCTCGCCGTCGGCGACCTCCGCGCTGTCCTTGCCGTCGATCTGCAGCGTGGCGCCCTGGCCCAGGCCGTTGGTGAGACGCACCTTCGCCTCGGCGGCGACGGTGATCTTCGTGGTGGCCGGCTTCGAACCGCACAGCAGCAGGCCGAGGCCGCCGCCGCTGAAGCTGACGCCGGGCGCCGCCTCGGGCTCCGCGGCTCCGGCCGGGCTGGCGGCGAGCAGCGGCAGGCCCGCGAGAAGGCCGGCCGCCGCGAAGGCCGCGGCTCGCCGACGAATGGCGTACGACATGAGCGCATCTCCCCCTGGGGCGTGCGCCCCGGATCCGGTCGCCTCGCGGGGGGCGAGGAGGCACGCCCCGCAAGGTCCCCGGCTGGGGGAGCACGGTGCGGCATAGAAATCAACGCAACAAACCGGCTCCGGTTGCGCATGCGACCCGAGCGCGTGCGGAGCGGAGCGGTAATACTGGTCGAATGCTTATCGGGGCTCACGTCGATTATGAAGATCCACTAGCTGAGGCGACCGCGCGCAACGCCGATGTCGTGCAGTTCTTCCTCGCCGATCCGCAGGGTTGGAAGGCCCCGGAGATCCGGCCGGATGCCGATGCGCTGCGGGCCGGCCCGGTGGAGATCTTCGTGCACGCCCCGTATGTGCTCAATCTCGCATCGACCAACAACCGGATCCGCATCCCCAGCCGCAAACTGCTCGGCCAGCACGCCGCCGCGGCCGCCACGGTGGGTGCCAGCGGCCTCATCGTGCACGGTGGTCACGTCAACAAGGGCGAGGACGTCGCGGTCGGCATCGACAACTGGCGCAAGGCGCTGCAGCAGGCCCAGGACAACGGCGGCCTGCCGACCCGGGTCCTGATCGAGAACACGGCCGGCGGCGACAACGCCTGCGCCCGGCGCTTCGACGAACTGGCCCGGCTCTGGGACGCGGTCGGCGACTTCGGCGTCGGCTTCTGCCTGGACACCTGCCACGCCCACGCGGGCGGCGAGGAACTGCTCGACATCGTGGACCGGGTGAAGTCCATCACCGGGCGCATCGACCTCGTGCATGCGAACGGATCGCGAGACGGATTCGACTCCGGCCGCGATCGGCACGACAATCTGACAGTCAAGAACGTTGAACCCGGGATGATCGACCCCGAGCTGGTGGCCGCCGTCGTGCGCGCCGCCGGCGCGCCCGCCGTGGTGGAGACGCCAGGTGGGGTGGAGGGCCAGTCCGCCGACATCGCGTACCTGCGCGCACACCAGTAGAGGGGAACCTGTGAACGGGACCGACGCCGCGCCCGCCAAGGAGCCGACCGCCGTCAAGGAACCGGTTGCCCCTCGCCACGCCGCACCAGAACCGGAGCCGGTCGAGGAGGACGCCTTCGCCCGGTTCAGCCCGGCGGCGGAGGAGGAGAACCCGACCCGGGTGCGCCGGGTGCTACGGGGCACCCGCCGCGCGCTGCTGCACGAATGGGCCCTGGCCGCATACGCCTCGCTGGCGCTCGCTGTCGCGATGACCTGGCCCACGCTGCGCTACCCGGCGTACACGATCCCGCAGGACACCGGCGACCCCACCCTTCAGGCGTGGCAGATGGCGTGGTCCGGGCACGTGCTCAAGACCGACTGGTCCCAGCTGTGGAACTCCAACAGCTTCTACCCGGAGAAGTACAGCTTCGCCTTCTCCGACACCCTGCTCGGGTACGCCCCCGCCGGTCTGTTCGGCACCGGGCTGGAGGCGGCGCTGGTCCGCTACAACGTCATGTACGTGCTGCTGCACGCGCTCGCCTTCTTCGGGGCGTACGTGCTGGTGCGGCAGCTCGGCTCGGGCAAGACCGGGGCGGCCGTGGCGGGCGCCGCGTTCGCGTACGCGCCGTGGCGGCTGGCCCAGGCCGGGCACATGCACGTGATGTCGGTCGGCGGCATCGCCCTCGCCCTGGCCATGCTGGCCCGCGGCCACGGGTACTCGCTGCGCCACGGCTACCGGCCGGAGCTGCGCAAGCCGGGCTGGGCGCTGGCGGGCTGGCTGGTCGCCGCCTGGCAGATCAGCCTCGGCTTCGGCATCGGCCTGCCCTTCGCGTACGTGCTGGCGGGCATCGTGCTCGTCAGCGCGATCACGTACTTCGTGCGCCGGAAGTGGTTCTGGAGCGAGCCGAAGCCGTTCGGCTGGAAGCTGCTGTCCTTCGACGCCGTCGGCGGGCTCGTGTTCGCCGCGACCGGCGGCCTGATGGCGCTGGCCTACTTCAAGGTCCTGGAGCTGCACCCGTACGCCGAACGCTCCGACGTCGAGGTCAGCTGGTACTCGCCGCCGGTGCTCGGCTTCTTCACCAGCCCCGCCCAGTCGATGCCGTGGGGCGAGGCACACTCCGGCGCCCGCGAGGCGCTGGGCTGGGCGGCGGGGGAGACCAGCCTGCTGCCCGGCTTCGTGCTCTACGGCCTGGCCTTCGCCGGACTGGTGATGTCGATCTGGACCCTGCGCCAGCGGCTGCTGCTGTTCGGCGGCGTGGTGCTGACGGTGGTCCTGGCCATGGGCACCAAGTTCTTCGGCGGCCGGCCGGGCTACCTGACGCTGTACGACATCCTCCCGGGCTGGAGCGGCATCCGCACGCCCGGCCGCCTCGTCATCTGGACCACGCTGCTGCTGGCGATCCTCGCCGCCGGGGCGGTGACCGCCTTCGTCGAGCAGGCCAAGACGGTGTCGGAGGACCGGGTGCCGTCCCGGCCGCACCCGCTGCTGCGGCTGGCCACCTTCCTGCCGCTGCTGCTCGTGCTGGCCGAGGGCCTGAACGTGACCGAGCACCCGGTGGTGCCGCTGCAGCCGCCGTCCATGGCGACCGCGCAGGCGCCGATGCTGGTGCTGCCCAGCGACCCGCTGATGGACATGAAGGTGATGGCCTGGTCGACGGACCGGATGGCGCCGATCGTCAACGGCAACAGCGGCTTCACCCCGGCCACGCTCAACGAGATCCGGGAACTGACCAAGACGTTCCCGGATCAGGCCAGCGTGAACCGGCTGCGCGAGCTCGGCGTCAAGACCGTGCTGGTGCTGCGCGAGGAGGCCAAGGGCACGCCGTACGAGCCGGCCCTGACCGCCCCCGCGGACGGCCTCGGCGTGCAGCGCGCCGACGCCCCGGACGCGGTCGTGTTCACCCTGTCGTAGGCAGGCGGCACGACGGAGCCCCCGTCACCAGGGAGACGATCCCGGTGACGGGGGCTCTTGTCGTTCAGCTCGGGACAGCTTCGCGATCGCGAACGAGCCGGAAGTCCGGCGGGCCGGTCAGTTGCTCGTTGGCGGGGCCGCCGTCCGGGTCGGGGGTGGGGGTGTCGGCGTACGTACGCCGCACCACGTCCAGCTCCGGACGGACCATGTCCCGGATCACCAGCACCACGAGCAGGATCACGGTGGACAACCGCAGCAGCGAGGCGAAGATGAACACGCCCTCAGGGAAGACCTGCTTGCCCGACGCGCCCATCAGCTCGCCGTAGAAGGCGATGAAGTAGCAGACCTCGGCGAGCTGCCAGGCCAGGAACGCGGGCCACTTGGGGCGGGCCAGCACCAGCAGCGGCAGCAGCCACAGCGTGAACTGCTGCGACCACACCTTGTTGGTGATCAGGAAGATCGCGACGACCAGGAACGCCAGCTGCGCCAGCCGCGGCGGCGTCTTCACCCGCAGGCCGAACACCAGCAGGCCCACGCAGCACAGCACGAACAGGCCCAGGGACAGGTTCGTCACCAGCGGGACGTTGTTCCACAGCTCCAGCCCGAACGGGTCGAAGTGGCGGCCGACGTACCAGGAGGTGCCCCAGTCGATGATGCGTTCGGAGTTGAGGTCGAGGAAGCGGCGCCAGTTCTCAAAGTTGATCATCATGACCGGCACGTTCACCGCCAACCAGGCGATCACACCGGCCGCGATCGAGTTGACCAGCGCCGCGTACTGCCGCGACCGCAGGCAGACGATGAGGATCGGCAGGAACAGGAAGGCCGGCCAGAGTTTCGCCGCCATACCCAGACCCAGCATCACCCCCGCCGCGGCCGGATACTTCTTGGCCCACAGCCATATGCCGGCCACCGCCAGCACGATGGCCAGCAGGTCCCAGTTGACCGTCGCGGTGACCAGCAGCACGGGAGACAGCGCGAACAGCGCCGCGTCCCACGGTCTGCGCCGTCGCAGCGACAGGATCATGGCGACCGAGGCGATGGCGAACAGGCTGAGCACGAACGCGTTCGTGTCGTAGAACAGCGTCGCCTGGGGGATCGCGCTGTTCTTCTCGCCGAGCGCGTGGATCGGCAGCCCCAGCGCGCCCATGAACGCGCCGGTCAGCACCGGGTACTCCACCGGGTAGTCGACGTAGGGCACCATGCCCTCGTTGAGGTGCTCGGCGTAGTACAGCGCCAGCACGTCGGTGTAGCAGAAGTTGGTGTACTGCTTGTGGTCGGCCCAGGCGCCGTCCCGGCAGGGCGACTTCTGGACCCAGTGCAGCGCCAGCGTCAGGCAGGTGAGCGCGAGCACGATCCGCGCGGCCGTCCAGAACCGCCCGCCGCGCGAGGGTGTCTCGGGCACGGCGTGCTCGCCGCGCGGTCCGCCGATCGCCTCGCTGAGTCCCCGGACGAAGCCGTCCTCCCCAGCGGGTGACACCACGTGCTCACGAACATCACTCATAGCCCGACATCCTGCCTCAGAAATCTGGGAAGTGCAGCAAGGCACCGCCCGCGTCGTCGATGCCCGGACAGACGAAGAGGGACCCCAGCTGGGATCCCTCTTCGGTCAGCCGACGGTCACGGACATGTTCTACCGGGCCGCGGTATGCAGATCCCGCCACCACCGGTGCCGGACGGCGTCGGCGTCGGGTTGTTTGGGTTACCCGGGTTGTTCGGGTTACCGGGCTGGTTCTCGCAGCCCGGCCCGTTCGGGTTGAAGAGGCAGGCGTTCGGGTCCGGGGTCGGGCTCTCCTTGCCGTCGCCGACGTCCGGGTCGCCGATGCAGCCGCCGCAGCCTTCCTCGATCGGCACGGACTTGAAGTTGAACACGTCCTTGCTGTCGGCCCTGTCCATGAAGGCTTTCCAGATGTCCTTCGGCAGGTCGCCACTGCCGATCTTGCCACCTCTCGGGTCCTTGATCGGCTCGGACTCGTGCAGGTAGTTGCCGACCCAGACCGCGGTGGCGATCTGCGGCGTGTAGCCGACGTACCAGGCGCTGGAGTTCTGCCCGGCGAATTTGTCGCCGGCCTGCCAGGTGCCCGACTTGGAGACCGAGTCGCGGCCGTTGAGCCTCGTGTTGCTGTAGTTCTTCAGCACGGCGTTGACCTCGCCGACGATGCGCGGCTCGATGCGCGGCACGCCCTTGGTCTTCGCCCCGGTGCCGGGCACGGGCTTCCACACGGTCTTGTTGCCCTCGGTGTCCCTGCGCTCGACCTTCGCGATGAAGTGCGGCGCGTGGTAGACGCCGTTGGCCGCGAACGTTGCGATGCCCGAGGCGTGGTCGAGCACGGTGATCGGGTACTGGCCGAAGCCGACGTGGTTGAAGAAGGGGTTGGGACCGAGCTTGCTCGGGTCGCCCTTGGTGAGGTCATGCCCCTTGTCGTTGTTGTCCCACATCATGGTGACGCCGGCCTTCGCCGCCATCTCCACGACCTTGCCCGGGGTGATCTTCTCGGTGACCTTGTAGAACGGCACGTTGTAGGACTTCTGCGCCATGAGCTTGAGGCTGCAGTTCTTGTCGCACCCGGCGTCGTTGCCGTCCCGGCCCGCGTTGCGGATCTTCTGGCCGTTCTTGTAGGGAACGAACTCCGACGGATCCCAGTGCGAGTCCACCGAGATGCCGTTCGCCACGGCCGCGGCCAACGTGTAGATCTTGAACGACGACGCCGGAGAGTGCCCGCCGCTGACGAACTGCGTACCCTCGCCGTTCTTGCCCGCCTTGTCGTAGGTGGTGCCGTCCATGCCGCCGTAGTAGGCGAGCACGCCGCCGGTGGTCGGGTCGATGGAGACGGCGGCCGCCGTGACGTTGGCCGGGTAGTTCTTCAGCAGCGAGTCCACCTTGTTTACCGGGTCCTTGTCCGAGACCGAGGTGACCTCGGAGCGGCACAGGACCTTCTTCTTGTCGGTCGACAGCGGCTTGCCGTCCTTACCGAGCTTGGTCTTCCCGTCCTCGGCGAGCGTGAACGGAATCACCTTCTTGGTCTTGACGTCCTTGCAGACTTCCTTGACCGCGTATATCCGGTAGAGCCGCTTCTGCAACTCCATCTGCGCCTTGTGGTTCACGGTCAGCGTGATCTTGAGGCCGCCGTTCTTCCAGTCCTTGATCTTGAGGGCCTCCAGCGCCTTCTGGACCTCCGGAGTCTCCATCTCCTTCTTGATGTAGTTGATCATCGGACCGTAGCTGGAATCCTTGATGCCCCAGGTGGCGTTGTTCTTTCCGCCGGGGGTGAACTTGTTCCACTTGGGGTAACCCTTGGCCTTGATCTCGTCCACCTCGGCCTGGGACAGCGTGCCCATCTTCACCACGCTGTTGAGCACGTAGTTCCAACGGTCCTTGGCGGCCGCCTCGTCGTTCTGCGGGTCGTAGCCCGGCACGTCGCCCATCGGCTCCGGCTGCTTGAGCACCGCACCGAGCAGCGCCGCCTGGTCGATGGTCAACTTCTCCGCGTCGATGCCGAAGTAGGCCCTGGCCGCCGCGCCGACACCGGTCGCACCGCGGCCGAAGTAGGCGGTGTTGACGTAGAAGCCGAGAATCTCGTCCTTGGAGTGCTCCTGCTCCAGCTCCCGCGCCCAGACCGCCTCGCGCAGCTTTCGGGCGTAGGTGACCTCGAGGTCGTCCGCCGCCGCACGCGCGTACTGCTGGGTGATCGTCGAGGCGCCCTGGGTCGCGCCGCCGGTGAGGTTGTTCCACGCGGCGCGGGCGATGCCCCAGATGTCGATGCCGTCGTGGTGGTAGAAGTCCTGGTCCTCACCCGCGATCAGGGTGTCCTTGATCTTCCTGTCCAGCACGTTCATGTCGACGATGCGGCGGTTCTCCGTGCCGAGCTGCGCGACCTGCGTCTTGCCGTCCGAGGCGAAGATGAAGGTGTTCTCCTGCAGCTTGAACTCGCCCGGCTTGGGCACGCCGCTCAGGAACGAGGTGAACGCGATCATCCCACCGCCGGAGAGCATGATCAGCACAGCCACCGAGGCGAGCGCGATGGTGAGCTTGTTGCGCTTCTTCCTGGGCTTGCCGTTCTTGCCGAGCTTCGCGTTCTTGCCCTTGCCCGCGGGCGTCTCGTCGTCGTCCATGTCGAGGCCGGCGGGGCGCACGCTGGCGCGTCCCGCGACGCCGCCGACGCTGGCGCGGCCTGCCGG
>NZ_VIQO01000059.1 GCF_007483665.1 Catellatospora sichuanensis
TCAGGCCCGTCATAGTCTCTACCCGTGGCGGTCTGTCCGCGAAGATCGGTTGAGTTGTCACAAGCCAGGTGATCTACCCGCGGACGGGTCGTCGTGTCTACTTCCGACAGATCACAGGTTGACCAAATGCTCCGGCCGTTAATCGATGTCTATCGAGTGAATAGCTCTCTAGGGCGAGTTATTGTGTGACAAACCTCAATTAGGGAAGCCTTGGCCGGACGGGGATCTCCATGCCGACGTCGCGCTGCGGTGATCTGCCTGTCGCTAGATCACGCCGCTGGCGGACTCGGTGGGCCGGGTGCTTCCGTGGAAGCGCGGTAGTCGCGCGGCCTGGGGATCGGGAGTCTTTCCAGGGTGCTGGCGATGCGGTCGGCGAGGGCGGTCGGCGGCGTGTGGTCGGTGTGGAGTTGTAGCAGTGGCCAGTCCATGGCGGCCAGCGTGGCGGAGGCTGCCTGGTAGGCGCGGATTTCGCGGCTGGCGTTGCCCGGCTCGGCTTGCCAGCGACTGTGCGGCCCACGTGCGGCTATTCGGGTTTCCAGCGCGTCTGGGCTGCTGGAGAGGATCACTGCGAGGTCTGGCCGGGGCAGGCCCGCGTGGAGATCCCACATGAGCTGTTCTGGGACTCCGCGCAGCATGTCCAGGGCGAGAGAGGCGACGTAGCGGTCGCAGATGACGGTCTGCCCGCCGGCCAGGGCGGGCAGGATCTCGGTGTGTACGTGCTGATAGCGGTCGGCGGTGATGACGCAGGCCAGGGGCAGCCCGTCGAGGGTACGTAGAGCGTTGCGGACGTAGGCGCCGAACGGCGAGCGGGACGGCTGCTGCGTTCGCAGGACGTGGTGGCCTGCGGCGGCGAGCAGCGGTTCGAGCGCCACCGCAGTGGTGGTCTTGCCGGTCGCGCCGGGTCCGTCGATGGTGATCCAGCGTGGGCTGGGGTCTACACCCATTGGAAGGTTTTGTCGGTGAGGGCGGGCAGCAGCACGCCGGGGCCGCTTCGCATGATGTCGGCACCGGTGATGGCCTCACCGACGGCAGGGAACAGGTGTAACTGGTAGACCTCACCTGCGGGCACCCACACGATCGCGCCAGGGGAGAGGTCGTCGTGCTCCACGAGTGCGAGTTCGCCGCGCTGCTCAGGGGTGATCCAGGCTGCGAAGACCAGGTGCAGTTTGCGGGGTGGGGCGGTCGGGCCGGGGCGGCTGACCATCTGGTCTTGCACGGCGATGAGGTGCAGTGGGTACTCGTCGTCGAGGTCGAGGCGCAGCTCCTCAGCCAGTTCACGCCGCAGCGCGTCGTGCAGCGACTCTCCGGTCTCGACGTTGCCGCCGGGCAGCGTGTATTGGTCGATGCCATCTTTCTCTCGGTGGATGAGGGCGACGTGTCCCTCGCAGAACACTGCGGCGGCGGTGCGGAGCTTGATCTTCTCGAAGGGTGTGTTCACCCTGGCACTCCCGGGTAGGCGCAGAGCTGGTTTGCTGAGGTCAAGGGCATTTTCTCAGTTTCGGCACCGTCGAGCACGTAGCGGCGCAGCGGCTGGCCGGTGACGCGGCTGACGGGGCGCAGATGCTGTGGGTCGAGTTCCTCGACGAGCAAAGCAGGGGCAGCCTGGGCGGTGTTCTTACCGCCGATGCGGTGCACCGGGCCGACCTCGGTCGGAGCGACGGCGATTCGCCAGACGGTGCCGCGCACGCTGGACAGGCTGAGGTCGCCGTAGCCGCGCTCCTCGCGCGGGGTCATCGGTTCGTCCTCGGTGGCGGCAAGCCCGAGGAACAGGGCACGGGCTCTGCCCTGGTTGACGATCTGGCCGGTGTCGATGGTGAAGCCCCGGTCGAAGAACGCCGAGGCCGGGTAGCCGGCCTGCGCGAGGACTTCGGCGTGGGCCTGTACCAGGGGCAGCACATGCCGGGTGATGTGTGCGGCCGCGCGGCGGTCGACGTCGGCGAGCTGGTCGGCGCGGGCAGCGAGACGGTCCAGGACGGCGCGGACGTCGGCGGCAGTGGCGTGCGGGAACGGTGCGCGTCGGCCGACGCCGCTGGCAGTCTTGTGGGCTAACAGGGCGTTGAGGAAGAAGCGGGTGGCGTCGGTGTAGCCGCTTCGGGTGCGGCGTTCGGTGCGCGTGTAGAGGTGTAGGGCGCGGTGGCGGCCGTCGAGGGTGAACCCGGGGTCGACGGCGTAGTACGGGCCGTCGGCGTTGGTCCAGGTATGGACCAGGGCGTGGCGGATGCGGTGGGGGCCGATGAGCAGTCCTTCGAGGGCCAGCCGGGCGGCCTTGGCGTGATCACCTGCGGCGAGGATCTGGTCGGAGATGAGGTGTAGGTAGGGCACACCGGGGGCGGTCAAGGACGCTTCGCGGCCGGTGACGGCGGCGATGCTGGTCGGGTCAGGGCGGGCACTGGCCGGGTTGACCGAAACGAGCAGGTGCGGGCCTGCGGCGATGACGTGGCGGCCGTCTGTGAGCTCGTCGTAGAGCGGAGCGTCGGCGGCGTGGACCAGCGGCGCGAACCGCAGTTCCACGGCCGCGCGGGCGGCGCTGGGGCCGACGCGGTCGATGTAGGGCCGCCAGGTCCGCAGTGCTGCTGCGAGGTCGGCGATGTAGGTATCGCGGTCGGTGCGGTATCCCACGGTATAGGGGGTGAGAGAGAACCGGATTCCGTCGATCGCGTCGGCGTGGTCGGCAACGATACGGCGGTGGGTGCCTACCAGGTGTTCCTGGTGCGCGGAGTACCCGACCGTGGACATGCGCAACCGGACGTGGAGGTCTGCGGCGCACAGGTCGACGAGCTGGCCGAGGTGGGAATAGCTGGCGATGTCGTTGTCGAGGTATGGAAACAGGACACCGGGCCGGTGCACGGTCCGGTCGGAACCGAGGCGTACGCCGCGGCGGCGAACGGTGTGGACGATCGCGGCGGCCAGGTCGGTTAGCCCTGTGAGCGACAGCTGCCAGACGTCGCTGCCGGCGACCTGGGAGCAGAACGCGCACCGGTTGAAGCAGCCGATCTGGGGCTGCAGGTACTGCAGGCGGGTGAAGGCTTCGTCGGGCAGGGTCGTGAGTTGGTTCGCCAAGTGCTGTCGGCGTGCACGGGTGCCGTCGTCAATGGTCGTCTCGGTGGACAGCAGCAAGTCGTCGGCGTTCACGGCTGGGTCCTTTCCGGTTGGCAGCTGGTGTAGTGGTCCAGGGCGGCGCGGTGGATCGCCTGGCCGAGTGGTGTGAGGTCGGCTGGTCCGGTGAACACGGGGCGGGAGGTGATCCCCTCGGCGGTGCCGAGCTCGGCACCGGGGGCGCAGACGACACCGTGGTCGGGGCCGTTGGCGAGCAGGACTTCCTGGCGGTCGGTGTCGGCGTCGAGGGGGTGCGCGCCGGGGCGTAGCCAGGTGAGGCGTCCTGCGGTGTCCATGCGATAGACGCCTGGGCCATGCCATCGCGGCGTTGGGGTGATCGGATGGCCATGGGGGTTGCGCAGCTTGATGTAGTAGGGCGCGCGGCCTCCGACGGCGGCTCGGGCGACGGTGTCGGTGTTGAACTCGTCGGCGGGCGGCAGCCAGGTCACCGTGCCGCCGGCGAAGGCGGTCAGGTGCGCGATTAGCAACGGTGGCAGGCCGCGCAGGATCTGGTTGACCCCGGACATCTCGGTGGTGCCCTGGTTACGGATGTTGATCTCGTTGAGGAAGAGGCCGGTGTCGGTCCAGATCGTGTCGGCGCCCCAGATCCCGATCAGGCCGTAGGCGGCGTAGAGGTAGTGCCCGAGTTTGGTGAGGGCGTCAACGAGTTCGCGAACTAGGTAGGCAGGGTGGGACGCGGACCAGTCGTTGCCTGCGCCCTTGGCTGCGGCGATGCCCAGGGCGGTGATGCCGATCGGTTTGTGCGACGGCATGTCGACGTAGACGGTGCAGCCGGTGCGGGTGGGAAGGGTCAGCACGGTCGTGTTGGAGGAGACCCCGTCGATGAAGGTGGAGATGCGCCACGGGCCGGGACCGTCGACGGCGGCGGTGTAGGTCTGCGGGCCGTTGACGAACGAGGTGCCCCGGCCGCCAGCCGTTATAGCTGGTTGCACGACCAGGCGTGGGCCGAGGTAGGCGGCGGCGCGGGCGTAGGGCGGCGCGGCCGGCGCGCTCAAGGCGGGGATGCGCAGCCGGACTCCGGCCGTGTAGAGCAGGCCGTCGAGGCGGGTCTTGTCCTCGAGCACGTTGCGCACGTCGGCGGGGACGGTCAGGACCCGGCCGCCGGTCGCGGCGGCCAGGCGGGCGGTGGTGCTGTTGCCGTACCAGGCCGCGAAGGCCGGGGGGCCGGGAAGCTCGCGGCAGGCGGCGCGGAGGTCGGCGTGCACGTGTGCCAGCCAGCGGTGCTTGGCATCGCCGTCGCGGCGGCCTCGTTCGGTCGCCAGCGTCCTGCTGCCGACCGCCGGCCAGGAGGTGTAGTAACCGGCGGCCAGCGCAGGCCGGGCGGCGGGCACCGCGGAGGGGCCGAGAAAGCTGGCGCGCCCGGCGCTGGTGAACCTGTCCAAGGTCACCAGACTGGATCCGGCCAACGCGAGGCGCAGGTCTTCCTGAGCGGCCAGCGCGGCATCGGTGGTCACGGCTGCACCCGAGCCGGGCTTGGCCTGAGGCGGTTGCGTAGGCCGCTGATCGGCCGCCAGCGTCGGCCGGCTACTTCCGTGGAAGCAGCCGGCAGGACCGGCAGCACGAGGGTCTTCTCAAGCAGAGCGAGAGTGCCTCGGTGGTGGTCGAGGGTGGCGGTCAACGACTGCCGCTGCGGGCATGGATCGGGTCGGCCACAGCTGCAGATGCCGTTAGAGACCTCATGCCTGGCCAGCAGGTCCATGGCCGTGTCGATGCCGCTGCGGGCACGAGCGGCCAACCGATCGTGGTCGAGAGCATGGCCAGTGCCTGCGGCCACTGGCGTCGAGTACTGATCCGGCATCGTCAACCTCACCTCGTCTCAGGACCGGTCTTTCAGGTGACCTCGTTGAGTGCCTGGGCTCCCACTGCGACCGCGGGAGCCCAGGCGCCGCAAACCTGCAGCGCATCGGTGGCAGCTACAGGCCCGCGGTTCTAGGTGCCGGGCCGCCCGTCGAGGCTGGACGGCCCGGCTCGCAGCGGCCGGGTGCGCGGTCCGCTGCGTGTCCGCTCACCGCCTTGGCGAGGTGAGCGGTAGTGCCACCGACCGAACACGGACCGCCGGCGGCGTGGTCGTGTCTTCGGGCCGCAGGGCAGCGAGGCGTGTGGCGTCCGGGCAGGACAGGCATCGGAACCTCCTCTGCGCTGGGCTGTTAGCGGTTTCGGGGTGTGCTGTGTGGTCCGGTGTGCCCTACCGTTAGGGCAGGACACACGCGGCCGGTATGCCCCTCAGGTCACCACCCGGAGGCGATGCCTCAACCCAGAGTCACAGTGGGATCCGGCGATGTGAAGCGCGCAGCGTCCACTGGAGTCCGCTGCGACAAGCGGACGGCGGCGGACAGCAGCGACAATGACGGTCTTGGGAGGGGTGGCGGGTGGGCGCAAGATTGTTCAAGGTCACGCTGGGTGAACTCTTGCGCGAGCGGGGTTGGAAGGCCCCGAAACTCGCTCAGGTGACCGGCTACTCTCGGTCGTACCTCTACGATCTCATCGGCGGTCGATCCCGGAAGAACCCAAGCCTGGAAGTCATCCAGGACCTGGACACGGCGCTCGACGCTCGGGGTCGGTTGATCCAGGCATGGCACTTCAGCGAGGCAGACGACGATATGAACCGCCGAGACGTCCTTACCGAAGCCGGGTTGTTTGCCCTCGTGCCTGCGCTCGCGGCCGGCGAGACCGTTCGCCAGGCCCTGTCAGATGCTCTTGGCCTGTCCTCGCCGGTGGACATGTGGGACCAGCTGGTTGCTGACTACGGGGCGTCGTACTACCTGACGCCCGCTTCGGCGCTGCTTGGTCAACTGCTAGCCGATACGGGTGTGCTGACGAACCAGATCAACGGTGCGAGCGAGCGCAACCGGAAGGCGCTGGCCAGACCGGCGGCGTACCTGGCAGCGATGACTGCGCTGACCTGGGGGAGTCTCGGGCACCAGCATCAGGCCGTGCGCTGGTGGGGGATCGCCCGAGCCGCGGCCGACAGCAGCGACGACATACAGGTCAGGGTGTGGGTGCGAGCCTGGGAGCTCGTGAACGGGCTTTACCTGGGTCGGCCGCTTGGCCAGTTGATGGCGACAGGCGAGGCGGCAGCGGCCCTGGCCGGCACCCGCACCGACGCCGCGACCGCATGTCTGTGGTCAGGGATCGCGCAAGCGCAGGCGAACGCGGGTCACCCAGATGCAGAGGACTCGCTGCGGCGCGTGGCCGAGCTCAGTCACCAGGTGCCTGACGCGACGGCGCGCGACTCGACAACGATGTTCGGCTGGCCCGAGGTCCGGCTCTGGCACACCACGAGCTACGTCCTGACGGCGATAGGTCGTACCGCCGCCGCGTACTCGGCGCAGGACACGGCACTGGCGCTCTACGGCTCGACGTCGCTGGCACCGGACCGGGCCAAGGTGGAGTTGCATAAGGCGCGGTGCCTCGTCATCGACGGCCGCGTGTCCGAGGGCCTCGATGAGGCACATCGAGTGCTCGACCACCTTCCAGCGGCCCGCAGCGGCTCGGTGCTCAGCATCGCGCGCCGGGTGATGGACAGCGTGCCGCGGGTCGAGACGCACCGACCTGCGGCGCTCGCGCTGCGCGAACGGCTGCAGCTGACCTCATGAACCTCATCACCTACGCAATGCTCGACCAGCGTGCAGTCATCCAGCACCGCGACTCGATCGTCGCGGTGTATGCGTCGGTCTTCACGGAGCCTCCGTACTCCGACTCCGCTGAGCAGATCGCCGCGTTCGGCGAGGATCTGGTCTCTCATGCCGGGCAGCTGGGCTTCACGTTCGTGGCGGCCTGGAGCGGCCAGCAGTTGGTCGGATTCGAGTACGCCATCACCATGGAGGGCAGCAGGTGGTTCCGTCGGGCAGCGGGGCCGCCGCCGAACTTCCTAACCGGAGTCGACCGCTGCTTCATCCTGGAGTGGGCGGTCCTGCAGCCGTGGCGGGGATACGGCATCGGCGGAGAGCTGATGCGGCGCGTTCTCGCCGACCGGCCGGAGCGGTATGCAGTGTTGTCGGCGCGGCCAAACGCTCCAGCCATGGCCGTCTATCGTCGGGCTGGCTGGCGAAAGGCCGGTGACAGCTACCCCACAGCCGAGAATACACGGCCGCACATGGAGATCATGTATCTGCCGTTGCCCTGACTGCGGCACTGCCACACCGTCGTGTCGTCGGTGCATCCTTGGAAACGCAAGACGGCCGCAGATGCCTCGCGCCGCCGCCTGACCTCCGCGAGCAGTCTCGTGATGTCGTTGCCATCATCGGCGTCCGATGCAGGCCGGCCACTGCCCGGCGCCAACTGCATGCAATTCAGGCTGCGCTAAAGCCGCCGAGTCAGTGCGCGGACCGCTCGCCCGCCTGGTGGTCATTGGGGCTCCGAGGTGTGAGGGTGGTCGACCGCCTCGCTGTGCTCGGCATCCGGTGCTAGATCGAGGCGCAGAACTCAGCTGCCGAAGGTGTAAGCCTGTGCGAGGCTTCGGTCGTGGGCCACAACACCTATGTGACATTCGGCAGTCACTCGTTCATGTGGACGCGTGGCTATGACACCGAGGTGGTGGCACTGTTCCTGGAGCGCGACCGTCTGCATGTTCCGGCAGCGGAGGACGGCGACGACTACGACCAATACGGATATTTCGTAACGGCCCGCGAGCTTCGGCAGCGGCTGCAGGTCAAAGGTTTCACCTCGGTCCGTGCCCGCAGGGAGGTCAGCGCGGGCATCGTTGCGCTTCGGGACGAGAAACTCAGAGCCTTGCCTGAAGTGCCTGAAGCTGAGCAGTGGGAGCCGGCTGATGTCGACGATCTCATCGCTGCTGCCCGACGGTTGATGACTCGACCGGCTAGTCTGCCGTATCGAGGTGTTGGTGCCGACGCGCTAGCCGACGAGTACGTCGAACGCTTGTATGGCCGCGTCGAAACCCCCAGTCTCCTGCGTCTGCTTCTCGAGGCCGCCCCCGAGGACATGCTAGTAGGCCATGACCTGCACGAACTGTTGGGTTGCTGCCACGATATGGACCCGCACATGCCGTGGGCCGCGTCGGCTCGGACCGAACAACTGAGGTCCACAGCGGTAGACGCACCGTTGATCGTGCTCACCGAAGGCAGTACCGATTCACGTCTCCTTAGCCTGGCGATGTCGGTTACCCATCCTCACCTTGAAGGGTTCGTGACCTTCATCGACTTCGCCGGCACCGAAGGCGCCGAGGGCGGCGTCGGTGCCCTGGCGAAGACGGTGTCAGCGTTCATCGCCGCCGGGGTCGCCAACCGCTTTATCGCGCTGGCAGACAACGACACCGAAGGCCATGCGGGGTTGCGCAAGCTGAAGAACGGGAGACTGCCGCCTCAGTGCCGTGTGATGCACTACCCGGATCTCGACCTGCTGACAAGCTACCCCACCACCCTGAGCCATGCAGGGCAGGTCACGCTGGAAGATGTCAACGGCCGGGCCGGGGCGCTAGAGCTGTACCTGGGGCGAGACGTTCTCACGATCAACGGGCAGCTGGTGCCGGTCCAGTGGGCAGCGCAGGATCACCACTCGATGCAGCGCCGGCATGGCAGCCTGCCTGACCACGTCAAGAAGAAGATCCAGCAGGCGTTCAGGCGAAAGGTCAAGCGCACCCTCAACGGCGAACCGGCACCGACGGACGACTGGACCGGCATCGCCATGATCATGGACCAGATATCCTGCGCGTTCGAGTGACTGACATACCAATAGACCGGAGAGGCACAGTGCGGTCGGACTCAGCCCTGACCTTCCTACAACTCCTGCACCAACAGGCCGGCGACCAGGCAGAAGCCATGCAGCCGACCCTGCAGCGGATGATCGAGACAAGCATCACGGGCTCACCGGCAGACCTCGACTTCAAGACAGTGGCCCGTTCAGTGCGCGCCCGTGACAGGCAGGAGCTGTGGAGCCGAATCCAGATCAACTGCTTGCACTCAGCAGTCAACGTCAGCGACCACCTGCGTGCACTGGCCCTGATGCTGTCGGCGCCGACGGTCGGGGTACCGGTCTACGCGCACACGACGGTAGCGCGGGTGGCCGTCGAGAGTGCGGCGAACGTAGCTCACGTACTCGACCCGGCTGAGGCGTTCGAGCTTCGCTTCGCCCGTGGCATCGCCTTCCTCATCGACGACTCCCGGTCGGCGCAGCAAGCGGCCAAGCGCGTGCCGGGAAACGCATACATGCAGGCGCCTGGGCCCCGATTCCAGCGCCGTCATGACGACCTCCTTGGCGTGATCGCCCGTGCACGGATCGAGATCACAGTGAACCGCAACGGCAACCCGAAAGGTGTTCGCACATCCCCGGGCGGTCCAGAAGCACCGATCGACCTCAAGATGTCCGACCTGATCACCCGTCTGTATCTCCACCTGCCAGGGCTGTACAACCTCATGTCGGGCGTGACCCACGGGCTGCCGCACACACTCTCGGGCAACGCCCGCTTCGCCGACCGGCGGGCCGAGTGGAACATGGACCCTCTGGACGTGGCCTCATCGGTGCTGGCTGCACTCAACGCAGCGGACAGCGTGCTCGCTCACATCGGCTGGCATCGAGGCGCCAGCGATGACCCCGAAGTAGCCGAAACCCGCACGCGCATCGCCGCGGTGGACACCGCCATGGTCCACTTCGGCCGGGCGCACGTGCCGCTGCCGAAACCGGCTGCGTTGCGAGCCGCCAGGTCCACCGGTTGACCCATCAGCCTTGCAAGATGCCGAGACCCCGACGAAACGCCTGGTTGTCGTTCACGCCGGCGGGCGACTGATGTCGAGGACTATCGGTTCGATGTTGTACTCAGCGTTCAGCGCTGTGGCCTGCCTGTGCAGCTCCTGTGTCAGCTCGGCCAGGTTCGTGGGACCCTTTCGCGGCCAGGTGCGGCGTTGTTCGGGATCGATCCAGTAGACAAGGTAGACGCCGCAGGCCCGGCCTGTGGGCTTTAGGTACCGCTCGGCCAGTTGGTCGGTGAGCGCAGTGAGGAGTCCCTTGTTGTTGATCAGCTTTGCTTCGATGATCAGCCGCGCTGACCCGATCGGGTGGGTGGCAGTGGCTGAGGTTGCCGTGAGGTCGATTCGTGTTCCGATGCCGCGTTCGGTAGGTCTTGCAACCTGAACTTCACGATCGACGACGCCATGACGGAGGCGGCTCTGGAGTTCGTGTCTGACCCAGTCGCTGATGGTGTCTTCGGTCTTGGGGGTGTGCTCGTTCCAGAGGTAGTGGTGGGCACCAGACCGTATCTGGCGCTGTAACTCGGCGAAGTGCTCAAGAACGACGCACATCAGGTCGTAGTCGTTCTTCACGAGCCGGGTGTCGGAGCGTTTGAGTAGGTTGAGTAGCTCTTCGGGTCGTACGGGCGTGTACGAGGTCTCTGCGGCTTGAAGCCGTGCCGTGCGGGCATAGTACGTTAGAGCCGCAGTTGTGGTTGGAGGTCGCCCTTCGCGGAGGCGCTCAAGAGCTGCCGTGCTGCCACGTTCCTGGAGCTGGGTGAGGACTCGCCGACGGACTTCGCGAACCTCCATCTCGGGACTGACGAAGCCGACGCCTTCGAGGGGTGGGTCGTCATCGAGCGGGAATCGGACAAGAAGGAGATCCGCGAGCGTCTCCAGTTCGCGTTCTTCGAGCAGGTCGAGGCGTAGGCGCGGGACAACCCCTGTAACCTGATCGAGGCTTGGTCGCCCGCGTATGAGTTCGTTGACAACTTCGGATGGGACCAGTTGGCAGAGCGCACTTTGGCCAGTGCTCGCGAGATCCGGGCTGGAGGTGGTTGTGAGGAGACGGCTGACGGTGGTGGCGAGCGCCGCATCGAATTCGATCAGGTGGTTCAGCAGTGACTGCGTGAGGTGTGGACCGTAGCGTTCCTGACCGATCCGGTCCGCCACTTCATCGGAGATGTTCGACAGGATTCTGTGTACCACCGGGCGCGCTGCAACGTCGCCACCGTGCAGGTTGATCGCGTCAAGGTAGCCGAGAGCTGCCTCGCTGATGGCGTGGATGCTATCGGCCGGGACGTGATCGAGCAGTTCGGATCTCAGTTCAGCATCTGTGTTGCGATCGAAGTTCCACGCGGCGATGATCGCTGGCGCCCATCGCTGCCAAGCCTGTGGGGATAGTTCGGCGAGGCGCTGAGGCGTGTGGCGGGTCAGCGTTGTCATCAAATACACGCCAGCCCAGTCGGGCACCACATGCGGATCAGAAATCTGCTGGTGCCCGAACCATTTTTCCGGTCGAAGCTCATGCCGTTCCAGGTATGCAATGCCTGTGTCGATTACCCAGTCGCGCTGTGCAGGGTCCAGGTGTTGCCAGCCGCTGCGTGAGGTGAGGTCGTGGGAGAAGATCTCGACCTGCCTGTCGCCGGCGCCGAGCCAGTATGTGATCCGCCACCACTGGTCCGCATCACCGTCGGTGTCGCGAATCGCCTCGGCAAGATGTGCAATCTGCCGTTCACCGCTGTCGTCGTGAGCCTTCTGGGCTTCACGTCGCCGCTGGTGCGACTTGCGCATCCTTTTCGCGTAGTCGGAGTCGAGATCGATCGGCTCCCGCCAGTTCTTGGTGCTCTCGTAGGCGGGATGTGACGGTGGAAGGGAGAGTATGCAGTCAGCCTGTGTGGCCGTCGGCTCCGGCAACAGGAGCGATAGACAGTCGGCCAGCGGGCGTTGTGCCGTGGCGGGTAGGTCGGGGAGGGTATCCAAGATCCAGTCAGCGTCTGGTGTCACCAGTAGGCCGAGGTGGAGGATTTCATCCCATTGGTCGGGCTGTATCCGTTGCGCAAGGGTTACTGCGAGCTGTCTACGCCTGTTTGCGTCCTCGATGTCAAGGGCGTTCCATGGCAGTCGGTTGACGGACATGGCGTGCCCGAAGTGGGGTGGTCCTACTTGGGCGACTAGAAGAGCCGCCAGCCCGTCCATGACTTCGGCGATGTGGAGGTGATGCCATGCTCGGTCCGTCAGCTTCTCGGGGAACCATCCGTAATCGTCATCGCTAGCGTCGTGATTGCCCTGACGGGCCAGCCACTCCAGCATCATCGGAAGCTCGGCGGTGGGCAGGCTTACTGCAAGATCCGCGAACAGCTGAAGGTATGCGCCGATGAAATGGGTGTTGCGCCTGGGACGTAGGACGCTGATGAGATCGGCCGTGGTAAGCAGCTGCGGGTGCAAAGCAGTTATCGCTCCAGCGAGGACCTCGTCGTCCGGGTCGTCTTCTTCCTGCAAGTGGAGCAGCGGCGTTAGCGCGGACAGGTCTTGTTCCGTCCCGACCTCAGCTACTGCCGCGATGGTGGCTCGGCGGGAGTGTGGGGGCACGGAGGTGTCTAAGGACAGCCGCAGCATGTCGTCGGCAAGACCGGTGCAGCGGCCAGCTCGTGCCAGTGTGCCGAGCCACCAGATCAAGGTGGCGTCTGACGCGCTATCGGCAAACCTGTGCAGCTGCGGTTCGAGCTGGCTATGGACCAGGTATTTGGGGTCGATGGCCCAATCAATGTCGCTTTGCCCCCGGGCGGCCTCGTCGAGGAGCGCTTCGGTCAGCGCTGCACGTGCCGGTTCCGGAAGGTCGATCCCTGAACGCGCAATCGCAAGCGAATTCCTGGCAAGGAGCTGACTTGTCAGCTCAGGCTGGAGTGCGGTCAACCAGACCGCGACACCGATCTGCGGCCCTGGAATGACGCCATCCCGAACACCGAGAAGGCCGGAGACCTGTGATGACGTAACGCCGCGGGTAACCAGATATCCCGCCGCAAGATACTCCGCGTACCGTTGATGCCTGAACACTAGCGATGCTGTCGACCCCGATTCGAACAGCGCCGACCCCAGCACATCTTCAAGATCAGCGAGGTTGACGTGCTGTCCAGGTGCATCCGGCTCTGGGTCTGACGGCAGTTCGGCCACCACGGGCATGGCTGACCCAGCGTGGATGGGCTCGCGGGCAAAAGCCGCAACGCCCGAGAACACGTTGAACGCGGCCAACCGCCCCGCCAACCTCAGCTGACGGTCCGCTGCAAGGCGTACGCGATACGCGGACTTGTGTTCCCGCAGTAGACGCCCCACTTCATACCGCATCGAAGCGATTTGGTCGGTCGGAAGCTCCCCGGTCTCCTGCCACTGCGTAGCCGTGTCTCGGAGCTGCAAGGGACATGCCGCAAGGCGCCCCAGCCGAGCGGTGACCACGGCCTCAAGGAAAGCATCGGGATCGGCGACACGATCCGCGACCGTCGCACGAGCGGCGGCGCGGTCCAGCGGAAGCAGGCGATACTCCTGCACGCTGGCCATCGGGCTCCACACCCCGGGACGGCACGCGAACCGCCAAGCTGTTCGCTTGGCGGCAGCGGAGTCCAGCATCTTCCGGAGGACATCGAAGAATTGCGGCATGTCACGAACGGCAACGTCGACGCCGTCTAGGAACACCGGCCCGCCGGCCTCGACGGCCGTGCCCAGTTCCTCCCGTAGCTCTCTCGGGGACAGCCCGACCACATCGACGACAGAAGAACTCGGCTCCTGCTCGCACCACCGGTTCATCGCCACGGTCTTACCGGATCCGCCAGGAGCCAGTACCACGAAGCTTTCGCTGCTACCCACCAGCATCGAGAGTCCTAGAGGAGCGTTCAACCCCGCTGAATCGCGACTGTCTTGGTCGAGGAGGAAGCCATCGTCATCAACCGGCGCAAACTGACCGGATGTGCCTCGTTCGGCGACGATCGGTTGAACGTATCGATCGACCACGACAAAGCTGGCCAAGTGGCAAACCTCCCTAGCGACGCGACAACCACGCTAGCCCACCCCCCGCTGGCTGGCCCTGACTGTTCGCTTACCAATTACGCCATAATGGTCCGGCAGAAGGACCCGCTCCGATTCGGAGACGGCCTGAGCCGAGTGAGCAGCAGCCTCGGACGCGCCGTGGGGGAGCGGCCAGCCAACCTCTTGCGCTGCGGCCTGACATGCGCACCAATCATCCCAGCAGGGAACCTCGACTGGTTGAACCAGCCCTAACGGCCCTCCGGCCAAGTCGACTGAGTCGCTCGGGTCTGCTGAACGGAGGCAGGTGGCGGGGTTCGGAAGTAGGCACGTCCCGACCGAACAGCCAGTAGCACGATGACGAGCACAGAGCCGCCGAAGACGACGACATTGCGTACGCCGGTGAGCCAGGGCAGCCAGTCCGGGTAAGCGGCGGTGGTGGCGTCGAATAGCGCTTGCGCGTCGAGGCGGCGCAGGTTCTCGTCGCTGGACGCGGCGAACAAGGCCTGCAGGGCTGCGACCGCACCGGCGTTGCTCAGCAGGATGGCGACATTGGCCAGGATGATCAACGGCATCACGATGAGCGCGGCGATCCTGGCGGCCCGCCTGCCGGAAAGGGTCCACCAACCCAACGCCACGAACGCCAGTGCGATGATCACCGGGACTGCGATCGCGATGCCGGACTCGCGGAAGCTGATGTTGTTGTCGGCCAGTAGCGAGGCCGGCAGGCCCTGGCGGGCGACCTCCGCCTCGGCCGCGGCTTGGACGTCGCCGCCGTAGCCGAGTCCCAGCATGGGAACGGTCAAGAAGGCCAAGGCGATCATCGGGTGGATCGCGGCTGCGATCGTCACCTGGATCGGCCGTCGTGCGTGCTGCATCACGGGTGCGTTCCTTTCGCAATGAGGGACGGCCGGCCAGGTCGGGCGGCCACTGGGTCCATCGTCGGCAGCGGCACCACATCGATCAAGTTAGAATTCGTGATTGCAGCGATAACCTGTCGGTAATCGGCTCGGTAATGGGCAACGGGGGATTGGATGGAGCTGCGCGACATCGAGATCTTCCTGACCTTGGCCGAAGAGCTCCACTTCGGCCGCGCCGCGCAACGCCTGTACGTCTCCCAGGCACGTGTCAGCCAGGCGATCAAACAGCAGGAACGCCGAGTCGGCGGCGCGCTGTTCGACCGCAACAGCCGCTCGGTGCGGCTGACACCGCTCGGGCAACAGCTCCGTGACGACTTACGGCCGGTCTACGACAGCCTGCACGAAAGCATCGATCGTGCCCGGCTCGCCGCCCGAGGCACCTCCCAGACCCTGCGTATCGGCATGATCCCGACCCTCACCCAAGAGCTACGACCGCTATGGGACGAGTTCCGCTCCCGGCAACCGCGCTGTGCACTGACGATCCGCTACGTGTCGTTCCTGGCACCCTTCAGCCAGCTGCGAGCCGGGGAGATCGACGCGCTGATCGCATGGCTGCCGGTCGAGGAACCCGACCTGACCGTCGGCCCGGTCATCCATACCGAGTCCCGGGTGTTGTGCGTGGCCGCCAGCCATCCGCTGGCCGATCATGGACCCGTATCCCTCGAGATTCTCGGCAACGATCACGTCGTGGCGACTGGTCGTGGCCACATACCAGAATACTGGGAAGACGCATACACGCCGTTCGCGACACCCAGCGGACGTCCCGTCGCACACCGGCTTCCGGTCGCGAACTTCGACGAGATCACGATGCTGGTCAGCACCGAGCAGGTAGTGCACCCGATCGGCCGCCACGCCATGCGGTACTTCGCCCGGCCCGACATCACATATCTGCCGATCACCGACGCACCGGCCATCCGGTGGGCGGTCATCTGGCGCCAGGACAACTACCACCCGAACCTGCAGCTGCTGGCCGAGATCGTCCGCGAGCGCGGCCCGCTCGACAAGGCCTGATCACGTTCCTCACCTCTGCTGGTCTGCTGCGGCCGGCCCCAGGCGCCAACGATGCCGCAGCTGTTCATAGGCGGTCAGGCGCTACGAGGTCAGACGCCGCGTCCGGCTGGCGCACGAGCAGCCGGGCCTTGGCCGACTTTCGGTGCCCTCAGCGAAGGATTACACGATAACGCTCGATGTTCAAAGACAACGTTCTCCTGGGCCGAAGCAGCGGCCTGGCCAGATCAGGGTCTATCTCGAGCCTTTATCCTTGGCGCGGACGCCGGCCTGGAATCGGTTGGCGGCACCGAGCCGGGCCATGAGCACGGTGACCCTGGCGCCGAACGTACGCACGGAAATGCCCAGCGCCCGGTACTCCAGGCGAAGGGTCATGGCCGGGACTCGCTGGCAGACAGTTGACGATGGCGGCGCGCGTCGGCGGTCCTCGCGTCAGAACTCGCTGCGCGGTGACCGGCCGGGTACTACCAGCCCCGATTCGTAAGCCACCACCACCGCCTGGGTGCGGTCGCGTAGTCCGAGCTTGGTCAGTACGCGGCTGACGTGGGTCTTGACCGTCTCCTCGCCGACCACGAGCCGGGCCGCGATCTCCGTGTTCGACAGCCCTTCGGCGATCAGGCACAGCACCTCGGTCTCCCGTGGGGTCAGCGCGCTCAGCGCGGCGGTCGGGGGTCGCCGCTGCTGGCGCAGCCGCGCGAACTCGGCGACCAGCCGCCGGGTGACGGTCGGGGCGAGCAGCGCCTCGCCGGCGGCGACGATGCGTACGGCGTCGAACAGCCGCTCGGCGGTGACGTCCTTGAGCAGGAAGCCGCCGGCTCCCGCGGCGAGCGCGTCGTACACGTGCTCGTCGAGGTCGAACGTGGTGAGGATCAGGATGTGGGGCCCGTCCGGGCCGGATTCTGCGACGATGCGGCGGGTGGCCTCGATGCCGTCGAGCACGGGCATGCGTACGTCCATCAGCACGACGTCCGGGTGATGCAGGCGGCAAGCCTGCACGGCCTGCTCGCCGTCGGCGGCCACGGCGGCGACGGTGAAGTCGGGCTGGGTGGCGAGCAGGCCGGCGAAGGCAGTGCGGACCACCTCGTGGTCGTCGACGACGATGACGCGGATCGGGTTCATGCCTCGGTCTCCGTGGTAGGCAGGATGGCCTCGATGAGGAACCCGCCGGTGGGTGCCGGTCCTGCGGTCAGCCGGCCGCCGACCGTGGCGGCGCGTTCGCGCATGCCGGTCAGCCCGTGCCCGCCGGACCCGATGGTGTCCTGTGGGCCGGGACCGTTGTCGCGTACGCGCAGCAGCAGGGTGTCGTGCCGGTAGTGGAGTTCGACGTCGACCGCGGCGCCGGCGGCGTGGCGACGCACGTTGGTCAGGGCCTCCTGCACGATCCGGTAGGCGACCAGTTCGATGCCGGGATCGAGGGCGCCGACCGTGCCACGCACGATGAGCCGGGTGCTGCCGGGACGCAGCCGGCGAGCCTCGTCGAGCAGGTCGTTGAGCTGATGCAGACCGGGCTGGGGCTGCCGGACAGGTGCGGGGTCGGCGTCCTCCCGTAGCACTCCGAGCAGCCGTCGCATCTCGGTCAGCGCGGTGCGGGCGGTGTCGCCGATGGCGGTGAGCTTGCGCGCGCCTTCGTCGGGCAGCCCCGGTGTGGTCAACCGGGCCGACTCGGCCTGCACGGCGATCATGGAGATGTGGTGGGCGACGACGTCGTGCAGCTCACGGGCGATGCGGGCGCGTTCGCCGCGGGCCACGTGCTCGGTCAGGGTGTCGGCGATGGCCCGGTCAAAGGCCTCCCGCCGTACCGCCTCGGCGTGGGCCCGCCGTGCCGCGCCGGCGATCACCGCGGTCGCGGCGACGGCCAGCAGCACGACGGCCAGGGAGCGGCCGCCGGACGCGGCGGCGGTCTGCGGCAGCATCGCGTATACGGCGAACGGCAGGACAAGCAGCGCGGCGGTCCTGGCCCGGTGGATTGTCCCTACCACGTAGCAGGTGACGGCGAGGGCGACCAGGCCGGCGACCGGCGGTGGGTAGCCGGCCGGCGGCCCGAGCATGCACACCGCGCTGATCAGGGCTGCTGCTGCTACCGGCAGGGTGCGCACCAGCGCCACCGGTGCGGTCGCCGCCGCGGCCAGCAGCGCGCCCGGGGGCTGGGTCAGCGGCAGCCAGGTCTCCCGGACGGCGATCTCGGCTAGTGCAGCGCAGCCGAGCACGACCGCCGCGAGATAGGGCAGATACGCCGGCGCAAGGATGCGGCGGTAGCCGGCCAGTCGGTCGTCCGGGTTCAGCTGCACGTCAGCCATTGTGCCGGGCCGGTCCGGGCGGCGTCGTCACCGGCTGCGGGGGCACCCGGATCCCCCACACGGGGGAGGGGTAGCTCGCGGCGGGGACGCCGCAAACCGCTCGCTGGCGTGACGCCCGCAGCCCGCCCGCGGCCGTAGCGTGCTGGCCATGTCACCCACCATCGAGGTATGCGGCGTGCGTAAGCGCTACCGAGGCACGGTCGCTGTCGACGGCCTGACCTTCACCGTACGGGCGGGGGAGGTCACCGGCTTCGTCGGACCCAACGGGGCCGGCAAGTCCACCACCATGCGAATCATCCTGGGTCTCGACGCGCCCGACGAGGGCGACGCGCTCGTCGGCGGTCGGCCTTACCGGTCGCTGCGAGCCCCGCTGACTCAGGTCGGCGCGCTGCTGGACGCCTCCGCGGTGCATCCGGGCCGCAAGGCACGCGACCACCTGCTGTGGCTCGCGCACAGCAACGGCATCGCACGGCGGCGTGTCGACGAAGTCCTCGACCAGATCGGGCTCGCCTCGGCGGCACGCCGCCGGGCGGGCGGCTTCTCGCTGGGCATGCAGCAGCGGCTCGGCATCGCCGCCGCGCTGCTCGGGGACCCGCCGGTGCTGATGTTCGACGAACCGGTCAACGGCCTCGACCCCGACGGCATCGTCTGGAT
Source organism: Catellatospora sichuanensis (assembly GCF_007483665.1). Taxonomy (GTDB): domain Bacteria; phylum Actinomycetota; class Actinomycetes; order Mycobacteriales; family Micromonosporaceae; genus Catellatospora; species Catellatospora sichuanensis. The sequence continues at coordinate 18,694 of NZ_VIQO01000059.1, forward strand.
CCGCGGGCTGATGCGCTCGCTGGCCGCCGAAGGCCGGGCCGTGTTCGTGTCCAGCCACCTGATGAGCGAGCTGCAGGACACCGCCGACCACCTGATCGTCATCGGGCGCGGCCGCCTGATCGCCGACACCAGCGTCACCAAACTGCTGGCCACCGCGTCCAAGGGCCGCGTCGAGGTGCGCACACTGCGGCGAACCGAAGTGATGACGCTATTGGCCAATGCCGGCGCCACCGTAGCCGCGATCGACGCCGAGACGCTGACCGTCGATGGCCTGACCGGTGAGCAGGTCGCCGGCCTGCTCAGTAGCGCAGGGCTGGCGTTCTCCGAGCTGCGCTCGCACAGGGCATCCCTAGAAGAGGCGTACATGGAGCTGACCCGCGACGCGGTCGAGTTCAGCGGCAACGGGGAGAGGGCCCGATGAACACATTGCAGGAGTTCAGGCTGCTGCTGGCCGAGTGGACCAAACTGCGCTCGGTACGCCGCTGGATGATCACCCTGCTGGGCGCTGCGGCCCTGACGGTCGGGCTCAGCGTACTGGCCGCCAACGGCGGCACCACCGACATGAACGACAATCCGAACTTCGTCGTCGGACCAGACGGCACCCCCGTCGCCGACGGGATGCAGTTCGTCCACCAGCCGATCACCGGCGACGGCACGATCACTGTACGGATAACGTCGCTGGGGGAGCCGCCGAACGTCCGGCCTCCCTCCGGCGGCCCGGAAGGCGCGCAGAAGCTGCCGAAAGGCCCATGGGCCGGTGCCGGCCTCATCATCAAGGACGGCACCCGCAGCGGCTCGTCGTACGCGGCGGTGCTGGTCAACCCGACGCATGGGGTGCGGCTGCAAAGTGACTTCACGACCGACCTGGCCGGCAGCCCAGGCGGCGGCCCGCGATGGCTGCGACTGACCCGCACCGGCGAGCAGATCACCGGCTACGAGTCCACCGACGGCGCCGCCTGGCGACAGGTCGGCACGGTCACCGTGCCCCACTTGCCGCAGACCGCGCAGATCGGCGTATTCGTGTCCGCCGAGCCTGAACTGCTGCTGCAACGCTCGGCCGGCAGCACCTCGCTGGGCGCCCGCGAAGTCCGCAACGTGGCCACGTTCGACAACCTCCAGCTGTCCACGGGCGGCACCGGCACGTCGTGGCACAGCGACACCGTGACCATGCCGCGTGCGGAGCCCGAAGGACCCGACGGCGAGGTGGGCAAGGGCGGCAACCAGCCCATGGGCAGCACGAAAGAGGCCGACGGCGTCTACACGATCACCGGCTCCGGCAAGATCGGCCCGCAGGAGCCACCGGACGACATCGTGCAGATCTCGCTCATCGGCGTGATAGCGGGGCTGATGGCGCTCATCGCACTCGGCGTGCTTTTCGCCACGTCCGAGTACCGCCGCGACATGATCCGCACGACGTTCATGGCCGCGCCACGCCGCGGCCGCGTCCTAGCTGCCAAGGCCATCGTGCTCGGCACCGTGGTGTACCTGACCGCGCTCGCCTCCGCCGGCACCGCCTTCGTCATCGCACAGCCGATGCTGCGCGAGCACGGCTTCGCACCGCCGGCATTCCCGAAGCAGTCGCTGACCGACCCGGCAGTCGTACGGACCCTGCTGCTGACAGCCGCGTTCATGGCCGCCGTCGCGGTGTTCAGCATGGCCGTCGGCACCCTCATGCGGCGCAGCGCCCCCGCCATCACCACCGCCGTCGTCCTGGTCATCCTGCCGATCATCATCGGCTCGCTGCTGCCCCTGACGCCCACCCGCTGGCTGATGCACATCACGCTCGCGGGCGGGTTCGCCACCCAACGCGCCAAGGCACCCGACGCCACCCTCGTCGAACCCTGGTCGATGGTCAGCCCGTGGGCCGGCATCGCGACGGTCGGCGCATACACCCTCGGCGCGCTCGCGCTGGCCTGGTGGCAGCTGCGGCGGCGCGACGCATGACCCGCACCCTGCACGCCGAATGGACCAAACTACGCACCGTACCCAGCACCGGATGGCTGCTACTGGCCGCAGTCACAGCCACCGTGCTGGTCGGCTACGCCGCCACCGGCACCCTCGACATCCAGCACTGCCAGGCACCGTGGTGCTACGAGGACACCACCAAACTCAGCCTGGTCGGAGTACGCCTGGGCCAGGCCGCGATCGTCATCCTCGCAGTGCTCGCCGTCACCCCTGAATACGGCACCAAGATGATCAAAACGACGCTCGCGGCCACACCCGACCGGCTCACCGTGCTGGCGAGCAAGCTGATCGTCGTCACCGGCGTCACGCTCGTCGCGGCCGTCGTCGGTGTGCTCGGGTCGCTGCTGGCGGCCCGCACGGTGCTGCCCGGCAACGGGTTCACCAGCGCCAACGGCTACCCGCCTCTATCGCTCGGCGACGACCTGACTATGCGGGCAGCCGTCGGCACCGTGCTCTACCTCGCGTTGATCGCCGTACTCGGCGTCGGGGTCGGCGTCCTCGTGCGGGACACGGCCGGCGCCGTGACCACCGTGCTCATGCTCCTATACGCCTCACCGGTGCTCGCCCTGCTCGTGTCCGACCCACGCTGGCAGCACCGCATCCACCGGTACTCGCCGATGGACGCGGGACTGACCATCCAGACGACCCGCGACATCGCCACGACCACCCACATCGGAGCGTGGGCGGGCCTGGGAATGCTAGCGGCGTACGCCGCTGCAGCCCTGGTCGCAGCCGCGCTCGTATTCCGGGTCCGTGACGCCTGAGGGCCGGCTTCTTCCAGACCACCGCAAGGCGCTGTGCGCGCACCAGGCATCGCTGCGTACCGCGCCTGGCGGTGCAATCACAGGCCTGTAGCGGCGTAGGGTTCACCTCACGGCTGGGGTCGAACGCCAACCACCCCTCGTTCCCGGCCTCTTCCACGACAGCACGGGCGAGCTGCTCGATCTCCCGTAGGTAGTCGACTTCCGGATGTCGCTCTGGCATCGACGCCTAGGTCGTGTATCGAAGTGCGTGTAGCCATTCGTTGATCGCGGTGATGTGGATCGTGGCCAGGTAGCGGACGGCGAGCTTGTCGTACCGAGTGGCCATCGCCCGGTGGCGTTTGAGCCGGTTGATAC
>NZ_ML660196.1:0-4508 GCF_007483665.1 Catellatospora sichuanensis
AGGTAGACCTCCTTGTCCGCGGGGTCGACCGCGCGGTGCAGGCCCTGACCCTGCTGCGAGAACGGGAACTCCGCCTCGACGACGAGCGTGTTCTGCTCGGCGAGCTGCGGCAGCACCAGGCCGGTCTCGGCGGTCCAGGCGCTGGTGTCCAGTGCGGTGCCGTTCAGCTCGGCTCGCAGGATCTTGCTCGCGGCGACCTCGACGAAGGTGCCCGCCCCCGGGGTCGCGGCGGTGAACTTCACCGTCGTCACGCTGCGGAAGGTGCCGTCGCCGGGATTGCCCGCCCCGTCGGTGAGGTCCAGCGAGATGTCGTACGAGTTGACGTCCAGCAGCCGAGCCCTGTCGGCGGCCTCGGCCTGGGAGAGATTGCGCGTACCGGTCACGGCGTGTTAACTCCTGTCGGCTGCGGTCGTGAGCAGCATGGCGGGCATTGTCGCTGCCCGAGAGCAGTCTTTCATCACAGCCCGGATCGGGGCATGAAGTAACTGTTTCACATTGTGCCCCAGGGCGTGGTTAAGGTCACGCGCCGGAGTGAAACCGCCGCGTCATGATTCACCACATGACCCCTGTTAGTGAAACCCCCTCCTCCGTCGGCATGTGGTTCGACCCGCTCTGCCCCTGGGCCTGGATGACGTCGCGCTGGCTGCTCGAGGTCGAGAAGGTCCGCCCGGTGCGGGTGGACTTCCACGTGATGAGCCTGTCCGTGCTCAACCAGGGCCGCGACCTGCCGGAGAAGTACCAGGAGCTGATGGAGCGCGGCTGGGGCCCGGTGCGCGTGTGCATCGCCGCCGCCCGCAAGTACGGCGACCACGTACTGCGCGACCTCTACACGGCCCTGGGCACCCGCATCCACCTGGGCAAGGAGGAGCTGGGACCGGAGCTGTACGCCGCCGCCCTCACCGACGCCGGGCTCGACCCCGCGCTGGCCGCCGCCGCCACCGAGACGGTGCACGACGACCTGCTCGTGGAGAGCCACAACGCGGGCATGAAACCGGTCGGCACCGACGTGGGCACCCCGGTGATCCACGCGCCCGGCCCGGACGGCGAGCGCATCGCGTTCTTCGGCCCCGTGGTGACGCCCGCGCCCAAGGGCGATGCCGCGGGACGGCTCTGGGACGGCGTGCTGCTGGTCGCCGGGATCCCCGGCTTCTACGAGCTCAAGCGCAGCCGCGACCTCGGTCCGATCTTCGACTGAATCCGGCCGACCGGGGGACCGCGCGGGGCTGTCCTTTCCGCCGGTCCGCTCGTTGGTGAGGTGGACCACTTCACCACTTCACCGACGAGTCGGGAGAACAGACATGGCGGACGTCGCCGCGGACCCCTGGCGCCTGGACGCACCGGCCCAGGCCGTCGCGGACAGCCTGGGCGCCTCGTACCTCAGTGTCGAGGAGAGCAGGTGGGCGACCTGGCAGCCGGGCCTGCCCGCCGAGATCGCCGCGTTCCTCGCCGAGCCGGTCCTGGTCGGCGCGTCACCCGCCGGCTTCGGGGTCACCCGGCGCCGCTGAGCGCCACGCCACGCCGCCGTCCTCCCGCCGGGGCCATCCCGTCCCAGCCGGTGGACGGCGGTAGCGTGAGCAGCCGTGACAGTCGTACACCCGATCCACACGGCCTGGCTCACCACGGGAGCCACCGGCGCGCAGAACTACGACGAGTTCGCCGACGACGCCGAGATCACCGAGATCATCACCGCCAACCCGCGTAGCGCGCTCGCCGTCGAGATGCCGCACCGGGCCCCGGACAGCCTGGGCAAGTCCTTCGCCGACGCGCTGCCCGACGCGGTGGCGCGGCTGGCGCAGGCCAAGGACGCCGGGGCCTACGCCGCCGCGCAGGACGTGGTCGTGCTCTACGCGATCACCGCTCCGGACGGCTCGGCCGCGTACGGCCTCTGGTGCATGGTCGACACCGACCAGATCTCGACCAGCGCCGACGAGCCCGGCCTGGTGATCCGCAACGAGGACGTCTTCCTGGAGAAGGTGCGCGAGCGCGTGGCGCTCGCCCAGGCGCTGGGCCACCTGCTGTCGCCGGTGCTGCTGCTGCAGACCGGCCGCGGCGCGGAGCTGCACGCGGCGCTGGCCGAGGCGGTCGCCCAGGCCGGCGAGCCCGCCGCGACCGACGTGGACCCGTCCGGGCGTACCCACGCGATCTGGCCGCTGCCCGCGGGCCCGCAGGCGGACGCGCTGCGCGCGCTGGCCGGCGGCGGCGATCTGGTCGTCGCCGACGGCAACCACCGCAGCCTGGCCGCGCAGACCGGCGGCTTCGCGCGCTTCCTGGCCGTGGTGACCACGCCGGCCTCGGTGGCGATCCAGCCCTACAACCGCCTGGTGCACAAGCTCGACATCACCGTCGAGGAGCTGCTGACCCGGCTGGAGAAGGCCGGCGCGCAGATCGGCGAGGGCACCCCGACGGTGCCTGCCACCGGCGGCGTGGTCCACCTGTACGCGGCCGGCCGGTCCTACGCGGTGACCCTGCCGCGCGAGCCCGCCGGTTCCGTGGTGGACAACATCGACCACGCGCTGGTGGAGCGGGTGCTGTTCGGCGAGGCGCTGGACACCGAGCCCGGCGACAAGCGCATCACCTACGTCGGCGGCGACTACCCGGCCGCCTGGCTGACCGGTGAGGTCGACGCCGGGCGGGCCGCACTCGCCGTGCTGATCGCGCCGGTGACCGTGGACGACTTCGTCGAGGTGAACCTGGCCCGGCAGAAGATGCCGCGCAAGAGCACCTGGTTCACCCCGAAGGCACGAGCCGGCCTGGTCGTCGCCCAGCTTCCGTAGCACTGCAAGGAAGGGCACCTTCTTATCGCTATGCGATGTAGAAGGTGCCCTTCTTATCGTCTTGCGCGGCGGGCGTGGGAAGCGGGTCCGCTGCACATGCGCCGATCCTGGCTGGCAGACTTCGACCATGCGCGTTTATCTCGCGGCGGACCACGCCGGCTTCGAACTGAAGGCCCACCTGCTCACTGAGCTGCAGGCCAAGGGGTACGACGTGGTCGACGTAGGCGCGCACGCCTATGACGCCGAGGACGACTACCCCTCGTTCTGCCTGCACGCCGGCCACCGGGTGGTCGCGGACCCGGGCAGCCTCGGCGTGGTGATCGGCGGTTCCGGCAACGGCGAGCAGATCGCCGCCAACAAGATCGCGGGAGTACGCGCCGCGCTCGCCTGGAACATCGACACGGCGACCCTGTGCCGCCAGCACAACGACGCCAACGTCGTCGGCATCGGCGCCCGCCAGCACTCGCTGGAGGAGGCCACCGCGATCGTGGAGGCGTTCCTCGGCACCCCGTTCTCGCAGGCCGAGCGGCACGCGCGGCGCATCGAGGAGGTCGCCCTCTTCGAGAAGACCGGCGAGCTGCCGCCGCTGCCGAACTGACGGATTCCCGACTGATCCGGGGCGATTCCGGCGGCGTCAGCGCAGCGGGTCCCGCGGCACCCAGCCACGGCGGACGATCTCCAGCTCGGCCTCGGCGCGGGCCAGGTCGTCGGCCGTAGGCCGGGCGGCGTCCCGCGCCCGCAGCGCCGCGGACAGGCTGATCTGCGACGCACCGGGCCCGATCAGGCCGCGCAGGCCCCGCTCGAGGTCGTGGTCGTCATCGTCGTCGGAGCGGCCACGGTGCCGACGACGCTCGTACTCCTGCATCCCGCCAGGCTAGTCGGTCGCCGCGGGCGGCCGCGATACTCGGCTGGCGTTGTCGTGCGTGGCGGCTAGCATGTGCGGCGTGACTGAGGGGACCGATCCGACGCAGGAACTGCGATTCGACCGTACGCAGGAGATCCCGACCGAGGCGTTCCAGACCCAGCAGGGCAAGCCCGGTGCGGCCGACTTCAAGACGGGCGTGGCAGCCGTGCCCGCCCAGCGCCAGGTGGAGCAGACGGCTTCCTTCGAGCCGACGCTCGCGCCGGGGCAGATCGTCACGTCGGGCCACCTCAAGCGCCCGGACGTGCCGTTCGGGGTGCGTATGCGGCAGCTGAAGGCGGGCGGCCGGTGGAGCGTGGCGGGCGCCATCTTCCTGCTGGTGTCCTGGGGCCTGTTCGCCGCCTCGGCGGGAGCCGACAGCGACCACGGCACGGCCACCCTGGCCCTGGTGCTGATCTTTGTGGTCGCGGTCGGCCTGTTCGCGCTGTCCCGGCTCGTCGGCGGCGTGGTGCTGGAGAAGATCATGGGCCGGACCCGGCGCAGCGCCTGGCTGTCCCACGCCGTGATCGGGCTCTTCCTGGTCGTCGCGGGCGCCCAGTACCTGCGCTCCATCAGCTGGGTCGTGGACGCCTGGAACTTCCTGCGCGGCGTCCGCTAGCAGGCTGCACCTCGCGGCCGAGCGCCGCGCGCATGAAGATCGCCGTTTCGCGTCAAGATCCGTGGTCCAACCGCAGATCTGGGGCCGGAAACGGCGATCTTCGCGTTTACGGGGTGGCCACAATCGGGGATGAAATAGGGTGAACCAGCTCTACTGAGTTCGACTGAACACGGGGGAGGGCGGGGTGGGACTCCGCTATTCGCTGGCCGCGGCA
>NZ_ML660196.1:4518-14855 GCF_007483665.1 Catellatospora sichuanensis
GCCGCGGCACTGGGTGTGCTGCTGCTCGGCGGCGGAGTCGTATTCGGTCAAGGACTGCTCGCCGACCCCGGCGCGACTGCGCCGGCGGGCACGGTCGCCGCCGCGCCGCGGCCGGTGATCGCCCCGAAGACGCCGACGGGAACCCCCGCCTCCACGCCCGCGAGGGTCGTGCCCGGGCTCGCCCCGTACGTCGGCACCTGGCGGGTACACGGCGCCGAGCTGACCATCAAGCCCGACGGGACCGCCACCGAGCGCATCCAGCTCGGCCCGTGCCGCGGCATCTCCGTCCCGGTCCGCTGCACGGCCGACGCGACCCTCAAGGTGGACCTGAGCCCCGGCGCGCCGCACCTGCTCTACACCGGGTTCCGCTACACCGGCGACGACGGTGCCACGGTCGTGCCGGACAGCCTCGAAGGACTGCCCCGGGTCGGCGACGGCTACCGGGTGCGGGTCTTCGGCCCCGGGGTCATCGAGCTGATCCCGCTCACCGAGCACCTGCGCCAGATCCTCGGCTCGCCGTACCGCTGCAACGCGAGCGCCGACGAGTACGCCCGCCAGCGCCTCTGCAACGCCTGACGGCACGATGCCGGCTTCCGGCATGGAACCCGCGTGATCGTCCTGCTCAGACGATGGCCCGCAGGTAGGGAATACGGCCCAGCCCGAGGGATATGCCGAACGAGGCCGGCAGGACGACCGGGAAGGATGGCGACGACGGAACAGATCGCCAGGATCCGTAGCACGTCGAGTCCGTGGTCGCGGCCGATCCGGTCGGCGGTGGTCAGACCGGGTGCGGGGTGCTCGGTCACGGGTTCGGTGCGGGTCGGGGTGGTGGTCACGGCCGGGGGCGACACGCGATGTGCGGCTCTCTGACACGACGACGGCCCAGGTTGCGGCGATGGTGCCGACTGCCTGGGCCGTCATGTATGGAGCGGGCGACGAGAATCGAACTCGCGTAGTCAGTTTGGAAGACTGAAGCTCTACCATTGAGCTACGCCCGCGCGGCCCCTAGTTTAGCGACCTGTCAGCACGGTCTGTCGGCGAGGTCGATGTGCCGGACCGTGGCTGGTCGGGGTGGCCGGATTCGAACCGACGGCCCCTCGCTCCCAAAGCGAGTGCGCTACCAAGCTGCGCTACACCCCGTTGCGCCGGGCGACCGGCGCTCCCGGAAGTGTATGCGGTCTTCGCACCTGGTCGCACACCCATATAACCGTGTCCCGTTATGAATGATTTTCGGCATTTGCCCCGTGCCGACCCCTCTGCCGATCTACGGTGAAGACAGGGACGGGGAGACGATTCGCCCCTCGCTCGCCGATCCGGGAGTGCGCCGGGGTTCGTTCGTCCGAGCCGGTGTGACGCTCCTGGATCGGCGCCCACGACGGGGCGGCGACGGCACGGCGGTGGCCCGGACCCCCGGTGGGGCTTTGTTCGATCAGGCGGATGGGGCTCCACCGGGCTGCGCGGGCCCGTCCGTGTGGATCAGATGCGCGTTGGCCGGGGTGAGTCGCTCCGGCCTGATCTTCCTGTGCAGCCATACTGTCAAGGCCACGGTGAGCAGCGCGAAGAACACTGCACCCGCGAGCGCCAGTTCTTTGCCGGCGGCCGGCCCGGCCCAGACCGGGGCCGGCGTGGCGAGCGGTGTCGGGTGCGCAGCGGCCAGGCTCAGCAGGGGCCCGCCGATGTCGGCGAGCACGGTGGCCAGCAGGGCTGACGCATCGATCGGTGGCACGGCGGTCTCCTCCCCGGACAACCCGCCCAGTTTGTCTGCTTTGCTGGATATTATGGTGGTGCCGCGCCCGAGATGTGTGACATCCGCCGAGAACCGCGGCCCGATGCCAGGGGGCCACCAGGTATTCGCCTACACTCGACCGGGCTTCGTGTCCGCGTGTCGGACCGGCCTCATGACGCGGCGTGGCCGAGCAGTACAGTGCGAAGGCCCGTCAAAACGACCGAAAGATCCCAAGGAGTACGCCAGTGAAGAGCACCGTCGAGACTCTGAGCCCGACGCGAGTGCGGCTCGCCATCGAGGTGCCGTTCGCAGAGCTCGAGCCGAGCCTGAAGAAGGCGTACCGGGAGATCGCGGCGCAGGTGAACATCCCCGGCTTCCGCAAGGGCAAGATCCCGGCCCAGGTCATCGACGCGCGAGTGGGCCGCGGCGCCGTGCTGCAGGAGGCGATCGAGGAGGCCATCCCGCAGCAGATCTTCGCCGCCGTGCGTGAGCACGAGGTCAAGCTGCTGGGCCGCCCGGCCGTGGACAACCTCGAGTTCTCCGACGGTCAGCCGCTGAAGTTCACCGCCGACGTCGACGTGCGCCCCGAGCTGACCATGCCCGAGCTGAGCGCCATCAAGGTCGAGGTCGAGCCGCTGGCGATCGCCGACGCCGAGATCGACGAGCAGGTCGACGGCCTGCGCCAGCGCTTCGCGACCCTGAAGACGGTCGAGCGCGCCGCCGGCACCGGCGACTACGTGCAGCTCGACCTGATCGCCACGGTCGACGGCGAAGAGGTCGAGGGCGGCACCGCCAGCAACATCTCCCACGAGGTCGGCTCCGGCCAGCTCCTCAAGGGTCTCGACGAGGCCATCGTCGGCCTGTCCGCCGGCGAGGAGGCGACCTTCGTCAGCCAGCTCGTGGGCGGCGAGTTCGCCGGCCGCGACGCCGACGTGAAGGTGACCGTGCGCACGGTCAAGGAGAAGGAGCTCCCCGAGCTCGACGACGACTTCGCCGGCCTGGCCAGCGAGTTCGACACCCTGGAGGAGCTGCGCGGCGACCTGCGCGAGCGGATCACCCGGGTCAAGAAGGTCGAGCAGCTGTACGCGGCCCGTGACAAGGCGCTCTCCGAGCTGGTGAAGCAGGCCAACGTGCCGGCGCCGGAGGGTGTCGTCTCGGACGAGGTCGAGCAGCGCAAGGCGGCCATGGTCGAGCAGCTCGAGCGGATGGGCGCGAGCCTCGAGGAGTACCTCGCCGCCGAGGAGAAGACCGAGGAGCAGATCGACACCGAGCTCGCCGAGGCGGCAGCCGAGGGCGTGAAGATCCAGCTGGTGCTGGACACGATCGCCGAGTCGGAGAACGTCGAGGTCAGCGACGACGAGTACGGTCACGAGATCGTGCACCGTGCCCAGCGCGCCGGTGTCGCGCCGCAGGTGTACTACGACCGCCTGGTCCAGCAGGGCGCCGCGGCCGCCGTCTACGGCGACGTGCGCCGGGGCAAGGCCCTGGCGCTGGTCATGGAGCGGGTCGTGATGACCGACACCGACGGCGAGGTGCTGAGCCTGGACTCGCTGCGCGAGGACAACGGCCACGAGGGCCACGACCACGGTGACCACGAGGGTCACAACCACTGACATGAGCATCGCGAAGGACCCGTTCACCACCGTGGGCGGGTCCTTCGCCGTTCATGCCGGGGACGGGTGCGCTGAAAGCGAACACGCGGATCTCGGGGAAGCTGCGGTCAGTGGCAGCGGTTAGGGTCGCTGTAGGACAACGAGAAAGGCTGCCGATATGAGCGAGCTGCACGTTCCATCTGCGCGGGGTTCCGATCCGATCGCCGGCGGCCTCGACGATTCTGTGTACAACCGCCTGCTCAAGGAGCGCATCGTCTTCCTGGGCAGTGACGTGAACACCCAGGTCGCCAACCGGATCTGCGCGCAGCTGCTGCTGCTGTCCGCCGAGGACCCGGACCGCGACATCTACCTGTACATCAACTCGCCCGGCGGCTCGGTGTACGACGGCATGGCGATCTACGACACCATGCAGTACATCAAGAACGACGTCGCGACGATCGCGCTGGGCATGGCGGCCTCGATGGGGCAGATGCTGCTGTGCGCGGGCGCGAAGGGCAAGCGGTCCGCGCTGCCGCACGCGCGGATCATGATGCACCAGGCCTCCGGTGGCATCGGCGGCACCGCGGCCGACATCGCCATCCAGGCCGAGCAGATGATCTACACCAAGAAGCTGATGATCGACCTGATCGCCCAGCACACCGGCCAGCCGGTGGCGCAGATCGAGGCGGACAGCGACCGCGACCGCTGGTTCAACGCGGAGGCGGCCAAGGAGTACGGCTTCATCGACCACGTCATCACCTCGGCGCAGGCCGTGCCGGTCGGGAACTGAAGGAGCTAAACGATGTTTCCAAACCTGAAGCCGAGCTTCGCCGAGGTCAGCAACCGCTACATCATCCCCTCGTTCATCGAGCGCACGTCGTACGGGACCAAGGAGACCAACCCGTACAACAAGATGTTCGAGGACCGCATCATCTTCCTGGGTGTGCAGGTCGACGACGCGTCCGCCAACGACGTGATGGCGCAGCTGCTCGTGCTGGAGGCGGCCGACCCGGACCGTGACATCACCATGTACATCAACTCGCCCGGCGGCTCGTTCACGGCGATGACCGCGATCTACGACACCATGCAGTTCGTGCGCCCCGACATCCAGACGGTGTGCCTGGGTCAGGCGGCCAGCGCCGCGGCCGTGCTGCTGGCGGCGGGCACGCCGGGCAAGCGCCTGGCGCTGCCGAACTCGCGCATCATCATCCACCAGCCGGCCACCGAGGGCGGCTACGGGCAGGGCTCGGACATCGAGATCCAGGCCCGGGAGATCATGCGTATGCGCACCCAGCTGGAGGAGATGCTGTCGCGTCACTCCGGCAAGGATGTGGCGCAGGTCAAGAAGGACATCGACCGTGACAAGATCCTTACGGCCGCCGAGGCGCTCGAGTACGGCCTGGTCGACTCTGTGATGACCAGCCGCAAGAAGAGCCTGATGGCGGGCGCTCGCTGAGCATCGCGCGGTGCCGTTCACTCCAACAGGTGGACGGCACCACCGCGGTGTCACAGCCGCGTGTGAGAATCTGGTTCAGCGGTAGGCGGGGTGGGGACGCCGCAAACCGCCTCACAACAGGTAACGTCAAGGCAGAACCGATGTCGCGCCGTCTCGTGCGGCACGGCGTTCGTCCGCTTCAGGGGCAGGGGGAGTCGTAGGTGGCACGGATCGACGGCGGCGACCTGCTGAAATGCTCTTTCTGTGGCAAGTCGCAGCGCCAGGTGAAGAAGCTCATCGCCGGGCCCGGTGTCTACATCTGCGATGAGTGCATCGACCTCTGCAACGAGATCATCGAAGAGGAGCTCGCCGGCGAGGAGCAGGTCCGCTGGGAAGAGCTGCCCAAGCCGATGGAGATCTGTCAGTTCCTCGACTCATACGTGGTGGGCCAGGACGGCGCCAAGAAGGCCATCGCGGTCGCGGTCTACAACCACTACAAGCGGCTGCAGGCCGACGCGGCGCACACCCGCGGCGGTGAGGCCGTCGAGTTGGCGAAGAGCAACATCCTGCTCATCGGCCCGACCGGCACCGGCAAGACGCACCTTGCGCAGACCCTGGCCCGCATGCTCAACGTCCCGTTCGCGATAGCCGACGCGACCGCGCTTACCGAGGCCGGCTACGTGGGTGAGGATGTCGAGAACATTCTCCTCAAGCTCATTCAGGCCGCCGACTGGGACATCAAGCGCGCCGAGACCGGCATCGTCTACATCGACGAGATCGACAAGATCGCCCGCAAGTCCGACAGCCCCTCGATCACCCGTGACGTCTCCGGTGAGGGCGTGCAGCAGGCGCTGCTGAAGATCCTGGAAGGCACCCGGGCCAACGTGCCGCCGCAGGGCGGCCGCAAGCACCCGCAACAGGACTTCGTCGAGATCGACACCACCAACATCCTGTTCATCTGCGGCGGCGCGTTCGCCGGCCTGGAGCAGATCATCGAGCAGCGCACCGCGCGCTCGGGCCTCGGCTTCGGCGCGCACCTGCGGGCGGTCTCGGACCGCACCAACGACGAGGTGCTGGCCAAGGTCATGCCGGAGGACATGCTGAAGTTCGGCATCATCCCCGAGTTCATCGGCCGCCTGCCCGTCATCACCACGGTGCGCAGCCTCGACCGCGAGGCGCTCGTCAAGATCCTGACCGAGCCCCGCAACGCCCTGGTGAAGCAGTATCAGCGCCTGTTCGAGCTCGACAACGTGGTGCTGGACTTCGACGACGAGGCCTTGGAGGCCATCGCCGACCAGGCCATGCTGCGCAACACCGGCGCCCGCGGCCTGCGCGCCATCATGGAAGAGGTCCTGCTCTCCGTGATGTACGAGGTGCCCAGCGACCCGAACGCCGAGCGCGTGATGATCACCCGCGACACCGTGCTGGAGAAGGTCTACCCGACCATCGTGCCGCGGCGCGACCTCAGCACCGGCCGCCGGGCGCGTCACCACCGCGAGGAGAAGACCGCCTGACCACACGAGAAAGCGCCGTCCCCATTGCGGGACGGCGCTTTCGTCGTCGCGGGTCAGCGCTGGGCGATCAGCGAACGGCGGCGGCGGTCGAAGTCGCCCGGCGGCATCGCCACGATCATGACCAGCCGGGCGGGGGAGTCCAGCCCGTTGCGGTAGGTGTGCGCCCGGTCGGCACGGAAGTCCAGGGTCTGCCCGACGTGCACCAGGTGGTCGACGCCGTCGACGGTGACCACGATCTGGCCGACCAGCACGTGCACCATGCACCGGGTGCCGGGTGGCAGTTCCTCGGCCTCGTAGCGTTCCTGCGGGGCGAACCGCCAGTCCCACAGCTCCACGAAGTCCGGGTCGTTCAGGCCGCGCAGCAGCCGTCCCGAGCCGCCGCGCCCGCCGCGCCACAACACGGGGGCGTCGTCCATCTCGCTCAGGTGCACGGTTCGGTCCGCGGCGGGCTGGAGCAGTCGGGCCACGGTGACGCCGAAGGCGTCCGCGATGCGGGCGAGGGTGCCGACGCTGGGATTGGTTCGGCTGCCCTCGATCTGGACGAGCATGCCCTTGCTGACCCCGGACCGGCCGGACAGTTCGTCCAGGGACCAGCCGCGGCCGGCCCGCAGCGCGCGCACATGCAGCGCGACCGCGGCGTTGATCTCCTCAAGGGGCAGATGCCGGGGCCGGGGAGCGTGCGAACCGTCGCCGCGCTCGGTGGATCGGGCCCGTTCGATCGTCGTATCGGTCAACACGCTGTCCTTTGCGGTCAATACTGTGATACGAACTCGTCGTGATCTCTATCCTGCTTGCGGGCACGTCCGCCCTGGTCTGGGGCACCGCCGACTTCTGCGGCGGCAAGGCCGTCCAGGGTGCCGCGAGCGTGCGTGGGCATTCCTACTCGGTGACCGTGGTATCGCAGTTGTGCGCAATACCGATGATCGCAGCTTTCCTCCTGTTGGTCCCGGGTCGGCTCGGCGTGTCGGCACTGGGATGGGGCGCAGCGGCCGGGATTGCCGGACTTTTCGGGATTGTCCTGCTGTACCAAGGGCTGGCGAGCGGCGCGATGGCCGTCGTCGCCCCCGTCACCGCCGTCACCTCCGCTCTTGTGCCGCTGACCGGCGGGCTGCTGCTCGGCGAGCGGCCGGCCGTCGCCTCGCTGATCGGGGCGGTCTGCGCCATCGGGGCGATCGCACTGGTCAGCCTCGGCCCCGCCGAAGGCGCGAGCGCGACCGGCCCACGGGTGATCGGGCTCGCGCTGTCCGCCGGGGCCATGTTCGGGATCTTCTTCCTGCTGCTGGCCCAGGCGGGGGAGAGTGCGGGCATGTGGCCGCTGGCCGCGGCCAGGTTCGCGTCCATCCCGGTGGGCCTGCTCCTGCTCCGGCCCATGGGCGGCACGCTGCGACTGCGCGGATCGGTGCTGGTGCTCACCGCGGTGGCGGGCACGCTCGACATCGCGGCCAACGGCCTCTACCTGCTGGCCGCCCACCAGGGCCAGCTCAGCATCGTGGCCCCGATCGCCTCGCTCTACCCCGCCAGCACCGTGCTGTTGGCGCTCGCCGTGAACAAGGAGCGACTACGCCCTGTCCAGTTCGCAGGTCTGGGCATGGCCGCGACCGCGCTGGTCCTGGCCGCGGTCTGAGCCGATCGGCGGCCCGTGCGAGAACCTTCAGGCGGGCTGCGCCACTCCGCGGCGCCCTCACCGTGATCGCCCTCACCGTGGGCGCCTTCGCGGGAGCGGTCCGATACGCGGGACAGGGCCGATCCACGGAAATCACCGTGGTTGCCCGCGAGTGCGGCACGTAAGGTCCACGTGTGACTTCGGTAGTGACGCGAGCCCGCTGGGCGGTGGCGACGGTATTCGCGGTGCACGGTGCGGCCAGCGGCAGCTTCGCCGCCCGCATTCCGTGGATCGCCGAGAACCTACACCTCAACGAGGGTTCGCTCGGCCTGGCGCTGATCATGCCCGCGGTCGGCTCGCTGAGCACGATGCCGTTCACCGGGCGGCTGGTGCAGCGCTGGGGAGGGCGTACCGCCACCAGGGTCCTCATCGCGGCCTGGAGTCTCGCCGTCGGCGTGCTCGCGCTCGCGCCCAGCCAATGGGCGCTGATGGGCATGCTGCTGCTCGCCGGGGTGACCGCGGGCACCTCCGACATCGCCATGAACGCCGAGGGCGTCGAGGTCGAGCAGCGCCTCGGCCGCTCGATCATGTCCAGCCTGCACGGCATGTGGTCGGTCGGCGGGCTGATCGGCTCCGGCATCGGGGCCGGGGCGGCATACCTGGACATCAGCGCCCCGGTGAACCTCGGGGTGATGGGCGTGCTGCTGGCCGTGGTGGGGGTCACCGCCGGGCGCTGGCTGCTGCCGAACGCGCCGGTGCCGGCGTCCGAGGACGGGCCGCGGTTCTCGCTGCCGCGCGGGCCGGTTCTGATCATCGGGCTGGTCGGCTTCTGCGCCGTCTTCGCCGAGGGGGCCACCGCCGACTGGTGCGCCGTCTATCTGCGCCAGATCCTGGACGCCGGTGAGGGCCAGGCGGCCGTGGCGTACAGCGCCTTCGCGCTGTCCATGGCCGGCGGCCGGCTCGTCGGCGACGCGGTGGTGCGCCGGTTCGGGGCGGTCGGCACGGTGCGGGTGGCCGGTGTCGTCGGCATCCTCGGCGGACTGCTGGTCGTCACCGCCTGGACGCCGCTGGTCGGCGTGCTCGGCTTCGGCATGATCGGCCTGGGCTGCGCCGTCGTGGTCCCGCTGGCGTTCAGTGCCGCCGGACACACCGGCGACCATCCCGCGCACGCCATCGCGGGCGTGGCGACGGTGTCCTACGGTGCGGGCCTGGCCGCGCCGGGGCTGATGGGCGGGATCGCCCACGCCACCTCGCTGCCGTTCTCGTTCGCGCTGGTGACGGGCCTCATCGCGATCGTCGCGCTGGGCGCGGGCAGGCTGCGCGCGGCGGAGATCGCCCACCGGGAGCCGGTCCCGGCGGGCGCGTCGGCCTAGTCGACTTCCCACATCGCGGTGTCCTGCAACGGCCGGTACCCGATCGCCTGGTAGATCTTGTTGCTGGTCGGGTTGGTGAGGTCGGTGAACAGCGTCGGGCGCAGTCCCGCGCTCAACACGGCCGCGCTGACCGCGGCGACGAGGGCGCCGGCGTAGCCGTTCCCGCGTCGCCGGGGCGGGGTGTAGACCAGGTTGAGGCGTACGACGCCGGCCGCGGGTGCGGTCATCGCGGCCATGCTGACCGGCTCACCGCCGGCCTCCCACACCCAGAGCAGCCCGCCCAGGGCGAGCCGGCCGTCGATCGGCGCGGCGGGGTTCGAGTGCGGGTGGTCCGCCAGCGCTTCCCGTTGGAACGCTGCGGACCAGGCCACCAGCAGATCCCGATCCGCGGCCGCAGCCTCGCGGGGGCGTCCGGCCACCCGGGTCGGCGGGACCACCTGCAGTACGTCGAACATGCGGTACGACGCGAGCAGCGTCGCGCTGCCGCCGGTGTGTTCGGCGACGCCCGCCGCGAGCCGCTCCGTCTGGTCCGGCAGCCCGGTGAACCTGCGTACCTGCGGCGCGTGCGCGACGAGGTAATCCGCCAGCGCCGGCTCCGCTCCCTCGGCCAGCTCGCTCAGCAGCATGGCGAAGGGAGGCGGGCACACCGCGATGCCCGCCAGGGTGCCGCCGTCGGCTAGCACCCGCAGCATGAGCAGGTCCGATTCGGGCGCGACGATGCCGTCCATCCGGGACTGCAGCAGCGTCAGCAGCTGGTTGTTGCGGATGGGTTCGCGCAGCAGCCAGGGCATCACCGCGGGGGCGTACTCGGCCAGCGCTGTGTCCGCGGTCACCCTCACGGGTCAGATTCTGCCCCGACAGTGCGCGCCGGAATACTCCTTTCCCGACATCCAACCGGGGTGAACAGCTAAGATAGGCGAGCAGTGATGATGTGACCGGCGACAACCGACCCCGATTTGCATCCGGGTCGGGGGGCCGCGTAATGTTCTCTCTGCCAGCGAGGAACGGACAAAAACACCGGGGCTGAAGAGCTCGGGTGGAGGCCGGATCGCTTGGCCGCCCGGAGTGGGGCGGACCCCGGTTAGGGGGCCGCG
>NZ_VIQO01000062.1 GCF_007483665.1 Catellatospora sichuanensis
CCGCGCTGTCCGCCCCGACGATGCTGCACCCGCTGGTCCGCCCGGGCGGCGCGGCCGCTGCCGCGGCGGCCGAGCCCGCGGCGACGACGGCGACGGTCACCGGTGCCGCGGCCGCGGCCGCTGCCGCGGCGGCCGAACCCGAGCCGGAGGCCACCCCCGAGGCGGGCCCCGACCCGGAGCAGGTGCTGGCGGCGTACGAGTGGCGCTTCCACCACGAGACCCTGCGCGAGCTGGTCGACAACCCCGACGAGCTGCGCGAGATCCGAGACCGGCTCACCGAGAAGCTCACCCCGGCCACCGACAACCCGACCCGCGCCCGGCTGCTCAGCCTGCGGGCCGTGGTCTCGCGCATCCTCGGCGACCTGACCAAGGCGCTGTCGGACGGCAAGATGGCCCTCGTGCACGCCGAGGCGACCGGCGAGCTGCGCCGCATCGCGCTGGCCAAGGCCCGGCTGGCGCACGTGCTGCAGTGGCGCGGTGACTTCACCGAGGCCGACAAGCTGTTCGCCGAGGCCAACTCCAGCGAGCTGCCGGACCGGCTGCGCGCCACCATGCACGAGCACGCCGGGCGGTCCTGCCTGGACCAGGGCCGCTACATGGAGGCGTTCAACCACTTCGAGAAGGCGCTCGAGCTGCGCAAGGTCGAGGACCCGGAGCTGATCACGCGCACCGAGATGGCACTCGACGCCGTCTCGATGAAGATCGCCGAGAACGGCATGGGTCCGTACCCGCGCAGCATGGACGAGATCCTGCAGGTCAGCAAGCCGCCGGTGCCGCGCTTCGACGAGCGTGTGCAGTGCTGGGGCTTCGCCGGGGCCGACGGCCGCACCGTGAT
This sequence comes from Catellatospora sichuanensis, assembly GCF_007483665.1. Classification (GTDB taxonomy): domain Bacteria; phylum Actinomycetota; class Actinomycetes; order Mycobacteriales; family Micromonosporaceae; genus Catellatospora; species Catellatospora sichuanensis. The sequence goes on from NZ_VIQO01000062.1 coordinate 836, forward strand.
CTCCCCCGCGTTCGCCGACGTGCAGCCGTTCCGCGACGGCGCGGCCTGGGTGCGCCGCCCGGAGATGGAGACCTGGGAGCTGATCGACGAGGCGGGCACCCGGCTCATCGACGGCCGGGCCGGCTGGCTCGGCGTGGGCTCGTTCTCCGACGGGCTGGCCTGGGTGTCGCGTGACGGTGCGGGCAACTGGGTCGCCATCGACAAGCAGGGCCGGGTGGTCATCTCCACCGGCTTCGAGGACGTACGCCCGTTCCGCCGCGGCCTGGCCGCGGTGCGCCGGGGCGGCTGGGGCGCGGTCGACAAGCAGGGCCGGGCCGTGGTGCCGTTCCAGTTCACCGGGTTCGCCACCGCGCTCACCGACGGCCGTTACGTCGACGGCTTCTCCGACGAGGGTCTGGCCATCGTGGACGCGGGCGGCCGCAAGGGCGTGGTGGACCGCACCGGCGCCGTGGTGGTGCCGCCCGTGCACCCCGCGCTGGTCATCCACCCGGTGGCGTTCCTGATCGCGGGCCCGTCCGGCCGCTGGGGCGCGCTGGACCGCAAGGGCCGCCCCTTCATCGACCCGGAGCTGCCGAGCCGCCAGGTCGTCATGGAGGAGCTGGACCGCCTGCTGGCCGACACGAAACCGGTTTTGTAGAACATTCAACCCTCTGCGGCGGGCCGAACCTGGTCGGCATAGGGTCTCCGTATGGAGTTTCGGCATTTGGGCCGTTCCGGGATGCTCGTCAGCGAGATCTCGTACGGAAACTGGATCACCCACGGCTCGCAGGTCGAGGAGGACGCCGCCGACGCGTGTGTGCGTGCCGCCCTCGACAGCGGGATCACCACCTTCGACACCGCCGACGTGTACGCCGGCACCCGGGCCGAGGCGGTGCTCGGCCGGGCGCTGAAGGGCGAGCGCCGCGAAGGCCTGGAGATCTTCACGAAGGTCTTCTGGCCGACCGGGTCCGGGCGCAACGACCGCGGCCTGTCCCGCAAGCACATCATGGAGTCGATCAACGGCTCGCTGAGCCGCCTGCAGACCGACTATGTGGACCTCTACCAGGCGCACCGCTACGACTACGCGACCCCGCTCGAGGAGACGATGGTGGCGTTCGCCGACATCGTGCACTCCGGCAAGGCGCACTACATCGGCGTTTCGGAGTGGAAGGCGTCGGAGATCCGCGCCGCGCACGCGCTGGCCACCGAGCTGAAGATCTCGCTGGTGTCGAGCCAGCCGCAGTACTCGATGCTGTGGCGGGTCATCGAGGCCGAGGTCGTGCCGACCTGCGAGGAGCTCGGCCTGGGCCAGATCGTCTGGTCGCCGATGGCGCAGGGTGTGCTGAGCGGCAAGTACCTGCCGGGCCAGCCGCCGCCGGCCGGTTCGCGGGCCACCGACGAGAAGTCGGGTGCCGGTTTCATCGCGCGCTGGCTCGACGAGGACGTGCTGACCCGGGTGCAGCTGCTCAAGCCGCTGGCCGAGCAGGCGGGCCTGACCATGGCCCAGCTGGCCATCGCGTGGGTGCTGCAGAACCCGAACGTGTCGTCGGCGATCGTCGGCGCGACGCGCCCCGAGCAGGTGTACGACAACGTCAAGGCCTCAGGTGTGAAGCTCGACGCCGACCTGATGAAGGCGATCGACGAGATCGTCGAGCCGATCACGGAGCGGGACCCGGGCAAGACCGTGTCCCCCGCCGAGCGTCCCTGAGCACAACGTCAGGGGCCGCCCCGCGGGCGGCCCCTGACGGTCGGGGATCAGGCCCCCTGCAGGCTCATCCGGTACTCGTCGCGGTCGCCCTCGACGAGGATCACCTCCACCGCGCCGGCGGCGACCAGGTCACGCCATGTCTGGCCGAGCCACGACTCGGCGTCGGCCTGGTTGCTGAACGTCTCGTTCGGGCCTTCGACGGGCTTGCCCGCCGCATCCTCGTACCGCCAGCTCCACGTCATGACGATCAGCTTATCCGCAGTCACCGGTCCGGCGGCGCAGGCGGAGCATCCGCTGACCCGCCCCGGCGCCGAAGGTCATAAGGTACGGGCATGTCGCATGACGGTTGGCCCCCACACTTCGGGGCACGGGTGCTGGTACTCGGTGGCATTCGCTCAGGCAAGAGCGAGTACGCCGAATCGCTGCTGTCGGGCGCACGGTCGGTGCGCTACCTCGCCACTGCGCTGGCGGACGGCGGTGACCCGGCGTTCGCCGACCGGGTGGCCGCGCATCGCGAGCGCAGGCCGCAGTCCTGGATCACCGTCGAGACGTACGGCGACCCGGCCGCCCTGGTCACCGCGCTCGGCCAGGCGGCCCCCGACGACATGCTGATCGTCGACGACCTCGGCGGCTGGGTGGTGAACCTGCTGGACCGCGCGGACGCGCAGGTGCACGTCAGCCGGCTGGCCGCCGCCGTCGCCGGGTGCCCGGCGCGGGTGGTGCTGGTCAGCCCCGAGGTCGGCCTCTCGGTGGTGCCGCCGTCCGAGGCGGGTGTGCGCTTCGCCGACCTGATGGGACTGACCAACCAGGCCGTCGCCGCGGCCTGCGACGCGGTGGCCCTCGTCGTCGCCGGGCACCCGGTCTGGCTGACCACCGCCGACGGCACGACCTCCGGACCGGGCTTCGCCGGGCCGGCCGTGACGGCTGCGGGATCGGAACCGGCCGACCTGGCGGTGCCGGGCGCGGTCGTCGGTGGCGCGGTGACGGCCGCGGGTTCGGCCGCCGCGACGACGGCCGGTGCGCCGATCGCCGTGACACTGCCCGCCGCGGTGATCCCCAGCCCTGAGGTGCTCACCCCTTCCGCCGCCGCGCCGAAGCCCACCGCCGCGCTCACCGAGAGCACCCAGGCCCTGCCGATCGTGGCCACCGGCCTGGTCATCCAGCAGAACATGGACCTGCCCATCCCGGACAGCGACGCCCGCGACGCCGCCCGCGACCACCTGAACCTGCTCGACGTCCCCGGCTCCGGCCTGGGCCGGCTGGCCGAGATCGTGCTGTTCGCCGCGGGCGCGCAGGGCCGCGCCGTGCCGTTGCCGTGGCAGCAGCCGCGGATGCTGCTGCTGCACGGCACCCACGACGGCGACGTCGCCGCCGGTCAGACCCCGCACGGGGCAGCGCTGCTCGCGGCGCAGGCCCGCCGCGGCGAGGGCCCGATCGGGCTGCTGGCCGCCGAGTACGGCGTCAGCCTGCAGATCGTCGACACCGCCACGGCCGAGGCGATCGAGCACACCCCGGCGGCGGAGCTGGACACCGTCGAGGGCCTGCTGCGCTACGGCTGGCAGCTCGCCGACGAGGCCGCCGACAGCGGGGTCGACCTGCTGATGCTGGGTTCGTGCGGGGCGGGTGCCGAAGCGGCCGCGGCCGCGGTGGTCTCCGCGGTGACCGGCGCGGAGGTGCCCGGCCTGCTGAGCCGGGTGGTCAGCGCCGACGGCACGGTCGACGACGCCGCCTGGATGCTGCGCTGTGCCGCGGTGTGCGACGCGATGCACCGGGTCCGGGGGCGGGTGCTGGCGGCCAAGGAGATGCTCACCGAGCTGGGCGGGCCGGACCTGGCGGTCGCGGCCGGCGTCATCCTGGGCGCCACGGCACGGCGTACGCCGGTGCTGCTGGACGGGCCGGTCGGCGTCGCCGCCGGGCTGATCGCCCGGGACCTGGGCAGCCAGTCACGGCTGTGGTGCGCGCTGGCCGACACCGGCCGGCACCCGACCACCGTGCTCGCCGCCGACGTGCTCGGCCTGACCCCGCTGACCGACCTGAACGCCGGTCTCGGCGAGGGCACGGGCGCGCTGCTGGCACTGCCGCTGCTGCGCTCGGCGCTCACCCTGGCCGCGTCGCTGCCCGCCCTGCCGCCGCTGCTCGACGAGCCGCCCGCGCACCTGCAGGAACCCGAGGACGAGCCCGACGACGCCACCGACCCGGCCGTGTCCCGCGCCGATGACACGTCCATCGTGGACTGACGGCCCGCGGCTGGCGCTGACCACGCTCACGGTCGCGCCGGTCGCCGGTCCGCAGCGCCTGGACCGCGCCGTCGCCGGCCGGGCCATGACGCTCGCCCCGGCGGTCGGCGCGCTGCTCGGAGTGCTGCTCGGCGGGGTGCTGGCGGCGCTCGCGGCGGGGCTGCCCGCGCTGGTCGCCGCGACGCTGACGGTGGGCCTGGCCGCGCTGCTCAGCCGCGGGCTGCACCTGGACGGGCTGGCGGACGCGGTGGACGCGCTGGGGTCGTACCGCACACGCGAGCGCGCCCTGGAGATCATGAAGTCACCGGAGGTCGGCCCGTTCGGTGTGGTGGCCCTGATCCTGGTGCTGCTGCTGCAGGTCGGGGCATTGGCGCAGCTGTCGGCGCGGCCGCTGCCCGCGCTGGTCGCGGCGGTGGCCGCCGCCGTCGCGGGTGGACGGCTGGCGATCGCCGAGGCGTGCCGCCGGGGCGTGCCCGCGGCGCGGCCCGGCGGGATGGGGGCCCTGGTCGCGGGCACGGTGCACCCGGCCGCGGTGGCGCTCGCCGCGATCGCCGTCGCGGCGCTGGCGGTGCCGGCCGTGCCGGGCCGTCCCTGGCAGGGCCCGGCCGCCGTTTTCGCCTCGCTGCTCGTCGTGGCAGGCCTGCGCGTGCATCTGGTACGCCGGTTCGGCGGCATCACCGGCGACGTGCTCGGTTTCCTGTCCGAAACGGGGACCACCGTGATCGCCATCGGACTGATTCTCTTCTGACCCGCGCCCCGCTAACATCACGCGAATGATCTTCGAATCCGCCACCCCGCTCGTCCGCGCCTGCGACGCGCTGGTGCGCGCCCGCCGCGAGCGCGACATCGAGGCCTTCGAGTCGGCCACGGCGCAGCTGTGGGAGGCCGCCCAGACGGCCCCGGCGGACGAGCTCACCACCGCCCTGACCGCCTGCGCCGAACTGCTCGGCGAGCTCGGGCCGGGCTTCGGCGGCGAGTTCGCGGTGCTCTGCGGCGCGCTGATCGAGCTGGGCGCCTCGCCCGAGCCGCTGATCCCGGTGCTGCGGAACCAGCTCACCGAGGTCGCGGGCCTGGCGGCGGAGTTCGCCGCGGTCTGGGCGCGCGAGTTCCCCGGCGAAGGCACGCCCGAGCCGGACCCCGCGGAGTTCGAGCCCACCCTGGAGCGCCTGGACGCGGCCATCCCACCCGACCAGGCGGTGCGGCTCGCGGAGAGCTGGTTCGGGCTGCAGTCGTGGATGCGCTGCGCCACCACGCTGCTGCAGAACTCGGCCGCGGCCCGGCGGTCCTGCCAGGACGAGCCGGCGCTGCGCGCGGCCGTCGCCGCGCTGGAGCCCGAGCGCGAGGACATGGCCTGGCTGGCAATGCTGCTGTCGGTGCTCGACGGGGAGCGGCTGCTGGTGCTGCACCGGCCCACCGGGCGCGGCTGGCGGGTGACGATCGGCGGGATCGGCGACAACTTCCAGCTGCACTCGCTGCTGGCCGCGACGCTGTCCGGGCCGGCCGCCGACGGCCTGCTGGAGGGCCTGGCGGTCGATCCGGCGTGGACGGCGGTGGCGTCGGACGCGCCCGCCTCGGCGTTCGGCGGACAGGTGACCGGCTCGTTCAACCTGGTCGACGCGTACGGTGCGTGGATCTGGAACGAGGGGGTGCCCGCCGACATCCCGGCGCTGGACGGGGTCCGGGTCGTCGTGCTGGACCCGCCGCCCTACGCGCGCCACTGGGACAACATCCGCCGCTACCCGATGATGACCGCCGCCATCACGCTCGACTACGTACTGGCCACCGACGAGGCGGCCGCGTGGCTGGGTCGGGTGGCACCGGCCAAGGGCGTCGGCGACTAGCCCTCCGCGTCGTACTGCTTGACCAGCTTCTTCGGCGCGGTGCGCCGCCAGGCCTCGACGACCAGTTCCCGCAGCTCGTCCGGGTCGGCCTCGGCGAGCACCACCTGGACCCAGCCGAACCGCCCGACATAGGCCGCGGGCGAGTAGACCTCGGGCGCGGCGGCCAGCAGCGCCGCCTGCTCCTCCTTGGTGGCCTTCACCGACATGGTCGGGCTGCCCGGCGCGCCGCCGGCGAACATCTTGTCGCCGACCCGCAGCGTCGGGTGGCCCCACTCCTCGACCATCACCTCGGCCCCGCCCGGCAGCGCCAGCACCCAGTCCCTCACCTGCTCGTACGTGACAGCCATGGCGACCACCCTAGGCCATCCACAGGCCGTCAGCCGGGCTCACCGGACACGTCGACGCCGAGCAGCTCGCGCAGCGCCCGTACGCCGTCGGGGGTCGCGCGCACCGCCCGGCCGGTGCCGATCCGTTCGATCCAGCGGCGTTCGAGCAGGCGGTCGCACAGCACCGCGCCACCGGCGCCGGCGAGGTGGTGGCGGCGCTCCGTCCAGTCCAGACACGGGCGCGCCACCGGCCTGCGCGCGCCGCCGCGCAGCTCGTCGGCGGCGTCGAGGTTCTCGGCGAACCAGCGCATGCCGTCGTCGGTGAGCGCGAAACCGGTGTCGAGTCGCAGCAGCCCCCGGCCGATCATCGCGTCGGTGAGCCCGACGCCGAGCCGCCCGGCCAGGTGGTCGTAGCAGGTGCGCCCCCGGGCCAGCGCGGCCGTGGCGGCCGACGCGCGCAGGGTGCCGGCCCGCGGGGCGGCCGGCCCGCCGTAGGCGGCCAGGTCCTCCACCAGCTGCGCCGTATGCGCGCCGGCCAGGCGCAGGTAGCGGTGCCGGCCCTGGCGCTCCTGCGCCAGCAGCCCGCCCGCGACCAGCTGGTCGACGTGCTCGCTGGCGGTGGACGGGGCGACGCCGGCCTGGCGGGCCAGCTCGCCGAGCGTCCATGCCCGCCCGTCGAGCAGGGCGAGCAGGAACGCGGCACGCGTGTTGTCGGCGAACAGCGCGGCGAGCCGGGCCAGCGGGACACCGGCGGTGTCCGGCGGGGCAGGAGTGGACATGCCCCCAGTCTGCCCGCGCCACAGTTCGGCCCGGCCCGAACAGTCCCCCGCTTACTTCACCGAAGGCTGTACGAACGGCGGCTTGGTGACGGTCATCGAGCTGCGGCGGCCGCGCACGTCGACCTCGACGGTGTCGCCCTCGGCCAGGCCGGCGTCGGTTTCCAGCAGGGCCAGCGCGATGCCGATCTTGCGGGTCGGCGAGAAGGTGCCGCTGGTGATCTCCCCCACGGTCCGGTCGCCGGAGAGCACGCTCATGTGCGCCCGCGGGATGCCCCGGTCGTTGGCGACCAGGCCCCACAGCGTGCGCCGCGCACCGGCCGCCTTCTCCGCGGTCAGCACGTCGCGGCCCCAGAACTCCGGCTTGCTCCAGCCCACGGCCCACCCGGCGCGGGCCTGCACCGGGGTGATGTCCATGGACAGGTCCTGCCCGTGCAGCGGGTAGCCCATCTCGGTGCGCAGCGTGTCGCGGGAGGCCAGGCCGCAGGCGCGGGCGGGCACGCTCGCGCCGAACAGCGCGTCCCACACCCGGGTCGCGTCGCCCGACGGGACGACCAGCTCGTAGCCGTGCTCGCCGGTGTAACCGGTGCGGCACACGGTCAGGGTCACGCCGTCCAGCTCCGCTGTGGCGAAGCTCATGTACTCGTGATCGGTGGGCAGACCCAGCTCGGCCAGCAGCTCCGCCGACCGCGGACCCTGCACCGCCAGCACCGCGAAGTCCGCGTGCTCGTTGGTGACGGTCAGCTCGGCGGGCGCGGCGGCGGACAGGCGCCGGACGACCTCGGTGGTGTTGGCCGCGTTCGGGATCAGGAAGACGTGGTCGTCGCCGTAGAGGTAGGCGATGATGTCGTCGACCACGCCGCCGGTCGCGTCGTCGCAGCACAGCGTGTACTGCGCTTTACCAGGCTTGATGCGGCCCAGGTCGTTGGTCAGGCAGGCGTTGACGAAGTCCGCCGCGCCCGGCCCCGTGATCCGGGCTTTGCCCAGATGACTGACGTCGAAGACGCCCACCCCTTCGCGCACCGCAGCGTGCTCCTTGAGCACCCCGCCCCCGGCGTACTCCAGCGGCATGTCCCAGCCGCCGAAGGCGGCGAACTTCGCTCCCAGCGCCACGTGACGATCGTGTAGAGGCGATGTGAGCAGGTCGGCTGAGTCTTTTGAACCCATGTCGGTCATGAGCGCAACTTACCCTGGCGTTTGGGGTTCGTTAGCATCGGCGCAGCAACCCACGTCCACCAGGAGTACTTTGTGACCACGCCCACCACGGCTCTGCCCACGCTGAGCCTCGCCGACACCGACCCTGCCGACCTCACCGTGGACGCCGTGGTCATCGGCGTCCACAGTCAGGAAGGCGCCGAGGGCGCGGCCGGGGAGCTGCTGCTGGCGTCCGGGGCCGAGAGCATCGCCGCCGCGTTCGACGGCAAGCTGACCGCCACCCTGGCCCTGCTCGGGGCCACCGGCGGCGCGGGCGAGGTCACCAAGCTCGCCACGCTCGGCACCATCACCGCTCCCGTGCTGGTAGCCGTCGGCCTGGGCGGCGAGCCCACCGGCCCGGCACCCGCACCCGACACCCTGCGGCGCGCCACCGCCGCCGCGGTCCGCGCCCTGGCCGGCGCGAAGAAGGTCGTGCTGGCGCTGCCCCTGTCCGACGACGCCGACGACAGCGGCGCGCTGACCCTGCGCGCGGTCGCGGAGGGCGCGGCGCTGGGTGCGTACCGGTTCACCGGCTACAAGGGCAAGCCGTCCGCGGGCCGCAAGGACCCGGTCACCGCGGTGTCGGTGCTGGTGCCCGACGCCAAGGAGGGTGCCGCCAACACCGAGCTCAAGCGCGCCACCGTGGTCACCGCCGCGGTCGCCCGCACCCGCGACTGGGTCAACGCCCCGGCCAACCTGCTGCGCCCGCCGAACTTCGCCGACGAGATCGCCGCGCTGGCCGGCAAGGCCGGCCTGGACGTCGAGGTGCTCGACGAGAAGGCGCTCATCGAGGGCGGTTTCGGCGGCATCCTCGCCGTCGGCATGGGCTCGGCCGCCAAGCCGCGCCTCGTCAAGATCACGTACAAGCCGGCCCAGGCGTCCACCACCGTGGCGCTGATCGGCAAGGGCATCACGTTCGACACCGGCGGCGTCTCCATCAAGCCCGCGCAGGGCATGTGGGAGATGAAGTCCGACATGGCCGGCGCGGCCGCCGTGGCCAGCACCATGGCCGCGATCGCCGAGCTCAAGCCCGCCGTGGCGGTGACCGCGTACATCCCGATCGCGGAGAACATGCTCTCCGGCGAGGCGTACCGGCCCGGTGACGTGATCACCATGCGCAACGGCAAGAAGGTCGAGGTGCTCAACACCGACGCCGAGGGCCGCATGGTCCTGGCCGACGCCATCGCGCTGGCCTGCGAGTCCCAGCCCGACTACCTCATCGAGACCTCGACGCTGACGGGCGGCCAGGTCATCGCGCTCGGCAAGAAGATCTCCGGCGTGATGGGCTCGGAGAAGCTGGCCCAGCGCACCAAGGCCGCGGGCGACCTGGTCGGCGAGCCGACCTGGCCGATGCCGCTGCCCGACGAGATCCGCAAGTCGATGGAGTCGGACGTCGCCGACATCCTGCAGGTCAGCGCGGGCATGGAGCGCGCCGGCCACATGCTGCAGGGCGGCGTGTTCCTGCGTGAGTTCGTCACCGAGGGCGTCGAGTGGGCGCACATCGACATCGCCGGCCCGTCGTTCCACTCCGGCGAGGCCACCGGCCACTGGAGCAAGGGCGGCACCGGCGTCCCGGTCCGCACCCTGCTGGCCCTGGTCGACGACATCGCGGCGAACGGCTGAGAAGCGAAGCGGAGCGGCCGCCGAGCAACGCGGCGAACGGCTGAGCCCTGCCGAAGCGTTCAAGATCGCTGTTTCGTGTCATGACCTGCGGTTTGACCCCAGGTTCTGACACGAAACAGCGATCTTCGCCATTTTCGCGCTATTCGGCGGGGCGGAGTTTCTGGCGGGCGTTGAAGTCGCGCATGCGCTGGGGGTAGCCGACGAGCTGGACGTCGTAGACGGGCATGGACAGGCGCTGGGCGAACTGGCGCACCGCGGTCGGGCTGGGCATGCGGCGGCGGGTCCACTCACCGTCGTGGGCGATGAGGATGACCGTGGTCCCGGTCACCGTCGTACGCGGTTCGATGAACGCCTCGACCCCGCGACGGGACTGCACGAACTGCTCGAGATGGGTGATGTCGGCCGGGTTGGCCGGGCGATCGGCCGGGGACCCGCCCCGGCGGCGGAACCAACCCACACCTGCTCCTCTCCGAAGGTGGACTTCGGTGCGCATGGTACTGGGCAAGAGTAGCCAGACGTGTCCTTGAGCACCTCGACTGCGCGCTCGACCGTCGGCAGTGACAAGATGACCGAGTGTGGGCTGAGCACACGCCGGCTCACCGTGACGCGAAGTGGCAATGACGCGACCTTGGAGCGATCGTGAGCGAGACCTTTGACGTAGTCATCCTCGGCGGCGGCAGCGGTGGTTATGCCACCGCGCTGCGTGCGGCGCAGCTGGGTCTGTCCGTCGCACTGATCGAGAAGGACAAGCTGGGCGGTACCTGCCTGCACCGGGGCTGTGTCCCCACCAAGGCGCTGCTGCACGCCGGCGAGGTCGCCGACCAGACCCGCGAGGCATCGCACATCGGCATCAAGGCCGAGCTGATCCAGATCGACATGGCGGGCGTGAACGCGTACAAGGACGGCGTGGTCGCCGGCCTGTACAAGGGCCTGCAGGGCCTGATCAAGGCCTCGAAGGTCACCTACGTCGAGGGCAAGGGCACGCTCGTCGCGCCGAACGCCGTCGAGGTGAACGGGCAGCGCTACACCGGCCGCAACATCGTGCTGGCCACCGGTTCGTACTCGAAGAGCCTGCCCGGCCTGGAGCTGGACGGCGAGCGGGTCATCGCCAGCGAGCACGCGCTGACCATGGACCGCGTGCCCGCGTCCGCGATCGTGCTCGGCGGCGGCGTGATCGGCGTCGAGTTCGCCAGCGCCTGGAAGTCGCTGGGCGCCGAGGTGACCATCGTCGAGGCCCTGCCGCGCCTGGTCGCGGCCGAGGACCCGGACATCTCCAAGCAGCTGGAGCGCACCTTCCGCAAGCGCGGCATCGGCTTCAAGGTCGGCAAGCCGTTCGAGAAGGTCGAGAAGACCGAGAGCGGCGTGAAGGTCACCATCGCCGGCGGCGAGACCCTGGAGGCCGAGCTGCTGCTGGTCGCCGTGGGCCGCGGCCCGGCCACCGCCAACTGCGGCTACGAGGCGCAGGGCGTGACCATGGAGCGCGGCTTCGTGATCACCGACGAGCGCCTGCGCACCAACCTGCCCAACGTGTACGCCGTCGGCGACATCGTGCCCGGCCTGCAGCTGGCGCACCGCGGTTTCGCGCAGGGCATCTTCGTCGCGGAGACGATCGCGGGCCAGAACCCGGCCCCTATCGTCGAGTCGGGCATCCCGCGCGTCACCTACACCGACCCGGAGATCGCGTCGGTCGGCATCACCGAGGCCCAGGCCAAGGAGAAGTTCGGCGCGGACAACGTCGAGACGTACAACTACAACCTCGGCGGCAACGGCAAGAGCAAGATCCTGGGCACCCAGGGCTTCGTGAAGCTGGTCCGCCAGAAGGACGGCCCGGTCGTGGGCATCCACATGATCGGCGCCCGGATGGGCGAGCAGGTCGGCGAGGCGTCGCTCATCGTCAACTGGGAGGCGTTCCCGGCCGAGGTCGCGGCGCTCATCCACGCGCACCCGACGCAGAACGAGGCGCTCGGCGAGGCGCACCTGGCGCTGGCGGGCAAGCCGCTGCACGCGCACAACTGAGCGAATAAGCTCACCTCGTCCTTTTGTAACTGCGGATCAGCACTTAACTGAGGAGTCTGAAGCAATGCCGGTATCGGTAACCATGCCGCGGCTCGGCGAGAGTGTCACCGAGGGCACCGTCACCCGGTGGCTCAAGCAGGAGGGTGACCGGGTCGAGGTCGACGAGCCGCTGCTCGAGGTCTCCACCGACAAGGTCGACACGGAGATCCCGTCGCCGGCTGCCGGCATTCTCAGCAAGATCGTCGTCGGTGAGGACGAGACCGCTGAGGTAGGCGCGGAGCTCGCCGTCATCTCCGATGCGGGCGAGAGCCCGGCCGCGGCCGCTCCGGCCGCCGCACCCGCCGCCGAGGCCCCCGCTCCGGCCGCCCCGGCACAGGAGGCGGCACCGGCGCCGGCTCCCGCCGCGGCCGCGCCG
>NZ_VIQO01000063.1 GCF_007483665.1 Catellatospora sichuanensis
GCGGTATCTGTCGTTCGAGGAACGTGAGGAGATCGCGCTGCTGAGGGTGCAGGGGCGCGGGGTGCGGGAGATCGCCCGGGCTGTGGGGCGGGATCCGTCGACGGTCTCGCGTGAGCTGCGCCGCAACGCGGCCACGCGTGCCGGGAGGCTGGACTACCGGGCCAGTGTCGCGCAGTGGAAGGCCGAGCTGGTGGCGCGGCGTCCGAAGGTCGCCAAGCTCGTCGCCAATCAGCGGCTTCGTGAGTACGTGCAGGACAAGCTGTCGGGTGTTGTCCGCGACGCGGACGGTAATCCGGTCGCGGGACCTGACCAGCCGCGGTGGCTGGGTCGGAACAAGCCCCATCGCGGTGACCGGGCCTGGGTCCTGGCCTGGAGTCCGGAGCAGATATCCAGGCACCTGGCGCTCGACTTCCCCTATGACGGGTCGATGCGCATCAGTCACGAGGCGATCTATCAGGCGCTCTACGTGGAGTCTCGCGGCGCGTTGCCGCGTGAACTGGTCTTGCACCTGCGCACCGGTCGTGCGCTGCGGGTGCCGCGCGCGCGATCGAAGCGGCAGGCGTGGGCCCACGTCACGCCCAGTACCTTGATCAGCGAACGCCCCGCAGACGTCGCCGACCGCGCTGTGGCGGGGCACTGGGAGGGCGACCTCATCATCGGGCTGCAGCGCTCCGCGATCGGCACCCTGGTCGAACGCACCACCCGGTTCACGGTCCTCGTCCACCTGCCCCGCGAGGATGGGTACGGGACGATCGCCCGCACGAAGAACGGACCGGCCCTCGCCGGCTACGGCGCTGTGACGATGACCAACGCCCTGGTCAAGACGATCGGGGCGATCCCCGGGCAGCTGCGCCGTTCGATCACGTGGGACAGAGGCAAGGAGATGTCCGACCACGTCCGGTTCACCACCGCCACTGGTACGGCGGTCTTCTTCGCTGATCCGAAGAGTCCCTGGCAGCGCGGAACGAATGAAAACACCAACGGCCTGCTCCGCCAGTACTTCCCCAAAGGCACCGACCTGTCCCGCTGGGACGCCGACGACCTCGCCGCGATAGCCCACACTCTAAACACCCGGCCGCGCAAGACTCTCGGGTGGCACACCCCCGCCGAAGCCTTCGAAGAACGGCTAAACTCCCTGCAACAACCCGGTGTTGCGACGACCGGTTGAATCCGTCCTGAGATCCGCGATCGGTGTGCACGACGCACCCGGCCACGCCGTCGCGGCGGGCGGTGGCGTTGTGCAGCGCGGCGACGGCCAGGCGGGACTTCATCCGGGAGTCGATGGAGTAGCCGACGATCCGGTTGGACCAGACGTCCTTGACCGCGCACAGGTACAGCTTGCCCTCGCCGGTGCGGTGTTCGGTTATGTCGGCCAGCCACAGCCGGTTCGGCCTGTTGGCCGTGAAGTCCCGCCGGACCAGGTCGTCGTGCACCGGCGGCCCGACCTTGCGGCCCTTGCCGCGCCGCTTCCTGGCGAAGGCGCTCCACCAGCTGTGGCCGGAGCAGATCTTCCACGCGGTCCGGTCGGCCATCCGCTGCCCGGCCGCGGCGGCCTCGTCGGCCAGGAACCGGTAGCCGAACTCCGGGTCGTCGCGGTGGGCGTCGAACAGCGCGTTGGCACGCCACGCCAGCGCCAGCTCGGCGTCGGTGACTGGTCGGGCAAGCCACCGGTAGTAGTGCTGGCGGGCGATCTTCAAAACCCGGCACGTCACCGCGACGGGGATCCCGTCGGCGGCCAGATTTGTCACGAGCGGGTAGATCCTTTTCCCGGTAGATGCGCCTACGACAGGTATGCCGCGGCCCGGCGAAGGACCTCGTTCTCCTGCTCCAACAGCTTGATCCGCTTGCGAGCCTGGCGTAGCTCGGCCGACTCGCTGCTGCTCACGCCGGGTTTGGCACCGGCGTCGACGTCAGCTGCACGCAGCCACTTGAACAACGTCATCGGGTGGACACCGAAGTCCTTGGCGATCTGCTCGACCGTCACGCCGGCATCACGGGCCTGGGCGACCCGCACGACGTCGTCGCGGAACTCACGGGGGTAGGGCTTGGGCACAGCGACATCCTTCCAGCCCGCCCGAAGGGCAAGCCATCTCCGATGTCACCTATCCGTGCAGCAGACCCGACATCAGCAGTTAAGACGCTCCGCAGCGTTAATCGTCAACGATGTCCGCTCGGACGCTCGTCACCCGTTCGTGTCCGAAGGCCACGAGGGTTGTCCACTTCGAGAAAGCCAGCCGAGACGCACTCCGAAACGGATTCCCGGAGGGCCCCTGACCAGTACGACCAGCTTCGGCATGAAGGCCGGAGTCTCCGGGGCTACATGAACCTAAGTACATGATCCCAATTGCCGGTAAGCTGCTATTGGCGTGATCAATATGGCTGGGCGGCGGCTACGGGAGTGCCGCCCTGCCAGATTACGGTGCGACGTGCGACTCGGTACGGAACTTGACTAGAACCCTTTCGCATCGTCAAGAGCGAAGGCCGTGCCGAGAAGATCCGTTGCGAAACAACCGCGGCGGCTGCCAGGTGAGGCGTCATCCAGTCGAGTATGTCGTACACGCGTCGTCGAATTTCGAAACCATCCGTCCAGGCGGATTCATTCGGTACTCCTGGTCGGGCGTGAGGTCGATGGTGACGATTGTGACGCCGAAGCATCGCAGCCCTTCGATTTTGCCCACATTAACCGGGATCACCTGTGTCCCGGGTTCCCGTCGAACGGTCTGGTGCTTGCGTGGGTCACCGGCATAGTGGGTAGTTCCTTTGTAGTAAGGCGGGTTGACGAAGCGTGTCAACAACCACAGGCGCTCTTCCGGCTTGAGAACACAGTTGATCGTGACCTTGATATTGAATCCTGCGGACGCCGTGGGCGGTGCCTCTACAACTGCACACCAGGTCGTGTTCTCAAGCGCGCTGGCAGTCGGGCTGGCGGGTGCGGTCGACTCATGCGGAGGCGTTTGGGTGCTCTGTGTTGCTGAAGCCCCGGGTGACCCGACGCGGGTTGGCGATGGCGACGGCTGTTGGGGACCCGTCGGCCATAGGTCCTTGATCGAATACCCGGAAATCTGAGCCACACCAGCGATGACTCCAATAACTGCCACCACCGAGGAGGCGACGATCTTTATACGCAAGTTCGAGGGGCTCTCCCGAGGAGGCGATGCCTCGCTTCGCTCGGTGGGTTCTGCCATGTACGCCTCCGCAACCATAGATCCACTGTCTTGAATCTAAAATCAGCGTATCTGCAACACGCCACCTACACGATGAATGTCTGGACTTCAACCCGGGGGTGGACACCGGGTCCTCACGCCGCGAGGGCGTGTTCGTGGCGGTAGTAGGCGCTGCGCGCCTCGTGGGGCGTGCGGCAGCCAAGCGTCGAAGTGTAGGCGCCGGCGGTTGCAGTAGATCTCGATGTACTCGAAGACTGCCTGTCGTGCCTGGTGGCGGGTGACCCAGACGCGGGTGCCGATCTCGGCCTTGAGGGTCGCGAAGAACGACTCCGCGGCGGAGTTGTCGAAGCAGATTCCGGTCCTGCCCATCGACGGCCGCATCCTGACCGCGGCCAGTTTCGCGGCGTAGCGGGCCGAGGTGTACTGCGAACCCCCTATCGGAGTGAAAGATCGCGCCGGGGCTGATCAGACCGCGCCGGTGGGCCAGGTCGATCACGGTCGCCAGGTAGAGCCAGCCCTGCTCGGTGGGCAGGTAGGTGGTGTCGCCTACGAACCGCTGCCCCGTCGCGGCGGCCGTGAAGTCACGCTCGAGCAGGTCGGCCACGGGTGCGACGGTCGGGTCCTGCCTGGTCAGGCTTTTGCGACGGCGGCGGGTGATCCCGACGATGCGCCGTTGGCGCATGATCCGCTCGACCTCTTTACGGTTGACCGGCTGGCCACGTCTGCGCAGCTCCGCGGTGACCCGCTTGGACCCGGCTTCACGACCCATCTGGTCGACGCCGGCATCGACACCTCCATCAGCACCGTCGGCGACGCCCGGACAACGCACTCATGGAGCCCACGATCGGCCTCTACAAGACCGAACTGATCAAACCGCGGCGGCCTTGGCGCACCCTGGCCCAGGCCAAACTGGTCACCACCGAACGGATCGACTGGTACAACCACGACCGCCTGCACTCGGCCACCCGCTACCTCCCGCCGGTCGAGTACGAATCGATGTTCTACGCTCACCGCCTGCCCGACCAGCGCGAGCTGGTCACAGTCTGAGGACTCCACCAGACTCGGGGCGGTTCATTTTCGCAATCTGCGCGAAGTCGTCCAAGTTCAGCGGTGGGCAATCAGAACGCCTGACGAACCAACACCGTCGACAAGGTCTTCGCCGTTCTCGCACAGGCCGCGATCCTTGGTACAAGCCTCGCAACATCACATGAGGTCGAAGGAGCGTCACCCCTTCCCACCTATTGAGAGAGCCGTCCGAAACGCACCCCGAGACGCGGCCCGCGAACCGACGTTGAGCAGGAAAAACAGCTCCCAGGATGAAGTCTGGAGTCTCCGGGGCTACATGAACCCTAAGTACATGATCACGATGGCAGCTGACCTGCAATTATGCTGATCTCCTGGGGTCTGCCCGATGCCCAAATCGACGTCGGCAGACCTATCGCCGACTATGTGAGGTAGCACATCTGCGCGCAGCGTACACGATCGCGCCAGTGCCGACGAGCAGATGACAGCGTCGATGAGGTCGTAGCAGTCAGGGCTGAACGTGTCGGCGCTCATGCCTAGACGAGTGTTCCGGCGAAGACGACGTCGCCGTGGGCGGCGCACCGTGCCCTGCGTGCTGGTGCGCCGCCCACTCTGGCTTCTCCCTACCGGACCTTCGGCAGTCGGTCAGACCTCGCCGCGCCGGCTCCGGACGCCCCACGCCTTACATTGCTCCAACTGCGACTGCCAGAACCGCGTCGCGGAGACCTGATCATCGGCTTTTGCCCGCTCGGCGAGCGGGTCGACCTGACCGTTCACACGGAAATAGCCCCCTCCGGGAAAGCCTTCACGTCGGCCCGCCACGTGAACCACGAGCGCATCGAGCGGTGGCATGTCCTGCTGCCTGCACCGATGGTGAAACTGCTCCATAAACTCTGTCACCAGGTGGGACTCCCCACCGAAATGCAGATTCTGCGGCGACGGAAGCCCGGCGGCGTCGAAGACACGTGAGTAGGAGAGTGTCTGCCCTCGGTCCTCAGCACCGTGTCGCCTCACATATTCGATTGCGGCATCCACCTGCTCGGGCGTGAACTCGTGCAACTTCGACATGGCCAGCAATCTATTGCGGGCGATGCAGGTCGCAAAACCGCCGATCGTATCTTCCGCATGATTCAAGCGGCCGGCGCTCGGCAAACCACGGACGTGCGCGATGACAAGACGCCTCGCACATCGCCCTTCGCTGGCGAAGACCTGATCGGTCACGACCTATCCATGCCCCGGCGCCATTCCCTTCCAAGGAGCACCACACGGCCAGCGGCGTCAACTACTGCCGTTGATCCGTTTGGACCTTGGATCTCGACTGTTGTCATCCCAAGGGTGATGCTGTACCGGTCCACAGGGATGTCATCGACGGTGTCGACCCCTGGGATGCGCTCGGCGCACACGCGGTAAGTCAGCTCTCGGTCATCGAGAGGCAGCCCGCCATCGACGACGCTGGCCCGCTTAAGCTGAGTAACGATCGTTCGGTGAGCTGGCTCGAGTAGCCCGACCGCTACATCTGTTCCAGATACGTCCGCAACGATCGCCTCGTGTTCGCCTATCCGGATGGTCCGCTGATCGGCCGCCATCAACGCGGCGCCAATGAGACTGCGCTGCAGAAATAGCGTCTCCGGTCGGTTCGCGGCGTGAGTAGGATGCCGCCACCCCTGAGAATTGCCGAGGTTCCATGCCCCGGTGAAGTATGTGGGCAAGCCAAATTCGACCAAGAGGTGAACCAACGGCTCGCTGGCTACGGAGACCAGCGCCTGCACGTGCGGTGCAGGCCATGAGCGCAAGGTCCGCGCTGCGTCGAGCTGGTGTGCCGCGCTGTTGAGCGTCATTCGCTGTGAGCATGTGGCGTAGGCCTGCGTCGTTGCTGGTGAGCGGGATCTTGAGAGCAGCCCGGAGGGTTGCTCTTCTTCGTGTGCGACGCCAACGTGAGCACG
>NZ_VIQO01000064.1 GCF_007483665.1 Catellatospora sichuanensis
CGGGGTGGTTGCTTTGGTGATGGATTCGGATTCGGACATTTATTTGTCGGGGTTTGATCTTTTGCCGGGTTTTTGAATTCTTTTTGGAGAGTTTGATCCTGGCTCAGGACGAACGCTGGCGGCGTGCTTAACACATGCAAGTCGAGCGGAAAGGCCTTTCGGGGTACTCGAGCGGCGAACGGGTGAGTAACACGTGAGTAACCTGCCCCTGGCTTTGGGATAACCATCGGAAACGGTGGCTAATACCGGATATTCACTTTGGGTCGCATGACCTTTTGTGGAAAGTTTTTCGGCTGGGGATGGGCTCGCGGCCTATCAGCTTGTTGGTGGGGTGATGGCCTACCAAGGCTTTGACGGGTAGCCGGCCTGAGAGGGCGACCGGCCACACTGGGACTGAGACACGGCCCAGACTCCTACGGGAGGCAGCAGTGGGGAATATTGCACAATGGGCGGAAGCCTGATGCAGCGACGCCGCGTGAGGGATGACGGCCTTCGGGTTGTAAACCTCTTTCAGCAGGGACGAAGCGAAAGTGACGGTACCTGCAGAAGAAGCGCCGGCCAACTACGTGCCAGCAGCCGCGGTAAGACGTAGGGCGCGAGCGTTGTCCGGATTTATTGGGCGTAAAGAGCTCGTAGGCGGCTTGTTGCGTCGTCCGTGAAAACCTGGGGCTCAACTCCAGGCTTGCGGTCGATACGGGCAGGCTAGAGTTCGGTAGGGGAGACTGGAATTCCTGGTGTAGCGGTGAAATGCGCAGATATCAGGAGGAACACCGGTGGCGAAGGCGGGTCTCTGGGCCGATACTGACGCTGAGGAGCGAAAGCGTGGGGAGCGAACAGGATTAGATACCCTGGTAGTCCACGCTGTAAACGTTGGGCGCTAGGTGTGGGGGGCCTCTCCGGTTTCCTGCGCCGTAGCTAACGCATTAAGCGCCCCGCCTGGGGAGTACGGCCGCAAGGCTAAAACTCAAAGGAATTGACGGGGGCCCGCACAAGCGGCGGAGCATGCGGATTAATTCGATGCGACGCGAAGAACCTTACCTGGGTTTGACATGGCCGTTAAAACTTCAGAGATGGAGTGTCCTTCGGGGGCGGTCACAGGTGGTGCATGGCTGTCGTCAGCTCGTGTCGTGAGATGTTGGGTTAAGTCCCGCAACGAGCGCAACCCTCGTTCCATGTTGCCAGCGGGTTATGCCGGGGACTCATGGGAGACTGCCGGGGTCAACTCGGAGGAAGGTGGGGATGACGTCAAGTCATCATGCCCCTTATGTCCAGGGCTTCACGCATGCTACAATGGCCGGTACAATGGGCTGCGATACCGTGAGGTGGAGCGAATCCCAAAAAGCCGGTCTCAGTTCGGATCGGGGTCTGCAACTCGACCCCGTGAAGTCGGAGTCGCTAGTAATCGCAGATCAGCAACGCTGCGGTGAATACGTTCCCGGGCCTTGTACACACCGCCCGTCACGTCACGAAAGTCGGCAACACCCGAAGCCCATGGCCCAACCCGTAAGGGAGGGAGTGGTCGAAGGTGGGGCTGGCGATTGGGACGAAGTCGTAACAAGGTAGCCGTACCGGAAGGTGCGGCTGGATCACCTCCTTTCTAAGGAGCACCTACCTGCGAAAGCAGGTCAGGACCCAACCTGCCGCGAATGCCGGCAGTGGGGCTCAATGGCGGAGACACTTGGTAGATCTTTCTGGCAACGGCTGCAGTTAACCCTAGTAGGGCTTCCGGATCTCGGTTCGGGGCATGGAACGGGCTGTGGTGCGGCTTGGAGGATCGTTTTGGCACCCTGTTGGGTCCTGAAGGAACAAGCTCTGCTTGTTGTTTCGGGCGCCGATCACACTCTTCAGCACAAACTGCCGCGTTTGCGGTGTGTGTGTTGGCGGTGGGTGTGGGTTGGTTGTTTGTTGAGATGTGCATAGTGGACGCGAGCATCTTTGTTTCTCTGTGTAGGTAAGTTTTTAAGGGCAGACGGTGGATGCCTTGGCACCAGGAGCCGATGAAGGACGTGGGAGGCCGCGATAGGCCTGGGGGAGCTGTCAACCAAGCTGTGATCCCAGGGTGTCCGAATGGGGGAACCCAGCCCGAGTCATGTCGGGTTACCCGCATCTGAATACATAGGGTGTGTGGAGGGAACGCGGGGAAGTGAAACATCTCAGTACCCGCAGGAAGAGAAAACAACATGTGATTCCGTGAGTAGTGGCGAGCGAAAGCGGATGTAGCCTAAACCGTGTGCGTGTGATACCTGTCAGGGGTTGCGTGCGCGGGGTTGTGGGACCCTACTGATACAGCTGACACTGTGTCGCACAGTTATAAAGCTTTGGGCTAGTCGAATCCTCTGGAATGAGGGACCGTAGAGGGTGAGAGTCCTGTAGACGAAAGTTCAAGGCCTGTGGTGGGTGTTCCCGAGTAGCGGCGGACTCCTGAAATCTGCCGTGAATCTGCCAGGACCACCTGGTAAGGCTGAATACTACCTGGTGACCGATAGCGGACTAGTACCGTGAGGGAATGGTGAAAAGTACCCCGGGAGGGGAGTGAAATAGTACCTGAAACCGTCTGCCTACAATCCGTCGGAGCTGAGGACTTGTTCTGAGGTGACGGCGTGCCTTTTGAAGAATGAGCCTGCGAGTTAGTGGCATGTGGCGAGGTTAACCCGTGTGGGGAAGCCGTAGCGAAAGCGAGTCTGAACAGGGCGTTCAGTCGCATGCTCTAGACCCGAAGCGGAGTGATCTAGCCATGGGCAGGTTGAAGCGACGGTAAGACGTCGTGGAGGACCGAACCCACCAATGTTGAAAAATTGGGGGATGACCTGTGGTTAGGGGTGAAAGGCCAATCAAACTCCGTGATAGCTGGTTCTCCCCGAAATGCATTTAGGTGCAGCGTCGCGTGTTTCTTGCCGGAGGTAGAGCTACTGGATGGCCTAGGGGGCCTACAAGCTTACCGAAGTCAGCTAAACTCCGAATGCCGGTAAGTGAGAGCGCGGCAGTGAGACTGCGGGGGATAAGCTTCGTAGTCGAGAGGGAAACAGCCCAGATCACCAGCTAAGGCCCCTAAGCGTGTGCTAAGTGGAAAAGGATGTGGGATCGCATAGACAACCAGGAGGTTGGCTTAGAAGCAGCCACCCTTGAAAGAGTGCGTAATAGCTCACTGGTCAAGTGGTTCCGCGCCGACAATGTAGCGGGGCTCAAGCACACCGCCGAAGCTGTGGCATTCACACAATAACCAGGCCTTTGTGGTCCAGGTGTGTGGATGGGTAGGGGAGCGTCGTGTGGCGGGTGAAGCGGCAGGGTGACCTAGCCGTGGACGCCACACGAGTGAGAATGCAGGCATGAGTAGCGAATGAAGGGTGAGAAACCCTTCCGCCGGATGACCAAGGGTTCCAGAGTCAAGCTAATCTGCTCTGGGTGAGTCGGGACCTAAGGCGAGGCCGAGAGGCGTAGTCGATGGACAACGGGTTGATATTCCCGTACCCGCAAAGCAGCGCCCGCGACGAACCTGGCCGTACTAACCTCCGTGAACACTGAACGCCTTCGGGTGGGAGGTGGGATCGTTGGGATCTCGGTCGGTAGTAGTTGAGCGATGGGGTGACGCAGGAAGGTAGTCGAGCCCAGGCGGTGGTAGTCCTGGGGTAAGCGTGTAGGCCGTGGCGTAGGTAAATCCGCGCCGCATATAAGGCTGAGACGTGATGCCGAGCCGTATCAGGTGAAGTCGATGATCCTATGCTGCCGAGAAAAGCCTCTAGCGAGCTGTGCGCGGCCCGTACCCCAAACCGACACAGGTGGTCAGGTAGAGAATACCGAGGCGATCGGGCGAACTGTGGTTAAGGAACTCGGCAAATTGCCCCCGTAACTTAGGGAGAAGGGGGGCCTCGTCTGGTGAAGGTCTTTACGGCTGGAGCTGGGTGGGGTCGCAGAGAGCAGGGGGAAGCGACTGTTTACTAAAAACACAGGTCCATGCGAAGTCGTAAGACGCTGTATATGGACTGACGCCTGCCCGGTGCTGGAACGTTAAGGGGACCGGTTAGCCGCAAGGCGAAGCTGAGAACTTAAGCGCCAGTAAACGGCGGTGGTAACTATAACCATCCTAAGGTAGCGAAATTCCTTGTCGGGTAAGTTCCGACCTGCACGAATGGCGTAACGACTTCCCCACTGTCTCAACCACAGGCCCGGCGAAATTGCACTACGAGTAAAGATGCTCGTTACGCGCGGCAGGACGGAAAGACCCCGGGACCTTCACTATAGCTTGACATTGGTATCCGGTTTAACTTGTGTAGGATAGGTGGGAGGCTGTGAAGCTGTGACGCCAGTCATGGTGGAGCCAATCTTGAAATACCACTCTGGTTGATCTGGGTATCTAACTTCGGACCGTGATCCGGTTCAGGGACAGTGTCTGGTGGGTAGTTTAACTGGGGCGGTTGCCTCCTAAAGGGTAACGGAGGCGCCCAAAGGTTCCCTCAGCCTGGTTGGCAATCAGGTGTTGAGTGTAAGTGCACAAGGGAGCTTGACTGTGAGACTGACAGGTCGAGCAGGGACGAAAGTCGGGACTAGTGATCCGGCACTGGCATGTGGAAGCGGTGTCGCTCAACGGATAAAAGGTACCCCGGGGATAACAGGCTGATCTTCCCCAAGAGTCCATATCGACGGGATGGTTTGGCACCTCGATGTCGGCTCGTCGCATCCTGGGGCTGGAGGTGGTCCCAAGGGTTGGGCTGTTCGCCCATTAAAGCGGTACGCGAGCTGGGTTTAGAACGTCGTGAGACAGTTCGGTCCCTATCCGCCGTGCGCGTAGGATACTTGAGAAGGGCTGTCCCTAGTACGAGAGGACCGGGACGGACGAACCTCTGGTGTGCCAGTTGTACCGCCAGGTGCATGGCTGGTTGGCTACGTTCGGAAGGGATAACCGCTGAAAGCATCTAAGCGGGAAGCTCGCTTCAAGATGAGGTATCCCACCACGAGAGTGGGTAAGGCCCCCGGCTAGACCACCGGGTTGATAGGCCAGAGATGTAAGCACAGTAATGTGTTCAGTCGACTGGTACTAATAGGCCGAGGACTTACCTAACTAACACAGCAGATCCTGCAGAGTTTGCTCGCGTCCACCATGCACATCACGACATCCAACCACCGGCATCAGGCCGGCGCGGGTTGACATGTTGATAGAGTTACGGCGGCCATGGCGGAGGGGAAACGCCCGGTAACATTCCGAACCCGGAAGCTAAGCCCTCCAGCGCCGATGGTACTGCAACGGGGACGTTGTGGGAGAGTAGGACGCCGCCGGACAAAC
>NZ_VIQO01000065.1 GCF_007483665.1 Catellatospora sichuanensis
GCCGGACCGCCCAACGGTCCGGCACCTCTCATGGTCGGTGTGGTGGGTCGTAACTCAGTCGTGCCTGGCGCCGCGGCGGGTCCGCTTGGCTGCCAGGGTGTTGATGGTGAGGGTGAAGGCCGGGCCGCCGTTGGCGTGCCAGCGGCGCTGCAGGCCGTCGACGATCGCGCTACTGCAGTACGCCAGGTGCGGCCGATAGGCGCTGCGCCCCACGGAACCAGATCATCGCAGGTCAACCATCGCGTCGCCTTTTGGAACCCCTCACGGCGTTCGCCGAACTCGCCACGGCGACCGGACCTCAGACGCACACCGGTTCAACGCGGCCGCCGGTACGGGAACGCAACGACGCCAAACCATGACCTAGATCTGACAAAAATGCCACGCTACGTGCGACTGTCGCACCATCGGCTGGATCGCCTGCCCCGACTACACTGGCTCGCGCCGTCCCGAAACATGTCCATGGTCATGCGACAGCCCGAACTCATCTCCGGACGATCGAGGTTCACCGGTGCCAGGCGATATCAGAGGTCTGTCCCAGAAGATCGTCGAGAACGCGTTGAAGGTGGCCTTTCCCTCGGCGGGTGATCGCATCGAGGGCATCAGTGGCCTGGTCAGTTCGATCCGCGAGATCAAGGCGAACCGAAAGGCGCGGTCTGGCGTGGCCGCGCGACTGGAGGAAGCGGCGTTCGAAATCGAAGAGCGCCTATTGGTGTACGCACAGCGCGAGTTCCGCAACCTGCCAAAGGCAGAACGCGACCTCGCCGTCGCGGGCGTCCTGGCCGCCATCGACAGCATGGACACCATCGAGGACCTCGCCGTGTCGGACGTGCATTCCGCCCGGCTCTTCCAGCTACTGGTGCCACGAGCGGAGGAGCACTGGCACCACGAGTCCCTTTCCGAACCAGCACTCGGCTACGGGCGGACGTATCTGGCACACGCCTGTTCTTATGTCGCGGCGGTGGTCCAGGCGCTGCCGGAGTTCGACGCCCGCGTCAACATGGAGACATACCAAATCGTTCGTCGGCTGGAAGAGGAACTGCGCGAAGCGATCTCGCGTGTGGTCACTCCCACCGTCGGCCTGTCCGGTGCCCAGCTGACGGCGGGCGATGAGGCGTCGCACCGCACCGATATCACCCTCGAGTACGGCACCATCGAGCTATTCGGCCTAAGCCTGCCCGACAAGCTGCGCAAGCAGCCGATCCACAGCGCCTAAATACAGCTGCGCGCCGCGCGCGCACGCCACGTGGACGGAAGCCCGCTGGCACGACACTTGATTGACCGCCGGCGGGACACCGGAGATCTTTTCAGCGAGTATGACCCGCAGGACAGGGTGTTGCGGGGTCTGGCCGACAAGCCCTTGATGGTCGAGGATGCACTGGCGGACATTTTTAGCAACGGCGAGATCCGCAACCAGACGCACAGCTACACCGTGCCCGACGACGCTGCTCGCATCCCCAGGTCCCCGTCCCGTCGCCGCGCGGCGCCCGGCCATCGCAGCGAGTCCGCGCAAGAGGTCACCAAGCTGCAGCGCTACGGGGCGCGCGCGCTGGTCACCGGCACGGCGGGCTGTGGCAAGACCACCGTCAGTCGATGGCTGGCGGTCAAGCTGGCCTCGCGGTCCCTGCCACGGAACCTGCGCCGCGAACTCGAGGACGTCGTGCCGTTCTACGTTCCGCTACGCACTCTTTTCCGGTCCGCCCGCCGCCCCGGTCTGCATCACCTGGCAGATCCACACGCCTCCGACGCCGGCAACCGGTCGGCGGCATGGATAGCTGATTGCCTGCGCGACGGCCAGGCACTGCTCATCGTCGATGGGTTCGACGAGCTTTCCGACGCCACGAAGAGCGCAGCCGAGAAATGGCTGGCCGAATTGATACGGGACTAGCCCGCAGCACACGTGATCGCGACGTCACGGCCAGAGGGGGTCAACCAAAGGTGGTTCACAGACCGGCGCTTCGAGCACGTGGAGATCCTGCCGATGGAGCCGCCCGAGGCGCGCAGTTGTGTGATCAACTGGTACAAGTCGCTTCTGGACGACGCCGACCCGGAAGTCGCGCACGAGTACGAGGTCTCCCGTGACCGGTTGCTCCACGACATGTCCACGAGGCAAACGCTGGCCGAACTGAGCCAGACGCCGCTGCTCTGCGCCATGCTGAGTGCCCTCTACTCCGCCGGATGCCTTGATTCCGCACCGGAGACCAGGACGGACTTGTACCAGCAGGTCGTCGGAGCCCTCGTCTTCCGGCGCGACCAGGCACGGCTGGCCTGGCACAAAGACTCTTCGATGTTCGTCGGGCGCGAGCGGATTCAGGTGCTCCAGGCAATTGCCCGCACGATGACCGACAAGTCGCTATCCGTCATCCCTATTTGGCGCGTCCGACCCGGCCAGATCGCCGGTCCGGTGGCCGCCGTCGACGTAGTCGAGTCCCGGCTGCAGACGATGCCGACGGCGTCGGTAACCGCTCACGAGGCCCTGTCCCATCTCGTGAACCGCAGCTGTGTCTTCCGGGACGTCGGCGCGGGCGAGGGACAGTTCGTACACCGGACGTTCCAGGAGTTCCTCGCCGGACAGGAATACGCCTACATCGAGGACATCGACACGCTGCTCGACCACGCGCACCTGCCGTCGTGGCGCAACACCGTGGTCTTCGCCGCCGGGACGTGTGGTCGAGCCGGTGCCAGTAGGCTCGTGAAAGGCCTGGCCGCGCTGGCCGCGAAGCGCCGCCCCGAGCGCCGCGAGATTCTCATCCTGATGGCCGAGTGCATCGGTTCCGCCGGCCCGCTCGACGACGACGCAGCGACAGCGGCGCGTGCGCTGGTCCCGGAGGTGCTGCCGCCGCGCAACCATGCGGAGGGCGAGTCAATTGCCAGCCTAGGCGACGAACTCGTCAGCTGGCTGGGGACCTGCGACATCCCCGACATCGAGGCGTTGCGCGCGTCGCTCCACGCCTGTGGCATCGTCGGCTCCGCGCGCGCCATGGCCGTCGTCCACCGGTTCTCGCAGCGGCCGGAGGCCAACGAGGCGGCGGAGGACTTCCTACGCCTGTGGCAACGTTTCGACCCGGTGACGTATGCGACCAGCGTGCTCGCCAACCTGGACTTTGGCAACCGCAAGATCGTGATTGGGTCTCCGCGGGCACTCCCCGGCGTCGCTAGCTTGCAGGGCGCTCGCCGGTTCCGGGTCGACATACCGACCGTGGATCTGCGTTTCCTCGGCACTCTGCCCGACCTGGAGGAACTCGACTGCCGCGCGGCGAACCTGGTTACCGCGGACGGAATCGACGGTGTGCCCCGCCTCGAACGTCTCGACCTAAGCATGAACCCGCACCTTCACGACATCTCCCTGGTAAAGGCGGTGGAAGGGCTCCAGGAACTGAACCTGACCGGCTGCTCCGCCCTCGGCGATCTATCAGCGCTGGTCGGACTTCGACGACTGAGAGCGCTGTCCGTCAGCGGCTGTTCGGCCGTGGTCGACTTCTCGTTCCTACCACGGCTGAGCCAGCTCCGGACGCTATGGCTGAATGACTGCACCATCACGTCCCTGAGCGCTTTGCGTCAGCTCGAAGACCTGCGTTCACTGTTCGCGGACGCGGCCGAGCCCATCCGTGAACTCGGCGACCTCACCTCGCTGAGCAGGGTGCGAACTGTCGTTCGGTCTTGCTAAGCGAGCCTGAGTTTGTGGGTGTCTGGCTGGCCTTGGTGCGGGCTGGCGTGGTGATGGCGGTTGTTGTCGGTGGTGCTCGTTACGCTGGATGTCCTAT
>NZ_VIQO01000066.1 GCF_007483665.1 Catellatospora sichuanensis
GAAGGCCGGCTGCACGCCGACGGCGGCCCCGGCGGCTGCGGCGACACCGCCTATACCGGCACCGGCCTGTGCGTACCCCATCGCAGGCCGAAAGGCCAGGCCCTGACCGAGTCGACCCGCGAGTACAACCGCGCGATCGCCTCCCACCGCGCCAGCGTCGAACGTGTTATCGCGCATCTGAAGAACTGGAAACTCCTGGCCACCGGCTACCGCGGCCTGCTCGGCCGGTTCCCGGTGTTGATGGTTCAATCATCGTGTGTGCCATCATGCCGCAGCTCTGGGCTCGCAGGTGTACCCACACCTTCCCTGCCGCAAGCGCGGATTGGAGCGATCCGGGTGGCCAGTGGCATCAGATGGCCTTCAACGCCATGGGGTGCGCCTTTCGCTAGAAGTTGTGCTGTGACGGGGACTGCGACTGGCAATGATGGTGTCGCTGGGGAGATCATGACCTCTTCCGTATGTGGGGAAACATCGGACGCGATGCAGGCGGCACTCCCGTCACCCCGCGTGCCCCGTCAACGCAGCCAGGTTGGCAGTGGTCACCGCCATCGCGTGTTCACAAGCAGCTCCGGTCACCGGCACCACGTCCTGACCGGAGCCGTCCATCCCGGGCACCCCGCCGGATGGCCCCGCACGGAGGCTGGGGTGCCGACCATCGTCGGCACCCCAGCCGCACCTGCCTTCGGTGTCAGACCGGTCCGTGCCTGGCCCCGTGGCGCCGGGTCAGTTCCGGAAGCTCCACTGCTGGTTCGACCCGCCCCAGCAGCTGTACAGTTGGATCTTCGTCCCGTTGCCGGTGCCGCCGGCGTCGAGGCACAGCCCTGACTGCGCGTTGGTGATGGTGCCGTTGTTGACATTCCACTGCTGGTTCGCGCCGCCGTGGCAGTCATAGAGGATCACCGCGGTGCCGTTGCTGGTGCCCCCATTTGAGGCGTCCACACACTTGCCGTTCACCGTCAGCTGCCTGCTTGAGGTGTGAGTGAACCGCTGGTTCGAGCCACCCCAGCAGTCGTACAACTGGAGCTGGGTGCCGTTGGTGGTGCTCGAGTTCGGGACGTCGAGACACCTGCCGGACTGCTGACCCGCAATCATCTGGCTGGTACCGCTCGGCGGACCAGTGGTGGGCCCAGGATCGGGGTTGGTGCCTTCCCGGACGGTGATGTCGGAGCTTCCCTGGCTCTGGTAGCCCTCGGTCGCCATGACTTGGTAGGCCCAGCTGCTGCCGAGGTTGAGGCCGGCGCGGGCCCAGGCGTCGACGTGGTTGGCGAAGGTGATGGTGCCACTGCTCCGCTTCTGCTGGCGCACGCTCCAGTACTGGTAGAACGTGGCGGTGCCGTCGATCGACGGCTGGTTGACCCGCTGGCTGCGCAGGATGTCGTAGGTGCCGCCGTCGGTGGTGACCGTGCCCAGCCGCTGAGCGCCGCTGCTCGGGTTGTAGCTGCCGAAGTTCTCCACAACGTAGTACTCGATCAGCGAGTTCCGCGTCCACCCGTACAGGGCGAGGTAGGTGTTGTTGTTGCCCGGGTTGTAGGTGCCCGAGTAGCTGACCGTCCGCCGGCTACCGGTGGCCCAACCCTTGCCGCCGACCCAGTTGTTGGTGCTCCTGCTCCAGGAGCTGGAGTAGCGGCCGTTCTCGCGCAGCACCATGCAGGCGTCGCCACTGTCTTTCCAGAACGAGAAGTAGAACCCGTTGTGCGTGCCGGTGGTGTTCGAGCAGACCTGCCGGTCGGCCTCGGCGTAAGCGTTGGTGGCCATCAACGTGCTGGCGACGGCCGCCACGACGGCGCAGGCGCCGCCGATGAGCATTCTGAGGCGGCCGCCTCTGCGGCTCTTCCGTTGGATGGGTGCCTCGTGCATGTGCGTGCTCCTCCTCGTGAAGGCTGGCGAAAAGGTGTGACAGGGTGATACGACCCGGTAGGACTGTCGGTGGCTGTGGTGTCGGGCCACCGTGCGTGGGCCGTACCACGCGGTGGTGGGGCCAGTCGTCATGCGTTCGACGACCGGAGTGCCGGGCCGCGGTTGGCCCGGACCGACAGTTATGTCTGTCGATCGCACCAATATGGATCCCACCTCGTCGCACTGTCAACAACTTCCGGAAACATTTCGGAAATCATGCCCGGGTTGGCTGGACCAGCGGGATGTTTCACGGATCGAAGTGGCGTGGGGTCGGTCGTGTTGGGCAGGCGTCGATATGTCGATATTGAGCCCGACAAAGTGGGGCGACGCACGGCCTGGGGATTCCGAAAGTTCCGGACTGTTTCGGGTTGCCGTGCCGCGTTGTCGCGGCGCGGCGGCCCGTCCGGCCGGTGACCCTTGCACCGATACGTCGGGCCGGATGGTCCGAAGCGGCGCGCCAGCGGTCACCGGAAGATGGGGGCCACCCCACCGCAGCCCGATCAGGTCCCGTGGACCTGCCGGCCGAGCAGTGCCTCGAGGTGGATGCATGCCTCGGCGGCAGTCCGGTCCGGGTCCATGTGGTCGCCAATGTGTACGCTCGGTCGCGGTATGCCGGTTCGGTCAGCACGCGGATGATTAGCTCGGCTACCGCGTCGACCTGCCACCGTGCCGCGGGCAGCCACTCGGCAAGTCCGAGGGCGTGCAGCCGGCGGGCGTTGTCCGGGCGGTCTGCTCCGTGTGCGAGCACCACCTGCGGGGTGCCGGACGCGATCGCTGCCGCTCGTCGACCTTCTCGACCAGCTCCGATCGCCAAGACTGCACGCGTGGCAGCCGCCGGGCGGCGGTGCAGCCGGTGCACTCAGCCATGCCGTCATCCACTCCCTGGACGTGACGATCGCGCTCGACCGGCCCACGGTCGCACCAAGAGAGGCTGTGATCGCCGTCCTGGACCAGCTCACCGCCACAAACGGCACCTGGCTCGGGGTTGACCTGACCGATGTCCGGCTCGAGGTCACCGACACCGCCTGGAGCTGGGGAAGCGGCCAACTCGTTCGCGCCGACAGCGGCTCACTGGTGGCGCTCCTGAGTGGCCGCACGCTGCCCGACGGCCGGATCCTGCCCCGCGGCTGATACACCGAGGCCGACGCGCCTTCAGGCGAAGACCAGGACGGCACTACCTGCGAAGGTCAACACGACCACTTCGTATTGCCGTACTGGCAACTGCGGGGCAAGAGAGTCCGACTGCTTCGGCATGCGCTGATGGCCCGGGTCGCGGCGTCTGCAACCGCCGAGGCTGCTTTTCCAATGCGCCCACGCTGACGTCCGCACATCGGCTAAATCCGAGCGTTCCCGCAGCACCGGGTCGACTCGGTCAGGGCCTGGCCTTTCGGCCTGCGATGGGGTACGCACAGGCCGGTGCCGGTATAGGCGGTGTCGCCGCAGCCGCCGGGGCCGCCGTCGGCGTGCAGCCGGCCTTC
>NZ_VIQO01000067.1 GCF_007483665.1 Catellatospora sichuanensis
TGTTGAGCGTCATTCGCTGTGAGCATGTGGCGTAGGCCTGCGTCGTTGCTGGTGAGCGGGATCTTGAGAGCAGCCCGGAGGGTTGCTCTTCTTCGTGTGCGACGCCAACGTGAGCACGTAGGAACTGGACCGGCCCTCCCGGTCTGTTCTTGGCGGAGCTGCCCGGGAGGGCCGTGAGTGGTGCTTGGAGGCACCGATGCTCACGGTAGAGGTGGATGCGGCGGCCGTCGAGAAGCGGCTGCTCGCGGGGCAGATGGTGTGTCCTTGTTCGGGGGTTCTGCGGCCGTGGGGTTTCGCCCGGCCACGTTGGCTGCGTACGCCGTCTGGGCGGGTGCGGGTGCGGCCGCGGCGGGCCAGGTGCGCGAGGTGCGGCCGGTCGCATGTGCTCCTGGGGGTGAACGTGCTGGTCCGGCGCGCGGATGCGGTCGAGGTGATCGGCGCCGGGCTGGTCGCGAAGGCGGCAGGGGCGGGCAGCCGGCGGGTGGCAGGGCTGCTGGGCCGGGCTCGGTCGACGGTGCGGGGCTGGCTGGCCCGGTTCGCCGGGCGGGCGCAGCTGCTGCGGCGGCTGTTCACGCAGGTGCTGGTCGACGTTGATGCCGATCCGGTGCCGCCTGCGGCGGCCGGGTCGGGGTTCGCCGACGCGGTCGCGGCGATCGTGGCCGCCGCCGCCACGGTGGCCCGCCGGTGGGGATTGTCCGTGCTCACGGTGTCGCCCTGGCGGGTGGCCGTGTCGGTCACCGGCGGCCGGTTGCTGTCACCGGATCTGCTGGTCCTGCCGATCAACACCAGTGCGCCCTGGCCGGTGCCGCGATGAGGGCGCTGGTGGCCCGTTTCGACTGATGCCGCACCTCGGCGGCAGACGAAACGGGAGGTGCAGGGGGTTGAACGTCCACGAACACGATGCGCGGGTGCGGGCCGAACGGGCCCGCAAGGTCGCGTTGTTCAGATACACGCTGATCCAGGAGGTGATCGACCCGGGCCTGTCGACCCGTCAGCGCGGCGTGCTGGTGCGCCAGATCGCCGCGACCGAGCACGACGGCCCGTTCGGGGACAAGATCGTGGTGGCCCGCAACACGATCGACCGGTGGGCGCGCTGGTTCCGCCAGGGCGGGTTCGCCGCGCTGGTCCCGCGGCCGGCGCAGGTCACCGCCCGCACCCCGGCCGAAGTCCTGGACATGGCCGCCGGGTTGAAGCGGGAGAACCCGGCCCGCACCGCCACCCAGGTCCGGCGGATCATGGTCGCGGCGGCAGGGTGGGCGCCGTCGGAGCGCACGCTGCAGCGGCACTTCGACCGCCTCGGCCTGGCCTCCCCACCGCAGGAGGCGCCGGCGGTGTTCGGCCGGTTCGAGGCGTCACGGCCCAACGAGTTGTGGACCGGCGACGCACTGCACGGCCCGCGCGTGGCCGGCCGCAAGACGTATCTGTTCGCGTTCGTCGACGACCACTCCCGGGCGGTGATGGGACACCGGTTCGGGTTCGCCGAGGACACGATCCGCCTGGCCGCGGCACTGCGTCCGGCGCTGGCCGCCCGCGGCGTCCCGGGGTCGATCTACGTGGACAACGGGTCGGCGTTCGTGGACTCGTGGCTGCTACGCGCCTGCGCCAGCCTGGGGATCAAGCTCGTGCACTCCGCGCCGGGCCGGCCACAGGGCAGAGGCAAGATCGAGAGGTTCTTCCGGACCGTCAGAGAGCAGTTCCTCGTCGAACTACCCGCCGGCGACGACAACGACGCGCAGATCGGCGACCTGGCCACGCTCAACCGGCTGTTCACCGCGTGGGTCGAGACGGTCTACCACCCCGCCACGCACTCGGGCACGGGGATGGCACCGCTGGCCCGCTGGCGCGACGGCATCGCGCATCCGCTGCCCACCCCGACCCCGGCGCAGCTGCGGGAGGCGTTCCTGTGGTCGGCGCAGCGCACCGTCACCAAGACCGCCACGGTGTCGCTGCACAACAACACCTACCAGGTCGACCCGGTCCTGACCGGCCGCAAGGTCGAACTCGTCTTCGACCCGTTCGACCTCACCGACATCGAGGTCCGCCACCACGGCCGCAGCCACGGCCTGGCCGTCGCGTTCCGCATCGGCCGCCACGCCCACCCCAAAGCCCGGCCCGAACAACTCGACACCGATCCGCCGGTCCCGACCGGCATCAACTACCTGCACCTCATCGACGCCGTCCACGACCGGGTCCTGGCCGAACGCGTCAACTACGCCGCCCTGCGCGACCAGGAGAACCCGTGACCATCGAACGGCTGCAAGCCCACTACGGCCTGTCGAAGATGCCCTTCGGCCGCGGCCTTGCCCCCGGCGCGCTGCACCGCCACACCGCCCACGCCGAAGCCATCGCCCGGATCACCTGGTGCGTCACCGAACGCGCCCTGGGCGTCATCACCGGCGAAGTCGGCGCCGGCAAGACCGTCGCGGTCCGCGCCGCGCTCACCGGCCTGGACCCCACCCGCCACACCATCATCTACCTCGGCAACCCCACCATCGGCGCCCGCGGCATCCACCACGCCATCGTCACCACCCTCGGCGGCGTCCCCCGACCCCACATGGCCACCCTCATCCCGCAGACCGCCGACGCCCTCGCCACCGAACAAGCAGAACGCGGCCGGACCCCCGTCCTTGTCATCGACGAAGCCCACCTACTCGACCACCCTCAACTCGAGGGCATCCGCATGCTCACCAACCAGGACATGGACTCCCGGTCCCCGTTCGCATGCCTACTCGTCGGCCAGCCCACCCTGCGCCGCCGCATCAAACTCGGCGTCCTGGCCGCCCTCGACCAGCGCATCGCGCTGCGCTACACCCTCAACCCCATGGCCGCCGCGGACACCGCCGGCTACGTCAAACACCACCTGGCCCTGGCGGGCCGCTCCGACACCCTGTTCTCCGACGACGCCGTCGCACTTATCCACCAGACCAGCCGCGGCCTGCCCCGAGCCGTCAACAACCTCGCCATCCAAGCCCTCGTCGCAGCATTCGCCGCCGACAAGAGCATCGTCGACGAATCCGCAGCCCGCGCCGCCGTCGCCGAAGTCACGACAGAGTGAACACCACCACGACACCATGAACACCAAGCCCTGCCCGCCTCCGGCGGACAGGGCTTCACCATGCCGCTACAAGCTCACCAGCAACGACGCCTACATGCTCACCGCGAACGCCGCGCAACA
>NZ_VIQO01000068.1 GCF_007483665.1 Catellatospora sichuanensis
AGTGGTGCACGCGTACCCCGGGGTACCACTCGAAGGTCGAGGTGGCCAGGTAGTAGTCGTCTGCGACACGCAGGATCGAGGGGTCCGGGTGGAACCCGGGCAGGACAGGGTTGCGGATCGACCGGGCGGCGGTGGCCACGTCTGCGATCTCGGTCGACATGTTCGGCTCCTTGTGTTCGGGGGTGGCACTGCGCCGTCTTCCGGCTTCGTTCCGATAACTCTCGGTCGGAACTTTCAGAAATCCCGCCCACCGTAACGGTTCAAGTCGAGATGCGACAGCCCCTTGACCCCGTGCGTGCCCACGTCGTAACGTGCCCGCCATCACTTGAAAATACCGGCTGCGTACTGAAAGTTTCGGAGCCGAGTTTCCGCACCTCCCGCCGATCTGATCGGCATCCGAGCACCTGGTAAGTCCTCGAAGGGATGGCACATGACAGCGCACCTCTCCCGCAGAACGCTGCTCGGCATCGCGGGCGCCGGCGCCGGCGCATACCTGCTGAGCGCCTGCGGCAGCGATGAACCGAGCACGCCTGACGGTCCGCAGACGATCAACTGGTGGCACATTCAGAACACCGAGCCGATGCTGCCGGTCTGGGCTGCGATGGCCAAGGAGTACGAGACCGCGCACACGAACGTCAAGGTCGTGATCCAGCCCCTGGAGAACGAGGCGTTCAAGGCCAAGCTGACCACGGCCACGCAGGCGGGTTCGCCGCCGGACCTGTTCCAGTCGTGGGGCGGCGGCGTGCTCAAGCAGCAGGTCGACGCCGGTCTGGTCAAGGACATCACGGCCGACGTGCAGCCGTGGATCGGTAGCCTGCTGCCGGCGTCGGTGCAGCCGTTCACCATCGACGGGAAGATCTACGGGGTCCCGTTCGACGTCGGCATGGTCGGGTTCTGGTACAACAAGGATCTTTTCGCCAAGGCGGGCATCACCGCTACGCCGACGACGTGGGCCGAGCTGCTGACCACGGTGTCGACGATCAAGAGCAAGGGCATCGTGCCGATTGCTCTGGCCGGCAAGGAGAAGTGGCCGGGGCACTTCTACTGGGCGTACCTGGCCATGCGCATCGGTGGTCTGGGAGCGCTTCAGCAGGCGGCGAAGGACAACAACTTCGACACCCCGGACTTCATCGCCGCCGGCGCGCGGTTGAAGGAGCTGGTGGATCTGCAGCCGTTCCAGAAGGGCTTCCTGGGGGCGGAGTACGGCTCGCCGGACGGTCAGGCCGCGACGATGGGCAACGGCGGGGCGGCGCTGGAGCTGATGGGCCAGTGGGCTCCGACGGTGCAGGCTTCGAGCTCGACGAGCAAGAAGGGCCTGGGCGACAAGCTGGGCTACTTCGCGTTCCCGGCCGTCGACGGCGGCAAGGGCACGGTCGCCGAGGCGTTCGGCGGCGGCAACGGGTTCGTGCTGGGCAAGAACGCCCCCGCCTCGACCGTCGACTTCCTCAAGACGCTGCTGGATGTCGCCAACCAGCGCAAGTCGGCGGCGACGGGTGCGGTGCTGCCGACGGTCAAGGACGCCGCGGACGCGATCAAGGACCCGAACAGCAAGGTCGTCGCGGCGAGCCTGGCGTCGGCCACCGGGTTCCAGCTGTTCCTGGACCAGGCGTACCCGCCGGCGGTGGGTCAGCAGGTCAACGACAGCGTCGCCGAACTGATCGCGGGCTCCAAGACCCCGGAGCAGATCGTCAAGGACATCACCAAGGTCGCGAAGAGCCAGTAGCCATGTTCCTTGACCAAGAACCCGTAGCCGCGTACGAGAACCGAGTGGAGCAGGCCCGATGACGCCATCGACGATCACCGGCCGGCGCACCGACGACGCGGCGACCGAGCTCTTGGCGGCGGATCCGGCGGCCACGCAGCAGCGTGGCCGCCGGGCCCGGCTTCGGCCGCGTCGCCGCCTCGGCACCATCGCCCTGTTCCTGGCCCCGGCGCTGGTGCTGTTCCTGCTGCTGGTCATCACCCCGATCGTGGTCGCGGGCTACGCCAGCATGTACAAGTGGAACGGCTTCGGCCTGCCGGAGAACTTCGTCGGGATCGACAACTTCACCCGCGCGTTCGAGGACCCGACGTTCCTGGGCGACCTGTGGCGGTCGTTCGTGCTCATCGGGCTGTCGCTGCTGATCCAGCTTCCCGTGTCGCTGGGCCTGGCCATGCTGCTCAACCAGAAGCTCAAGGGCCGCGGCATCTACCGCGTCATCTTCTTCGCCCCGTACGTGCTGTCCGAGGTCACCACCGCCGTGCTGTTCACCCTCGTGTTCTCACCGAACCGGGGTCTGGGCGACACGCTGTCGAAGTGGCTCGGCGCCGACGCCGGCGCGATCTTCGCCGACCCGGACACGGTGCTGTTCGCCCTGTTCCTGGTGATCTCGTGGAAGTACTTCGGCTTCCACATGATCCTCTACTTGGCCGGCCGGCAGGGCATCCCGCAAGAGCTCACCGAGGCCGCCACCACCGACGGCGCCAGCGCGTGGCAGGTGTTCCGGCACGTGACGCTGCCGCTGCTCGGGCCGACCATCCGGATCAGCGTGTTCCTGTCCGTGATCGGCAGCATCCAGCTGTTCGACATGGTCTGGGTGCTCACCGGCGGCGG
>NZ_VIQO01000069.1 GCF_007483665.1 Catellatospora sichuanensis
TGGACGTCAACTCGTACGACATCTCGCTGGACCTCACCGACGGGGCGGGCAATCCCGGCGACGGCACCTTCCGCAGCGTGACGACGGTGAAGTTCACCGCCGCGACCCCGGGGGCGGGCACCTTCGTCGAGGTCGCCGCGAGCAAGATCCTGCGAGCCGAGCTGAACGGCACCGCACTGGACACCAGCGCCTGGACCGCCGAGACCGGCCTGGTGCTGCCGCAGCTCGCCGAGCAGAACACGCTCGTCGTCGAGGCGGAGTTCCCGTTCTCGCAGCAGGGTCAGGGCCTGCACCGCGCGGTCGACCCCGCGGACAAGGAGGTCTACCTCTACAGCCAGTTCGAGACCGCGGACGCGCAGAAGGTCTTCGCCTGCTTCGACCAGCCCGACCTCAAGTCGGTCTACACCTGGCACGCGAACGTGCCCAAGCACTGGAAGGTCGTCTCCAACGCGCCCGTCGCGTCGGTCACCACCGAGGGCTTGGGCAAGACCGTCCACTTCGAGCGGTCGGCCCGCATGTCGACATACGTCACCGCGCTGTGCGCCGGGCCGTACCACGAGCAGCGGACCACGCACGACGGCATCGACCTGGGCGTGTACTGCCGCGCCTCGATGGCCGAGCACCTCGAGGCCGGCGAGCTGTTCGAGATCACCAAGCAGGGCTTCGACTTCTTCCAGAGCCAGTTCGGTGTGCGCTACCCGCTGCCCAAGTACGACCAGCTGTGGGTGCCGGAGTTCAACGCGGGCGCGATGGAGAACTTCGGCTGCGTCACCCACGCCGACGCGTCGTACATCTTCCGCAGCGAGGTCACCGACTTCGAGCGCGAGCAGCGCGCCAATACGATCCTGCACGAGCTGGCCCACATGTGGTTCGGTGACCTGGTCACCATGCGCTGGTGGGACGACCTGTGGCTGAACGAGTCGTTCGCCGAGTGGGCCTCGCACTGGTGCAACGCCGAGGCGACCCGCTTCTCCGACGCCTGGACCACGTTCCTGTCGCTGCGCAAGAACTGGGGCTACAGCCAGGACCAGCTGTCCAGCACGCACCCGGTCTACTGCGACATGCCCGACGTCGACGCGGTCGAGGTCAACTTCGACGGCATCACGTACGCCAAGGGCGCCAGCGTGATCAAGCAGCTCGTGGCGTACGTCGGCATCGACGCGTTCGTCACCGGCCTGCGCTCCTACTTCAAGCAGCACGCCTGGGGCAACGCGACCTTCGGCGACCTGCTCTCGGCGCTGGAGGCGTCCTCCGGCCGCGAGCTGCGCGAGTTCGCCGCGGCATGGCTGGAGACCGCTCAGGTCAACACGCTGCGCCCGCTCGTCGAGATCGGCAAGGACGGCACGTACCGGCGCGTGACGGTGCTGCAGACCGCGCCCGAGAGCCACCCGACGCTGCGCCCCCACCACCTCGCCGTCGGCCTGTACGACCTCGTCGAGGGCAGCCTGGTGCGCCGCGAGCGGATCGAGGCCGACGTGGCCGGCGCCGAGACGGTGCTCGACCAGCTCGCCGGCCAGAAGGCGGCCGACGTGCTGCTGCTCAACGACGACGACCTCACCTACACCAAGCTGCGCCTGGACGAGCGCTCGCTGGCCACGGTGGTCGCCAACCTGAGCGGGTTCGACTCGTCGCTGGCCCGGGCGCTGTGCTGGGCCGCCGCGTGGGACATGGTCCGCGACGCGGAACTGGCCGCCCGCGACTACGTCGCCCTGGTCACCAACGCGCTGCCCGGCGAACGCGACATCAACCTGGTCACCGCCACGCTGCGCCAGGTCCAGCTCGTACTCACCCAGTACGCCGACCCGGCCTGGGCACCGACCGGCTGCGCGAAGCTGGCCGACACCGCCAAAGCGGCGCTCGCCGTCGCCGAGCCCGGCAGCGGCTTCCAGCTCGCCTGGACGCGTGCCTTCATCAGCGCCGCCCGCGGCAGCGCCGACCTGGCCACACTGCAGGGCTGGCTGACCGGCACCGCAGTGCCGCAGGGCATCACCATCGCCGGCGAGCTGCGCTGGCAGCTGGTGCAGTGCCTGGTCGCCAACGGCGGCATCGACCCGTCGATCATCCAGGCCGAGCACGACGCCGACCGCACCGCCTCCGGCGACATCGGCGCCGCGCTCGCCTACGCGCTGATCCCGACACCGGAGAACAAGGCCGCGGTGTGGGCCGAGCTGACCGGCCCGACAGCACCGGCCAACTGGCGCAACCGGGCGCTGATCCAGGGCTTCCAGCACCCCGCCCAGATCGAACTGACCGCACCGTACACACCGAGTTTCTTCACCGAGGTCGCAGGCGTCTGGGCGACCCGCGACAGCGAACCCGCGCAGGAGTTCGTGG
>NZ_VIQO01000070.1 GCF_007483665.1 Catellatospora sichuanensis
AGGGGAAACGCCCGGTAACATTCCGAACCCGGAAGCTAAGCCCTCCAGCGCCGATGGTACTGCAACGGGGACGTTGTGGGAGAGTAGGACGCCGCCGGACAAACATCGCAGTCAAGGCCCACCCCTCGGGGTGGGCCTTGACGCGTATCCGCACCAAGACGCTATTCGGGCCCCTCTGCGGGCCCTTTTTCGTGCCCATTCACGGAAGGAGGGTG
Organism: Catellatospora sichuanensis; assembly: GCF_007483665.1. Classification (GTDB taxonomy): domain Bacteria; phylum Actinomycetota; class Actinomycetes; order Mycobacteriales; family Micromonosporaceae; genus Catellatospora; species Catellatospora sichuanensis. Next base: position 216 of record NZ_VIQO01000070.1, read on the forward strand.
GCCCAGCGAGTTATGGCAGTTCAACGAACAAACGCGACCACCGCACTAATAGCGCTCTACCTGGTCCGATACGCGGAACGTGCTTCCGCACTGGGTACAGGTGGCACGGCCGAATATGTGGGTGTCCGCTGCGGCAACGGACTGCTGCCCGACTTCGGTGCTCATGCGATACAGTCGCAGGCCGATGTCACCCATCTCGTCCCTGCGTAACGCGCCAAGCGGACCGGTGGTCAGCCATCCAGCATAGGCGTTGGCACCGGAGCACGTGAACGAACAGCACCGCAGCACTCGAACAGCTCGGAGACCGGCAACCAACCCGGCGAATCTTCCCGGTCAGAGCACTTAGGTGTCGCCGGGCATCTGCCCGATGGTGCCCGCCTGAGGCCTCTATCGGCACGCCGATCTGGCACGCTACTGGCACGCAGACTGTCAGCGCGCATCCCACTCGATGCGGCGGGCGGCGTACTCGGCGTACACCTGGCGTAGGCCGTCGTGCTGCTCCTTCACTGTGAGGAACTGATCGAGTAGATCGAACAGTTGGTCATGGACGGCAGCCTCAACCTCGTCAGACAGATGCCGGGCGGATTGGAGCGTGACTCCGGGGGTCAGTTCGAGGACCAACGCTGACCACACCAGCGAACTCTGTTCGTCGAGCCGGAGCATGAGCCACTCGCGGAAGCCCTCCAGCAGCATCCAGCCCATAGCTGCGTCACAGCCGGTTACGAACGAGGTGGTCTCGGCGTAATTCTGTACGCCATACATGCCTGGCCTCAGGCGTACTCGCTGGAACAGGTCGCGAAAGTGGCTGATCATGCACGTCATCATGGCGCACTCTCGCGCTGCTGGCTGCTGATGAGTGGTGATCTCCTTGCGGCGGCAGTCTCAGTGCCCGTTGAAGAACAATGGGGCAGAATCGCGGTTCATGCAGGCACGGCAGCGGTCGAGGTGGGATCAACCCACAGCGCTGATCCTTTGCCGGACTCCGGAGGGATGGCGGTTCGCGACCTACACGACCCAGGGTGTCATGGATGGGCGGCTCGCGGATGTGTCGGCCTACGCGGACGAGCGTCAGGCGCAAGAGGCCCTGGTGACCGCCACGGAGGAGTCCTTCCAGGGCCGGTGTGATGTCACCTGGGCGCCTTCGGACCGGCCTGGTTGGCGGACCGGCGAAGTCCTGACTTTTACGACCTAAAAGGCCAGGTCAGCGCGGTTGGCTAGTGCCGTGACCGAATACATTCACCGCGGTGGGCAGCCGGTTCGGCCCGGTGCCGAGGACATGATCGGATCGGATTGACGATGCAACTCGGGGACTTCTCGCGGGTGGTACACAAGACGCTACGGGCACTGCCCTACCAGCGTTACCTCGCCGCCGCCTGGATCATCACCTGCGAGCTCGACGAACTCTACAGCCCGGCGACGCCGCCGGCTTGGCGGCCGCTGACCGCGGATTCGCTCACCACGCTCCGCTTCGCGGTGGAACGCGGTGCCGACGAGGTGACGGCGGAGGCGAACGCGGTCTTCTGGCGGTGGTGCGTGGCCATGGGGTACGAGGGTGGTGACACCGACGACATCCAGCCGTTCGACTCGCCTCTGCCTTCAGGCCATACGAACCTGTGGTTCGCATGGATGGGGTTGATGGCTGAGCTGGGCGGTGAGGCGCCTCGGTCCAGCGGGCTGGATCCCGCCATGCGGGCGGTGACCATGTATGACCCCCACCTGGGACCCATGGAACCTATCTCGAGCCAGTCGAACGGGATGGTGTTCAGCGTGCGGATGTTGCGCTCGTTCCTGCAGCTGGCGGAAGTGCTGGGCAACACGCCCGGTGACGATCCGATGGACATGGACGCGTTGCGCGAGCAAGTGTTCCGACAGTTGGCGTAACACCGATACCAAGAGCACTATTCAGTCGACGATCGCCGATGGATGCGGTCGCACCAGCGTGATCAACCTGTGACGTGTCGGAAATGGACGCGACGGCCGCCCGCGGGTAGATCACTTGGCTTGTGACAACACAAACGAT
>NZ_VIQO01000071.1 GCF_007483665.1 Catellatospora sichuanensis
AAGCGAGCCTGAGTTTGTGGGTGTCTGGCTGGCCTTGGTGCGGGCTGGCGTGGTGATGGCGGTTGTTGTCGGTGGTGCTCGTTACGCTGGATGTCCTATCTCGACCGGGGGGTTTGGTGTCGGTGGGTGTGCTGACCTCGACGGCGACCTGTGCTGCCCTGTCGGCGGTGGTGGAGCCGACCGGTGTGCGTGTGCGCGAGCGTGTGTTGGCGGTGCGGGTGGGCTGGCTGGCCGGGCTGGTCGCCGGTATGGCCGCCGCGGTGGTGTCCGGACACTGGTCGAGCGCGGATCTGGACATCCTGGCTGGTGGGGTCGGGCCGGACGGGCGGGCGCTGCCGGTCAGGGGCTGGACGGCCCTGCGCAGGCTCGGCTGGACCGCCGCCGCGCCCGGGGGTGTATACGTCAGCGACCGGGTGCGCCGGTGCGCCGAGGAGGAAGCCGCCCGGGCGTTGCGCCTGGCCGTGCACCGCCGCCAGGTCGTGGCCGCGATCGTCGCGACGTGGCCCGAGCACGGCAGACGCGACGAGGCAGGGTGGCGGGCGCTGCGCGGACTGCTGCCGCCCGGGGCGACAACAGCGGAGATCGTCAACCGGACCCGGCAGGTGCGCGCCCACGCGTACGCACACGGTGGGGCGCTGCCGCGCGATCTGCCCGATCTGGAGGCGGCTCCGGCGGTGGCCGCACAGGTGCTGCTGGCCGCCGCCGACCGGCAACTGGCCACCATCGCCCGCGACGGTGGGGACCGGGCGGTGTTGCGGGTGCAGCTTCCACTGGTGGAATATCCTGCCCGCCGCGCCGACTGGGCCTGGCACACCATGGCGATCGCACTGCCGCCGACCGTCGCGGCCGGGGCGGTGTTGTGTGCTCCGACGCTGCGGCTCGCCCGGCACCGGGTACGCGTCGACCTGCCCCACCGGACCGCGGTCGTGCGGGCCGCGACGTCCGGGCACCGGGTCGCGCTGGGTATCGACTGGGGCGTCAATACTTTGCTGACCGCGACGGTCGGCAGACTCACCGACACCGGCAGGGTCGTCACCGATGGGCGGATGCTGCGCTACGACGCCACCGCGATCTCCGCCAAACTCCACCGCCTACGCGGCCACCGCGAACACCTCGCCGCCAAACGCACCCACCACACCGCCCTGGCCGCCGGACTGCCCGACACCGACCCTCGCACCGCCCGGCTGCAAGCCCTGGCCGAACACGCCGACACCGAACATGAACGGGTGTGCGCCCGTATCCGGCACCTGAACAAGGCCCTGGCCTGGTCGGCCGCCCGCTGGGCCGTCGACCAGGCCGTCGCGCTGCACGCCAGCGCCGTATACGTCGAGGACCTGGCCACGTTACAGGCACGGGGCAGGCGCAAGGGCAACGCGCGCCTGTCCGGCCAGGTCCGCGGCACTGTCACCGATGCGATCGTCCACCTCGCGGCGAAAGCAGGGCTCGCGGTCGTGACCGTGCCCGCTCGCGGCACCAGCAGGTACTGCCCCCGCTGCGGACAGGGCAGTACCGAACTCACCCACCTACCCGCCCCCGACCGACCCCAGCAGCGGGGCTGGAAGTGGGCGGCCTGCGCCCGCTGCCGGCTGTCGACCGACCGCGACCACGCCGCCGCCATGCGCATCACCGCCCGCGGCCTACTCGCCCAACACCACGTCCGCACCGACCGCGCCACCGGCCGACACACCACCACACGAGTGGTCGAAGGCGACGTCGCCACCGCACGCCGCCCCGCCACCGGTACTCGCACCCGCAAGCAGCCCGTCACCCGGGGACCGAAGACCGGCCCCACCCCGAAACGACCACCCGCATCGAAGCTTTCCCGCCGTGTGCCCGACCGGCGCACGGTCCCCGCCCCGCCCTGCACAGGCGGCCAGCGTCCGGCGGGGCAGGAACCCAAGAACCACCACCCCCGGGTGGCGGCATCAGGCCCTGCACACGACTTCCTGAAACCTCAGCACCACCGGACCGGCTTCCACCACGTCCACGCCACCCCCGTCATCTGCCTACCCGCAGACTTCGGACCGGCACGACACGGCCACGCCCCACCCGGAATGTCTGAAACACATAGACAAATACAGGAAGTCTGAGACGCT
>NZ_VIQO01000072.1 GCF_007483665.1 Catellatospora sichuanensis
TTGGACCAGCGCCACAGCATCCTTACGGAACTGTTCGGTGTACTGCGAAGGGCGTGCCACCAGGACATCCTTCCTCCTGGCCATCCTGCCAGGGATCAGGGTGTCCGGCCCGAAGGTGGAAGCTCACATGGCCATGTGGAACCACATGGCCAGGACCGGCAAGGTCCGACCCAGTGAACAGGTGCTCGCTGTCGCTTGATCGGCAGCCGATGGCCGCAAGTTCCGCTGATGATCAAGTAACCTTGCGTTCACCGCAGTCCCGTGCGAGCATCGCTGTGTGAGTACGCGCAGGGTGACCGCAGACGTGAAGACCGTGCTGGCAGCTGTACCGGACCCGTCTGTGGTGTCGAGCAGCGATGCGGTTCTGGCGGCGTTGGCGGACGCACATGCGCGACGAATGCGGGCCGAGGAGGAGATCCGGTTACTGCTGGCCTACGGTCGCGAGTTCGTGTATCCGCACCCGTACACGTTGGGTGAGCTGGCGTCGGCGGCCGGGATGTCGACTTCAGGGGTGCGCACTGCGTACGGGCGGCAGGATGTCGACAAGGTTGCGGCAGCGACCGGCTTGGAGCCGGTTCCCTCGGAGGGGGAGGAGAGTTGACGTGGAGGTCGCGAACGTCGTCGCGCACGGCGACGCGCCGCACGAGGTGGTCGTGGCGGTATCCGGGGAGATCGATCTAGGGGTCCGCGATGAGCTGCTGAACGCCCTGCACGCGACGATCCGTATGGCGGGTGTTACGAGCGTCGTCGTCGATCTCTCCCGGGTCTCGTTCATGGATTCGACCGGTCTGCATGTCCTGCTCGCTGCCCGTGAGACGGCGCACAGTTCGGGTGTCGGCTTCAACGTCGTCGGAGCCACCGGCCTCGCCCGCCGGGTGCTGGCGGTCACCGGGATGCTGGAGTTGCTGACCGGTGAAGCGAGCGCGGACACGGATGAGCCTGTATCGCCGACCATCTACTCGTTGCACGCGGACCCGCCGGCGGCGGAGATCTCGCGATGAGCGCGCGCCGGTGCGAAGGTGCCCCGGTGGGGCCGTTCGGGGGTACGTGGGCTGCCCGCGAAGCGGGGTACGGACGGTGACTGCTGGTGTGCTGCTGCCACCGCGATCTGCCTTCCTGTCATCGGCACATCTTCGTCCCGCCTTTGCTGCGCGCCGAACAGCTCCGCATGCCGGCAGGAGGTGATCAGATGTCAACACGCGGCCTGGCAGGCCAACTGGAGCTCGGTGATCACATCTGTGCATTTGTCGACGGCGCCGACGAGGGTCTCGACGTGATGACGCAAACCGTCTCCGCCGGCCTCGACGCCGGCGACAAGATCATGTTGTTCGTCGAGTCGCTGCTGCCGATAGCGGTCCGGGCCGGGCTAGAGCGCAGCGTCGCCGCATCGGTGGCCGCGCGGCCCGGGCAGGTGCAGGTTCTGTCAGGCCGGGACGCGTATCTGCCAGCCGGCCGGTTCGAGCCGGCTCGCGTGATCGACTCCCTGGTCGGGCACATCGAACAGGCCGGCCGGGACGGTTACCGAGGGCTGCGGCTGGTCGGCGACATGACGTGGGCGCTGAGCGAACCGCCCGGAGTCGATCAACTGGCTGGATACGAGGCGCAGGTCAACCAGCTCTACATGGACGGGCGGGCATTGGGGGTCTGCCTCTACGACAGGCGCGCCTTCCCCCGCGACCTGCTGCGTGAGCTTCCACCTTCGGGCCGGACACCCTGATCCCTGGCAGGATGGCCAGGAGGAAGGATGTCCTGGTGGCACGCCCTTCGCAGTACACCGAACAGTTCCGTAAGGATGCTGTGGCGCTGGTCCAA
>NZ_VIQO01000073.1 GCF_007483665.1 Catellatospora sichuanensis
CGGGCGGCGGCGGTAGCCGTGCCGGGTGAGCAGTTCTTCGACGCGTTCGCGGGTCTGCGGGGAGACGTCGGAGCGGCCGTTGATGACGCGCGAGACCGTCGGCACGGACACTCCGGCCAGGCGCGCGATCGCGGCAATAGTGATCTTGCGGGATTCGTCCGCAGCCACGGGCAGCTCCTTCGTCACCGCTTCAGCCTACGGCCGGAAGGTTTCGGCGCGGCAGAGCGTACCTGGGGCGCGCTCAGGCCGTCACTGCCGTCCCTCAAGCGCTCGAGAAGTTGCGGAAATATACCGGAAGAACCCGGTCCGTCGTCAACCCTTGACGCTGCCGGCGAGGCCGCCGATGAGTTGGCGTTCGGCGATGGCGTAGAAGCCGAGGGCGGGGATCATGGACAGGACGACGTAGGCGAGGACTCTGGCGGTGTCGTCGGCGTATTGGCCTTGGAAGGCTTGGACGCCTACGGGCAGGGTCCACCAGCTCTGGTCGGTGAAGACGACCAGGGGTAGGAAGAAGTTGTTCCAGCTGGCGACGATGGCCAGGACGGAGACGGTGGCCAGGGCGGGTTTGGCCATGGGTAGTAGGACGCGCCAGAAGAAGCCGAAGGGGGTGCAGCCGTCGAGGGTGGCGGCTTCTTCTACTTCGGCGGGGATGGTGCGGAAGAACTGGCGCAGGATGATGATCGTGGTGGGTAGTCCGAAGGCGGCTTGCGGCAGGATGACGCCGAGGGGGTTGTCGAGGAGTTCCATGCTGCGCAGGAGGATGAACAGCGGGAGGATGGCCACGGCGAAGGGGAACATGAGGCCGATGGCGAAGAGGGTGAACAGTAGTTCTCGGCCGCGGAAGGCGAAGCGGGCGAAGACGAAGGCGGCCATGGCGCTGGCGGCTACGACGACGGCGACGGTGGCCAGGGCGATGATGGTGCTGTTGGCGAGTTGTCGCCAGAAGACGCCGTCGGCGAGGATGCCGGTGTAGTTCTCGGGGTGCCAGGGGTCGGGCCAGCCCAGGGGGTTGGTGGACAGTTGTCCGTTGTCCTTGAATCCGCCGAGCACACCGAACCCGACGGGCACCACGATCAGCGAGCCGATCGCGATGGAGACGACGTGCAGGACGACGCGACGCGCCCGGACTGCCGGGTTCTCCGAGGTGGTCATCTCTGCACTCCCCTGGTGGTGATCGCGCCCTCGGTGTCGCGGCGCAGCACGAACCGCTGGTAGAACAGGGCGAAGACGAAGCTCAGCACGAACATGACGATGCTGATGGCGCTGGCGTAGCCGACCTCGAAGCGGCGGAAGCCGCGGTCGAACATGGTGACGGCCATGGTCTCCGAGGCGTGGATGGGGCCGCCGCCGGTGAGCACCCAGACCATGTCGAACAGCTGGATGCTGCCGATCACGGACAGGAACACGCTGATCCGGATGGTCGGCCCGAGCAGCGGCAGCGTCACGTGCCGGAACACCTGCCACGCGC
>NZ_VIQO01000074.1 GCF_007483665.1 Catellatospora sichuanensis
ATGAAGATCTGTGTGGTTGCCCTGGGAAAGATCGGCCTCCCGCTCGCGGTGCAGTTCGCCGCCAAGGGCCATGAGGTCATCGGCGCCGACGTCTCCGAGCGGGTCGTCAGCCTGGTCAACGACGGCGCGGTGCCCTTCCCCGGCGAGACCGATCTCGACGTCAAGCTGAAGGAGGCCGTCGCGGCCGGGCTGCTGTCGGCGACCACCGACACCACCGCCGCGGTCGCCGAGTCCGACGCCGTCGTCGTGGTCGTGCCCCTGTTCGTCGACGCCGACGGCGTGCCGGACTTCGGCTGGATGGACAGCGCCACCCGGGCCATCGCCGCCGGACTGCGCCCCGGCACCCTGGTCAGCTACGAGACCACGCTGCCGGTCGGCACCACCCGCAACCGCTGGGCCCCGATGCTCACCGAAGGCTCCGGCCTGACCCCCGGACGTGACTTCTCCCTGGTCTTCAGCCCCGAGCGGGTCCTGACCGGCCGTGTCTTCGCCGACCTGCGCCGCTACCCCAAGCTCGTCGGCGGCGTCGACGAGGCGTCGGCCGCGCACGGCGTGCGCTTCTACGAGGCCGTGCTCGACTTCGACGACCGCCCCGACCTCGACAAGCCCAACGGCGTCTGGGACCTGGGCTCGGCCGAAGCCTCCGAGCTGGCCAAACTCGCCGAGACCACGTACCGCGACGTCAACATCGGCCTGGCCAACCAGTTCGCCCGCTTCGCCGACACCGTCGGCGTCGACGTCACCAAGGTCATCGAGGCCTGCAACACCCAGCCCTACAGCCACATCCACTCCCCCGGCATCGCCGTCGGCGGCCACTGCATCCCGATCTACCCCCGGATGTACCTGTGGAACGACCCGGCCGCCACCGTCGTACGCGCCGCCCGCGAAGCCAACGCCGCGATGCCCGAATACGCCGTACAGCTGCTCGCCGACGCCTACGGCGACCTGACCGGCGCGAACGTGCTCGTGCTCGGCGCGTCCTACCGCGGCGGGGTCAAGGAGACCGCGTTCTCCGGCGTCTTCCCGGCCGTCGAGGCGCTGCGCGCCCGCGGCGCCAACGCGTTCGTCAGCGACCCGATGTACACCAGCGAGGAACTGGCCGCGCACGGCCTGCCGCCGCACCAGGGCGAGGCCGTCACCGCCGCGATCATCCAGGCCGACCACGCCGAGTACCGCAACCTCGGCCCGGCCGAGCTGCCCGGCGTCCGGGTCCTCGTCGACGGCCGCCGCGTCACCGACCCGGCCCGCTGGGCCGACACCGACCGCATCGTCATCGGCGGCTGA
>NZ_VIQO01000075.1 GCF_007483665.1 Catellatospora sichuanensis
TGAGCTTCCACCTTCGGGCCGGACACCCTGATCCCTGGCAGGATGGCCAGGAGGAAGGATGTCCTGGTGGCACGCCCTTCGCAGTACACCGAACAGTTCCGTAAGGATGCTGTGGCGCTGGTCCAATCGTCGGACTCACCGCTACGGCAGATAGCCCGTGACCTGGGCGTCAACCATGAGACGCTGCGTGGCTGGGTTCGGGCGGAGGAACGCAAGACGGCAGCCGGGCGGCCCGCCGAGCCCGAGCTGACCCTCTCTGAACGTGATGAGCTGCGCAAACTCCGCGCAAGGGTGCGAGAGCTGGAGCTGGAGAAGGACATTCTCCGCAAGGCAGCCCAGTATTTTGCGAAGGAGATGGGGCAATGACCGGCCGCTACCGCTTCATCTCCACCCACCGCGCCGAGTACGGCGTCACGCGGCTGTGCCGGGTCCTCAAGGTGCGCCGCCAGGGCTTCTACGAGTGGCTGAACGCCGCGCAGGCCCGTGCCGAGCGCGAGCAGGCCGAGGACGCCCTCGCCGTCGAGATCGCCGCGATCCACGCCGCGCACCGGCACTCGTACGGGTCGCCGCGGGTCACGGTCGAGCTGCGTCGCCGCGGCCGCCGGGTCAACCGCAAGAAGGTCGAGCGGATCATGCGCCAGCGCGGCATCGTCGGCTGGACTCGTCGGCGACGCCGGTCGCTGACCAAGGCCGACGCGAGCGCGCCGCCCGCACCAGATCTGCTGCGCCGCGACTTCAGCGCCCAGGCGCCCGGCGAGAAGTTCGTCGGCGACATCACCTACATGCCCACGGTCGAGGGCTGGCTGTACCTGGCCACCGTCATCGACCTGCACACCCGCGAGGTGGCCGGGCACGCGATGGCCGCGCACATGCGCGCCGACCTGGTCAGCGACGCCATCGACCTGGCCGCCGGCCGGGGCCTGACCCGCCCGGACGCGATCTTCCACTCGGACAGGGGCTCGCAGTACGGTTCGGCCCGCTTCCGCACCACCCTGACCAGGCATCAGATACGTGCCTCGATGGGCCGTACTGGATCTTGTTTTGACAACGCCGCCGCCGAGAGCTTCTTCGCCACGCTGAAGACGGAGATCGGCACGACCGTGTGGCCCACCCGGCGTGCCGCCCGCGCTGCCGTCTTCGAGTACCTGGCCTACTACAACGCCAACCGTCTACATTCCACCCTCGGATACCGCACACCCACCGAGGTCCGCCTCGGGTATCGTCACGACCACGCCCTCGCAGCGTGAGAACCCCGGTGTCCGGTCCTGGGGTGGAAGCTCA
>NZ_VIQO01000076.1 GCF_007483665.1 Catellatospora sichuanensis
GCCTGGCGCGAGTCCGGACTCGCCACCAGGTTCGAAGGCCGGCTGCACGCCGACGGCGGACCAGGCGGCTTCGCCGACGCCGCCTACACCGGCACCGGCCTGTGCGTGCCCCACCGAAGACAGAAAGGCCAGACCCCGACCGAGTCGACCCGCGAGTACAACCGCGCCATCGCAGCCCACCGCGCCAGCATCGAACGCGTCATCTCACACCTCAAGAACTGGCGGCTGCTGGCCACCGGCTACCGCAGCCCGCTCGACCGGTTCCCGATGTACCTCGACGCCATCACGAAACTCGAGATCTACCGAACCTCATGATCGAATAGCACTCCGAACCTCCATCTTCCCGACCGGTGAAGAGGATCATGGCCCACGGGAATCGTCCAGTTGCTCTATGGTGACCTGGTGCCTTCACCTCGTGTGACGACTGTCCTGTTCGATTTCGCCTGGACGCTGTTCGCCAGCGACCCGGTCTGCTGGGTCGGCAACGCGGCGACCATGATCGGGCGGACGGTGGCACCTGGTGAGGCGCAGCGCATCGCCGACGACTTCGCCGAGTTGTTACGGGCGACCGCTACAGATCCCGCGCACATCGCGCGGGACCTCGACCCTCAGGTCTGGGATCAGGCGATTCTGGCCGTGCTAAACCAGATTCCCGGGGTGAACGCGTCATTTGCGCGCGCGCTGCATGAAACGCGCGCCGAAGCGGTCGAGCCGTACGCGGACACGGCGCCCACCCTCGCCGCGCTGCATGCCGCCGACATCCGCCTCGGCGTGGTGAGCAACGTGGGCTGGGACATCCGCAAATGCTTCGTCCGGCACGGGCTTGACCGCTACATCGACGCCTTCGTGCTCTCCTACGAGGTCGGCTTCGTCAAACCCGACGTGCGGATCTGGCGCACCGCCCTCGACGCCTTGGCCGCACAGCCGGACCGGACGCTGATGGTCGGAGATCACCCCGGCGGCGACGGTGGTTCCGTGACGGCCGGGATTCCGGCCCTTGTGCTGCCGATGGTGAGTTCGCCTGCCCAACACCGTGGTTTCGATCACGTGCTGCGGCTGGCCGGGATCTGAACCTGCGGCAAACGTCGCCCCTCCTGGTGTTGTTGAGCAGTCGAACAGCTCGGCCAGCAGCGTCTGCGACAGGTTGTGGCGCAGGTAGAGCAGGACCATCAGCACCGTGCGGTACGGGCCGACGGCACGGCGGCGCGCTGGGTCCAGGCTGCCGTGGGCGT
>NZ_VIQO01000077.1 GCF_007483665.1 Catellatospora sichuanensis
CGTGCCGCCTCGTCACCGCTAAGGTGGCCACGAGGTCTCCGGTATTTCAGGTTCTGCTTGGTCGCTGAACCCTTTACCGGAGACCTCGCTGCTTATCGATCATCGACACCTAACAACTTCGACACCCACGCTAGCCCGAACCCGGCCCACCGACCTGTTCCGTCATGCCGGAACCGATCTTCGTGACGGTCTGGCGCAGCTCGTCTACCTGGCGCAGGACCGCCGGCTATGAGCTATCTCATACGGCTATTGAGACGGAACGAAAACCGGCTCTTTGAGTCCATTCTCGGCACCCTGCGACCGGATCAGCCCGACTCGGGCGCGCCGGTACGGGCATGCGAATCCGCATGCGGCACCTCGCCGCCGTCAGTCGAGCGTCGCCGCCCGGGGTCGGCTGACAGGAACCCGTCGAGCATGTCCAGCAGCACGTCCTTCGCCTGCTCCTCCAGCTCTTCGGGCATGCTTAGCCCCTTCCTGGCACGGCCGGCGACCGACTCGGCTATCTCCGCCGACCAGTGCAGGGAACTCCGGTAACCAGGACCGTAAAGTCGGTCCGGCACCCACTCGTTGAACCCCCGCAGAAAGTCCCCGTTTGTCAGCGCGTTACCACCTCCCAGGAAGGCGACGAGCGTGGCAAACCGGTCGTCGGGCAGGAACATACGCGGTGTGACCCGGAGTCGCCGCGCGAGCTCTAGATGATCCATCAGAATCCAAAATCAATGTCGGGGGCGTAGTCGAACCTCTTCCCTGTCCATTCTGCCTTGAATTGCTCGGGCGTCAGGCCGTTCTTCCCGGTCGTGCCGTCGTAGACCCGACCGTTCTTGACGACGACATAGTGATGGTTCCAATCACCGTCCGGATCATGGGTGGAAGTAACGAGGCGTGAGCCATACTTCGGTTTGATGAAAACGATCTCCCCGCCGCCGAGCTTCTTCTGGAGCTTGCCAGCGCACTTGTAGCAGTTCCCGCCCTCCTGCTTCGGCCACCCGTCCATCGTCTTGTTGCACGTCGGGCCGCCCTTAGCGTGTGTCGAAAGTTGTTAGGTGTCGATGATCGATAAGCAGCGAGGTCTCCGGTAAAGGGTTCAGCGACCAAGCAGAACCTGAAATACCGGAGACCTCGTGGCCACCTTAGCGGTGACGAGGCGGCACG
>NZ_VIQO01000078.1 GCF_007483665.1 Catellatospora sichuanensis
GCGGCCGGGGACTTGACCTGGCTGGCGACGTTCGTCCAGGTGCTGCCGTTGAGGTACTGGATCTGGTACGACGACGGCGCGCGGTAGGTCGCCGACGCCGGGCGGCTGTCCTTGAAGTAGAGCCGGACCTCGTTCAGGGTCTGCGCCGAGCCGAAGTTGACCTCGTACCAGTCCTGGCTGTTGGCCGAGCCGCCCGCGCCCCAGAAGGGCTCGTTGATCGGGTAGCCGTCACGCGCTCCGGACAGGTTGGAGCCCGACCCGGTGTGCGAGGCGCTGGCGGTGCCCAGGGCGGCCAGGTTGGTGAGGTTGGCGGTCAGGTCGACGCCGGCCTTGGCCATCATGTCGGTCAGGCGGGCGTCGGTCTGCACGACCTGGGTCGGGGCCTGCAGGCCCGACACCGCGGTGTTGAACGCGACGGTGCCGCTGGTGGTGACCGCGCCGGTCGCCGGGTCCCAGGTGAACGGGACCAGGGAGTTGACCGTGGCGACGCGGTTGCCGTTGATGAAGATGGAATAGCCCTGCGGGATGCCGCTGTAGCGGACCACGCCGTCGGCCGGGTCGTCCCAGACGATCGACAGGTCGGCGTTGCGGTAGCGCAGGTTGTTGATCGCGAAGTGGGTCCAGCCGATGTTGATCGGCGACAGCTCCACCTTGTTGTCGTTGCGCGGACGCAGCCCGGCCACGTCCTCGATCACGGTCCAGTTGCTGGAACCGAGGATGTTGTGGTGGATCCACGACCGGTACTGGATCGACGAGCCGTTCCAGTCGGCCCAGAACTCGTTGGCGTCGGGATACTGGGTGTTGCCGTTGGGGTACTGCGCCCAGGCGTTCCAGTACAGCAGCTTCTTGTAGTCCTGGGCGTTCATCCACGCGTTCGGGTAGTTGCGCAGCACCGAGGAGTACAACCGGAACTGCACCGTGGAGTTGATGGTCGAGAAGTTGTTCGAGCCGGGCTGGCCCTGCGCCGCAGCGGCCGCCTTGTCGACCTGGTTGGCCGTGTAGAACGGGAAGATCGGATACTGCGCCGGGTTGTCGTACAG
>NZ_VIQO01000079.1 GCF_007483665.1 Catellatospora sichuanensis
CGAGTTCGGCGCCGTGCGGGCGGAGGCGGGCGAGGGTGTCCTCGATGTCGTCGACGGCGAACATGACGCGGTGCAGGCCCAGCGTGTTCGGCGGGGTGATCGCCGGCTCGGGGGTGATCGCCTTCGGGTGGTGGTACATCACCAGTTCGAGCCGGCCCGGGGCGTCCGGGACGCGCATCATCGCGATCTCGGTGCGCATGTCGTCGAGCCCGACGACCTTTCCCGCCCAGCTTGCTTCGGTCGGCATCCTGCCTTCCAGCTCCATGCCGAGTTCGGTGAAGAAAGCGACGGCGGCGTCGAGGTCGTCGACGACGATCCCGACGTTGTCCATGCGCTCGATCGTCATGTCCCGACGGTGGTGGCCGGGTCCGACGCTGTCGGTTCAGTCAGTCAAGGGCTGCGACGTCGGCCGATGCGGCAAGCAGGCGCCGGCCGAGGACCTGTGCGGTGTGGCGGACCTCGGGGCCGCCGACGATCCGGAACGCCACGGGGATGGCGGTGAGCTGCTCGGCGTACCACCAGGGGTTGCTGGTCGTGCCGATCAGGCGGCAGGTGTCGGCGTCGGCCGGTTCGAGGCGGCCCAGGTTTCGCGGGACGTGGCGCGCGGCGGTGGCCTGCGGCGCGTCGATGACCACCTCGACGGCGTACTCCCAGCCGACCGCCAGGTGCTCCTCGAGCGTGGCGACCGGGTCGAGGTCGGCCGGCGGGACGAACCCGTCGTCGAGCACCTCGACGCCGCGGACCCGGTCGATCCGGTATGCCCGGCGGCCGTCGGACGTGTGCGACCAGCACAGCAGGTACCAGCGGCTGTGGCGCACGACGACCGCCCACGGGTCGACGTCCAGCTCGCGCTCATTGCCGGCCTCGGAGCGATACCGCAGGCGCACCCGCCGGCGGTCCGCGCAGGCGTGCACCAGTTCGGTGGTGGTCTGTGGGTCGGGCCGGGCGGCACCACGATCGGGCGCCGGGGCGGTGGCCCGGCGTACCGCCTCGGCCTGGGCGGCGA
>NZ_VIQO01000080.1 GCF_007483665.1 Catellatospora sichuanensis
AAGTTGTTAGGTGTCGATGATCGATAAGCAGCGAGGTCTCCGGTAAAGGGTTCAGCGACCAAGCAGAACCTGAAATACCGGAGACCTCGTGGCCACCTTAGCGGTGACGAGGCGGCACGATCTCACCGACGCGCAGTGGGCGGTCCTGGAGCCGCTGTTACCGATCAGCGTGCGGGTGGGCCGGCCGTCAGCGTGGACGAAACGGCAGCTCATTGACGGTATCCGGTGGCGGGTACGGGTAGGTGCGCCGTGGCGCGACGTACCTGACTGCTACGGATCATGGCCAGCTGTGTACGGGCTGTTCCGGCGATGGCAGCGGGCCGGAGTGTGGCTCGGTATCGTGTCAGCGTTGCAGGCCAGGGCCGATGCGGCCGGGTTTATCGGCTGGGACGTCAGCGTTGATTCCACGACCGCTCGGGCTCATCAGCACGCCGCCGGCGCCCGACGCGACGGCGATGCCCAGCTCGAGCCGCCCGTCGGCGAACCAGTCGATCACGCGTTGGGCCGCTCTCGTGGCGGCTATTCAACCAAGCTGCATCTGGCCTGCGAACAGGCGCAGAAGCCGTTGTCGATGCTGGTCACCGCCGGACAGGCTGGCGACAGTCCCCAGTTCGCGGCCGTGCTTGCCGCCATCCGCGTCCCGCGGCAGGGACCCGGCCGGCCCCGCACGAGACCGGACCGGGTCCTTGCCGACAAGGCCTACAGCAGCCGCGCCAACCGCGACCTGCTACGCCGACGCGGGATCAAAGCCACGATCCCCACGCCGTCCGACCAGGCCGGGCACCGCCGTCGACGCGGCAAGGCCGGTGGTCGACCACCGACGTTCGACCTGGTCGTCTACCGGCAGCGTCACGCCGTCGAGTGCGGTATCAACCGGCTCAAACGCCACCGGGCGATGGCCACTCGGTACGACAAGCTCGCCGTCCGCTACCTGGCCACGATCCACATCACCGCGATCAACGAATGGCTACACGCACTTCGATACACGACCTA
>NZ_VIQO01000081.1 GCF_007483665.1 Catellatospora sichuanensis
AGGCCGGGCCGGTAGGGCAGCAGGCCGTAGTCGCCGCCGGAGTTGGGTGAGCGGCCCTGGTAGAGCAGCTGCAGGTTGCAGGGGTCGATGGTCATGGTCTGGTCGGCGTTGGTGCGGATGAGTTCGCCGTGGCTGATGTCGTTGGTCCAGGTGGCGCCGCTGTTGGCCTTGCCGGCGAAGGGGTTGCTCTCGGTGGCGGCCTGCGGGGTCCACGTGCCGCCGAGGCTGGTGGCGGTGAAGGAGCGGAAGTAGCGGCCCTGCGCGCCGATCGCTTCGACGATCATGAGGTACTGGTTCTGGCCGGCGACCTTGTAGACCTGGACGGCTTCGAACAGGTTGTTCGTGGTGTCGCTCATGATCACGGTGGAGGTGGAGCCGAAGCTGCCGGGGAAGTTGCCGATGGGCATGCTGGCCCGGTAGATCTTGCCGTTGTCGCCGGCGAAGAACAGGTACATGTTGGTGCTGTCACCGATGACGGCCTGGTCGATGGGTCCGGTGCCGGAGCCGGAGATGCTGCCGGAGAACAGGGTCTGCGGCGAGGACCACCCGTTGGGGTTGGTGGGGTCGCTGGAGGTGCGGTAGGAGAAGGCGGGTCCGCCCCACTGGTAGGCGAGTACCCAGATGTTGCGGGGGGCGAAGTAGAACAGCGATGGTGCGACGGTGGCGGACGACATGGTGTTCTGGCTGGCCGAGGCCATGTCGGACCAGTTGGTGAACAGGCTGAAGTTCATCGAGCCCCAGGTCGATCCGTTGTCGTGCGTGGTGGCGTAGACGAGCTGCCTGCCGTTGTAGGGGGCGGTGGTGAAGTCCTTGAGCGAGACCCAGCCCGACTTCGGGGTCGCCAGCACGCCCGTCGACGTCCAGCGGTAGCTCGA